>NZ_CP053941.1:1468714-2937429 GCF_013267195.1 Halorubrum salinarum | reverse complement strand
CCAAAGCTGTATAAGACGCTTGTTGGGCATCTCTGAGAGATTTTCCTTCGAGACATCTGTAAGGTTGCTCCCGAGCTCAATGTCGATGTCCACTGTGATGTTTTCTACTTCGATTCCACGCTTCACGTACATACTTTTCAGCGCACCAGCGTAGAATGCTGCGAACATATCTTTGATTTCATCATCAGGAAGCTGTCCTTCGCTTGTGCCATGCTGATACTTACTGACACGAGAAACACCGTCCAGAATCAACGCCAGTGCCGGCTCGATATCATTGAAATCGATGGGATCGAACGCCTGCTCAACGTCCCTTGACTCAAGATTTGCTTGGAGGATTGCAAGATCACCCACACCCTGAGTCAATCGATCTCGGATCCGTGCTCTCGTAGCTCGCTCGTTGGCAGAGCCAGCATCAATATCCGAGTCCCCCAGCAGATAGTCCCGCTGCCCCGGCGTTAACAGGGCAGAGATATCTTTGTATTCCATCCGTACTCTATACTGTTACGCGTTACACTTAATAGTATGGTTCTCAATGGTACTGGTGTCGGAGGACGCAGATACGAGTTGGCCCGGAGAAGCGATCAGTAGATGGAGAAATACAGCACCGGTGGGCCTTGGACAAGCATCACACCGTTGCTGTACCCCCAAACATGAGCAAGTCACTCGAACGCAAAAGTTGGACGGAACAGCGGAATGCTGTGTTCGCCCGCGATCAGCAACGATGTACCTGTTGCTTGGGCCGAACTGGAGATGTACAGACACTTGATCCCGATCATAATGTCCCGCGTGGTGCTGGGGGATCCGATCGGCTGAGTAATCTAAGCACTCTCTGTCGGCGCTGTCACGAAGCAAAGCATGGAGATGGGATCGCCCCAACAGTCAGATTAGAATCTACTGGGGAGATGACTGATGTCGAGTTCTGGTGGTTCAAACACCTGTTAAAAGAGATGATCCCGGCACTGGCCGAGGATTTCAATGTCAGATTACAACCGAAATTCGGATTGGAGGATGACAAGGTGTGGTACCTCCCCCTCGGCGACATCCGGTTACTCGACAAACAGTTGCTGGAGTCCGACGTTGAATATCAGTCGCTCCAAGCCGAACAGTACATGTGACACACACACCCACCCGTGTCGAACTGCCGGGGTGGCGGAAAGAGACTGACAGGCACCCTCTACTCGGATCCCACCCCGAGCGTCATCGGGCCGTTTGTCCTCGATTATATGTTGCTAAGACAATGTATACTAGATTTTATTTACAATTAACATGTAATGGCCAATAGCGATCAAAATGACGGAAAAACCAGACGATAAAAAGTACTGCCGTGAGTGCGGAGAGCTCATCAAACAAAATTCAAAATTCTGTCCTGAGTGCGGTGTAGCTATTTCTGAGCCCAACTCCACTTCTAGAGGAACTGAAAGTGGTGGGAGCAGATCTGGAACGTCAAATAATACTATCAGCCAACCGACTGATCCTCCGTCACAAGGGATGTCTCCTTCCTCGGCATCAAATAACCCTGAAGTAAACCCCACAGATGTATCGACTGAGCCTACTACATCTGACTCGTGGCATTACGCGGTGGGACTTGGGTTAGCTCTTTGGCTCGGTGCGCTTATTCTCGCGGGTAATGCCCCAGCTCAGTTGGATTTTCTCGTAGGCTTAATGGGGCTTGTAGCTTGGGTGCTACCCCCAATCGCTATTTACTTCGACTCACAACATTTAGAATATTATACTAATTGGGATCCGAGTGCGATTCTATGGGGAATTGGATCTGTTATTCCGTTGTTAAACCTAATTGTGATGCCAGTGTACCTATTCAGGAGGCATAATGTTGTAAATTAAAGCATTTTACACATCGTCGCGCTCGAAGTCGAGATCCTCAGCGTCGTGCAGTTCGTCGATAATCGCATCGACTCTGTCCTCGAGCAGCTGGCGACGACGCTCGGCCTCCTCGAATCGCGTCTCGATCTCCTGGGCAATCCCGCCGTTTGTCGGATCCGCCTCCTCGCCAAACATCCACGTGAACGTCGTGTTGATGTCGCCTTTGACGTCGATAAGTTGCGACCACCTCTTCGAGTGTTTCCTCAAGCTCGGCGATCCGCTTGCGGAGCCGACGATAGATGATACCAACAAGCGTGAACAGCGCGCCCGCTGTCAACGCAATCATCGTGTCGAGGAGTCCGATTGGAATGTCAGCCATGTAGAAAACTCAGCCTCGTTGGGGCGACAGTCGGGTAATTAACCACGCTTCTCATCGAGAAGCCGTGTTACGCAGTCTCCCGCTGGGAGACGTGGTAACCAACGCAGCCCCGTTTGGGGGGCACGGTGTTGGTTAACGCCTACAGCGAGCGCCGGTTCGAGCGCGAGGTACGCTGTGTCTTGATCAACTCAGTATCGATACGCCCGGAGATGTCGAAGTCGAGTGAGATTGTGTCGCCAGTGCCGAGCGAATACTGTACCTCTTCGAGCTGCCCGAAGGCGTCCTGGAACTCGGCACCGGCGTTGGTGGTGTCAGTATTGTATTGGGCCACGTCGCCGTCGTTGATGAACGTCGACGGATCCGTCATATCGTCAAATCGGAAGTACACTGGCATCGCACCCAGATCTGCTTCCGTTTCGAGGAGATCGATGTCGTACGTCTCGCGGATCGTAGCCTGCGAACGGGGCCCTGAGTCTACCCAGAATCGAACATCGTCGATGCCACCAGTGTAGTGGTGATTACCGTCGCCGTCGGCGCCGATGTAACACGTCGCACCGTCAGCATCGACATAGATCTGATCGTACTCGCTTGGATTGGCGCTTGAGTACTCGGCCTCAAGTTGGCCGTCGACGTACACTCGGCGCTCGTCGTGGCGCCAGACGACAGACAGCCGTTGTGCGTCCCCATCGCGGAGCACGCCCGGATCAGTCCGCGTCATGTACGCTGATCCTGCCGGCTCACCGACGTTGATGCTCCCATCACCATACAGCCGGATTTCTGCTTCAGCCGTCTCATTTTGGACGTGTAGGAGCGTTACCCACTCATCGGCATTCAACGACGCAATACAGTCTGGGTGAAGCCACAACTCCGTCGTCCACACTCCACCGTCTGGCCCATCAGACGAAGAATACGTGAACTCGAACTCGGCGTGGCTCGTTCCGTCGAAGTACAGCGAGTTCGTCCCGATCTGACTGCCGTACTGGAAGGCGTCGCCCCAGTTGCTGACGGGATACGTGAAGCCGGGTGCCACGTACTGGGGCGCGATCTCGAGTGTGCCAGCCTCATCGCGCTCGTTGACGGACTCCTCGAGCAATCGTTCGGCGCGTGAGTCCACCTCAGATTGCGTCTCCAACTCAGGATTCTTCTCGAAGTGTTGAATTTCGCCGTTGTCGCCGACACCACGCGCTGCGAGCTCGTCGATCTCGGACTGGTTCTTTCGTGTCGCAGTTGCCTGTGTCCCGTCATTACGCGTGCGCCCGTGGACAGTCACCACGTTGGCATAGTCAGTGAAGTCCAGTGTCCGCGTTGCGTCCGTCACCCGCCAGTCTGGTTCGCGGGCAATCGTCCCGACTGGGACGGCCTCGATATCGAGTGTCCCGTAGTCACGAACGGTAAAGGTGTACGCGCCGAGTTCGTGGAGCCGTTGTAGATTCTCGAAGACGGTGCCTTCGAGCTCCACTTCGTCGATTGTTGCGAACCCATCCGGATCCGGCGCCATCAGTTCCGTCCGGAGGATCTCGAGTGTCTCCCCAGTCGTCTCCAGCATTGGACGGTACCGATCGTCGCCGTCTGCGAACTCGAAGTGGAAGACGTGGAACCGTTGGGGCGTGTCGTACGAGACGGTGTCCCACTGCGTTCCAGACAGATTCATCTGCTTCAGTCCAACCTTGAATTCAGTGACGGGCGACGCCGTCTCAACGAGCATCGCAAAGTAGCGCACTGACGTGTCCGGACGGATTGACGGGTACTGCGTCCCACCGTTCGTGTCGTCAAGCATCAAGTTCGGATCGTCAATGACGAGCCGGTTGCGCTCAACGAACGCACCACTCGTGTCGATCCCAGTCAGGCCGTCGTCGTCACCCTCCCAGCCCCACTTTCGGATGTGATCGCTTTCGCTGGGGTACGTTTTGTTGAACAACTCCCGGTTCGGGGGGAGCACGCTGACGTCGAACTGTGTGTTGCTCCACGCGTCGCGGAGCGCCTCGTACACCGTCGTATCAGAATAGGTGACGGTGTCTGTTACCCGATCCAGTGTGACGAGCGCACCACGGCCCGAGAGTGTCGTCGTCCCAGCACTGTAGTCGTCGTCAAACGATTCCAGTTCGCCTCCGAAAAGAATATCATCTTCGTGATAAATGTAGATGTCCTCGAAGATAGCGTCAGCAAAGCCACCGTCGGACGGAACGGTGGCGCTCCACGATCCCATCGACGACGCTGCGTCGGTGAACTGGACATCGTCGAGGTTCTCGAAGACGGTGGCGCTGTCGTCACCAAGCTGGCCACCGATTGTGAGGACAGTACCGTGCTGCGTCATAATCCAGCCTCAAACTCGTCTGTCACGAGCTGCCGATCAGTGTACTCCGCTGCCTCTGCGAGGACGTACAACGTCACGGACACACGCGGAGCTGTGCCAACTGCGTTTGTTTGGATAGACGCGTCAGTGATGACGCACCACCAGCCACGCAGATCCCCGATATCCGCACCCGGTTCCAAACGAACGAGCGCTGATTCGTAGTCGGCAGTCGGGTGGATTGACTCGTAGAACCAGGGCTTGCCGTGGATGTCAATGCCGGTGTTGGAGGTGGACTCGTTCGTGTATCGGGCGTACTCGCGCAGTGTCTGATACGCAGTATCGTCACTGTCGGCTGCGAACAACAGCAGGGTGACGTCGCGTCCGGCGCCAAACGTCGGCATCGAGTCACCGATGGCACCGGGAAGCGTCACGCTGCCGTTCGACTTCGTATGGATCGTCCAAGAACTGTCAGTCATGATCGGAAGAAAGGGAGTTAGTTGCGAGCGATACGGGCGCGCTTCGAGGCGTCGCGCTCTTCGACAACGAGCTCAGCGTGTTCGCGGATGAGCTCCGCGAGCTCGCCGTCCCCTTCGACGCGGAGGGTGGCTGTCAGCGCCGACGAGGCCGACTGTCCGCCCGACTGGGCCGACGGAGAGACTGTGTCGGCGCCGACTTCGTACGCGGTGTCGAGATACGTGGAGAGCTTCGAGAGTGGGAGGACAGCCTCGCGCTCAGCGCCTTCTCCAACCATTGCGAGCGTGCGCTCAGTAACGAGGCCTCCTGAGGCGAGGCTCGCAATTGACGAGCCATCACCGCTACCGAGGGCACCGATGTCCGGTGGATCGGGCCAGTCGATGTCAAGTTCGCCGTTGAACGCGTCTTCAACAATTTCGGGGGGATCTGGCCAGTCGATATCGAAGCTGAAGTTGTTCAGCTCTGTGGCGAAGTCAAGCGCTTCCTGAATTTGCGTAATGACAGTGTCGACGATGGCGTTGATCTCGGCTCTGATGTCGTCGACGACACCAACAATGCTGGTGAGAACGGAGCCGAAAGCCGACTCGAACAGCATCGCACCTGTGCCCTGAACCCAGCCTGTAACCCGCTCGAAGATGTCTTTGGAGAAGGTATAGACGCGTGTCAGTCCGCGCTTCCAGATTGAAAAGAGCCGGTTCAGGAAGGAATTGAACGTCTTCCTGGCACGAGCGATCCACTGGGTAAGGAAGGCGAGAATCTCGTTGAACGTTTTGGGAACGAGCGATCCGCCGATCAGGAACTTGTAGAGCTGCTTGAAGACGCCAGTAACAACCTCGTAAAAGAGTCCGAAGGCAGCCTTAACTCCCGACATCCAGGGCCCGTTCACGAAGGCGAGGATGTCGTTGAACGTTTTCGTCCAGAACCGCGAGATGATGTCCAGCACCTCGTCAAAGTCGCCTCGCATGAGCGCGAGGATCGACTGAACCACCGCCGAAATCGCCCGCATCGTCGTCGCGATCGTCAGCTCAAGATACCCGAAGTACGCCCCGACGATTTTCTTTATTCGCTCTCCGTGGGTGTCCCAGAATGTGCCGACAGCGGAGAGAACGTTCGTAACGACGTTGCCGATGTGGTTCATCGTCGGGACGATCTGCTTTTCGATCGCTCGGAACTCCGCCTTCGCGACGGATCGGAGTTCCTTGAACATCGGCATCGCGTATTCGTCGAACACTTCTAGCAAGACTCGCTTGACACTGAGTAACAGCGGTTTGAGTGTACTCCAGGCCTGCTTTGTGGCGTCGCGAATCCCGCCGAAATTAGTCTTCCAGGCGTATCCGAGTGCGCCAATAGCAGCCGTGATGGCTACGACAGGGCCAAGGACGGGTGAGAGTGCGCCCACAATTGCGGGGCCAACACTCACGGCGATCGCACCAAGTCCCGTCAGTGCGACACCGACAGTCGCCAGCAATGCTGGCATCCCATCGAGGCGCTCGTTTACGTCCGCGAACGCGTCGATGAGTGGTGTCACCGCGTCCATCGCGTCGATGAGCACCGGGAGGATCTGGTTGCCCATCACGATGGCAACGTTCCGGAGGCGATTCTGTAGCGTCTGGAGCTGCTTGTTGAACGTGTCGGAGGCAGCGTTGAACTCCTCCTGGACGGAGGTGTTCTCCTCGTAGGCGGTACTAGACATCTCGAGTGCGTTGCGAGCTCCCTCGAGATTCTGTGCCATCCCAGCCAGCGCCTGTCGTGACGTCGTCGAGAGCACGTTCTTGAGTGCGTCTGCCTGTTTGCCACCGGACTCCATCGCCTCCGCCATCTGGAGGATGAGCTCGTCCGGCGACTCCTCGCGCAACGTCTCGAACTCAGCCGTCGTCATCCCGAGCGCAGACGCGAGGGCGCTGGCGTTCTTCGGGTTCATCATCTCCTGGCCGAGCCGGCGGAGTCGTGTCCCAGCACGCTCTGAGGATTCGCTCACTTCGTTGAGTGCTGCTGACATCCCAGCGATCTCTGTCTGGTTCAACCCGAGCTGTGAGAGTGCGCCCGCGGAACGGAGCATCGATTGCGAGATCTCCCGAGCGCTCGTGGCGGTGTTATTCGACAGCTCGTTGATGGCGGAACCGAGATTCTCGACTTCAGAGATGGGCGTCCCGGTGAGTTCCGTGAGCTTCGCGAACGCCTGGCCAGCCTGCGAGGCGTTCATATTCGTCGCGGAGGCCATCTTCGCCGTCGCCTCGACGAACCGCTCCATGTTCGCGGTGCCTTCCACCCCGAACCGGCCCGCGTCCGCAGCGAGCTTCGCGAGTTTGCTCTGTGCGAGTGGGATCGTCTCAGCCAGCTCCCGGATGGAGCCCGACATCGCCTCGGCTGTCTCCGGATTCGTCACCTTCTCCACCTCAACCATCGCGCTCTCGAAGTCCGCAGCAGCGCTCGCTGCGCCAGCAAGGCCGGCGACGCCGGCACCAGCAAGGACGGCACCGGCACCAGCGACTGCTTCTTTCATGTCGAGCGCAGATGTCTCTGCTGAGGCGAACGCAGCTGAGGCGTTGTCCTCAGCGCTGATGTCAATCGCGCCCGGCCCGTACCCTGAACCGAAGAGCGACGGCGACGCAGTGGCTCGCCTCGACGCGACGTTTTATTTCCGCGCTCTCCGATCGAAGGCCCATGACGGACCTCGACGGCGCGACGGCGGTAATCACCGGTGCGAGCTCTGGAATCGGCGAAGCCACGGCGCACGCGCTGGCCGAGCGCGGCGCGGACCTCGTCCTCGTGGCGCGGCGGCGCGAGGCGCTGGAGTCGGTCGCGGAGGACGTGCGCTCGGCGTACGGCGTCGAGACGGTCGTCGCGGCCGGCGACGTGCGCGAGTCGGCGACCTCGGCGGCGGCGGTCGAGGCAGCAGTCGAGGCGTTCGGCGGCCTCGACGTCGCCGTCGTCAACGCGGGGCTCGCCCGCGGGAGCGACGTGGCGTCGATGACCGACGAGGAGTACTTCGCGATGCAGGAGACGAACGTCGACGGGGCGTTCTTCCTGACGCGCGAGGCGCTCCCGCACCTCCGGGAGAGCGAGGGGACGCTGGTCGCGGTCGGCAGCTTCGCCGGGGAGTTCCCCCGGCCGTTCAACCCCGTGTACGCCGCGACGAAGTGGTGGATCCGGGGGTTCGCCCACAGCGTCGCGGCGCAGGCCGGCGACGACGGCGTGGCCGTCTCCGTCGTGAACCCCTCGGAGGTGCGGACCGAGTTCGGCAGCGAGGACGGGGAACCGTTCGAAGAGCGGTTCGAGCCGGGGGGCGTCACCGAGCCCGAGGAGGTCGCGGAGGCCATCGCGTTCGCGGCGTCGCGGCCGGGGTCGTCGGCGCACGAGATCGACCTCTACCGCCGGGACAAGTACGCTGACACGATGTGAGCGGGGCGGTCCGGCGCGGCGTTTCGAATCGTAACCCCTTTTGAACCGGTCGGCGCGGATCCGGTGTGAGCAACGCGGGCGCGAACGACGGGGCGAAGCGATCGCAGTTCTGGGCGCTCTACCTCACCCGGTTCGCCGAGGGGTTCGGGTTCATCACGCTGCTGACGCTGCTGCCGACGTACATCAACACCTTGGACCCGCAGGCGACGACGGTGTTGGGGGTCACGGTGTCCGCCGGGTTCATCATCGGGATGTACACCACCGGGTTCACGCTCGCGCAGACGGTCGCCGTGGTTCCGCTCGCGTGGGCGGGCGACCGGTTCGACAAGCGGCTCGTGCTGCTCGGCGTCCTCGGCGTCGGCGCGGGCGTGTACGCCCTCTTCCCGCTCGTCGACACCTCGGGCACGTTCATCCTCGTCCGCGCGCTCCAGGGGCTCGTCGTCACCGGCGCGGGGCTGATGACGCTCTCGCTCGTCGGTCAGATCGCCGACGCCGGGACGCGGGCCGACAAGATCGGCAAGGCGAACGCCGCCTCGTTCGGGGCTTCCATACTGGGCTCGCTCGGCGCGGGCGCCGTCTACGACGCCGTCGGCTTCGGGCCGGTGTTCGCGATCATCGCGGCGCTGATGGTCGCCGCGTGGCTCGTCACGTGGGGCGTACTCGACCCGGACCCCACGCGGGTCGAGGGGTTCCCGTTCAGCGACCTCGCGGTGAACCGGAAGATCCTGACCATCTCGACGTTCCGCGCGCAGTACGCCTTCGCCGTGACGATGGTGCGGACGTGGGTGCCGATCTACGCCGGGACCGAACTGGCCGCCGGCGGGCTCGCGGTCGGCGCGACCGCGGTCGCGGTGACGGTCACCGCCGAGAAGGCGACCAACATGGTCGGCCAGCTGTTCACCGGCCGGCTCTCCGACGCCTACGGGCGGTCGCTGTTCGTCTTCGCCGGCGGCGGGGCCTACGGCGCGGTCGCGGTCGCGATCCCCTTCTCCGCGGCCGTCGGAAGCGCGCTCGGCGCGGGCGTGACGGTGCCGGTCCTCGGCGACCTCCCGCCGGCGTACCTCCCGCTGGTCGCCTTCTCCGGGCTGCTCGGCGTCGCGGACTCCTTTCGCGAGCCGGCCAGCATGGCGCTGTTCGCCGACGAGGGGACCGACGACGGCGGCGTCGCCTCCAGCTTCGGCATCCGCGAACTGGTGTGGCGTCCGGGCTCCGTGGCCGGGCCGCTCATCGCCGGCTGGCTGATGGTCGAGGTGAGCATGGGCTCGGTGTTCTACGTCGGCGGCGCGTTCGCGATCACCGGCGTCTTGGCGTTCCTCGGGATCCTCGCCGCCGATCACGGCCGCGCGGCGCTGACCGCGTGGTAGCGGCCGCGTTCGCGGAGCGAGCGCCGCGGCGGCCGACTACCGCTTCCGGAGCGCGGCGCGGTAGTGGGGCCCCTCGCCGGATCCCGAACGGTCGACCGCCTCGACCGTCCACCCGGTCCCGATCGCCGCCTCGCGGAGTCGGTCCGGCGAGAAGAGGGTGAACCGGAGGGTCGGGTCCCGCTCGCCGTCGTACGCGAACCACATGACGCGGCCAGCGAGCCCCGGCGTCGGGTCCTCGCGGTAGCCGAGGAGGTCGGCGGCCTCGGGGTGGTCGGGGTCGTAGCAGTCGACGACGGCGGTCGCGTCCGGCGTCGTCACGAACGCGAGGTCGCCGAGGAACGCGGAGAGCCCCCGCATCGACCCCGCCAGTCCGATCTGGGTGCCTATCGCGATCGCCGCGGCGAACCGGTCGCGCTCGAACGCCTCCCGGAGGGCGAACATGTCGCCCTCGCGGGCGTCGGCAACGCCGCGCTCGCGCATCGTCTCGACGAGCGCCGGGCTGGACTCGACGGCGACGGTCTCGAACCGCTCCTGAAACCGCAGCGCGTGGCGGCCCGCCCCGGCGCCGAGGTCGACCAGCGGCCCGTCGAGCCGCGAGGCGAGCCACGCGTCGCTCTCCGGGTCGAACTCGGTGAAGTAGAACGCCTCGATCGGGTGCTCGCGCGTCTCCTCGCCGTCACCCTGGCGGAGCGGGGCCGTTCGCTCGCCCCGGTGGTGGTCTCGGATCGCGCGTCCGAAAGCGTCGGTCACGGTGGCACGGTCGGCTCCCCGACAAAAAAGCGGGAGGGAACGGTGGTACCGGTTCGCACGGCGGCGAGGCGGTCCGTCTCGACTGGGTCGGCCGCTCGCCCGGATTCGTCTCGACAGGGTCGGCTGCGCGTCCGGGTGCGCGCCCGGACCGCGGTTCAGGCCTCGTGTCCCTGCGCCGCCAGCGCGTCCTCTAACGCGGCGAGGACGTACTCGACGTTCTTCGGGCGCGCGGAGTAGCCCATACAGCCGATCCGCCAGATGTCGCCCTCCAGGTCGCCCAGGCCCGAGGCGATCTCCAGGTCGTACTCGTCGAGGAGGTGGTCGATGACGGCGCCGTCGTCGACGCCGTCCGGCACCCGCACCGCGTTGAGGCTCGGCAGCCAGTACTCGTCGGGAGCGTTCATCTCCAGCCCCAGGTCCTGGAGGCCCGCCTTCAGGTCGCCGGCGACCTCGCGGTGACGCGCCCACCGGGACTCGATCCCCTCCTCGGCGACGAGGCGCAGCGCCTCGCGGAGCGCGTAGACGTTCGTGATCGGCGCGGTGTGGTGGTACGAGCGGTCGTCGCCCCAGTACCCCTCCAGGAGGGAGAGGTCGAGGTACCACGACCGGGGGCGCTCCTCGCGGTCGAGCACCTTGTCCATCGCGCGGTCGTTGAGCGTGAGCGGGCTCGCGCCGGGCGGACACGAGAGGCACTTCTGCGGGCCGGAGTAGGCGGCGTCGACGCCCCACTCGTCGACGCGCATCTCGACGCCGCCCAGCGAGGTGACGCAGTCGGCGATGACTAGGGCGTCGTGGGCGTGCGCGATGTCGGTCAGTTCCGGGACGCTCGGCTGGAGGACGCCCGTCGAGGTCTCCGCGTGGACGAACCCGAACACGTCGGGCTGGTGCTCGTCGAACGCGCGCTCGACATCGACGGGGTCGAGCGGCTCGCCCCAGGGGGCGTCGACCTCGACGACCTCGCCGCCCGCGCGCTCGGCCATCGACTTCATCCGGCCGCCGAAGTAGCCGTTCGTCGGGACGAGCATGGTGTCGCCCGGCTCGACGAGGTTGCCGATCGCGGCCTCCATCGACGCCGACCCCGTCCCCGAGACGGGGATCGTCCACTTGTTGTCCGTCCGGAACGTGTAGCGCAACAGCTCCTGGACCTCGTCCATGATCTCGACGAACGAGGGGTCGAGGTGGCCCACCAGCGGCGTGCTCATGGCGTTCAGGACGCGCGGGTGGACGTCGCTCGGTCCGGGCCCCATCAGCGTGCGGTCCGGCGGCGTCAGCTCTCCGACTTCGGGCGCTCGGTCGTCGACGCCGGGCTCGGCTTGCTGGTTCGACATACGTCATACCCGGACGAGCGAACGCAAAAAGCCGACGGAAGGGGCGACCCCGTGCCTCGGGACCGGTCTGTGCGTCGCCGAGCCCACACGGGCCGAGACGCCGCCGAGCCACGGTTTGTCCCGAATCCACCCCAACTTAACCGTCCGCGACACGTGCGCCGAGACATGAGCGACGGCGCGGGCGAGTCGGCGTCGAACAAAGACCTCCGGACGGTGCTCGACCGGATGTCGGACGGGTTCTTCACCCTCGACGGCGACTGGCGGATCGTGTTCGCGAACGAGCGGGGCAGGGAGATCCTCCGGTCCGCGATGAGTGACGACGCCGTCGGCCCGGACGGCTCGGTCGAGGGCGCGAACATCTGGGACTCGATCCCGGAGTCGAGAGAAACCGTGTTCTACGACCAGTACCACCGCGCCATGGAGACCCAGGAGCCGGTCTCGTTCGACTCCTACTACGAGCCGCTCGACACGTGGTTCAACGCGCGCGCGTTCCCGTCGGACGAGGGGCTCTCCGTCTACCTCCACGACGTCACCGAGCGACGCGAACTGGAGCGACGCCAGGAGGAGAGCCTCCGCGCGATCCAGCGGCTGTACGCGGTGTCGTCCGATCAGGACCGCACATTCGAGGAGAAGGTCGCGGAGATACTGACGATCGGCTGCGAGTACCTCGACGTGCCGAACGGGTTCCTCACGCGGATCGAGGACGGGACCCAGCACATCGAGGTCTCGCACGCCACCCATCCCCTGTTACAGCCCGGCGAGACGTGTCCCCTCGACGAGGCGTACTGTAAGCGGACGTTCGAACACGACCAGCTCCTGACGATCGTCGACGCCTCGGCGGAGGGGTGGGGCGGCGATCCCGCGTACGAGACCTTCGGGCTGGAGACGTACGTCGGCGGCCGCGTCGAGGTCGAGGGCGAGCGGTTCGGCACGCTCTGCTTCGCCGACACGAGCCCCCGCGACGAGCCGTTCACCGAGACGCAGCAGACGTTCGTCGAGCTGCTGACGCGGTGGGTGAGCTACGAGCTGGAGCGGCGGCGCGCGGCCGACCGGCTCGCGAGCGAGCGCGACCGGCTCGACGAGTTCGCGAGCGTCGTGAGCCACGACCTGCGGAACCCGCTGACGACCGCCCGCGGGCGGATGGAGCTCCTCGCCAACGACTGCGAGAGCGAACACGTCGAGCCCGTTCGGCGCGCCCTCTCGCGGATGGACACGCTCATCGAGAACATCCTCACCCTGTCGCGCGAGGGCGGTGGCGTCGACGAGCTGACCCGCGTGGACCTCGAGGCGCTCGCCGAAGACGCCTGGGAGACGGCCGACACTCGGGGCGGGACGCTCCGCGTCGCGAGCGACGGCTACGCCCTCCGCGCCGACGAGCAGCGGCTCAGGCAGCTCCTCGAGAACCTGTTCCGGAACGCCGCGGAGCACGGGGCCGCGGGCAGCGGGTCGGACGGGGTCACGGTCACGGTCGGGCCCCTCTCCGACGGAGACGGGTTCTACGTGGCCGACGACGGCCCGGGGATCCCGGCGGAGGACCGGGACCGCGTGTTCGAGTCCGGGTACACGACGACGAGCGACGGCACCGGGTTCGGGCTCGACATCGTCTCGCAGATCGCCGACGGACACGGCTGGGCGGTCAGCGTGACCGAGTCGGCCGACGGCGGGGCGCGGTTCGAGTTCGCGGGCGTCGACCGGGTGTGAGCGCCGGCGCGCCGCGACGGCCGCGACGGCCGCGCGGCGTCGCCGATCAGCGACCCGCGCTCGGCCGCGTCGTCACTCGGCGTCGACGAAGTCGGGTTCCGTCCGCTTCTCGTCGCGCTCGGCGACGAGGTGGTCGACGAAGTCGTCGAGGTCGACGTCGCCGCGCTGGTTCTCGAAGCGGTCGCGCACCGAGACCGTCCCCGCCTCCTGCTCGTCGTCGCCGACGATGACCATGTACGGGAGCCGGTCGTCGTGGCCCGCGCGGATCTTCCGGCCGACCGTCCAGTCGCGGTCCTCGACCTCGACGCGGAAGCCGGCGTCCTCCAGTTCGTTTTTCACGCGGTGGGCGTAGCCGAGCGTCTCGTCGGAGACGGGGAGGATG
Organism: Halorubrum salinarum; assembly: GCF_013267195.1. Lineage (NCBI taxonomy): Archaea > Methanobacteriati > Methanobacteriota > Halobacteria > Halobacteriales > Haloferacaceae > Halorubrum > Halorubrum salinarum. The sequence goes on along the minus strand of NZ_CP053941.1, from coordinate 2,923,535 downwards.
CGGACCTGCTCGGGCGCGAGCCACAGCGGGAAGTTCCCGTCGAAGTGCTCGATGAGGACCATGAAGAAGCGCTCGTAGCTGCCGTACAGCGCCCGGTGGATCATCACGGGCTGGTGGTCCTCGTTGTCCTCGCCCGTGTAGGTCAGGTCGAAGCGGTCGGGCATGTTGAAGTCGAGCTGGACGGTCGGGCCGTCCCAGACGCGGCCGAGGGCGTCCTCGAAGCCGAAGTCGATCTTCGGGCCGTAGAAGGCGCCGTCGCCGGGCTCGACGTCGTAGTCGTAGCCGCCGGATTCGAGCACGTCGCGCAGCTGCTCCTCGGCGGACTCCCAGATCTCGTCGCCGCCGACCGACTTGTCGGGGCGGGTCGCCAGCGCGACCTCGACCTCCAGGTCGAGCGTCTCGACGACCTCGAAGATCATCTCGATCACCGACTCGATCTCCCCCCGGATCTGGTCCGGCCGGACGAACAGGTGGCCGTCGTCGATGGTGAACGACCAGACGCGCGAGAGCCCCGACAGCTCCCCGCGCTGCTCTTTCCGGTACACCTTCCCGTTCTCGAAGTAGCGCTGCGGGAGGTCGCGGTACGACCAGTTCTGCTGGTCGAAGATGGTCGCGTGGCCCGGGCAGTTCATCGGCTTCAGGCCGTACTCCTCGTCGTTGACGTCGAGGAGGAACATGTCGTCTTTGTAGTTCTCGTAGTGGCCCGACTGCTTCCACAGCTCCGTTCGGAACACGTGCGGGGTCTCGACCTCCTCGTAGCCGTGGTCGCGGTTGAGCTCGTTCGCGAACTCCGACAGCTCGCGGAGCACGGTCTTCCCCGGCGGGTGGTACAGCGGGAGGCCCGGCCCGGTCACCGTCGGGATCGAGAAGAGGTTCATCTCCTGGCCGATCTTCCGGTGGTCGCGCTCTTGGGCCTGCTCGCGGAGTTCGAGGTACTCCTCCAGGTCGGACTCGCTCGCGAAGGCGGTGCCGTACACGCGCGTCAGCGAGTCGTTCTCCTCGTCGCCGCGCCAGTAGGCCGCCGACACCTCCAACAGCGTCGCGGCGCCGATCTCGCCGGTCGACTCGACGTGGGGGCCCTGACAGAGGTCCTCCCAGTCGTCCTGGACGTAGAAGGTGACCTCCTCGCCGTCGGCCTCCTCGTCTAAGATCTGTCGCTTGTACTCGTTGTCGGCGTAGGTCTCCTTCGCCGCCTCGCGCGACCGGACCTCGCGCTCGATGTCGTAGTCCGCCGCGATTATCTCCTGCATCTCCTCCTCGATGGCGGCCAGGTCGTCCTCGTCGACGTCGACGTCGGTCACGTCGTAGTAGAAGCCGTCGTCGGTCGGCGGGCCGATCGTCAGCGTCGCCTCGGGGTGGAGCCGCTGGAGCGCCTGCGCGAACACGTGGGCCGCGGAGTGGCGCAACACCGTGAGGTACTCGTCGGACTGGTCGGTGACGATCTCGATCCGCGCGCCGTCGTGGACCTCCGCGTACTTTTCGACGAGTTCGCCGTCGATCTTCCCCGCGACGGTGTCGCGACCGAGCCCGGGGCCGATCTCGAAGGCGACGTCCTCGACTGTCGACCCCGCCGGAACGGTCAGCTCTGATCCGTCCGGCAGGATGACCGTCACCTCGGCCTCCGCATCGGTCTCGCTCATACAGGTCGGAGCCGGACGACCGGCATAAGTGTGTTCGATCCGCGGCGCGGCGTCACACGGTCGCGGGCCGCGACGCGCGAACCGATTCGGTCGCGTCGCGCCGCTCTCGGCAAAGACTGCCCTCGCCGGGGAGCCCCGGAACCGGACGGACCGATGGCAACACACAAAACCGGCGGCAACGTTTGCCGGGCTATGACCGACCATCGGGAGCCCCTGTCGTCAGTGCTGGAGACGATCGGGGAGACGCCGCTCGTCGACGTCCACGACGCGCCGGACGCGGTGCCGGTGTACGCCAAGCTGGAGTCGTTCAACCCCGGCGCGAGCGTCAAGGACCGCATCGGGAAGTACATGCTCGAACGCATGCTGGAGCGCGGCGACGTGGGCGAGGGCGGCACCGTCGTCGAGCCGACCGCCGGCAACACCGGCATCGGCCTCGCCGTCGCGGCCGGACAGCTCGGCCTGAACGCCGTCTTCGTCGTCCCCGAGCGCTTCTCGGTCGAGAAACAGCAGCTCATGCGCGCGCTCGGCGCCGAGGTCGTCAACACGCCGAGCGAGGAGGGGATGGGCCTGGCGATCGACCGCGCCCACCAGATCGCCGAGGAGCTCGACGACGCCGTCGTCCCCCAGCAGTTCTCGAACCCGCTCAACGTCGAGGCCCACTACGAGACGACCGCGCCCGAGATCGACGCGGCGCTCGACGGCGAGGTCGGCGCGGTCGTCGCCGGCTGCGGCACCGGCGGGACGCTGATGGGCCTCGCCGAGTACTTCCGCGAGCGAGACCCCGACACGTACGTCGCCGCCGTCGAGCCCGCCGGGTCCGCCTACCGCGAGTTCCTCGGCGAGGACGTCGAGCACGAGGAGTACAAGACCGAGGGGATCGGCACCCACGACATCGACCGCAACGAGCTGTTCGACCCCGAAATCGTCGACGACATCATCGCGGTCCCCGACCGCGAGGTCCACGAGGAGATGGGCCGGCTCGCGGCCGAGGAGGGGCAGCTCGTCGCCTCCTCGGCCGCCGCGAACGCCATCGCGGCGAAGCGGGTCGCCCGCGACATCCGCGACGGCGCCATCGACGCCCCGCACGACGCGGTCGCCACGATATTCTGCGACTCCTCCGAGCGCTACCTCTCGAAGGGCGTCTACCGGTCGTTCGAGGAGTGGGAGGGGTGAGCGGCGCGGCGCCGCCCGCGCGGTCCCGCTCCGGGGGAGGTCCTATCTCCGCAGGCGGCCCTATCCGCGCGGGCAACCCTATCCGCGCAGGCGACCGTGTTCGACCTTGAGACAGCGGTCCTGGACCACGTCGATCCCGTCGGACTCGGCGGCCGCGGCGGCCTCGTCGTGGCTGATCCCGAGCTGGAGCCACACCGCGCCGGCGTCGCCGCGGTCCGCGTGGCGCTCGCGGACGGCCTCCACGATGTCCGGCACCTCCTCGCTCGGCCGGAACACGTCCACGAGGTCGATCGCCTCCTCGACCTCGCCGACCGCGTCGTACGCCCGCTCGCCGAGCATCTCGTCGGCGAACGGGTTCACGGGGATCACCTCGTACCCCTGCCGCTGGAGGTACGCCGGCACGTCGTGGGCGGCCTTCCCCGGCGTCGTCGAGCAGCCGACGACCGCTATCGTCTCGGCGTCGAGCAGGCGGTCGAGTCCGGCGTCGTCGGTGATGGGCATGGCTCGTCGTTGGGTCGCGACGCGATTAAGCGGATCCCTCGGTCGGCGCGTCGGGGCGGGGGCGGTGGCCGGCGCCGACTCCCCGCTCAGGGCAGCCGGATGTCGGGCTCGCCGTCCTCGGGGACGGTGATGATCCCGTCGAACAGCTGTTTGAGGGTGTTCATCGCCTGGTCGTCGTGGGCCGTCGAGTCGATGCTGAACAGCCCGAGCCCGTCGACGCTCTGGACCCGCCCCGTGAACACGTGGAGGAAGCGGAACACGGTCTGGAGGTCGGAGTACATCAGCAGCGTCGACAGCGAGTGGACCATCACGCGGTTCCGCTCGATGCCGCGGTCGCCGAACGCCTGGAGGAACTCGGAGAGCTTGATCCCGATCCCCGTCATGTCCACCGGCGAGGAGGCGTACTTGATCCGGTCGGACTCGCGGGTCTCGCCGCCCTGCTGGCGGGTGACGCAGTCGACGACCGCGACCGGCTTCCGCTCGTAGGGCGTCCGCTTCTCGTAGTCGCGGAGCACCCGGTCGGCGCCATCCTTCGTGGTGACGACGATCGCGCCCTCGTCGCGGTCGGTCCCCGCGGCGAGGACGTCCATCATGATCGACCGCTTCCCGCTGAGCGGCGGGCCGGTCAACAGGATGTTGGTCCCGGGCTCGACCTCGGCGTCGAAATGCGGCGTCAGCTCATACATGGACGCACCTCGGGGGCGACGTCGACGGCGCGAGCCACTCGTTCGGCCGAGAGGCCGTACGACCAGGACACATCTACTACCGAAACATGCCCGCTCCGAATAATATTCTTTTTGATCGCCCCTTGCGAGGCGCCGCCCGACTTCGACGCCGCGGTACACCCCGTTCGATCGCTGAATTCGCGGTCGAGCGCGGATCCGCACGCGGCCGTATCGCGGGAACGTGTCACGGATCCGAATCGATCTCCCCGACGGCGCGACCCGCGGACCGACCGACTGCGCGGCGGCGCGTTCGGATCGCGGGACTTAACACGCTCTCGGCAGTAACCCGGAGCGAGGGCGCTTAGCTCAGTTTGGACAGAGTGCTTGGCTTCGGACCAAGTTGCCACGGGTTCAAATCCTGTAGCGCCCACTTACTCACCGACCGTTTCGCGACTAATGCCGAATCTGCCGTGTCGACCGGGATCGACACGGGAACCGATCTGAACGGCGCCACCATCTGAAATCGCGCGGACCGCCGCGTCGCCGCCCTGAGTACGTCCGGGCAGGTCGGAGTCGATATCGCACCGCTCCGCGACCCGGTCGCCACCGTCCAGAATACAACTCTTTCGCATCACTGGACAACCGGAGTTGAATTGTGTACACCAAGGTTTCCCTACTGAGCTGAGAACCGGACGCAACGCAATCTCGCCGTGAGATAGACAACAAGACTTTGGTTGTGGCGGCTCACGGTCCGGTAATGGGTGACACAGCGGGCGGGGGGTCGCCGGACGTCCTCGAGAACAAGCGGAGCGCGACGCGCTATCAGGTGCTCGTGGAGATCGCGGCCCGCCAGCCGGCGGTGAGCCAAGGGGAGATCGCGGACGCGATCGGCGTGACCTCGCAGGCGGTAAGCGACTACGTCCGCGACCTCGTCGAGTCGGGCTACGTCGAGAAGGGCGGCCGCGGGCGCTACGAGGTGACCAAGGAGGGCGTCGACTGGCTCATCTCCCGGACCGACGACCTTGAGACGTACCTCGAACGGGTGAACTCCGACGTGTTGGAAAGTGTCGAGGTCGACGCCGCGATCGCGCTCGACGACGTGGCGGAAGGGAGGGAGGTCGGGCTGGTGATGCGCGACGGCGTCCTCCACGCCAACCCCGCCGGTGGGACCGCGACCGCGGTCACCGTTACGAGCGCGGCGGAGGGTGAGGCCGTTGGCGTCGCCGACTTCGAGGGCGTCGTCGACTACGAGACGGGGACCGTCTCTGTGCTCCCCGTCCCGACCGTCACCGACGACGAGCGCCTGGACCCGGACGTGGTCTCGACGCACGTCCCGGACGAAGGCCTCGTCGCGGTCGCCGGGACGGAGGCGTACGCGCTCGTCTCCCGGAGCGACGCCTCCCCGGACGTCCGGTTCGGGACCGCGGAGGGCGTCGCCGAGGCGGGGATGCTCGGCCTCGACGTCCTGCTGGTCGCCGTGACCGACGAGATACCGCGACACACCTCCAAGCTCCGCGACCGGAACGTGCCGCATCGGGTGCTCGACTCGGACGCGTTTTAGCCGCCTCCGGACCATTTCTCTCGCTCTCGGTCCCCTCACGCCGGCGCCGTCGCCCGTGCCGGCGACGGTCACGCCGGATTCGAGCGGCCGATCCCGACCGCCGCCCGGCCCCCGGGCGTGACCGAGCCTGTGGGGTCGCGGGCACCTTCCGTATCTTTTTGTGACTCGTCCGTATCCTCCGTAGGCGTGCCTATTCGGAGAGCGAAACGGGCGGAGTCACTCTACGCGGCGGTCGAGGGGTACGACCTCGTCGTCACCCCCGACGCCCCCCTCGCCAGTGCGATCAACCGCCGCCTCGACCGCCCCCACTTCGGGACGTTCGCGACCACGCCGCGCCGCCTCGCCGCCGGCCGACGCGAACAGGCGGAGGACCGCCGGGCGTTCCTCGAACTCGTCACGCGGACGGACCGCGACTGGAAGGCGGTCGCGTACGCGGTCGGGAACGTGCTCCAGTGTTGGGAACACACCGGACGCCTCGACGCCGTCTTCGAGTACGACGCCTACGTCGACGACGCGACCCGCGAGGTCGTCGAGGCCATGCGAACGCTCCGGACCACCTCGAAGCGGCTCACCGAGTACGAGATCGACGAGGGGCGGTCCGTCGCCGTCGTCGGTCACGACCAGCTGACCGCGCTCGAACGCGGCGTCCTCCCCGAGTCGTTCGACCGCGTCGACCTGTTCACCGACGAGGCGTTCGACGCCCCGCCGTTCCACGTCTTCGAGTCGGCGACGGACGTCGTCGCCGCGCTCCTCGAGACGGTCTCCCCGAGCAACGCCGAGAACGTCGCCGTCGTCCTCGACGGCGGGGGGCGGTACTCCTCGCTCGTCGAGTCCGCGTTCGAGGCGGCGGACGTCCCCTTCTACGGCGGGCCGGGGTTCGCCGACGACCCGCATCACCGGGCGTTCGTCCGGCTCCTCCGCCTCTGCTTCCGGGGCTCCGAGACGACCGTCGGCGACGCCGCGCCGGTCCTCTCGCAGTTGGGGATCGACGTTCCGGTCGCCGACCGCGAGCGGCGCGTCGAGGCGGTCGACGGGCCGGGCGCGGCGTGGCTGCGGTCGTTCCGCGACGCGGCCGCGGACCGGACGTTCGCGGCGGCGCTCGACGCGTACGCGACGGAGGCCGGCGTCGATCTGAGCCGCCTCGGCGAGGAGCTGCGGCGCTTGGGGCTCGCGGACGAGCCCGTGACCGAGGGCGCCGTCGACCGGCTCGCGTACTACCTCCAGACGTACGAGGTCCCGGTCGACACCGACAACGAGGGGGTCCTCCTCGCGGACGCGAAGTCGTCCGCGTACGTGGACCGCCCCGTCGTCTTCCACCTCGGCATGGGCGAGGAGTGGACGCACTCGGCGCCCCAGCGGCCCTGGGTCGACACCGAGGCGCAGTTCGACCGCTACGTCGCCGACTTCCAGCGCCTGCTCCAGAGCGGCGACCGGCGGTACTACCTCGTCCAGGACGCGGCCGGCGGGGAGCCGGTCACCTCGTGCCTGTACCTCGGGGACCTCCTCGACGACGAGTTCGAGCGGTTCAGCGACCTCGATTCGGTCGAACACCGGCGCCGCCCGCGGCCGACGGGCGGGGGTTTCGACCGGCAACCGACCGACGTGGACCCGCAGTCGGTCGAGACGGTCAGCCAGTCGGCGCTCAACAGCTACGTCAACAGCCCGCGCGACTACCTCTTCGACCGGCTCCTCGACGCGCCGGACCGGGAGCGGTTCGTCGAGGGGAACCTCTTCCACGACTTCGCGGAGTTCTACGCGAACCACCCCGACGCGGTCGCCGCGGCCGACACCGGCGACCTCGTCGACGCGATGCTCGCGGAGACGGCGGCGTTCTTCGCGGCCGACGACGAGCCGCTCCGCCGCCGCACGTACCGCGTCGGCATCGAACTGATAACGGCGTACCTCGACGAGGAGGCGCCCGAGTCGGACGACTTCCTCACGCCGGCCTCGGGGTGGGGGACGAACTTCTTCGCCGACTACTTCGACCAGCCGGTCGACTCGCCGCTCACCGAGCGCTGGTTCGAGGACGCGTCCCTCGGCCTGAAGGGGAAGATCGATCTCGTGCGGTCGCCCACCCACCTGCTCGATTACAAGAGCGGGCGCAGGAAGCGGGCCTCGCAGGTGGTCGGCGGCGCGGCGACCGACCCGCCGGCGGACGCGCCGAACTTCCAGGCGGCGCTGTACCTCGCGTACTACCGGTCGGTCCGCCCGGACGAGCGGCTGGAGTTCACGTTCTTCCACTTCCTCGAACCGATGGCGGACGTGATCGCGGGCGAGGCCGACCTCGACGACGCGCTCACGACCGTCACCTACCACCCGGTCGCGTTCGACGAGTACGTCGCCTCCCGCGAGGCCTACGAGCGGCTGTTGGACGGCTACGCCGACTGCCGGGAGACGTTCGCGGACCTCGGCTACGAGGCGTACGAGGAGGTCCTGACCCCGCTGACGTTCCCCGAGACGACCGACAGGGGCGAAGTGCGCGACTCCGCGTTCGCCGCGCGGTTCACCGACGCCGTCGACGCGGCCACCGCGGCGGGCGTCGATGCCGAGAAGGGCGTCGACCAGGCGATCCGGGAGCTCAACGGCGCCCGCAGGCGGGCGTTCTTCCGCGAGGACCTGGACGCCTTCGAGTCGTTCGTCGACGAGCGCCTCGACGAGCTCAACGACCGACGCGCCGGCGAGGAGCGGTTCCCGGTCGACGGGCTCGGGGGCGAGCCGAACTACCGGCGCGTGGACAACCGCGACCTGCTGCTGGAGGGCGACCGATGAGTGAGCCGACGCCGAACGACGCGCAGCGGGAGCTCATCGAGGGCACGGAGGGGACCTACCTCGTCGACGCCGGCCCCGGGACGGGGAAGACGTTCGCCGTCACCCGCCGCTACGGCCGGATCGTCGACCGGCCCGAGACGGACCCGGACGACGTGCTGCTGGCGACGTTCACGCGGAGCGCCGCGACGGAGATGAAAGAGCGGATCGTCGACCGCAGCGCCTACGGGCTGCGGGAGCTGGCCGACGCCCCGATCCGGACGTTCCACTCGCACTGCCACGAGCTGCTTCAGGAACACGGGTACGCCGCGCCGGCGCACCTCGGCATCGACGAGCGGATCACGGGCTCGACGCGGATCCTCGACGACGAGCTGATCGAGGCCGAGCGGTTCCGCGAGTTCTTCGGCGGCTTCCGCGACGACCACCCGGAGCACGCTGACTTCTACCGCGTGCTCTCGTCGCCGGACGAACTGCTCGACCTGATCCGGGAGCTCGCCTCGAAGGGAGTCTTCCCCGCCGCGGACGGCTGGTACCGCGACGGCGAGTCTCACCTCGACGGGGACTTCGAGGCGTTCAAAGAGCGGTTCGACGCGGCGAACGAGCCCCGCAACGACGGCCGGAAGCAGTCGGTCCTGCGCGAGGACCTGAGCCGCTTCGGCCGCGACAAGACGTACCGCCCGGACGCCCCCTCGAAGTCGGCGCTCCGGGGCGGTCGGGGGACGAAGCGACTCGACGACGACGTGGCCGATGCGGTGTTCCGCGAGGACCGCGAGGCGCTCAAGGCGTTCGTCCACGACGCCTACCTCGGGTACCTCCGGTTCGCGCTGCGCCGCAACTACCTCAGCTTCAGCTTCCTCCAGCTGTTCGCGTTCGTCCTCCTGTGCGAGGACGAGCGCGTCCGGGAGGCGGCGGCGTTCGAGTACGTCATGGTCGACGAGTTCCAGGACACGAGCGAGGTCCAGTTCAAGCTCGCGCTCCTCCTGTCCGCGACGGACAACCTCTGCGTCGTGGGCGACTGGAAGCAGAGCATCTACTCGTTCCAGTACGCCGACGTGGACAACATCCTGGAGTTCGAGGGGCGGCTGGACCGGTTCGCGGCGGACCTCAACGCCGACGCGGATCGCGTCCCGTTCGACTCGCCCGACCCGACCCGGATCGAACTGCGGGAGAACTACCGGTCGACGGCGTCGGTGATCGACCTCTCGGAGCGGGCGGTCGCGACGCCGGCGTCGAGCGGCGAGACCGTCGAGGCCCCCCTCGACGACGTGGTCGAGCTCTCCGCGAACGCCGCGTTCGACAACACCGTGATCGAGGGGATCCGCCACGAGGACGAACACGAGGCCGTCCTCTCGAAGGTCCAGGAGATCGTCGGCAACGACGACTACGCCGTCGAGGGCGAGGACGGGGAGCCGCGCCCGCCGGAGTACGGGGACGTCGCGGTGTTCACGCGGACCCGCGACTACGGGCGGGAGCTGCTCGAAGTCGCCGCGGAGCACGACTTTCCGGTGGCGTACGACGGCGGGATCGAGCTGTTCCGGACCGACCCGGCGAAGCTGCTGCTCGCGTGGCTCCGGATCCTCGACGCGGACGCCGAGCGCGGCTGGGCGGTGGTGCTCGAACGGATCGGCTACGCGGTCGACGAGATTGACCACATCCTGGAGACGGGGTCGTACCCGGCCGGGCCGGCCGAGTTCCGCGACGAACTCCGCGACCTGGAGTCGGTCGGAGCGGTGGCGCGCCGCGTCCTCGACCGCTACGGGTTCACGGGCGACGTCGCGGACGTGCCCTTACACACGGTCCAGTCGGTCCACGACTCGACGACGGCGACGCGCGGCGACCTGATCCGGCACATCGAGCGCGGCGTCGAGACCGGCGGCACGGTCGACGTCAGCGCGTCCGCGGGCGACGACGCGGTGACCGTTCAGACGATTCACACGGCGAAGGGGCTGGAGTATCCGATCGTCGTCATGGCGAACATGAACGAGGGGCGCTTCCCGCCGCGGGCGGGCGGGTCGAGCGTCATCCAGTTCCGGGACCCGGTCGGGCTCCGCCGGCGGAAGGTCTACTCGGAGGACGGCGCCCACCCGCACGTGTACGACGACTGGCGGTACGACGTGATCAGGCGCTGTCTGCCGCGGGGGTACGACGAGGAGCGGCGGTTGCTCTACGTCGCGGTGACGCGCGCGGAGAGCCACGTCGTGTTCGCGGCCGGCGAGGACCCGAACGCGTTCCTCGACGGACTCCCGGTCGCGGTCGAGGAGATCGATCCCCGCGTGGAGCCGCTCGACCGCGGCGAACCGACCGACGCGGACCTCCCGTTCGCGGTCACGGCGCCGGACGGGCCGATCGGTCACACGCCACACTCGCTGATAGACGAGTCGGTGTTCGAGGACGCGGGCGAGCGACCGGAGCCCGGCCCGGAGGCCGACCCCGAGACGCGGGGGATGGACTTCGGATCGCGCGTCCACGACTTCGCGGAGGCGTACGCCCTCGGCGACGACGTGACGCCGTCGAACGACCACGAGCGACGGATCGTCGAGCTCCTCGACGGCCTGTCGGGCGACCTCCGGGTCGAGGAGCCGGTCACGCTCCCGGTCGCGGTCGACGACCGGCGCGTCACCCTCTCGGGGATCGCGGACCTCGTCCGCGTGACGCCCGACCGGGTCGAGGTGATCGACTACAAGACGGACGCGACGCGGCGCGCGCAGGCCGAGTACCGGAAGCAGCTCAGCGTCTACTACCACGTCCTCGACGAGTGGTTCGCCGACAGGCCGGTCGAGACGAGCCTGTTCTACACGAGCGACGGGACCCGCGAGCGCATCGATCCGCTCCCGATCGAGGAGCTCCAAGACCTCGTCCGCGCGGCCGAAGCGGCGCGGGACTGACCCCGAGCGGTCCGTGCCCGCTGGGCGGCCCTCGATCGTAGGCGAGCCCCGGGCGCCTCCGGGTCACCCCTTGAACGAGCTGACGCGCCGGTGGCTGGGGTCCGCGCGCATGTCCACGTGGCCGCAGTCGCCGCACCGCCAGACGTACGCGCCGAGCTTCTCGGCGGCGTCGCCGTCGCCGCCCGACGCGGTCCAGTCGCGTTCGCACCGGGCGCACTCGTCCGGGCGGTACTTGCTCTCGACCGACGCCGCGTCGTCGTCGTCGACCTCGGGGACCGCGATCGACTCCGCGACGGCGCGGACGTCCTCGTCGCGCATCCGCGGCCGGATCCCCTTCAGGTACTCCCGGAGCCGCTGGGCCCGGTCGAGGAGCCGCTCGTAGCGCTCCTCGTCGGTCGGGTCGCCGTCCGCCCGCCACTCGTACACCGACAGCAGGACCGTGGTGCGGTAGTACTTGTCTAACAGTAGGTGGTAGTTCGCGCGGTGCGACAGCGTCTCGACGCGCTCGACGAGGTCCTCCTCGAACACCGGTCGTTCGATCGCCTGGTGGTAGCGCCGCGGACCGGGCTCGGACTCGTCGCGGTCGCGGACCCCGAGGACGCGGCAGTGCGGCGCCGCCGATTCGACTCGATCGAGGACCGGTCCCGGGTCGCCGCCCCCGAACGAGTCGTCCAGCACGAGGACCGCGACCCCCGCGTCGAACGCCTCGTCGAACTGCGCGTTCGTCAGCGCCAGCCGGGAGTCGTACCCCTCCAGCCAGAGCCCGTAGAGGTCTGCCCTGGTCCGGTTCGTCTCACAGACGACCACCGTCGAAACCGGGAGTTCCATCCGGGTCACCCCCGGGTTCCGCGCGGGTCGGCTCGGTGACAGGTCATCTCACTCGTCCCGCCCCGCGGGCGCCGGCGAGGACCCGCGCATCGACTCGGAGAGGCGCCGCGGCTCGACGGAGAACGAGTGGACCGTGGCGAGGTCCTCGACGAGCGAGACGGCGCGCTCCACCGACTCCTCCGCGCGCCGGAGATCGGCGTCCGGGTCGTCGTCGGTCGCCGCGTCCAGCCGGTCCCGCGCCTCCCGGAGCGGGACGCCGAGGTCCTCGGCGAGCACCTCGCCGAACTCCGTCAGGTGGCGCTCGATCTCCTGTTCGTGCTCCTTCGACTCCGTCACGTCCTGGACGAAGCTGACCGCGTGCGTCGCCTCGCCGTCGCCGTCGACGACCGGCGCCACGTCCACCCGCCCCCAGAACGGGGTCCCGTCGGCCCGGTAGAGCACGAGCGTCGCGGAGCCGCGGTCGCCGGTCTTGACCGCCGAGGCGACGGCGTGGAGCCGGTCGGAGTCGGTGTCGTCGCCGGCGAGCGCCGACAGGCCCTCGCCCGCGACCGCGTCGCCGTCGTAGCCCGTGACCGACGCGAACGCCTCGTTGACGTAGGTGATCGGGCCGGCCGACTCGGCAGTCTCGTGGATCGCGACGCCGACCGGCGCGGTCTCGACCGCGCGGTTCTTCAGCCGGAGCTCGCGCTCCCGGCGCCTGCGCACGGTGATGTCCGTCGCGATGCCGACGATCCGCGTCAGCTCGCCGTCCTCGTAGACGCCCGACGACTGGTCGTGGACCCACCGGACCTCCCCGTCGGGTCGCACCACGCGGTAGGTCTCCTCGTAGGCGTCCGGGTCCTCGCGCTGCTCGGTCAGGGCCGCCTCGACCCGCTCCCGGTCGTCCGGGTGTATCGCCTCGACGAACGACATCGGGTCCGACCTGAGCGTCTCCGGCGCGCGCCCCCAGACGTCCTCGTAGGCGTCGCTGACGAAGTCCATCGACTCCTTGCCGGGGGTGGAGATCCAGATCACCTCGCCGGCGCTCGCCTGGATCTGGTCGAGCATCACCGCGCGCTCCTCGCGCTCCGTCACGTCGAGCGCGAGCCCGACGGCCCGGGTGACCCGCCCCGTCTCGTCGAGGGCGGGTTGGAGCCACGCTTCGAGGGTCGAGTCGCCGACCTCGACGAGCCCGTGTGCGGGCTCGCCGTCGAGGGCGGCCGCGACGTGCCGGCGCATCTCGGGCTGGTCCGCGAAGACCCCCTCCGCGGCGTCCCCCTCGGACACCCGGCGCCCGAGTCGCTCGGGGAGCGTCTCGCCGCGGACCGTCGAGACCGTCCCGTCGGCCTCGACCTCGAACAGCGTCAGCGGGGCCCTGTCGACGATGGTCTCGACGGCCTGTCGGAGCCGCGCCAGCCGCGCCTCGCGTTCCCGGCGCTCCGTCAGGCTGCGACCGATGCCGACGATCCCGCTCGGCGACCCGTCCGCGTCGGTGACGAGCGCCCCCGTGAACTCCACCGGGGTCGTCTCGCCATCCCGGGCGACCAGCTCCGCCTTGGCGGTCGCGCTGCCGGTCTCGACGACGGTCTCTATCGCGCCGGCGATCCGCTCCCGGTCGGCGCCGGCGAACAGCTCCAGCGCGTCCATCCCCGCCAGCTCCTCGTCCTCATACCCGGTCAGCCGGCTGAAGCTGTCGTTCCACCGCCTGATCGCCCCGTCGGCGTCGAGCGCGTAGAACGAGTCGTCGATGGCGTCGAGGAGCTGCGCCGTCGACTCCGCGCCGAGCCGGGACTCGGCCGGCGTCGCCGCGACCCCCTCCATCCGCCGCGCGAGCAGCGCCGTGTCGTCGACGCCGTCGCGCCGCACGAGGACGTCCGCCGCGCCGGCCGCGAGCGCGTCGTCGACCGCGTCGGCGTCGGCGACGACCGCCAGCACCGGGACGGTCGGCAGCGCGTCGCGGACCGCCGCGAGCGCCTCGACGCCGGCGTCCGGGGACAGCTCGCAGACCGCCAGCCGCGCGCCGGCCGCGTCCGCCGCCCCGGCGTCGGCCTCCGGTTCGTCGTACGACGCGACGCCGTCCGCGGCCGCGACGGCGGACGACTCCGCGGCCGCCTCGCGGACCCAGTCCGCGTCGGGGCCGAAGTGAACGACCGCGTCGCGCGTTTCCCGTCGGTTCATAGCCGCTATCGCCGGGAACGGGATAAAAACGCACGGCGCAAATTATCAGGCGTAAATACCTCGCGGACGACGCGCCGCGCGGGTGGCTTTTTGCCGCCGCGAACCCGACGAGGCGTATGCCCCGCAGTCCGCCGCCGCGCGGCCGCACCGGCGTCGCCGACCGCACCCGTCCGACGACCGCGGGGGAGCGCCGGTGACCGGCGACCGGGGCGCCGCCGACGCCGAGCGGTCCGGTGCGCTCGACGCCTTCCGCCGGTTCCTCGCGTTAGAGCGGGACGTGCTCGTGCTGTCGGTCGCGATGTTCGCGTTCAGCCTCGGCTTCCAGATGACGACCCGGTACCTCCCGGAGTACATGGTCGCGCTCGGGGCCTCCGGGTTCGTCGTCGGGCTCTTCGGCACGTTCGGCAACGTCATCTCGGCGCTGTACCCGTACCCGGGCGGCGCCGTCTCGGACCGGATCGGGTCGCGGTACGCGCTCACCCTCTTCGGACTGCTGTCGACCGCGGGCTTCGCCGTCTGGCTGGTCGCCCCGGCCGTCGGTCCGATCACGGCGGGCGGGCGCACCGTGGAGCCGTGGGTCTGGGTCTTCGTCGGCCTCGCGCTCGCGCAGGCGTGGAAGTCGTTCGGCCTCGGCGCGACGTTCGCGGTGGTCAAGCAGGCGACGGCCCCCTCGCGGCTGGCCGCGGGGTTCGCCAGCACGGAGACGTTCCGGCGGACGGCGTTCCTGATCGGCCCAGTGCTGGCCGCCGTCCTCATCGGGCTCCGCGCGGAGTTCACCGCCAGCTTCCGGTACGTCCTCGCGGTCGGGGTGGCGGTCGGCGTCCTCGGGACTGCGGTCCAGCACGTCCTCTACGACGCGAGCGGCGACTCCATCGGCGACTCGTTCGCCGGGCTCGACCGGATCCGACGGGACCTGCGGGAGATGCCGGCGCCGCTGCGCCCGCTGCTCGTCGGCGACACGCTCGTCCGGTTCGCGAACGGGATGGTGTACGTGTTCTTCGTCCTCGTGGTCACGCAGTTCTTCCAGGTCGGCCTCGACACCACCGTCGCGCTCGGCGGGTTCTCGTACGCCGTGGACCTCTCCCCGCAGGCGTTCTTCGGCTACCTGCTCGGCGTCGAGATGCTCGTCGCGCTGCTGATCATGGTCCCGGCCTCGAAGCTCGCGGAGCGCGTGGGGCTCAAGCCGGTCGTCGCGGCCGGCTTCGCTGTCTACGCCGTCTTCCCCGTCGTGCTGATCTACGCGCCGGCGCTCGCGGGGTCGGCGCTGCCCCTGTCGGCGGTGATGGTCGCGGTCTTCGCGTTCTCCGGGGTCCGGTTCGCGGGGCTGCCGTCGCACAAGGCGCTTATCATCGGCCCGGCGGAGCGCGGGTCCGGCGGCCGCGTCACCGGGACGTACTACCTGCTCCGGAACGCGGTCGTGATCCCGAGCGCCGCCGTCGGCGGGTACCTGTGGGACTTCGTCAGCCCGGAGGTCGCGTTCACGGTCGCGGCGGTCATCGGCGTCGTCGGCACCGGCTACTTCCTTGCGTTCGGCGAGGAGTTCGAGGCGTACGCCTGACCCCGAACTCAGTCCGCCGGCTCGGGACGCTCGCCGTCGTCGCCGGCGCGCTGCCGCTCCGGAAGCGCCCCGTCGTAGCCCTCCGGGACGTACGGACAGAGGGGGTCGCTTCCGGTCGGGTCGCCCGTCGCGGCGTACGCCCGCGACCGGCTCCCGCCGCAGACGTGGCGGTACTCGCAGGCGCCGCACTTCCCCGAGAAGCCGTCGGGGTCGCGGAGCGATTCGAAGAGGTCGGCGTTCCGGTACACGTCGACGACCGACCGGTCGCGGACGTTCCCCGCGGACTCCGGGAGGAAGCCCGACGGGTACACCTCGCCGGTGTGGCTCACGAACGCGAACCCGCGGCCGGCCGTGATCCCGCCCCGACGGCCGGCCGCGCCGTCGGCCTCGCCGTCGGTCGCGCGCTCGACGCCGACGCGGCGGTAGAACGGCGCTTCCGTGGTCTTCACGCCGAACCGCTCCTCGTCGGACACCTCGTGGAGCCACGCCATCACGTCCTCGGCGCGCCCGGGGTCGACCGGGTCGAGGACGCGGCCGCGACCCACCGGGACGAGGAAGAAGACGCTCCAGAGGACCGCGCCCAGGTCGCGGACGCGGTCGCGGATCGCGGGGAGGTCGTCGACGGTGTCCGCGCAGACCGTGGTGTTGACCTGGAGCGGGATCCCGGCGTCACGGGCGGCGCGCGCGGCCTCGACCGTGTCCGCGAAGCTCTCCTCGCCGCGGAACGCGTCGTGACGCTCGCGGGTCGGGCCGTCGAGGCTGAGCGCCATCCGCGCGATCCCGGCGTCGGCGAGGTCGCGGACGCGCTCGGGCGTGAGCGACCGCGTCCCGCTCGGCGTGATCGTCATCCGGAGGCCCAGGTCGTCGCCGTACGAGACCAGCTCCGTGAGGTCGTCGCGCGCGAGCGGGTCGCCCCCGGAAAGGACGACCAGCTGCCCGTCGCCGAACGCGGCGGCGTTCTCAAGGAGTCGCTTCCCCTCCGCGGTCGTCAGCTCGTCGGGGTGCCGCTGCGGCCTCGCGTCGGCGCGGCAGTGCCGGCACGCGAGCCCGCAGGCCTGCGTGACCTCCCAGACGAGCACCAGCGGCCGCCGGTCGGTGTCGAGGTCGTCGAACATCGGTCGCGCGACGGTACGGTCCCGATCCCTTTGGGGTCGTCCCCGAACGTGTTCCCCGGCGGGAGCGGCGCGCGAATGCGGAGGCGGTTCGACGGGTATTTCGCGGTCGGCGGCGACCTCCGCGTGAATGAGTCGCTACCGGACGGCCGGCCGCTTCCTCCTGCTTTGCGCCGTCTGGGGGACGGCGTTCATGGCGACGGACGTCGGCCTCGCGGACCTCCCCCCGGTCCCGTTCGCGGCCGTGCGCTTCGACGTCGCCGCCGCGCTGCTGTTCGGCGGCGTCCTCGCCTCGGGGACGGACGTTCGCCCCCGGACCCGCGACGACTACGTGTACGTGCTCGTCGGCGGGGCCCTCATCATCGGCGCCCATCACGCGTTCCTGTTCGCCGGACAGCGGTACGTCACCGGCGCCGTCGCGGCCGTCCTGTTGGGCCTCGTCCCCGTGGTGACGCCCGCACTAACGCGGCTCGCGTCCACCGACGCGGAAGTCACCGCCGGCACCGCGGTCGGCGTCGCGCTCGGGTTCGTCGGCGTCGTCGTCATCGCCGACCCCGACCCCGCGAACCTCGCGGACAGCGTCCTCGGCGTCGCGCTCGTGCTCGCGTCCGCGCTCGCGTTCGCCGTCGCCGCGGTCGTCACCCACAGCCGATCGCCGTCGATGCCGTTCGTCGCCACGCAGGCGTGGATGATGGCGGTCGGCGCGGCGGTCCTCCACGCCGCCGTGCTCGCGGTCCCGGGCCAGTCGTTCGCGACCGCCGCATGGACCCCGTCCGCGCTCGGCGCCGTCGCGTACCTCTCCGCGGTCGCCGGCGTCGGGGGGTTCCTGCTGTACTTCTCGCTGCTGGACGACCTCGGTCCTGTCGAGATGAGCTTCATCGAGTACGTGATCCCCGTGTTCGCGGCGCTGGCGGGCTGGCTCGTGCTCGGCCAGGCGGTGACGGCCGCGACCGTCGTCGGGTTCGCCTTCATCCTGGCGGGGTTCGTCGCCGCGAAGTGGCGGGCGCTGCGCGGGGGATAGCCGAACGCGCCGCCGCGCGCGACGCCGGAGACCGTCGCGTCAATCTCGAATGGTTCGTCCCATCAGGCGGCTACGTCGCGGTCGCGTCGCCGGCGCCTGAGTCGCCCTCGGCGGCCCGCTCGTCCGCCGCGGCCCGCCCGCCGTCGGCCGGCCAGATGGCGGTGACGGTCGCCTCCGTCGCGTCCGTCTCGACCGCGGCGTAGGCGAACCCGCGGTCCTCCAAGCGCGGGAAGAGGAACTGCGGGCTCCGGTCGTTGTACTGGACTAACACGTCGCCGTCGCCGAGCGTCTCGACGCGTTCGAGCGTCTCGCGCAGCGGCTTCGGCGGACCGAGCGTCCGCACGTCGAGGGCGACCGTCTCCCCCTCGGTCGGCGCGTCCGTCCGCTCGGCCACCGCCCGTTCGACCGCCGCGGAATCGCCGGGTTCGGAGCTCATGTGTCGATCGACGAACCCGGTCCCCGGGTCGTTTGTGACGAACATGTTCCGGCGAGCGCGGAGCCGAAGGTACTTCCACGCCGGCGCCGAACGGGCGCGCATGGCACAGGCACGCCTCCGCGTGGACATCCCTGACGGCCCGTGGGTCGGCGACGTCTCGCGGGAGTTCCCGGACGCGCGGTTCCAGGTGATGACCGCGACCCCCGACGACGGCGCCGGGTTCGCGCTGGTCCGGATCACCGCCGACGACACCGACCCGATCCTCGACGCCATCGACGACCACGACACGATCACCCACTCGTCGGTGATGGCCGAGGACGAGGGCATGGTGACCGTCCAGGTCGAGGCGCTCGTCCCGCTGCTCCAGACGGTCGCGCGGCGGGCCGGCGTCCCCATCGAGATGCCGGTCGAGATCCGCGACGGCGTCGCCCGCGTCGACGTGACGGGCGACCACGAGCGCGTCGCGAAGTTCGGCGACGCCCTCCGCGACGTGGGCGCCGACTTCGAGGTCGAGTACGTCCAACAGCGCGTGAACCCCGGCGGGTCGCTCACGGAGCGCCAGCGCGAGGTCCTCTTCGAGGCGGTCGACCGCGGCTACTACGACGTGCCCCGCGAGACCACGCTGACGGAGGTGGCCGACCACGTCGGCATCGCGAAGTCCACGTGTAGCGAGGTGCTCCAGCGCGTCGAGCGCACCATCGTCCGGGAGTTCGTCGACGACCTCCCGCGCCGCCCGGTCGACTTCGAGCAGCCCGAGGACGACGGGATCGAGCGGATCCAGTAGCGCGGTCGGAAACCAAGTCCGCGGGCGTCCGCCCGCTCGAACGCCCCCTCTCAGAGCCGCCGCCGGCGGACCAGGACGCCCGCCGCGGCGACGGGGACGACGGCCCACGCGACGAGCGACAGCGCGAGCGCGGCCGTCGACAGCCCGCTCCCGGCGAGGACGGCGGTGAATCCGCCGCCTGCGGTCGTGCCGAGTCCGCTCAAGGCGAGCACGCGGAACGCGCTCACCGGGTTCGACATGACCAGCGCCGAGAGCGCGGCGCCGGGCAGGTCCGCGGCCGCGACGACGCCGAGCGCGAGCAGGTCGTGGCCCAGCACGAACCACACCCACGCGAGCAGCGCCGCGCCGAGCGCGTGGGTCTTCTCGCGGGCGACGGTCGACAGCAGCAGCGCGAGCGCGAGGAACGCGGCGCCGGCGCCGACGGCGCCCCCGAGGAACCCGAGGAACGCGGGCAGCTCGGTGACCCCGAACTCGCGGACGATCAGGGCGCCGCTGAAGCCGAACCCGAGCAGCGTCGCGCCCGCCAGCACCGCCAGCCGGCCGAGGTACGTCCCGGCGACGACCTCGCTCCGCCGGACCGGCAGCGAGAACACGACCGCGAGCCACCCCTCGTCCTCGCGGCCGACGATCGCGTCGTATCCCAAGGCGAGCGCCGCGAGCGGGACGAGGTACGCGGCGAGGCTCGTCAGCGACGCGACGACGCGCTCGGCGCCCGCCGGCCCGACCGCGGAGCCGCTGAACGTTAAGACGACGCCGCCGAACGCGACGAACAGCCCGGTCAGCGCGAGCGCCCACCGGCTCCGGACCGCCAGCCGGTACTCGGTGACCGCGACGACGAAGACGTGCCGCAGCGCCCCGCGGACGCCGTCGTTCGCCCCGGTCTCGGTCGCCTCGACGGTCGCCGCCGACGCCGCCGAGTCGGCGGACTCGGCGTCCGCGTCGGCGGCGAACGCCCCGACCGCGGCCGCCGCGTCCGCGTGCCCGCCGTCCGGACGGGTCTCGGCGTCGCCCTCCTCGGCCCGCTCCGTCGGGTCGCTCATGGCGCCACCTCCTCGGCGTCGGTCGCGGCCCGGCGCGCCGCGTCGTCGCCGACCGCCTCGCGGAACGCCGCGCGGAGCCCGCCGGCGTCCCGGCCGCTCTCGCCCGTCGCTCCCGCGTCGGTCGCGGCCGGCGCCGCCTCGCTCGCCCCCGCGGCGAGCTCGTCGACGGGCCCCGACGCGCGGACCCGTCCGTCGTGGAGGACGGCGGCGCGGTCGCAGAGCCGCTCGACCTCGCCAAGCACGTGCGAGCAGAACACGACCGTCGCGTCCGTCTCCTTCGTTATCTCCTCGACGATAGCGTGGAACTCGTCGACGCCGCGGGGGTCGAGCCCCGCCGTCGGCTCGTCGAGGATCAGCACGTCGGGGTCGGGCAACAGCACCGTCGCCAGCCCGAGCCGGCGCTGCATGCCGTTCGAGTAGCCCGAGACGCGGCGGTCGGCCTCGTCCGCGGTCAGCCCGACCCGCGCTATCGCCGCCGCGATCCGACCGTCCTTCGGGAGGCCGCGCGTCGCCCGGTGGACGCCGAGGACCTCGCGGCCGGTGAGCCCGTCCGGGAACCCAATGTGCTCGGGGAGGTAGCCGACGCGCTCGCGGATCCGCCGCCCGTCCTCGGTCACGTCGGCGCCGCCGACGCTGACGGTCCCGGCGTCCGGCCGGTCGTGGCCGACGAGCAGCCGGAACAGCGTCGACTTGCCGGCCCCGTTGGTGCCGATGATCCCGAACGTCGAGCCGCTCGGGACCGAAAGCGAGAGCCCGTCGAGGGCGGTCACGTCCCCGTACGTCTTCCGCACGTCGGTCGCGTCGATTCTCATGGTGTGTCCTCCGTGTCGGCGGTTCGGTTCACGGCGCGGGCCTCGCCGGTCGGCTCGTAGGCGCGCCAGTCGTGGTTCGGCTCGACGAGGGGGCGGCGGTCGATGACCCCCGGCGTCTCGATCACCGGGAAGGAGCTCCCGGCCAGCCGCACCGCCTCGAACGCCGGGCTGTTCGCGAACACGGCCGCCTGCGGCGTCTCGTCCACGAGGTTCTCGACGATCCCGATCGGGCGGTGGCGGATCTCGCTGACGCCGTCGCCGTCGCGGTCGGCCGTCTGCGCGCCCGACCAGTAGTTGCCCCGCTCGGTGCCGTTCCAGGCGACGAGCGAGTTCCGCGCCGTCTTGGCCGCCCGACCGTTGCGGACGAAGCTGTTGCCCGCGACGACCGCGTTGTTGCTCACGGCGGCGCTGTGGATCCCGATCCCGTTGCGGTAGATCAGGTTGTCGACGAGCCGGTTCCCCTGCGCGTTGTAGAGGTAGAGGCCGTTCCGGTTCGCGACGAGGTGGTTGCCGGCGATCGCCGAGTCCTCGATGTCCTTCGCCAGTATCCCGTGGCCGCTGCCGCCGTCGTTGCGCAGGGCCGTGTTGTTCCGGACGGTCAGCCCCTCGCTCACCATCAGCGCGTAGCCGACGCCGTTGTCGGCCGCGACGTTGTCCACGAGGCGGTTGTCGTCCGAGTACATGTAGTGGACGCCGTACCGCGTGTGGCGGATCGTGTTGTTCTCGGCGAGCACGTCCGTCGCCCACGAGAAGTAGATCCCGTCGCGGGTGCGCGTGATCTCGGTGTCGCGGACGACGGTCCCGCGCGTCTCGAACAGGTGGATCCCGTTGCCGCGGTCGGTGACCGGGTACACGTCCTCCCGGCCGTCGATCCGCACGTCCTCGATGACGGCCTCGTCGGCGCCGTCGACCCAGATCCCGTAGGCCGTGTCGGTGATCCGGACCGACTCGATCCGGGCGCGGTCGCCCGCGACGAAGACGCCGGCGTCCTCGGTGCCGAGGTCGCTGCCGGAGCCGCGGACCCACACCCCGGAGACGGTGACGTTCTCGCCGCTCAGGGTGAGCACGCGCCCCTCGCCGCCGCCGTCGATCACGGCGCCGTCCGCGCTCGCGACGAGCCGCAGGCCGTCGACGCTCGCGTTGACGCGCTCGTCGAACCGGCCGTCGAGGACGACCGTCTCGCCGGGGTCGGCGGCGTCGACGGCGGCCTGCGCGGACGCGAACGAGTCCCCGTCGACCGTCGCGGTCCCGTCGCGCTCGGGCGCCGTCACGCCCGTCGCGGCGAAGTCCGTGGCCACGTCGAGCCCGGGGGCGCCGGAGGCGTTCGACGGGACTGCCGGGCCGCTCGCGTCCGCGGGGCCGCCAGCGCCGGCGACCGGGAGCGCGACGCCGAGCGCGAGCGCGACGGCCGCCACCGCGACGGCGGCCGCGAGGAAGCCGACCTCGAGGCGGTCACCCGACATGGTCGCCCCCGTCGACGTCGCGGTCTCGGTCGGCGGCCGCTTCCCCACCGACGCGGTCGCGGACCTCTCCGGGGAGCGCCCGGGCGAGCGCCGGCAGCTCGTCCACGGTCGCCTCGATGTCGCGCGCGAGGTACGCGGTGGCGAGCAGCAGGACCGCGATGACGGTCATGTACCCGCCGGGGCCGAACCACGCGAAGCCGGAGATGTTCGCCACCTCGTACGGCCCCAGCAGGGGCGGCGTGAACGACTCGATGCCCCGGAGCGGCGCGTCCGGGTCCAGCGAGTGACCGGCCTGGTAGAGCCGGTACTGGATGAACGCGAACATCCCGACGAAGACGGTGATCGTCCCGACGAGCTGGGCCGTGAGCCCGGCCTTCAGCTTGCGGGCCGTCGGCGCGAACGCGACGAACGCTCCCGTGAGCGCGAGGGAGACGAACACGACCGGCCCGAGCAGCCACTCGGGCACGTCGATCGCGGCCTCGCTGACGGCGTAGTTCGGGTCGATGAACACCGGGTCGGGGTAGTGGAACCCGGCGTACTTGTTGAGCCCCTGTACCTCGGCGAAGTCGCCGCCCAGACGCGGGTACGCGTACAGCTCGATGAGCAGCTCCTGACCGGGGTACTGCGGCGCCGTCAGCGAGATCTTCCACACCGGGACCAGCAGCGCGCCGACGAGCAGCGCCGCCGCTGCCAGCGGGAGCGCGCGTCGGATCTCGGTCAGCCGCGTGAGCGACGAACTCATGGCGTTACTCCTCCGGTTTGACGATGAGCCGCGAGCGCATCTCTAAGTGCAGCGCGCTGCAGAAGTGCGCGCAGTAGATCCAGTAGACGCCGGGCTCGTCGGCGGTGAACGTCGCCTTGCGCGTCTCCTGGGGCGCGACCCGCATGTGGACGTCGTGGTCGGGGATCGCCACCGAGTGGAGCATGTCGCTCGTGGTCTCGATGTTCGTCACCTGCATCTCGACCTCGTCGCCCTCCTGGACGACCATCTCCTGGAACCCGTAGTGGTTCCGGGTGGAGTACATCTCGATCTCCACGCGGTCCTCGGAGACGCGCTCCATCGTGGACTCGCCCTCGGCGGTGTGGCTGAGTTCGAGGTCCTCGGGGTCGTACACCTCCTTCGGGTTGATCTTCGACTTGTGGCAGATGGACGCGTCGTGCGGCTCGGCCTGCGCCGGCGAGTCCTTCACCAGCTCCATCCCGTTCTCGTCGTCGCCGATGTAGATCAGCTGGTCGTTCTCCGGGTGCTGCGGGCCGACCGGGAGGAACCGGTCCTTCGAGAGCTTGTTCAGCGAGACGAGCCAGTCGCCCGCCGGGTCCTCCGTGTACGACTCCGCGGCGATGAGGTGGCCGGGGTTGTAGTGGACGTCGATCTTCTCGATGACGGGGCTCTCCGAGCGCGGCTCGGCGTTGACCGCCTCCTCGATGTCCCACTTGACGACCTGCGAGTCGATGAACAGCGTCGTGTACGCGTGGCCGCGGCCGTCGTAGGCGGTGTGGAGCGGGCCGAGGCCGAGCTTCGGCTGGCCGACGATGGCGTCGGTCGGGTCGTCGACCTCGTCGATCTTGTCGATGTCGATCACCGACGCCGTCGGGTCGAGCTTCCCGCTGACGATCACGTACTCGTTGTCCGGAGTGACGCTCACGCCGTGCGGGCTCTTCGGCGTCGGGATGTAGTGGACGATGGGCTCGTCGCCCTGGTTGAGCGGGCTGTCCTTCCGGCCGTCGACGACCGGGACCCCGTTCAGCATCTCGTAGTTGCCGGCCTCGACGGCGGCCTCGATCCGCGGGATGTCGAACGCCTTCACGTCGTCGCGGTCGGCCCGGGTCATCCCGGACTCGGTCGCGGCCTCCTCGGTGTTGTAGGCGCTCGTGAAGAAGTACCGACCCTCCTTGCTCCCGTCCCCGTTGTCCATGTTGCCGTCGATGAGGACCTCCCACTCGACGTTCATGTTCTCGGGGTTGATCGCGGCGAGGACGGAGCCGTAGGAGTCGGGGTCTTCGAGGTTCCCGCTCCCGTCGTTGGGGACCGGCGTCCGGAACTCGCCGACGCCGAAGATGAGGTCGGTGTCGGGCAGCTGCGCGCAGGCCCCGTGGGTCCCCTGCTGGTTCGGGATGTTGACGATGGCGTCCGTCTCGAAGTACGTCAGGTCGATCCGGGCCATGCGCCCGTTCGCCTTGTCGTTGACGTACGCGAACCGGCCGTCGTAGTCGCCGTCGGTCTGACTGATCCGCGGGTGGTGGGTGTCGCCCCACGTGTACCCGCCGGCGTCTTCGAGCATCTGCTTGCTCTCGTCGTCGAAGCCGTAGCCGCGCGAGGCGTCCCGGTTGAACACCGGGATCCGGATGAGCTCGCGCATGGACGGGAGCCCGTAGACGCGGACGTCGCCGGCCTGTCCGCCGGAGAGCAGCGCGTAGTACTCGTCGTGTTCGCCCGGCGGCACGGAGTTGTCGACCCCGCTCGCCGAGGCCGTCCCCTGGACGTCGTCCTCGCTCAGGATGCTGGTACAGCCCGCCAGCCCGCTGAGGCCCCCCGCAGCGGCGCCGGCCTTCATGAAGTCGCGGCGACGGACGCCGGGGAGCATGGAGTCGAACCCGTCCGTCGAGTCGGTCGTCTGGTCGCTCGATTCCCCCGCGTCCGTGGACCGCTGTGTGTCGTTCGACATGGGTAGATCCGCGAGCGGCGATTCCCTCGCGACAGGCGGACGTTGCGGCGTTCGGTATATAGGTCGTCGAGCGGCTTGCTGTGCGGCTGGAAGCGCGCGAACACGTTCGGAGAACGCCGACCGCGTTCCGAGGACGTGAGAACGCGGCCGGTTCCCTGCTCGGAACGCGGGTTCGAAAAAAGGTGTTCGCGTCGCGTCGGCGTCCCGGGCGCGGTTCAGCCGCGTCGCGGCGTCACCGAACGACGACGGCGCCCTTCATGCCGACCGACGAGTGGGGGGTACACTCGTAGGTGAACGTCCCCGTCTCCTCGAAGGTGTACTCGAAGGTGTGGCCCTCCTCGGTGACCGTCTCGCTCTCGAACGCGCCCGAGTCGGCGGCGACGTTGTGGCCGCCGCCCTGTCCGGTCCACTCCCAGACGACGGTGGTCCCGGTGCTCACCGCCACGGCGGCCGGGCCGAAGGAGAGGCCGTCCCCCGCGCCGACCGAGACCGTGACCTCGTCTTGGCCGGTGGCGTCGACGGTCTGCTCGTAGTTGTTCGCCCCTTCCATCCAGCCGCCGTAGTCCGGCTCCTCGCCGAGGTACTGGGTGTCGCCGCCGTCTCCGCCGTCGCCGGAGCCGCCGTCCGAGCCGTCGCTCCCGTCGGAGCCGTCGCCGCCGGAGCCGTCGCCGCCGTCGCCCCCGCCGGAACAGCCGGCGAGGAGGAGCGTCGCGCCCGCGGCGGTCGTCGCCTGTACGAACCGTCGCCGATCGAGTGTCGTGTCGTCCGTCATGTGGGTCGTCGTTCGCGGTCGGTAGTTGTAACGCCCTGCGCGCCGACTCGCCGTGCGGGAATTCCGACGAACATGTTCGGAGCGAACGCCGTCCGCTCCGGGACCGTCGGCCGCCGAAGTCGCGCGTCGCCTACGCTTCCCCCCGCGGCGCCAGCACGATCAGCGCGGTGGCGTCCTCGCGCGCGGTCGGCTTCACCGTCCGATCGCCCTCGAAGCGGAGCAGCCCGCCGGCCTCGACGCGGTGGGGCTCCCCGTCGAGCGCGACGTCGAAGGCGCCCGTCAGCGCGTGGAACAGCACCGTCCGGTCCGGGTGGTCGTGCTCCGCCACCGACTCGCCGGCGTCCAGCGAGAGCCGGACGGTCTTCGGCTCCGCGCCGGGGAACGCCCGGGCGTGGGGCTCGCCGTCGAGGTCGGCGATCCGGACCGCCTCCGGCTCGGCTCCGCCCTCGGCCTTCGGCAGTTCCGCGACGAAGCGCTCGGGACCCTCGCGTTCGACCGCGTACGCCTCGTCGTCGAACGCGGGGACCTCGGCCGACAGCTCGTAGTAGAGCGGCTTCGGGTCGTGGTCGTTGACGATCGTGAGCGACTCGCCCGGCTCCAGGTCGGCGAACGCCTCGTGGATCCGGTCGTGTCGCTCGTTCGGCGGGATCTCTCTGACGTCGAGTTCGGACATCGCTCGACCGTCGACGCCGCAGCCGCATGTCGGGCGGCGCGAACACGTTCGGGACCGACCGGGTCGCGCGGGGCCGCTCGACGGGGCGACGCCTCAGTCCTCGTCGAGCAGTCCCGCGATCCGCTCGCCGATCCGGTCCATCGTCGCGTCCGAGAGCCCGTGGCCGTCGCTCGGGTCGATCCGGCACTCGACCGCCGCGCCGGCCCGCTCGAAGACGCGCGCGGTCGCTCGGACGCGCTCGGCGGGCACGTACGGGTCGTCCTCGCTGCTGTCGAGCGCGACGGGGGTCCCGGCGAGCGACCCGTCGTCGTCGCTCCCGGCGCCACGGTCTCCGGCGTTGCCGTCCCCGGTGCCGTCGCCTTCGGTGTCCTCGGCCGCGTCGAGCGCCCGCGAATCGAGGTCGTCGCCCGGCAGGGCGGCCGAGACGACGAACGCGCCCCCGTACCGGTCGGGCCGGCGGCGCAGGAACTCGGCGACGACCGCGCCGCCCTGCGAGACCCCGACGAGGACGACGCGCTCCGGCGGGACGCCGGCGTCGCGCGCGACGTCGACCGCGGCCGCGACGCAGTCGACCGCCGAGGTCAGGGCGGGCTCGTTGGCCGACAGCGCCGCCTCGTGCGGCGCCGGGAACCACGTCGACCGGACCGCGCCGGGCGCGAGGAGGGTCGCGCCCGAGCGGTAGAACTCGTCCGCGAGCCTGACGAGCCCCTCGGCGGTGCCGCCGCGGCCGTGGACCAGCACGACCGCGACCTCGGCCGCCGCGACGGGGGCGCCGCCGGTCACGAGCGTCGCCTCCGCGTGCGGCCCGTCGACGCCGCGGATCCGCCGGCTCATTCCTCCGCGGACCCCGACTCGGGGCCGTCGAACCGCGGCAGCTGCGACTCGATCAGCTCGCGGTCCTCCGCGAACCGCGGGGGGAGGTAGAGCTCCGTCGCGTGCCCCGTCGCCGCCGGGTCGGCGAGCCCCGGGCCCGGCGGGCCCTCCGCGGTCGGCGCCTCGGTCGCGAGCTCGACGAGGAGCCCGCCGGGGCCGCGGACGTACAGCGAGTGGAAGAAGTGGCGGTCCTTCACGCGCGACACGTCGTAGCCCCGCTCGCGGAACAGCTCGTGCCACTCCAGCAGCGTCTCGCGGTCCGCGACGCGCACCGCGGCGTGGTGGAGCGTCCCCGGCCCCTCCCGGAGGTACGCGGCGTCGCGGTCGAGGAGGTCGACGACCGCCGCGCGGTCCCCCGGCGCGCGGTACCGAACGCGGTCCCCGGACTCGGCCTCGTACTCGAAGCCGAGCGTCTCCAGCACGCTCGCCGTGCCGTACGGGTCGGCGGGCAGCGCGGTCACGCCGTGGAGCCCGCGGATCGCGTGCGCGGCGGGGACCGGGCCCTCGGTCCACGGGTCGGCGTCAGGCCCGGGCGTTTCGACCAGTTCGACCCGCGTCCCGGAGGGGTCCGCGAGCGCGAGCCCGCGGTCGCCGAGGCGCGCGTCGGCGTCGAGCGGGTCCGCCTCGACGCCGCGGTCGGAGAGCCGGTCCCGCCAGTAGCCGAGCGAGTCCGGCGGCACCGCGAAGGCGACGGCCTCGTAGCCGGGCTTCCCGGTTCGCCCGGGGTCGGCGTTCGGGTCCGGGAAGACGGTGAACACGGAGCCCGGCGAGCCCGTCGCGTCGCCGAAGTAGAGGTGGTACTGGAGGAAGTCCTCGTAGTTCACCGTCCGGCGGAGCAGGCGGAGGCCGAGCGTCCCGCCGTAGAAGGCGGCGTGCGCCTCGGCCTCGCCGACGATCCCCGTGACGTGGTGGAGCCCGGGGGTGTCAGAGAGCATGGGTCCGATCGGCGCCGCGCGGGAAAGTCGGTGTCGGTCGGGGCGATAGCCGGCGCTGGGAGTCGGCGGGACGGCGCGCCCCGGCTCACGCGAGCCACAGCAGCCGCAGGTTGCTCGCGGTGAGGTACGTCCCGGTCGCCGTGAGCAGTATCGGTGGGAAGTAGTACAGCAGGCCGTCTCCGTCTCGCGCCCCCTCGACGCTGATCCAGAGCATCACGAGGTAGACGGCGATCTTCAGCGCGACGAGCCCCGAGAGCCCGAACGACTCCAGCGCGAACCGCACCACGGGGTTCGCCTCCTCGATCGTCGGCACGTATCGGAGGAAGGCGACGGTGGAGACGATGTCGCCGACACCGTACGTCGCGGTCGCCGCGATCCACAGCCAGTAGAACTCGTTCGGACGCCGCCGGTAGGCGGGGCGGCGGCGGGAGCGGTCGCGGGAACGGGCCACGGTCGGAGGTGTCGTCCGCTCGACGTGAATCTGCCGGTCTGCGAGGGTTGGCGGACGATCGTTGGGGGCGCGCGGACGCGACCGCCCACCGCTCGGGGCGCGGGCCGGGCGCCCATCCCGCCGACTTAAGAGCGACCGCGCCGTCTCGCCGGTCGTGACGGAGCCGCCGACCCGCGACGAGAAGCTGGAGCTCGGCGTCGAGCTGCTGGCCCACCTCGAACGCGAGGAGCTCGACCTCGCCGCCGCGGTCGACCGGATCGAGACGATAACGACCAGCCCGGCGCTCACCCGCGACATCCTCGACGCGGCCGAGAAGCGCGGCGTCATCGACCGCGAGGGCGCCCGGCTCCGCGTCCGCACGGGCAGGACCTACGTCGAGTACGACAGCCAGGTCGTCGCGCGCGAGGGCGACTTCGAGTGCCGGCGGTGCGGCGCCTCGATTTCGACGGGCCACTTCGTCGAGCTCGACGCCGGCGAACTCGGGCCGTTCGGCTCCTCGTGTATCCGGAAGGTGACCGGGCGGGAATCGGAATCGGAGTCGGAGTGATCACGCCGTCGGCCCCGCACGCCCCCGCCGCTCGGTCGAACCCGCCGGAGTATTTACGTCGGCGCCCGAAGCGGCGGTAATGACCGCGCCGAACCGGAACGTCCTGTGGGCGACCGCGCTCGTCGACGAGCTCGTCGCCGCGGGCGTCGACGCCGTCGTCGCCTCGCCGGGCAGCCGCTCGACGCCGCTGACCGTCGCCGCCGCAGGCCACGAGGAGCTCCGCGTGTTCTCACAGCTCGACGAGCGCTCCGCCGCGTACTTCGCGCTCGGCCGCGCCCGCCGGACCGGCCGCGTGACGCCGCTGATCTGTACCTCGGGCACCGCCGCCGCCAACTACCACCCGGCCGTGATGGAGGCGAGCGAGGCGCGCGTCCCGCTCCTCGCGCTCACCGCCGACCGGCCGCCGGAGCTGCGTGACTCCGGCGCGAACCAGACCGCGGACCAGGAGAAGCTGTACGGCGACGCCGTCCGGTTCTACAAGGACCTCCCCGAGCCGGCCGCGAACGACCGGGCGCTCCGGTCGCTCCGGACCACCGTGGCGCGCGCGGTCGGGGCCGCCGAGGGCGCCGAGCCGGGACCGGTCCACCTCAACGTGCCGTTCAAGAAGCCGCTGGAGCCGACGCCGGTCCCGGACGACGTGCCGGACGACCTCCCGGAGGCCGCCGAACGCGGCCGCGACGGCCCCTACGTCGACGTGACGCCCGGCGCGCCGGAGCCCGGCGACGACGAGCTGCGCGCGCTCGCGGCCGAGCTGGGCGACGCGGACCGCGGGCTGATCGTCGCCGGGCCCGCCGACCCGCCGGGGATCGACCCGGAGGCCGTCACGGCGCTCGCGCACGCGACCGGCTTCCCCGTGCTGGCCGACCCGCTCTCCGGGCTCCGGTACGGCGGCCACACGCGCGTCGCGCCGGTGATCGGTAACTACGACGCCTACCTCTCGGCCGACCTCGCCGGCGACGGCCCGGCGAGCTGGAGCGACCCCGACCTCGTGCTCCGACTCGGCGCCTCGCCGACCTCGAAGCGGCTCCGGAAGTACCTCGCCGGGACCGGCGCCGCCCAGTACCAGGTCGACCCCGCCGGCGGCTGGCGCGAGGCCGAGTTCGCCGCGACCGACCTCGTCGTCGCCGAGCCGAACCGGCTCTGCGCCCGCCTCTCGCGGCTCGTCGCGGGTGGGGGCGGAGACGGCGACTGGCGCGCGCAGTGGGAGGAGGCGGACCGCGTCGCACAGGCAGTTCACGCCCGCGAGGAAGAAGCGATCGGGGATTCGGCCGCGACCGACGCGAACGCGGCGGCGTTCCACGAGGGCGACGCCGTCCGCGCGGTCGCGGACGCGCTCCCAGACCCGGCGACGCTGTTCGTCTCGAACTCGATGCCCGTCCGCGACCTCGACCGGTTCGTCGGGGCGACGACCGCGAACGTCACCGCGCTCGGCAACCGCGGCGTCTCGGGCATCGACGGCATCGTCTCCAGCGCGCTCGGCGCGGGCAGCGGGACGACGGACGACCTCACGCTCGTCGTCGGCGACCTCGCGCTGTACCACGACTCGAACGGGCTGCTCGCGGTCGACCGCTGCGACGTCGACGTCACGGTCGTCGCGGTCAACAACGACGGCGGCGGCATCTTCCACAAGCTCCCCATCGAGTCGTTCGAGCCGCCGTTCACCGAGTCGTTCAAGACGCCGCACGGGCTCGACTTCGAGCCGCTCGCGGCGCTCCACGGCCTCGGGTACGAGCGGATCGACGCCCGTCCGGACGCGCTCGCCGACCGCGGCGACGACCCCGCGGAGCGCGCGGCGGCGGTCGCGGAGGACGTGACGGCCGCCGTCGCCCGGGCCCACGAGTCGCCGGGGTCGCACCTCGTCGAGGTCGAGACCGACGCCGAGGCCAGCCACCGCGCCCGGGAGGCGTCGGCGGCCGCGGTCGACCGCGCGGTCCACGGGCGGGAGTCGGACGCGTCGTAGCCGCGCGAGCGCCCCGCCGGACGCGATCAGGGGACGATCGGGCTCGGCCCCGCGCCGCGCTGCTTCCCGAGCGCGACCCCCGCGTACGCGACGACCGCGAACTGGATCCCGACGCCGAGGCTCGCGCCGAGCGCGAGCACCGCGGTGACGACGGGGCCGCGGTTCGGACCGAGGTACCAGAAGACGGCGACCGACCCGAGCAGGAAGGCGACGGTCGCGCTCGCGCCCGTCGCCAGCGCGGTCGACGTGGCGGAGGTGTCGCCGTCGCGCAGTCCGGCGAGGAGGGCGGTCCCGAACAGCAGTCCGTACACCAGCAGGAACGCCGTGAACCGGGCGCTCACGAGGTACGTCGAGAGCGTCTCGGCCGACGGGAGCGCGACCGGCGATTCGAGGAGGATCGGCGAGAGGCGTCTGATACCGCTGATCGCGACCGCGACGACCGCTGCGACGACCGGGGGGAGGGCTGCCGTGCGCATGTCCGAAGGGCCACGCGGGCCTCACTTATAAAATCCGGTCGGAGCGGGCGCGGTCACACCACGGTGACGACCGCCGCCGCGCGCACGTCGCGGTCCGTCGCCGTCGCCTCGCCGACGACCCGGTAGGTGCCGGAGGGCGGCCCCCGCCACGTCGCCTCGTAGCCGACCGCCTCGCCGGGCGCGACGGTCTCGCTCCCGAGCGCCTGCGTGAACATCCGGTTCGCGCCGTAGCGCCAGACGGGGTCCGGGCCCTCTCGGTCGGTGTCCTCCCAGTCAGTGTCCTCCCGGCCGGTGTCGGCTCCCTCGCCGCCGGTGTCGATGTCGTTCTCGTCCGCCGGGTACGCGGTGAACTCCGCGCGCTGCCCGGTCCGGAAGTCGAGCGTGATCGGCGCCGACCCCGCGTTCTCGACCCTCAGCGAGAGGACCACCCCGTCGTCCGTCGCCGCCGTCGCGAGCGTCGCGTCGAGCATGGCCGCGTGTGCGACGCCCGCGGGGAAAACTCCTCGCCGAGCGCGCGTCGCGTCTCGACTGGCGGCGAGCGGAGCGGCCGACGACGGCTATAAGCCCCGCCTCCCCCTATCTCGCAGCGTGCAGGTCGTCGGCTACGAGACGGACGCCGCGAGCGGCCCGCCGGAGTCCGACGGGGACGCGGATTCGATCGCCGCGGCGAGCGGACCGATCGGGGGCGGGCTCTACGTCGCGAGCGGCGGGACCGTCGACTTCGTGGACGCGAGCCCCGGCACCGAACTCGCGTTCGGGCTCGGCGAGCGCCGCTGCGCGGGGACGGTCCACGAGGGCGACCACGTCGCCTGCGACGCCCCGGACGCGCCCTACTGCGACGAGCACTCCGGGGTCTGGGTGTGCGCGCGGTGTACCGGCACGTGCCTGAAAGACGAGATGGACTGCCACGAGTCGCACGCGATGTACCTCGCCGCGTTCGCACCCGACGTGCTCAAGGTCGGCGTCACCCGGAAGTGGCGGCTGGGAACGCGGCTCCGCGAGCAGGGTGCCGACCGCGCGGCCCACGTCCGCACCTTCCCGAACGGGCGGATCGCCCGCGAGGTGGAGGCGGAACTGGCCGCGGGCGACGACCTCGTCGACCGGGTCCGCGTCCCGACGAAGCTCGACGGATTCGGGCGGGCGGTCGACGAGGCCGCCTGGGAGGCGCTCCTCGACCGGTTCGACCCGATCGAGCGGTTCGCGTTCGACTACGGGCTCGACCTCGACGAGCGCCCCGTCGCCGAGACGATGGCCGCGGGGACCGTCCGCGGCTGGAAGGGGCGCGTGCTGGTGCTCGACCGCGGCGGCTCGACGTACGCGGTCGACGCGCGCGACCTCGTGGGCTACGAGCTGACCGACGCGGTGCCGGAGCGCGAGCTCCAGTCCAGCCTCGGGGCGTTCGGCGGATGACCGGCGGCGTCCTCGCGGCCCTCTTCGGCGACCCGTTCGCGGTCATGAACACGGTCGGGCTCGTCGCGTTCGCCCTCGTCGGGGCGAGCAAGGCGGTCCGCGAGGAGTTCGACCTGTTCGGCGTCGCGGTGGTGGGGCTCGCGATGGCGTTCGCCGGCGGCGTCACCCGCGACCTCCTCGTCTCGCGCGTCCCGCTGGCGCTGCGCTCGCCGGTCGAGATACTCCTCGGACTGCTCGGCGTCGCGCTCGCGGTCGGCCTGAGCGCGTGGCTCGCCAGCCCGGACGAGCACCCGGTGACGGTCGTCGCCGACGCGGTCGGCCTCGCCGCCTTCGCCACGACCGGCGCCATCGTCGCGACGGACGCCGGCGTGTCCGCGTTCGGCGTCGTCGCCGTCGCCACGATCAACGCCGTCGGTGGGGGCGCGCTCGCCGACATCCTCCTCGACCGGTCCCCGTTCATCCTCTTCGAGGACTTCTACGCGAGCTGCGCCGTGTTCGGCGGGCTCGCGTACTGGCTGGTCGGCGTCCTCGGCGGCCCCTCGGGGGTCGCGGCCGCGGCCTGCGCGGCGGTGACGGTCGGGCTCCGGCTCGTCGCCGTCGCCCGTGGCTGGCGGCTCCCGACCGCGAAGGGGCTCGGTGACGGGTTCGGTCGGTAGGCGCGGGGCGAGCCCTCAGCGACCCGACCCACGGGCGGCCGACCTCCTCAGCGAGCGAATCCTTCGACCGCGACGACGCGGCGGACGCCGAGGTACGCGGCCGCGGCGATGGCGGCATACGCGATCACGAGGACGCCCGTCGCCGCGCCCGCGCTGTCGATGGCGAGCCGCGCCACCGCGTTCGCGGGGCCGCCGGCCATCGCCGTCGCGCCGCCGAACAGCACGAGGACGGCGACCGAGTAGAGCAGCTGGGCCGCCCGCCGGTCGGGCGCGACCGCCGCGATGCCGACCGCGACGGAGACGACGAGCGTCGTGAGCGCGGTCATCAGCGCCAAGATTGGGCCGACGTTCGCGACCGACGTGCCGTTCGCCTCCAGCAGCAGGAGCCAGATCAGCGCCTGTCCGGGCGCGATCCCGATCGCCGCGAGCGCCTTCCCGTCGACGATCTCCGCGAGCGTGACGGGCGCGACCCGGAGCAGCTCCATCGTCCCCCGGTCCAGCTCCTCCGTGATCGAGTCGACCACGAGCGACCCCGAGATGAACACCGGGAGGAAGACGAGGAGGGGGATCAACACCGTGTAGGTGAACGTGAAGTACGGGCTCGTGTCGCTCCGGTCGGGCAGGGGGAGCGGGGACTCCGCTAAGTACCGAGCGCGCTCGTCGCGCTCGTTCAGCTCGTAGGTCCGCAACAGCTCGCGCAGCTGCACCACGATCACCGTCGTCTCCACGGTGGAATCGGGGGCGGTGACGGCGGTCGACACCCGCCCGTCCTCCGTGCGGGTCGCGACCACCACCGCGTCGGCCGCGTTCCGCTC
The DNA here is from genome assembly GCF_013267195.1 of Halorubrum salinarum. NCBI lineage: Archaea > Methanobacteriati > Methanobacteriota > Halobacteria > Halobacteriales > Haloferacaceae > Halorubrum > Halorubrum salinarum. The sequence goes on along the minus strand of NZ_CP053941.1, from coordinate 2,888,899 downwards.
GAAGGCGCTCCGGGCGGCGCTCGCGTCCTCGTACGGCGTGACCGTGGCGCCCGGCACCTCGCTCGCGGCGCGCTCTAAGTCGTCGACCGCGTCGCCGGCGGCCGCGACTTCGATCTGCGCCCCGTCGAGCGAGCCCGGGTCGTACATCGAGACGAGTCCGACGACGAGGAACGACGAGAACATCGCGATGAAAAGTTGGATCCCGATCGCCAGCAGGATCGTCTTCTCGGCGCGCAGCCCGGCGATCTCCCGCCCGGCGATCGTCAGGCGGCTATCCAAGGCTCACCACCCCGACGTTGTACGCGGCGTGGCCGAGCGTCGCCAGCGTCAGCGCCAGCGCGTAGGCGGTCCGCCCGCGGCTCGCGCCGAGGCTCGCGGCGCTCGTCGTCGCGACGTGGAGGACGAGCGGCGCGAAGAACAGCGCCGCCAGCGCGAGCGGCGGCAGCCCGGAGAGCCCGGCCACGTCCGCGAAGGCGGCGCGGCCGAGGAAGAGGTCGGTGAGCCCGACGGCCTGGACGACCGCGGTGGCCTTCTCCGCGAGGAAGAACCCGGTCCCCGAGGCGGCGCCGACCGCGAGCGCGACGCCGAGGGTCCCGTCCCCGTCGGTTTCGGCGGTCCGGGCGAAGACGCCGCGCTCGAAGCCGGCGTAGAGGCCGACGCTCTTCGCGACCTCCTCGATGAACGCGATGGTCACGAGCAGCACCGGGATCGACACGGTGACCGGCAGCGCGAACAGCACCGCGACGGCAAGCAGCTCCGCGACGAACACGAACGGGATCGTACAGGCGGTGAGGAACGCGACGCGCCCGAGCGCGCGGAGGCGACTGCGCCCGAGGAGGTCGCCTCCGGACGGCACGGGGGCGAGCCGGACCGCGAGCGCGTCGAGGAACTTCCGCGTCACCGGCTTCTGCGAGAACATGTCCTCCTCGCGGTAGACGCCGAGGCCGAGGCCGAAGAGGAGGGCGGCGCCGACCGCCATCGGCGCGGTCGAGAACAGCACCTCGCCCGCCGAGACGGTCTCGCCCTGGAGGTCGAAGACGACGAGCGTCAGCGGCGAGACGAGCGCGACGGGCGTCACGTTCGTGAAGATGGCCGGGACGAACGCGTAGGTGGTCAGGAGGACGCTCACCCCCACGGTGACGAAGGTGAGCTCCTTGAACGAGCGCGCGAACATCGCGCCGACGAAGGTGGCCCCGAGGAACGTCGCCGCGACCGGCGCGACGGCGACCACCGAGAGCGCGCCGCCGCCGACCGCGAGCGCGATGAGGGTCGTGACGACCGCGGCCGCGGCGGCGTACGGCAGCGTCTTGCCGGCGACGATCTCGGCCGGCGACAGCGGCGTGACGAGCAGCGGCTCCCCCCGCCGGTTCGTCCGCTCGTCGAGGATCGAGGAGCCGTACGCCTGGATCAGGAAGTTCATCGGCACGAGGAAGACGAACGCCAAGAGCAGGGAGGTGAACGGGAACGGCGGCGTGATCGACCCGGGCGAGCCGACCGTGTCGGCGCCGAAGGCCGCGCCGCCGATGGAGGGCACCGCGAAGCCGCCGTCGTCGCCGGACGCGCCTCCGTTCGTGACGGAGCCCGCTTCGCCCGAGTCGTCGCCGCCGTCAGAGCCGTTCGATCCGCCACCGCCGTCTGATCCGCCGCCCGACCCGCCGCCACCGTCGCCTGCGCTGCCGTCGTCCCCGCCGTCGCTCCCGCCGAGGGTCGCGCCGTCGTCGAAGCCGGTGGTCCGGCCGACGTACCGGAGCGTGACGACGACCGGGAAGGCGGCCGTCCGGTTCGGCTCGGCGCGCATCAGCCGCTCGTTGTGCGACTCGACGGCCTCCCGGACCGACGCGGCCGCCGCCTCTCCCTTCCGCGTGTCGCTCGCGCGGACGACCACCTCCTCGACGTCCGCGCCGTCGATCGATCCGTCGTCGCCGGCCCCGGGTCGCACCACCGTCACCACGACCGCGTCGGCGGAGTCGCCGAGCGACGCGATCCCGGCCGGTACCGGGCGCAGCGACGGCGCCTCCTCGATCGCGTCCGCGTACGGCGACTCGGCGTCGACCCCGACGCGGTACACGTTCTGGTCGACGTCGAGGCCGGCGACGCCGGTGGCCACGCCGACCCCCACGACGCCGCCGGCGACGAGGAGCAGGGCGATCCCGGCCGCGAGCGTCCGACGGTCCACGCCGCCCGACGCGCGGGCGGACTCCCACTTGGCCACCCGGAGGACGCGGCGGCCGGCGACCGCGAGCCGTCGGCCGACGCCGCGCAGCCGGTCGGTCACTCGGTCGCCTCCGTCGCCGTCGCGGCGGTCGTCTCCTCACCGCCCTCCGACCCGTTCGCGTCGCCGTCGCTCGGCCCGTCGGAGTCGCGGTCGCTGTCGGTTCCCTTGTCCGAGTTGCCGTCTTCGCCGTCGCTCCGTCCGTCCGCCCCGCCGTCCCCGGTGTACCGGCCGGGCATCGGCCGGCCGACGATGTCGAGGAACACGTCCTCCAGGCTCGGCTCGCGGCTCCGGATGTCGACGACCTCGCCGCCGGCGTCGGCGACGGCCTCGCGGACGGCCGCGACGGCGTCCATGCTCGGGACCGCCGTCCGGTACCGGTCCCCGACCTCCTCGGTCGCCGCGTCGAGGTCGTCGAGCGCGGGCGTCGCGGCCGGCTCCGCGTCGCTGAAGACGCGGTAGGTCGTCTCGCCGTGTCGCTCGCGGATCCCGTCGACGCTGCCCCGGGCAACGATCCGCCCCTCGTTCATCACGACGACGCGGTCGCAGACCGACTCGACGTGGTAGAGGTTGTGCGCCGAGAAGACGACCGTCTTGCCCGTCTCGCGGAGCTCGCGGGTGAACGCCAGCACCGAGTTCGTCGTCACGGGGTCGAGCCCGGAGGCCGGCTCGTCGTACACCAGCACGTCCGGGTCGTTGACCAGCGAGCGCGCGATGGCGACCTTCCGTTTCATCCCCTTCGAGACATCGCCGAGGCGGCGCTCGCGGTGGTCGAGTTCGAGGCGGTCGAGCGCGGCACCGATCCGCTCGTCGGCCACCTCGCGGGGCACGTCGTAAAGGTCGGCGAAGAAGCGGAGGTACGACAGCGCGGTCATCTCCTCGTACAGCGGCGACTCCTCGGGCAGGAACCCGAGGTGCCGGCGCATCTCGGGGTCCGCGGCGTCGAACCCGGCGACGGTGACCTCGCCCGCCGTCGGCTCGACGAGGCCGGCGATCACCTTGAGCGTCGTCGTCTTGCCGGCCCCGTTCGGGCCGACGATCCCGAACACCTCGCCGTCGTCGACGGCGAAGTCGCTGTCCACGACGGCCGCGAAGTCGCCGTAGGTCTTCCGCAGGCCCGACACCTCGATCATGCGCACGGCTCCGCCGTCGGCCGGGTTAAACCCACGCCCGCGGGTATCAACCGCGAGAACGGTCCGGGAGGGAGGCGACGGCGCCGCGGTGGGGTCTGCGACGACCCCTCTTCTCGCCTGTCAGTCGTCGCTCCACGCGTCGCCGTGGGCGCGGTAGCCGTCGAACTCGCCCTGGTCGATCTCGCGTTCGATCTCCCGGCGCGTCTCCGCGTCGAGCCGGACGATGTGACAGAGCGGGTGGCCGGGGGCGGCGACCGGGTTCTCCAGCGATCCGAGGATCAGGCCGTCGAAGGGCGCCTCCACCGCGCGCTCCTCCGTCTTGAAGTGGTTCGTGATCGTGCAGATCGTCTCCCCCTCGTAGACGAGCGGGTACGGGCCCCACTCCATCTCCACGAGCCCGCCGCTGTCGGCGCGGAGCCAGCGCTTCGTGCTGTCGGCGGCGGTCGACAGATGCCACCCCGGCCAGTGGACCGGCTCGCCGGGCGTCATCCCGTACTCCGCGAGGACGCTCTCGACGCCCTCTAAGGCCTTCTCGATGAGCACCGGCTGGAAGCGGTGGGCGCGCCCCATCTCGACGGTCACCGTCGGGATCCCGTCCGCGGTCGCCGTCGATCGGAGCGACCCCTCGTCGCCGGTCCCGTACAGCACGACGTTCGTCGCGAACGCCCGGGCGAGCCGCCGGACGCCGGGGTCGTCGAGGTCGGCGCGGGCGTGGTAGATCGTGGTTCGGTTGCGGGTCGAGGTGTGGAAGTCGAGCCCGAGGTCGCACTCCGCGACGAACCGCCGGTAGATCCTGTTGGCCATCCGCTCGGTGGTGTTCGACCGCTCCTTGCCCGGGAACGAGCGGTTCATGTCCTGGTCGTAGATCGGCGTGTCGCGCCGCTGTGCCTCGTAAGCGGGCACGTTACAGACGTGGAGACAGACCAGCGTCCCGTGGACGTCGGCGGGGCCGTACCGGTCGGCGACCTCCTGGACCACCTTCACGCCGTTGAACTCGTCGCCGTGGATCCCGGCGGAAAGGAACAGCGCCGGCCCGCCGGCCTCGCCGTTGACGATCGTCACCGGCATCTCGATCGGGTCGCCGAGGTAAGTCTCGCCGACCTCGTAGCGGACGTGTCGCTTCTCGCCCGGGTCGACGACGGCGTCGTACCGGAACGGCTCCGGCTCCCGTTCCGGCTGCGGATCGGTCATACGTCGCGGTCACGCGAGGGACGGATAACCCCTCGGGTCGCACCGGTCGGGATTCCGGGAGATCCCGGGGACGCCGGGATCGACCGCCGAACGTCGGCCGTCGGCGCGTCAGTCCGTGTACGGCTTCTCGATGTTCGCGTCGCCGCTGATGTACGCGTTCATCCGGCGGGTGATCCCGTCGAACAGCGTGATGAGCGGCGAGAGGACGCGCTCGACGAGCCGGACCGGCGACGCGATGCGCAGCGACCACGACTCCGCGTTGCCGAGCCCGAAGGCCTTCGGGACGATCTCGCCGAAGACGAGGACGAGGAAGCTCGTACACAGCGTCGTCACCACTACCGTCGCCCCCGACGAGAGGTGGCTCGCGACCAGGACGGTCACGATGCTCGAAATGGCGATGTTGACGACGTTGTTCCCGACGAGGAGCGTCACGAGGAGCCGGTGGGGGTCGTCGTGAAGCTCCTTCAGGACGGCCCCTCGCGGGTCGCCCGTGGTCGCCTGCCGGTCGAACCACTCGGTCGGCAGCGAGAAGATGGCGGTCTCGGAACTGGAGAAGAAGGCGCTCAGTCCCAGCAACACGATCACCGCTGCGACACCGATCACGCCGAGTGCGGCTCCGACCATGCCTCGTGTGGAGTCAGCAGGTCAAAGAGGGTGTCGACGGGAGCCGGCCGACGCGACCGGTGCGGCGAACGCGGGGAGGCGACGGTGGCGTCGAATACGGGGTGGCGACAAAGGCGACGAAAACGGGGAAGCGACGGCCGCGTGGCTCTTCGGTCGAGAGCTGATCGACGCCGGTGCGTCCGGCGAGAAACGGCGGTCGGCGTTACTCCTCTTCTTCCTCTTCCTCGACGGGTCCTCGTCCTCGCTCCCAGACGCCGTCGGCGGACGTGTCGTTCGGTGCTGTGTGCGAGACGTCTTTCATGGTGTCGCGATCGCTTGCCATATTGACCTGCGATAGCCCGGAACCCCGTATTAACCCTTCGTGGAAAGAGATAATGAGTCCTGATACCATATTAGGTATTAATATTCGAGCGAGATCGGCGGTCGGATCTCTGGACGTACCTCGGAAAATAGTCGTTTCAACGGCGTAGAAGCGACCGAACGTTTCGATTCTTTCGGGCGGCCGCAGCGATGAGGGGGACGGACCGCGGAGGAATCGACGTGTTCGGAAATCGCGACGCGTCCGGGAACGTTGACCGCGGCGACGGCGGGTCGGTGGTCCGGGAGGGCGCGACGCTCGCGGTCGGTCGCGACGTCGCCGCGCCGCCGGTGGCCACGGCGACGGCGCTCCGCGACACGCGGCGCTGGCCCGAGTGGAGCCCGTCCGTTAGCGGCGTCGAGAGTTCGGACCGGTACGTCGAGACCGGGACGACCGGCCGGGTTCGAGTTGCGGGCGCGTGGGTTCCGTTCAGGGTGTCGTCAGCGACGCGTCTCCGGTGGGACTGGGAGGTCGCCGGGATACCCGCCACGGGCCACCGGGTCGAGCGGTACTCCGGGGACCCGGACCGGTGTCGGGCGGTGATCGAGGTCCCGCTGGTCGCGGCGCCGTACGTGCCCGTCTGCCGGCGCGCGCTTGACCGGTTCGCGGCGTTGGTGGAAGGCGAGTGAGCCGGGCGGCGACCGGGCGTCTCAGTTCTCGTACCCCTTCTCGAACGGGTCGATGACCTCGCTGCCGGGGTCGTCCTCGTCGCGGGTGAAGCCCGGCCCCTGCGTCGCCAGCTCGAAGACGAGCCCGTCGGGGTCGGTGAAGTAGATGCTCTTGAAGTAGGTCCGGTCTTTCACCTCGGAGACCTCGACGCCGTGCGCTTCGAGGTGGTCCTGCCACTCGCGGAGCGCCTCCTCGTCCTCGACCCCGAACGCGAAGTGGTGGCTCGCGCCCGGGCCGGGCGCCCCCTGCGAGTCGGGGTACTCGAAGTAGGTGACGTTGGTCCCCGGCTCCCCCTCGGGCGTCGGCGAGTAGTAGTAGTGCGGCGTCCCGGGGTCGTCGTAGTTCTGGGTCCGCTTCACCGTGTGCCACCCGAGGACGTCCTCGTAGAACGCGGTGGTCTCCTCGATGTCGGTACAGATGTTCGTGACGTGGTGGAGTCCCGTCGTCGGCGGCGCGTCGGTCATGGTCTGTGCGAACAGTTGTCGGGAGCACAGTTAGTCGTACTGGCGACGGCGGCGCCGGCCGGCTCGGCGACTCGACTGGTCGCCGGACGGCGTTTCGAAAAGGTGTTTTCGTCGACCGCGCTGCGCGTGTGCGGTGGTAACATCGTGTGCGCGGTGGTCGCGAGTCGATGCGTCGTCGAAGTCAGGTCCGCCGGCGGCTCAGAACAGGCCGACGCCGACCGCGTACGGCCACGCGGTGCCGCCGACGGCGAGCAGCGCGAGCGCCGCGCCGGCGCCGTAGACGTTCTTCAGGAAGCTCGTCATCTCGTTCTGCTTCTCCTCGGGGTCGTCCATCGACCAGAAGTCGTGCATCGTCACGGCGGAGACGAGGAGGAAGAAGGCGAGCGCGCCGGCCGCGACGACCGGGAACGCGCCGGCGACCACGGCCACGCCGCCGAGCACGAGGACGGCGCCGGAGGCGATGACGGAGAACTTCGGCGCCGGGAGGCCCTTGAACTCGGCGTAGCCGGCCATCGTTTCGAGGTCCATGAAGTGGTTGAGTCCCATGAATGCGAGCGTCGCGCCGAACAGGATCCGGCCGAGCAGGAAGAGTTCGCCCGAGAACGGGGCGTCGAACTGAAGCGGTGTCGTCGCGAATTCAGCTAACATCGTGTAACCTGCTATACGGACGTAACCTATTTATCGCTTCCCGGACAATTGGGTTAGTAGGTAACACCGATGTCATCACAGGATCTCTCTGCGGCGGAGTCGGCTGAGACGGCTGAGACGACGGAATCGAGCGCTGACGCGGCGACCGAGGCGGCGGCGACCGAGGCGACGGCGCCCGAGACCCCGTGCCCCGTCATCGACTCGATCGAGCAGATCGGATCGCAGTGGCGGCTCGTCGTCCTCCACGAACTGTTGAACGGCGAGGCGCGGTTCAACGAACTCAAGCGCGAGACCGACGCGAACGCGCGGACCCTCTCGCGCGTGCTCGACGACCTCCAGGAGACCGGCTTCGTCGACCGGCGGTTAGAGGAGGACTCGCCCGTGGCGACGTACTACAGCCTGACCGACAAGGGCGAGTCGCTCGCGCCCGTCTTCGAGGAGATCGATTCGTGGGCCCACGAGTGGCTCGCCGAGTGTGAGGCGTAGTCGAGACGCCGAGTCATCGAGGCGTCCGAGCGTACCGGACGGCGAAACGCACACCCTTCTGCGGCGCGTACGGATCGGCGTGTACGCCGGACTGAAGAACACCCCCTGTTGCCTGTGCGGCCGGGACGACACGCACACCCGGATCGCGGTGCCGCCGCGGGCGCTCCGCCTCATGGAGAACGGGGAGCCGATAGCCTGGCGCGACGTGGTCGGCACGGTGACGCTCCGCTTCTGCGCCGACGACTGGGACCTCGTGAGCGACCTCGCGATCGAGATGGACACGCACCCGCTCTCGCGGTGTAACGCCGCGCACGTCTCGCTCGACCTCCGCGAGGACCACGAGGCGCTGCTGTCGGCGACGAAGGCGGAGACGGACCAGACCGAACTGGAGGCGCGCCTGTCGCGCGAGGCCGAGGCGACCCTCGACGCGGTCGACGACCCCTACACCGAGGAGCGCGACGTGGTCGAGGCCGTCGTCGTGTTGCGCGCGCTGGAGGAACTGGGCGTGCGCGAGCGGTCCGGCGCCGACGCCGCCGGCGCCGCGGCGGCCGCGGACGACGACTGACCGGACCGCGTCACCACCTGACCTCGAACCCCTCGATCCCCTCCGGCTCGCCGTACTCGGCGTCCACGTCGTCGACCTCGGCGGCTCGGCTCCCCGTCTCGCACCACGCGACCATGTCGCGGACGTCGCCCTCCGGCCCCTCGAAGACGGCCTCGACTCGGCCGTCCTCCAGGTTCCGGACCCAGCCGTCGACGCCCTTCTCGCGGGCCGTGTCGCGGGTGGTCGCCCGGTAGTAGACGCCCTGAACCCTGCCCGAGACGAAGACGTGCGCGCGAACGCGGTCGGTCATCGGTCGGTGGTGCGCCCGCCGTCGTGTTAAACGGCCCGCCGGCGGGTCGACTCACAGCGGGTCGACCTCGCGGCCGCAACCGACGCCTACTAACTCCCGGGCGCCGACATGGTCGACATGGACCTGTTCGGAACCGCCGGGATACGCGGCGGCGTCGAGGACCGTGTCACGCCGGCGCTCGCGCTCGCCGTGGGGCGAGCCGTGGCCGCCGAGATACGCAGCCGAGCCGAGGAGTCGCCCGCGGGGTCGACCCCCGAGTCGACGGTCGTGCTCGCCCGCGACGGGCGGGTGACCGGCCCGGCGCTCGCCGCGGCGATGGAGGCCGGGCTGTCGGCGGGCGGCGTCGACGTGCGCCGCGCCGGGCGACTGCCGACGCCGGCGCTCGCGTACGCCTCGCGCGGTCGCTACGGCGTGATGCTCACGGCGTCGCACAACCCGCCGACCGACAACGGGATCAAGCTCTTCCGCGACGGCGTCGAGTTCGACCGCGACGCGGAGCGCGCCGTCGAGGCGCGGGTCGCCGACGAGGAGGCGGTCGCCCCGTGGGACGACTGGACCGAGGCGATCCGGACCGACCCGCTCGGGGGCTACCTCGACGCCGTGCGCGAGTACGCCGCGGGGTTCGGCGCGCCCCTCGACGGGCTCCGCGTCGCGGTCGACTGCGGGAACGGGATGAGCGCGCCCGCGACGCCGGCCGTCCTCCGCGAACTGGGCGCCGACGTGGTCACGCTCAACGGCAACGTCGACGGCCATTTCCCCGGCCGCGGGAGCAAGCCGACCCCGGAGACGCTCGCCGACCTGCGGGCGTTCGTCGCCGACGCCAACGAGGGCGTCGAGAACCCGGGCAGACCGACGGCCGGCGAGTCCGGTGAGGGCGACGGCTCGGGAGAGACGGAGGGGTTCGCCTTCGGGATCGGTCACGACGGGGACGCCGACCGGATCGTGATCGTCGACGCGGACGGCGAGGTCGTCCACGAGGACACGGTCCTCGCGCTTCTCGCGGAGCGGTACACCCGCACGAGCGACGCGGCCGACCCCGTCGTCGTGACGACGCCGAACGCCTCGGGCCGCATCGACGAGCGCGTCCGCGAGGCGGGCGGCCGGGTCGAGCGCGTGCGCCTCGGCGCGCTCCACGAGGGGATCGCCGCCGTGCGAGAGTCGGCCACGGACGCCGGCGCCCTCGGCGAGGCGGGCGCGGTGGGCGAAGCGGGCGCCGCCGGGGAGGTCGGCGCCGACACGCGCGTCGTCTTCGCGGCCGAGCCGTGGAAGCACATCCACGTCGCCTTCGGGGGGTGGATCGACGGCGTCACCTCGGCGGCGGTGATCGCCCGCCTCGTCGCCGACGAGGGGCTCGACGCGCTCCGAGCGCCGATCACGGAGCGCCCGTACCGGAAGGTGAGCGTCTCGTGTCCCGACGACGCGAAGGGCGACGTGATGGACCGACTGGAGACGGCGCTGCCGGAGGCGTTCCCCGAGGCCGCGGTCGACACCGACCACGGGGTCCGGCTGGAGTTCGACGACGCCTCGTGGACGCTGGTCCGCCCCTCCGGGACGGAGCCGTACGTCCGGGTGTACGCCGAGAGCGACGAGGTCGACGCGCTGGTCGCCGAGGTCGAGGGGCTCGTCGAGGACGCGGTCGCGGCGGTCTGAGTCCTCGCGTCGCCGAGGGCGTTCCCGACCGAGTCTCCGCGACGGCGGGCCGTTTACGACCGTGAGAGATTCGGGTTCGTGGATCGAACCCCTCGATACCGGGGTCGATTCCGCCGGGTTCGCTCCGTACGTCCGCACGAACGTGTGACAGCCGCGTCGGGGGAACGACGAATTTATGCCCCATTCCGACGGGGTTAGTAGTGAGATGGCATCCGACTTCGAACGGCGGCGGTTCATCAAGGCGGCAAGCGCGGCGGGCCTGATCGGCCTCGCCGGATGTAGCGGCGGTCCGAGCGACGGCTCGGACGGGTCTGACGGTTCGGACGGCTCCGACGGTTCGGACGGCTCCGATGGCTCGGACGGCTCGGACGGGTCTGACGGCGACGACGGCTCCGACGGCGGGAGCGGTCCGGCGGCGAACATCGGGATGGTGTACGCGACCGGCGGCCTCGGCGACGGGTCGTTCAACGACCAGGCCCAGCAGGGCGCGATCGAGGCCGAAGAGGAGCTGGGGATCTCCTTCCGCGAGGCCCAGCCCGACGAGGTGGCGCAGTTCAGCACCTTCCAGCAGCAGTTCGCGAACTCCAGCGACCCGGACTACGACCTGGTGTGCTGTATCGGGTTCCTCCAGGCGGACTCGCTCACCGACACCGCGTCGTCGTACCCCGACCAGGACTTCATGATCGTCGACTCGGTCGTCGACGCGGACAACGTCGCGAGCTACACGTTCCGGGAGCACGAGGGGTCGTACCTCGCGGGCCTGATGGCGAGCCTGCTCACGACGCGCTCGTTCTCGGCCGGCGCCGGCTCCACCCAGGGCGACTCGACGAACCTCGGGTTCGTCGGCGGCGTCGAGTCCGACCTGATCCAGAAGTTCCAGGCCGGCTTCGAGGCGGGCGTCTCGGCGGGCAACGACGACGTCGACGTCAGCGTCAACTACACCGGCAGCTTCAACGACCCGGCCGCGGGCCGCGAGGCGGCGACCTCGATGTACAACAGCGGCGCGGACATCGTCTACCACGCCGCGGGTAACACCGGCACCGGCGTCTTCCAGGCCGCCCAGGAACAGGGGAAGTTCGCGATCGGCGTCGACCGCGACCAGTCGGTCACGCGCCCGGACTACGCCGACGTCATCCTCGGCAGCATGGTCAAGCGCGTCGACACCGCGGTCTACAACGCGATCGAGGCGACCGTCGACGAGGAGTTCCCCGGCGGCTCGAACGTCGCCCTCGGGCTCGGCAACGACGGCGTCGCGCTCGTCTACGGCGACCAGCTCGGCTCCGAGATCCCCGACGACGTCACCGAGGAGGTCGCGACCGCCCGCGAGAACATCATCGCCGGCGACATCGACGTCCCCTCGGAGCTGTAAGGCCCCTCGACGGGCGTCGCCCGCGCGCCGCCGCACCGGATGTTGTCGGCGCTCCGACCGATCGGCGCGCCGCGGGCACCGAATCATATCCAAACATATTCAATCACGGTTGAACCAGAGGGTAGTAGACCAATGGCCACAGCCGTCCACCTCGACGGGATAACCAAGCGGTTCCCCGGCGTCGTCGCGAACGACGACGTCGACCTCGAGGTCGAACGCGGCACCGTCCACGCCCTTCTCGGTGAGAACGGGGCCGGGAAGACGACGCTGATGAACGTCCTTTACGGCCTCTACGAGCCGACGTCGGGAACGGTTCGGCTCGACGGCGAACCGCAGGCGTTCGGCTCGCCGCGGGACGCGATCGACGCCGGGATCGGAATGATCCATCAGCACTTCATGCTCGTCGACCCGATGACCGTCACCGAGAACATCACGCTCGGGAGCGAGCCGCGGAAGTGGGGCGGACTCGCCGTCGACCGAGAGGCGGCCCGAGAGGCCGTGGCCGACCTCGCCGACCGGTACGGCTTCGACGTGGACCCGGACGCGCGGATCGAAGACGTCTCGGTCGGGGAGCAACAGCGCGTCGAGATCCTGAAGGCGCTGTACCGGGGCGCCGAGACGCTAATACTCGACGAGCCCACCGCCGTGCTGACGCCGCAGGAGGTCGACGAGCTGTTCGAGGTGTTAGAGGAGCTCACGGCGCAGGGCAAGACGATCATCTTCATCACCCACAAGCTCGGCGAGGCGATGCGCGCGGCCGACGAGATCTCGGTCCTCCGGGACGGCCGGAAGGTCGGGACCGTCGCCGCGGACGCGACCAGCCAAGAGGAGCTCGCGGAGCTGATGGTCGGCCGCGAGGTGCTCATGGACGTCGACCGCGGCGCCGCGGAGACCGGGGACGTCGTCGCGTCGGTCTCGGACGTGGTCGTCGAGGACGACCGCGGGGTCAGAGCGGTCGACGGCGTCTCCTTCGACGTTCGCGGCGGCGAGGTGTTCGGCATCGCGGGCGTGGACGGCAACGGACAGACGGAGCTGGTCGAAGCGGTGACCGGGCTCCAGTCGGTCGACGCGGGCGAGATCCGCTTCCTGGGCGAGGACGTGACGACCGTCTCGCGGCGCGACCGGATCGACGCCGGGATGGCGTACGTCCCCGAGGACCGGCAGGAGCGCGGGCTGGTGATGGAGTTCGACCTCGTCGAGAACGGGCTGTTGGGGAGCCAGCACGACCCCGACTTCGCCGCCAACGGCCGGGTCGACTGGCAGACGACGCGCGACCACGCGGAGGCGATTATCGACGAGTACGACGTCCGCCCGCCGGACGCCGACGCGGACGCGGAGTCGCTCTCGGGCGGCAACCAGCAGAAGTTCATCGTCGGCCGTGAGTTCGAGCGCGACCCGGAGCTGGTGGTCGCCTCGCACCCGACGCGCGGCGTCGACATCGGCTCGATCGAGTTCATCCACGAGCGGCTGCTGGAGCTCCGCCGCCAAGGCGTGGCGGTCCTCCTCGTCTCCTCGAAGCTGGAGGAGGTCCAGGGGCTCTCCGACCGGCTGGCGGTCATCTACGAGGGGGAGTTCATCGACGTGGTCGACCCCGACGAGACGACGGAAGAGGAGCTCGGGCTCCTGATGGCCGGCGAGCGACCGGGCGAGCGCGCCGACGGCGACCCGGACCCCTCGTCGCCGCCCGACGGGGCGGACGCGGCGGACGACGAGGCGGCGGCCGACGCGGTCGATCCGGCAGGTGACCGGGCGTGAGCGTCGCCGACCGCGCCCGCGACGTGCTCTCCCGGCTCGCCACGGCGTCCGGGACCGAACGGATCCTGATCAGCACCGCCGCGCTCGTGCTCTCCGTGCTCATCGGCGCGGTGCTGGTGCTCGTCGCCGGACGCATGACGACGTGTACCGCCGGCGAGGCGGTGTACTACTTCGGGACCGGGTTCTGTTACGACCCGATAGCGGTGTTCGACCGCCTCTTCCTCGGCGCGCTGGGCGACCCCTTCAGCGGCGGGTGGTCGCCGAACGGACAGTTCGCGGTCACGCTCCGCGAGACGACGCTCCTGATCTTCACCGGCCTCTCGGTCGCCTTGGCGTTCCGCGCCGGGATCTTCAACATCGGGACGCAGGGCCAGCTCGTCGTCGGGGCGCTGGCGACCGCGCTCGGCGTCCTCTGGGCGTCGTCGCTCGTGTCTGGCGTCGTCGGGACCGTCGTGTTGATCCCGTTCGGCCTGCTGGTGGGAGCGGTGTTCGGCGGGCTCTACGGCGCGATCCCCGGCCTGTTGAAGGCGTACGCCGACGCCAACGAGGTGATCACGACGATCATGCTCAACTTCATCGCGACCGGCGTCGCGCTGTACCTGGTCAGCGGCGTGTTCAAGGATCCCGAGAGCGCCGCCAACCAGACGGTCCCCCTCCCCGAGTTCGCGCAGTTCCCGGCGGTGCTGTTCGGCGCGCGACAGGACTTCTCGCTGGTCGCGCTCGCGTTCGGGCTCCTCGCGCTCGGCGCGCTGTACTACCTCCTCGAACACACGGCGTTCGGGTACGACGTACGGACGAGCGGCGTCCAGCCGGAGGCGGCCGAGTACGGCGGGGTCGACGCCGAGCGCACCGTCGTCGCGAGCCTCACGCTCTCGGGCGCGCTCGGCGGCATCGCCGGCGCGATGTACGTGATGATGGTGCTCGGCACGTTCCAGACCGGGATCCCCTCGTACGGCTTCGACGGGATCACCGTCTCGATCCTCGCAGGCAACAACCCGCTGGGCGTCGGGATCGCCGCGCTGCTGTTCGGCGTGCTGAAGAGCGGGACGACGGTCGTCCAGTTCGCGACGGACGTGCCGCCGCAGCTGGTCGGCGTCCTCCGGGGACTTATCATCCTGTTCGTGGCGATGCCGGAGTTCTTCCGGCTGCTCGCCCGGGGGCTCCCGGGGATCGGCCGGGGGCCGGAGTCGGCCGCGACCGACGGCGGCGTGCCGGTCGACGGGGGTGAGGCCGATGAGTGACGCGGCCGCGGACGGGTCGGCGAGCGGTCCGGTCGCCGATTCGGGATCGATCCTGGAGCGGTACTCGACCCGGGCGCTCGTCGCCGCCGTCACAGTCGTCGGGATCGTCGCGCTGCTGCTCGCCGGGCTGGCCTTCCCGGACTCGATCGCCGGGACGCTCGCGGACGCGCTCACGAGCCGGTTCACGCTCGCGTCCGCGCTGCGCCTCTCGGTCCCGATCGCGTTCGCGGCCCTCGGCGGGATCTTCGCCGAGAAGTCCGGCGTGATCAACATCGGACTGGAGGGGCTGTTGATCATCTCGGCGTTCAGCGCCATCTACGTCGCCGACATCACCGGCGGTGTCTGGGTCGGCTACGCGGGCGGCGTCGCCGCGAGCACGCTGCTTGCGGCGCTGTTCGCCGTCGTGACGATCGGCTTCCGGGCGGACCAGATCATCGCCGGGCTCGCGGTGTGGCTCATCGCGCTCGGGCTCGCCCCGTTCGCCTCCCAGGTGTTCTACGGGAGCCCGAACTCCCCGACCGTCGCGACGACGGGGTCGATCTCGGTGCCGGTCCTCGCCGACATCCCGTTCTTCGGCGCGCTGTTCTCGGCGTCGCCGTCGGTATACATGCTGTTCGTCGCCGTCGCCGGCTCCTGGTACGTGTTCGAGCGGACGGCGTTCGGCCGGTGGATCCGCGCCAGCGGTGAGAACCCGAAGGCGCTCGACACCGCCGGCGTGAGCGTCACGCGCGTCCGCTACGCGGCGGTGCTGATCTCGGGGGTGCTCGCCGGGATGGGCGGCGCGGCGCTGTCGCTCGACCTCGGCCAGTTCACCGGGAACGGCCCGACGATGGTCAACGGGAAGGGGTTCATCGCCATCGTCGCGTACCTGTTCGGCAACTACAACCCGGTCGGGACGTTCTTCTCGACGATGCTGTTCGCCGGGCTGGACGCGCTCCAGACCGTCCTCCAGACCCAGGGGATCGGCGTCCCCCGCCAGCTCATCCGGATCACGCCGTTCGTGGTCGTCATCCTCGTGCTCGCCTTGGTCGGCCGGACGCGGCTCCCGGAGGCGGCGGGCGAACACTACGAGACCGAGGAGTAATCGGCGGCGCTCGGGACGCCGCCGCTCCGCCGGCCGTCAGTCCGACGCCCCCGCCTCGTCGGCCGGCGACGGCAGCCGCAGGTCGGCGAAGTCCGCCGCGTCGCCGACGCCGGTGACGACCTTGACCTCGTCGGTGATCGGGACGCCGACGCAGGAGAGGCGGGCGTTCGCCGCCCGGATCTGCTCGTCCGAGAGGATCGACTGTCCCGGCATCGCCACGTCGCCCTCGACGACGATCACGGCGCAGTTCGAGCAGGCGCCGCCGCGGCAGGCGTACGGCCACGACCGGCCGCCGCGCTCCGCCGCCTCCAGGATCGACTCCCCGGGCTCGACGAGGAAGCGCCCGTACTCCGGGAGGTCGAGGTCGGCCTCGGCGGCCTTCGCGAACAGGTCGTCGTCGTCGATCGACCACCCGCGCTCGTCGACGACGGCCCTGTCGAGGTGGTAGACAGTCGAGGGCGACCCGCTCCGGACCGGCTCGACCGACCCCTCGGCGTACCGGCGGACCACGTCCGCCGCCTCCGGGACCGGCTCGTCCCCGAGGTCGTCGAACCAGTCGCGGACCGTCGCGGGCGCGAGGTTCGACTCGTCGGCGACCGCGTCGAGGTCGACTCCTTCGAGCCGGGCCACCGTCGAGACGAAGCCCGGCGAGTCGAGGGCTTCGATCGTCTCCGCGACCCACTCCTCGGAGCGGTCGTACCACGATGCGAGCTCCGCCGTGCCGATCCCCCGGTCGTACGCGACGGCGACCATCAGCGCCGCGGTCGCCTCCGACGACCGGACCTCCGAGAGCCATGCCCGGAGGCGGTCGGCGTCGACCTGATCGAGGTGACCCATACCACGACCATCCGTCTGCGGCCCGTTAAACGGTGATCCTGAACAGTTAGGCTCCGCGCCGCCCGCCTCGCGCCGCGGTCGCCCGCGAAATCCGTCGCCTCCGACGCGACCGAAACGGGAGCAAAGAGTTTTGCCGGGGGCACGACACGGTCCGGTAATGGATATCGACGAGTACGACGTCGTCGTGGCGGGCGCCGGGACCGCCGGCTGCTACGCCGCCGCGACGATCGCGAACGAGGGGCTCGACGTCGTCATCGTCGAGCGGAAAGACGCTGAGGAGGCCGGCCACATCGCCTGCGGCGACGCCCTGAAGGGCGCGGACGCCTTCCCCGAGGCGATCCCGAAAGAGCGGCTCGAACCCGCGTTCACGAACACCGGCGTCGACCACGGTCGCTTCGAGATCCCCCAGGAGGACACGGTCCTGGAGATCCCGGTCCCCGGCGAGCTCGCCGTCATCGACCGCTGGGAGTACGGCCGTCAGATCATCGCCGGCGCGGAGGACGCGGGCGTCGACTTCCACTACGACACCGTCATCAACGACGTGCTCCAGGACGAGACCGGCCGCGTCACGGGCATTCACGCGGTGCGGAAGGGAGAGCCGAAGACGTACACGGCGGACGTGGTGATCGACGGCGCCGGGTCGCTCTCGCTGCTCCAGGACAAGGCCGACTTCGAGGGGACGACCTTCGACACGAACGTCCGGTACTCGCAGTTCTGCTCCGCGTACCGCGAGATCGTCGACGTGCCGGAGCCGGTCGAGTGGGACGACGCCCTCGTGTTCAAGGCGACCGACCGCGCGGCGGGCTACCTCTGGTACTTCCCGCGGACGGCGACGGAGATCAACGCCGGCCTCGGCTTCCAGATGACCGAGGAACCGATGCAGCTCGTCGAGTCGCTGAAGAAGGACCTGCGGGACCGCCCCGAGTTCGAGGGCGCAGAGGTGCGCGACAAGCTCGGCGCCGCGCTGCCGACCCGCCGGCCGTACGACTCTGCGGTCGCGCCCGGCTACATGGCGGTCGGCGACGCCGCGGGCCACGTGAATCCGACGACCGGCGGCGGCATCGCCGGCGCGGCGTACGCGGGCAAGTACGCCGGCGAGCAGGCGGTGAAGGCCATCTCCGACGGCGACGTGAGCGAGGAGAACCTCTGGCGGTACAACACCCGCGTCATGGACCACTTCGGGGGGCGGTACGCCGGTCTCGACGTGTATAACGTCCTCTCGACCGCGGTCGACGTGGACGACCTGATGGGCCTCCTCGCGTCGCTGCCGGGCGAGAAGCTCGCGGAGGCGCTGTACGAGGGGTCGACCTCGATGTCCTTCGGGCTGAAGGTGAAGGCCGCGATCAAGTCGTTCGGCTACTGGGGGACGATCCGGAACTTCTACCAGACGAAGTCGCTGGCCGACGAGCTGATCGCCCACTACGACGAGTACCCGACGAGCCCGGCCGCGATGGCCAACTGGACCCGCGAGCGCGACGCCATCATGGACCGCGTGTACGAGACGACCGGCGCCGACGCGAAGTACTGACCCCGTGAGCGGCTACCGACTGACCACCGTCGAGACCGTGCGCGAGCGGGGGTCGTGGGCGTTCACGGCCCGCGAGGGCGACGCGGATCGCGAGGTGTTCCTCGTGCCCTGCGTCGACGAGCCGGACGGCGGGGTCGACGAGCCGGACGCCGGCGGCGACGGACAGCCCGTCCGCGCGTGGATCAATCGCTGTACCCACGAGGACCAGCGGCTTCACCGGGAGGAAGTGGGCGCCGTGACGCGCGGCGGCTCGGTCGTCTGCCCGAAGCACGGCTCGGCGTTCGACGCCTGCGAGGGCGACTGCGACAACGGCGAGGCCGCGGGGACGACGCTCCGGTCGATCGATGTCGAGGTCCGCGACGGCGCGGTGTTCCTCACCGACGACGACCTCACGTACCTCTACGAGGGGTTGCCGGACGACAACGGCGACGACGACGGCCCGTCGTCGAGCTCGCACCTCACGTTCTGAGGAGTAATGTCCGGAAGACGAATTCGCGGTCGGACGTCTCTACATTCTGTCTTCGTTGCGATCGTCGGAACTGAGATGTCCTACCTCGGTGCGGTCAGTACGAGCAAGCGACAGATCACTTAGTACGGAGTATACGCCACTCGATCTATATCTCCCGACCGTCTCCCCTCATCGACCCGCGCTCGGAACAGCTACTCGATGAACGTAACGCCGACCAATGTGAGTAAGAACAACCCCGTTACACCGGTTAGCGGGGCCACCAGAGAAAGGATGCCGATCCGTCGCCCTATCCGTCGTAGGATGGCTCCCCATCCTTCCGTCGTTATCAGCGGCCGATTCGCGAAGCGGCCGGCCGGCGTGACCGTCGTTTCGCCCCCGGCCGTCACGACGGTAACCGGTCCGAAGAGCTGAACCGTCTCTCCGTCCGGTATCGTCGCTTCGGTAATTCGGAGATAGTGTTCAAAGATGCGTCCTCTGAACACGGCATCTCCGACGTCGATTTCAACGTCCGAAAGCGCGTTCGTTGTATGTGACGACACGTCGTCGTCAGCGGTCAGTTCCCTTCGGTCGCCTCCAACGACACGGATCTCATCTCCGACGGTCCGCGACGTGCCGGTAGCGGCGAGGGTGACGTTGGTGGTCGATTGATCGAGTCGGGTAGGAACCGCTTCGGTCTGCTCGAAGCCGGCCCCGCTCCGTGTACTTGGCCACGGAACTCCTGCGAATCGTTCGCGTATGTGACCTCCGCTGGTAACCGCCACCGCAGGAGCGTCGCCGAGAACGCCACGGACCGGCTCGTCTAACGCGGTGGCG
The DNA here is from genome assembly GCF_013267195.1 of Halorubrum salinarum. NCBI lineage: Archaea > Methanobacteriati > Methanobacteriota > Halobacteria > Halobacteriales > Haloferacaceae > Halorubrum > Halorubrum salinarum. Next base: position 2,869,514 of record NZ_CP053941.1, on the reverse strand, counting down.
TTGGCCTCGATGCGTAGCCAGTGGTCCCCGGAGGGAAGCGTCGCGACGTCGTCCCCGCCGCGGACGTCTGCGAGGAGGAACCGCGAGATCTGGTGGATCCGCTGTCCGAGCTCGATGAGCGAAAGGACGCTCCCAGTAAGGAACCCCAGTCCGACGAGGGCGACGGTCAGATCGACCACGAGTGAAAACTCGCCAAACGCCACGCCGACGGTCGAGACCGCGAGTAATACTGCGAACGTAGTAAGCACCAGACCGGCGAGCCGCTGCATCGTGCTCGTCAAATGCCGGGAATGTCTTGTAGCTTCGGTCTCGATCCGTTGTCATCGTTCGGGGATCGAGCAGTTTCGGCAACCGATACGCAGCTCTCATCGACCGGTTGTTTCAGGCGAGAAAACCTCTGAAAAAGAGAGACACGTCAGCGTTCATAGCATCACCGGTCGCTTCGCGGTGACGCCCGCCGAAGGCCTAGCCGGCTCTCATAACTCGCCGCTAGGGGAGTTGGGTGAAGTGTTTCAAGCCCTCGATCGGTCGTCGTCGCTTCGCTCGGCGACCGACTCCAGCGAGGAACCGACGGTCCCTCTGGCAGTCGGGCGAAGCCCGACGACCTCGCGCCTGCCTCTCGCGTCTCCACATCATTTTACAACTCAATCGCGGGCCGGTTTCGGTAGAAATAAAAGACGGTCCAGACCGGTTCTGGTTCAGGGAACCTTACGCTTGAGGTCGGGATTCTCGTCGCTCGCTCCCGCTACGGCCGCGTTTCGGCGACCCGCCGGATCGCGCCGGCGATCACGTCGATACCGATCCCGATGTCCGCCTCGACCACGTCGAAGTCGCTCGTGTGGTGGCCGCCGGGGTGGTCGGTGCCGACGCCGAGGTAGCAGGCGAGCCCGCCCTGCTCTTGGACGCGGTTCATCAGGTACGTGGCGTCCTCGGAGCCGCCGAGGTCGTCGCTGTCGACGATGCTCGTGACGCCCGCCACGTTGCCCGCGGACTCGCGGACGAGGCCGGCGAGCGCGTCGTCGCTCGTGGCGCTGGGGGCCTCGCCGAGCGTCGACACCTCGACCTCGCAGTCGTGCATCTCCGCCGCCGAGTCGAGGATCCGGTCGGCGTGGTCGGACATGTACTCGGCGAGCTCCGTCGTCTGCCCGCGCAGCTCGCCCTCGATGTGCGACTCCTCGGGGATGATGTTCGTCGCGGTGCCGCCACCGACGAGCCCCGCGTTGACCCGCGTGGGGCCGTCGGCGTGCCGCGGGATGGCGTAGAGGTTCTGTATCGCGGCCGCCATCGCCTGGACCGTGTTCCGGCCCTGCTCGGGGCGCGCGCCGGCGTGGGCGGGCTCGCCGGAGAACTCCGCGAGGAAGTGCCGCACCGCGAGGAACCCCTCGACGCCGCAGACGACCTCGCCGGACGGGTGGTCGAGGCCGACGTGGACCGCGTAGAGGTAGTCCACGTCGTCGAGGTGGCCCGACTCGGCCATCGGCTTGCCGCCGGCGACCTGCTCTTCGCCCGGCTGGAAGAACACCTTCAGCGTGCCCGAGAAGTCGGAGTCGAGGGCCGCGTCGAGCGCGCCGAGCCCCATCGTCGCGTGGGCGTCGTGGCCGCAGGCGTGCATGAACCCCTCGTGCTCGGAGCGGAACCCCTCGCCGGCCGGGACGTGGTCGCCGGACTCCGACTCCGTGATCGGGAGCCCGTCGATGTCGACGCGGAGGCCGACCACGGGGCCGTCGCCGCGCTCGGCGACCGCGACGCAGCCGGTGTAGCCTCCGGAGAGCTGGTCGAGGATCTCCGGGTCGGCGCCCGCCTCGCGGGCCTGGTCCTCCCACTCGGCCAACGTCTCGTCGTCCGGGACGTTCAGGCGCTCGTCGCCCGCCAGCGCGTCGGGGCCGACGTGGAGCGCCGTCAGGTCTCGCTCGCGGAGTTCCTCGACGATGCGGGCGGTGGTGTAGAACTCGCGCCACGCGGGCTCCGGGTGGCGGTGGAGGTCGCGGCGGAACGCGCGGTACTCGTCGCTGTCGAGAGCGCTCATACCGTCGGGTGGCCCGGCGACCGCTTAAACGATCGCCTCGCGGAGAGCGACGCGGGCCGCGCCGTCGACCGCCCGCGGTCGCCTCACTCCCCGCCGGTCTCCATGCGCTCCGAGTAGTCCCAGGCGTGGAGCCGCTCGGGCTCGATCCGGATCTCGACCTCGTCGCGCTCGGGCCGCAGGAGCCGCTCGGCGGTCGGGTTGTCGGTCCCGCCGAGGTACTTCGTCAGGAGCGACCGGAGGAGCCGCTTGTCCTCGTCGGGGACGACCGTCGCGCGACCGCGGCCGCGGACCCCCTTGTACGGCGGGTCGTTCGTCGACATGTCGAAGGAGACGTGGTCGTCGTGCTCGACGAACTCGACGAGGTCGGCGCTCGCGCTCGTCGCGCAGCGGATCGCCCCGGCTGTGCCCCCGTGACCGCCGTCTCCGTCGGGCTCGCCCCCCGCGTCCGGGTCCCACGCGAACCACAGCGAGACGATCCACGGGCGGTCGCTCGGCGTGCGGCAGCCGAGCCGGACCGGGACGCGCGCGGCGGCGAGGTACTCGTCGACGCGGTCGCGGTCCCACGGGCCGGTCGGGTCCATACCGATCGGTCGGTCGCGGTCGGCCTAACAGTTCCGCCGCGCGCCGGCGGAGAGCGCGCTGGGAGACCGTCAGGCCGCCGGCACGCCGAGGGTGATCGTCGTCCCGGTCTCGTCGCCGCTCGGGCCGTCTCCGTCGGCGCGGGTCGTCTCGATGGAGAGCCAGCCGTCGAACGCGTCGGCGGTCGCGCGCACGATCCAGAGCCCCAGCCCGCTCGCGTGTTCCAACTGGGTCTCCGGGTCGCGGCCGGTGATCACGCGCCCCTCCGTCTCCCGGATCCCCGGTCCGTCGTCGCTGACGGCGATCTCGACGTCACCGTCGCGCTCCCGCGCGGACAGGGCGACCTCGCTCGCGCCGTGGTCCGGCGCGTTCGTCGCGAGCTCCTCGACCGCCGTCGCCAGCCGCTCGTCGGCCAGCGCGACGCAGGGGTCCACGTCGGTCTCGACCGTCTCCGCGCCGGCCTCGCGGGCCGCTTCGGCGGCGTCCGCGACGACGGCGTCGACGTCGACCGGCCCGCGCTCGTCGGGGCGACGCTCGAAGGCGGCCTGAAGCCGCTTCGCGTCCTCAGCGAGCCCGCCGATCACCGACGCGCTGCGCGCGATGGTCTCGGCCGACTCCCGCAGGTCGGGGTCGTCGACCCCCTCGGCGACGATGGAGGCGTGCCCGCCCAGCACCGTCGTCTCGTTGCGGAGGTTGTGTCTGATCACGCGGTTGAGAACCGAGAGCTTCCGCTGTTCCTTCGCCAGCTGCTGCGCCCGGACCCGCCGGGCGTCGTAGACCCCGATGATCACGTGGGCGACGGCGCCGATCGCGAGCACCTTCGCGACCGAGAACGTGGGCGCGACGAACGGCGAGCCGAGCGCCGCCTGATACCGGAGGATGCCGAGCATGATGCCGCCGAGCACCGCGATCCCGAACAGGTTCCAGACCGCGATCCGGACCGCGTTCCGCGTGGAGAAGGAGCTCCGGAACAGGAGCCCCCCGACCGCCACGAGCGCGACCGAGAGCACCGTCCCCAGCACGGAGAGCGCGACGCCGATCGGCGGCTCCCCGCCTGACGCGAGCGGCGTGACGTTCGGCACGAGGAGCGCGAACCCGGTGAGGGAGACGAACGCCGCCGCGGCGGCCCGCGTGACCCCCGCGTCCGGCCGCCCCGCCGCGTAGTCCGGGTCGGCGACGCCGAGCGTCACCAGCAGCTCCCGCAGTCGATCCGCCCCCGCGTCCCGCGTGTCGAACCGTCGGCCCATCGAGCGACCGGACGGAACGCCGAGTGAAGTCCGTTGGCCCCCGGCTATCACTGGCCGGAATCGACCCGTCGTCCCCCCGCGGTCGGTCGACCGTCGGCGGGCTCGCGACGCCACGCCCGCCGCGCCGCGGACGGGCCGCGGTCCGCTCCGGCGGCCGGGCCGCGGCGGCCGCGGAACACAAGAGAATTGACCGTCCCCGCGCGAGTGGTGGTATGACCGACTACTTCGAGGTCCACGAGCGCGACGGCGCCGCCCGCCTCGGGGAGGTCCGCCTCGCCGACCCCGTCACGACGCCGGCGCTCGCGGACCCGTTCCTCGACGACGCCGGGAGCCTCTGGGCCGGCAACCGCGAGGTGCCCGACGGCGACGAGAGCGCGCTGACGGTGCTGCCGCACCGGTCGTTCCCGGCCGGCACGCGCGACGAGGTCCGCGAGTCGTTCGCGGTCGACCATCCGGACGCCGACTTCCCCTCGGCCGCGGTGGTCGACAGCCGGAGCGCCCGCGACCTCGGCGCCGACGCGTACCTCCTCTCGGACGCCCAGGGGTTCGTCGGCCACGGCGAGGCGTTCCGCGACGCGGTCGTCCGCGCGAAGGCGGGCCTGCCGCCGGACGCCGCGCTCGGCCTCTCCGGCGTTGCGACGCCGCGAAACGTCGCGCTGCTCGCGTACGCCGGCGTCGACCTCGTCGACGCGACGCTCGCCCGGACGAAGGGGACCCAGGGGATGTACCTCACCGCGGACGCGGAGCACTTCCTCGAAGACCTCGACGAACTCCCGTGTGCCTGTCCGGCCTGCGCCGGACCGCGGAGCGAGTTCACGCGCGCCGACTGCGCCGACCACAACGTCAACGCGCTCCGCGCCGAGCTCCGCCGCGTCCGCGAGCGGATCCGGAGCGGTCGCCTCCGCGACTACGTCGAGGGACAGGCGCGCCACGAGGGGTGGCTCACGGCCGCGTTCCGCGAGTTCGACGACCAGTGGGGGTACCTCGAAGAGCGGACCCCGCTCATGCGCGACGCCGAGGTGACGGCGGCGTCGGCGGAGACGCTCGACCGCGTCGAGATCCGCCGGTTCGCGGACCGCGTCACGAGCCGCTACCGCAACCGCTTCACCGACCAGCCGCTCGTCTTGGTCCCCTGCTCGGCGACGAAGCCGTACAGCGACTCACAGAGCCACCGCCAGTTCCACGACGCGATCCAGTGGCGCGGCCACACCGTCTCGATGACCTCGCCCATCGGCGTGGTGCCCCAGGAGCTGGAGACGACCTACCCCGCGCAACACTACGACTCGGTCGTCACCGGCGACTGGAGCGAAGACGAGATCGAGTTCGTCGCCGAGGTCCTCCGGCGGTACCTCGAACGCAACGACTACTCCCGCGTCGTCGCGCACGTCCCGGAGGACGGCTACCGCGAGATCTGCGAGCGCGTCGAGAATGATCCGGCGATCGACGTTCCCTTCGAGTACACCTGCGTCGACCACCCGACAACCGACGAGTCGCTCGGCGAGCTGAACGCCGCCCTCCAGGGCGAGCCCGCCTACAGCAAGCGGGAGCGCGAGCACAACACGGTCCGCGGCATCGCCGACTTCCTCCTCGGCGACGGCGCGGGCGACGACCTGTTCGGCGGGCCGGGCGAGGCCGACGTGCGCACCACCGGGCGCTACCCGAAGCTCCAGGTGTGGGGCGACGACCCCGACGCCGGCCGCGAGGGCGAGCCGGGCGAGCAGCTGGCGACGATGGTCCCGCAGTACGGCACCCTATCCTTCACCCTCGCCGGCGCGCGCCGGTGGGTCGCGAGCGACGCGCCGACGAAGCGCGTCCAGATCGACTCCTTCGTCCCGCGCGGCTCCGTCCTCGCGCCGGGCGTCGTCGACGCCGACGGCGACGTGCGGGTGGGCGACGAGGTCGTGGTAGAGGGGCCGAAGGCGTTCGCCGTCGGCCGCGCGGCGATGTCCGGCCCGGAGATGGCGGGGTCGACGCGCGGCGTCGCGGTCGAGGTGCGACACGCCGAGGAGAAGTGACCGATCGCTTAGGAGGCCGTTCGATCCGGTAATCCGAGCGGGTCGCGCCCGTCCCGGAGCCGCGCGCCCGTCCCGTCCGAGGTCGACGCCGAGCGCCGCGGTGACGGCCTACGCCCCGTGTTCCGCGACGTACTCTCGGGCCGCCTCGCGGATGACTTCCTCGGGGCCCTCGACGCACTCGCTGCGGATGTCGGGGTACTGCCCGTCGAGCGCGCGGGCGACGTGCCCGTCGAGGTCGGCGACGGCCTCGACCGCCATACCCTCTAGATCCTCCGAGAGCAGGCTGGCGACGGCCCGGCTGACCGCGCAGCTCCGGCTCTCGAAGGCGATCTCCTCGACGCGCCCGTCGGCGATCGTCACGTGGAACTCGCCGTCGTCGCCGCAGGTCGTCTCCTCCGAGGACTTCACGAACGTCGGGTCGGTGAGCGCGCCCGAGTTACGGGGCTGGTGGTAGTGTTCGCTGACGAGATCGTGGTAACGGTCGGAGGCGAGGTACGCGTCCAGGTCATCGCGGGCCGAGTCGACGACCTCGAGGAGGCGGTCCACGTCCGCGCGGGTGTTGTAGACGTAGAATGACGCGCGGGCGGAGCCGGGGATGTCGAGCCGGTCGTGGAGCGGCTGCGTACAGTGGTCGCCGGCGCGGATGGCGATGCCGCGGTCGTTGAGGAGGCTGGAGAGGTCGTGCCCGTGGACGCCCTCGACGTTGAACGAGACGAGGCCGGTGCGCTCCTCGCCGACGCCGGGGCCGTACGCCTGGACGAACTCTCGGTCCGCGAGCTCCCGGAGCAGGTACTGCGCGAGGTCGTTCTCGTGCTCGCGGACGGCGTCCATGCCGAGATCAGCGAGGTAGTCGACGGCCGCGCCGAGCGCGATGCCCTCCGCGATGGGCGGCGTGCCGGCCTCGAACTTCCAGGGCAACCCGTTCCACGTGGAGTCGGTGAGCGTCACGTTCCGGATCATCTCCCCGCCGAAGAGGAACGGGTCGAGGTCCTCCAGCAGCTCCCGCTTCCCGTACAGCCCCCCGATCCCGGTCGGGCCGGCGAGCTTGTGCCCGCTGAACGCGAAGAAGTCCGCGTCCATCGCGCCCACGTCGACGGGGCGCGTCGGCGCGGACTGGGCGCCGTCGACGACCGCGTACGCGCCGTGGTCGTGCGCGAGGGCGGCGAGGTCCGCGACGGGGTTGACCGTCCCGAGCACGTTCGAGACGTGGGGGACGCAGACGACCGCCGTGTCGTCGGTGACGATGTCGCGGGCCGTGTCCGCGTCGAGGTGGCCGTCGGGCGTGACCGGGACGTGGCGGACGGTCGCGCCCGTGCGCTTGGCGATCTGCTGCCAGGTGACGAGCGAGGCGTGGTGGTCCATCTCCGTCGCGACGATCTCGTCGCTCTCGTCGAGGTGCCGGCCGAGGCCGTACGCGACGAGGTTGATGCTCTCGGTCGTGTTCTTGGTGAAGACGATCTCCTCGCGGCCGTCGGCGCCGAGGAAGTCGGCGACGCGGTCGTGCGCCCGTTCGTAGGCGAGCGAGGCCTCGTGGCTCAGCTCGTGGATCCCGCGGTGGACGTTCGCGTTGTACCCCGCGTAGAACTCTTCGAACACCTCGTACACCTGGCGAGGGGTGTGCGTGGTCGCGGCGTTGTCGAGGTAGGTGAGGGGATGGCCGTTCACGCGCCGGTCCAGGACGGGGAAGTCCGCACGTACCGCTTCGGCATCGAAACCCATGTCACTACCGAGAGATCAGTTCTTCTTAAATTGATCGCAGATGATACTGGTACTCAATAACGCGGTCGACGGGGGCTACATGGCCGACGAGATCGCGCACTTCCTGCCCGACGCCCGCGTGTACGACTACCCGCACGAGGACGGCGACCCGAGCCTCGACGGCGTGGACGGCGTCGTCGTCGGCGGGAGCGAGGTCGGCGTATACGACGAGCCCGACCAGCCGTGGATCACGGCCCAGAAGCGGTTCGCGCGCCGACTCGTCGAGGAGGGGGTCCCGACGCTCGGCATCTGTTTCGGCCACCAGATCCTGAACGCCGCGCTCGGCGGCGAGGTCGTCGACAGCGGCACCTCTCGGCTCCGGCTCTGCGACGCCGAACTCGACGCCGACGAGCCGCTGTTCGACGGCGTCGAGCCGACCGTGCCGGTGCTCCACTCCGACGTGGTGACGGAGCTCGGCGACGGGATGGAGGTCATCGGCCGCGCGGACTACTACGAGTACTTCGCCACCCGCCACCGCGACCGGCCGGTCTGGTCGGTCCAGTACCACCCCGAGTTCACCCCTAGGATCGTCGATGAGTACGACGGCTGGGAGGCGACCGAGCGCTCCTTCGAGGACGCCACCGCCACCCGAACGCTCGCCAACTTCGCGGCGCTCGCGGAGTCGTTCGGGGACGACTCGTAGCCGGCGGGCTCGCGGCGACTTCGGGCCCGCCCGCGGCGTGTCATCCGCTCCGCCGGCCGGGGCCCGACGCCGCCCGATCTCAGTCGTCCGCGGTCGCCTCGGGCCGGTACGCCTCGCTTATCTTCTTCCACTTGCCCGACCGGAACCGGAGGTAGTTGATCGCGGCGGGGATCGTCGTCTCCGCCATGAACGCGAGGTAGAGTCCCCACAGGCCGATCGCGGGGAGCGCGACTTCCGGGATCGTGACGCCGACGAGCGGCAGGTCGATCGCCGGCGTCGCGCTGTGCGCGCCGACGTACGCGAGGGGGATCGAGACGCAGAACATCCCGAGGAACTGGCTCGCGAAGGGGATCTTCGTGTCGCCGGCGGCGTCGAGGGGGCCGGCCGCGCCGCCGGAGACCCCCTGGAAGATCACCGCCGCGCAGGCGGCGTAGACGAGGTTGACGGCGATCGGGATCTCGGGGCTGTCGGGCGACTCGGCGAACAGCGAGACGATGTCGGTCGCGAAGACGGCGATCAGCACCGCGGAGACGGCGTACGTCGCCACCGAGAAGCGGATGATGTCGCGGGCGTACGCCTCCGCCTCGTCGGGGCGCTCGACGCCGAGTTCCTGCCCGACCAGGCTGGAGGAGGCGAGGCCGAAGCCCCAGCCGGGGGTGTTCATGATCCCCCAGATGCGGCGGGCGATGACGAACGCGGCCACGGTGTTCTGCCCGAACACGTCGAGGATGGCGAGCATCGGGAACTCCGCGGCGGTCCACACGAGGTTGCGCGCGCCGACCGGGACCCCGATCTCGACGAGGTCGCGGAGCATGCCGGGGTTGACGTACGAGCCGGTCGCGTCGATGGCGACCGGGAACTCGCCGATCAGCGGGGCGCTCCCGCGGACGAGGCCGACGGTGAAGCCGGCGACCGCGAGGACGTTCGAGAGGACGGTGCCGACCGCGGCGCCCTCGACGCCCCAGCCGAGGCCGAAGATAAACAGCGCGCTGAGGACGATGTTCGCGACCGCGCCGCCCGCCCGAACCTGCATCGCGGTGTAGGCGTCGTCGCAGCCGACCAGTACCCGGCTCCCGACCAGGTTGAGTGCGGCGAACGGGACTCCGAGCCCGACGACGCGGAGGTAGTCGGCGCCGTAGGCGATCGCCGCCTCGTTGCTGCTCAGGACGTCGATGAACGCCGGCGCGTACAGCCAGAACGCGCCGCTAACGGGGACCGTGATCGCGATCACGAGGAGGACGCTCGACCGGACCGCGTCGCCGAGTTCGACGAACGCCTCGGCGCTGAACCGCTGGGAGACGAGGGCGATGGTACCGCCGGCGACGCCGCCGCCGAGCGCGAACGCGAGCCCCCAGTAGGGGCCGGCGAAGCCGACGCCGGCGACGGCGCTGGTGCCGACCGCGACGCCGACCATCGCCACGTCGACCGCGTTCTTCGACATCCGCGCGATCCCCGTGACGATCCGCGGCCACGCGAGGTCGGTGGTCCGGACCACGCGGTGGCGGTCGATCAGGCCGACCCGGGCGAGGGCGAAGCCGATGTACAAGATCAACAGCCGGAACGGGTTCGGAACGCGGGAGATCAGCGACCGGAGGGAGCTCGGAAGGCGAGACACGACGGATGAGCCCGTTTCCCGCTGGCGGCTAAAGGGGTTTCGTCACGCGGCAGGCGGTTCCGGATCGGCCCGCGGTCAGGCGCCGGAGACCAAGTAGACGGCCGCGGCGGCGAAGGCGATGCCGAGCCCCTTCCGGGCCGTGAACGACTCGCCGAGGAACAGGAAGCCGATCACCGACGAGAAGACGAGGAACATCGCGAAGATGGGCGTCACGACGCTCACGGGCCCCAGCGAGAGCGATCGGTAGAGGGCGAGGATGCCGATGCCGAGGAACACGCCCGCCGCGAGGACGTGCGCCAGCTTCGGCGACGCGAGGTGGGCCGTGAACCCCTGTCCGGTGTACGCGATCACGCCGATCGCCATGGCGACGAGCAGCGTGTTCGAGACGACGACGGCGACGTCGCTCGGGATCGCGTTCGGTCCGGTCGTGGCGACGCGCATCAGCGGCGAGACGAGGGCGTACGCGCCCATCGCGAGCAGCGCGTACGGGAGATAGGTCGTGGCCGTAGCGTCCATATCCCGCGGTCGGGGTCCGGCGTCAAGTGCCTATCGACCCGCGTCCGGCGGCGTCCGCCGCGAGACCGAACCGCCCGCGGTCGACGGGCCGTCGGCGGGCGGTTCCGGGGCCTCGTTCCCGTCGCCCCCGGCCTCGGACGGTTCCCGGTCGATCGGAACGGCGACCGTCACGAGCGTCCCCTCGGGGTCGCGCTCGTCGAACGAGATCCGGCCGCCGAGGTGGTCGACGCCCCACTTGACGATCCACAGGCCGATCCCGCTGCCGTGCCGGAGGGGAGTCTCCGTGCCGCGGTCTAATACGTCGTACTCCGCGGGGTCGATCCCGGGGCCGTCGTCCGCGACGGTGACCTCGACCCACCCGTCCGCGACCGCGGCGTCGACCCGCATCCACGGCGCGTCGCCGTCGTTGTGTCGCACCGCGTTCGAGCAGAGGTTCTCTAAGACGACTACCAACACCTCTCGGACGGGGACGGTCGGCACCTCCCCGACCTCGACCCGCGCGTCTGGACCGTTTGCTCGCGCCTCCGCGACGGCCTCGTCGACGACCGCCGGGAGCGGCCTCCACTCCGACTCGTCCGTCGGGTCGAACAGCTCGCCGGCGGTCCGGGTGCGCTCGCTGAGGTCCAGCATCCGCTCGGCGCTCTCCGAGATGACGGACATCGCGCGCTCGTCGGTCGGGTCCGAGCGAAGCTGTTCGGCGTACCCCAGGATGAGGTTCGTCTCCGTGCGAACGTCGTGCCGGAAGACGCGGTTGAGCACGTTGAGCCGCTGCTGCTGGCCGAGGTACGCCCCGACGTCGTGGTAGGTTATGACCCGCGCGGTGGTGCGGTCGTGGTCGTCGACCACGTCCCTGATCGTCGCCTCGTAGGGCCGCTGCCCGTCGCGCCCGACGAGCCGTATCGCCCGCGGCTTGTCGTCCCCGCTTGCGTCGAGTTCGCGGACCGCGTCGTACTTCGGGACGACCGCCGCCGCCGGCTCCCCGATGGCCGCGCGGCGGTCGACGCCGAACGTCTCGGCCGCGCTCTCGTTTAAGTCGACGAGGAGCCCCTCCGTCCCGACGACGAACACGGGGTCGTGGAGCTGCTCGAAGACGAGTTGGCGCGCGCGGCGGCGCGGGGCGGGCGCGAGCGTCAGCAGCCGGAACCGCGAGAGCGCGAGCAGGTACGCGACCCCCGAGACCCCGAACACCAGCGGCGTGGGGTCGAGTCCGGGGATCGGGATCGCGCCCGAGAGGTACGCGACGCTGCCGGCCCACGGCGCCGCGGTCCCGACGAGGAGCGCCGCGCTCTGTCCCCGGAACGGGCGGGCGTCGTCGCGGATCAGCTGGATCAGCGGGACCGATCCGACCGCGCCGAGGAGGTAGGTGTAGCCCGCGATGATGTAGTACAGCGGCCCGGGCACCACGTCGAGGAACGTGCCGACGGCGGTCTCACGGACGACCCGGTCGGCCGCGAGGAGATTGCCCGGGTCGCCGGCGGCGGCGACCGCGACGGTGGCCGCGGGGACGACGGACACCATCGCCACGGAGAACGGCGTCACGTAGCGGTCGTAGCCGGTGTACGCCAGCGCGAAGAAGAGCCACCCGACCGGGATGGCGACGACGCCGACCCACTGGACGTCGTACCACAGCGCCTTCGCCGGCAGCGTCGTCGCCTCCAGTTCGAAGACGAGGAACGTCGCCCACCAGACCTGCCCGGCGAGCAGCACCGCGAGCCAGGTCGCGCCCGGCTCCGGGCGCTCCCGCCACGCGAGGATCGCCCCCGCGAGCCCGACCGTCACGGCCACGAGGAGGGCGACGGACAGGGGGCTCAGCGCGGCCATGGCGTTTTTTACGCGCATCGCATTTATAACTCATCTGGTCGGGGTAGTTTATTGAAAAATCGGTCGCTCGGGCCTCAGCGAAGGGAACGTCCCCTTCTCACAGCCCGATCGCGAGGAGGGCGACGCCGGCGACGAGGTAGCTGCCGTCCGGGGCGAGACCGAGCGCCGTCCCGTCGAGCCGTCCCGCGAGCGCGGTGACGGCCAGGGAGACGGCGAGCTCGACGGCCAGCGCGGCGAGTGCCGCCGGCGCCGCCGCGCCGGTCGCGAAGGCGACCGCGAGCAGCCCGGCGGCGACGGCGTCGACGCCGAGGAGGATCCGCCGCGTTCCGGCGACCCCGAAGACGACCGGGAGCGTCGCCACGCCCCGCGCCGCGTCGGCGGCGGCGTCCCTGACGTTCGGGATCTCGACGTCGACGAACGAGCGAATGAGGACGTACGCGAACAGCAGGGCGACCGTCCTCGGTCCGACCGAGTCGACGGGGACGCCCGCGAACGCGAGCGGCGCGGCGACGACCGCGACCGCCCAGGCGAGCGCGACCGCCGCCGAGTTGAGGAGGAACACGTCCTTGAGCCGCGGCACCGAGACCGCGCCGAGCGGCGCGAGGCGGTCGCCGAGGGCCGGGAGCCAGTCGGTGGCGTAGCCGATCCACACCGCGCCCGGGACGAGCGCGAGCGCCAGCGCCGCGGGCCCGGCGCCCGCCGCGAGCGCGACCGCGAGCCCGTAGCTCACGGCGGCGGCGACCATCAGCTGGTCGGCGTAGCGGAGCGCGAAGCGGGCGCGCAGCGGCGTCGAGTCGGCGTCGCCCTCCGCGTCGGCGACGTGGTCCGCCGCGTACACGGAGAACGCGATCAGCCCGACCGCGATCGGCGCGGCGGACCGCTGGACCCCGAGCGCGGCCGTCACGAGCGCCACCTCGACGGCCGCGACGAGCGCGGTGAACGGGGCGCCCGCGGCGAACGCGGCGACCCGGCGCACGGCGCCCGTGTCGGGGGGAGTCACGTGCGAGCGATACTGCGATGTCGTGCCGTCTGCCGTCGACGGCTTCGTCGGTTCGTTTGCCATAGAGACGTTCGCCGCCGGTCGACGGCGAACGTGCGATATGGGGGATCGAGCCGTATCTATCCACCCCGTCCGGCGTTAATAAAACGCGAATTCGCGCTGTATCGGATCCCCCCGTCCGGCCCGGCGAGGGGGTTCGGGCTTCAGTACGCTTTTGACCCGAGCGGCCGATCTCTCGCCCATGGACGGAACCTTCGATCACGTGATGATCCGCGTCGAGGACTTAGAGGAGAGCCTCGACTGGTACCAGACGCACCTGAACTACGAGGAGAAGGGCCGCTGGGAGGCCGACACGTTCACGAACGTGTTCCTCGGCCCCGAGGACGTTCACGAGGACGGCGCCCTCTTAGAGCTCACGTACAACCACGACGGCCGCAGCTACGAGATCGGCGACGCCTGGGGTCACATCGCGGTCCGCGTCCCCGAGGACGCGCTCCAGGAGTCGTACGACCAGCTGATGGACGAGGGCGTCGAGGACTACCGCGACCCCGAGTCCTGCGGGAACCGCTACGCGTTCGTGAAGGACCCCGACGGCCACGAGATCGAGATCGTCAAGCGCGACCACGGCGCGAAGTGGAGCATCGACCACACGATGATCCGCGTCGAGGACGCCGACGAGGCGCTGGGCTACTGGACTCGCAAGTTCGAGTACGCGGAGTTCCCGGGCCGCTGGGAGGCCGACACCTTCTCGAACTACTTCGTGGCGCCCGAGGACGCGGCCGAGGAGGCGATGAAGCTCGAACTCACCTACAACTACGACGGCCGCGAGTACACGATGGGCGACGGCTGGGGCCACGTCGCGGTGCGCGTCGACGACCTCGACGAGGCGTGGGACGACCTCATGACCCGCGAGGCGCCCGACTACCGCGACCCCGCCTCGTGCGACCACAACTACGCGTTCACGAAGGACCAGGACGGCCACGAGGTCGAACTGGTCACGCGGGACTGATCGACTCCGCTCGACCGAGGTTACACGGGCAGAAACTCGCTTTTTCTCCCGCTTTCGCGCCGGATTCGGACCGGCTCACTCCTCGAACTCGACGCCGGTGACCTCGAAGCGCGCCCCGCCCTCGTCGCTCTCGACCGCCCGCACCGACCAGCCGTGCGCGTCGGCCACTTGTTCGACGATCCGCAGCCCGAACCCGGTCCCCGACTGCGAGGTCGTGTGCCCCGCCTCGAACACGTCTCCCCGGCGCTCGGGATCGATCCCCGGGCCGTCGTCGGCCACGTAGAAGCCGTCCGGCAGCGTCCCGACCGCGACCGTCACGTCGTCGCCGCCGTGTTCGATCGCGTTCCGGATCAGGTTCTCCAACAGCTGTTTGAGCCGCCCCTCGTCCGCGAGGATCATCCCCTCGGCGTCGGCGCGCAGCGTCGCGTCCCGCGTGTCGACCGTCCGCCAGCAGGAGCCGACGACCCGACCCAGGTCCACCGGGTCGGCGTCGGTCACGGGGTCGCCTTCGCGGGCGAGCGTGAGCAGGTCGTCGATCAGGGCGGTCATCCGGCCGTGCGCGCGCTCGACGGCCGCGAGGTGGTCGCTGTCGCACTCCTCGCGGGCGAGTTCGGTCCGGCCGCGCGCGACCTCCAGCGGGTTCCGGAGGTCGTGTGACACCACCCCCGCGAACTCCTCTAAGCGGTCGTTCTGTCGCTCCAGTTCCGAGGTCCGCTCCGCGAGCCGGCGGGTGCGCGCCTCGGCCTGGAACGCCGTCTCGGCCGCCGTCGCCAGGATCCCGGCGAGGTACTCGTCGACGCCGCCGAACACGCCGGGCTCCGTCTCGCCGACCGAGATCGTCCCGTAGTCGCCGATCGGGACGATCAGCAGGCTGCGCAGGTCCGTGTCGGCGTCGAGCGCGTCGGTCTCGCGGATGTCGTCGAACTTCCGGGGCTCGCCGGCGTCGTACGCGCCCCAGTTCAGGCTCCCCCCGTCGGGGGTGTAGGTCCGCCGCTCCGGCAGCAGGTCCTCCGCCTTCGGCGAGACGGCCATCGGCACCAGTCCGCCGTCGTCCTCGTCGTGGATCCGGACCGTGACGATCGAGAACCCGAGCACGTCGGTGGCGGCCTCGACCGCCCGCTCCGCGATCTCCTTCCGCGAGTCCGCCCGGACGAGGGTCCGAGTCGCGTCGTGGAGCCGCTCCACGCGGCTCTCCCGCTCGATGCGGTCGAACGCCGCCTCGAGGTGGCCGGTGAGGATCTCGGCCACGAGCACGTCGGTGTCGGTGAACTCGTTCGGCTCCGGCGAGGAGACGACGAACAGCCCGTGGTCCCCGATCGGACGCAACACGAGGCTCTCCGCCGGCGAGGGCTCGTCGAGCGGCTCGTACGTCGACAGCTCGTCGACGACGAGCGACTCGTCGCTCCGGAAGGCGTCCCACGCCATCGCCGCCCGCGTCCCCGGCGGCGCGTCCCGGTCGTAGGACGGCTGCTCCTCGAACAGCGCGGGCACCGACTGGCCCAGCGCGACCGGTTCGAGGCGGTCCCCCTCCTCGGTGCGGAGGTGGATCCCGCTCAGCCCCGCGTCGATCAGGTCTTCGACCGCCTCCACCGCCAGATCGGCCGCCTCCTCGGTCGTCCGGGCGTAGTTGAGGTCCCGGGTCCACTCGCGGAGCCGGGCGAGGGTCCGCTCGCGCTCCTTCCGCTCGGAGACGTCCCGCGTGGTGACGACGTACCCCTCGATGGCGTCCGTCTCGATCCGCTCGCTCCCGTTCGACTCGAGCCACCGGTACTCGCCGTCGGCCGTCTCGAACCGGTACTCGGCCGTCGGCGGGCCGCCCTCGGCGTCGAGATCGCCGAACGCCGCCCTGACCGCCTCCCGGTCCTCCGGATGGACGTAGTCCAGCGACCGCTCGCCGAGCAGGTCCGACGGGTCGTGGCCGGTCACGCGCTCGCAGGACGGGCTCAGGTACCGGAACCGCCAGTCGCGCGACAGCACGGCGACCACGTCGCTGGCGTGTTCGATGAACGCCCGGTGGCGGTCGCGGTCGGTGGCGTCGCGGATCACGCCGACGAAGTGTCGCTCGCCGTCCGCGGTGAACTCGCCGTACGACAGCGAGACCGGGACCTCGTGGCCGTCGCGGTGGAGCGCGTCGAACCGGACGTCCGACCAGTCGACGCTGCGCTCTCCGGTGGCGAGGTACCGCTCGACCGCCCCGAGGTGGTCGTTCCGGTGCCGGTCTGGCATCAGCGTCGTCAGCGGCTCGCCCTCCAGCTCGCTCGGCTCGTACCCGAACACCGACTCGACGGCCGGGTTCGCGAACTCGATCACGCCGTCGGTGTCGACCGACAGGATCGCGTCCGACGCCCCCTCCGCGACCGCGCGGAACTGGCCGACCGCCTCCTCGGCCTCCAGTTCGGCGCGCCGCTTCTCGACGGCCTCGACGACCCTGTTCGCCAGCCGCTCGTACCGCTCCGTGCCGCCGCGCTTCTGGAGGTAGTCGGTGACGCCGGCGGAGATCGCTTCGCTCGCGACCTCCTCGGACCCTCGCCCGGTGAAGAGGATGAACGGGAGGTCCGAGTAGCGCTCGCGGACCGCGGCGAGGAACGCCAGCCCGTCCCGCCCGGGCATCTCGTAGTCCGAGACGACGCACTCGACCTCATGGTCCGCCAGGATGTCGAGCCCGGCGTCCGAGTCGGGCGCCGTCTCGACCGCGATCCGGTCCGCCTCGCGCTCTAAGAACGAGGCGGTGACCTCTCGCAGGTCCGGGTCGTCGTCGACGAGGAGGACCGGGATGCGGTCGGACATACGGTCGGAATACTTACCATCCCTGTATAATGGTTTTGCCCCGCCGCGCGTCGGACGCCGAAATTCGACGGAAAGACCGCGAGCGACGCCGGTTCCGGGGTGACCTCTCACTTACCGAGCGACCCGCCCGCTCGCGCTCGGCTCACTCGTCCGGGGACCGGTCGGCCGCGGGCCGGAAGACGACGAGCCGCTCGCCGTCGGTGGCGCGCTCGCCGACGGCGGCCGTCACCGCGTCGCCGATTGCGACCTCCGGGGCTGCGTCCCCGTCCGGGTCGTCGCCGCGGACGATCCCCGTCAGCCGCGTCGGGCCGAAGTCGACCACGGCGGTCGCGTACGGCGCGTCGTCGGCGAAGCGCGGCGACGGGACGTGGACGACGCTGTACGTCTCGACGGTCCCCGTCTCGCGGAGCGGCTCCCGCGAGAGGTCCGGCGACCCGCACTCGGGGCAGACGCGGCGCGGGGGGAGCGAGCCGTGGCCGTCCGGGCACGCGAGCGCGAACCCCTCGCCGTCGGCGAGCGCGTCGAGCCACTCGGCGTAGTCGCGGTCGGTCGGCGGGGACTCTCCGCTCGGGTCCGCGTCGCTCATTCCGCCACCTCCAGCACGTGGACGACCGCGCTGGCGACGGTCCCGCCCGCGTTGTGCGCGACGCCGACCTCGGCGTCTGGGACGTGCTCGCTGTTGGGGTGGTCGCCGCGGAGGAGCCGGGTCAATTCGGCGATCTGCGAGCCGCCGGTCGCGCCGACCGGGTGGCCCTTCGCCTTCAGCCCGCCCGAGAGGTTCACCGGGAGGTCGCCGTCGGCGGTCGTGACCCCCTCGCGGGCGGCCGAGATCCCCTCGCCCGGCTCGAACAGTCCCAGCGACTCCAGCGCCAGCACCTCGGCGATGGTGAAGCAGTCGTGGACCTCCGCGACGTCGACGTCGCTCGCCTCGACGCCGGCGTCGGCGTAGGCCGCGTCGGCCGCGTCGTCCGCGGCGGGCGTCCGGGCGAGTCGGTCGCGGTCGCCGAGCGCCATCCGGTCGGTCCCCTGTCCGGTGCCCGTCACCGCGACCGACGCGTCGAGGTCGTTCCGCTCCGCGTACTCGGCGGAGACCAACACGAGCGCGCTCGCGCCGTCGGTGATCGGGCAGGCGTCGTACAGGTGGAGCGGCTCCGCGACCGGCGGCGCGTCCATCGCCTCCGCGACGGAGACCTCCTTCCGGTACTGAGCGTACTCGTTGGGCACGGCGTTGGCGTGGTTCTTCGACGCGACGTGCGCGAGGTCCTCGCGGCTCCCGCCGTAGGCGTCGAAGTAGGCGTTCGCCATGAGCGCGTAGGCGCCGGGGAAGGTGACGCCCGCCCGCACCTCGAAGAGGTCGTCGGCCGCGATGGCGAGCCCCTCGGTGACCTCCGCGGTCGGGAGGTTGGTCATGCGCTCCATCCCGCCCGCGAGGACCACGTCCGCGTCGCCCGCGGCCACCGTCCGGACCGCCTCCCGGACCGCGACGCCGGCCGACGCGCACGCCGACTCGTAGCGCGTCGCCGGGCAGCGCACCCCGGCTGCCTCGGCCATCAGCGGCGCCTGGTGGCCCTGGTGCTCGGCGAGCGCCCCCATGAAGTTCCCGTAGTTCAGCTCCTCGACGTCGGCCCGGTCGACCGCCGCGTCCTCGAACGCCCGCAGCGCGGCCTCGCCGAACAGGTCGCGGCCGGTGCGCTCCGGGTGACTGCCGAAGGGAGTGAGCCCGACCCCGGCGACGCGTACCTCTGTCATACACGAACGATGATCGGGGACGTGGTTTATCTCTGCCGGAACCGGGGGTTCCGGCTCGGCGGCGGGACCGAACAGTCGCGCCGCGGACGAACGGTCGAACGAGTCCCGGCTGTGCGCCCGATCAGCCGATGTAACGGAGGTCGTCGTCCGGCACCGCCGGCCCCTCCTGCATCTCGCGGATCTTGCCGACGACCTCCTCCATCTCCTCGGCGCGGTCCTCTAAGCTCTCGTAGTCGACGGACATGTCGAGGACGGCCTCCAGCGTCTCCAGCACGGCGCGGGCGCTCTTCGGGTCGACGAGGTAGCCGCTCGTCTCGCCCATCAGGCAGGCGGCCTCGAACCCGCGGCGGCCGCCGAGCCCCAGCACGAGCCCGGAGACGCCGACGATGCCGCCCGCCGGCTCGTCGGCGCGGAACTCGACGCCGGCGTCCTCCAAGTCCCCCGTGAGCGCGCCGTCGGAGACCGCGCCGAGGACGGTGTACTCCTCGACCAGCTCGCCGGTCGGGACGCCGCCGAGCGCGAACGCGCGCTCCGCGCCGAACGACTCGGCCACGTCGAGGAACGTCGAGGTGAGCTTGTAGTGGCCCGCGTTCGACCCGGCCTGGTGGTCGCCGGTCAGGACGAGCAGGTCGGCGCCGTCGGTCTCGACGGCGTGGAACTCGGCGCAGGTCAGCTCCGCGACCCCCTCGTCGTCGACGTTCACCTGCGGCGGGAACTCCGTGGCGTACACCCGGCGGACGAGCTCCCCGTCGAACTCCTCCAGCAGGTGTTCGGCCGCCAGCTTCCCCACGTGCCCGACGCCCGGCAGCCCCTCGATCAACACCGGGTCCGTGAGCTCCGGCGTCGCGACCTCGTCGATCTCGATGTCCTCCATACCCCGTCCGTCCGGGCGGCGGTCACAAGAGCGTGGCTATTCCGGTGGCTCGCGATCGAGCGGACGCTCCGGGCGCCGCCGCGGCGTCCGCGCCTACTCCGAGCCGCGTCGCCGCGCCCGCCGTCGGTACTCGCCGTACGGGTCCTCCGGGCCGAACGGGGCCGGCGCGCTGTTCTCGGTCGGGCCGTCGCACTCCGGGCACCGGTCGCCGAGCGCGTACACCGGCCGCTCGTGAGCGGCCTCCCAGTTCGCGCAGACGCGGATGTCTGATTTCACGGATGAAAAGGCGTCGGTCGAGCCGAGTTACTCGTCGTCTTCGCGCCGCTCGCGGTGGAACTCGCCGGCGCCGCCGGCGGCCTCGATCGCCTCGCGGGCGCGCTCGGCGGCGGCTTCGAGCTGCGACTCCGCCGTCTTGTAGTCCGGCGCGCGGACCTTGATCCGGTACTCGGGCGAGCCGACGTAGCCCACGTCGAGGTCGACGCCGTCCGGGACCTCGCCGTTGCCCTCGGCGGCGGCGAGCGCGTCGCGCACGTCGTCGACGCCGTCGGGGGCCGCCGACTCGAGGTCGACGTAACCGGTCACGTCGACGTACGGGACGGAGACGTTGTCCCGGGCGGCCGTGACGACCGCGTCGACGGTGTCGGCGTCGACGTCGACGTCGTCGAGCGCCTCGTCGCCGCGGATCGCCGCCGCCTCGAAGGCGTCGTAGAGGCTCTCGTACTCCGCGAGGAGCGCGTTGGCGACCGACGTGTAGCGGTCGTCGTCGACGTCCTCGCCGAGCGCGATGAGCATCCAGTTGTCGGCCTTCTGGGCGTTCTTCCAGTCTTGGATCGTCTCCTTGCGCTGGTGTTCGTTGACGTCTTTGATCGAGAGGTCGATCTGGTTCGACGACTCGTCGACCTCCAGCACCTTCGCCACGACCGTCTGTCCCTCGCGGACGTGGTCGCGGACGTTCTTGATCCAGCCGGACGCGACCTCGCTGATGTGGCAGAGGCCGCGCTTGTCCTCGTACTCGTCGAGGTCGACGAACACGCCGAAGTCGGCGATCTCGTCGACATCGCCGACCACCAACTCGCCGGGTTCGGGCCAGCCGCTGTACTTCATGACGGAGCGGTGAGGCGGTTACCGCGCCTCAACGGTTTCGACGATTTCGCCGTGAAGCTCCGCCTCCCCGCCGGTGGGGGTCGCGAGGGTCGTGCCGCAGACCGCGCACGACACCGTCGAGGAGGCCTTGCCGAAGACGACCTGTTCGTTCTCGCAGTCGCCGCAGGCGACGCGGTGGAAGTCTCCCGCCATGCTTACTCCTGGAACGTGAGACGGCCGGCGCGCCATCCCTCGCGCATGTGGGCCTTCCCGCAGTCGCCGCAGCGGTACTTCAGGTGGGTCTTCTTCGTCGGCTTGTCGCCACCGGGCACCTTCGAGTACCCGCCGGCGTTGCCGATGGTCGCGAGCGCGCGGCGTCGCTGTCGCGCGTCGCGTTTCATTCCGGTCGCGCGACCCGATCGGACCTTCTCCACCTCGTGCTCCTGGTGGGAGTCACAGTGGGGGCAGTACGTGTTGAAGCGGCGTGGCATTTCCATGGATATCGACCTTGAGACGCGGTTCGTCGCCGACGCTTAAAACGGGTTTGGTCTTGGGCGCCCGCGCCGCGGTCCGCGCGGCGGTCCGCGTCCGTCTATTCCTCCCACTCGGCGACCGCTCGCACCGGCGACCCGTCGGCGCCGCGGAGCCGGAGCGGAAAGGCGTAAAGCCGGAACCGCTCGGGGAGATCGTCGAGCCCGCAGAGGTTCTCGACGATCGGCAGCGAGGCGCCCAAGAGGACGTCGTGGGCGGGCGTCCCGTCGGGCTCGCCGTCCTCACTCGCCTCTCCGTCGGCCCCTCCGCCCGCCGTCGGCGTCGGGTCCGGACCGAAGGCGTCGAGCCCGACGCCGACGCCCGACTCCCGACACCGCTCCGCGGCCGCCGCGGTCAGGTACGGGTGGTCGCGGTACCGGTCGGTCCCCCAGTGCGCGGCCCAGCCGGTCCGGAGGACGAGGAGGTTGAGGTCGCCGTCGAGGGCGTCGGGGTCGGGCAGCGCGTCGGGCCCTATCGGCTCCCGCGCACCGAGCGGACGGTGGTCCACGAGGCGCGCGTCGAACGCGAACCGGCCGACGTCCCGCTCGTCTATCGATTCGCCCCCGGGCACGGTGTGCCGCGGCGCGTCGACGTGCGTTCCCGCGTGCGTCCCGGTCCGGAGCTCGCTCGTCGCGTAGCCGTCGGCCTCGTGGGTCGCGTCGGGTGCGAGCGTCACGTCGGGGTCGCCGGGGTAGGTCGGCATCCCCGTCTCGATCGGTCGCGAGAGGTCGCGGAACACGTCCGGCGGTGCGGTCGCGTCGCGGTTAAGTCGGTCGCCCTCGCGTCCCGCGTCGCCGCCGACCGCGCCCCCTCGGTCGCCGAGGTTCCGCGGCCCGAACGTATTTCCTCCGCCCGCCGCTGGGTGGGTTCATGTCGGAACTGCCGCTGGACGCGTACTACGACCTGACCCAGATCGGCGAGGTCGCCGTCTCCCCGACCGGCGACCGCGTCGCCTTCGCCGCGACCGAGTACGACCAGGCCGCCGACGAGGCGGTCTCCTCCCTCTTCGTAGCCCCGACCGACGGCTCCCGCGAGCCGCATCGCCTGACGAGCGCCTCCGGGGCCTCCGCGCCGTCGTGGGGACCAGACGGCGACCGCCTCGCGTTCGTGGCCGCCCGCGACCGCGACGCCGAGGAGCGGGTCGGCTGGCGCGACCGCGACGACGAGGACGGTGAGGAGGACGGCGAAAGCGGGGACGAGGACGCGGACGCCGAGAGCGAGGGCGACGGCGAGGAGCCCCTCGGAAACGGCGACGACGGGCCCAAGCCGCAGGTGTGGATCTTCGACCTCGCGCTCGGCGGCGACGCGCGGCAGGTCACCGAGCGCGACGAGGGCGTCGCGGACTTCGACTGGTCGCCCGAGGGCGACCGCCTGGTGATCGAGTCGCGCGACCCGACCGACGAGGAGTCCGAGTACCTCGACCAGGTGCGCGAGGAAGGCGGCCCCATCGAGACGACGCGGCTCCAGCACAAGGTCAACGGCGCCGGCTGGACCGACGAGGTGACGCGGTACCTGTTCGTTGTCGACCTCGACGACCCCGAGAGCGACCCTCGCCGGCTCGACGACGCGTACGGCGGCGGCGCCTTCGAGGACATCGCCGGCATGAGTCCGACGTGGGGGCCGGACGGGCGGATCGCGTTCACCTCGTGTCGGCTCGACCGCCCGGACGACACCTCCGTCCGCGACCTCTACGCGGTCCCAGTCGACGGCGGCGACGCCGAGCGGCTCACGGGCGGCGACCTGACCCACGGCGCGCCGGCGTGGCGTCCCGACGGCGACGGGATCGCGACGGTCGCCAGCGATCCCGACGACCCGCCCGCGCCGGCCGAGGTGTATCTGGTCGACGCAGCGGACGACGCGGACGCCCGTGACGACCCGGCCTCCCTCACCGCCGCGCTCGACCGGACGGTCGCCCGCGGCGGCGAGCCGTCGTGGGTCGACGGCGAGATATACGTCCGGATCGCCGACGAGAGTCAGACGCGGCTGGTCCGCGTCGAGACGGACGGCTCCGTCGAGCGCGTCTTCGAGGCGCAGGGCCGCGACCGCGCGATGGCCGGCATCGACGTGGCCGACGACGGCTCGACGGCGGTCGTCGTCCTCTCCGACCCGACCGAGGGCACCGACCTGTACGCGGTCGACGTCGACGACCTCGACGCGGCCACGGAGCCCGACTCCTTCCGGCGGCTCACCCGCGTCAACGAGTCGATCGTCGACGAGTTCGCGATACCGGAGGCGCGGCGCGTCGAGTGGGAGTCCGACGGCTGGACGCTCGACGGCGTGCTCTACCACGACCCCGAGGTCGACCCCGAGTCGGGCGACCACCCGCTGGTGGTGGCGATCCACGGCGGGCCCATGTCGTACGACGAACCCGTCTTCAGCTTCGGTCACGCCGCCCTGACGAGCCGGGGCTACCTCGTCTTCCGCCCGAACTACCGCGGCGGCACCTCGCGCGGCCGCGAGTTCACCGCCGAGCTGACCGGCAAGTGGGGCACCGCGGAGGTGGACGACATCGCCGCGGGCGTCGAGTCGCTCGCGGACCGCGGCTGGGTCGACCCCGACCGCGTGTTCGGCCACGGCTTCTCGTACGGCGGCATCGCGCAGGGGTTCCTGGTCACGCAGGAGCCGGACCTCTTCACCGCCGCGGCGCCGGAACACGGGATCTACGACATCCGGTCGGCGTTCGGGACGGACGACACGCACATCTGGATGGAGGCGGAGTTCGGGCTCCCGTGGGAGAACCCGGAGGCGTTCGACGCGTCCACGGCGATCCTCGACGCCGGGAACATCGAGACGCCGCTGCTCGTCATGGCGGGCGGCGAGGACTGGCGCTGTCCCCCGTCGCAGTCGGAGCAGCTGTACGTCGCCGCCCGTAAGCAGGGGGTCGACGCCGAACTGGTCGTCTACCCGGACGAACACCACAACATCGGCGACCCCGACCGCGCGATCCACCGGCTGGAGAAGATCCTCGACTGGTACGAGACCCACGACCCGGCGGTCGAGGCCGAGTCCGGGGACTGAGCCGCGCGGTCGGCTTCTCGGGGGCGACCGTGGGCCGCCTCAGTGCTCGACGAACTCGACCAGCACGCCGCCCGTCGAGCGCGGGTGACAGAAGGCGACCTCGTGGCCCCACGCGCCGGGGCGCGGCTCCTCGTCGACGAGGTCGATGCCGAGGTCGCGGGCGTCGTCGAGCGCGGCCGGGAGGTCGTCGACCGCGAGCGCGACGTGGTGAACGCCCGGCCCCTCGCGGTCGAGGTAGTCCGCGATGGTCCCGCCGGCGTCCGGTTCGAGCAGCTCGAAGTAGCCGCCGCCGTCGAGTTCGAGGAAGACGACGCGCATCCCGTCGAACGTTTCCTCGTGGGCGACCGGGGCGTCGACCAGGCCGCCGAACAGGTCCGCGAGCGCCGTGGCGTCCCGCGTCGCGACGCCGACGTGATCGAAGCGCATACGCGACCGTCGCGGCGCGGGGACATAAATGGCTCCGGGCGACGCGACCGAGCGGGAACGCGGTCGGGGGACGCGGGCGACTGTCGGTCCCGGAAGCGGGGTTCGCCGATGGAAAGCGTTGGGTGTCTGGAGTGACAACTCGACGCAGGGACACCCAGTGAGCGACCAGAACCCCGACACGGCCTTAGAGCAGAAGACGTCGCGGACGATCCTCGACTCGATCCTCGACAGCGCCGTCCACGAGATGAACCGCGAACGGTCCGGGCTGCTGCTCTCCGGGCTGTCCGCCGGGCTCGACATCGGGTTCGGCCCCCTCCTGATGGCCGTCGTGTTGACGCTCTCGCCGGGCGGGTACGGCGACCTCGGGACCGAGCTGCTGCTCGCGACCGTCTACTCCGTCGGGTTCGTCTTCGTCATCCTCGGCCGGTCGGAGCTGTTCACGGAACACACGATGCTCGCCGTGATCCCCGTGATGGACGGGCAGGCGTCGCTCGGCCAGCTCGGTCGCCTCTGGGGGCTGGTGTACGTCGGGAACCTGATCGGGGGCCTGTCGTTCGCCCTGCTCGCGACGCTGTTGACGCCCGGGCTCGGCGTCGTCGAGGCCGCTGCGTTCGAGGAGATCGCGCTCAAGCTCGTCTCCCACGACCTCACGTGGCTGTTCGTCGGCGGCGTGTTCGCCGGGTGGCTGATGGGGCTGCTGGCGTGGCTGATCACGGCCGCCCAAGAGACGACCGGCCGCCTGCTGCTCGTCTTCATCGTCACCGGCACCATCGGGATGCTCCACCTGCCGCACTCGATCGCGGGCAACGTCGAGGTGCTGTTCGGGCTGTTCTCCTCGCCCGCGATATCGATCGCCGACTACCTCTCGTTCCTCGCGCTCGCGACCGTCGGCAACGCGGTCGGCGGCGGGGTCTTCGTCGCGGCGCTGAAGTACGGCCACGTCGTCAGGGGCGCGGACTGAGCGCGCCGCCGGGGGCGGCTCGGAACCGTCGCCGCCGCCTTCCCGCTCACCGCCCGGGCTTGTACTCCCCGAACTCGTCGCGGAGCACGTCGGATATCTCCTGGACCGTCGCGTACGCCTTCACCGCGTCGACGACGTGGGGCATCACGTTCTCCGACCCCTGCGCGGCCTCGCGGAGCCCCGCGAGCGCCTCGTCGACCGCGTCGTCGTCGCGCTCGGCCTTCACCTCGTTCAGCCGGTCGCGCTGGTTCTGCTCCTGCTCGGGGTCGACCTCCTCTAAGTCCATCTCCGGCTCCTCGTCGACCTCGAACTCGTTGACGCCGACGATGATCCGCTTGCCCTCCTCGATCTCCCGCTGGCGCTCGAAGGCCACGTCCTGGATCTGGCGCTGGACCCAGCCGCTCTCGACGGCCTCCAACATCCCGCCGCGGCGGTCGACCTCTTCGAGGATCTCGAACGCCTCCTCCTCGATCCCGTCGGTGAGGTCCTCGACGTAGTACGAGCCCGCGAGCGGGTCGATCGTGTCGGCCGCGCCCGACTCGTGGGCGAGGATCTGCTGGGTGCGGAGCGCGGTGCGCACGGACTTCTCGGTCGGGAGCGCGAGCGCCTCGTCTTTCCCGTTCGTGTGGAGGCTCTGCGTCCCGCCGAGGACCGCGGCGAGCGCCTGATACGAGACGCGGACGACGTTGTTCTCGATCTGTTGGGCGGTGAGCGTCGAGCCGCCGGTCTGGGTGTGGAACTTCAGCTGCTTCGACTTGGGGTTCTCCGCGCCGAACCGCTCGTCCATGATCTGCGCCCACATCCGGCGGGCGGCGCGGAACTTCGCGGCCTCCTCGAAGATGTTGTTGTGGGCGTTGAAGAAGAAGGAGAGCTGCGGGGCGAACTCGTCGACGTCGAGGCCCGCGTCGAGGGCGGCCTCGACGTACTCGATGCCGTCGCCGAGCGTGAAGGCGATCTCCTGGGCCGCGGTCGAGCCGGCCTCGCGGATGTGGTAGCCGGAGATGGAGATGGTGTTGAACTTCGGCGTCTCGGCAGCGCAGAACTCGAAGATGTCGGTGATCAGCCGCATCGACTGCTTCGGCGGGTAGATGTAGAGGTTCCGGGCGATGTACTCCTTCATGATGTCGTTCTGGATGGTCCCCCGGAGCTGGTCGCGCGGGACGCCCTGCTTGTCGCCCATCGCGACGTACATCGCGAGGAGGACGGCGGCCGGGGCGTTGATCGTCATCGACGTGGAGACCTCGTCGAGCGGGATGGAGTCGAAGACGGTCTCGAAGTCGTCGAGCGTGTCGATGGCGACGCCCGAGCGGCCGACCTCCCCCTCGGCCATCGCGGCGTCGGAGTCGTAGCCCATCTGGGTCGGGAGGTCGAACGCCATCGACAGGCCCGACGAGCCCTCGTCGATGAGGTAGCGGAAGCGCTCGTTCGTCTCCGCGGCGGTGCCCATCCCCGCGTACTGCCGCATCGTCCACAGCCGCCCCCGGTGCATCGTCGAGTAGACGCCCCGCGTGTACGGCTCCTCGCCGGGGTAACCGAGGTCCTCCCGGTAGTCCACGTCCACGTCGGCGGGCGTGTACAGCGGGTCGACCTCCTGGCCCCCGGTGTCGGTGGTGAACGTCTCCTCCCGCTCGCCGAACCGGTCGACCGTGTCGCCGTAGGTCCCGTCCTCCCACGACTCCTTGGCCTCCCGGATCGCGGCGAGTTCCTCAGGGTCGTACATTATCTAATCGGTCGACCGAGCGGGACTTAACAGTTTTCAGGGTCGCCGAGCGACCGGGCCCGGATCGGGTCGGTCGGCCCGTCGGTCTGATTTAAGTATCACGCGTCCGAGGCGGCGGTATGGACGTGCTTACGGACCCTGCGCGTCGGTTCCTGGCCGCGACGGCGCCGGAACACACCGAGACGCAGGCGGAGATGGCCGACCTCGCCGACGACTGGGGCTTCCCCATCATCGGGCCGGAGGCGGGGGCGGTCCTCCGCCTGCTCGCGCGACTGACGGACGCCGACCGCGTCTTCGAGTTCGGCTCGGGGTTCGGCTACTCCGCCACCTGGTTCCTCCGGGGCGGCGCCGGGCACGTGGTGTGTACCGAGTTCGACGCCGACGAGGCCGAACGCGGCGTCTCGTTCGCCGTCGAGGGCGGGTACGCCGACCGCGTCACCTTCGAGGTCGGCGACGCGATGGAGACCGTCGACCGCTACGACGGCCCGTTCGACGTGGTGCTGATCGATCACCAGAAGGAGCGGTACGCGGACGCCTACCGGACCGTCCTCCCGAAGGTCCGGTCCGGCGGCGTGATCGTCGCCGACAACATCGCCCGCGGCCCGATCGACTTCGGCGACCTCGTCGCGCACTTCGAGGCCGGCGAACCGCTCCCGGACGCC
Organism: Halorubrum salinarum; assembly: GCF_013267195.1. Lineage (NCBI taxonomy): Archaea > Methanobacteriati > Methanobacteriota > Halobacteria > Halobacteriales > Haloferacaceae > Halorubrum > Halorubrum salinarum. Next base: position 2,841,474 of record NZ_CP053941.1, on the reverse strand, counting down.
GCCGTGGACGCCCAGACGCGCGGCATCGGCGCGTACGTGGGGACCGTCCGCTCGGACGACGCCGTGGAGACGGCGGTCCTCCCCGTCGGGTCCGGCATTTCCGTTTCGACGGTCGTCCGATGAAACCGAGCGAAACGGTTATAATGTCGAGTAGAAAACACCTACGCAGATGAGTCAAGCGGACGGAGCCGACGGCGACGGGGGACCGCGAGCGGCGTCGCTCGTGCGGGTCCTCGTGGTCGACGGCGAACCGGCGTTCGCCGAGACGGCGGCCTCGCGGCTCGAAGCGCGCGACGACCGGTTCGAGGTGGTCACGGTCGAGGACGCCGAGGCGGCGCTCGACGCGCTGTCGTCGGCGTCGTTCCACTGCGTGGTCTCCGGGTACGAACTGTCAGAGATCGACGGGGTCGGACTGTTAGAGACGGTCCGCGACCGCCACGGGGACGTGCCGTTCGTGCTCTTCACCGGGTCGGGGTCGGAGGCGGTCGCCAGCGACGCCGTCTCGGCCGGCGTCGACGAGTACATCCGACGGGACGAGCCGGCGGACGAGTTCGCGCGGCTCGCGAACGCGGTCGCGGACGCGGTGTCTGAGGCTCGCGGCGGTCGCCGCCTGGCCGCGCACCTGGAGCGCACCAGCGACGCCTTCTGTCAGGTCGACTCGGAGTGGCGGCTGACCTACCTCAACGAGCGGGCGGCGGGCTTCGTCGAGCGCGACGCGGACGCGCTGCTCGGCGAGCGGATCTGGGAGCTGTTCCCGGAGGTCGCCGGCACCGAGGCGGAGGCGGCGCTGCGCGAGGTCGCCGCGACCGGCGAGGCGACCGAGTTCGAACACCACGTCGACCGCCTCGACGCGGTGCTCGTGGTGAACGCCTACCCGACCGCCGACGGGCTGGCGCTGTACTTCCGCGACGTGACGGAGCGCCGGGAACGCGAGCGGGAGCTCCGGGAGGTCTCGGAGCGGCTCCAGCTGGCCGTCGAGGGGGCCGACGTCGGCGTCTGGGACTGGAACGTCCGGACGGACGAGGTCCGGTTCGACGACCGGTGGGCCGGGATGCTCGGCCACGACACCGACGAGATCGACTTCGACCTGTCGACGTGGGAGGACCGCGTCCACCCCGACGACATCGACGACGCCTGGGACGCCATCGAGGCGCACTTCAACGGCGAGACCGACCCTTACCAGAGCGACTACCGCATGCGGACGAAGTCGGGCGACTGGAAGTGGATCCGCGACCGGGGCCGGGTCGTCGAGCGGACCGAGGACGGCGAGCCCCTCCGGGCCGTCGGGATCCACATCGACGTCACCGAGGAGAAGGAGCGCGAGCGCGAGCTCGAACGCTACCGCCGCATCGTCGACGAGCTGCCGGAGTCGGTATGTATCTACGACGCCGACGGCCGCATCGCGCTCGCGAACGACTACATCGCCGACGTGCTCGGGACCGACCGCGAGTCGCTCGTCGGCCGCGAGAGCCGCCTCGTCGAGCGCATCCGGGCGACCGACGGCGACGAGTACCGCGAACTCGTCGACGGCGAGCGCGACTCCCTGACCGGGACGGTCGAGGTCGACCTCCCGGGAGAGCCCGGGGCGATCGTCGACTACGGACTGACCCGACTCGTCATCGACGGGGAGTTCGACGGGGTGCTCGGCATCTCCCGGAACGTGACCACCGAGCGGCGCCGACAGCGCCGGCTCGAACGTACCACCGCGCGGCTGGAGGCCCTCTTCGAGCGCTCGCCGGACATGATCGACATCCACGACGAGGCGGGGTCGATCGTCGACGCCAACCGCGCGATGACCGACGCGCTCGGGTACGACCGCGAGGAGATAGTCGGGATGGACGTGTGGGAAGTCGACGCCGAGCTCGACCCCGAGGAGGGGCGGCGGCTCTGGGAGGGCCTAGAGATGGACGAGACGGTCCGGCTGGAGACGACGTTCGCCCGCGCCGACGGGTCGACGTTCCCGGCGGAGGTCCACGTGCGGCGCATCGACGTTCAGGGCGAGGACCGGTTCCTCGCGAGCAGCCGCGACATCTCCGAGCGGAAGGCGTACGAGCGCCGCATCGAGCGGGAGAACGAGCGGCTCGACGAGTTCGCGAGCATCGTCTCGCACGACCTCCGGAACCCCCTCAACGTCCTCTCTGGGTACCTCCGGCTCGCGCGCGAGACGGGGACCGACTCCTACTTCGACCGCTGCGAGCGCGCGCTCGACGAGATGGAGCGGCTGATCGAGGACGTGCTCGCGCTCGCCAAGCAGGGGGAGGCGGTCGGGTCGTTCGACCCCGTCAACCTCGGCGACCTGGCAGCCGGGTACAGCGACGACGCGTTCGGATCGGCGGACGGGGAGGACCCGTTCGGCGAGGACGCGGCCGGCGGGGACGAGCCGGACGCGCCTGTCGAGGTCGTGGTGGAGGCCGACGGCGAGATCTACGCCGACCCCGGGCGGGTCCGGCAGCTCCTCGGGAACCTGTACCGGAACGCGGCCGAACACGGGGGGCAACGCGTCGTCGTCGGCGACCTCCCGGACGGGTTCTACGTCGAGGACGACGGCCCCGGGATCGACGCCGACGAGCGGGACCGGGTGTTCGAGAGCGGCTACACCACCTCCGAGACGGGCACCGGCTTCGGGCTCTCCATCGTCCAGCGCATCGCCGAGGCGCACGGCTGGGAGGTCGCGGTCACGGAGGGGGAACGCGGGGGGGCCCGGTTCGAGTTCACCGGGCTCGACCGCCCGGGATCGGACGCGGACGGGTCCGCGGCGCCCGGCGATCCCTCGGGGCCGGCCGCGGAAGAGGCGGAGTCGCGGGACTGAGCGGGCGGGTACGGTCGGGAAAAAATCGAGTTTCGACGCGGGGGTCCGGCCTCAGAACGCGCCGGGGTAGACGCTGACGTCGGCGTGGAGCCCCTCGCGGAGCGCGCTGTGGACGTGGCAGATGCCCTCGGCGCGCTCGGCGATGTCGGCGGCGGTCTCGTCGTCGAGGTCGGCCTCGACGTGGACGTCGAAGGCGATCGATTCGAGGTCGTCGTCGTCGTCGAGGTCGGCGCTCGCGTCGATCTGGATCTTGCCGAGGTCCTCCTCGCCGCGCTGGCTCCCGCCGACGCGGAGCGCCGGGAGGTAACAGGAGGCGTACGTCGCGACGAGCGTCGCGTTCGGGTTCGGGCCCGTCTCGTCGGTCGCGTCGATCTGGAGGTCGAACTCGCCGACCTGGCTGGTGCTGGCGTACCCTTCCTCGGAAACCGTGGACGTCTCGATGTCTGCCATAGTCGACCGTCCGTTCGTCCTCCCGCCGCTAAAGGCTGCCGACACGGGACGTGAGTGCCGGGGGACGGGCGGGGTCGACGCAGCTTCGGTCGCGGTCGCTCCGCGCGCGAGCGCCGCGAAAAATGGCGGAATCACCGGAGAGGCCGTCGACCTGTTCCCTCAGTCGAGCGTGTACGTCTCGTCGCCCTCGAGGACGACGGGTTCGGCGGCGGCGCCCGCGGCCTTCACCTCGTTGACGAACTCGCGGGTCTCGATCTCGATCGGGCCGAACGAGTCGTAGTGCATCGGGAAGACCACGTCGGCGCCCACCCAGTCGGCGGCGATGCCGGCGCCCGCGGGCCCCATGGTGAAGTGGTCGCCGGCGGGCAGGGCCGCGGCGTCCGGTTCGAGGTACGGGGCGATCACGTCGACCATCTCGGACATCAGGCCCGTGTCGCCGGCGTGGTAGAACGTGGTGCAGTCGGGGTCGGACTCCTGGGTCGGCTTCTTGTCGCCGATGACGAACCCGGTCGGCATGCCGGCGGAGTAGTCGGGGTCGTTCTCGATGCCGTTCGAGTGGTCCGCGCGGACCATCGTCACCCACGCGTCGCCGCACTCGGCGGTGCCGCCGATGTTCATGCCGCCGGCCGGGAGCGTGTGCTCGTGGCCGAAGTTCTCCTGGACGTAGCCGGTCAGCTCCGGGGTGGCGACCACCGTCGCGTCCGGGAACTCGGCGGCGTCGCCGATGTGGTCCGCGTGTCCGTGGGTCAACAGGAGGTAGTCGGGGTCGAGGTCCGCGGGGTCGACGTCGGTCTTCGGGTTGTCGAAGAACGGGTCGATGAGCAGCTCCGTGTCCTCGACGACGACGTGCCACGTGGAGTGGCCGTGCCAGGTGAGTTCCATGGTCCGTTCCGTACGTCTCGGCGCGTCGTAATAAAACTCGACGCCGCGGAAGCCGTCGCCCGTCGGCGAAAGCAATTAACCGGAACGGGCGCGAACGACCGGTAGATGCCCTCCCAGACCAGCGAGCCCGGCGGCCCGCCGGCCGCCTGCCCCGCCTGCGGCGAGGCGGTGCCGGACGGGGCGAGCTTCTGCCCCGACTGCGGCGCCGACCTCGGCGACCCCTCCGACCCCGCCTACTGTGCCGAGTGCGGCGCGGCCTTCGACGACGACGACCGGTTCTGTTCGAACTGCGGCGCGTCGCGGGCGGGCGGTGAGTCCGCCGCGTCCGAGCGGTCGAGCGGCCGGTCGGGCGGGGCGGACCGGCCCCCGTCGCCCTCGGCCGCGTCGCCGGACGAGAGCGAGCGCGCGTTCCGCCGCCGCGTCCAGGACCATCTCGACGCCGGATGGGAGATCGAACAGGACGCCGGCGACCGCGTGGTCCTCGTCGATAGGGGGATCGGCTCCGTCGGCGTCCACGTCCTCCTGTTCTTCTTCACCAGCGGCATCGGGAACCTGCTGTACGGCTGGTGGCACTACTCGAAGCTGGCCGAGCGGCGGCGCCTCGTCCGCGGCGACTCGACGCCGACGCGCGCCCCGTCGAGCGCCCCCGGAGAGAGCCGAACGGAGACCGTCGCCGGGTACCTCCTCATCGCGCTGCTCTTCGTGATCGGCGGGTGGATCGCCTTCCTCGGGGGGACGAGCGGCTCCGTGCCCGCCGCGCTGATCGGCCTCGCGTTTGTCGGGCTCGGGCTCGGCGTGTCCCCGCCCGTCCGCCGGCGACTCGACCGCCGCCACGGGGTCACCGAGTTCGGCCGGCAGAAGACGGTCGATCACCGGGTCGTCCGCCCGCCCGAGTCCGTCGAGGAGCCCTGCGTCGTCTGCGACGAGCCGTTCGACCGCGGCCTCGTCAGGCGGCGCCGCGACGAGACGGTGGTCGCCGGCGTGCCGGTCCGGACCCACTCGGTCCGGTACAACCACTACTGCGCCGACTGCGCGCGGTCGGAGCTGTTCGCGGACGACGTCGAGTCGCTGTCGCTCGACGAACTCGGCGACGAGGAGCCCGCCGCCGACGCCGCGAACGAGACGGCGGACGCGACAAAAGCGGATTCGACGACGACGGACTCGGTCCGTGAGTCCGCCGATCGGACCGACTGAGTCCGCGGACCCGCGCCCGGTCGCGGTCGTCGCTTGCCTCTCCGGGAACGCTTTTCGGGGGGCCGCCCGTTCGGCCGCGTATGTACCGCGCACGGTTCCGCGACCCGGCCGGATCGATCCGCGAGGGCGAGTACGACCCGGCGACCGACACGGTCGCCTTCGGCGGCGAGGAGTACGCGCTCTCCGACCCCGATATCGACGTGCTCGCGCCGACCGACCCGTCGAAGATCGTCTGTATCGGCCGCAACTACGCCGACCACGCCGAGGAGCTCGGCAACGACGTGCCGGACCGCCCGCTGCTCTTCCTCAAGCCGCCGAACGCGGTGGCGAGCCACGGCGACACCGTGACCGTCCCCGCCGGCAAGGATCGGATCGACTGGGAGGCGGAGTTCGCGGTCGTGATCGGCGAGCAGTGTAAGGCGGTCGACGCCGCCGACGCGATGGACGTGGTCGCCGGGTTCACCTGTATGAACGACGTGTCGAACCGCGACGACCAGAACCGCGAGCAGAACTGGGTGCGCGGGAAGGCGTTCGACGGCGCCGCGCCGCTGGGCCCGGTCCTCGCGACGCCCGACGAGGTGCCCGCCGACGCGAGCGTCGAGCTCCGCGTCAACGGCGAAACGAAGCAGTCGAGCGACCGCGAGCACATGATCTTCGACGTGCCGACGCTGATCGAGGAGATCACGACGTACCTCACGCTCGAACCCGGCGACGTGATCGCGACGGGCACCCCCGAGGGCGTCGGCGCGCTCTCGGACGGCGACACCGTCGAGGTCGAGGTCGAGGGCGTCGGCACGCTGGAACACGACGTTCGCGTCCCCTGAGCGGCGCGCCGCTCGGACTCCCTCGTTTTTGCGTCTCGGTACCACACCTCGTTTCCGGTGAACGCTTATGTGCGAGGCCCCGGAGTCGGAGGTATGGAGACCAGTTCGTTCGTCGCCGGTTCATGACGGTACCGCCGCGGCGCGATCGACCGCCCCGTCCGCGAATCGGGGTCGGTCGCCCGCGCCGCAGCACCGCGACCGGAGCGCGAGACGCTCCCCTCTCCGGGTCGACGCGAGCGCCCGACCGAATGTCACGAGACGACGCCACGACGAACGAGACAGCCGAATCGATCGAAACCGACGCCGCCGCCGATACCTCCGACGCTCGCCCCGGCGACACCGACCTCTCTCCCCTCGACCCCGCAGACCCGGGCGCGACCCCCGCCGTCGTCGCTGCCCGCTCCGAGGGCGAGCCGCCTGACACGGCTGAGATCCGGGACCTCGCCGCCGCGGCCGGCTACGCGGTCGTCGGCGAGGTCACCCAGCGGCGCCGCGAGGACCCGACCTACGACCTCGGCCGCGGGAAGGCCGAGGCGCTGATGCGGCTCGCCGCCGAGACCGACGCCGAGGCGGTGATCTACGACGGGGGCCTGTCGCCGGGACAGACGTTCTCTCTCGGCGACCTGTTGCCGCCCGGGACCGCGGTGATCGACCGCCCGCGCCTCGTGTTGGAGCTGTTCGCCGACGCCGCCGACTCGCGCGCGGCCGACCGCCAGCTGGAGCTGGCGCGCCTGCGCTACGAGCTGCCCCGGCTCCGCGAGGCGGTCGCCCGCGACGCGAGCGAGGACGTGTGCCTCCAGCCGGAGGGCGACAGCCGCGTGCTCGACGTCGAGAAGCGGATCGAGTCGGCCGAGCGCGCGCTCGACGAGATCGCCGACGACCGGGCGGCCAGACGGGCGGAGCGCCGCGACGCCGGGTTCGACCTCGTCGCGCTCGCGGGGTACACCAACGCCGGGAAGTCGACGCTGGCCCGCCGGCTCGCGGACGAGGTCGACGACCCCGAATTCGGGGACGAGCCGGGGACTCTTGACGCCGACCGCACCGACGCCGAGGGCGACCCGGCCGAGGGCGACGGCCTGCTCGCGGTCGCGGACCGGCCGTTCGAGACGCTCTCGACGACGACGCGCCGCGCGACGGTCGGCGGGCGGCGGGTCCTCGTCACCGACACCGTCGGCTTCCTCGACGGGCTCCCCCACGAGGCGGTGCGCTCGTTCCGGACGACGATCGACGCGATCCGGGGGGCCGACTGCGCGCTGCTCGTCGTCGACGCGAGCGACGACCCGGCCGACCTCCGCCGGAAGCTCACGGCGTCGCTGTCGGCGATCGAGGCGACCGACGGCCCCGTGATCCCCGTGCTGTCGAAGGCGGATGAGGTCGGGGCGGACGGGCTCGCGGCCGCGGTCGCGGCCTACGAGGGCGCGGTCGCCGACCTGGACCCCCGGGACGCCCCCGTCGTCGACGCGCTCCGGTCACCGATTCCGGTCAGCGTCCGCGACGAGACGGGGCTCGCCGACCTCGCCGACGCGGTGGCCGACGCGCTGCCGACGGCGACCGCGACGGTCGAGGCGCCCAACGGCGGCGCCGCGCAAGCCGCGCTCTCGTGGGCGTACGACCGCGGCGTGGTCGCGGGCGTCGACTACGGGAGCGAGACCGTCGTCGTCGAGTTCGCGGGGCGACCCGACGTGGTCGCCGAGGCCGAGCGGCGGTTCGCCGACGGCCACTCGTCGTGAACGGCGGGGCGGCCCCGTCGCGAGCCCTCGACCGCCAAGACCACGCTTAAGCCCGCCGGTCCCCGAATCGGTGACATGGAACCACGGGATCTCTCCGATCACTCGCCGTACGTGCCCGGGCGGGGCGTCGAGGAGGTCGCCCGCGAGCGCGGGCTCGACCCCGACGACCTCATCAAGCTCTCCTCGAACGAGAACCCGCACGGGCCGAGCCCGGCGGCCGTCGAGGCGATCCGCGAGCACGCCGACCGGGTGAACCAGTACCCGAAGTCCTCGCACACCGACCTCACCGCGAAGATCGCCGAGAAGTGGGGCGTCGACGACGAGCAGGTGTGGGTCTCGCCCGGCGCCGACGGCTCGATCGACTACCTCTCGCGGGCCGCCTTAGAGCCCGGCGACGAGGTGCTGGTCCCGAGCCCCGGCTTCGCCTACTACGCGATGTCGTCGCGGTACCACCACGGCGAGGTGACGGAGTACGAGCTCTCCCCGGCCGACGGCTTCGCGCAGGACGCCGAGACGGTGCTGTCCGCCTACGGCGGCGAGCGGATCGTCTACCTCACCTCCCCGCACAACCCCTCCGGGTCGACGATCGCGCTCGACGAGGCCGAGGCGATCGCCGACGCGACCGCCGAGGAGACGCTCGTCGTCGTCGACGAGGCGTACGGGGAGTTCGCCGACGTGGACAGCGCGATCCCGCTCGCCGACGAGCGCGACGACGTGGCGGTCCTCCGCACCTTCTCGAAGGCGTACGGCCTCGCCGGGCTCCGGATCGGCTACAGCGTCGTCCCCGAGGCGTGGGGCGAGGCGTACGCCCGGGTCAACACCCCGTTCGCGGCCAACGAGCTGGCCTGCCGCGCCGCGCTCGCCGCGCTCGACGACGAGGAGCACGTCGAACGGTCGGTCGAGTCCGCGCGCTGGGCCCGCAAGTACATCGCCGACGAGCTGGACGCCCCCACCGTCGACTCCGCCGGCAACTTCGTCCTCGCCGCGGTCGGCGACGGCGAGCGCGTCGCCGAGGCGGCCCAGGAGCGCGGCGTCATCATCCGCGACTGTACCTCGTTCGGGCTCCCGGAACACGTCCGCGTCTCCACGGGGACGCGCGAGGAGACCCGCGAGGCGGTCGCCCTGCTCAACGACGTGCTGGCCGACCTCGAACTCGGTGTCCGCGCGTGACTGAGGCGTCCGAATCTGAAGAGGCGACCGCGGGCCGCGGCCGCGCAGACCGCGTCGCCGTCACTGGAACCCCGGGGACCGGCAAGTCGACCGCGACGGCGCTGCTGGCGGACGAGTACGACGTGATACACCTCAACGAGCGGATCAAGTCGGACGACGACCTCTGGACCGAGCGCGACGCCGACCGCGACACCCTCGTCGCCGACCTCGACGCGGTCCGCGAGCACCTCGGCGACTGGAGCGGTGTCCTCGACTCCCACCTCGCGCACCGGTTCGACGCCGACCGCGTCGTCGTGTTGCGCTGTCACCCGGAGGCGGTCGAGTCCCGCCTCGTCGAGCGCGGCGAGTCCCCCGAGACCGCCGCGGAGAACGCCGAGAGCGAGGCGCTCGACGTGATCCTCTCGGAGGCCGTGGCGGAACACGGCGCGGAGAACGTCTACGAGGTCGACGCCACCGACCGCGACCCCGAGGCGGTCGCCGACGCGATCCGCGCGGCGGTCGAGGGCGAGCGCGAGCCGAGCGCCGGCACCGTGGACTTCATCGATTATATATGAGCCGGCCGCGAGCGTCGAGACGGTAGATGACCCTCGACCAGTACCGCTCCGTGGCGGACCGCCTGCTCGGCCCGTGGGTGTCGGCGGCCGACAGGCTCGGCCTCTCGCCAGACCAGGTGAGCGTGATCGCCTTCCTCGTCGCGGTGGGGGCCGCCGCCGCCTTCGCCGTCGGGTCGGCGCCCCTGTACGCGGCCGGCGCGCTGCTCGTCCTCCTCAACGGCTGGCTCGACGTCGTCGACGGCGCGCTCGCGCGCCACCAGGGGGTCGCCTCCGACGGCGGCGACTTCCTCGACCACGTCCTCGACCGCTACGCCGACGTGGCGATCATCGCCGGACTCACGGCGGGCGTCGAGGCGTACGCGCTCGGCTTCGCCGCCGTCACCGGCGTCCTCCTCACCTCCTACCTCGGCACGCAGATCCAGGCGGTCGGCATCGGCCGCGAGTACGGCGGGCTCCTCGGCCGGGCCGACCGCCTCGCTCTCGCCGGGATCGTCGGCGTCGTCGCCGCGGTCTACTCGGCGCCGATCGTCGCCGGACTGAACGTCGTCGGCCTGCTGCTCGCGCTGTTCGCCGCGGTCGGACACCTCACCGCGGTCCAGCGGTTCCTCGGCGCCTGGCGGGACCTGTAACCGGCCCCGCGACGGGCGCTCAGAACGGTGCGTCGGTCGAGCGTCCCCCGGCGCCAGCGCCACCCGTCCCGCCCATCGGTGTCGACTCGACCCCGACGCCATCCTCCGGATCGACCTCCACGTCGCCCGTCTCCAGGTACGCCTCCTCCAGCGCCGCGAGCCGGTTGTTCACCGCCTCGCTCTGGTTATGCGATGCGGCGGCGCGGACCCGGACGAGGTCGTACTCGTGCCGGTCGGCGAGCCCGTTCCACGCCCGGAAGGCCCCGACGGTCAGCGTGTGCGTCTGCGGGCAGAACGCGGTCGTCGGCGTGAACTCCGCGCGGAGGACCCGGTCGACCTCGCTCCCGTCGACCGCGTCCGGTGCGTCGCCGCGCTCGACGGCGTAGCGGAACCCGGCGTCCCCGTGGCGCGTGTCGAGGTTCAGCCGGGCGAGGTTGTAGTCGAACGTCATGTCGTACACTTTCCGCTCCTCGAAGCACTCGCGGGTGAGCCGGTGGAACGCGAGGTGGTCCGCCCCCGCGAGCACGTCGTGGCCGTCGAGGAACGCCCCCGGTCGCGGGAGGTGGTCCGGCTCGAACTCGTCGTAGCCGTCGAACAGGTCCTCGTCGTCGGAGCCGAAGGGCGACGGGAAGCCGGGCATACTCGCAGCCTGTCACTCCGTCGGGGTACCCTTGACCCCGCAGATGTTCGGGCCGCCGCGGCCGGTCGGCCCTCAGCCGCTCTCGGCCGCCTCCGAGCGCAGGTCCTGCGCCCGGGCGCGGACGGCGTCGACGGCATCGCGGCGGATCCGACGGCCGCCGTCGGACGCCTCGATCACCGTTTCGCCGGCGTCGGTAACTGTGATCCCCCTCCGCGGACACGTCACGCAACGAGGGAACAATTTAAAAGTGTCCGGTCGGAACGAGGGGTATGCCCACTTTCGAGCTGAACCTCTCGGACGACGTGTACGCGGAGTTTCAGCAGCTGGCGGACGAGGAGTTCGTCTCCGAGGAGCAGGCCGCGGAGGACCTCATCGCGTCCGGTATCGAGGCGTACAACGTGAGCGTGGTCGACGAGGAGCCCCGCGACGAGATGCTCGACGGCGCCGAGAACAACATGTTCGACACCGCGGAGGACCCGGGCAGCATCGAGGACGATCGGCTGTAACGGGCGCGCTCTCCCCGCCGCCCTGGGACCCGCCGCGCTTTCTCCGCAGCGTCGCTCGCGCCGCCCAGCCCCGGCTCCGCGAGCGCGCTCAACGGCCGGCCCGCCTACCGCACCGACGACTCCGCCAGAACGATTAAGAGACCGCCGTGAGAAATAGTAAGAAAAGAGTAATTTCAAATATTCCGACATTATTTTCCGGACGGAGCGGATAGCCGCGAGCGATGGATCCGAAAGAGGACGGAGTCTCCCTCCTCCAAGACCCGCAGTGGGACGACCGCTACGAGTCGGCACGGGACCGCGTCGAGGCCGCCTCGGACGACCGACTGCTCGACGTGTTCCACGTCGGGAGCACCGCCATCCCCGGCGTCCCGGGCAAGCCAGTGCTGGATGTCATGCCGATATACGCAGACGGCGACGGGATGCGCGCCGCCGCTGAGGGGCTCGCCGCGGCGGGGTTCGAGCGCGAGCACGACGCAGAGGACACGGTCGTCGCCGTCAGGCGGGAGTCGAACGCCGTCGTCGCCGTGCGAATGCACACCGTCGAGGCGGACCAGTGGCGACCGATGCTGCTGTTCCGTGAGTACCTGACCGACCATCCGAGGGCGCGCGCGGAGTACGCTCGGGTCAAACGCGACGCCGCGGCGGAGCACGGCGGCGACATGGCGGCGTACACCGAGGCGAAGTTCGAGGTCGTCCGCTCCCTGACGCAAGCGGCCCGCGACGAGGGCTACGTGGAGCGACTCCCGACGTTCGAGTGACTCACGGCGCGACTCCGGACCGTTCAGTACCCCAGCCCCAGCAGCCGGTTCGCCGACAGCGTCGCCAGCCCCAGCGCCATCACGCCGGCGAGCAGTCCGAACGCGACGGGCCACCCCGCGGCGTCCGAGACGGCGCCGACGACGACGCTGCCGGAGGCGCCCGTCACCATGTAGGCGGTCCGGACGAGTCCGAAGCCGGCGCCCCGCTCGGCGTCGGACAGCAGGTCCATGAACCGCGACTGGATCGGCGCGCCCCACGACATCGCGAGGCCGACGAGGCCCACGGCCGGGACCGACACGAGGAGGCCCAAGTCGAGCGTCGCGGCCGCGACGAGCGTCCCGTAGCCGACGACGCCCGCGCCCATCGTCACCATCGCCGTGGCGTCGCGTCCGATCCGGTCGGACACCGAGCCGGTCACCGGCTGGGTGCCGCCGTGGACGAGGAAGTACACGGAGAACAGAAGCGCCGACAGCGCGCTCGACAGGCCGGTCCCCACTTCGAGGAACGTCGGGAGGAAGGAAGCGGTCGCCTGCCACGTGAACGCCCCCATCGTCGCGAGCGCGGTCGTGTAGAGGATTCGCGGCCGCGAGAGCAGTTCGGCGAGCGGGCCGACGGCGAACCGCTCACCCATCGGCTGGTCCGGCCGCAGGGGTTCGGTCGGCCGGACCCGCCACGCGAACAGGACGAAGACGGGCACCGCGACCGCGGCGCCGAGGAGCACGCCGGCGCGCCAGCCGTACCGCGAGCCGACGAGCGCGGCGGCGGGCGGCGCGGCGAGCCCCGCGAGCGGGCCGCCGGCGACGTGGACGCCGATGGCGCGGCCGGTGTCGTCGAACTGCCGCGTGAGGAACGTCGTCGCGACCGAGTAGTGGAGCCCCGCGCCGACGCCGAGCGCGGCCGCGAACAGGCCGAAGGCGAGCATCGAGGGCGACGCGGCGAGGAGGACGGAGGCGACCGCGGTGGCGCCGACCGCGGCGAGGATGACGCGGCGCTCGCCGTAGCGGTCGCCGAGGACGCCGGAGGGGAACTGCGCCAGCGCGTAGGTGAGCCACATCCCGCTCAAGGCGAGCCCGACGGTGCCGTTCGTCACGCCGAACCGGGCCGTGATCTCCGGGACGAGCGGGCTGACGACCAGCCGCGCCACCATCGTCCCGGTGAACGCGAGCGTACAGAGCGCGAGCGCCGTGTGTTCGTACCGCCAGTTCACGGTCGCCGTACCGGGTACGGGTCAAAGCGGCTTCCGATCGCGGTCAGACGGGCCGGGTGTCGCGCGGCACCGCGCCGCCGACGGCGGTCCCGGGCGCCCCCCGGCGCCCCGCAGCGGTTCACTCGGCGACGAACTCGATCGGGTAGTCGGTGAGGTTCTCGTACCCGTCCTCGGTGACGACGACGAGGTCCTCGATCCGGACGCCGCCGACCGCGGGGTCGTAGAGCCCGGGCTCGACGGTGATCACGTGGCCCGGCTCCAGCTCCTCGCCGCCGCTCGCGAGCCGCGGCGACTCGTGGACGTCGAGGCCGATCCCGTGCCCGGTCGAGTGGATGAATCCGGTCTCCGTCTCGGGGTCCGTGCGGAACGTCGGCTCGCCCGCCTCTTCGTACACCTCGCAGGCGGCGGCATGGACCTCCTCGCCCGTGGCGCCCGGCTCGACCGCGTCCAGCGCGGCCTCCAGCGCGCGCTCGGTGAGGTCGTACCACTCGCGGAGCGCGTCGCTCGGCTCGCCGACGCAGAACGTCCGCGTCATGTCGGCGTTGTACTTCGTCGCCTTCGAGCGCGGGAAGATGTCGACGATGATCGCCTCATTCGCGCGGAGGGGCCCGGAGCCGCGGTCGTGGGGGTCGGCGGCCTGCGCGCCCCCGGCCACGATCGTCTCGTCGAGCGCGCAGCCGTGGCGCAGCAGCGTCACCTCTATCTCCTCGGTCACGCGCTCGCTGGTGAGCGGCTCGCCGTCGCGGAGCAGGACGCCCGCCTCCGCGTCGTCGTCCTCGCCCGCCACGTCGGCGCCGGCGATCAGCTCCTCGGCGGCCCGCATCGCGGCCTCGTTCGCCTCCTGCGCGTCGCGGATCGCGTCTATCTCCTCGTCGGTCTTCACCGCGCGGACCGCCTGGAGCCGGTCGTCCGCGTCGACCGCGACCTCGATCCCGCGCTCGCGGAGGGCGTCCGCGGTGCCGACCGGGCCGCGCGGCGGCATCGAGACGGACTCGACGCCCTTGTCGCGGACGAACTCCGCGTACATGTCGTTGCGCTCCTCGCGGCCGCCGTACTCGTAGTCGTAGTCCGCGTGGCGTTCGACGGTGTCGGCCGCCGCCTCCGTCGTCGCGCGGCCGTACTCCAGCCCGCTGACGAGGACGTGGACCTCGCCGTCGGCGTACAGGGTGAGGAACGGGTCGGGGCCGGTGAACCCGGAGAGGTACAGCTGGTTGGCGTCCTCCTGCGAGGCGTCGAGGAGGTAGCCGTCGGTGTCGAGGTCCGCGAGGCGGTCGTCGAGCCGCGTTCGGTTCATACGCGTGCTGCTCGCGCGACGCCCAAAGCGGTTGTCCTCGCGGAACCGATCGCCGTCCCGCACGCGGCCCGTGAGAAAGCATATCCCGCTCGCTCGGGAAGGCCGGGGCGAGATGGCGACCGACGGCCGAACGACGGTCGGATCGCTGGCCTCGCTCCCGCCGGGGTGGCTCCGCGTCGCCGTCGCCTCCGGGGCCGGCGCGGCGCTGCTCGGACTGGGGCTCACGCGGGTCGGACTCGCGCTCGCCGGCGTGCCTCCGGGGGACTCGGCAGTCGCTCGGTGGATGGTCGGCGGACCGATCTCGGCGGTCGAGGGGTCGATCTGGTTCCTCTTCGACGCCCATTGGATCCGGATGCGAACGGGACCGGGGCTGTCGAACCTCGTCGTCTTCGGGCACCCGCTGATACAGTCGGACGCGGCGCTGTGGCCGCTCCGTTTCGTCCCCCTCTGCTTCGGTCTCGGCGCCGCGACCGCCGTCCGGTACCTCGGTATCGACGATCCGCTCGCCGGCGCCGTGACCGGCGTGAGCGCGACGCTGGGGTACCTCCCGGCGATGCTCGCGCTGTGGTGGGTCTCTCGCGTGCCGCTCACTCGGCACGCGACCGACGGGACGGCACCGATCTCCGACGGCGACGGCGTACCGGTGTCGGAGGCGGCCGGCGTCACCGCGGGCCCCGACCTCGCTCTGACCCTCGCGCTGGTGACCGGACTGGGCGTGACCCTCGGCTACCTCGCCGGCGCGGCCGCGACAGTCGCGACCGGGGAGTGACCGGCGGGCCGGCCGCCTCGATGAGCGCCCTCGGCTCGCGAAACGCCTATATACTAACTTCCGTTCTCGCGCCGTCGAGATCCCTCTCTGCGTGGGTCGGTCTCCTCCGTCGAGAATTCCGAATTGTACAGGGTTCTACACGCTGTTTTCGGCCGTGTCTCCGCGACGCCAGACACGCGAACATTTAAGTGCGTCGGTCACTTACCCGAAGGTGAGGAAAACACCGAGACCCGTCTCTCGGTTTCGTTGTTCCCTCCACGCACCAAACCAATGAGCGAGAACCTTCGAACGTACACGACCGAGACCGTCGACGACGAGAGCCAGACCGAGTCGGCAACCGAGGACGAGGAGCTGCGGTGCCCCGAGTGCGGCGGGCAGTTAGCGACCGACACGGAACACGGCGAGACCGTCTGCGTCGACTGCGGGCTCGTCGTCGAGGAGGACGAGATCGACCGCGGGCCGGAGTGGCGCGCGTTCGACTCCAAAGAGAAGGACAACAAGTCGCGCGTCGGCGCCCCGACGACGAACATGATGCACGACAAGGGGCTCTCGACGAACATCGGCTGGCAGGACAAAGACGCCTACGGCAAGTCGCTGTCCAGCCGCCAGCGCGAGAAGATGCAGCGGCTGCGGACGTGGAACGAGCGCTTCCGCACCCGCGACTCCAAGGAGCGCAACCTCAAGCAGGCGCTCGGCGAGATCGACCGGATGGCGAGCGCGCTCGGGCTCCCGGACAACGTCCGCGAGACCGCGTCGGTCATCTACCGCCGCGCGCTCGACGAGGACCTGCTGCCCGGCCGCTCCATCGAGGGCGTCTCCACCGCCTCGCTGTACGCCGCCGCCCGGCAGGCGGGGACGCCGCGCAGCCTCGACGAGATCGCGGGCGTCTCCCGGGTCGAGAAGGACGAGATCGCCCGGACGTACCGCTACGTCGTCCGCGAGCTGAAGCTGGAGATCCAGCCGGCCGACCCCGAGAGCTACGTCCCGCGGTTCGCCTCGGACCTCGGCCTCTCCGACGAGGCCGAGCGCCGGGCCCGCAGCCTGCTCGACACGGCGAAGGAACAGGGGATCCACTCCGGGAAGTCGCCGGTCGGGCTCGCCGCGGCCGCCGTCTACGCCGCCTCGCTGCTCGTCAACGAGAAGGTGACCCAGAGCGAGGTCAGCGAGGTCGCGAACATCAGCGAGGTCACCATCCGGAACCGCTACCACGAGCTCCTCGAAGCCGAGGACTCCGTCGCGCTGAACTGACGCGCCGCGGCCGGTCGCCGCCGCGTTCGAAGGTCGCTCGCGGGGTCAACCGCTTTCTTCGCCGTCCCAGTACTCCACGTCGTCGGCGATCCGGTAGTACCCCGACAGCGACCGCTCGGCGTCGCAGCCGGGCGGCGCGCCGACGTACACGCCGAACTTCTCCGAGTCCGGGTACACGGTCACGTCGGGCTCGCGCATCGTCGAGACGACGAGGTAGCGGAGGACCTCGTCCCCGTCGTTGACGACCCGGTGCGCGCCCGGCTCGTCGGCGGGGAACGCGGCGTACTCGCCCGGGCGGAGCGGGTACGACTCGCCGTCGAGCCGCAGCGTCCCCTCGCCCCCGAGGACGTACAGCGCCTCCTCGTTGGCCGCGTGGTAGTGATACGGCCACGAGCGCTCCCCGGGCGGCAGCTCGTAGAGGCTACAGCCGAGGTCCGCGCCGCCCGCGGCCGCGCCCAGTTGCTTCCGTCGCCACGCGGCGTCGTCCGCGTCGGGCGTCGTCCACGACAGCTCGTCCGCGTTGATCGGTGGCATACCTCGCGGTCACGCCGGACTCCCAAAGGCGTTCGCGTCGCCGGAACGGGCGTCGGTCCCCGCCGGGAGCCGAAACCGCGAAGGCGACGCGCCGTCACCCGGGACCATGGAGACGACTCGCCACTTCACGGCGACGACCTACATCGTCAACGACGGGGCGACCGCCCTTCACGAGCACGAGCGACTGGGGATCACGCTGCCGCCCGGGGGGCACGTCGACCGCGACGAGCTGCCCCACGAGGCCGCGCGGCGCGAGGTCCGCGAGGAGACGGGGCTGACCCCCGAGCTGGTCGCGACGGAGTCCGCGATCACGGGCCCGAACACCCGGGGGCTCCCGGAGCCGGCCCACCTCATGCTCCACGACATCAACGTCCACGAGGACGGGTCCGTGGGGCACCAGCACGTCGACCACCTCTACTACGCCCGCGTCGACTCGCGGGAGATCGCCCCCGACGGCGACGACGAGGTCGACCCGGCGCGCTGGCGCTGGTACACCCCCGCGGAGCTGGCGGCGAGCGATCTCCCGGACGACGTGGTCGACCTCGGCCGCGAGGCGATCGCCGCCGTCGGCGCCGACTGATCAGGCCCGGCGTCGCGCCGGGTGGTCTCGCCCGCCGTCGAGCGGTTCGGACCGCCGCGCGCGGCGTCAGACGGCCGTCTCACGCTCCGGAAGGTATTTGAGTCGGTGCTGGCGACGTAAACGCAAGGATGGACGCACAGCGACGGGAAGCGATCGCCGAGTGGGACGACCGCTCGTTCTCCGACGGGTTCGCAGGGCTCCGGCGGATCGTCGACGACGGGTTCTCGGGGGCGGCGACCGACGGGGTCGGGTGGCTGTTCCTCGTCGACGGGCGCGTCGTCGGCGTCGTCGACGCGACGCTCGACGCCTTTGCCGACGCCTCCGGGACCGTCTACCGGGCCCCGGACGACGCGCTCCCCGTGCTCTTCGCCATGCAGGAGCTCGGCGGCGAGCCGCGGGCGAAGTACTACACCAAGGACACGCCGTTGGACGAGGCCGACCGCAAGCTCTCGCAGGGGGGATTCACCGGGTACATCGAGCTCTCGGAGAACGTCCTCTCCGGCGACTACTACGTCGCCTACACCGGCGGCGAGTCGATGGCGGCGGCGTACGTCGGCAACGCCCGGCGGCTGGAGACGGGCGACGACGCGTTCGACCTCGCCGCCGACGAGGTCGGGATCTACACGGTCTACGAGGTCGACCTCGACGTCCGGCCGCTCCCGGACGGCGACGACGCGGGCGATTCCGGCGCGGCCGCCGAGTCGACCGCGGCCGCCGGATCCGACCCGGCGAGCGACGCAGCGAGCGACGAGGCCGACGCAGCGAGCGACGAGCGGGCGGCCCCCGGGGCCGCTCCCGATGTCGAGACCGACGAGCCCGCCGACGGGCCCGAAACCCCGGGCGAGCCCGGCGACGGCGCCGGGCGGGAAGACGGGCCGTCCCCGGCGGACCGCTCGGACGAACCGGCCGGCGTCGACGTACGGGCCGCGGAGAGCGACCGCGACGACGCGGACCCGAGCGACGGGACCGACGAGACGGACGGGCCGGCGTCCGACGCCGTCCGGATCGGCGACGCTGACTCGGACGGTCGCGACGCCGACGGCGCGGCGGGCGCCGACCGGACGCGACGGACGCAGGCCGATTCCGACGGCGCGGCCGCGTCGGACGCGGGCGCCGCGGACGGCGACGCCCCGGACTCCGAGGACGTGTTCTCGGAGGAGGCCGAGTGGCGGGAACAGAAGTCGATCCCGGCGCTCGACCCCTCCGAGGCGGGCGGCGAGCCGCGAGCGGGTGGAGAGCGGCGCGGGGCGTCGGCGCAGCGCTCCCGCTCTGCTGACGACCGCGCCCGGACCGGGCGGAGCGGGTCGGACGCGAACGGCGGCTCGCCCTCGCCGCGCGCCACCGAGACGCCGTCGTCGACGCCGTCGGCGGTGTCGAAGCGCGAGGCGGCGACCGACGCCGACCCCGATCGGGTGCGGAAGCTCGAGGCGGCCTTAGAAGAGACCGAGGAGGAGCGGCAGTCGCTCGCCGACGAGCGCAACCGGCTGGCGGCCGAGCGCGACGAGATACAGTCGGAGCGCGACGAGTTGGCCGAGGCGGTCGACCGGCTCGAATCCGAGGTCGAAGACCTCCGGGAGGAGCGCGACCGGCTCCGCGACGAGCTGTCGAACGCCAGGGAGCGGCTCCCGGACGCGGAGCGGACGCTCACGCCGGGCGAGGCGCGCAACGGGACCAACCTGTTCATCAGGTACGACTCGAAGGAGGGCGCGACGCTCGCCGACGCCCACGAGGGCGCCGCCGACCGGGACGCGCTCCGCGAGAACCTCCGGGTCGAACACCACACGAGCTTCGAGACCGACGGCCTCGCGGTCGACGGCCGACCGTTCGAGGAGTTCCTCGAAGACACCATCGAGTACGGGTTCACCCGCTGGCTCGTCGAGGACCTCCCGTTCGAGGTCCGCGGAACCGGCAACGAGGGGACGCTCCGCGACCTCTACGACGCGCTCCCCGAGATCGACCGCGCCGAGATCGGCGGAACGGTGTCGATCGCGATCCGGGAGGGCGGCGAGGAGACCCGCGAGCAGCGGGCGTTCGACCTCGTGTTGCGCGACCGGATGGGCCACCCGCTGTTCGTCGCGGACCTGAACGACAGCCGGGACCCCACCGCGGAGGGGACGCTGGAGTCGCTCGTCGAGAACGGGCGCGACATCGCGGCGTCGAACGAGACGTTCGCGGGGGCGTTCGCGGTGACGGAGAGCTTCTTCGAGCCGGGGGCCTTAGAGACCGCGAGCGACGCGGTCGGCGGGGGCCTGTTCAGCCGGTCGAAGCGCGCGAGCTTCGTGAAGCTCTCGCGCAAGCAGGGGTACCACCTGTGTCTCGTGGAGGCGCGCGACGGCGGGTTCCACATGACGGTCCCCGACCTGTAGTCGCGGGGACCCTGTCTGGCTAGTTCGCGGAGAACGGAAACGCGGCAGGTGCGTCGGCGGGCGAAATCGAAGTTCCGATCAGTTCTCGAGTTCGGCGGCGTCGTCGATCCGCATGGAGCCGAGCTTGTCGACCGTCTCGTCGAGCTCGTCGACGAACTCGTGGGTGCGCTCCGTGGTGATGGCGCCCTGACTGGACGGCTCGATGAGGTTCTCCTCCTCGAGGACGCGAAGCGAGTACCGGACCTTGTGGTGCGGGTAGCCGGTCTCGTTCGACATCTTCACGATGCCGATCGGCTCGTTCTCGATGACCATCCGCAGGACCTGGAGGTGACGTTCCAGCATGTCTACCTCCTTCTCTAGTCGATCTATCATGGCACATGTTAACTCGTCATGCCCCCGTTTAAAAGTTGCTGTCGGCGGCCGGGGACGCCCGCTCAGATCGCACGCTTTCACGTGGGAGTAGTTAACGTGTTCGATCGCGGCGCGGCTGCGGAGGACACGCACGGTCCGGGCGCGAACGGCGACCCCGATCGCGGACGGAGCGAGAAGTGAATACACGAACGAGCGCATTCGATCTGACGAAGGGATTTTTCGATCCACGACCGTGGTGGTCTCGCGGTCGCAGACCGTAATCTGTTTTACCCCCCGAGGGGAATCGGCAGGTCGTATGACACTCACCATCGTCGGCTCCCAACTCGGCGACGAGGGCAAGGGCGCCCTCGTCGACCGGTGGGGAGGGGACGCGGACGTCGTAGTCCGTTATCAGGGCGGCGACAACGCCGGCCACACCGTCGTCGAAGGCGGCGCGGAGTACAAGCTCTCCTTGGTTCCCAGCGGCGCGGTCCGGGGAACGGTCGGAGTCTTGGGCAACGGCTGCGTCGTCAACCCGCGCACGCTGTTCACCGAGATCGACGACCTGCGCGAGCGGGGGCTCGACCCGGACGTGCGCGTGGCTCGCCGGGCGCACGTCATCATGCCGTACCACCGCGTGCTCGACGGCATCGAGGAGGAGGTGAAGGCCGACGACGACGCCGGCGACGAGGTCGGCACGACCGGGCGCGGCATCGGCCCGACCTACGAGGACAAGGCCGGCCGGCGCGGGATCCGGGTCGCGGACCTGCTCGACCCCGACGCGCTCCGACAGAAGCTCGACTACGTCGTGCCGCAGAAGCGCGCGCTCGTCGAGGACGTGTACGGGCTCGACCTCGACGACGACAACCGCGCCGAGGCCTTCGACGTCGACGCGCTCCACGAGGAGTTCGCCGCGATCGGCGAGCGCCTCGCCGACGAGGGGATGACCGTCAACTGCTCCGACTACCTCCACCGCCGCCGCGAGGCGGGTGACGCGATCGTCTTCGAGGGCGCGCAGGGGACCCACATCGACGTGGACCACGGGAACTACCCCTTCGTCACCTCCTCGAACCCGACCGCCGGCGCCGCCGCGGTCGGCTCCGGCGTGGGCGTCACGACGGTGGGCGACGGCGAGGTCGTCGGCATCGTCAAGGCGTACCTCTCGCGCGTCGGCGAGGGACCGCTGCCGACGGAGCTCGACGGCGACGCCGACGAGGAGGCCCTCGCCGACGAGATCAGGGAGAAGGGCGGCGAGTTCGGCACCGTCACCGGGCGCCCGCGCCGGATCGGCTGGCTCGACCTCCCGATGCTCCGCCACTCGGCGCGCGTCTCCGGGTTCACCGGCGTCGCCGTCAACCACGTCGACGTGCTCGCCGGGCTCGACGAGCTGAAGGTCTGTACGGGCTACGAGATCGACGGCGAGGAGACCGACACCGTGCCGACCACCACCGACCGGTGGGAGCGGTGCGAGCCGATCTACGAGACGCTCGACACGTGGGAGGAGTTCGACTCGGCCGCGGTCGCAGAGGCGGGCTACGACGCCCTCCCCGAGGCCGCCCGCGAGTACCTGGAGTTCGTCGCGGACGAGATCGACACCCCGGTCTACGCCGTCGGCGTCGGGCCGGACCGCGAGGAGACGGTCGAGCTGACGAACCCGTTCGACGAGTAGCCCGGCCGCCGTCTCCGTCGGCCCGCGCCGAAGCCGTTTTCAGTTCCCCGACGCCCAGTCGTCGGTATGTCGCAGCCCTCCAGCGGTCCCGCCGCCCCCGACCCGCCGGACACGCTCGTCGAGCGCGTCGCCTCGCGGCTCCCCCGGCTGCTCCCGCTCGCGCTGGTTCCGCTCGCGACGGCGCTGTTGCGCGCTTGGGACATCGTCGCGACGGGTCGGTCGACCGGATTCTCCCTGCGCGCGTCGTTCCCGGTGTACCGGTACGACCTCTGGAGCTTCGTCGACGCGCCCCGCGGCGGCGGGGTGACGGTGTCGCTCCCGTTCGGGTCGCTCGACCCGCTGCCGCTCCTCGTCCCCGTGCTCGGCGCGTACGTCGTCGTCTCCGGCGCGCTCAGCGCGGGCTACTTCGGGAGCGTCGCGGCCGCGATCACGACCGGCCGGTACGACTTCGCCGCGGCCGTCCGCCGGTTCGGCGTCCGGTTCGTCCTCCTCGAAGCGTTCGTCGTCGCCGCGCTCGGCGCCCTCTTCCTGCCGCTCCTCCTCTTCCCGCCGCTGTTCGTGGCCGCCGTCCTCGCCGCGCTCGTCGTCTCGTACCTGTACTTCCCGACCGTCTACGTCCTCGCGCTGGAGGACCGAGGCATCGCATCGGCGGCGCGGCGAGCCCGGGCGCTCGTCGACGACCACCGACCGCTCGGGTTCTTCCTCGCCGTCGCGGTCGTCACGGCCGTCTGTTCGGTCCCCGTGAGCCTCCTCGCGCACGCCGGTCCGGGCGGGGCGGTCGCGGCCGCGGTCGTCGCCGCGCCGCTCGGGCTCGCGTTCAACGTCGCGACCGCGCTGAAGGTCGCCGAAATGGCCGGGATCGAGACGGTCGAGTGAGCGACGGGGAGGGGGGTCGGCGCTTACTGCGGGTCGACGGCGTTCAGCGCCGCGCGGTCCTCGTCGGTCAGCGACAGGTCGGCGGCTCCGAGGTTCGATTCGAGGTGTTCGACGCTCGACGTGCCCGGGATCGGCAGCGTAACGTCGGAGTGGTCGAGCAGCCACGCGAGCGACACCTGCTGCGGGGTCGCGTCCCGCCGCTCGGCGACCTCGGCGAGCACGTCGCCGGCCTCGTCGTCGTCGACCGCGTACATCGGGCCCCACGGGATGAACCCGACGCCGTGGTCCTCGCAGGCGGCCAGCACGTCCTCGTCGTCGCGGTGCCCGACGTTGTAGCGGTTCTGGACGGTGGCGACGTCGACGATGTCCAGCGCCGTCTCGAGCTGCTCGACGGTGACGTTCGAGAGGCCGACGTGCGCGACCTGCCCCGCGTCCTTCATCTCGGCGAACGCGTGGACCGACTCCTCGAAGTCGGTGTCCGGGTCCGGCCGGTGGTACTGGTAGAGGTCGATCGTGTCGGTGCCCAGGCGGTCGAGGCTACACAGCACCTGGTTCTTCAGGAAGTCCGGGTCGCCGTGGGGGAGCCACTCGCCCTCGCGGTTGCGGAGCAGGCCGGCCTTCGAGGCGACCACCACGTCGTCGGGGTCGCCGAGCGCCTCGCCGATCAGCCGCTCGGAGACGCCCGGCCCGTAGGAGTCGGCGGTGTCGACGAAGTCGACGCCGCGGTCGACCGCCCGCCGGAGCACGTCCTTCGCCGCCTCCTCGTCGTCGGGGCGCCCGATGATGTCCTCGCCGGTGATCCGCATCGCGCCGAAGCCGAGCCGGTTGACCGTGAGCTCGCCGCCGATGTCGAACGTCTCGCTCCTGCCGGTGGTGTCTGAAGCCATGGACGGCGGTTCGCGTGCCACGCGGAAATCGGTGAGGGTGCCGGAAGCGGACGCGCCGTGACGGCGCCCGGAGCCGCCCCGGGGGCTCGCCCGTGTTGCGTCCGTCGCTACTCATAAACCGCCCCCGCGCGATCGTCGGGTATGGACGCCGAGCGCGAGGTACTCGACGTGTTGGCGCGGAACGCCCGCGAGGACATCGACGACATCGCGGCCCAGACGGGCCTCGACGCGGCGGCGGTAGCGGACGCGATCGACGCGCTGGAGGCGGACAACGTCGTCCACGGCTATCAGGCCGTGGTCGACTGGGACCGCGTCGAGGAGGGGAAGATCCGCGCCGTCGTCGAGATCAACGTCGAGCTCGACCGCGAGACGGGGTACGAGCAGGTGGCCGACCGGATCGCGAAGTTCCCCGCGGTCGACGCCTTACACCTCGTCTCCGGCGACTACGACTTCGCCGTCGAGGTGCTCGGCGAGACGATGCAAGACGTCTCCGAGTTCATCTCCGAGCAGGTCGCGCCGATGCCGGAGGTCACCCAGACGGTGACCCACTACATCATGGAGACGTACAAGGACGGCGGGATCCGGTTCGAGGACGGCGACGACGACGACCGCCTCTCCGTGTCGCCATGAGGCTGTCGGACCGCGCGCGCACCCTCCCGGAGTCGGGGATCCGGAAGTTCTTCGAGCTCGCGGAGGCGCGCGACGACGTCATCTCGCTGGGGGTCGGCGAGCCCGACTTCTCGGCGCCGTGGGCCGCCCGCACCGCCGCGATCGACTCGCTGGAGCGGGGGAAGACCTCCTACACCGCGAACCGCGGGATGGCCGCGCTCCGCGAGCGGATCGCCGCGCACCACGAGCGCTACGACCAGTCGTACGAGCCCGAGTCGGAGGTGCTCGTCACGACCGGCGCGAGCGAGGCGGTCGACCTCGCCTTCCGGGCGCTGGTCGACCCCGGCGACACCGTCGCGGTCCACGAGCCGACGTACATCTCCTACGGCCCGGGGATCGAGCTGGCGGGCGGCGAGCAGCTGACGGTCCCGACGCGCGCCGCGGACGACTTCGCGCTCACCCGGGAGTCGCTAGAGGCGGCGGGCGCCGCCGACGCCGACCTGCTCGTGCTCTGTTACCCGAACAACCCGACCGGCGCGACGATGACCGACGAACAGCTCGCCGAGGTGGCGGCGTTCTGTCGGGACAACGACCTCCGCGTCGTCGCCGACGAGATATACGCCGCGCTCACCTACGGGACCGACCACGCCTCGATCGCCACCCAGCCGGGGATGCGCGAGCGCACCGTCGTCGTCAACGGCTTCTCGAAGGCGTACGCGATGACGGGGCTCCGTCTCGGGTACGCGCTCGGTCCCGCGGAGGCGATCGACGCGATGAACCGGATCCACCAGTACACGATGCTCTCGGCGCCGACGACGCCGCAGTACGCCGCGATCGAGGCCTTGGACCGCTGCGACGACGAGGTGACGGAGATGGTCGAGGAGTACAACCGCCGGCGGCGGCTGGTCGTCTCGCGGTTCAACGAGATGGGCCTGGACACGTTCGAACCGGGCGGCGCCTTCTACGCGTTCCCCGAGTGCGGCGGCGACGACGAGGCCTTCGCCGAGGAGCTGCTCGACGCCCAGGGCGTCGCCGTCGTCCCGGGGTCCGTCTTCGGCGAGGGCGGAGAGGGGCACCTGCGCGTCTCGTACGCGACCTCGATGCGCGAGCTGAAGGAGGCGACGGACCGGATCGCCGCGTTCGTCGAGAGTCGATGACGGGGCTCCTCCGAGGGCGATGATCGACCGGATCTGGCACGGCTGGACGGCGCGGGCGGACGCGGACGAGTACGAGCGGCTGCTCCGCGAGGAGATCCTACCCGGCTTCGCCGACGCGGACAACGACGGCTACCGCGGCGCGCGCGTGCTCCGCCGCGAGGGCGACGGCGACGAGGTCGACGGCGACGAGGTCGAGTTCGTCACGGTTCTCCGATTCGACTCGATCGAGTCGGTGAAGCGGTTCGCCGGCGAGGAGTTCCGGGAGGCGCACGTCCCGCCGGCGGCCCGCGAGGTCCTCGCGCGCTGGGACGACCGCGCGCGCCACTACGAGGTGCGCGAGGAGCGCGAGTACTGAGCCGTCCCCCGCCGCCGCACCGCGAGCCGCGTAAACGAACAACTCCTCGCGGATTGTTCCACGTTCGCCAACGATTATCACGCTCGATCCTGATGGACCGCGTATGGAGTTCCAGCTAACCGACGAGCAGAAGCAGCTGCGCGAGGAGGTCCGGAAGTTCGCCGACGAGGAGATCCGACCGGTCGCGACCGAGTACGACGTCGAGGAGTCGTACCCGCACGAGATCATGGACAAGGCGGCCGACATGGGGCTGCTCGCGCCGCACGTCCCGGTCGAGTACGGCGGGATCGGCTACTCGTCGCTGGAGAACGCCATCCTCACCGAGGAGCTGTTCGCGGCCGACCCCGGCATCGGGCTCTGTATCTCCAGCGCCGGCTTCGGGGCGGAGGCGCTCATGGAGTTCGGCACGGAGGAACAGAAGGAACGTGTCCTCCCCGAGGTGACCGCGGGCGACGCGGTGATGGGCTCGGCCATCTCGGAGCCGCAGGCGGGCTCGGACGTGACCAGCGTCGCCACCCGTGCGGAGAAGGACGGCGACGAGTGGGTGATCAACGGCTCGAAGATGTGGATCACGAACGGCACCGTCGCGGACTACTTCGTCGTCGTCTGCGAGACGGACCCGGACATCGACGACCGCTACTCGGGCTACTCGCAGATCCTCGTCGAGGGCGACCGCGACGGGCTCACCCGCGACAAGATCACCGGCAAGCTCGGGATCCGCGCGAGCGACACCGCCGAGCTGCGCTTCGACGACGTGCGCGTCCCCGAGGAGAACCTCATCGGCCAGCGCGGGATGGGCTTTTTACAGCTCATGCAGTTCTTCGACGAGACCCGCACCGCGGTCGCCGCGCAGGGCGTCGGCATCGCCCGCGGCGCCGCCGAGCGGGCGCTGGAGTACGCCGAGGAGCGCGAGCAGTTCGGGCGCTCCATCTCCGACTTCCAGGCGATCAAACACAAGCTCGCGGAGATGCACACCAACACCGAGGCCGCGCGCTGGCTCACCTACCGCTCGGCGTGGGCGGTCGACAACGAGGCCGGCGACCTCACCGCGCTCGCGTCGATGGCCAAGGAGTTCGCCTCGCGGACCGCGGTCGAGGTCGCCGACGAGGCGGTCCAGGTCCACGGCGGCGCCGGCTTCGTCAACGACCACGACGTCGAGCGGCTCTACCGCGACGCGAAGATCACCCAGATCTACGAGGGCACCACGGAGATCCAGAAGAACATCGTCGCCCGCGAGCTACTCGACGAGGGGATGTAACCCATCGTCGGAGCGTACCCCTCCGGATCGGTATGTAAAAGCGACGAGGGTCCGTAGCGTCCGGTATGAGCGAGGAGGCGAACGCCGACGTGGACGGCGACGGGGCGGTCGAGGCCCCCCGCGATCAGGACCCGGAAGAGCGGCTCAAGCGCCAGCGCGACGACTTACAGCTGCTGAACCAGGTGATGCGCCACGACATCCGCAACGACCTCCAGCTCGTCGGGGCCTACGCCGAACTGCTCGACGACCACGTCGACGAGGAGGGCGAGAAGTACCTGGACGTGATCAAGCGGAACACCCAGAGCGCCGTCTCGCTCACGACGACGGTCCGGGACCTCGCGGAGGTGATGCTCCGCGAGGACGTCGAGCCGAGTCGCATCGCCCTCGACCGCGTCCTCTCACAGCAGGTCGAGGAGGTCCGCTCGGGGTACTCGGAGGCCGTCTTCACCGTCGAGGGGTCGTTCCCCGAGGTCGCGGTCGTCGGCGACGAGATGCTGAGCTCCGTGTTCCGCAACCTCCTGCGGAACGCGGTCCAACACAACGACAAGACGCCGCCGAAGGTGACGGTGTCCGCGTCCGTCGATGAGGCCGCGGGCGTCGCCGAGGTCCGAGTCGCCGACAACGGGCCGGGCGTCCCCGAGGACCAGCGCGACGAGATATTCGGCAAGGGGGAGAAGGGGCTCGACAGCCCGGGCGCGGGGATCGGGCTGTACCTCGTGCGCTCGCTCGTCGAGATCTACGACGGCGACGTGTGGGTCGAGGACAACGACCCGGAAGGCGCCGTCTTCGTCGTCAGGCTCCCGCTGTGTGAGTCCTGACGGCGACGCTGACGGCCGCGCCGGTCTCGCCTCCTCCCGCCCCGGCTACTCCTCGTCGTACTCCATCGCGACCGAGTTGATACAGAAGCGCTTCCCGGTCGGCTCCGGGCCGTCGTCGAACACGTGCCCGAGGTGGGAGTCGCAGTTCGCGCACCGGACTTCGGTGCGGCGCATCCCGTGGCTCGTGTCTATCGTCGTCGTCACTGAGTCCTCCTCGGCGGCGTAGAAGGCCGGCCACCCGCAGCCGGACTCGTACTTCGTCTCGGCGTCGAAGAGGACGGTGCCGCAGGCGCGACAGCGGTACTCCCCGTCGTCGGGGTGGTGGTCGACGTACTCGCCGGAGAACTTCGCCTCCGTGCCGCTCTCGCGGAGCACGCGGTACTCCTCGTCGGAGAGCCGCTCGCGCCACTCCTCGTCCGTCAGATCGCTCGGATCCCGCTCGTCGGTCTCGCTCATACCACCGATACGGACCCCACGGGCAAGGGGGTTGCGGCGGTCACAAGCCGTATTCGAGTGGGAGCCGAATCGCGACCATGGCGCGCGAAGTCACGCACGAGGAGCGGGGTCCGGAGATTCTCGACGACGACGACAAGGGCGACGACGGCCTCATCTACGTCTGTCGGTGCGGCCTGTCGGACTCGAAGTCGCTCTGTGACGGGTCCCACATGGCGACGGCGGACGAGGAAGACGGGGTCGTCTACAAGTACGCGAACGACGATTCGGACGGCGAGCGGCGCGCGATCGACGAGATCGGGTACGAGGACGAGTAGCGGGAGTCGCCGTCCGCGGTCGGGCCGGCGGTCGCGCCTACAGCACGCCCATCTCGCCGAGCCGCTCGGGGAGGTAGGTGTCCGTGACGAAGTCGAGCCCGCGGCTCGCGAGCGACTGCTGTTCGGACTTCTTGCCGATGTCGAGCTGGAGCTCGATCTGCTCCTCCCAGTAGTCCGTCTGGAAGCGCGGGTCCTCCAGCTCCGATTCGAGGGCGTTAACGTCCGAGTCCGAGAGCGGGTCCGAGGGGAGGTCGTACTCGACGATGTCCTCGGGCTGGATCCCGATGAACCGCGCCTCCGGCGTCGCGAGGTACTTCGAGAGGTGCGCGGACTTGATCGAGCCGTACGCGACGGAGCCGTAGATCCGGTACGACCACGGGTCGCCGTCGGTGAACACCACCACAGGGAGGTCGAGCTCGTCGTGGAAGCGCTTCGTCAGCCGCCGGGTCGCGCGCGCCGGCTGCCCGCCGAGGTGGACGACGAGGGCGTCGTGTTCCTCGTCGAACCCGTTCTCGACGAGCCGGTCGCGCATGCCGCCGGTCTCCACGCAGAGGACGAACTCGGCGTCGTTGTCAAGGAACTCGATGGTGTCCGGGTTGTTGGGGATCTGGTAGCCGCCCTGGCCCACGTCGAGCTGGCAGTGGATCTCGCGGTCGCCGCGGTTGGTCTGTTCGCGGATCTCCAGCGGCCCCATCACCTTCGCGCCCGACTCCTCCGGGCGCATGTGGAAGTCCTCGCGGGTGACGCCCGTGACAATCTCTAAGTCCTCCACGAGGTCGTTCGACTCGTCCTGCGAGGAGAACTGCGCCTCGTCGTTGTCCCATGACTCGGAGAGGTAGTACAGCTCACGCAGCGTCGACGAGCGGTCGTCGTCGAGCTGGTTCGCGAGGAACTCGATGGTGTAGGCGGCCTTCAACAGCTTGCGCGCCCCCCGCACCGAGTTGGCGCTGCGCGTCGAGGTGCGGTCGCCGTAGGTCCAGACGCCGCTCTCCTCGTCGTACTCGATGTTGCTCTTCGTCCGCGTGGGGAGCGTCATCTCCGGGATCGACCCCGACGCGAACTGGTCGTAGAAGTCCGCCGCCAGGTCGATCAGCTCGTCTCGTGCGTCGCTTTCTGTCGTCATTTAGGCGTTCACCGTCAGTTTCTCCGTCTCCACGCCGCCGACGCTGACCTCGAACTCCGCGTCGCCGTCGACCGCGTACGTCAGTTCCCGCTCGTCGCCCGAGGGCACCTCGGGCTTCCACTGGACGAACCACTCGCCGTCCATATCCACCACCGTCCCGTCCGAGAGGTCGGTCGGCTCGGTCGAGACGATGTCCGTGATCTCCAGCTGCTCGTTCACGTCGGAGTGGTTCTCGACGACGAGCGTCACCGTCTCGCCGTTCACCTCGCGCTCGACGCTCACGTTGTTCATGATCCGCGCCAGGGCCCCGTCGATGTCGGGGCGCGGTCGGCCCGTGACCTCCGAGACCTTGTCGGCCATCTCGGGGAGGATCCGACCCAGCACGTCCTGCTTCTCCCGGCGCTGTTGCATCGAGCGCCGCTTGCTGAGGTACGACTTCAGCTCGCGGGCGGCCTCCCGCACCGCGAGCTCTATCTCGTCTTCGATCTCCGGAACGTTCGCGAGCGCGTCCTTCGACTCGCTCGTGAACGGGACGTTGGTGGAGGCGACGTGAATGCTGATGACGGCCGGCCCGTTCGGCATCCCGGAGCCGCCGGGCTGGTCGAGCCCGTAGTTCCGCCACCCGATCCCCTTTATCACGTCCGTCGTCGCGCAGGCGCCGCGCTGGTAGACGAGCGGGACGCGGTTCGCGAACCGGAGCAGGTCGACCGACCCCTCGGACGGGATCGACCCGCCGTAGGCGATGCCGGCCTCGACGATGAACGGGTCGCCGCCGTGGACGTCGGCGTCGCGGGTCGCGGCCGCGTAGAAGTCGGCGTCGTACTCCTTGCGGAGCCCGGCCTCGACCAGCTCCGCCGTGATCGGCGCGAGGCAGTCGGTCGGGGGCGCGAGGATGTCCGTGGTCCGCATCGCTTCGAGCAGGTCGGCGGCGGCGTCGCGGTCGCCCGCGATCGCCTTCACCTTCGGCGGGTCGTCCGGCACCGTCCGCGCCCGCGACCAGAACGCCTCGACGACGTTCTCGCGCGCGGTCTCGCCGAACGTCGCGTCGCGCTGCTCGGCGACGAACGACGCCGCGTCCGCGACGAGCCGTTCGAGGTCGTCGCGGGTGATCCGGAACGCGTCGCCGTCGACGTTCTCGAACCGGCGCGCGAGCGCCTCCGCCATCGCCTGGACCGCCGCGTCGTCCTTCCGCGTCGACGTCGCCTCGTCGACGAGCGCGTACACGTCGGGGACGAGCGGCGACTCAGCGTCGCCGTCGTCGCCGTCCGACCCGCCCTCGTCCGCGTCGCCGCCGAGTCCGGTGACCGCTCGCCACGCGGCGTCGACCGCGTTCTCGCGGACGGTTCCGCCGAACGTCTTGCCCGTGTCGTCGGCGACTGTCTCGGCGGTGTTGTCGACGATCTCGGCGACCTCGGACCGGGCGATCCGGTCTTTGTTCCCCACCGTCTCGGCGACGCCCTCGGCGAAGGCGGTCGTCGCCGCCTCGCCCTTGTTCGCGACGGCCTCCGAGACCGCGGCCGCCACGTCCCGGTCGTCGTGGGCGCGCGGCGGTGACCAGGCGAGCTCGCGGCCGTAGTACACGTCGCGGAAGTTGCCGATCACGCTGTCGGCGGTCTTCTTGCCGACGCGCGTGAACTCCTCCTGGAGGAACCCGGAGACGGAGTACGACTCGGTCGCCTCCAGCATCTTGATCAGCGTCCCGAGCTCGACGCCGTGCGGATGGGGACGGATCTCGTTCGTCTCCGCCGGCAGCTCGTCGGTCGCGCGCTCGAACTTCATCGGCTCGTCGAGCCCCGGCTCGCGGAGTTCGAGCCGCGCGTGCGGGTTGACGACCGCGGTGTGTTTCACGTAGTCGTGGAGCTGCTGGCGGGCGCGCATGTTCGCCTCCATCTCCAGCTCGATCCGGGTGCCGTGCGGGCGGTCCCACGTCGTCTCCTCGTCGGCCTGGATCTCCGGCTCGTTCGTGTCGGTGTCGATGATGAGCTCGAAGTACTGCGCCCGCGACTGCCCCTTCGGGCGCGAAGTGATCTTCGCCGGCTGGCCGGAGGTGAGCTGCGAATAGAGCACGGCCGCCGAGATGCCGATCCCCTGCTGCCCGCGGGACTGCTCGCGCGCGTGGAACCGGCTGCCGTACAGGAGCTTCCCGAACACCTTCGGGAGCTGTTCCTTCGTGATCCCCGGCCCGTTGTCCTCTATGACGAGCCGGTAGTAGTCGCCCACCTCCTCTATCTCGATGTAGATGTCGGGGAGGACGCCGGCCTCCTCGGTCGCGTCGAGGGCGTTGTCGACCGCCTCCTTGACGGCGGTGACGAGCCCGCGGGCGCCCGAGTCGAACCCGAGCATGTGTTTGTTCTTCTCGAAGAACTCGGCGATGGAGATCTCGCGCTGGCCCTCGGCCAGCTCCTCCGCGATCCCCTCCTCGTCGCCGATCGTCGACTGGAAGGACGTCATTCGGTATCCCTCCCTTCCCCCGAGGCACCTAAAAACGCACCGGCGGCGCAGTGAAAGTGGAGTCCGGCGTCAGACGCCGTCTCGTCCGGCGTGTGGGTCGCTCTATCAGGGCGTCTCACCGCGCTACGGGACGGCTTCGTGGAGCCGGTTCGCCCGCCGACAGGTTTCTCACTGCGACGCCCCATTTCCGATCCATGACGGACTGGACGGCCGACGAGATGCCGCGACTGGACGGGAAGACGGTGGTCGTCACCGGCGCGAACAGCGGGCTCGGCTACGCGGGCACCCGGGAGTTCGCCGCGAAGGGCGCGACCGTCGTGATGGCGTGTCGGAGCGTCGAGCGCGCCGAGGACGCCGCCGACGAGATCCGGTCCGAGGTCCGGGGAAGCCTCGACGGCGACCTCGACGTCCGGGAGTGCGACCTCGCCTCGCTCGACTCGGTGAAGGCGTTCGCCGAGGGGCTGGCGGACGACTACGACGCCGTCGACGTCCTCTGTAACAACGCGGGCGTGATGGCCATCCCGCGGAGCGAGACCGAGGACGGGTTCGAGACGCAGTTCGGCGTCAACCACCTCGGCCACTTCGCGCTCACGGGGCGGCTGTTCGACCTCCTCGCCGCCGCCGAGGGGATCGGCGGCGACGCGCGCGTCGTCACCCAGTCGTCCGGCGCCCACGAGCAGGGAGAGATGGACTTCTCCGACCTCAACTGGGAGCGCTCCTACGGGAAGTGGCAGGCATATGGGCGCAGCAAGCTCGCGAACCTGCTGTTCGCCTACGAGCTCCAGCGCCGCCTCGACGCGGCGGACGGCGAGGGGGACGGTCCGGGGATCCGCAGCGTCGCCTGCCACCCGGGTTACACGGACACGAACCTCCAGATGCGCACCGCCGAGGAGAGCGGGAACCCCCTGATGAAGGTCGGGATGAAGGCCGCGAACGCGGTGCTGGGCCAGGACGCCGATATCGGCGTCGAGCCGATGCTGTACGCGGCGACGACCGACGTCGACGGCGGCGCCTACGTCGAGCCCGGCGGGCTGATGAACATGCGCGGGCACCCGACCGTGGGGCGCTCGAACGACGCCTCTTACGACCGCGACGACGCCCGGGAGCTCTGGGCGTACTCGACCGAGGCGACCGGCGTCGAGTACCCGGTGTAGGCAGTCGCCGCGCCTCGTGTCGCCGGCGGCCGTCCCCGCGCGCCGCTCAGTGGAGCGTCCCCTCCCGGACGTGCGCGTCGTGCGCGAACAGCGCGTACCCCACGTCGACCGCGCGGTGCCCGGTCTCGGCGGCGATGTCGCGGATGGGCTCGATCATCGTCACGTAATCGGCGGCGTCAAACGACTCCTTCCGCCCGTCGAGGTAGCCGAGCCGCTCCAAGGACGCCCAGACGCGCGTGTCCACGACGGCGTGCCGGTCGCCGTCGAGCGCGGCCAGCACGTACGAGGCGGTCGGCGCCTTGAACCCGGCGAGGCCGGTGATCAGGTGGATCGTCGAGAAGTCCCCGTCCGCGGCGCGGGCGTTCCGCGTCACCTCGCGGCACCGGGACTCGGGGTTCTTCTCGACGTGATAGGCGCTCCGGGTCGACGACTCGTAGGCGATCTCGTACAGCTGCTCGCGCGTGAGGTGTCCCTGCGACCGGTACGCCTTCCCGAACTCCGCTAAGCGTTCCGGGAGGACGCCCTGCGTCTCGGCGTAGCGGTCGAGGTTCTCGGCGACGAACGCGTCGAGCTCGGCGGGCTCCATGGCCGGGGGTTCAGGCCCGGCGACCAAAACGGCGGCGGCACGGCTCGCGGTGGTAATATACGGAGAACGCGTTTCGAGAGCTGTCCGAGTTCGTCGGTAGCGGATGCCGCGACCGAGCTACAGCCGAGTGAGGTTCGTCGCGCGCGGACCCTTGTCCGCCTCCTCGATCTCGAACTCTACCTCCTGTCCCTCCTCGAGGTCCGGGCCGCCGACGTCTTCCATGTGGAAGAACACGTCCTCGTCAGCGTCGTCAGTCTCGATGAATCCGTAGCCGCCGGTGTCGTTGAAGAAGTCGACCTTGCCTGTCGCCATCGCGTCCTAACTGTCTCCCGACGTGGTGATAAGTGTTGTGTGCCCCGCCGGATCGGCGCCACACGCGCTGTGTCAGGCGTATTCGGCCCATACGAAAGTCTCCGCCGCTCGATCGGCGGCGTTCGAGCGGCGAGGCCCCCGCGCTCTCACTCGCGGACCGCGACCTCGTCGCCGACGCCGATCGTCTCTCCCCGGTCGCGTTCCGGGATCCGCGCGATGGTCATCAGCGAGTAGTAGTGGTCGAACGCGTCCGCGTCGGCCCACTCGGGGAACGTCGCCTCGCGGCGCCGCACGAACCGCTCGCGGAACTCGGGGGTCGGCTCGCCGGTGTCGGGGTCGCGTTCGGGGACGACGCACCGCCCGCACGGCGTCACGCCCTCGACGCGGACGCCGGCTACCTCGAACGCCGGGGCGTCCTCGCCGACAAATCGGTCTTCCCAGAACGCCGGGACGCCCGAGACCTCCACGTTCGCCCGGAGCCGGCGCCGCGCGCTCTCGACGGTCATCCCGTCGAACCACGACGCGACCGCCTCCAGCGTCGCGGTGCTGACGACCGACGGGCCCATGTCCCGTCGATCGACGTACCCGAGCGACTCGTCCCGCCGGAGTCGGAGGTCCGCGTCGAAGAAGTCGCCGAACCACGCAGCCGCGCGGGCCGGCTCTGCCTCCAGGTCGAACCGCCGAACGGTCCCGTCGGGCGTTTCGACCCGCAGCGCGCCCAACTCGGGGTCGAAGTCGGTCGCGAGGTCGTGGACGCGGTCGGTCCGCTTCCCGTTGACGACGTCGCCGTCGGCGTCGAACAGCGCGAACTCGCGGTCGCGTTCCAGCGTCCCGCCGTCGAGGACCCGTGCCGCCTCGACGTCGACCCCGTCTAACCCCTTCACCGGAAACACCGTGAGTCGCTCCACGCGAGCCATACCTCGGGGAGGGGGCGCCGCGTCCAATAGCCTTCGGTCGACCGCGGTTTCGAAGTCTCGCTCTCCCGCGGAGGCAGAGCCGTCCCGCCCTCTTTCGGGGTCAGTAGATTCCGGTCGGGCCTCCCGGACTGGTCTCGCTTTCGATTCGAAGAAATCGGCCTCTCGAACCTTTGGTTTCGAAGTGGAAAACGCACTAAGGGTGTAGCCCGTAGTATTACCCAAGATGAGCACCAGGACCACCCACCTCGACATCACGGGGATGAGCTGCGCCAACTGCTCGGCGAGCGTGTCCGACGCCGTGGAGTCGCTCGACGGCGTCTCGCGGGCGGACGCGAACTACGCCACCGACGAGGCAACCGTCGAGTACGACCCCGAGGCGACCTCGCTCGGAGCGATCTACGACGCGATCGAGTCGGCGGGGTACGGCGCGGTCGCCGAGACGGCGACCGTGGCGATCACCGACATGACGTGCGCGAACTGCGCGGACGCCAACCGCGACGCCTTGGAGTCCGTGCCCGGCGTCGTCGAGGCCGACGTGAACTACGCGACCGACGAGGCGCAGGTGTGGTACAACCCCGCCGAGACCTCGCTGTCGGCGCTGTACGACGCCGTCGAGGATGCCGGCTACTCACCGGTCCGAGAGGGCGAGGGGGCCGACGGCGAGGGCGAGGGATCCGGCGAGAGCGCGCGGGACGCCGCGCGGAACGCCGAGATCCGCAAACAGCTCCGGCTGACGCTGTTCGGCGCCGCGCTGTCGGCGCCGCTGCTGTTCTTCCTCGTCGACAACCTGCTGCTCGGGGGCGCGATCGTGCCGGACCGGCTCTTCGGCGTCGGGATCCACTGGGTCGCGTTCGCGCTCGCGACGCCGGTCCAGGTCGTGCTCGGCCGGCCCTTCTACGTGAACTCCTACAAGGCGCTCGTCACGAACGGCCGCGCCAACATGGACGTGCTGATCGCCCTCGGGTCGACGACGGCGTACGTCTACTCCGTCGCCGTCCTCCTCGACCTGGTCGCCGGGGGCGTCTACTTCGACACGGCGGCGCTCATCCTCGTCTTCATCACCCTCGGCAACTACCTCGAAGCCCGCTCGAAGGGACAGGCCGGCGAGGCGCTCCGGAAGCTGCTGGAGATGGAGGCCGACACCGCCACCCTCGTCGACGAGGACGGGACCGAACGCGAGGTGCCGATCGAGGAGGTCGAAGTCGGCGACCGGATGAAGGTCCGCCCCGGCGAGCAGATCCCGACCGACGGCGTCGTGGTCGAGGGGCAGTCCGCGGTCGACGAGTCGATGGTGACCGGAGAGTCCGTCCCCGTCGAGAAGTCGGAGGGCGACGAGGTCGTCGGCTCCACCATCAACGAGAACGGGCTCCTCGTCGTCGAGGCGACGAAGGTCGGCGCGGACACCGCCCTCCAGCAGATCGTCCAGACCGTCAAGGAGGCGCAGTCCCGCCAGCCCGACATCCAGAACCTCGCGGACCGCATCTCCGCGTACTTCGTGCCCGCGGTGATCGCGAACGCACTGTTCTGGGGCGTCGTCTGGTTCCTCTTCCCCGAGGCGCTCGCCGGCTTCGTCGACCGGCTCCCGCTGTGGGGTCAGGTCGCGGGCGGGCCCGCACCGGCCGGCGGGACCGTCTCGGTGTTCGAGTTCGCTATCGTCGTCTTCGCCTCGTCGGTGCTGATCGCGTGCCCGTGCGCCCTGGGACTCGCGACGCCGGCCGCGACGATGGTCGGGACCACCATCGGCGCGCAACACGGCGTCCTGTTCAAGGGCGGCGACGTGCTCGAACGCGCGAAGGACGTCGACACCGTCGTGTTCGACAAGACGGGGACGCTCACGGAAGGCGAGATGGAGCTCACCGACGTGGTCGCCTTCGGTGACGACGGCGGGACGCTCCCCGACGGCGGGACGGTCGCCGAGCGCGGCGACTCGGCGGCGGACGAGGGCTCGGCGGTCGGCGACGGCGCCGAGGCCCGCGGGGACGAGGTCCTCCGGCTCGCCGCGAGCGCGGAGCGCGGCAGCGAACACCCGCTCGCCCGCGCCATCGTCGAGGGCGCCGAGTCGCGCGGTCTCGACCTCTCCGACCCCGAGGAGTTCGAGAACGTGCCCGGACACGGCGTGCGAGCGACCGTGGACGGGGACGAGGTCCTCGTCGGCAACCGGAAGCTGCTGCGCGACGCCGGCGTCGACGCCGCGGCCGCCGCGGAGACGATGGAGCGGCTCGAACGCGAGGGCAAGACGGCGATGCTCGTCGCCCGCGTGCCCGCCGGCGCCGACGAGGGGGAGCTCCTCGGCGTCGTCGCCGACGCGGACACGGTGAAGCCGAGCGCGGAGCGCGCGGTCGGCCAGCTCCGCGAGCGCGGCGTCGACGTGATGATGATCACCGGTGACAACGAGCGGACGGCTCGGGCGGTCGCGGAGCAGGTCGGGATCGACCCCGACAACGTCCGCGCCGGCGTCCTCCCCGAGGACAAGTCCGACGCCGTCGAGGCGATCCAGGCGGACGGCCGCCGGGCGATGATGGTCGGCGACGGCGTCAACGACGCGCCCGCGCTGGCGGTCGCGTACGTCGGCACCGCCATCGGCTCCGGGACCGACGTGGCCATCGAGGCCGCGGACGTGACGCTGATGCGCGACGACCCGCTCGACGTGGTGAAGGCGATCCGCGTCTCGGACGCGACGCTCCAGAAGATCAAACAGAACCTCGTGTGGGCGCTCGGCTACAACACCGCGATGATCCCGCTCGCGTCGCTCGGGCTGCTCCAGCCGGTCCTCGCGGCCGGGGCGATGGCGGTCTCGTCGGTGTCCGTCCTCACGAACAGCCTCCTGTTCCGCCGGTACGACCCCGAGGGCGACTACCGGCTCCTCGGATTCCTCCGGCGCTGACCGGCGCCGAACCGCGTTTTCCTCCCCCGCGCGGCGTCCCGAAGCCCCAAGGCGGGGCGGCGCGTACGCCGCGACATGGCCACCCTCCTCGTCGTCGGCGGCAGCGGCTTCATCGGGCGCGACGTCTGCCGGTTCGCGGTCCGCGACGGCCACGAGGTCCGCAGCGTCTCGCGGAGCGGCCGTCCCGACGTCGACGCCGAGTGGGCGGACGCCGTCTCGTGGACGAGCGCCGACCTGTTCCGCCCGAACGCCTGGCGCGACCGCCTCGACGGCGTCGACGCCGTGGTCCACTCGGTCGGCGCGCTCACGGAGTCGCCGAGCGACGGGGTCACCTTCGAACGGGTCAACGGCGACGCGGCCGTCCTGACGGCGCTGGAGGCGGAACGCGCCGGCGTCGACGCCTTCGTCTTCCTCTCCGCGGCGGCGAAGCCCCCCGGCGTGCGGAACGCCTACCTGACGGCCAAGCGCCGCGCCGAGTCGTCCATCGCGGACCTCGACCTGGACGTGGTGACGCTCCGCCCGGGCCCGGTGTACGGCGAGGGACAGCCGCACCTCCCGGGCGTCGCCGACCGCGTCCTCCGGTTCCTCGCGAGCGCGCGACCGATCGCCTCGCGGCTGGGCGAGGCGCGGCCGCTGGCCGTCGGCACGGTCGCCCGGGCGTCGTACCGCGCCGCGCTCGACCCGGGCGAGCGGCTGCTCGACGTGTCGGATATCCGCGAACTCGCCGGGTGACGCGACCCGAGCGTCGCCGAGCACCCCCGCTACCGGGCGCTGCGCTCCTTGGCTACCTCCAGCGAGATGAAGAAGCCGAAGTACGCCGGGATCCCCGCGAGCATGAACATGTACAGCACCCACCGCGGGGCCGTCGGGAAGGCGAAGTCGTACAGCAGCGACGCGAGTCCCACCCACGCGAGCGCGAACAGCAGGTCCTGCGCCATGCCGGTGCCCTTCTCGCTGAGCACCGTCCGGGCGCGGTCGGCGACGCTCGGGTCTGTCTCGTCGTCCGGCGTCTCCGCGGCGTCCGAGTCGGGCATGGATAGAGTGTGGGTGAAGGGGGTACGTCGATGTTGCGGAATCGCGCGGCGTCGTCCGCGCGACGAAGCGGTTCCCGGTCCGGGAGAGGCGGTCCCGGCGCGGCGACCTCAGTCCTCTTCGAGGTAGTCGACGACGAGGACGGGGACGTGCGTCGAGCGTAGGGTGCGCTCGGTGACGCTGCCGAGCAGCGCGCGGCGCACGCCGGCCCGGCCGTGACTCCCCATCACGATGAGGTCGATCCCGTGGTCCTCGGCGTAGTCGCCGATCACCTTGTGCGGGCGGCCGCCGGAGACGTGCTCGACGACGTCGACGCCGCGCTCGTCGGCGCGGTCGGCGACTGCGCCGGTCGCCTCGTCGGCCCGTTCCTTCAGTTCGCCCATCTCGTCGAACCGCCCCTGCTTGAGCCGGTCGACCTGCTCGGTGCCGAGGCTGAAGTTGACGGAGTCGATGTCGACCACGTACAGCGCGTGGACCTCCGCGTCGTACTTCTCCGCCAGGTCGAGCGCGTGGTCGACCGCGGCCTCCGCGACGTCGCTGCCGTCCGTGGGCACGAGGATGCGTTCGTACATCACCGCTCCCCCTCCGTGGTGTCGTCAGGGTCAGCGTCGTCCACTGCGCGGTCACCCTCGGCGGCCGCGTCGTCCACTGCGCGACCACCGTCGGCGGCCGCGTCGTCCACTGCGCGGCCGCCATCGGTCGCCACGTCCTCGCCGCCGTCCGCGGCGACGACGTCCTCCGCGGTCTCCTGTTGCCCCATCGGCTCGGGGCTGTGACACTGCCGGACGATCCGCTTCGTCTCGAGCGACGGCTCGTCGGTGGCCATCGAGACGACGATGGTGACGACGAACACGACCGGGAGCGTGATGAGCGCCGAGCCGATGGCGGGCATCCACGTCGCGAGCCCGGCCGACAGCGGCGCCTCCAGCGAGCCGATGTACGTCGGCACGATCTGGTTGATCATCGGGATCGCCCATAGCGTCAGCCCGGTCGTCATCCCGGCGAGCGCGCCCTGCCGGTTGGCGTTCTCCCACCACATGCCGAGGAAGAACATCGGGAACAGCACGGAGCCGGCGAGCGAGAACGCGTAGCCCACGAGCGCCGCGATCGACGAGGCGGGGTTGAGCGCCGCCAGCGTCGTCAGCGCGCCTAGGGCGACGATCGAGAGGCGGCCGACGAGGATCTGCTGGCGCTGCGTCGCGTCCTCGTTGATGATGTTCGTGTAGATATCGTGGCTGATCGCCGACGAGCCGGCGATGAACAGCCCCGCGACCGTCGCGATGGCCGCGGCGATACCGCCCGCCGCGACGATGCCGACGAACCACTCCGGCAGCCCGGACAGCTGCGCCGCCAGCACGACGATGACCTCGCTGGCCGCGCTCGTCATGCCGGGGTCGCCGTACGTGGCGCCGACGTTCTGCGAGTAGAGGTCGGTGCCGAACGCCGCGAACGCGGGCGCGCTCCAGTAGAGGATACAGATGAAGAACAGCCCCCAGACCGTCGACCAGCGGGCCGTCCGCTCGCTCTCGACCGTGTAGAACCGGACGAGCACGTGCGGGAGCCCGCACGTGCCGACGATGAGAGAGAACGTCGTCGCGACCCAGAGGTAGTAGCTCGACCCGGCGAACGGCTCTGAGAACTCGCTGCCGAGCTGGCTGATCAGCGCGCCGTACTCAAGCTGCGGCAGCACCGTGGAGTAGCCGTTCGTGTAGCCGACGACGAACAGCCCGACCACGAACGCGAGGATGAGGATGACGTACTGGACCGCCTGGTTCTTCGTGGCGCCCAGCATGCCGGACAGCGTCAGGTAGCCGACGGTGACGAC
This sequence comes from Halorubrum salinarum, assembly GCF_013267195.1. Classification (NCBI taxonomy): domain Archaea; kingdom Methanobacteriati; phylum Methanobacteriota; class Halobacteria; order Halobacteriales; family Haloferacaceae; genus Halorubrum; species Halorubrum salinarum. The sequence goes on along the minus strand of NZ_CP053941.1, from coordinate 2,800,295 downwards.
CATCATCGCGACGACCATCACCTGGTACCCGTCGAGGCCCGGGATGAGCCCGCCGTAGTTACCGAAGATGTACAGGCCGACCAGCGCCATCCCCTTCGCCTGCCCGATGGCGTAGACGAAGCCGATGAGGAACGTCGTCACCGCCGCGATGGCGCGCGCGGTGTCGGAGTTGAACCGATCGCCGACGAAGTCCGGCGCCGTGTACTTCCCGAACCGGCGCAGCTGCGCCGCGAGGAAGATGAGGAGGATGAAGTAGCCCGTCGTCCAGCCGACGACGAACACCAGCCCGTAGAAGCCGGCCAGCGCGATCGACGCCGCCATCCCGAGGTACGACGCCGCGGACATCCAGTTCGCGCCGATCGCCATCCCGTTCTCGACGTTCCCGATGGACCGGCCGGCGACCCACATGTCGTCGGTGTCGGCCACGCGGAAGACGAACCCGATGGTGAGGAACAGCCCCAGCATCCCGATCACGAGCAGCGCCGGCCCGATCTTGAACGAGATGTCGAGCGCCTCGGGGAGTAGTTCGCTCTGAAGGAGCAGCGAGCCCGCCGTCATTCGTCGATCCCTCCGTCGGTCGCCGCGACGTCATCGTGCTCGATGCCGTACTTCTCGTCGAGCGCGTCCCGCTTTCGCGAGTACCAGAACGCCAGGACGAGGGCGCTGGTCGGCGCGCCGAACGCGACGAGGAAGTAGTGGAGCGGGAACTGCAAGATCGGCATCGTCTGCGTCATCACGCCGGGCGCGAGGTTCGTCAGGGTCACCGGCCCCCACACCGCGAGGACCCAGATCGCGAACCCCGTCCAGACGATGCGGAGGTGGTCTCGCATGTACGGCGTGCTCGGGTTCAGGATGTTCACTTCCGCCCCGAGGTAGTCGGTGTTGCTGTGCGCCTGTGCGGCACCCGACGTCGCGACGCCGCCGTCGGTGGCGGCGTCGCCGGTCGCGCCGCCGCCGTCGATGGCCGCGTCGTCTCCGTCGCGTGAGGTATTATCTGTCATGTTTTGGTCCGTTGTGAGCTTGTCTGTGTGGTTTTTTCGTGATGGTTTCCGTCGTGCGGTCCGCCGTGGTCGCGGACGGACCGAACGGAAAACGGTTCGCCGAGCGCTACTCGGCGTCGGCCTTCTTCTGGATCTCCTCGACGATCTCGGGGTTCCGAAGCGTGCTGGTGTTGCCGAGCTCCTCGCCGTCGGCGATGTTCTCCAGCAGGCGCCGCATGATCTTGCCGGACCGGGTCTTCGGCAGGTCCGGCGTGAACACGACCTGCTCGGGGCGGGCGATCGGCCCGATGGCGTCCTCCACGCCGGCGACGATCGCCTCGCGGAGCTCGTCGGTGCCCTCGTACCCGTCCTCCGTGGTCACGTAGGCGTACACCGCCTCGCCTTTGATGTCGTGGTCGCCGCCGACCACCGCGGCCTCGGCGACCCCCTCGACGCCGACGATCGCCGACTCGATCTCCATCGTCCCCAGCCGGTGGCCGGAGACGTTGAGCACGTCGTCGACGCGGCCGAGGACGGTGATGTAGCCGTCGTCGTCGATCTTCGCCCCGTCCTCCGGGAAGTACACCCAGTCGTCGGGGTCGTCGCTGTCGGTGTCGGAGTACTCCGCCCAGTACTCCTCGATGTAGCGCTCGTCGTTGTTGTACAGCGTCCGGAGCATACCGGGCCACGGCTTCTGTACCGTGAGGTAGCCGGCCTTCCCGGGCTCTACCTCGTCGCCGAGCGTGTCGAGGATCTGGACGTCGAGCCCCGGCAGCGGCGGCCCCGCGGCGCCGGGCTTCATGTCCTTGACGCCGGGCAGCGTCGTCACCATCATCCCGCCGGTCTCGGTCTGCCACCACGTGTCGACGACGGGGCACTCCTCGTCGCCGATGTGCTGGTAGTACCACTTCCACGCGCGCGGGTTAATCGGCTCGCCGACCGTGCCGAGCAGGCGCAGCGAGGAGAGGTCGTGGCGGTCCGGGTACTCAGCGCCCCACTTCATGAACGCGCGGATCGCGGTGGGCGCGGTGTACAGCTGGGTCGCCTCGTACTCTTCGACGATCTCCCAGAGCCGGTCGCGCTCCGGATGGTCGGGCGTGCCCTCGTACATCATCGTCGTCGTCCCGAGCGCTAACGGTCCGTAGACGATGTACGAGTGGCCGGTGATCCAGCCGATGTCGGCCGAACAGAAGTACGTGTCATCCGGCTTGATGTCGAGGACGGACTGCGAGGTCCACGACACCCACGAGAGGTAGCCGCCGGTCGTGTGTTTCACGCCCTTCGGCTTCCCCGTCGTGCCCGAGGTGTACATCAGGAACAGCATGTCCTCGGCGTCGCGGGTGACCGGCTCGACCTCGGCGCCCTCGTGGTCGGCCACGAGGTCGTCGTAGTCGACCTGGTCGTCGCCGAGGTCGTGGCCGAAGCCGTCGCCGTTCGGCCCCAGTCGGTCGACGACGACCGTGGTCGTGTCGTGCTCGACGGCCGCGAGCCCCTCGTTCGCCTTGTCGAGGTGGTCGAGCGGGTCGCCGCGGCGGTAGTAGCCGTCGCAGGTGACGAGGTACTCCGAGTCGGCGGCGTTCATCCGCGTCGCGAGCGCGTCGGCCGAGAACCCGGCGAACACGACGCTGTGGGGCGCGCCGATGCGCGCGCACGCCAGCATCGCGATCGGCAGCTCCGGGATCATCGGCATGTACATCGTGACCACGTCGTCCTCCTCGACGCCCTGCTCCCGAAGGGCGGCCGCGAACTCGTTGACCTCGCGGTGGAGTTCCTCGTACGTGTACGTGCGGTCGTCCTCGTCGACGGGCTCGCCGACCCACTCGATGGCGGCCTCGTCGCCGCGCTCGTCGAGGTGTCGGTCGAGGCAGTTCGCCGACGCGTTCAGCTCGCCGCCCGTGAACCACTCGTAGAAGGGCGGGTTGCTGTCGTCGAGCACCTGGTCGTAGTCGGTTTCCCATTCCAGCAGGTCGGCGGCCGTCTCCCAGCACTCGGGCCAGTTCTCCTCGAACTCCTCGTATATCTCCGGGTCGGACACGTTCGCCTGCTCGACGAACGACTCCGACGGCTCGAACACCTCTTGCTCCGCTAATCTCGCTTCCAGTTGGCCGTCTCCCTCTGTCATGGTACGGTCGTATCCAACCAATATCGGCATATAAACGCTGACGCTAAATACGAAAAATCGTGAGGGATTCCGCCCCGGAAGCGCGGGGCTCGCACCGTCGAACCCGCTCGCGACCCGGTCGCCGACCGCTCACTCGCCGGACGGGGTCGCCCGCCCGTCGTCCCTCCGGGTCGGCCGGTCGGCCTCGTCCTCGAAGACGCCGTCGAGGAGCGCCCGCTGGGCCTTCCGGAGGTGGTTGTGGAACGTCGGCGACGAGACGCCCATCGCGTCAGCCACCTCCTCGGCCGTGCTCCCGCGCGGCCAGTCGAAGTAGCCGCCGTGGTACGCCGCCGACAGCGCCGCCCACTGGCGGTCGGTGAAGCGGTCGGCGACCCCGTCCCGCAGCGCCGACTCCGTGCGCGGCGAGCGCGCGACCGACTCCTTGCTCGCGAGCCTGACGTCCGCGAACCGGTCGCGGAGCCCGTCCGCGACCGGGCGGACGTTCGTCCCCTCTGGGAAGTCCGCGACGACACGGACCCGCCCCTCGGCGGCGGACGCGTCGCGCACGGTCGCGCCGTGGTCGACGAGCGCCCTGACCAGCGACCCGTCCGCGAGCCGGAGCGACGCCGAACAGCCGTCCTCTCGGGTCTCGATCACCCGGAAGTCGGAGACGCCCGGCGACGCCTCGACCACCGTCGCGACGTCCTGCGGGCGGGCCCCCTCGACGGAGAGGTACGCGCGGGACACGTCCTCGTCGACGTCGACCGTCGAGGCCAGCTCGATCCGGCAGCCGAGGCGGTCGCTCGCCCGGGCGAGGAACGCCCCGTCGTCGCCGGTGTGGAACTCGACCTCGGTGACCGCGTCGGAGTGGAGCAGCTCCCGCCACCGCTCCGCGGTGATGGCGCGGCCGAGGCAGCCGCCGAGGGCGGCGAGCGCGCGGCGCTCCGACTCGTCGACCGCGTCGCCGTCGGCCGCGACGGCGCAGAGCGCGCCGTGAACCGCGCCCTCGAAGGCCGCCGGCACCGCGACCGCGGGCCGCCCGTCGGTCTCCTGGCGGCCGTCGGTCGTCGCCGGCGCCCCATCTGTGACGGCATCCAGCCACGGGCCGGCGGCCGCGACGCCGCGGTCCGCGAGCGCCTCGCGGTCGACGCCGGCCGCGTCGGTCACGTCCGCCCGCCCGCCGCCGACCGCGCGGCGGACGACCCACGCCTCGGCCCAGCGGTCGGCGTCGGCCAGCCCCTCGACGACGGCCGCGGCGGGGGCTGCCGACCCCGGATCTGCGAGCGCCTCGAACCCCGGGAGCGCGGTCGTTCCGCCCCGCTCCGCGGCCGCGTCGTCGGAACCCCCCTCGCCGGCCATGGCGGCCGCGAGCGCCTCCCCGTCGAGCGGGTCGAGGTACGGGTCGAGGGTGCCGAGCGACTCCCAGCCGCCGGCGTCGCGGACGGCCCGCGGGTCGACGCCGCGGTCGACGAGCTGGCGCCGGGCGAACGTCTTCCGGAGGGCGCTCGGGGTGACCCGCTCGTCGACCGCGCCGTCGGTTAGGCCGGCCGCCCGCGCCGCTGTCTCGCTCACGATCATCTGGACGCGCCGCGGCGAGACGTCGACGTACGGCTCGTCGTCGGCGAGCCCCTCGCTCGTCGCGTAGCGGTCGAGGTCGGCGGCCAGCGAGGCCGGGACCACGGTCTCGCGGTCGATCGGTTCGCCGTCGGACGCGGTCGACCCCCCGCTCGCGCCCTCGTCGCCGTCGGCCGCGGGCACCGCGAGGAGGCGCGCGCCGGCGACCGAGTCCGGCTCGCGCAGGTGTCGCGGGGCGACGCGGGTGATCTCTTCGGTCCGGAGGCCGGCCTCGCCCGCCAGCCTGACGACGAGCGCCGCGCGATACGTCTCCGCGGCGGTGACGAGCGCGTCGTAGGCGTCCGCGTCGAGACCGTCGACCATTCGTTTCGGAACTCAACAAGCAGCCGAAACAAAACTGTTCCGGATACCGAGCTCCAGAAGGTCGTTCGGTCCACTCAGTCGCGAGATCCGCTCTAGTCGCGTCGGGAACCCGACCGACCGTTTCGGCTCGCGCTCGATGACCGAAACGCCGCTCGCCGGTCAGCCCGACGGACCCACGCCCCACGCGATGTGGTCCCACAGGCGCTCGTAGCCGTAGTACGTGAGCGTCTTCACCGCGTTCGTCACGAAGCCGATGCTCGCCGCCTGACCGACGTCGCCGACGACGAGCCACGCGACCGCGACGGTGATCGTCACCATCAGCGCCCGGTAGCACAGCGTCTTGACCACCGCGCGGCGACGGGCGTGGATCGCGTCCGCCGCGAAGACGTTCGTTCCCATACCCTCGATACGGGACCCACCGCCAAGTAACCATGACACGCTTCACAGCGAGAAAAGAGAAATTGATATCAGTTTCTCGTTTCTCGGACGGTCGACTCGATCTCGCCGACGACCTCGGGATTGCGGAGCGCGCTCACGTCGCCGAACTCCTCGCCGCGGGCGATGTCCTCCAGCAGCCGCCGCATGATCTTCCCGGAGCGCGTCTTGGGAAGCTCCGGGGTGAACACGATCCGGTCGGGGCGGGCCACGTCGCCGACGGCGCTCGCCAGCCGGTCCGCGATGGCGTCGCGCAGGCGCTCGCCGGGCTCGACGCCGCTCTTCGTCGTCACGTACGCGACGATCCGGCCGTCGTCGTCGCCGACGACCGCCGCCTCGGTCACGCCCTCGGCGTCGACGATGGCGGCCTCGAGCTCGCCCGTGTTGAACCGCTGCGCCCGGACGTTGATCACGTCGTCGACGCGCCCGAGGATCGTGACGTAGCCGTCCTCGTCGACGGTCGCGCCGTCGCCGGTGCGGTAGCGCCAGCCGTCCTCGCCGTTCAGCCAGTACTCGCGCAGGTAGCGCTCGTCGCCCTCGCGGAGCCCGCGCAGCATGCCGGGCCACGGCGAGGCGATGGTGAGGTAGCCCGACTCGCCGGGGTCGACCGGGTCGCCGTCCTCGTCGACGACGCGGGCGTCGATCCCGGGCAGCGGCGGCCCGACCTTCCCCGGCTTCATGGGCGTGACCCCGGGCAGCGTGGCGAGCGCGATGGCGCCGGTCTCGGTCTGCCACCACGTGTCGACGACCGGCGCGTCCCCGCCGCCGACGTGCTCGCGGTACCAGCGCCACGCCTTCGGCGTGATCGACTCGCCGACCGTGCCGAGCAGGCGGATCGACGAGAGGTCGTGGGACTCGGGGTACTCCGCGCCCCACTTCATGAACGACCGGATCGCGGTCGGCGAGGTGTAGAAGACGCTCACCGCGTTGCGCTCGATCAGGTCCCAGACGCGGTCCCGGTCCGGGTAGTCGGGCGACCCCTCGTACAGCACGGTGGTCGTCCCGGTCGCGAGGGGGCCGTACACCCCGTAGGAGTGGCCCGTGATCCAGCCGATGTCGGCCGCGCACCAGTAGGTGTCGTCGGGCCGCACGTCCAGGACCGTCCGCGTCGTCCACGCGACGTGCGCGAGGTACCCGCCCGTCGCGTGCTCGACCCCCTTCGGCCGCCCGGTCGTGCCCGAGGTGTACATCACGAACAGCAGGTCGGTCGCGTCGCGGGCGACGGGCTCGACCGTCTCGCCGTCGTGAGCCGCCACCAGCGCGTCGTACTCGTGCTCGTCGTCGCCCAGCGAGACGGCGAGTTCGTCGCCGAGGCGGTCGACCACGACCGCGGCCGACAGCTCGCTCTCGGCGCGGATCCGGGCGTTGTCCGCCTTCGACTTCTGGTTGAAGGCGTCCTCGCGGCGGTAGTAGCCGTCGCAGGTGATCAGGTACTCGGAGTCGGCGGCGTCGATCCGCGTCCCGAGCGCCTCCGCGGACAGCCCCGCGAAGACGACGTTGTGCGGCGCGCCGATGCGCGCGCACGCCAGCATCGCGATCGGGAGCTCCGGGATCATCGGCAGGTACAGCGTGACCACGTCGTCCTCCTCGACGCCGAGGTCGCGGAGGCCGGCCGCGAGCGCGTTCACCTCGCGGTGGAGGTCGAGGTAGGTGTACGACCGCCGCTCGCCCCGCTTCCCGAACCAGCGGATCGCGAGCTGGTTCCGGCGGTCGTCGAGGTGGCGGTCGACGCAGTTCGCCGACGCGTTCAGCTTCCCGCCGGTGAACCACTCGTAGAAGGGCGGCTCGGAGTCGTCGAGGACGGCGTCGTACTCCCGGTCCCACGTCAGGAGGTCGGCCGCCTCGCGCCACGCCTCGGGGCCCTCTCGCTCGAACCGCTCGTACACCGAGGGGTCGCTCGCCGCGGCCCGATCGCGAAATTCCGCCGGCGGCTCGACGGCGTCGTCGTCAGCACCCCCGAACGCCCGCCACCCGTCGACTCCGACGTCGTCCATGCCAGTATTTCGCAATCCAAGGAATGTATACTTTGTCCGAATCCCCGCAGGCTGAGGGGGACCGAACCCCTGTCGGGCGAGGGGTATCGGACCCTTCTCGGATGGGGGCGACCGGACCCCCGCCGGGTGGAACGGTGGGGCACCGAGACGGATCGGTGGGCGGCGGGGTCTCGTTCGGCCCGCGGCTCCGAGAGATCGTCAACGATTGCCGTCTCCGTGGAGCAACGCCATGACTCGCCACTACGCGGTCGCTTACCTGTGGACCGGTCATTTGGGGCGTATGGACACCGAGTTTGCCTACTGGGTACCGAACGTCAGCGGCGGACTGGTCGTCTCCGACTGGGAGATGGACACCGACTGGACGTACGAGTACAACCTCGACCTGGCGCGGACGGCGGAGGACGTCGGCTTCGAGTACGCGCTCGCGCAGGCCCGTTTCTTCGGGAGCTACGGGGCCGACCGTCAGTTGGAGGCGCTGTCGACCGCGAACGCGCTGGCGGCCCAGACCGAAACCCTCCACGTCATCGGCGCCGTCCACCCCGGCCTCTGGGAGCCCGGCCCGCTGGCGAACTTCATCGCGACCGCCGACCGCATCAGCGACGGCCGCTTCTCGATCAACGTCGTGTCCGGCTGGTTCAAAGGCGAGTTCACCGGGTTCGGCCAGTCGTGGCTCGCTCACGACGAGCGGTACGCCCGCTCCGAGGAGTTCATCGAGGCGATGAAGGCGCTGTGGACGGAGGAGCGTGCCACGTACGACGGTCGGTTCTACACGATCGGCCGCGACATCGACGGCTTCGAGGGGGCGCCGCTCGAGCCGAAGCCGGTCCAGGAGCCCTACCCGCAGGTGTTCCAGGGCGGCAACTCGCAGGCGGCCCGGAAGATGGCCGCGCGCAACGCCGACGTGCTGTTCATCAACGGCGGGAGCCTTCAGGAGATCCGCGCCGTGATCGAGGACGTCGAGGAGTACGCCGCGGAGTTCGGCACGGAGCCGCCGCGGTTCGCGGCGAACGCCTTCGTCATCCAGCGCGACACCGAGGCCGCGGCGAAGGAGACGCTGGAGGGGATCATCGAGAACGCGACCGACGAGGCGGTCGAGGCGTTCAAAGAACAGGTGAAACAGGCCGGGCAGTCGTCCGCCGAGGGCGAGGGGATGTGGGCCGACTCCGACGTGGAGGACCTGGTCCAGTACAACGACGGATTCAAGACCGGGCTCATCGGGACCGACGACCAGATCGTCGAGCGGATCCGGAAGCTCGACGCGATCGGGATCGACATCGTGCTCGCCGGGTTCCTCCACTACGACGAGGAACTGGAGCGGTTCGGCGAGACGATCATCCCGCGGGTCGAGGAGGCCGAGCCGCTCGACGTCGACGATATCGACGGGGGCGACGAGGTCGAAGAGATCGCCGGGGCGCAGGTGGCGCGGTGACCGACGCGACCACCGTCCTCGGGATCGCGGGCAGCGTCTCGTCCGAGTCGAAGACCCGCAGCGCGGTGGAGACCGCGCTCGAAGCGGCCGAAGCGGCGGGCGACGCGGTCGAGACCGAGGTGCTCCACCTCGCGGAGTACGACCTCGTCACCGCGGACGGACGCGGGCTCGACGAGTACGGAGGGGACACCGCGGCCGCGCTCGAACGGATCGTCGCGGCCGACGCGTACGTCGTCGGCACGCCGGTCTACCGCGGTTCCTACTCCGGAGCGCTGAAGAACCTGCTCGACATGGTCCCGCGCGGCATGTGGCAGGCCGATGTCGCGCCGTTCGAAGACGCCGCGGTCGGGCTCGTCGCCACCGGCGCGACGGATCACCACTACCTCGCGGTCGATCAGGAGCTCCGACCCGTCTTCGCCTTCTTCGGCGCGCACGTCGTCGGCGGTGCGTACGCGAGCGACGACGACTTCGAGTCCCGCGAGGTGACGGACGAGGCCGTCCGCGCGCGGCTGGAGACCCTCGGGGCCGCGACCGTCGACCTCACGCGGGCGATAACTGAGAGCGACGCGCTCGGGTCGCTCGGCCCGCAGTTCTGAGCCGGAGCCGTCGCACCGCCTCGCCGCGAACCGCCCCCGGTCGCGTCTCCGAGGCGACCCCTTACGCCGATTCGGCGGGCGCGAGCTCGGCCGCCTTCGCCCGGGCGCGGGCGACGATCGACGGCTTCGCCTCGAATTCGACCGTCACCTGGTCGCCCGCGTACGTCTCCTCGGCGACGTACCCGTGGTCGTGGACCCACGAGACGAGGCTCATCGCGTCGTCGGAGACGGGGAGCACGAGCCGCTCGCGCTCCCAGTCCGGCAGTTCGTCCTCGACGCGGTCCCGCAGCTCGGCGACGCCGGCGCCCGTCTTCGCCGAGACGGCGATCGGGTCCGGCGCCACGCCCGAGAGCGCGGCGCGCTTCTCCGCCAGCTCGCCGGGCGCCAGCCGGTCGACCTTGTTGAACACGGTGACGACCGGCGCCTCGTTGCGCTCGTAGAGGGTGTCGTGGCTCGTGACGAGCTTCTCGCGCATCTCCGCGACCGGCTCGCTCGCGTCCACGACGAGCAGCACGAGGTCGGCCCGGTAGACGGAGTCGAGCGTCGACTCGAACGACTCGACCAGCCAGTGGGGGAGGTCCGAGATGAACCCGACCGTGTCGGTGAGGAGCACGTCGCGCTTCTCCATCTCGGCCCGGCGGGTCGTGGTGCCGAGCGTCGTGAACAGCATGTCCTGCGACTCGGCGGTGGTGTCGAGGTCGCGGTGTCGGTCGTCGTTCTCGTCGACCGCCAGCTCGTCGGCGAGCCGGCGCATCAGCGTCGACTTGCCCGCGTTGGTGTACCCGGCGAGCGCGACCAGCTCGAAGCCGGAGTCGCGGCGCTGCTCGCGGCGCGCCTCCTCCTTCTCCGCGATCGATTCGAGCTCGTCGCGGATCTCCGATATCTGCCGTTTAATATCGCGCTCGACGCTCTCGTCGTACTCGCCGAGCCCCATGAACCCGGGCCGCTCGTCGCGCTTCGCGAGGCTCGCCTTCGCCTCCGCGCGCGGCAGCTCGTAGCGGAGCTCCGCGAGCTCGACCTGGAGCTGCGCCTTCCGGGTGTTGGCGCGCTGGCCGAATATCTCCAGGATGAGCGTGAACCGGTCGACGACCTCGACGCCCTCGGGGAGCACTCCGCCGATGTTGAACGTCTGGTACGGCCCCACGTCGTTGTCGACGATGACCGCCTCGGCGTCGGTCCGGCGGACCAGGTCGCGAAGCTCGGCGACCTTCCCCTCGCCGAACATGAACGCGGCGTCCTCGGTGCGCGTCTGAGTGAGCTCGCCCGCCACCTCGTACCCCGCGGCGGCCGCGAGCTGCGATATCTCCGCGAGGTCGGCCTCGCCCGAGTCGACGCGCTTCGCGACGACCGCGCGGCGGCTGCCGGTCGGCGCCTCGGCCTCGCCGTCCGCGTTCCCGGCGCCCCCGCTCATCGGAGGAGGTCGCGCGCGGCGTACGCGGCGTGGTGTGCTGCCTGCACTGTCTCGCGTTCGCCTATGCTCTCGACGTATTTAAACTCGGGCTGGAAGCTCAGCCCGACGCGGTCCGCCGGCTCCTCGTAGAACTCGCCGCCTTCCGCGACGACCGGCCCCTCCGGCGGCGTCGGGAGGTCGCCGACCGCCTCCGCGGCGAGCGCGACGGTCGCCTCCAGCGTCGGCCCCTCGCGCGCCGCGGCGAAGCCCATCCCCTCGACCGACCGGATCCGCGAGGAGTCGATCCGCGCGTGGACCGCGGCCGCGACCATCAGGTACTCGCCGTCCTCCTCGTGGCGGCCGCTGATGTCCACGCCGACGACCTCAGGGGCGGGCGCCGTTCACCACGGTTCGACCGGCTCGGGTTCGCGGGGCGGCCCCTCGTGCGTCCATGATCCGCCGTAGGTCGCCCGCCGAATTGAACGTTTCCGTGCGGGCTCCGAACGGAGCCGGCGACCCGCGTCGGCGGAGGCGGCGGCCCGTTACGCCCGCAGCTCGTCGACGACGGCCGCGATCCGGTCGATCGCCTCGTCCACGTCCGCCTCGTCGACGTCGAGGTGGGTGGTGAACCGCGTCGCGTAGTCGTCGAACTCGACGCAGCCGACGCCCGCCTCCTTACAGGCCGCGTAGAGCGACTCGGCCGGGATCCCGGCCGCCTCCGTGTTCGCGACGACGATGTTGGTGTCGGGCGCGGGCGCGTCGACGCCGTCGAGCGCGTCCAGCCCGGCCGCGAGCCGCTCCGCGTTGGCGTGGTCCTCGGCGAGGCGGTCGACGTTCTCCAGCGCGCGGAGCGCGGGCGCGGCGATCATGCCCGCCTGGCGCATCCCGCCGCCGAACAGCTTGCGGACGCGGCGGGCGTCCTCGACGAACGCCTCGTCGCCGGCGAGGATCGACCCGACCGGCGCGCCGAGCCCCTTCGAGAGACAGAAGGTGACGCTGTCGACGGGGGCGACGACCTCGCTCGCGTCGACGCCGAGCGCGACCGCGGCGTTGAACACGCGCGCGCCGTCGAGGTGGACCGGCACGTCGACCTCGCGGGCGACCTCGGCCGCGTCTTCGATCCGCTCGACCGGGACCGCGACCCCGCCGCGGTAGTTGTGGGTGTTCTCCAGGGAGAGCAGGCCCGTTCCGGGGCGGTGGAGGTCCTCGTCGACGAGCCCCTCGCGGACCGCGTCCGGGGTCGGGACGCAGCGCTCGCCGGCGTCGATCGTCCGCGTCTGGACGCCGGAGAGCTTGGCGGCGCCGGCCAGCTCCCAGCGGTAGATGTGCGACTCGCGCTCCAAGAGGAGCTCCTGGCCCGGCTCCGTGTGGGCGTGGACCGCGATCTGGTTCGCCATCGTCCCGGAGGGGACGTACAGCGCGGCCTCGGTGCCGACCGCCTCGGCCGCGCGCCGTTCGAGCTCGTTGACCGTCGGGTCGTCGCGGTACACGTCGTCGCCGACCTCGGCGGTCGCGGCCGCCTCGCGCATCTCGGCCGAGGGCTTCGTGACGGTGTCGGACCGCAGGTCGATGAAGTCGTCGTCGGGCATCCGTTACCCGTCCTACCGCGGCGGCGGGCATATATCCCGCGCTCGGCGAACGCGCTCGACGAGAGGGAATTCCGGCGGCTCCGCGCGGCGAGCGAGGGGTTCCGAGTTCGGTCCCTTCTTAACGTGTGCGGCCGATCCGTGACGTATGGCAACGGAAGCCGCGCCAGACGACGCAGCGAACGCACCGGACGCCTACGACGCCCTCCTCGACCGCGTCGAGCGGTGGAACGCGGTCGGCAGCGCCTCCGGCGTCCTCGGCTGGGACCAGCAGGTGATGATGCCCGAGGGCGGCACGCCAGCGCGCTCGAAGCAGCTGTCGGCGCTCTCCTCCGTCCACCACGACATGGTCACCGACGACGAGACGGGCGAGCTGCTCGACGAGCTCGACGACGCCGACCTCACCGACGAGCAGGCGGCGGTCGTCCGCGAGGTCCGCCGCGAGTACGAGCGCGCCGACGCCGTCCCGGTCGAACTGGTCGAGGAGATATCCGAGACCGGCTCCGAGGCGCTCCAGGCGTGGGAGGAGGCGAAGGCCGAGGACGACTTCGATGAGTTCGCGCCGTACCTGGAGAAGCACGTCGAGCTGAAACGCGAGTACGCCGAGCACATCGACCCCGACCGCGACCCCTACGAGGTCCTCTTCGAGGAGTTCGAGCCGTGCCTCTCGATGGAGCGCGCCGAGTCGATCCTCACGGAGCTCCGCGAGGCGCTCGTCCCGATGATCGAGGACATCCGCGAGTCCGACGTGGAGCTCGCGGTCGACACCTTCGAGGGCATCTTCTCGGAGGACGAGCAGGAGGCGCTCTCCCGCGCCGCGCTCGAACTCGTCGGCTACGACTTCGACCGCGGCCGCCTCGACGTCTCCTCGCACCCGTTCACGTCGGGCAACCAGTTCGACTGCCGCGTGACGACCCGGTTCGACGAGGAGGACCCGCTCGGCGCGGTCGGCTCGACCATCCACGAGTTCGGCCACGCGCAGTACAACCTCGGGCTCCCGCAGGAGCACTTCGGCACGCCGCTGGGCGAGTCGCGCGACCTCTCGGTCCACGAGTCGCAGTCGCGCCTCTGGGAGAACCACGTCGGGCGCAGCGAGGCGTTCTGGGAGGAGTTCCTCCCGGTCTTCCAGGAGCACTTCCCGCAGACCGAGGAGGCCAGCGTTCGGGACGCGTACGAGGCGTTCAACCAAGTGTACGAGGACAACCTCATCCGCGTCGAGGCCGACGAGCTCACCTACCACCTCCACATCGTGATCCGGTTCGAGATCGAGCGCGACCTGATCCGCGGCGACCTCGACGTCGAGGACGTGCCCGAGGTCTGGAACGACAAGTATGAGGAGTACCTCGGCATCCGCCCCGACACCGACAGCGAGGGCTGCCTCCAGGACATCCACTGGAGCCACGGCAACTTCGGCTACTTCCCCACCTACTCGCTCGGCTCCGTGATGGCCGCCCAGCTCTTCGAGGCCGCCGAGGACGACATCGACGACCTCGACGCCAAGATCGCCGACGGCGAGTTCGGCGATCTCCACGACTGGCTCGGCGAGAACGTCCACCGACACGGCTCCCGCTACGAGACGAACGAGCTCGTGAAGCGCGCGACCGGCGACGACTTCTCGGCCGACGCCTTCCTCGACTACGTCGACGAGAAGTACGGCGAGCTGTACGGGATCTGAACCGGGAAGCAGGCCGCCCGCCCCGTTTTTACGAGAGCACCTGAACCAGCGACAGCGCCACGAGCGGCACGTGGAACGCCGCGTGCGCGACCATCGCCGCCTCGAGGCTGCGCCGCCAGTAGAGCCACCCGAACGCGACCCCGGCGACCGCGTTCAACAGCACCGTTCGCGCGACGAGCGCCGGCGTCAGCCCCACCGCCTGCGCCAGCGCCGGGAGGTGACCGACGCCGAACAGCACCGCCGAGACCCCGATCGCGGCCCACATGACTCTCGGTCCGGGCGCGTCGCCGCGGCGGCCGGCGAGGACCCACCCGCCGAGCGCGAGCGCGGACATGAGCCCGAACCGGAGCAGCAGTTCCTCCGTGACCCCGCCGTAGAGGAACCGGACCGGCGCGTACGCGAGCACGTCGACGACCGTCGGCTGCCCCGCGCCGATCGCCGACCTCGGCAGGTCGCGCGCGACGAGCGGCGCCAGCGCGACGTCGAGCGCGATCACGAGCAGGCTCCCGACGACGCCGACCGCGACGGCGAGCCCGGCCTCGCCGCGGACCCATCCGAGCGCCCGAGCGTCGCCGCCCGCGCGGTCGAGGAGGTGCGAGCGCAGGCCGACCCGCGGGGCCGCGTAGGCGCCGATCAGACACGCGACGACGAGCAGCAGGAGCGGGTTGACCGCGGTGAGGAGGGCGAGGAGCGGGCGGGACAGCCCCGGCGGGACGGCGGTCGGCGGGGTCGTGCGGTAGACGTACCACACGAGCGCGGCGACGCCGGGGAGGCCGGCCAGGAGCGCGACGCCGAACCGAGCGCGGAGGGAGAAGCGGGGTGTCGAGGCCATGCTCGGCTCGACGCCCGACGACGAGATAACGGTTCGGCCGCGTGTCAGCGCGTGCGACTGCGGGCGCGTCGGCCGCGCGGCGCTCCCGCTATCCGAGCCGGAAGCCGGTCATCAAGACGATCAGCGCGAGCATCACCGCGCCCTCGAAGAGCCCGACGACGAGGTTCTTCCTCTCGATCGATTCCAGTCGGTCGGCGTCCGGGTCGGGCGAGACCGTCTCGTAGTACGCGCTGAGGTGGAGCCGGTGGGGGACCGCGAGCCCGAACGCGAACAGCCCCCAGCCCAGCCCGAGCGCGAGCCCCGACCACGTCCCGCCGAAGCCGTACCCGAGCCCGACCTCGGGCGTCAACAGGACCGTCCCCGACAGCACCGTCGTCAGCGAGAAGCCGACGAGGAAGAACACCGCCTTCGGGATCAGCGTCCTGTTCACCGCGGCCGCGGCCGCCTCGTCGAGGCCGCCGAGCGTCGGGCCGATTATCGCGGGGAAGATCAGCGCGAACCCGAACCACACCGCGCCGGCCGCGACGTGCGTGTAGAAGAGCAGTTCGGTGCTTCCCAGCGCGAGGCTCGCGGCGAAGAAGGCCAGCGGCACGAGGAGGCTTCCGGCCGCGAACGCCGGGTTCGCGGCGTCCGCGAGGTGTTGAACCCGATCGATGAACCCCTGTTCGGCGACGCGACGGTTTCCTTCGTTAGCAACTGCCATGAGGTAAGATCACATGTCGACGGAAAATGATTTGTGGTCGATACGATCGCGGCCGCGGGACTCGACGGCTACTTCTCGATGATGCTCTCTTCGACAGCCTCGCCGAAGTGGCGCGCCACGTCCTCGTAGAAGACGAGCGCCTCGTCGCCAGGCTCCACCTCAGTGACCGCCTTCCGCCCCTCGCTCGTGGCGATCTTCACGGTCTCGGCGTTCTGGATGAGCGTCTCGATGCGGTCGGTGCCGTCGTCGGTCTCGACCTCCGCCTGGATCCGGAACATCGGGCGCTTCTCGATCTTCACCCGACCGACCACCGCCTCGCGGGTGTGCCCGTCGGTGTCGACGACCTGGACCTCGTCGCCGCTCGACAGCTCCGCGAGGTAGTTGGTGCCGCCCTCGGGGTTGCGGACGTACGCGTGGACCGCGCCCGCGTTCACGCGGAACGGGCGCGACTCGACGTACGGCGACTCCGCGGTCTCCGCGTGGACGAAGAAGAGCCCGCGCGACATCGAGCCGACGAGCATCCCCTCGCTGTCGTCCATCAGCGATCCGGTGTCGATGCAGACGCGGTCCGCCATCCCGGTCTGCTCGACCTCGGTCACCTCGGCGTGCCGGAGGTCGAGCGTCTCGCGGTCGGCCGCGTCGCGGGCCTCGATCGCGCCGCGGATCTCGTCGGGGGAGTCGGAATCCAGGAGGACGCCGTCGGCGCCGATCTCCAGCGTCTCGAAGGCGGTCCGGGCCTCCGCGGCGGTCGTCGCGCCCGCGACGAGGTGGGTCTCCTCGCCGACGCGGGCGATGAGGTTCTCCAGGGGGATGATCGACCAGTCCTCGCCGACGACCACGGTGAACTCGGCGTCGTCGGCCGCGGCCTCGGCGAACGCCTCGTACTCCGTGCCGAGGACGCGGACGTACGCGCCCTGCGCGCGGTCGTCGCGGCGGCGGAGCGTGGTCAGGTCGGCCGACCCGGAGAGGTCGTCGGGCATGTCGATCGTCCCGTCGCCCTCGCCGCCCTTCCCGACGAAGTACGCGTCCGCCTCCGCGTCGCTCTCGGCGTCGTCGATCACGTCGGCGTCCGACCGGAACGCCGCCACGTTCACGTCGCCGAGCTCCCGGACGCGCCCCACGTCGCCCTCGTCGACGAGGACCCAGTCCGCCCCGGCCTCGATGGCGGCCGTGACCCGTCGCTTGCGCGCCTCCCAGTCGCCGACCGCGCCGTCGGCTTTGACCCAGACCGTGCGTGTCATTACCGACACCTCACGGCGCGCCGGCTTGAAAACTGCGAAAGGAACAGTCGCGTGCGCCCGACCGCGGCCCCGCGATCGCGGGGGCGGACCTCAGGCCTCGACGAACCCGCCCGCCCGCAGCGCCTCCTCGACGGCGGCGTCGTCGTGGACCACCGCGGAGACCGCGCGGGCGATCCCCTCGGGGTCGTCGTGCTGGAAGATCGACCGCCCCATCGAGACGCCCGCTGCCTCGCCGTCCATCGCGCCGCGGACCATCTCGACCGTCTCGCGGTCGGTACCCTTCGAGCCGCCGGCGATGACCACCGGCAAGCGGGTCGACTCCGTGACGCGCTCGAAGGAATCGCCGTCGCCGGAGTAGCCGGTCTTCACCACGTCGGCGCCGAGTTCCTCGGCGAGCCGGACGGCGTGGCCGAGCGCCTCCGGATCGCTCTCGTCGACGCCGGGGCCGCGCGCGTACGCCATCGCGAGGACGGGGAGCCCGAGCCGCTCGGCGTCGGCGGTCAGCTCCGCGAGCTCCTCGATCTGGTCCGGCTCGTGGTCGGAGCCGACGTTGATGTGGAAGGAGACGGCGTCGGCGCCCGCGCGGACCGCGTCCTCCGCGGTACCGGTGACGCGCTTGTCGCTCTCGTCCGGCCCGATCGTCGTCGACCCGTTGAGGTGGACGATGTAGCCGGCGTCGTTCTTGTTCTCGTGGACGCGGGGCGCGATGCCGCGCTGCGTGAGCACGGCGTCCGCGCCGCCGCTCGTGACGCCGTCGATCGTCGACTCGATGTCGACGAGGCCCTGGACGGCGCCCATCGTGATCCCGTGGTCCATCGGGACGATGAGGTATCGGTCGTTCGTGGAGATGCGGTCGAGTCGTGCCGAGAGTCCTGCTGTCATTGTGAGGCGAGTGTTGTGTGAGGGTGTGGCAATCGGAGGTAAGTCGGTTTCGTTCGGGGAGGTATTAGTCCGTTTCTGGTCAGGCGGACTCGGCCGGCGTCGTCCACGAGCGGTAGCCGCGCTCGGCGCCCTCCGTCAGTTCGCGGGAGAGCGCCTCCAGCCGGTCGGCGACCTCGTCGGTCGACAGGTCCTCGGCGACGCCCTCGGCGACCACGTCGACGAGCGCCGAGCCGACGATGATCCCGTCGGCGCCGCCCGCGACGATGCGCTCCGCGTGCTCGCCCGTCGAGATGCCGAACCCGACCGCCTTCGGCACGTCGTACTCGCGGAGCCGGTCGAGGCTCTCGGTCGTCTGGTCGGAGACGTCGTCGCGGGCGCCGGTCGTCCCCAGCCGCGCCTGGACGTAGACGTACCCGGAGACGTTCTCCATCATGCGGTCGAGCCGGTCGCCGCGCGTCGTCGGCGCGACGATGAAGACGAGGTCGAGCCCGAACTCGTCGCACGCCTCGCGCAGCGGGTCCGCCTCCTCGGCCGGGAGGTCCGGGACGACGAGCCCCTC
The DNA here is from genome assembly GCF_013267195.1 of Halorubrum salinarum. NCBI lineage: Archaea > Methanobacteriati > Methanobacteriota > Halobacteria > Halobacteriales > Haloferacaceae > Halorubrum > Halorubrum salinarum. The sequence continues at coordinate 2,781,954 of NZ_CP053941.1, read as the reverse complement.
GATCCCCGCGGCCGCCGCCCGCTCGACGAACGGCCGGGGGCCGGTCTCGTCGCCGTACTGGTAGATGAGGTTGTAGTACGTCATACACACCAGGGCGGCGTCGACGTCGAGCTCCTCCGCGAACGCGAAGAAGCGCTCGGGCGTCATCCCCGCGTCGAGCGCGCGGACGAGCGCCTCCTGGATCGTCGACCCCTCGGCGATCGGCTCGGAGAACGGGAGGCCGAGCTCGATCACGTCGGCGCCCCCGCGGTCGAGCGCCTCGACGTACGCCTTCGAGGACTCGTAGTCGGGGTCGCCGACGACGAGGTACGGGACGTAGGCGGGGCCGTCCGCGAACGCGGCGGCGATGGCCTCGGAGTTGCCCATCTACATCCCCCCCGTGAACATCGACATGTCCGGCGCGTTCGGCACGTCGCGCTGGTCGGTCTCCTCGATGGCGGCGTCGAGGTCCTTGTCGCCGCGCCCGGAGACGTTGACGACGACCCGCTCGCCGAGGTCCTCGTGGTGCTCCTCCAGGTAGCCGAACGCGTGGGCGGTCTCCAAGGCGGGGATGATCCCCTCCGTGTTCGAGAGCCGGTGGAACCCCTCCAGCGCGGCGTCGTCGTCGACGGCGACCGGGTCCACGCGCCCCTCGTCGACGAGGTACGCGAGCTCCGGGCCGACGCCGGCGTAGTCGAGCCCGGAGGACACCGAGTGGCTCTCCATGATCTGCCCGTCGGAGTCCTGGAGCAGCTTCGTCCGCGCGCCGTGGAGGACGCCCTCCTCGCCGGCGAACAGCGACGCCGAGTTGGGCGCGACGCCCGCCTCCTCGTCGACTTCGAGCGTGGACCCCCCGGCCTCGACCGCGTGGAGCGCGACCGACTCGTCGTCGACGAAGTCGGCGAACGCCCCCATCGTGTTCGAGCCGCCGCCCGCGCAGGCGACCACGTCGGTCGGGAGTCCACCGGTCTTTTCGACGGTCTGCTCGCGGGCCTCCTCGGAGATGACCGCCTGGAAGTCGCGGACCATCACCGGGAAGGGGTGGGGGCCGACGATGGACCCGATCACGTAGTGGGTGTCCTCGACGGTGGCCGCCCAGTCGCGCATCGTCTCGGAGATGGCCTCCTTCAGCGTGCCGCGCCCGGTGGTGACGGGCTTGACCTCCGACCCGTTGAGCTTCATCCGGAACACGTTGGGGCGCTGGCGGTTGATGTCGCGCTCGCCCATGTAGATCGTACAGGGCATGTCGAGGTGCGCCGCCGCCATCGCGGTCGCGGTGCCGTGCTGGCCGGCGCCGGTCTCCGCGATGATGCGCTCCTTGCCCATGTACTTCGCGAGCAGCACCTGCCCGAGCGCGTTGTTCAGCTTGTGGGCGCCGCCGTGGAGCAGGTCCTCGCGCTTGAGGTACACCTCCGTGTCGTAGCGCTCCGAGAGCCGGTCGGCCCGCTGGAGCGGCGTCGGGCGCCCGCCGAAGTCCGCGAGGCGCTCGCGGAACTCGTCCATGAACCCGTCCTCGTTGTTCAGCACGTAGCGCTCGTAGGCGTCGGCCAGCTCCTCTATCGCCGGCATCAGCGCCTCGGGAACGTACTGGCCGCCGTAGCGGCCGAACTTCCCGTCCTCGCGGCCGCGCTCGCGGCCGGGGCGTCGCGAAAGCTCTCCAACCTCGCTCGTCGATGATTCGGTTTCGCTCATGTGGGTGTCTCCGTGGTGTCGGTCGCGTCGTGGGGTGTCGGGTCCGCGTCGTCGTCCGCCTCCGCCCGCGTCAGTTCGCGCGTGTTCGCTTCCACGTCGCCGTCCATGATCGCGCTGCCGACGAGCAGGGCGTCGGCGCCCGCCGCCCGCATCCGGCGGACATCCGCGGGCGAGCCGATCCCGCTTTCGGCGATCAGCGTCACGTCGTCCGGGACGTGGGGCGCCACGGACTCGAAGGTTCCGAGGTCGACGACCAGCTCCGCGAGGTCGCGGTTGTTGACGCCGACCGTCGTCGCGCCCGCGTCGAGCGCGCGCTCCAGCTCGTCGCGGTCGTGGACTTCCACGAGCACCTGAAAGCCGCGGTCGCGGGCGGCGGCGAGCAGGTCCGGCAGATCGTCCCCGACGAAGCGGGCGATCAGGAGGACCACGTCGCTCTCGACGGCGTCCAACTGCGCCTCCTCGACGACGAAGTCCTTGCGCAGCACCGGCACGTCGACGGCCTCGCGGACCCGCCGGAGCGTGTCGACGCTCCCGCCGAAGTGCTCCGGCTCGGTGAGCACGCTCAGCGCGGCCGCCCCGCCGGCGACCATCCCCTCGGCGAGCGCGACGGGGTCGTCCTCGCGGCTGCCCTCGGTCGTCGGGCTCGTCGGCTTCACCTCGGCGATCACCGGGACGCGTCCGTCGGCCTCGGCCCGCTCGAACGCGGCCGCGAGGTCGCGGGGCGTGACCGAGGCGGTGTCGCCCGCCCTCGCCGCCGCGTCAGCGCGCTCCCGTGCGGCGGACAGGATCGACCTGACCGCCGGCGCCAGCTCGTCTGGATCGTCCATTACTATACACTAATGTACGTATCTGTTCATAAGGCTTGCGGGGGCCGGGCCGACTCGCTCAGCCTCCGGGCGAGGGTACGACTCGGTCAGACGGGGGATGTTTTAAGTGATCGACCCGACCAATGAAGGGTATGAGTATGGCGGGCACCTCGGGCGTCTTCGCCCGGGAGTTCGACCGGATCGGCCGGACCGTTCAGGTCGGGTTCGCCGGCGGTCGCGTCATCTCGGTGTCGTTCCCCGCCGAACCGCCGGGAGACGCCGACGGCGACCACGACCTCCTCGACCGGATCGGCGCGTACCTCGGCGGCGAGCGCGACGAGTTCACCGAGGTGGCGCTCGGCCTCACAGTCCCGACCGACCAGCGCGAGGCGCTGGAGGCGCTGCGCAACGTCCCGTACGGCGAGGAGGTGTCGGTGAGCCGCCTCGCCCGGCTCGCCGGGTTCGACCCCGACGACGCCGACGACGTGGCGACCGTGCGGGGCGCGCTGAACGACAACCCCGTCCCCGTGTTCCTCCCGGACCACCGGGTGAGCGGCGGGCCGTACGCGACGCCCGGCGAGGTCCGGCGCGCGCTCCGCCGCGTCGAAGGCTTGTAGCCCGGACGACGACGCCGCGGACGGCCGATCAGATCTCGAAGTCGGGCGTGTCGAACGCGCCCTCGTCGGCGTCGACGTCGTAGCGTTCGATCCCGGTGAGCGCTACGTCCAGCGTGGCCTCGGCGTCCCACCGCCCCGTGTTGATCACTAGGTCGTAGATGGAGCGGTCGTTCAGGTCGATGTCGTAGTAGGACTTGTAGCGCTGCTCCTCGATGACCTCGCGAACCTGCATCTCGGAGGTCATCTCCTCGCGGTCGGCCGTGCGGTCCGCGCGGACCTCGTCGGGCGCGTCGAGCCAGATCCGGATGTCGGCCCGGTTGCCGGCGATCCAGCCCGCGAGCCGCGACTCCAGCACGAACGCCTTGTTCGCGGTCCCCCACTTCTCGGCGATCCGGCGGAGCCGGCGGTCGAGCGCACGGTCGATCTCCTCGGACTCGCCGGTCTCGGCGATGAGCTGGGAGAGGCTCATCTCCCGTTCGGCGGCGATCTCGCGGAACAGCTCGCCGCCGGAGACGTAGCCGCAGTCGAGCGACTCGGCGATGCCCTCGACGAGGGTCGTGGCCCCGCAGCCCGGCGGGCCGGAGACGGTGACGAACAGGTTCCGGTCGATCCGTCGGTCGGGCTCCGGCGAGGTGCCGCTCATACGTGTGGCGCCACGGAAGGCGGGCGGATAAACGGGTCGGTTCCGCGAATTTCCGCGGGCCCGACGGAGATAGGCTCGGGTCCGCGAATTTCCGCGGCGGCGACGGAGATAGGGTTCATTCCAGGAATTTTCACGGGCCCGACGCAACCGATTTCCCCCTCCGAGCCCTCGTAATCGCCGTGAGCGAGACCACGGACCGCGGCGACGAGGCGGCCGCGCGCGCCCTCCTCCGCGACGCGGTCGAGCGCGGTGCGATCGCGGACCCCGACTTCGACCCGGACGCGGTCCCGATCGCCGACGCCGACGTGCTCGCGCGGCTCTCACCGCTGGTCCGGCGCTGGTGGGTCGAGCGGTTCGGCGCGTACGTCGGCGAGAACGGCGGGTTCTTCACGCCGCCGCAGCGCGAGGCGATCCCCCGCGTTGACGACGGGGAGAATTGCCTCGTCGCGGCGCCGACGGGCAGCGGGAAGACGCTGGCCTCCTTTCTCGCGGTCCTCGACGACCTCTTCGCTCGGGACCGCGCCGACGACCTCGACAACGCCGTCTACTGCCTGTACGTCTCGCCGCTGAAGTCGCTCGCGAACGACATCGAGCGCAACCTGGAGACTCCCTTGGAGGGAATCGGGGAGGCGGTCGCCGCGGCCGAGGAGGACGACGGGACGGGCGACGACGAGGCGTACGATCCGGGCGTCAGGCAGGCGATCCGCCACGGCGACACCTCGAAGGCGGACCGGCAGGCGATGCTCTCCGAGACGCCCCACGTCCTCAACACCACGCCGGAGACGCTCGCGATCCTGCTCAACTCGCCGAAGTTCAAGGAGAAGCTCCGCACCGTCGAGTACGTGATCGTCGACGAGATCCACTCGCTTGCCGCGAACAAGCGCGGCACGCACCTCGCGGTGTCCTTAGAGCGGCTGACCGAGTTGACGCGGAACGGAGATAGAGGGAGCGAGGCCGAAATCACGCGGATCGGCTGTTCGGCGACCGTCGAACCGCTCGACGGGATCGCCTCGTTCCTCGTCGGGCGCGAGCGCGTCGCCGGCGAGGTCGGCGATCCCGACGGGTTCGAGACGCGGCCCTGTGAGGTGGTCGACGCCCGGTTCGCCCGCGAGTTCGACCTCGAACTCCGGACGCCGGCCGCCGACCTGATCCACACGCCGCGGTCGGCGGTGACCGACCGCTTCTACGAGTCGCTTCGCGAGCTGATCGAGTCCCACGAGAACACGCTGGTGTTCACGAACTCCCGATCTGGCGCCGAGCGCACCCTCCAAGAGCTCCGTCGTCGCTTCGACTACGACGAATCGGACTCCGGCTGCCACCACGGGAGCCTCGGCGAGGCCCAGCGCACTCGCGTCGAGGAGGGGCTGAAGTCGGGCGAACTGGACGTGGTCACGACCTCGACGAGCCTGGAGTTGGGCATCGACATGCCGCACCTCGATCTCGTCGTCCAGGTCGGGTCGCCGAAGTCCGTCGCCGCGCTGCTCCAGCGCGTCGGCCGCGCGGGCCACAGCCCGGGCGAGACCGTCGAGGGCCGGGTGTTCGCGCTGGACCGCGACGAGCTGATCGAGTGCGCCGCGCTGCTCGCGCGCGCCGAGGAGGGGTTCGTCGACCGCGTGTTCCCGCCCGAGGGCGCGTACGACGTGGCCGCACAGCACGTCTACGGGATGGCGATAAACCGGATCCGCCCCGACCGCGAGGTCCGCGAGGTACTGCGCCGGGCGCACCCGTACCGCGGCTTCGACGACGCCGCGTACGAGCGGCTGTTCCGGTACCTCACCGGCGACTACGACGGGCTGAAGGACAAGAACGTCTACCCGAAGGTGTGGCGCGACGCCAACGACCCGCCCGACGGGGAGCACCACTACCCCGAATATCCGGTGGGCGAGACGCTCGTCGGGAAGCGCGGGCGGCTCGCGCGGGTCATCTACATGACGAACGTCGGAACGATCCCCGACTCGTTCACCTGCGACGTGTTCACGCGCGACGACGAGTGGGTCGGCACCCTCGACGAATCGTACCTCGACACGCTGGAGTCCGGCGACGTGTTCGCGCTGGGCGGCGAGCGGTTCGCGTTCCGCTACCGGCGCGGCTCGAAGGTGTACGTCGACCGAACGAGCGAGCGCCCGACCGTGCCGTCGTGGTTCGCCGAGCGCCTGCCCCTCTCGGCGGACCTCGCCCGCGAGGTCCTCGACTTCCAGGCGGAGCTCCTCGACCGCCTGACGGGGGACGGCCCGAACGCCGGTCCGGCGGCGGTCCGGGCGTGGCTCCGGCAGTTCCCCCTCGACGGGAACGCGGTCCGCGCGCTCGCCCGCATGTACGACGAGCAGGTGCGGTACGCGGGCGCGGACTCGGTCTCGACGCCCGACCGCCTCGTCGTCGAGGAGGAGCTCGACCGGAACGAGTACAAGCGGCGCTTCTACGTCCACTCGACCTACGGCCGCCGGTTCAACGACGGGCTCTCGCGGCTCGTCGCGGCCGCGGTCGCGAACCGGACAGACGCCAACGTCGCGGTGGCGGTCGCCGACCGCGGCTTCTCGCTGGCGCTCCCGCTGAACCGGAAGGTCGACGTGGCGGGGATACTGGCCGACCTCGACCCGGAGACGGTCCGCGAGGACCTGCGCGAGGCGGTCCAGGGGACGGACCTGCTCCAGCGCTACTTCCGGATCAACGCCGGGCGCGCGCTCCTGATCCTGAAGCGGTACAAGGGGTACGAGAAGTCGGCCGCGGAACAGCAGGTCTCCGCCGAGATGCTGCTGTCGTTCGCGGCCGACTTAGAGGAGTTCGCCGTGTTAGAGGAGACGTACCGAGAGCTGCTGGAGGACCGGCTCGACGTCGACGGCATCCGCGAGGCGGTCGACCGAATCGCCGCCGGCGACCTCGCGGTCGAACACCGCGTCGTCGACTCGCCCAGCCCGCTCGCGTTCGGGCTCGCGACGCTGGTCGACTCCGACACCGTCATCGCCGACGACGAGTCCGCGGTCCTCCGCGAGTTCCACGCCCGCGTGATGGAGGAGATCGGGGAGACCCCGCGGAGCGCCGAGGCGGAAGCGGACGGCGAAGGCGACCCCGACGCCGGACCGCCCGCGGACGGGAGACCGGACTGAGATGCCGGCCCCCGATCCCTCCGCGGCCACGCCCGCTCGGCTCCGACGGCGGTTCGCCGGCTCCGTGGCGCTCGGCGCGCTCGGGCTGGCCGCGCTGTGGCGCCCGCTCGGGACGGCCTGGGTCCTCGCCGCGGTCGTTCCCGGCGCGTACCTCGCCGCGTACGCGCGGGCCAACCTCGCGGCGAACCGCGCGCCCGACGGAGAGGCCCCCGACCCGCGGCTCGGCCCGGCGAACGCGATCACGCTGTTCCGGGGCTGGCTCGCCGTCGTCCTCGCGGGCGCGGCGGTCGCGCCGGCGCCGGACCCGCGGCTCCCCGCGGCCCTCTTCGTCGGCGCGGTGGGCCTCGACGCGGTCGACGGCGCCGTCGCCCGCCGCACCCGCGAGACGGTCCTCGGCGCGCGCCTCGACGGGGCCACCGACGCGCTGGCCGTCCTCGTCGGCGCCGCGGTCGCCGTCGCGCTGGGCGCGCTCCCCCCGTGGTACCTCCTCGCCGGCGGGGTCTGGTACGCCTACGCCGGGTCGCTGTGGCGGCGACGACGCGCCGGGGCGCCGGTGTACGAGCTCCCGCCGAGCCGAGTCCGGCCGTTCGTGGGCACCGCGCAGTTCGCCGTCGTCGCGCTCGCGCTACTCCCGAACGTCGGCCGCGGGGGCGAGACGGTCCTCCTGACCGCGTTCGCGGCGGTCGCTCTGGCGGCACTGCTGGCGAGCTTCGCCCGCGACTGGGCGGCCGCGACGGGGCGACTCGGGCGCGACGATCCGCCGATCGCGGCCGGCCGAGGCGGCGAGTGAGGCGGTGAGCGAACGGTCCGAACCGGGCGGTGGCGGGACCGGTTCGCGGCGTCGAGGAGGGAACGGCGAGCCGCGGCCGGGCTTACGACTCTCTGGAGAGCAGGACCGCGAGGACGGCGATCAACGCGATCTGCGCGACCTTGTCGACGGCGCCGTACACCCCGATATCGCCCGGGAACGAGTACGTCCCGGTGACGAAGTTGATCACGTACCACAGGACGATCTGACCGCCGGTGAACGGGATCCCGACGGCGTAGATCAGCCGTCGACGGTAGCCGGCGACTATCGCCGTCACGCCCGCTCCGAAGCCAAGTGTCGCGACGAAGAAGGAGATCCCCAGCGCGCCCCCGACCTGAACCCCGAGGACGGCGTGGACGATCCCGGACACGGTCGCGGCGAGGATCCCGATCCAGTGGAGCGGGGTCAGCGATTCGACGTCGGCGCCCGCGTCGGAGTGTGCCATGGATACGCTACGCACGGCCTCCGCTGGCTTATGTTTACTCCCGACGGCAGCGACCGCGACCGCCGACGCCGCTCGGTCGGGTGGTCGCCGGCGGGGCTTTATGTTGGATCGGCCCGTGCGATCGGTAATGTCGACTCCTCTCGGTCGTCGGTCGCGGACGGGTGAGTCCGCGTGAGCGACGGCGCCGCCCACCGCGCGGTGGAGTTCACCGGGCCGGAACGCGTCGAGGTCGTCCCGGTCGACGACCCCGCCCCGGCCCCCGACGAGGTGGTCGTCTCCGCGTCCGTCTCGGCGGTGAGCGCGGGGTCCGAGCTGCTCGCGTACCGCGGGGAGCTCGACCCCGAGACCGTCGCGGACGAGGAGCTCTCCTCGCTCGACGGCGACCTCTCGTACCCGCTCCGCTACGGCTACGCGGTCGTCGGGCGGGTGACCGCGGTCGGCGAGGCGGTCGACCCGTCGTGGCGAGACCGGACCGTCTTCGCGTTTAACCCCCACGAGAGCCGGTTCGCCGTCTCCCCGGACGCGCTCATCCCGGTCCCGGACGGGATCGACCCGGAGACCGCGACGCTGTTCGCGAACGCGGAGACGGCGGTGACGCTGACGCTCGACGCGGCCCCCCGGCTCGGCGAGCGCGTCGCGGTGTTCGGGCAGGGCGTCGTGGGGCTGCTCACGACCGCGCTGCTGGCGCGGAGCGGCGCAGAGACCGTGGTCGCGGTCGAACCGAGGGACCGGCGGCGCGAGCTCGCGGCCGAGTTCGGCGCCGACGCCGTCGTCGACCCGACCCGATACGACGGGCGCGCCGGCGTCGTCGACGCCGTCCGCGACCGCACCGGGGGCGTCGACCTCGCGGTCGAGGTCTCGGGGCGCCCGGAGACGCTGGAGACGGCCGTCGAGACGACGCGGTTCGACGGCCGCGTCCTCGTGGGGTCGTGGTACGGCACCAAGCGCGCCGACCTCGGCTTCGGCGACCACTTCCACCGCGGGCGGGTCACCGTCCGGAGCAGCCAAGTCACGACCATCGCGCCGGAGCTGCGGGGTCGCTGGGACCGGGAGCGGCGCCGGGAGACCGCCTGGCGCCAGCTCCGGCGTCTCCACGGCGAACTGGATGTCACCGAGCGGCTCGTCACGGACCGCGTCCCGGTCGACCGCGCGCCGAGCGCGTACCGGCGCCTTGCCGACGAGGGCGAACCGACCCTTCAGCTCCTCTTCACCTACCCATGTACGAACTGACCGTCTCCGAGACGTTCGTCGCACAGCACTACCTCACCGTCCCGAACCCGCCGGCCGGCGAGGCGGAGCTCCACTCGCACACCTTCACCGCGGAGGCGACGTTCCGTGGCCCGGAGCTCGGCGAGTACGGCTACCTGCTCGACATCGACCTCGCGCTCGACGCCCTGGCCGACGCGGCCGACCGCTACCGGGACGAGACGCTCAACGAGCACTTGGAGGGCAACCCCAGCGCCGAGCGGCTGGCCCGGGCGCTGTTCGACGACCTCGCGGCGGTGGACGCCCCGGCCGCGACCCGGCTGACCGTGACCGTCCGCGAGGACGACGCCGCGAGCGTCTCCTACGCCGGCGAACTGCGGTGACGCCCCGATGCGCGTCGCCCTCGTGCTGGCCGGCGACATCGAGTCCGAGTCCGGCGGCTTCTACTACGACCGGCGGCTCCGCGACCGGCTCCGCGAGCGCGGCCACGGCGTCGAGGTGGTCTCGCTGCCCCGGGGATCCTACCGGGAACGCCTCGCGCCGAACCTCCGGGCGGGCCGGCTCGCCGCCCGCCTCGCCGAGTTCGACGTGGTCGTCGAGGACGGGTTGGCGCACCCGTCGGTGCTGTGCGCCAACCGCCGGCTCGACGCGCCGACCGTCGCGCTCGTCCACATGATCGCGTGGCGTGCGCGGGCGGCGCAGGGGACGCCGGACGGCGAACGGGGAGCCCTCGACCGCGCGCGCTCGGCGCTCGGGCGCCGCGGAGTGGCGGCCGTCGAGCGCCGGTTCCTCCGCGGCGTCGACGCCGCGGTGTACAACGCCGAGACGACCCGCCGGAACGCGGCCGTGCTCGGCGGCCCGGCCAGGAGCGCGGTCGCCCCGCCGGCCGGCGACCGGTTCGACCCGGTGACCTCCGCGTCAGCGATCCGAGAGCGCGCCCGGTCCGGCCCGCTGGAGGTGACCTTCCTCGGGAACGTCGTCCCGCGGAAGGGGCTCGACGCGCTCGTCGACGGCCTCGCCCGGCTGGACGGCCGCGACGTGGACTGGCGGCTGACGGTCGTCGGGGACCGGACGGTCGCGCCGGCCCACGCCGAGGCCGTCGCGGAGTCGGTCGCCGCGGCCGGGATCGGCGACCGCGTCCGCTTCGCCGGGCGCCTCGACGACGAGGCGGTCGCGGCGCGGCTCCGCGAGAGCCACGTCCTGGCGGTGCCGTCGCGGTACGAGCCGTTCGGCATGGTGTACCTGGAGGGGATGGGGTTCGGCTGCGTGCCGCTGGCGACGACCGCGGGCGGCGCGAGCGAGTTCGTCCGGGACGGCGAGTCGGGCGTCCTCGTGCCCCCGGGCGACCCGCGCGCCGTCGCCGCGGCACTCCGCGACCTCGACGACCGCGACCGGCTGGCGGCCATGGGGACCGCCGCGCGCCGCGACTACGAGGCGCGGCCGGGGTGGCCCGAGACGCTCGACCGCGTCGTCGACTTCCTGGAGGCCGAGGCCGGACGGCGGACGAGGGTCCCGGGCGCGGGAGGTGACGCCGCGTGACCGACCACGCGACGTACCTCGACGCGAAGCGCGCGCTCGACGACCGCTCGCTGAACCGGGCGGTCCTCGACCGCTTCGCCGCCGAGCTCCCGCCCGAGCCCGAGGTGCTCGAAGTCGGCGCGGGCACGGCGACGATGGTCGAGCGCCTCGTCGACTGGGGCGTGATCGACGCCGGCCGGTGGGTCGCGGTCGACGCCCACGAGGCGGCCCTGTCCGCGGGCGAAGCGCGGATCGGCGACGCGGTCGGGGACGTGGCCGTCGAGTTCCGCGTCGCGGACGCCTTCGACTTCGCGAGCGAGGCGGCGGCCGCCGGCGAGCGGTTCGACGCGGTCGTCGGCTGCGCGTTCTTCGACGTGGTCGACGCCGCCCCGGCGGTCGACGCCCTCGCCGAGGTCGCCCCCGTCGCGTACGCGCCGATAACCTACGACGGCGAGACGCGGTTCGCGCCCCCGGACCCGGACGACGAGGCAGTTCTCGACCGCTATCACCGCCACATGCGGGAGTTCCGCCCCGGCGGCCCCGACGGGGCGGCGGCGCTGGCCCGGGAGGCGACCGCGATCGCCGAGGGCCCCTCGCCGTGGGAGATCGAACCCCCCTACGAGCCGGGCGAGCGGACGGTCCTCGCGCACCTGCTTGACACGGTCGAGACGGCCGTCGGCGAGACCGGCTACGACGCGAGCGACTGGGCGGCTAGGCGCCGCCGGGCGCTCGACGACGGGCGCCTGCGCTACGAGGCCGCGAACCGCGACCTGCTGGTGCGGTTGGAGTGAGCGGCTCGGCGGTCCCGGTTCACGGCCCGAACGGCTCCCCCGGAACCGGGTCCGGGAGCCCCTCCAAGACCAGGGTCGTGTAGTGGAGGAACACCGCCAGCGCGGCGAGAGAGGGAGGAGCAGTAGGAACAGCAGGATCAGCCGCTCGTCGCTGCGGACGACCGCGGCGGTGTCCGCGAGGAACGTCCGGGCGCGACGACCGGTCATCGTCCGTCGTTGCGCTCGCGCGCGGTTAAAAGTAGCCGCCGGAGTTCGAGGTCGGCCGGCGCGTGCGGTCCTATCGCTCCGTCAGTCGTCCGACGGCGACGGGCGGGTGCGGCCGAGCGGCTCGCCGTCGACGGGCTCGTCCGGGTTCGCGTCCACGGCGGCCTCCGAGAGGCCGAGTTGCGCGTCGACGTCCACGTCCTCGCGCACGTGGACTGTCCCGCGGTGGACCGCGATGGCGTCCGCGAGGTGGAGCCGGACCGCGTCGAGCAGGACCTCGGCCTCGAGGGGCTGTCCGCGGCGCTTGATCTCGTCGACGTCGGCGCCCGGGGGCACGTCGAAGGCGCGCTGGGCGATGACCGGCCCCTGGTCGAGGTCGGTCGTGACGTAGTGGGCGGTGACGCCCGCGACCCGGACGCCGGCGTCCTTGGCCTGCCGGTACGCCTCCGCGCCGGGGAACGCCGGCAGCAGCGAGGGGTGGACGTTGACGATCCGCCCCTCGTACCGGAAGACGACCTCGGGCGAGAGGATGCGCATGTACCGCGCTAAGGCGATGAGGTCCACGTCGTACTCGGCCAGCAGGTCGAGAAGGCGCTCCTCGTCGGTGTTGCCGTTGCCGTCGCCCACGTCGTAGAACGGCTTGTCGTAGCGCTCCGCGAGCGACCGGAGGTCGCCGCGGTTGCCGATGACGACCGGGATCTCGGCCTCGCTGTCCTCGGCCAGCTCGCCGCGCGCCTCCGCCTCCAACAGCGCCTCGGGCGCGTGGGTCTCCTTGGTGACGAGCAGCGCGACGCGCCGCGCGTCGCGGTCGCTCGGGAACCGGACCTGGATGTCGACGTCGAGTTCGCGGCCGAGCTCGGCGAGCGCCCGGCGGAGCTCGCCGCGCGAGGTCTCCATCTCCGAGGTGTCGACGCGGGTCGTCATCCGGAAGACGCCCTCGCGGACCGCCTGATCGAGGTCCTCGATGTTGATCCCGCGCTCGAACAGCAGGGAGGTGACCCGCGCGATGAGTCCGGTCTTGTCTCCTCCGACGACCGTAATTTCGGTCAGTTCGCGGGTCATGCGACGATCACCTCCGCGGGTTCGAGCGGCTGCATACACCCTCCCCAACAGCCGGAGGGGTTTGCCCCTTTCGTTCCGCGCGGTCCCTGCCTCCCGCACGAACGACCGATATATATCCACGAACATGTGTATAAACGTCGTTCCAAAACGGTTTTTACACACGACTCCGCACCAACGGGTATGACCGCGTACACGGCGACGGTGACGGTCCGGCTGAAGCGGGGCGTCCTCGACCCGGAGGCCGAGACGACCCAGCAGGCCCTCGAACGGCTCGGGTTCGAGTTGTCCGACCTCCGCTCGGCGGACCGCTTCGAGGTCGACCTCGACGCCGCCGACGCCGACGAGGCGGCCGACCGCGCCGGCGAGATGGCCGAGCGGCTGCTCGCGAACCCCACGATCCACGACTACGACGTGGCGGTCGCGGAGCGATGACGGTCGCCGCCTCCGAGACGACGCCGACCGTCACCGGCGCGGCCGCCGGCGATGCGAGCGCCGCGGCCGCCCACGCGGGGTGGGCGGCGTGACGGTCGCCGTCGTCCAGTTCGGCGGCTCGAACTGCGACCGCGACGCCGTCCGCGCGCTCGACCACCTCGGCGTCGACGCCGAGCGCGTCTGGTACGACGACGGCCTCCCCGCCGACCCCGACGGGGTAGTCCTCCCCGGCGGGTTCTCCTACGGCGATTACCTCCGCGCCGGCGCGATGGCCGCCCGCGATCCGATCATGGAGGAGGTCCGCGACGCCGCCGACGCCGGCGTCCCCGTGATCGGCATCTGTAACGGTGCGCAGATCGGCTCGGAGTCGGGGCTGACGCCCGGCGCGTTCACCACGAACGCCTCCGCGCGGTTCCAGTGCGAGCCAGTCCACCTGCGCGTCGAGCGCGCCGATACCCCCTGGACCGCCGCCTACGAGGAGGGACAGGTCATCGAGGTCCCCATCGCGCACGGCGAGGGGCGCTTCGAGATAAGCGAGGCGACCCACGCCGACCTCGTCGCCGAGGACCGCGTCCTCTTCCGCTACTGCGACGCCGACGGGAACGTCACGGACGCCGCCAATCCGAACGGCTCGACCGACAACGTCGCCGGCGTCCTCGGCGAGCGCGAGACGGTCGCGGTGCTGATGCCCCACCCCGAGCGCGCCACGCTCCCGGACCTCGGCCGCAGCACCGACGGCGCCGGAATCCTGCGCGCGTTCGCCTGACCGGCCGCGACGACCGACCTTCTTCCCTCGACTTACCGCGCCCGCGCCGCCTCCCCGCTCGATTCGGTCTCGTGCGTCGGGCTCGACCCGGTCCCACCGGTCTCCTCCCACTCCAGTTCGCGCTCCAGCGCCCGCTCGAATTCCGCTTCCGTGAGATCGCCCTCCGCGTACCGTCGCTGAAGGCGCTCGACCGGATCCTCGTCGGGCTCGTTCTGCGTCGAGCCGTCGTCGGTCTCGTTCGCGAGCGCCCTGATTCCGACGACGCCCACGGCGAGCAGCGCCGCGACGGTGAGCAACGCGAGAAGCGGGAAGAGTAACATCCAGCCGCCCATCCCGCCCGCCATCCCGCCCATCAGCGGCGTGACGGCGACGACGTTCAAGCCAATCATGTGTGATACTTACATTTCTGTGGGTAAATACTCCGCGGCGGTTCGCGGGTCGCGGGACCGCGCTTCACCGTCGCATTCGCCGCGCTGCTGGCGTTCGAAGGCGAGCGTCGTGCCGCCCCCGCACGACTTTTGCGCCCGGCCGCCGAACCGGCCGTTGTGAACGCTCGACACATCGACCACGTCAACCTTCGGATTCCCGAAGACGGCGCCGACGAGGCCCGCGAGTTCTACGGCGAGCAGCTCGGGTTCGGCATCGAGGACGCGCTGTACGCGGCCGACGAGAAGCCGTTCTTCGACGTGCGGCTCTCGGCGACCGCCGTGATCCACCTCTGGCCCACCGAGGAGTTCGAGGCGCCGGCGAAGACGAACTACGACCACGTCGCGGTCGTCGTGGAGGAGTCGGCCGCGGAGATCGAAGCCGAGCTGGCGGACGCCGGCGTCGAGGTCGAGAAGAGCCTCGACTCGCCGCTCGGGGCGACCGGTGAAGCGGGCGCGGTGTACGTCAGGGACCCGTTCGGCTACCGGGTGGAACTGAAGTCGCGGGTGTGATAGCCCGGCGACGACGACCGATCGACCCCCGCCCCGAACCCGTTCGCCCCGCCGAGCAACCCTCGCCCCGACGCGGTCGTTTAAGACCCCCGAGCGACAGGGTCGCGTATGAGCGAACAGCAGCCGAGGTCAGACGACGACGAGCGCCGTCGTCGCCGGGCGGACGCGGACCGATTCGCCGGGAAGAAGGACGGAGACCTGCGGAGCCGCGAGGTGACCGAGGGGCCGGACAAGGCGCCGCACCGCGCGATGTTCCGCGCGATGGGATTCGACGACGAGGACCTCTCGTCGCCCATCGTCGGCGTGCCGAACCCCGCGGCCGACATCACGCCGTGTAACGTCCACCTCGACGACGTGGCCGACGCCGCGCTCGACGGCATCGACGCCGCGGGCGGGATGCCGATCGAGTTCGGAACGATCACCATTAGCGACGCCATCTCGATGGGGACGGAAGGGATGAAGGCGAGCCTGATATCGCGGGAGGTCATCGCCGACTCCGTCGAGCTGGTCTCCTTCGGCGAGCGCATGGACGCGCTCGTGACCGTCGCGGGCTGCGACAAGAACCTCCCCGGGATGATGATGGCCGCGATCCGGACGGACCTGCCGAGCGTCTTCCTCTACGGCGGCTCGATCATGCCCGGCCAGCACGACGGCCGCGACGTGACGATCGTCCAGGTGTTCGAGGGCGTCGGCACGTACGCGCAGGGCGACATGGACGCCGACGAGCTCGACGACCTGGAACGCCACGCCTGCCCCGGCGCGGGCTCGTGCGGCGGGATGTTCACCGCGAACACGATGGCGTCGCTCTCGGAGGCGCTGGGGCTGGCGCCGCTCGGGTCGGCCTCGCCGCCCGCCGAGGACGAGGCGCGCTACGCGGTCGCCGAGCGCGCCGGCGAGCTGGCGATGGACTGTATCGAGAACGACCGCCGCCCCTCCGACATCCTCTCGCGGGAGTCGTTCGAGAACGCGATCGCGGCCCAGACCGCGATGGGCGGCTCCACGAACGCCGTCCTCCACCTGCTCGCCTTGGCCGGCGAGGCCGACGTCGACCTCTCGATTGAGGACTTCGACGAAATCTCGCGGCGCACCCCGAAGATCGCGAACCTCCAGCCTGGGGGGAGCCGCGTGATGAACGACCTCCACGAGATCGGCGGCGTGCCGGTCGTGCTCCGCCGCCTGCTGGAGGCGGACCTGCTCCACGGCGACGCCATGACGGTGACGGGCAACACGCTCGCCGAGGAGATCGCGGCGCTGGAGGAGCGCGGCGAGCTCCCGGACGAGTCGGACATCGAGGCCGACTTCCTCTACCCCGTCGACGACCCGAAGGAGGAGGAGGGCGCGATCAAGATCCTCGACGGCAACCTCGCGCCGGACGGCTCGGTGCTGAAGGTGACCGGCGACGACGAGTTCTACCACGAGGGGCCGGCCCGCGTGTTCGAGAACGAGGAGGACGCGATGGAGTACGTCCAGTCCGGCGGGATCGAGTCCGGCGACGTGATCGTCATCCGCAACGAGGGCCCCCGCGGCGGCCCCGGGATGCGCGAGATGCTCGGCGTCACCGCCGCGGTCGTCGGCGCGGGCCACGAGGACGACGTGGCGCTGCTCACCGACGGCCGCTTCTCGGGCGGCACCCGCGGCCCGATGATCGGCCACGTCGCGCCCGAGGCCGCCGTCGGCGGCCCGATCGGCCTGATCGAGGACGGCGACCACGTCACCGTCGACATCCCCGAGCGGGACCTCACCGTCGACCTCTCCGACGAGGAGCTGGAGGCGCGCCGCGAGGAGTGGGAGGCGCCCGAGCCGCCATACGAGGGCGGCATCCTCGCGAAGTACGGCCGGGACTTCGCCTCCGCCGCGGACGGCGCGGTGACGAACCCGCGGCTCACGCGGGACTGATCGCGCCGCCGCCCACCGACCGCGCCGGGCCGTCCGTCAGCGGACGAGCACCACGGACACCGGAGCGCGCTTCGAGACGGTTTCGGCGACGTTACCGACGAGGAACCGGCGCGTCGCGCGCCCGCGGTCCGCGCCGTGGGCCCCGATTACGACCGTGTCGTACCCCTCCGACCGGTCGATGATGTTCCGCGCCGGGTGGCCGACGCCGACGACCGTGTCGACCTCGCGGCCGCGGTCGGTCGCCAGTGCGCGGGCGCGCTCAAAGACGCCCTCCGCGCGCTCCGCGGCCGCCGCCTCGAAGTCGTCCGCGAGCGCGAGCGACGCGGCCTCGCCCATCATCATCGACGGCGCGCCGACGACGTGAACCACGGTGACGTCCGCGTCCGGGAAGTTCTCCAAGGCGTATTCGAGGGCCCGCTCGGCGTGGTCCGAGTCGTCCATCGGCACGAGGATGCGGTCTATCATACCCGATCTACGCCGCGCATCCTCCTAACTGCTCCCGTCACCCCGGCGCCGTCAGGCGACTCCCGGCAGGAGGACGAAGAACCCGTACGCCAGCGCGGTCGACACCGACGGACCGATGATCCACATCGAGACGTACTTCAGGACCGCTCGGGGGTTGAAAAGGTCGCCCGCGTTCAACACCGCCGCCGGCTCCGCCTCCCCGATCGGCGACGACTGCCGCCCCTCGGTGTCGCTCACGGTGATCGCGCCGGTGACGATCTCGTTGTCGCCGGTGTTGCGCGTGACCGCCTGCCGGACCGTGACCGGGCGCGTCGCCCGCCCCCAGCCGATGCCGACGATCGTCATCACCGTGCCCATGACGAGGCTGATCGGGATGCCGATCCACGAGAGGACCGTCGTGATCGTTGAGGCCGTGGTCATCACGAACAGCGCGGCGAGGAGCGGGATGTCGCTGAGCTCGCCGCCGACCGACTCCATCGTGCGGCGGGCGATCGTGAACCCGCCGAGCCCGATTGCGAGCGTCGCGAGCAGGATCGCGGTGTCGTCGGGGAGGCCGCCGACGCCGCTGACGAGCGGCGCGGCGGCGTTCGGGACGTTGCTCGCACCGGCGCTGAACGCCATGTAACAGCCGATGACCAGGACGACGACCGTGCTGATCAGCTCCGAGTACGTCGTGTTGGGTCCGAGCGCGACCGTCGGCACGGCTCCGTCGCGGTCGAGTCTGAGCAGCGGCCCGGGCGACTTCTCGACGCGGACGCGCCGGTTCACGGCCGGGTAGACGTACCGACCGATGACGACGCCGATCCAGAAGCCGATGATCGGCGTCACGATCCACCAGGAGACGATCCGGGTGATCGTGGCGTAGTTGAGCGTGTCAGTCGCCAGCCCGAGCCCGGCGATGGCGCCCACGGTCGTCATCGAGGTCGGCACCGGGACGCCGAAGACGTTCGCGATGAGGATCCCGAACCCGATGAAAAACAGGACGGCGACGCCGGCCGACAGCGAGAGCTCGGTCGTGATGATCCCGCCGCTGAGCGTGTCCATCACGTTCCGTCCCACCGTCCACCCGCCGAGGAACACGAACACCGTCATCAGCGCGGCCGCGGTCGTCTTCTTCAGGATGCCGGCGCCCACCGGCGGCCCCCACGCGATGCCGGTCGAGGAGCCGCCGATGTTGAAGCCGACGAACACCGAGGCGACGATACCGACAGCGAGCAGCGTCTCGACCATCTCCTGCCCCTACCGGCATCGGTGGCAAATACCTGTCGTCATCGGGAAAGCGGACGGCCGTGAGGCGGACGGCGAACCGCGAAAGAGAGGGACGAAGCGGACCCGCGGGAACCGGACTACGGAGTCGACCGGCGCGCTCCCGACCGGTGACGGAGCGCGGAGGTTCGGCGTCGCTTACCGGCGCTCTCCCCCGTCGGTCCGGGCCGTCGTAACCGACTCGGCGCACCAGACGTTGCTCCGGCGACCCGCGCGGGACAGCTCCATCCGCACGACCGAGCCGACGGGCAGGTCCGCGACCCGCTCGCGGGCGTCCTCGTCGGCGTAGTCGACGATGTGGAACGTCTCGTTGCGGGGATGGGCACGTACCGTGGTACATTCGTGATCGTTCTGTGCGGAAATGACGGTGTACGCGTTCGATTGTGACATCTTATCCCGTTATTGCTGGACGCCTTACTTCAAGCCTCCGTATATTCACTACGGACGTGAGGGAAGTCGTAATATCCATATAAGGTCTTGAATTTCGACGGCGTTCGACGAAGGGTGTCGATGATTCGCGGACGATAGTTTCGATCACTTGATCACGATCGACTCGGGCGACGACGGACCGTCGCAGAGGACGACCGGCGAGTGACGGGGGCGGACCGCGAGCGCGCGGATCACCATACCTATCTCCGGCGACGGCGAAGGCCACCCATGGACCGAGGCGAGGGCCCGGAAGCCGAGACGACCGCCGAGGGCGTCGCGAGCGCGGCCGCCGAGACGGATCCGGACGCCGGCAGCGTGGCGCTGTTCGTCGACGGCCCGAACGTGCTGCGCGAGGAGTTTGACGTGGACTTAGACGACGTGCGGCGGGCGGGCGAGGCGGAGGGCCCGCTGGTGACGACCCGGCTGTACCTCGACGAGCACGCGACGCCGGGGCTGATACAGGCCGCGGAGGCGCGCGGCTTCGAGGTCATCGTCACGAGCGGCGACGTGGACGTGAAGCTCGCGGTCGACGCCGCGCGGTTCGCCGCGGAGGGCCGGATGGAGACGCTCGCGATCGCCTCCCGCGACACGGACTTCAAGCCGGTCGTCGAGACCGCGAACGGCTACGGGATCCGCACGCTCGCCATCGCGCCCGGGGAGTTCGGCCGGTCGGACGCCCTCCGCAACGCCGCGAACGGATCGGTGACTCTAGACGGCGACGAGGTCGACGCGACCGAGGCCGCGGACGATACGGGAAGCGAACCGACCTGGCACCGGTAGCGCCCGGGACTGATCGACGCCCGACTCACCGCCGCCGTTCCCACCGGATCCGACCGAGCAACAGCGCCCCGACGCCCCCCGCGATCCCCGCGATACCGACGAGGACGACGCCGGTCGCGACGCCGCCGTAGCGCGCGGCCGCCGCGTCGATCCCCACCCGAATCCAGCCAAGGTTCGGCACCGCGAACAGCGCCTTCCCGGCGATCCACTCGTCGGGGACGACGGGCGCGATGCCCGCGCTCTGGTCGTACAGCTCGTTCGCGTCGCCGTAGGTGACGTAGCCGTCGTACGGCGCCGGGCACGTCGCCAGCTCCGCGCAGTCAGCGGCGAGGAGCGCCGGGTCGGCCCGCTCCGTCCAGTCCTCGCCGGCGTCGACCGCGAACGCCAACCGGTGGAACACCGGTCTCCCGTCCGCCCCCGGGACGGTGTAGACGACGACATCGCCCGTCCCGCCGAGCCGCGCCGGCGCGTTCGGGTCGGCGGCGGTCGAGAGGTCGCCCCACGGCGCCCGGTCGGCCGCCGTCACGACGACGAGGTCCCCGCGCTCGACCCCGGGCGCCATGCTGCCGCTCTCGACCGCGACGAACGGCGGCCAGGTCCCGACGAGCGCGAACAGGAGGACCGCGGCGACGACCACGGCGACCGCGGGGGCGAGCGGACCGGGCCGGTCGGGGCGACGGCTGCTCACGCCGGAGTGAGGGGCCGGCGACCGCTTGAGGCTGTCGGCCGAGTCGACGACGGGCGCGACCGCGACGGGGGCCGCCGCCGACGCGGACCGCCGATGTCACAAAGCCTTAGGTTCGTCCCGGAGAGGTGCGGGTATGACCGATCGCCTCCCTCCGCTCCACGACGCCCACGACGAGCGCGGCGCCAAGTTCACCGACTTCGGCGGCTGGCAGATGCCCGTCGAGTTCGACTCGATCCGGACCGAACACGCCGCGGTCCGCGAGTCGGTCGGCGTCTTCGACGTGTCGCACATGGGCGAGATCGAGGTGTCCGGCCCGGACGCGACCGAGCTGCTGAACCGACTCACGACGAACGACGTGCGCGCGCTCGACCCCGGCGACTCGCAGTACGCCGCGATCACGGACGACGAGGGCGTGATGCTCGACGACACGGTCGTCTACCGGCTCCCCGACGGGACCGCCGCCGGCGAGGCGGCCGCGTCGCTCGCGGACCTCGACGCGGCCCACGACGGCGACCTCGACGCCCCGAGCGGCGACCCCGCGTACCTCTTCGTGCCGAACGCCGGCCACGACGGGCAGATGTACGACCGCTGGACCGCGCACCGCGACGAGTGGGGCCTCGACGCGACCGTCGCGAACGCCACCGACGACTGGGCGATGCTCGCCGTTCAGGGCCCCGACGCGGTCGACGCGCTCGACGAGGCGACGCCGCGGGACCGGGTCGTCGACCTCTCGAAGTTCGAGGCGACGGCCGCGGCGGTGGCCGGCACGGAGAGCTGGGTCGCGCGCACCGGCTACACCGGCGAGGACGGCTTCGAAGTGATGTGTCCGGCCGACGTCGCCGAGTCCGTCTGGGCGGCGTTCGTCGACGGCCCGCGGGAGGCGCAGCCCTGCGGGCTCGGCGCCCGCGACACGCTCCGCACCGAGATGGGCTACCTGCTGTCCGGACAGGACTTCGATCCGGAGAGCGAGCCCCGGACGCCGTACGAGGCCCGGATCGGCTTCGTCGTCAAGCTCGACACGGAGTTCGTCGGGCGCGACGCCTTGGAGGCGCAGAACGAGGAGGGCGTCGACGAGAAGTTCGTCGGGGTCCGCCTCCGCGAGCGCGGCGTCCCCCGGAACGGGTACGCGGTCACCGACGGCGACCTCACCCGCGTCGGGAAGCTCACCTCCGGGACGATGAGCCCGACGCTCGACGAGCCCATCGGCTTGGGCTACCTCCACGAGTCGTACGCCGACGCCGGCACCGAGGTGAGCGTCGTCGTGCGCGGCGACGAGAAGCGCGCCGAGGTCGTGATCCCGCCGTTCCTCGACCGCTGAGGGTTGTCACCAAGGCCCGAGCAACGCTCATACGAGCGGCCCGAGAAGCGCCGGTATGGCGCCCACCGATCCCGCGAGCGACGCGACTGGGGTACCGGAGTCGGACCTCGCCGTCGCGCGAGCGACCGATCCCCGGCCGATCGAGGAGGTCGCGGCCGACCTCGGGCTCTCCGCCGACGACGTCGAGCGGCGCGGCGACGGCGTCGCGAAGCTCACGCACGCGGCGGTCCGCGACGCCGTCAGCGACGGGCCGGACGCTTCCGGGGCAGCAGCGGACTCGGCCGGGACGACCGTCCTGGTGACGGGCATGTCGCCGACGCCGAAGGGCGAGGGGAAGACCGTCACCACCGTGGGGATCGGGCAGGGGCTCGCCGCGCTGGGCGAGCGGGCCGCGGTCGCGATCCGGGAGCCGTCGCTCGGCCCGGTCTTCGGGGTCAAGGGCGGCGCGGCCGGCGGGGGCCGGTCGCAGGTGCTCCCGATGGAGGCGATCAATCTCCACTTCACCGGCGACATCCACGCGCTGACCGCGGCGCACAACCTCCTCGCGGCCGCGCTCGACAACCACCTCCACCAGGGCAACGACGCGGAGATAGACGCGCGACGGGTCGACTGGCCGCGCGCGCTCGACGTCAACGACCGCGCGCTCCGCGAGACGGTCGTCGGCCTCGGCGGGACCGCGAGCGGGGTCCCCCGGGAAGAGGGGTTCGTGATCACCGCCGCCTCGGAGCTGACGGCCGTCCTCGGGCTCGCGACCGACCTGGAGGACCTGAAGGCGCGGATCGGTCGGATCGTGCTCGCGGCCGACGCCGACGGCGAGCCCGTCACGCCGGACGACCTCGGGGTGACCGGCGCCGCGGCCGCGCTGCTCCGGGACGCCTTCCGGCCGAACCTTGTCCAGACGGTTGAGGGCGTCCCAGCGTTTGTCCACGGCGGACCCTTCGCGAACATCGCGCACGGGACGAACACACTGGTCGCTGACCGGGTCGGCGCCGCGCTCGCCGACTACCTCGTCACGGAGGCCGGGTTCGGCGCCGACCTCGGCGCGGAGAAGTTCGGGAACATCGTCGCGCGGCAGGGCGTGGTCCCCGACGTAGCCGTCGTGGTCGCCACCGTCCGCGGCGCGAAGCGCCACGGCCTGGAGATGTGGCCGACCGACTTCGACGCCCTCGCGGAGCCGGCCCCCGAGGCGGTCCGGGCCGGCGTCGCCAACGTCGCGAAGCACGTCTCGATCGCCGAGTCGTTCGGGGTCCCGACGGTCGCCGCGATCAACGTGTTCGCGGACGACACCGAGGTCGAACTCGCCGCGCTGGAGGCCGGACTCGAAGAGCGCGGGATCCCGGTCGCGCGCTCGACGGCCCACCGCGACGGCGGCGCGGGCGCGACCGACCTGGCCGAACTGGTGCGCGAGCGCGCCGGGACGGGGTCGTTCGAACCCCTGTACGACGCCGACGCGCCGATCCGCGAGAAGATAGCCACGGTCGCGCGCGAGGTGTACGGCGTCGCGGGCGTCGAGTACGTCGACGGCGCGGCCGACGACGTCGAGCGCGTCGAGCGCTGGGGGTACGGCGACCTCCCGGTCTGCCTCTCGAAGACCCCGTACTCGCTGTCCGACGACCCCGCCCGGACCGGCGTGCCCGAGGGGTGGACGCTCACCGTCCGCGAGGTGACCCCCTCGGCGGGGGCCGGCTTCGTCGTGGCGAAGACCGCCGACGTGATGACGATGCCGGGGCTGCCCGCGGAGCCGGCCGCCGAGGACATCGACGTGGACGCCGACGGCGACGTGAGCGGGCTGTTCTGACCGGCGGCCGGGCTTCGGTGTGACGCCGCTCGCCGCCCACTCGCGGCTCACCCGCGACTCACCCGCGACTCACTCGCCGACCTGCTCCTTCCGCTTCTCGACGACCTCGACGTCCGAGATCCGCGTGTCGGGATACCCCCCGTCCGCGTCCTTCTCGGCGGCCTTCACCATGTCCCAGACGGTGTTGAGCCCTGTCGTGACGCCCTCCAACGCCTCCATCTCGCAGCCCGTCTTCCCGGTGGTCTCGACCGCGACGGTGAGTTCGATCCGGTCGTCGCCCACCGCGAACTCGGTGTCGACGTTCGTGATCGGGATCTGGTGGCACATCGGGATCGTCTCCCAGGTGTGTTTCACGGCTTGGACGGCGCCGATCCGCGCGGTCGCGAGCACGTCGCCCTTCTCGACCGCGTCGGCCTCGACCGCGTGGATCGTCTCCGGGGTCAGCCGGATCTCGCCGCGCGCGACCGCGCGTCGGCTGCTGTCGGGCTTCGCGCCCACGTCGACCATCTGGACGTCGCCCGCGTCGTCGGTGTGGGTCAGCGCGTCCGCGCCGGCGGGGTCCGCGCTCGCTCCGTCGCCCGCCGCGCCGTCGCCGGGTCCGTCGTCACTCATTACGCATCGCCTCCGGCAGCCGGTCGGGTAAGTCCGTCGCCACCAGGCCGGCCCCGTTCGCGTCGGCCGCTGCGTCCCCGGCGCGCCCGACGACGTACGCGCCGACCGCGGCCGCGCGGAACGGGTCCGTGACGGCCGCGAGCGCGCCGACCGTCCCCGCCAGCACGTCGCCGGTCCCGCCGACGGTCATGCCCGGGTTGCCGGTGCGGTTCAGCCGCACGCCGTCGGCGTCGGCGATCACGTCGACCGCGCCCTTCACGAGCAGGACGTGGCCGAGGTCGGCGGCGAACTCCCGGACCAGTTCTGCTCGCTCGTCCGGGTCCGCCGCCGTCTCGCCGCCCATGTCGACCAGTTCGCCCTGATGCGGGGTACAGATCAGGTCGGCGTCCGTGTCGACCTCGGGGACGACCCGGAGCGCGTCGGCGTCGACGACCGCCTGCCCGTCGTAGGCCGTCAGGAACTCGCGGACGAACTCGCGGGTCCCGTCGCCGTCTCCCAGTCCGGGACCGAGGACGACGACGTCGTTCTCGGCCGCGAGCGACGCGACTCGGGCCGCGTGCGACGAGCCGACCCGGTCGCCGGGGAGCGGCCGGACGATGAGGTTCGGTGAGAAGCCCTGGACCGCGTCCGCGACCGATTCCGGACACGCCACCCGGACGAGGTCCGCGCCCGCGCGGAGGGCGGCGAGCGCGGACAGCGTCGGCGCGCCGGTGTACGGGCCGCCGCCGACCACCAGCACCTCGCCGTTGTCGCCCTTGTGGGAGTCGGGGTCGCGGTCGAGGCCGAGGAGGTCCCCCGGGCCCGTGTACCGCTCCGCGGCGGCCGGGATCCCGATGTCGGCGACCGCGACCGCGGCGTCGAGCGCGGCCAGCCCGGGCTTCTCGTCGTGGAACGTCACCACGCGGTCGGCGTCGACGGCGACCGCGTCCGGGCCTCCCGTCGGATCGCCCGTGTCGGCGTCGATCCCGGAGGGCACGTCGACCGCGATCACCGTCGCGTCGCTCGCGTTGATCGCTGCGGCCGCGGTCCGCTCCGGTTCGCGGAGCCCGCCGGAGATTCCGGACCCGAGCATCGCGTCGACGATCACGTCGGGGTCGTCGCCGTCGGGGGCGGCGAGGTCGAGGTCGCGCGAGTCGGTGACGGTCTCGCGGGGAATCTCCGCCTTTCCGAGCGCCGCCCAGTTCTCCCGCGCGATGTCGGTCCGGACCGTCTCGGGGCGGCCGAGCAGGTGGACCCGGACGGCGTACTCGGTCAGGAACCGGGCCGCGACGAGGGCGTCGCCGCCGTTGTTCCCGCGGCCGCAGACGAGTGCGACGGTCGCGCCCGGGTCCGCGACGGCCCGCACCTCGCGGGCGACCGCGTTGCCGGACGACTCCATCAGCTGCTTGCGCGGCACGCCGAGCGCCGCCGCGTTGGCGTCGACGGCCGCCATGCGATCGGTCGGTATCATGGTCGGCGGTTCGGGCGCCCGGGGATTAAGCGGGCGGGGTCCGGCGGGCGGGCGCGGGGTGTTCGCCCGCGTCGCCCGCCCAGCCGAGTCGGCTCGGGAAATGAAAATGTTGAAGCGGTCCGGTAGTGAAGTCGGCGAATGACCGTGGTACTCGCAGTAGCCGTCGGCGCGGACGACGAGCCGAGCCCCGCCCCGACCGGCGCGTCCCCCGCCCGCCGACCCCTCCGCGGCGGTTCCGGCCGCCGGCAACCCCCCAACCGTCAGACGCGACCATGAACATCGGCTTCTTCACCGACAGCTACTTCCCCGGTATCGACGGCGTCACTTACACCATCCAGTCGTGGCGCGACCGGCTCGAATCCCGGGGGCACGACGTCTACGTGGTGTATCCGGAGAGCAGCCACGACCCGGACGACCACGAGATTCCGGTCCCCTCGCTGCCGAACCCCTTCTACCGTCAGTACCGCCTCCCCACGTTCCGCCGCCTGTCGACGCTCCCCGACCTGGACGTGGTCCACTGCCACGGCCCGGCGTCGACCGGGCTGATGGGCCTCCGGTACGCGAAGCGGTACGGCGCGACCTCCGTGTACACGCACCACACCCCCGTCGAGGACTACTTCGTCCAGGGGCTCAAGTCGGAGCGGCTCGCCTCCGTCGTCGGGCGGGCGTACGTCGCCTACGAGAACCGCTTCCTCAACGCGTTCGACTGCGTCACGGCCTCTACCTCGCGTATCCGGCGGGACGTGGAGCCGTACCGGCTCCCCGTCGGGATCGAGATGGACCGGTTCCGGCCGCAAGAGAACGCCCGCGTGACCGCGACGGCGACCGACGGCGGGCCGACGGCCGTCGACGCGCCGGTCGTCGGGTACAGCGGCCGGATGACCCGCAAGAAGAACGTCGACGAGATCCTCCGGCTCGCGGACCGGCTGCCCGAGGTGCGGTTCGAACTCGTCGGCGAGGGGCCGGTCCGCGGGGATCTGGAGGCCGACGCGCCGGGGAACGTCCGGTTCCACGACTTCCTGCCGCGCGAGGAGCTCCCCGACTTCTACGCCGCCCTTGACGTGTTCGTCACGGCGTCGACCTGCGACACCCTCGGGCTCTCGACGCTGGAGGCGAACGCCTGCGGCACGCCGGTCGCCGCCGCGGACGTGGCGCCGTTCGACGAGACGATCGGCCCCGAGAACGGGGCGCGCTTCGCGTTCGGCGACCTCGACGAGATGGAGCGCGCGGTCCGCGACTGCCTCGACGGCGACCGGGACACCCGCGGCGCGGTCGAGCGGTTCTCCGTGGAACAGACCGTCGACGAGCTCGAATCGATATACGGGGTGACGGCGTAGATGGGGGCGGACAACGTCGACGCCTTCCAGCGGTTCGTCTTCTCGGTGCCGCCCCTCCGGATTCAGGCGGCCGCGCTCGTCGCGCTCAGCGCCGTCTACGGGGTGGGCACGTTCGGCGGCATCTGGCTCTTCACGCCGTTCGCGCCGGACCCGTCTCGGATCGTCCCCGTCGCCGCCCTCATCTTCCTGATCCCGTTCGTCGTCGCGGCCGAGCTGTTCCCCCGCGTGCTCGACGGCTACCCGCGGTCGTGGAGCTACTTCCTCGCGCTCACCTCGCAGTTCGTCCTGTTCGTCTACGCCCTGGTGCTCTCCGGCGCGGACAACGTCGGGAACGCCTGGAGCATCATCTGGCTCAGCTTCATCACGCTGTACCTGATCAACATCCTGGTGCTCGTCGTCTCGACGGGCATCGACCGCTCCGACCGGATCCTGCTCGTCTCGCTCGCCGAGCCGGCGGCGCTCATCGCCGCATTCTACGCGCTGGGCGGGAGCGAGCTCGGCTTCTCGACGTACCGGCACGTGTTCGCGTTCGCCTCGCTGCTCATCGCGGCTGGCTTCCTCGTGCTGGTCCTCGTCGTCGTCGACTACCTGATCAAGAGCAACACCGACGTCTCCGCGTTCGCGCTCACCTCCGGCCTCCTCCGGAACGACCGCGAGTCGCTCGACCTGGGGGTCGAGGCACGCCCGGCCGTCGAGACGTTCGCCGTCGACAACGGGAGCCGGCTCACGGTGGCGGCCCCGTGGGTCCACCCCGGTCCGCTCGGCGGGTTCGGCGGCGGCCAGCTGAGCGGAAACCTGATCGAGGCGCTGAACGAGGGCCGCGGGGTCGACGGGACGGAGCGCGCCGCGGCCCCGGCCGCGACCGACGGCGGCGCCGCGTCCGAGGACGCGGCCGGCTTCTTCTTCCACGTCCCGTGTACGCACAAGGAGGACCTCTCGAACCCCGCGGACGCGGAGCGGATCCTCGACGCGGTCGCGGACCCGGACCGGACCGAGCGCGTCTCGCGGCTCGTGACCGAGTCGTACGGGGAGCGCGAGGGCTACGCGGACGTGCGGTTCCACGGCCGCCGGATCGGGGACAAGGAGGTGGTCGTCCTCCACGGCGAGGGGATCGACGACTACGACACGGGCGTGTTCATGCGCGACGTCGACCACGACGAGGTGCTGTTGATCGACCAGCACCGACACGACATCCAGAACGGCCCCGACGTCGAGATCCAGTACGGCTCCGCGACGGCCGACCGCCTGAAGCGCGCGTTCGACGACTTCCGCGACCGGCTCGCGGACGCCGACCTCGTCGAGGACTACGCCGCCGGGTTCTCCGTGACGCGGACCGGCCAGGACGCGCTGGCGATGGTCGAGCGCGTCGACGGACAGGAGGTCCTCTGGATCGGCGTCGACACCAACGGGCTCACCCCGGACGTGCGGGCGACCGCCGACGAGTACCGCGCGGAGTTCGACGCGGTGATCCCCTTCTCGACGGACACCCACGCGTCGATCCACGAGCTGGCGAACATGCGCGAGTCCGACATTGACGCCATCGAGGGCGCGGTCGACCGCGCCGTCGACGACGTCGCGCCCGCGACGGTCGGGTTCGAGAGCAACCGGACCGAGCCGGTGAAGCTCCTGAAGAACGACTACAACGGGCTCGTGTTCAGCGTCAACATCCTCATCCGCCTCACGCTCATCTCGCTGGTGATCCTGTACGCGCTGCTCGTGCTGTGGCTGTTCTTCTGAGCGGCACGGCTTTTCGGGGGTCGGCGTGACTCGCCGCGCCGGCGCAGCGCTCGCCGCCGCCTTCAGTTCACCTGCCCGGAGAGCTCGGCGCCGGCCTTGAACTTGACCTCGTTCTTCGCCGCGCTCTCGGTCCGCTTGCCGGTCTGCGGGTTCCGCCCCGTCCTGGCGCTCCGCTTCGAGATGCCGAACGAGCCGAACGCCTCGCTCACCACGACCGTTCCCCCGCCCTGAAGGCCGTTGGCCGTCACGGTGACGAGCGCGTCCAGCAGCCGCGCCGCCTCGCGCGCCGCGAGCCCCTGGTCGGAGCTGCGCCCGGTGTCGCTCGCGACGGACTCGGCGTCGATCCACACGTCGGCGTCGCGACACTTGGCGCTCGCCACGTCGCCGCGGCCGGGGTTGAGATCGAGCGCGGCCGCGAACGCCGGACACGGGTCGAACGTCACCGGCGAGTCGTCGCCGCCTCGGTCCGACCGCGGGTTTCGCCCGGTCCGAGCGCTACGCTTCGA
This sequence comes from Halorubrum salinarum, assembly GCF_013267195.1. Lineage (NCBI taxonomy): Archaea > Methanobacteriati > Methanobacteriota > Halobacteria > Halobacteriales > Haloferacaceae > Halorubrum > Halorubrum salinarum. The sequence goes on along the minus strand of NZ_CP053941.1, from coordinate 2,752,661 downwards.
GATACTGAACCGCCCGAAGTCCTCGACCTGGGCGCTGTCTCCCCGCCGTAACGCGGCGGTGACCGCGCCGGTGATCGCGTCGAGCCCGCGGGCCGCGTCCCGCGGCGAGAGGCCGCTCTCGACCGCGATCGCTTCGACCAACTCTGGTCGCTTCGACGCCGCCGCCCCGCCGCCGCCCGCCGCGACGCCGAGTCCGAGCGCGGCCGAGACGAGCGCCCCGCGCCGCAGGACGGTGCGCCGAGCGATCCCGTTTTCCGTCGCTTTGCCTCCGTTCATGCCCCTTATACGCGCTTTCAGGACATAATCGTATCTGAGGGATCGGCCGGATCGTATCTCCGACCCTACGTACGGCCGTAGCAACGTCTCTGCGAGCGAACGGCGGCGCGATACCCTCGGCAGCGCGGCGTACGCGCTCGGCTCGGAGTTGCGACGGAATGCGGACCGCTCCCGACGCGGCGCGCTACTCGAACGCCTTCACGCCCAGCGCTGACGCGGAGGCGCCGCCGATGACCATCGGCACCCAGTAGACGGCGCCGCGAAAGACGAGGACCGCGGCGGTGATCGCGGAGGCGGCGACGCCGGTCGTCGGGACGAGCAGGCCGACGAGCGCGGCCTCGATGCCGCCCAGCCCGCCGGGGAGCGGGGTCGCGCCCGCGACGTACGACAGCGGGACGACGAAGACCGGGATGACCGGCGAAATCGGGTGGCCGACCGCGGCGAACGCGGCGGTGAGCGCGGCCGCCTGGAAGATCCAGCCGGTCAGCGAGAGCGCGACGATCCCGAGGAGGCGCGTCCGGTCGGTGCCGACGCGCTCGATGTCGGCGAAGAAGTTGCCGAGGCGGTCGGCGAGGCCGGCCTCGATCGTCTCGGCGTCGAAGCGGTCGAAACGTCCGAGGAACGGGCCGACGGCGCCCGGGACGCGGTCGACGACCGCGACGCGGTAGCGCCAGACGAACGCGATGGCCGAGACGATGGCGGCGATCAGCGCGACCGCGCTCGCGACGGCGAAGCCGACGCGGTCGCCGACTGCCGTGGTGGCCGCGTACGACCCGACGCCGAGGAACACGAGCGAGACGGAGGGGACGACGTTGAGCACGTCGACGCTCGCGATACCGACGAGCCCCGTCTCGTACCGCGCCTCGCCCACCTTCGAGATGAGCGCCGCGGCGACCGGCTCGCCGCCCGCCTGGCCGAACGGGGTGACGTTGTTCGCGAAGGCGGCGCCGCTGTACACGAGGAACGCGGTCCGGACGGACATCTCGACATCGAGCGCGCCCAGCACGGCGCGGAGCATGAGGCTCCACGCCGCGAGCCAGCAGAGGCCGAGGCCGAGCGTCACGGCGACGAGGCCCGGGTCGGCGGCCGCGAGCGCGTCGACGATGCGGTCGACGCCGACGACGACGAAAAGCACCGCGAGGAGGAGGACGGCGCCGCCCGCACCGAGGATGAGCGCGCGCCGTTGTGGGCCGTCCATAGACTGGGTGGGGCGGTAGCGAACTTGAAACGTCTGCTTCGCGCCCGCCGGCGCGTGGCGTCTCTGAGCCCCGGCCACACTCGCGGACCGCCGGTCCGGGGGCGAGAATGAGAATACATACGTACCGGCGGGCCGACGGCCCACCTAATGGAAGATCAGCGGTTCCTCGAGTCGGAGTGGGATTACTGTCTGGTGCTCGACGCGTGCCGATACGACGTGTTCGCGGACGTGTACGACGAGTACCTCGACGGCACGCTCGAGAAGCGGCGCAGCGTCGGCTCGTCGACGCCCGAGTGGGCCTACCGCACGTTCACCGACGACCACGACATCGCGTACTTCTCCGGGAACCCCTTTATCAACGACCTGGGGATCCCGCTGAACGAGCTGAAGTGGGGCGCCAGCTGCGACTACGAGTGGACCGCCTCCGAGCACATCAGCGACATCCACGACGTGTGGAAGACCGACTGGGACGACGACCTCGGCACCGTCCCGCCGGAGGGGCTCGCGGACGCGTTCCACCGCAACCAAGACGCCGTCGAGCGCGCCGACCGCACCGTGCTCCACTACATGCAGCCGCACGCGCCCTACCTCTCGCGCGGGAAGGGACAGAAGCTCAAGCAGATCCAGAAGGGGATCAGAGAGCAGGGGGAAGCGGAGGAAAACGACGGGAGCGACGACGACGGCGGGCTGCTCTCCTCGCTCAGCGACTCCGTCCGGCCGAAGATCGAGAGCCGGCTCGACGACAGCGAGTTCGCCCAGAAGGCGGGCCTGTGGCTCGAACTCGACCCGAAGGACCTCGTCAAGGACGGCACGCGGGTGACCGCGCTGTCGATGTACGAGGAGAACCTCCGGATCGCCTTAGAGAGCGTCTCGGAGCTCGCCGACGAGCTCGACGGCGACGTGGTCGTCACCGCCGACCACGGCGAGGCGTTCGGCGAGGAGGGCGTCTGGGAGCACCACATCGAGACGTACATCCCCGCGCTGATGGAGGTCCCGTGGCTGGAAGTCGAGTGAGCGACCGCGGCGGGGCCCGAGACGCGACCGCCGCGCGGCCGCGACCGCCGATCCGCCGATGAAGGTCAGCCACTACTTCGAGTTCGCGGAGCACGTCACCGGCGGCGTGGCGGCCTCGGTCGACCACCAGCGCAAGATGTTCGACCGGGTCGGCATCGACTACACGACGGAGCCGACGCTCGACGCCGACGTGCTCCACCTCAACCTGATGGGCCCGCGCTCGGTCTGGTACGCGCGCCGCGCCCGGAAGGCGGGCGTCCCCGTCGTCGCGCACACCCACGTCACCGCGGAGGACTTCGGCGACAGCTTCCGGTTCACGAACGCGCTCGCGCGGCCGCTCAGGCCGTACCTCCGCCGCGCGTACGGGCTCGCCGACCGGCTGATCTGCCCCTCCGAGTACAACCGAGCGGTGATCGAGGAGTACACCGACGCGCCGACGACCGTCGTCTCCAACGGCGTCGACCGCGGGAAGCTCGACGGGTTCGAGTCGCTGGAGGCCGAGTACCGCGACCGCTACGACCTCGACCCGCCGACGGTGTTCATGGTCGGCCACGTGATCAAGCGGAAGGGGTTAGAGACGTTCGTCGAGACGGCCCACCGGATGCCGGACGTCGACTTCGTCTGGTTCGGCCCCATCGACCGGTCGCTGAAGGGCCGCCAGACGAAGCGGCTCGTCGACGAGGCGCCCAGGAACTGTACGTTCACGGGGTTCGTCGACGACATCCGCGGCGCGTACGCCGCGGGCGACGTGTTCTGTTTCCCGACCCACGAGGAGAACGAGGGGATCGCGCTGCTGGAGGCGATGGCCGCCGGCAAGCCGCTCGTCGTGCGCGACATCGAGACGTTCTCGTGGCTGGACGACGGCGAGGAGTGCCTGAAGGTCGGCGACGCGGGCGACGGGGCGCACGCCGCGGCCGACGCCGACGCTCGCGGGGACAACGTCGAGGGGTTCGTCGAGGCCATCGACGCGCTCCGCGACGCCGACCGCCAGGCGGAACTCGGCGCGCGGGCCGCCGAGCGGAGCGAGGCCTTCTCGCTCGACGCGATCGCCGACCGCTACCGATCGCTGTACGCGGATCTGGTGTAAGCGGCCGCGAGGGGAATGGAATCGACCGTTCCCGGAAAATTGCGAAAACCGCAGTTGGTATGTCCGCCCGACGATTCCGTAGGGCCAAATGACTCGAGTGAGCGTTATCGGCTGCGGGAACATGGGGGGTGCCCTGCTCAGGGGGCTCGCCCGCGTTGATGGGTACCACCTGACGGCGATCGACCTCGATCCCGAGGCGCTCGCCGCGATCGAGGACGCCGTCGACGAGACGACCGAGGACGTGGCGGCGGCGCGCGACGCAGACATCGTCGTCCTCGCGGTGAAGCCGGACGTGGCGCCCGCGGTCCTCGACGACCTCGACCTCCGCGGGGACCAGCAGCTGGTGACGCTGGCGGCGGGGCTCCCCCGCGAGTTCGTCGCGGCGCGCACCGACGCCTCCGTCGTCCGGATCATGCCCAACCTCGCGGCGGAGACGGGGAACATGGCCGCGGCCGCGACGCACGAGGGGCTCACCGACGAGGTCCGCGCGATGCTCGACGCGGTCGGCGAGTTCGTCGAGGTCGACGAGTCGCTGATGCACGTCTCGACGGCGGTCAACGGCAGCGGCCCCGCGTTTGCGTTCTACCTGATCGACGCGATGAAGCAGGGCGGGATCGACAGCGGGCTCGACCCCGAACAGGCGGAGACGCTGGCCGCTCAGACATTCAAGGGCGCGGCCGAGACGGTGCTGCGCGACGACCGCAGCGTCGACGAACTCATCGACGCGGTCTGCTCGCCGAACGGCACGACGATAGAGGGCATGGATGTGCTGTGGGACAGCGAGGCCGACGCGGCGGTCGAGGATGCGGTCGCGGCCGCCGAGCGCCGGTCCCGGGAGCTCGCCGAGGCGTTCGACGATGGCTGAGGACGCGAGCGTGGAGCGGGTCGGCGCGACCGACGCCGACCGCGTCGCGGCCGCGCGACGGGAGGCCGCCGCGGCCGACCGCGTGATCGTCAAGGCGGGGACGAACTCCCTGACCGACGACGACTCGCGGCTGGACCGGGTGAAGCTGGACAAGCTGGTCGCGGACGTGATGGACCTCCGCGAGCGCGGCACGGAGGTCGTGCTGGTCTCCTCCGGGGCGGTCGGCGCCGGGACGGGGCGGCTCGACACGGGGCCCGAGTCGCGGGACGGCGTCGAGTCCATCGCGGAGAGCCAGGCGCTCTCGACCGTGGGCCAGGGCCTGCTGATGCGTCACTACACGCAGAGCTTCGAGCGCTTCGACCAGGACGTGGCGCAGATCCTCGTGACCGGGACCGACCTCGACGCCCCGGAGCGGTTCGACAACTTCACGAACACCGTCGAGACGCTGCTGTCGTGGGGCGTCGTCCCCGTCGTCAACGAGAACGACGCGGTCGCGACCGACGAGCTCCGGATCGGCGACAACGACATGCTGTCGGCGTCGATCGCGATCGGGCTCGACGCCGACCTCCTCGTGACGCTCACCGACGTGGACGGCGTCTACACCGGGAACCCGAAGCGCGACGGCGACGCGGAGCTGATCGAGGCCGTCGACGACGGCTACGAGCGGCTGCGGGAGATCGTCGGCGACGGCACGGAGACCGACTTCGGCGGCATCCGCACGAAGGTGGAGGGCGCCCACGACGTGAGCCGCCACGGGATCCCCGCCATCATCGCCGGGTCGGCCGAGCGCGACGTGTTAGCGCGGATCGCAGCGGGTAAGCCGACGGGCACGCTATTCGTGCCGGAGACGGGTGACGACGATGAGTGAGAGCCACACCACCGACGTGGAAGCGGACACCGACGAACTGGCCCGGCGGGCCGAGCGCGCCGCGCTGCGGCTCGCGAACGCCGACGAGGCGACCCGCGACGAGGCGCTCCGGTCGATAGCCGACGCGATCCGCGAGCGCGAATCGGAGATACTGGAGGCGAACGCGGTCGACGTGGAGGCGGCCGAGGCGATGCTTGCGGACGGCGAGTACACGCAGGCGCTGGTCGACCGCCTGAAGCTCGACGCGACGAAGGTCGAGGAGATCGCGTCGATGGTCGAGTCGGTCGCCGAACAGGACGACCCGCTCGGCGAGACGCTCGCGGCGCGCGAGCTCGACGAGGACCTCGAACTGTACCGGGTCGCGGTGCCGATCGGAGTCGTCGCGACGGTGTTCGAGTCGCGGCCCGACGCTCTGGTTCAGATCGCCGCGCTCGCGTTGAAGTCCGGGAACGCGGTCGTCCTCAAGGGCGGCAGCGAGGCCAGCGAGTCGAACCGAATCCTCCACGAGACGATCGTCGAGGCCACCCCTGACCTCCCCGACGGGTGGGCGGCCCACGTCGAGGCCCACGAGGAGGTCGACCGCCTCCTCGAACTCGACGACCGCGTCGACCTCGTGATGCCGCGCGGCTCCTCGGAGTTCGTCTCGTACATCCAGGAGAACACGCAGATCCCCGTGCTCGGTCACACCGAGGGGGTCTGTCACGTCTACGTCGACGCCGACGCTGACCTGGAGATGGCGGAGGACGTTGCCTTCGACGCGAAGGTCCAGTACCCCGCCGTGTGTAACGCCGTCGAGACGCTGCTCGTACACGAGTCCGTCGCCGACGCGTTCCTGCCCGACCTCGTCGCGCGCTACGAGGACGCCGGCGTGGAACTGCGCGGCGACGAGCGGACCCGCGAGGTCGTCGACGTCGACCCCGTGACCGCCGACGACTGGGACACGGAGTACGGCGACCTCGAACTGTCGATCAAGGTCGTCGACGACGCCTACGACGCGATCGACCACGTCAACGACCACGGCTCGAAACACACCGAGTCGATCCTGACCGAGGACGCCGAGACGGCCGAGACGTTCATGACCGGCGTCGACGCCGCGAGCGTCTTCCACAACGCCTCGACCCGGTTCGCGGACGGCTACCGCTACGGCCTCGGCGCCGAGGTCGGGATCTCCACGGGGAAGATCCACGCCCGCGGCCCGGTCGGCCTCGAGGGGCTCACGACGTACAAGTACTACCTCGAAGGCGACGGACACCTCGTCGCGAGCTATAGCGGCGAGGACGCGGTCCCGTTCACGCACCGCGAACTCGACGGCGCCGAGTGGACCCCCGGTCGCCTGTCGACCGAGTGACTCGCGAGTCGCGCTGACTCGCCTTCTCGTTTCGACTCACCCCCGGTAGACCGCGTCTCGCTTCTATTTTCCCGGGTTTCGCGGATCGAACTCGCTCGCGCGGTGCGCGGCAATTTTGTATAGCGGTATGCGATTTATTTGTGGCGTCCGCGACAGAAATCCGTCGTTGCTGTTCCGACACAACTGTCCGCGATCCGGCGAACTCCGGAATCATTACCCCCGCCGCTTCCGCATCGCCGTCCATGGTCGACTCCGACTGGGGCGACTGGCTGCCGCGCGCGGTCGCGGACGCCGACCCCGACACGGTGGCGCTGTGGTACCTGGGCTGTAACGGCTTCGCGATCAAGGGGAGCGAGGGGACGGTCCTCTGGATCGACCCCTACGTCGGCACGGGCGACCCGCCGCGGACGATTCGGATGATTCCGGTCCCGTTCGACCCCGCCGACGTCGAGGTCGCTGACGCGGTGCTTGCGACCCACGAGCACACGGACCACGTTCACGGGCCCTCGCAGGCGCCGATCCTGGAGAACACCGACGCGGACCTCGTGGCGCCCGACGACTCGCTCGCGGTCGCGCGCGAGGAGGAGCGGTGGACCGAGGAGTACGACGTGAGCGAGGCGGCGTTCACCGAGGTCACCGAGGGCGACGAACTGCGCGTCGGCGAGTTCACCGTTCACGTCGTCGAAACGCACGACGCGGACGCCACGCACCCGGTCGGCTACGTGATCGAACACGACGCGGGGACGGTGTTCCACGCCGGCGACAGCAAGCCCTCGCCGTCGTTCACGGGGCTCGCGGAGCGGTTCGACATCGACCTCGGAATCCTGGCGTTCGGTTCCGAGGGCACGATACCCGACAAGGAGACGGGGGAGCCGGTTCGGACGAAGTGGTACAGCGACGAGAACGAGGTCGCGACGGCGGCGAACGACCTCGGCCTCGACCGCCTGGTGCCGACCCACTGGGACATGTGGAAGGGGCTGACCGCCGACCCGACCGCGCTCCACGACCACGTGCGGAGCTACGAGTCGCCGGACCGGCTGGAGATAGTCGAGATCGGCGACCGGATCGACCTGTAAACGGGAGTCGAGCGGCCGTTTTCTCGACGTTTCGGTTATCAACCACGAAACGCGGCCCGTGGAATTTAAGCCCTTGCTCCGGGACGTGCGGGTATGAGCGAACGGACGGCGGAGGCGGCCACGACCGTCGACGAGGACGGCATCCGCGTCGAGAAATCCTTCACTGACGACGCGTTCCCCGTGCCCGCGGTGATGTACACCCTCTCTTCGCACCGCGAGGACCCCGTACGGGTGCGCATCGTCGACCGGATCCCGGAGTCGTTCCCGATGGACCGAGTCGGGTTCCACCCGGAGTACGAAAGCGAGAACTGGACGGCGTACAAGGACCACCGCGTGGAGTTCGAACGGGTGATAGACCCGGACGAGACCGTCGAGACGGTGTTCGGGATCCGCGACGAGGACCCCGACCTCGACGGGTTCCTCGGCACGCCGGTGATCGAACACGTCCCCGTCGGCGAGGAGATAGAGGACGTTCTCGGCGCCGGCGACACGGACGCGGTCCGCGAGGTGCTCTCCGGCGACCGCGCGACGCTCCCGGGAATGGCGGAGGACGACGAGCTGCTCCCGGACGACCCGGCCGAACCCGCAGACGAGCCCGAATCCGAGGCCGAGGAGGACGACGCGGAGCCGACCGAGCCGCCGGAGGCAGACGCCGAACCGGAAGCCGACGCCGAGCCGGAAGCTGACGCGGCCGACGAAGCCCACGACGAGCCGGAGTCCGCGGCCCCCGAACCGCGGGCCATCGAAGCGGGGACGGCCGCCGTGACGGCGCACGAGGGAGAGCCCGTCGGCGCAGCGGTGGCAGAGAGCGAGTCTGCCCCGGACGAGGAAGCCGAGCCGGCGGCCGACGACGCGCCCGAGGAAGCGCCCGAGGCGGACGACACGGACGCTGAAGAGCCTCACGAGGACGAGACGGACGAGGAGGGAGCGGTCGAGGACGATGGCGAGGCGGCGAGGCTGCCGGGCGAGGGCGGCCTCGCGGCGGCGCTCGCGGCCGAGATCCGCACCGGCGCGGCAGACGAGGAGGACATCGCGACCATCGAGGAGGCGTTCGAGGCCGACGTGCCGCGCAGCGTCGACGTGCGGATCGCCCGCCTCCAGTCGAGCGTGGCCGACATCGAGGCGTACGCCGACGCGCTCGCGGAGTTCATCGACGGTGAGGGTACGGCGCGCGAGATCCTCGACGGGATCGACGACCGCGTCGACGCCGTCGAGGCGGAGGTCGACGCCCTCGACGACCGCCTGGACGATGCCGACGACGAGCGCGAAACGCTCGCCTCCGACGTCTCGCGCGTCGACGCCGAAGTCGACGCCGCCACGGACGCGGTCGACGAGGTGGAGGACCGCGTGGACGCGGTGGCGGACGACGTCGAGACGGTCGAGAGCGACGTTCGGGCGGTCGAGGACGACGTCGCGGCCGTCGACGACAGCGTCGAATCGGTCCGGGGCGTCGTCTCGGCCGTCGAGAGCGACGTCGACGACCTCGCCGCCGACGTGGACCGGGTCGAGGGAGAGGCCGACGCCGTCGCGGAGTCGGTCGACGACCTGGGAGACGACGTGGAAACCCTCTACGAGGAGGTCGACAGGGCGGCCGAGCGCGCCGAGAACGCCGAGGAGACGGCCGAGAGCGCGGAGGACCTCGCCACCGACGCGACGGAGCGCGTGGACGAGGTCGAGTCCGGGCTCGACCGCTTCGACGAGGAGTTCGACGACCTGTGGGACGACCTCGCGGAGGTCGACTCGCGGCTCACCGACATCGAGGACCGCCTCGGCGAGGACCTCGACGACGTGGCGGCCGAGATCGAGGAGATCAACGATCACCTCGACGAGCTCGACGAGTTCCGGACCAGGCTCAACGAGGCCTTCGGTCCGTAAGTCGGTCGCTGCCGACGCCGCGCCGGCTTTTTCGAAGGGCACGGCAGCGAGCCGTGGTCCCGGTTCAAAAACGCAACCCGTTTTACGCGCCCGACCGCAGATCGCTCAATGACAGATCCGGTTCCGGTCGCGGTCCCGCGCAAGGGACGCCCGCTCGAAGCGGTGTTAGAGCGGATCGCGGCCGTCGCGGACGGCGACCGCCTCGACCGGCTCGCGGACGGCGTGAGCAACACGCTCCGGTACGAGAAGGCGGTCACGAAGGGCTCCGTCGACGCCGACGCGGGCCCGTACGAGCGGCTCGCCGAGTACTCGGACCCGGCGGCCGCCGCCGAACCCGAGTTCACGCTGCTTCGCGACGACCGAAACGGGAAGCCGCGTCGGATCGTGTTCGACGCCGCGACGGTCGACCTGGGCGACGTGACGGTCAAACTCGTCGGCCGCGAGGAGCCGTTCCGCGCGCTCCGAACCCACGAGTTCGCGCTCGGATTCGACTCCGCGGACCTCGTCTTGGAGGAGGTGGTCGGCATCCGAGAGGGCGGCCTCGGCGACATCGCGGACATCAACGACCGCATCGACCCGGTCGACACCGACGTGCGCGTCGTGTCCGGCCTCGGAGACACCGTGTATCACACGCTGATGGGACGCGAGGACCGACGCGCGCCGAACACGACGTTCGACCGCGCGTACCTCGCCGACTACGAGGGCCTGCTGTGTATCTCGCCGCGGTACGAGCGCCTGGTCACCGCGGTGTTGGGCACCGACGCGCTCGACGGCGTGGAGTTCGTCTATCCCGACGCCGACGAGGAGGAGGAGGCGGCCATCGCTCGGGTGGGCCTCGGCGTCTACCTCACCGTCACCGGCTCGACGGCCCGCGAACACGGCCTCTCCGTCGGCGAGCACCTCTTCCCGAGCGAGACGGTCCTGATGCGTAACGCCGCCGAGACGGACGAATCGGTCTCTCGCGTGCTCGGGGCGTTCGAACGCGAACCGACCGACTCGGAGATACGGGTCTGAGTCCGGGTATCGTATAGCGGCATGAAATATACTCGTCGCGTCTGAACGGGGTCCGGCCACGTCGCGCTGGCCCCGGTCCGTGTTTTCGTACCGGCAGTGGCAGGAAATCCAGTCGATACGTCTCGGCGGTAACCCCTTGTCGACGAAGTCCGACCAGTTCGTGTCGTGTTCTCAAACACTCCGACGGAATCGGTTAGCCGACTCCCTGGGATGGCGTGTCCTAGGGCTCCCCGCATGGAAGCGATCATGGAAATTGTATATCCAGGAAAGTAGTACCACACACCTCAGATAGCAGCACTACAAAACAAGATACATTCTCAGAACTGGCGGATATAGGGGTCTACACACCGAGATAAAGTCACTTATCCGGAAATCTGGGATAGATTGAAGTTGAGAGCGCGAGAACGCTCGTTCCACAGATGGGAGGCGATCGACAGTCGGTGAAGACGTACGTGCCGACAGAACAAAAAGAGATCTGGCGCGAGCACGCCGACGAGTTGGACATGTCGCTGAGCGAGTTCGTCAGGACGATGGTACAGGCCGGACGCAGGGGCTTCGCGCCAAGCGAGTCGGCGACCGACGAGGAACCCGCTTCCGAGGGCTCCGACCCCAGGGGTCACGACCTCGAAAGGCGTGTTCGCGCGGCTCTCGAATCCGGACCCCGATCGTGGGACGAACTGGTCCAGGCCGTGGTCGGTGACGTGGAGGACGAACTAGAGGCGACGCTCGACGATCTCCAAGATCGAAACCGGGTTCGATACAGCGGGCGTGACGGGGGGTACGTGTTGACCGATGAGTAGCGCGCGCGGGGCCCCCGAGCCCGACGACCCGGTCGGATACTTCCTCGAAGACCTCACTTACCACGGCAAGACGGACCGGACCAGGGCGGCGTACGAGCGCGTCCTCCGCCGGTTCGAGGCGTTCCTCGACGGGACCGAACCGGCGTCGGCGACCCACCGCGACTGTATGGCGTTCGTCCACTCGCTGCGAGGCGACGTGGCCGACAGCACGGTCGCGACGTACGCCGCCTACCTCCACCGGTTTTACGGGTACATGACGGAGGTGGGCGCCTTCGACGGCAATCCGATGACGCTGGTGATGGAGGAGATGGACGAGACCGTCGACAAGGACCCTGCTCGGCGCGACGTCTCTATCCCGGCCATGCGGTCGTTCCTCGCCGGGATCCGCCACCCGCTCCATCGGGCGCTCGTGGTGACGCTTTTGAAGACCGGGATGCGGGTCGGCGAGCTCTGTAACCTCGACTTACGTGACTTCTCGGTCACGGATCCGGACTTGGAGGCCGCCTACGCGCTCGGCGACCGACCGGCGCTGTCGGGGCGCCCCGACTCGATATTCGTGACGGCCGACGCGACCGTCGGCGAGGAGTTGAACGGTGAGGTGCGCACGGCCGCGAACAAGCGGAAGCGGGGGACCGTGATCCCCGTCGACGACGAGCTACACCGTGCGCTGAAGGCGTGGCTCGCGGTTCGACCGGACTCGCCGTCGCCCGCGGAGCCGCTGTTCGTCGGCACCGCGGAGGGCTGGGGCGAGCGGCTGCGACCGCAGGCGGTCAGACACGTCGTCGAGCGGTACGCCCGCGAGGAAGGGTGGTATCGGACCGGCGGCGGCGCCGACGAGAACGTCACGCCCCACTACTTCAGACACTTCTTCACGACGCACCTCCGCGACAGGACCGGGGACCGCGGCGTGGTGAAGTACCTGCGCGGCGACGTCGCCGACGACGTGATCGATACCTACACTCACAACTGGGGCGATCAGGTGCGCGAGGTCTACGAGGCGAACGTCTACCGACTGCTCCCGTGACCGACTCGAATTCCGTCGGGTAAGAAGCGACACATTTTGTTCGAGAGCGAGTGAGTAAATCGTATGTCGCTATACCGAAATACCCCGGTCGATCTCGCTCAGGTCCAATGGACAAATCACCACTGTCGCGGCGGGTGATCACCAACGGAGCGGGAGGGGTAGCGGCGCTGGCGGCCGTTCCCTTTTCCTGCCGTACCGGCCTGCTCGGATATCGTGTCACTCATGTATCGTGAAGGCGGTGGGGAAACGACGATGGCGCTCCTCAGAGTGACCGCCCTCACCGGCCTCTCGGTTGCCGTCGGGTCGGCGGTCACAGCCCTCCTCTGTGTCGGGCCTCGACAGCTGTCTCGCACGACGAACGACCTCGGCCGCCGCGCTCGCGACATCGCGCCGTACCTCGCGGCGGCGCTGGGGTTACTCGCGGTCAAACAGCTCACCCAGGGGTACCGGATTCGGATCTCCCGCGCGCTCGACTGGCATATCACGGACAAGCTGTACGCTATCGAGGGAGAGTTCGTGGCCGCGCTCCAGCGCGCGACGCCGGACGCGACGCTCGAACTCTTCTCGGCGGCGTACATGCTCGGGTTCGCGGTCCTCCTCGTCGCCGGGCCGGCGGTGTACTTCCTCGCCGGGGACGGCGGACAGCGACACCTGAAGGAACTGCTCGTCGCCTACATGCTGAACTACGCGGTCGGGACGCTCTGTTACACGCTGTTCGTCGGCTACGGGCCGCGAAAGTACCTCGACTCGGTCGACGGGCTGCTGTACCAGTTCTACCCCGAGACCCAGGAGCTCACGGCCGCGGTCGCGTCGAACACGAACGTCTTCCCCTCGCTCCACGCCTCGCTCTCCGTGGCGGTGGCCGCCGTCGCGTGGCGCTCTCGGCGTCGGTTCCCGCGGTGGGCCTGGATCGCCGGCGCCCTCACCGCGACCGTCGTCTACTCGACGATGTACCTCGGGATCCACTGGGCGACCGACGTAATCGCCGGCGCCGTCCTCGGCGCGGGGTCGGCGGCCGTCGGGGCGCGGATCGTGACTCGCGTCGAACGGCGGGCAGCCGGCGAAGCGCCCGATCCGGTCGACGGGGCGGCGTCAGAGCCGGAGCCGAAGCCGGGCGACGACTGATCGAGTCGCGAGATCGAGCTTCGTCGACCCGGCGGAGCGACGGGCGCGTCCCCTGAGCCGCGGCTCGTGAGACGTAACGAGCCGGAAGGAACCGGCGGGGTCGGGTCGGCTGCCCGTTACTCCTCGTCGAGGAGGCTCTCGACGAGGTCCTCGGGGTCGAACAGCGTGATGTCGTCGTACCCCTGTCCGGTACCGAGGAAGAGGATGGGCTTGCCCGTGACGTACGCGACCGAGATGGCGGCGCCGCCCGAGGAGTCGGCGTCGGCCTTCGTCAGGATCGCGCCGTCGATCGCCGCGGCGTCGTCGAACTCCTTCGCGCGGTTCACCGCGTCCTGGCCCGCGACCGCCTCGTCGACGAACAGCGTCATGTCCGGGTCGACGACGCGGTCGATCTTCTCCAGTTGGGCCATCAGGTCGTCGCTCGTGTGGAGCCGGCCCGCCGTGTCGCCGAGCACGACGTCGACGCCGTTCGCCTCGGCGTACTCGACGCCGTCGTAGATGACGGCCGCCGGGTCGCCGCCCTGGTCGTGGCTGATCAGGTCGCGGTCGAGCCGGTCGGCGTGTTCGCGGATCTGCTCGTTCGCGCCCGCGCGGTAGGTGTCGCCGTTCGCGAGGACCGAGGAGTAGCCGCGGTCGGCGAGCCACTCGGAGAGCTTCGCGATGCTCGTCGTCTTGCCCACGCCGTTGACGCCGGTGAAGACGATGGTGACCGGCTTGTCGGCCTCGGCGATGCGCTGCTCGAAGTCGAACTGGCCGACGGCGATCACGTCGAGCAGGGCGTCGTGGAGCGCCTCCTCGACGAGCTCGCCGGTCGTCTCGACCTGCTTGCGCGACTCGCCGAGCATGCTCTCGCGGACGCTGTCGAGGATCTGTTCGGCGACGCTCATCTCCACGTCGCTCTCGAGTAAGGCCATCTCGAGGTTCCACAGCGGCTCCTCTAAGTCCTCCTCCTCGATGATGATCTGGCCCGTCGCGAACGCCTTCGCGCGCTGGAAGGTGCTCGGCTCGTCGTCGGAGGCGTCGGCGTCGTCCGTCTCGCTCGCGTCCGCTTCGGACGCGTCACCGACGGCCGCCGCTCGGGCCTCGTCCGCGTCGGCGTCGCTCTCGGCGGTCGCCGCCTCGTCGTCGGCGGGCGCTTCCTCGGCCTCGGTCGACTCCTCGACGTCCTCGCGGAAGCCGGAGAGCTTGTCTTTCAGTCCGTCGAACACGGTCGGATCCCCGTCTTACTCCCCGTCGTCTTCCTGCGCCTGCTGCATCTGCTGCATCTGCTGTTGCTGCATCTGCTGTTGCATCTGCTGGGCCTGCTGTTCGAGCTCGTCGCTCTCGGACTCCAGCTCAGCGACCTCGTCTTCGGTCTCCTCGATGCGGTCGTCGAGCGCCTCCTGCTTGCTGCGGAGGACGTCGATGGCGTCGTCCTGCTCCTGCTCCGCGGAGTAGTTACCGCCGAGCGAGACGATGACCTCGTCGATATCCTGGACCTCGGCGCGGAGGTAGGCGCCGCCGCCGAGCGGGACCTGGACCGTCGAGCCCGTGTCGAGCGTCTCGATGGCCTCGATCGCGTCGTCGATGTCCGCCTTCTCCTCGCGGTAGTCGGCGATCTCGGCCTCGAGCGCCTCGATCTCCTCGTCGAGCGCCTGGATCTCCTGCGAGAGCTGCTGAAGCTGCTGTTGTCCGCCGCCCATCATGCCTCGGACACCTCCTCGATCTCGATCTGGGTGCGCTTGCGGTTGTGCTGGCTCCCGACCGTGGTGTAGATGCGCTCGCGGGCGAGGTCCTCGTTCTCCGCTTCGACGTCCTTCGTGAACGGCTGGTCGCCGTCTCGGCTCTGGAACCGTCCACTCACCGTGTAGGTACTCATGTTCCTCGATCCGGCAGGGACAGGGAAGTATCTTCCTAAAAGGGGACAGGCGACCACGCCGGCGTTGACGGGCCGGAGCGGCCGCGAAACCCGGGTCTCACCCCGTCAGATCCGCGAGTCGGAACCGAACGGCGGCGAGCGCGACGAGGGCGGTCGTCGCCGCGAGCAGGACCGCGGCGCCCGTCAGGTCGTACTCGCCCAACACGAGGACCGCGGAGGGGTCGTAGTGGGCGGTCGGGCTGAGGTCGCCGACCTCCGCGTAATCGGTGCTCCCGACGACCGACTCGAACATGAACAGCGCGAACAGCGCGCCGAGCGCGACCCGTTGGGCGATCCCCGGCCGCGAGGCGAGCGTCGACACCGCAATGCCGAGCGCGACGCAGGTCAGGTGGTACGGGACCGCGAGCGCGTGGACTGCGACGAGCCGCTCGACCGCGATCGTCTCCCCGACGGCGAGGACGCCGACGTACGCGACCACCGGGATCACGAGGTTCAGGAGCGCGACGAGCGGGACCAGTCCGAGGAACCGCCCGATCACCACGTCGCGGCGCGCGACCGGCGCTGAGAGCGTGAGGTCCATCCGGCCGGAGGCGACGTCGTCGGCGATGGTCCCCCCGGCGAGGTACGCCAGGTAGAGGCCGACGAGGAGCAGCCACGCGAACTGGTAGAACTCCACGGCGAGGAACCCCTCGATGGAGGAGATGGCGATGATCCCGAACGCCTCCTGGAACGCCGGCGGGAACGCCTCGACGTACGCGTCGAGGTCGATGCCGGCGGTGGTCAGCGACGGGAAGAAGGCCAAGAAGAGAAGCATGAACGCGGAGAGGAGGCCGGCCACCACGAGCGATCCGCGGGCGCGGCCGGCGGCGTCGTACCGCGCGATGGCGAGCCACGGCGCGGGGCGACCGCTCATCGGGCGTCACCCCCCGACTCCGCGGCGACGCCGGTCGGCGCGCCGTCGCCCGGCGCTTCGCCCGCTCCGCCGCTCCCGGTCGGTCCCGGCGCTTCGCCGTCGTAGAAGGTCATGAACGCCTCTTCGAGCGGCGCGTCGACCACGTCGAGGTCCCGGACGGTGTACCGCGAGAGCAGGTCGATCAGCGCGTCGTACTCACCGGTCCAGGTGAACGATACCGCCTCGCCGACGCGGAGGTTCATGATCCCGCGGACCTCGAAGTCGCTCCGGTCGACGTCTTCCGCGACGCGGACGCGGACCTGTTTCCCGCCCCGTGAGCGGAGGTCCGAGACGGACTCGACCGCCACGAGGTGACCCTGCCGGAGGACGCCGACGCGGTCGCAGAGCGCGGCCACCTCGCCGAGGACGTGCGAGGAGAGGAGGACGCTCGCCCCGTCGTCGACGCGCTCGCGGACGAGGGCGGCGAACTCCTCCTGGAGGAGCGGGTCGAGCCCGGAGGTCGGCTCGTCGAGCAGCAGCAGGTCCGGGTCGTGCATGAACGCGGCCACCAGCGCCACCTTCTGCCGGTTCCCCCGAGAGAGGTCCCCGATCCGCCGCGACTCGTCGAGGCCGAACCGCTCGACGAGGCCCTCGCGGCTCGACTCCCCGCGGAGCGCCGCCTGGTGGTCGAGGAACGCCGCCGCGGTGCGGTCGCGGTCGAGCCCCGGGTCGCCCGGGAGGAACCCGATGCGCTCGCGGGCGCGGCGCGACTCGACCGGGTCGGTCGCGTCGTGACCGAGCAGCGTGGCGCCGCCGCTCGTCGGCGAGAGGAACCCCAGCATGGTGCGGATCGCGGTCGTCTTCCCGGCCCCGTTCGGGCCGAGGAAACCGAACACCTCGCCGTCCTCGACGGCGAAGGACACGTCTTCGATCCCCCGGACGTCGCCGTAGTACTTGGAGAGGCCGCGGCACTCGATAGCGGGCATACCGACCGCAACACGGCTGCGGCTCTTAAATGTGGGAGTGCGATCGGAACGGAGGAGAACGGAGCGCGGGTCGGCTCAGTCGATGAAGGCGAGGGTCTCCTCGATGCGGCCCAGCTCGGGGCCGGTGGTGTCCTCGCCGACGACGTACCCCTCGTCGGTGGCGACGAGGCCGGAGCCGACGAGCGGCGCGCCGTAGTTGACGGTGCCGAGGTCGGCGCGCACGTCGAGCGCCTCCTCGACCGCCTGAAGCTCCGACTCGGTCGACTGGGGGTGACAGAGCACGCCCGTGTTGTTGGCGACCGCCGCGGTCCCGACAGTTCGCACGTCGCCGAGGTCGCCCCGCGTCACCGGCACGTCGAGGGCGTCGGCGACCGTCCGGACCGCCTCGCGCGAGAGGTCCGGGTGGACGTACGCGCCGGAGTCGTTCGCGAGGACGACGTTCCCGGCGGCGTTGATCTCGCCCGGGAGCTCTCGGACCGGAACGCCGGCGGCGTCGGCGATCCGGTCCTTCTCGCGCTCGGTCGCCCGCGCAGAGACGAGGACGCCGTTCTCGTTGCCCGTCGCGAGCGCGCCGACCGTGTTCGACCCGCCGACTGTCGTCGGCAGCGGCTCGGCGCCGAGCTCTGCCGCGAGGTCCTCGGCGAGCCCCTCGTCGACGTCCGGCCGGACCAGCAGGAGGTCGTCGACGGCGCGGGCGAACACGCCCACGTACGACGAGCCGGTGAAGGTCGCCCGTAACACGTTACTCCGCGTGTTCCGCCTCGACGACCGGCTCGCCGTCCTCGACGAACCGAGCCGCGCGGACCCGCACCGAGCTGGGCGGGTTCTGTCGCCCGTTCGCCCAGACGGCCTCGTTGACGGAGCCGTCGATGATCACGTCGCCCTCGTCGACGGAGAAGTGCTTCGCGAGGTGCTGCCGCGTGATCTTCATGGCGTAGTCGGCGCGCTGCTGGACGGGCTTGTCTTTGGCGTCGCGGAGCGGGACGGTGACGACGCGCTCCTCGAAGTCGTTCGTCGACATTTACTCGTCCAGGTCGTTCCGGCGCCAGTTGCGCCGCTTGGGGTTTCGCGTCACGTTCATGTCAGTCTTCATCATGACCCACGCGGGGACGCGGGTGTTCTGGCGCTCCGCCTTCGCCAGACGCTTCTTTTGAGCCTTCGACTTGTCTCCCATAGTGGCGCACACTTTCCGCGGAGCGCATAAAACCCCTTCCATACGGGGCCGCGCGAGGCGGTCCGAACGCCGCCGCACGTCGTCCCTCGCGGCCGCGCTGGCGGCGGCTACGGCTCCCGCTCGGCGATGCCCGCGTAGATCCGGTAACAGCGGTCGAGGGCGTCGAGGCTCGCGCTCTCGGTGTCGGTGTGGGCCTCGCCGGGCTCGGAGGCGCCGCACACCAAGCACTCGGTGCCCGCCTCCGCGAGCCACCCCGCGTCGGTCGCGTGCGGCTTGGTGACGTGTTCGGGCGCGTCGAGGCCGAGGTCGTCGTGGACCTCGCGGGCGACGTCGAGCGCGGCGTCCGCGAACGCGGCGTCGCCGCAGGCCATCGGCGGGAGGTCCTGGTCGACGACGAGTTCGACGCCTGGCGTCGCGTCCGCCACGCCGGCGAGGTCGGCGCGGCCGCCCGGCACGGTGCGCTCGTCGACCGTCGCCTCGCAGCGCTCCGGGATCACGTTCCACGTCTCGCCGCCGTCGACGATCGTGACCGCGAGCGACCCCGACACGTCGTTGCCGAGGACCGTCGCCCGCGGGGCGTCGAGGTCGCGGACCGCGTCGATCGCGTCGCAGGCGCGGTAGATGGCGTTCTCCCCCGCCTCCGGCTCCGAGGCGTGGGCGGCCTCGCCGCGCGCGACGAGCCGCGAGCCGCGGCGCCCGCGGTGCGCGACGACCACGTCCGTGACGCCGGGCTTCGAGTAGTTCGTCGACCCCTCAGCGACGACCGCCCGGTCCGGCGCGAACCCGGCGTCGATGGCGTGTCTCGCGCCCTCGCCGCCGACCTCCTCCCCGACGAAGGAGGCGAATATCAGCTCTCGGCCCGCGGGCGGCGTCGCGTCCCGGAAAGCGCACATTGCGGCCGCGACCGACCCCTTCATGTCGGCGGTCCCGCGGCCGTAGATCCGGCCGCCGCGGCGCTCGACGACGTAGTCGCCGTCGAGTCCGTCGCCGGTCGTCTGCTCGGGCGCGGGCGGGACCACGTCGTGGTGGCCGACGAGCGCGAGCGAGTCGGCGTCCGGATTGTCGGTCGCGCCCGTGGACGCGAGGACGTTACCGGCGTCGTCGCGCTCGACGGTCGCGTCCGTCTCCGAGCGCAGCCACTCCTCGACGGCGTCGCCGGCGGCGGTCTCGTCCTCGTGCGACGGGATCGAGACGAGCCGCTCGGTCAGGTCCGCGAGTTCGTCCATGCCATCAGTGGCGGCCGTCGCCGCTTAAGCGCGTCCCTCGTGAGCGCTCCGGGCGCCGGGTCGCGGCCTCACGTCGTGAACAGCTCGGTGTCGTCGGGCACCGCGAACAGCCCGAGCCGCACCCCGGCGTCGAGCCAGCCGTAGCCGTACGAGTACGACGCGAGCGCGTTCACCGGGTCGCCGTCGGCGCGGAAGTGGCGCCCGTCGTCGAGGTACGACTCGGCCATCTCGGTCACGTCGGCGGCGGCCTCGCCGAGCGGCGTGTCGGCCGGGGGCCGGGGCTCCGCGACCGCCAGCGCGTCCGCGAGCATCCGCTCGTAGCGGTCGGTCTTCTCCTCTAGGTCGGCGGCCATACGCGAGTGTCCCGGCGGGCGGACAAAAGCGGCCGGGTCGGGCGGGGCGACGGCACGGACGTGTCGGGGTCGCCGGAGCGTTTACCTACCGCTCGTCCGTTGATCGATCCGAATGAACCCCCGCACTCGCCCTCCGGCGGGGAGCCGTTCGGCCCTCGCGCTCGTCGTCGCGACGAACCTGCTCCCGCTCGCCGGCGTGGTCGCCTTCGGCTGGCGCGTCGGCGAACTGCTCGCGGTGTACTGGATCGAGGTGGCCGTCCTCGTCCTCGCGCACGCCGCCGCCGCGATGTTCGCGGAGCGACCGATCGTCTTGGAGGACCGCTCGTTCTACATCACCGGGTACGACGAGGACGCCGAGCGCGACGAGGTGTGGGAGCGCGAGCCGGAGCCGACCCGCCTCGTCTCGTGGCTCCCGCCGATCTACCCGCGGAACTTCCGCGTCGTCCGCCGCTCGCTCGGGGTGTTCGCCTTCCTCCTGTTCCCGCTCGTGCCGGTCGGCTGGGACGCGCTCTCGTATTTCACGCCCACGGTCGCGCTCGCGACGCTCGGCGTCTGCGGCGCGCAGGTCGCGGAGGTCCGCCGGGAGTTCTTCGCCGAGCGCGCCTACGAGGAGCAGTCGCCGTACATGGTCGTCGAGGCCGCCCAGCGCGTCGTCTTCTTCTACGTCGTCATCGGCATGCTGACCGTCGTCCCGGTCACGTTCGGCATCTTCGTCGTCGAGGGCGCCCTCGCCCCCGGACTGCTCGACCGCGTCGGCGACGCGTTCGGCGTCGGGGCCGTCCTCCTCCCGTACCTCCTCCCGATCACGCTCGCCAAGGCGGTCGTCGAGTGGGGGCGGCGACGGGCGTTCAGCGAGGACGACCCCGACGGCGTCGCGACGTGGTTCACCGGGGAAGATCCCAGGCGCGAGTGGAAGAAGGAGGAGGAGTCCACCGGAGAGGGGTGACCGGCCGACGGGGCGGGAGCGCCGAAAAACGCAACGCGGATACGCGCGGCCGCGAAATGAGGGCGCATGTACGAGGCCGTTCACGCCGCCCCCGACGGGGAGGCGACCGCCGCCCGCCAGGCGGCGACCGCCGCGCGACACGGCTACGACGGGATCGTCGTGCGGTCGCGCGACGCGCTGGACCCGGCCGACGACGGCTCCGCCGCGGCCGCCGACGCGAGGGGGTCGGTCGAAACGGGCCGCGCCGAGAGCCCGGTCCGCGACCCGGCCGCCATCGGCGAGGAGTACGGGATCGACGTGGTCGACGCGGTCGAGGTCGACGCCGACGACCCGACGAGCGCCTCCGGGGCGGTCGGGAACTACCGCTCGGACCGCACGGTGGTCTGCGTCGTCGGCGGCGACGACGCGCTGAACCGGTTCGCGGTCGAGCAGCCGCGCGTCGACGTGCTCGTCCGCCCCATGGCGGCCGGCGGCGACTTCAACCACGTCCTCGCGAAGGCGGCGCGCGACAACGGCGTCCACGTCGAGTTCGACTTCGGGCCGGCGCTCCGCGAGACCGGCGGAAAGCGGGTCCGCGCGCTCGCCGACCTCCGGAAGCTCCGCGAGATCGTCGGCCACTACGACGCGCCGTACGTCGTGAGCGCGAACGCCCGGTCGCACCTGGAACTCCGCGCGCCGCGCGAACTCGTCGCGGTCGGCGAGGCGATCGGGTTCGACGCCGAGGCCGTCCGCGAGGGGCTCCGGGCGTGGGGCGACCTGGTCGACCGCAACCGCGAGCGCCGCTCCGAGGGCTTCATAGAGCCGGGGGTCCGACGTGGCAGGTATGAAGAAGACGGTCGCTGAACACGCGGAGCGGTTCTCCGAGAAGGCCGCGGAGTACGACGACTCGAAGAGCGAGGAGTACCACGCCTGCGCGAGCCTCGTGATCGACCACGCGTCGCCGGAGCCGGACGACGTGGTCCTTGACCTGGGCGCCGGCACCGGCGCTATCGCGCTCGCGGTCGCCGAGGATGCCGAGCGCGTCCTGGCCCGCGACATCAGCGAGGGGATGATGGACGAGGGCCGTCGGAAGGCCGACGAGCGCGGGCTCGACAACGTCGAGTTCGCGTACGGCGAGTTCCGCGACCCCGAGGTCGACCCGGAGCAGGGGGTCGACGTCGTCACCTCGAACTTCGCGCTCCACCACCTCGCGGACGACGAGAAGCACGAGGCGATCCGGGTGATGGCCGAGACGGGCGCGCGCCGGATCGTCCTCGGCGACGTGGCCTTCTTCGAGGCGCCCGACCCCGACGAGCCGTTCTACAGCCCCGAGGTCGACGACCCCGCGACCGTCGGCACGCTCGTCGAGGCGTTCACGGCCGAGGGGTTCGCGGTGACCGCGGTCGAGCGCGTCCACGACCAGGTGGCGGTGATCGTCGCCGAGCGGATCCGGGAGCTCCCGGCGTGAGGGGGCCGTCGTGAAGCACCTCCCGAAACACCTGCGGCCGCGGTGGCGGTACGTCGCGGTCGGCATCGAGTCGTGGGCGGGCGCCGAGGTCGGTCGGCGGGCGTTCCAGCGCGCGCTGTGGTACAGCGCCGGCAACCTGCTCGGCGACGCCGGCAGCGCCGACGCCGACCTCACGCTGCTGTCGTTCGACCACGCGGACGGGAGCGGCGAGGCCGTCGTCCGCGTCAGACACGGCCACGTCGACGACGCTCGCGCCGCGATAGCCTGCGTGAGCGAGGTCGACGGCGAGCCGGTCGGGATCCTCGTCAGGGGGATTTCGGGGACGGTGCGTGCCTGTGAAGAAAGATATATGGGTCGCGCGACCGCCAGTTCGACACAGCGAGACGTCGCGTTCGAGGGCGCCGAGCGGACCGCGACCGTGCGCGGAGACGCGTGCGACGTGCGGACCGAGTCGGGTCGCGTCGGCGCGACGACGTTCGACACCGAGTGATATCATGCAGGGCCAATCCCAACAGCAGGCGTACGACCGCGGCATCACAATCTTCTCTCCGGACGGCCGACTCTACCAGGTCGAGTACGCCCGGGAGGCGGTGAAGCGAGGGACGGCGAGCGTCGGCGTCCGCGCCGAGGACGGCGTCGTCCTCGCGGCCGACAAGCGCGCCCGCTCCCCCCTCATGGAGCCGGAGAGCATCGAGAAGCTCCACAAGGCCGATGACCACGTCGGCGTCGCGAGCGCCGGCCACGTCGCCGACGCGCGCCAGCTCATCGACTTCGCGCGGCGGCAGGCGCAGATCAACCAGCTCCGCTACGGCGAGCCCGTCGGCATCGAGACGCTGACGAAGAACATCACCGACCACATTCAGCAGTACACGCAGGTCGGCGGCGCGCGCCCGTTCGGCGTCGCGCTCATCGTCGGCGGCATCGAGGACGGCGAGCCGCGCCTCTTCGAGACCGACCCCTCGGGCACCCCCTACGAGTGGCAGGCGCTGTCGATCGGCTCGGACCGCAACGACCTCCGCGACTACCTCGAAGCGGAGTACGAGGAGGGCATCTCGACGGACGAGGCGGTCGGGCTCGCGCTCGACACCCTCGCGCAGTCGAACGACGGTGAACTGGAGCCCGACGGCGTCGGCGTCGCGACGATCACCGTCGACAACCCGCAGTACGGCGAGCTACCCGCGGACGAGGTCGAGGGGATCCTCGACGAGCGAGACCTCCTCGCGACCGACGAGGACGAGGACGAGGCGGACGACGACGCGGAGAGCGACGAGGAGTAAGTCGTCGTCGCCGCGGGCGCGAGGGCCGGCGCGTCGCCGGCTCGACCGCCATCGGTCGGGAGAGTTATGCCGTCGGAGACTGACCGGAGACGCGTGCAGAAGACGGTACTCATCACCGGCTGTTCCTCGGGCATCGGCCGCGCCGCGGCGCACGCGTTCCTCGACGAGGGATGGACCGTGTACGCCACCGCGCGGAACCCGGCGGACGTCGAGGCGCTCGGCGAGGCGGGCTGTGAGCTCGCCACGCTCGACGTCACCGATCAGGACGACATCGACCGCGTCGTCGAGCGGATCTTAGACGAGGAGGGCGCGATCGACGCCCTGATCAACAACGCCGGCTACGGCCAGTTCGGCCCGGTCGAGGACGTCACCACGGACCGCGTCCACGACCAGTTCGACGTGAACGTGTACGGGCCGCACCGGCTGATCCGCGCGGTCCTCCCCGCGATGCGCCGCGAGCGCGACGGGACCATCGTCAACGTATCCTCCGTGGCGGGCCGGGTGTCGATCCCCGGCGGCGGCGTGTACAGCGGCTCGAAGTTCGCCCTGGAGGCGATGTCGGACGCGCTCCGCAACGAGGTGGCCGACCTCGGCATCGACGTGGTCGTCGTCGAGCCCGGCCCCGTGAAGACGAACTTCTCCGAGCGCGCGGAGCGGGAGGCCGACCCCGAGGAGCGCGAGGGGATAGAGCGCACCGACGCCTACGAGGCGTTCTACGCGATGTTCGAGGACGCGAAGCTGATGGGCGGCGACGGCCCCGGCGCCGTGGAGCCGGAGCTCGTCGCGAACGCCATCTACGACGCCGCGAGCGCGACCCAGCCCCCCGCGCGGGTCCAGCCCGGGACGGTCGCCCGCGTCGGCGTGCTCGCGCGGTTCGTCCCCGACGCGCTGCTCGACCGGGTGTACGGCCTCGTCAGGAACGTCACGTCGTAGACGGTCGCGCGCCGGTCACCCGCTACCCCCCGCGTTGACCGCGAACGGACTCGTTCCCTCCCGCCAGTCCCAGCCCGGCAGCCGCGTCTGGAACCCCGCCGCGAGCGCGGCATCGAGGTCGTCGGCGCCCGCTGTGCCGGCGCCGGGTTCGTCCGGTTCATCCGCGGTCACGTCCCGGTCCACGTAGAGGTCGGCGACGTGAAACGTCGCCTGCGCGAGCAGCGAGAGCGGGCGCCCGCCGGCGATCGTCGCCGCCAGCTCGCGGCCCAGCACCTCGTCGACGACGAAGCCCGGGTAGTCGCCCTCGACGTCGAGGTCGCGTAAGAGCGCGACGCAGCCCGCGACGTTGACCGCGACCTCGCCGTCGGCGAAGACGGCGTCGACCTCGCGGCGGTACGCGTCCGGCGCGACCGCGTCCACCTCCGTCTCGAAGAGGCGACCGAGGCGGTCGCGGGTGTCGTTGAGTATCGGAACGACCACGTCGGCGCGGTCGCGGACCCAGGCGTGTTCGTCGCGGACCGTCTGCGGCGTGACGCGCATAGCTCGACTTGGGCCGGCCAGGGCTTGCCCTTTGCGAAGGCTTTTATAACGGCGGGGCAGTACCGTGATCCAAGCGGGTTTTCGCTGGCTGTTCCCGCGTACGGAACCAGTACGGACAGTACTTCCACTATGCCTACCCCGTCACGGTCGATCGATCGGCGCCGAGTCGCCGCGCGACGCGATTCGACGACGACGGCGGCCCCGACGACCCGCAGTGAGATATGAGTCAAGTCGACAAGCAGCTCGATACGTTGAAATCAGAGATCGAACAGGAGATTCCGAACGACATCACGGTCACCGACGTGAAATACGAGGGGCCGGAGCTGGTCGTGTACACGCGCGACCCGAAGCGGTTCGCCGGCGACGGCGACCTCATCCGGCGGCTCGCCTCGAAGCTCCGCAAGCGGATCACGGTCCGACCGGACCCGAGCGCCCTCTCGCCGCCGGCACGGGCGGAGGACCAGGTCCGCGAGGTGATCCCCGAGGAGGCCGGCGTCACGGACCTCGACTTCCACGAGGACACCGGCGAGGTCGTCATCGAGGCCGAGAAGCCCGGCATGGTGATCGGCCGCCGCGGCTCGACCCTCCGCGAGATCACCCAGGAAGTCGGCTGGACCCCCGAGGTCGTTCGGACGCCGCCGATCGAGTCCTCCACCGTCTCGAACGTCCGCGGCTTCCTGAAGAACGAGCGCGAGGAGCGCCGCGACATCCTCGAACGCGTCGGCCGGCAGATCCACCGCGAGGAGATGTCCGACGACGAGTGGGTCCGGATCACGACGCTCGGCTGCTGTCGCGAGGTCGGCCGCGCCGCCTTCATCCTCTCGACGCCCGAGACCCGGATCCTCATCGACTGCGGCGACAAGCCCGGCGCCGAGGGCGAGGTGCCGTACCTCCAGGTCCCCGAGGCGCTCGGCGCGGGCGCCGCGACCCTCGACGCGGTCGTGCTCACCCACGCCCACCTCGACCACTCGGCGCTGGTCCCGCTCCTGTTCAAGTACGGCTACGACGGCCCCATCTACACGACGGAGCCGACGCGCGACCTGATGGGCCTGCTCACGCTCGACTACCTCGACGTGGCGGCGAAGGACGGCCGGACGCCGCCGTACGAGTCGGCGCAGGTCCGCGACGCGATCAAACACACCATCCCGCTGGAGTACGGCGACGTGACCGACGTGGCGCCTGACGTGAAGCTCACCTTCCACAACGCGGGCCACATCCTCGGCAGCGCCGTCACCCACTTCCACATCGGCGACGGCCTCTACAACGTCGCCTTCTCCGGCGACATCCACTACGAGGACACGCGGCTGTTCAACGGCGCGGTCAACGACTTCCCGCGCGTCGAGACGCTCGTCTTAGAGTCCACCTACGGCGGCCGCAACGACTACCAGACCGACCAGGAGGACTCCGAGGAGGCGCTCAAGCGGGTCATCAACGAGACGTACGAGCAGGGCGGGAAGGTCGTCATCCCCGCCTTCGCCGTCGGGCGCTCGCAGGAGATCATGCTCGTCTTGGAGGAGGCGATGCGCGAGGGCGAGATCCCGGAGATGCCCGTCCACCTCGACGGGATGATCTGGGAGGCGACGGCGATCCACACCACCTACCCCGAGTACCTCCGCGACGACCTCCGCGACCGCATCTTCCACGAGGACGAGAACCCGTTCCTCGCCGACCAGTTCAACCACATCGACGGCGGCGAGGAGGAGCGGCAGGACGTCGCCGACGGCGACGAGTGTATCATCATCTCCACGTCGGGGATGATCGAGGGCGGGCCGATCATGTCGTGGCTCCGCCACATCGGCCCCGACCCGGACTCGAACCTCGTCTTCGTCGGCTACCAGGCGCAGGGGACGCTCGGCCGCCGGATCCAGAACGGTTGGGACGAGATCCCGGTCGACGGCTGGGGCGGCGGGAGCCGCGGCGACACGCTCACCCTGGAGATGGACACCGAGGTCGTCGACGGCTTCTCCGGCCACGCCGACCGGCAGGGGTTAGAGAACTTCGTGAAGACGATGAACCCGCGCCCGGAGAAGGTGCTGTGCGTCCACGGCGACGAGAGCTCGGTCCAGGACCTCTCGTCGTCGCTGTACCACGACTACAACATGCGGACGTTCGCGCCGAAGAACCTGGAGACGTTCCGGTTCAAGTAAGCGCGGTGGCGCGGGGCGCCCGTTTTCAGGCCACGATCAGCAGCGCGACGCCGACGAGCGATAGCCCCGCTCCGAGGACGCGGTTGAGCCTCCCCGCCCACTCCTTCGGTTCGCTCTCGGACCCGGACCGTCGGCTGCCGACGGCGTCGATCCGTTCGCGGAGCTTCGCGGCTTCGAACGGCCAGACCGCGTGCGGGACCCCGACGACCACGAGGAGCAGCGCCGCGAGCGACTCCATGGGCCGATCAGCGAGACCCGCGTAATAGGTTTTCCGCGCGACGGGAGGCGACCGGACCACTCCGGGACGGCCTCGTCCCAGTCTCGGTCGCCGCGGCTCAGTCGTCTCGCTGCTCCGCGGTGGCGGCCTCGTCAGGCGGCTCCGCGGCGTCGGCGTCACTGTCGAGGAACGTCGCCAGCGCGCCGGTGCGAGCGGTCCGCGAGCGCGCGTACGCCAGGTACCACGCGAGGCTTCCGAGGGTGATGCCGACCGCGCCGAGGATCGAGAGGCGCCCCATCTGAACGATCAGCACGGCGCCGCCGATCACGCCGAGTGCCTGTAGCACCGGGTACCCGGGAGACCGGAAGTCGGGGTCGTAGAAGTCCACGTCGGCCTCCCGGAAGACGATCACGGAGAGGTTCTCCAGCGAGAAGACGAGGATGAGGAAGGCGCTCGCCAGCTTCGCCAGGTCGACCACCGGGACGAACGCGATGAGCGCGAGCAGCAGCGCGCCGGTGACGAGGACGGCGTTCACCGGCGTGAGGAACCGGGGGTTGATCCGGCCGACGCGGGCGGGGATGAGCGAGTCGCGGCTCATCGCGAGCAGGAACCGAGAGGTCCCCAAGACGCCCGCGTTCGCCATGCTGGTGAGCGCGAGGACCGCGGTGACCGCGACGACGGTGACGCCGGCGCCGCCGAACACCCGCGCCGCGCTGTCGGCCATCGGCGTGAGGGAGGTCCCGCCGCCCGGACCGCCGGTGACGAGGGTCTCGCCCGGCACGACGCCGACGACGACGGCCACGACCGCCGTGTAGATGGCCATCATCACCCCGATGGAGACGAGCATCGCGAGCGGGATGTTCCGGTCCGGGTCGGCGATCTCCTCGGCGACGGACGCGACCTCGCCGATCCCCGCGTACGAGACGAACACGAAGGCGGCGGCGGTCGCGACCCCGCCGACGCCGTGGGTCGTGAACGGGACGTACTGCGCCGACTCCGCCGGCCGGATCCCGCCGACGACGTAGGCGCCGAGCACGAGCACGACGAAGGTGACGAGGACACTCTGTACCTGCCCGCTCTTCTCCGTGCCGACGACGTTGAGCAGGATGACGACGACCCCGAGGACGAGCGCGACCGTCTTCACGAGGCCGACGGGGATGTTCACGAGCAACAGCAGGTAGGCGCCGAGGCCGACGAGCGCGAACGCGCTCTTGAACACGAGCGAGAACCAGACGCCGACGCCCGCGATCGTTCCGAACAGCGGACCCATCGCGCGGTCGATGTAGATGTAGGTGCCGCCGTCCTCGGGCATCGCCGTCGCCATCTCGGCCTTCGAGAGCGCGTTCGGGAGGACGATCAGGCCGGCGATCAGGTACGCGAGGATGACCGCCGGGCCGGCCTTCTCGTAGCCGACCGCCGGGAGGACGAAGATGCCGCCGCCGATCATGGCGCCCATGCTCAGCGTCACCGCCGAATAGAGCCCGAGGTCCCGGCTCAGGTCCCCTTCACCCATTACATACCGCTTGGAATACCCACAGTTAATCCTTCGCTATCGGTAATACAGGACTCGCGGATTTCGGGGTCGATAACGCGGCGGACGGCCGCCGCTCACTCCCGCCCGTCGTCGGCTCCGTCGCCGCTCGCGTCGACCTTCCCGTCGCGGCGGTCTCGCTCCCGCGCCTCGGGGTCGCGCTCGGCGGGGTCGCCGTGCCCGCCGCCACCCGGCGTGCGGACCGAGACCGTCGTGCCGGCCGGGACGTCGACGGACGCCTTCGCCGGGACCGGCTCCCCGTCGATCAGGTTCTCGCCGAGCGCGCCGTCGCCGCCGCCGTCGAGCCCGCGCGGCGCGGTCCGGCGTCGCTCCGTCAGCAGCGAGACGGTCGCGTCCGCCTCGACGGTGAGGCGCCGCTCGACGCCGAGGCCGCCCCGGTGTCGGCCGTCGCCGCCGCTCGACGGGCGGAGGGCGTAGCGCTCGACCCGGAGCGGGTACGCCGCCTCCAGCGCCTCGACCGGGGTGTTGAGCGTGTTCGTCATCCCGACCTGGACGCCGTCCATCCCGTCCTTGCCCGGCCGGGCGCCGAAGCCGCCGGCGATGGTCTCGTAGTAGGTGAACTCGCCGGCGCGGTCGCCGATGATCAGGTTGTTCATCGTCCCCTGACCGCCGGCCGGGACGACCTCCGGGACCGCCTCGGCGAGCGCCGCCAGCGTCACGTCGGTGACGCGCTGGCTCGTCTCGACGTTGCCGCCGACGACCGCGGCCGGCGGGCGCGGGTCGAGCAGCGACCCCTCGGGCGCCGATATCGACACCGGCTCGTAACAGCCGTGGTTCGGCGGGATCTCCGGGTCGGTGACCGCGCGGACCACGAAGTACACCGCGCTCTTCGCGACCGAGAACGGGGCGTTCAGGTTGCCGTCGACCTGGTCGGCGGTGCCGGCGAAGTCCACGTCGAGCGACGCGCCGTCGACGGTGACGGTCGCCTCGACTGGGATGTTCCCGTCGGTCACGCCGTCGCCTTCGAGCGCGTCACGGGCGCGATAGGTCCCGTCCGGGAGGTTCCGGATCTCGGCCTCGATCCGGTCGCGCGAGTAGTCGATGACGGCGTCGAACGCGTCGAGGAGCGCGTCGCCGTGCTCGTCGAGCAGCTCGCCGACCCGCTCCTCGGCGCGCGCGTTCGCGGCGCGCTGCGCCCGGAGGTCCGCCGCCCGCTCGTCCGGCGTGCGGACGTTGGCGAGGATCAGGTCGCGGACGGCCTCGTTCGGCTCGCCGCCGTCGACGAGCCGGACCGCCGGGAGCCGGAGCCCCTCCTCGTATATCTCCCGCGCGCCGGGCGGCATGCTGCCCGGCGCGCTCCCGCCCACGTCGGCGTGGTGCGCGCGCGACACCGCGTAGCCGACGACCTCGCCGCGGGGCGCGACCGTCGAGACGAGCGTCACGTCCGGGAGGTGGGTCCCGCCCGCGAACGGGTCGTTGACGACGAACACGTCGCCCGGCTTCGGGTCCTTCCCGAGGACGGCGTCGACGGCGTCCGGCATCGCCCCGAGGTGGACCGGGATGTGCTCGGCCTGCGCGACCATCCGGCCGTCGGCGTCGAACAGCGCCGTCGAGCAGTCCTGGCGCTCCTTGATGTTCGGCGAGTACGCCCCGCGGATCAGCACGTGGCCCATCTCGGCCGCGACGCTCTCAAGCTGGTTCCGGAGGATCTCCAGCGTGACCGGGTCGAGGTCGGCGCCCGTCACGCCTCGCTCACCTCCGCGACCAGCGCGCCGTCGCCGCGGAGCCGCATCGCCCACCCCGGCGGGACGACGACCGTGCTCTCCGGGCCCTCGACGACGACCGGCCCTTCGACGGCCTCGCCGAGCGGGAACCGGTCGCGGTCGTAGACCGGCGTCTCCCGGGCGCCGTCGGGGAACACCGCCTCCCGCGTCGTCCGCGGGCCGGGGTCCTCGGGCGCGTCGACGCCGACCGCCGGGGCCGTCCGCGGGACGGTCGCCGTCGCGCGGCAGTTCACCAGTTCGACCGGCTCGTCGGCGCGGTAGCCGTACGCCGACTCGTGGGCCGCCGCGAACCGCTCGCCGACCGCCGCGGGGTCGAACGGTCGGTCGACGTCGACGGTCAGTTCGAAGCTCTGTCCGGCGTAGCGGCAGTCCGCCGCGTACTCGACGCGCGCGGCCGCCGGGTCGCTGACCTCGTCCGACAGCCCCTCGGTCAGCTCCCCGTAGACGGCCTCGACCGCGTCGGGGTCGACCTCGGCGAGGGGGGCCTGACGGGTCCGCACCGCGTCGCGCGTCTCGTCGGCCGCGAGCAGGCCGTACGCCGACAGGACGCCGGAGGCGCGCGGCACGACGACGCGCCTGACGTCGAGGGCGTCGGCGATCGCGACCGCGTGCATCGGGCCGGCGCCGCCGAACGCGACGAGACCGAACCCGCGCGGGTCGTGGCCGCGTTCGACCGTGACGGAGCGGATCGCGCGGGTCATGTCGGCGTTCGCGACGCGGTGGACGCCGAGCGCGGCCGCGACCGGGCCGTCCATCCCCGCCTCGTCGGCGAGGTCGGCGAGCGCCTCGCGGGCGGCCGCCGCGTCGAGCGACAGGTCGCCGCCGAGGTCGGTGTCCGCGCCGACGTACCCCAACACGAGGTCCGCGTCGGTGACGGTCGGCTCCGTGCCCCCCTTGCCGTAGCAGGCCGGGCCGGGGTCCGCGCCCGCGGAGCGCGGGCCGATGCGGAGCGCGCCCCCGGCGTCGACCCACGCGATCGACCCGCCGCCGGCGCCCACGGTCTCGACGTCGACCATCGGGGTGCCGATCGGCCGGTCGGCGATCGTCGACTCCGTCGTCCGCTCCACCTCCCCGTCCCGGACGAGGCTCACGTCGCTGGAAGTGCCGCCCATGTCGAAGGTGATCAGCCCGTCGCGCTCGGCTTCGGTCGCGGCCGTCGCGCTCGCGCCCACGACCCCGGCGGCGGGCCCGGAGAGCACGGTCGTCACGGCGTTCCGCCTGACCGTCTCGGCGTCGGTGACGCCGCCGTTGGCCTGCATGATCCGCGGCTGCGGCAGCCCGAGGTCCCGCGCCCGCTCGGTGAGGCGCCCGACGTAGCCGTCGATCGCCGGGCGGACGTAGGCGTCGACGACCGTGGTGGAGGTGCGCTCGTACTCGCGGAACTCCGGCAGCACCTCGTTGGAGGCCGAGACGGGCGCGTCGAGCGCGTCGCGCAGCGCCTCGGCGAGGCGGTCCTCGTTCTCGGGGTGGGCGTAGGCGTGGAGCAGGCACACCGCGACGGACTCGACGTCGGCGTCGCGGAGGTCGGCGACGAGCGACTCGATCGCCGCGTCGTCGACCGGCCGCTCGATCCCGTCGACGGTCGCGCGCTCGGAGACCTCGAACCGGCGGCGCCGGGGAACGAGGGGCGCCGGCTTCTCGGCGTCGAGGTCGTACAGCGACGGCCGGGTCTGCCGGCCGATCTCCAGCACGTCGCGGAAGCCCTCGGTCGTCACGAGCGCGGTCCGCGCGCCGTCGCCCTCCAGGAGCGCGTTGACGGAGACGGTCATCGCGTGGGAGAACTCGGTCACGCTCTCGGGGTCGATCCCGGCCGCCTCGCAGGCCTTCTCGATGCCGGCCGCGACGCCCTCGCTCTGGTCGTCGGTGCTCGGCACCTTCGCGGTGACGAGGCGGTCGTCGAGCGCGAGCGCGACGTCGGTGAACGTCCCGCCGACGTCGACGCCGACGGCTCGCGCGTCCGTCGCCCGGCCGTCCGCCGTATCGCCGCCCATCTACGACACCTCCGCGGCGTCGCGGAGCGTCCGGACGCCGAGCGGCGAGGTATCTCGGTCGCGTGGCATGGAGCCCCTTCGTTACCGGACGGACTTAAGACCGCCCCGTCCGGCCGCCCGACGCCCTCGACCCGTTCCCCGCGCGGCGCTCGGGAATCGGGTTCCCGCGAGGCGACGAGCGCGCGAACATCTTCGGGACCAGGCGGAGGGCGGCGGGGGTTCGTGATCCGTGTATGGGAGCAGTTCCGGGCGGTATCGACGCGGAGCGCGGCCCGCCGATGACGGTGCCGCTTCGGCACTTCCTGGTCGGGCTACCCTTCCTCGGCGCCGCCCTGCTCGTCGGGATCGGCCACCTCATCGGCGCGATGCCGGGGCTCGGCGGCCTCGTCCACGTCCACCTGTTGTTAGTCGGGTGGGTGTGCGTGACGATCATGGGCGCGATGACGCAGTTCGTGCCGGTATGGTCCGGGACGACGCTCCACTCCCGGCGGCTGGCGAGCGCCCAGCTCGGCTTGGTCGCCGTCGGACTCGTCGGCTTCGCGGCCGCGCTCGCGCTGGGACGGCTCTCGTGGCTGGCCGGATTCGGGGCCGTCATGCTCGCCGGCTTCTGGGCGTTCGTCTACAACGTCGGGCGGACGCTCGCGACGGTCGAGGACCTCGACGTGACCGAGCGCCACTTCGCCGTCGCGCTCGCCTGCTTCGTCGCCCTGACCGGCCTCGGCGTCCTGCTGGCGGCCGACCTCGGCTCCGGCCTCCTCGCCGGGGTCGGGGTCTCGCACGCCGGGGTCCGCGGCGCGCACGTCACCCTCGCCGTCTTCGGCGCGGTGCTCACGACCGTCTACGGCGCCCTCTACCAGCTCGCCACGATGTTCACGCAGACGGAGCTCCGCGGGGTCGACCACCGGCTCCGCGCGGTCGAGGAGGTCGGCCACCCGGTCGGCGTCGCCGCGCTCGCGGGCGGGCGACTGCTCGGCGCGGCCGCGCTCGCCCGCGTCGGCGCCGCCTTCGTGCTGCTCGCCGCGCTGGCGTTCGCCGCCGTCCTCGCCCGCCGGCTCTTAGAGATGCGCGTCGAGCGGACCCCGATGCACACGCGGTACGCCGTCGTCGCGCTCGCGCTCGTCGGGTGGGTCGCGACGGCCGCGCCGGCGTGGCTCCGGTCGCCGCTCGCCGCCGAGACCGTCCTCGGCGGACCGGGAAGCGCGCCGCTGCTGCTCCTCGGCGCGGTCGCGTTCGTCGTCCTCGGCACGCTGTACCACGTCGTTCCCTTCG
This sequence comes from Halorubrum salinarum, assembly GCF_013267195.1. Lineage (NCBI taxonomy): Archaea > Methanobacteriati > Methanobacteriota > Halobacteria > Halobacteriales > Haloferacaceae > Halorubrum > Halorubrum salinarum. Next base: position 2,718,559 of record NZ_CP053941.1, on the reverse strand, counting down.
TCGTGTGGGTCGAGCGGTACAGCGACCGGCTCGGCTTCGAGGCGGTGCCGATGGTCGACGACCTCTACGACGACCGGCTCGCGGCCGCCGACGGCGCGCTCCTGTTCACCGGTACCGCGCTCGTCGTCGGCGCCGACGTCGCCGCCGGCGCCTCGGGGACGGCACTCGCCGGCGCGGCCACGCGCCCCGCGCTCGTCGGGCTGTCGCTCGCGACGCTCGGGGCCGCGGTGTTCGCGACGAACGCCCTGCTGGTGATCCGCCGGCACAGCCCCGGGACGCTGGCCCGCGTCGCGCTCGGCCGGTTCGGGGCGTCCTTCGCGTCCGGGGGAACCGACGGCGGCGACAGTGACGGCGACGGCCCGGGCGACGGCCCCGCGGCGGCGGAGTGAACGCCGCGGCGAGGCGAGCGCTTAAGCGACGCCGGAGCGAGCGCCACGTATGCGCATCGCGCTCATCGCACACGACGAGCTGAAAGACGAGATGGTCGCGTTCGTCGAGCGACACACCGGCGTCCTCGACGAGTGCGAACTGGTCACCACCGGGACGACTGGCAAGCGCATCGCGGACGCGACCGGGCTCGCCGTGAACCGACAGGCCTCGGGGCCGTACGGCGGCGACCTCCAGATCGGCGGGATGATCGCGGACGACCGGATCGACGGGGTCGTCTTCCTCCGCGACCCCCTGACCGCGCAGGCGCACGAGCCCGACATCTCGGCGCTGCTGCGGGTCTGCGACGTGAAGGACGTGCCGCTGGCGACGAACGTGGCGTCCGCGGAGCTGCTCGTCGAGGGGCTCTTGGACTGCGATTCTCTCGACTGATACCGCGGACCGCGGTGCTTTAACCCGGGCGGCCGAAGGGGCGGGCGATGACGCGCCCGCAACGGACCCGCGCCCTCGCCCTCTCGCTGCTGCTGCTCGCCGCGAGCGTCGGCGTCGGCGTCGGCGCTGTCGCGGGCCAGCCCGCGGCGCCCGGAGCGGACGCCCGCGCACCAGGGGCGACCGTCCAGTCGGTCGGGGGCGCGCCCGCGGACGGTCCGGCGACCGTCGGGACCGGCGCCGACGCGAACCGGAGTTCGGCGCCGCCGATCACGCGCTGTTTCACCGGGCGGGGATATCCCATCTCGATCGGCGACGGCGAGGGCGGAGCGACGATGCAGACGGTGGTCCACCTCTCCGTGCTGACCGACCCCGCCGCGGGCAACGAGTTCGGCGTCGAGACCGCCGGGCGCCTCGACGGCGAGCCGATCGTGACGCTCGCGGCGGGGGTCAGGCTGACCGGGCGGGAGGCGATCGCGAACGGCTTCGACCCGCTCGCGGCGTTCGACGTGCTGTACACCTACGAGATGCGGCTCCCGATGTTCGCCGGCGCGGTCGGCGACGCGGACTACGAGGACGACGGGTCGCCGATCGAGTCGAGCGCCGGCGCGGTCGCCTGCTGACCGGGCCTCACGAGCGCTCGACCGCGTCCGACGCCGCCGGCGGCCGAACGCCCCGGACCAGTCGCAACACGTCCTGACGGGTCGCCTCGAACCCGTCGCCGGTCGGGTAGGCGCCGCCGGCGAGCAGGTACTCGCCGGCCTCCCACACCGCCAGCAGCGCCTCCACCGGGACCCGCCCGCCGTCGACCGCGCAGCGCCCGTGGAACACGGTGAGCGTGGCGGGCGACGCCGCGGGGTCGTCGACGTCGAGGCGCCGCTCGTCGCGGCGCGCGAGGTCGCCGATGCGCCGGTCGGCGAGGCGGTCGCGGAACCCCTCGCGGGCCCGGGACTCGACGAGCCGCGTCAGGGCGGGGTTCGGCCCGGCGTCGGGCGAGATGCGGAGCCGGCTCGCGAAGAAGAACGGCCGCGGGGGCTGGGTCTCGCGCTCGTACCGCGCCGTCCCCGCCGTGACCGAGACGGGGCCGGCCTCGAACGGGCGTTCCGTCGCCTCCGCGACGAGCGTCCAGCCCTCGAGGCGGTCGCGGGGGACGACGGGCGGCTCCATGGTCCCGCCTCTCTCCGGACGGGAATAAAACGGACGGGCGAGGAATGAACGGTTGGATGGGCGCGTCGGTGCTCAGTGGTCGTCTTCGCGCCACTTGTGCTCGCACTCGGTACAGACGAAAAAGCGGGTCTCGGACTCGTCGGCCGCGCGGATCTGCTGCATGTACCAGTACGCCTGGTCGTTGTCGCACTCGGGACACTGGGCCGTCGTCGTCGGGAGCCCCTTGTCCTCGGCGTCGCTCACGTCGACGATCTCCGACTCCACCTGCGACTCGGTCGTCCACTCGTCGTCGCCCTCGTCGCGCCCGATCTCGTGGCCGCAGGAGTCGCACACCCAGTGGTCCTCGCCCTCGCCGGACTTCATCATGGATCCGCACTCGTCGCAGAACTTCATGCCCGAACCTACCGCGGATCGTATTTAAACGGCGGGATCGCGGGCGAGCGGCGGACGCGCCCGCGGGGCGCCCACGCCGCCGTCAGTCCGCGTCCACGTGGTCGGCGAGCGCGAAGCGGACGCGCTCCTCCTCGGGGCCCTTCGTCTCCCGCCCGGTGACGACGACCTCCCCGATGTCGGCGGTGTTCGCGACGTGGGTCCCCGCACAGGCGGTGCGGTCGTACGGCTCGTCGTCGGCGTCCGCGCCCGCTATCTCGACGATCCGGAGCTCCTCGATCGAGTCGGGGAGGAGGTCGATCCGCGTCCGGTCGGTGTCCAGCGTCGCCTCCGCGGTCTCGCGGTCCATCGTGTAGCTCGACACCGCCCGCCCGTCGGCGACGAGCTCGTTGAGCCGAGCCTCGATCCGGTCGAGGTCGGCGTCCGTGAACCGGTCGTACTCGGCGTCGAGGCGCGCCCGGTCGCGGTACAGCTGGTTGCCGGTCGTCGGCGCGTCGAACTCGTCGAGCAGCAGCGCCGACAGCAGGTGCTGTGCGGTGTGGTACCGCGAGTGCGCCGCGCGCCGGTCGGCGTCGACCTCGCAGGCGACCGCCGTTCCCGGTTCCGGGAGCGAGACCCGCTCGCCGTCGTCGCCCGCGTCGTCGTCCGCGCCGCCCGCGTCGTCGTCCGCGCCGCCCGCGTCGTCGGCCGGTTCGACCTCGTGGTACACCGTGTCTCGCATCTCGACGTCGACGACGCGCCAGCGAGTGCTCCCGTCGCCGTCGACCGCGCGGATCGTCCCGGTGTCGTGCGGCTGGCCGCCCCCGGTCGGGTAGAAGTGCGTCCGGTCGAGGACGATCCGGTGCGGGTCCGAGAGGACGCGCTCGACGGTCGCCTCGAACGTCGTCACCGCGTCGTCCGCGAGGTAGAGTCGCTCGGTCACGGGTCCGAGAAGGGGCGCCGGCGAGATATATCCCCGGTCCGACGCGGCCGCGGCCGACGCCCTCGGAGCGGAGCGAGCCGGGATACACGGCTATCGGGACTGATAGCCGGGAGTCCACGTTTATCAGCGGGGGCGGCCTACGGTCCCGCATGAACGGAGGCGAGCGCGGAGCGACCGCCGAGCGCGCCCAGAGCGAAGTGCTCGGGACGGTCCTCCTGTTGGGGCTGACGGTCGCCGTCGTCGGCACCACCGTCGCGCTCGGCGGCGCCGCGCTCGACGACTCGCAGGCGTCGGCGGACCTCCAGCGCGTCGAGGGCGCGATGACGCAGGTGGACTCGAAGGCCAGCCTCGTCGCGCACGGCGAGTCGCCCGCCCAGCGCGTCCGCCTGGACGTGGGCCGGAGCGCCGACTTCCGGGTCGACGGCGACGCGGGGTGGATGCGCATCGAGGTGACGACGAGCGAGAACCCGAACGCCACGAACAGGACCATCCCGCTCGGAGCGGTGACCTACGAGCGCGACGGCGAGACGATCGCGTACCAGGGCGGCGGCGTCTGGCGGTCGCGCGGCGGCGGCTCCGAGATGGTCTCGCCGCCGGAGTTCCACTACCGCGGGAGCGGCGGGACCGAGACGCTCACCCTCCCGCTCGTGACGATCGGGAACGGCTCCGCGCCGATCGGCGACGCGGTCCGCATCACCGACACGGGCGGCCGGTCCGAGCGGGTGTTCCCTTCGCCGAACGGCTCGAACCCGCTCCTCGGCGGCAACGTCACGATCACGGTCCAGAGCGACTACGCGGACGCGTGGGGACGCTTCTTCGAGACCCGGACGAGCGCGTCGGTGACCGACGTCAGCGACCGACGGGTGGAGGTCCGGCTCCGGACCACCACGGTCCATCCCACGCTGAGCGCCGGGGTCTCCGCGACGGGCCGATCGACGTTCGACACCGGTGGCGTCGACGAGCTGTACGCCGACAGCTACGACTCGGGGCTCGGCTCGTACGACGACCAGACGCCGAGCGACGGGGCGGTCATCCAGACGCGCGACCAGTTCCGGCTCACCGCGGGCGGAGGCGGTAACACCCAGTCGATCACGATCCGCGGGGACCTGATCGCCGAGTCCTACAACATCCCGCCCGGGCAGGCGGACAAGCTGAACGTCACCGGAGAGCGGCGCACGGAGACCGCGTTCGACGACGTGGCGTCTGTCGACGGCGCGATCAGCCAGCGGATCGAGGGCGTTCGGGACCGGGACCTCGCCGCGAACGGCGACTACCGCGGGGGCGACATCGACCTCTCCGGCACCCAGACGGAGGTGATAGAGAACGACACGTACGTCGACGGCGACGTATCGGTCGCCGACGACGCGACTCTCACGGTCACCGACGGCGCGACGCTCCACGTCGCGGGCGGCCTGAGCGTCTCCGCGGACGCGGGCGGCGTCGACCTCGACACCGGCGGCGGCGAGGTCGAGGTGCTGGTCGAGGAGTCGACGACCGTCAGCGGCGACGCGACGGTCAGGGCGACGGGCGGCGGGCAGGCCACGCTCTACGTCGACGACACGCTCGCCGTCCGGAACACCGCGTCGGTAACGAGCGCCGCCGACACGCGGTTGGAGGTGCAAAACACCGCCGGGATCGACCTCGAAGACAGCGCCGTGGTCGCCGCCGACGAGGACGTGGCGGAGAACCTGTGGGTGTACTCCAGCGGGGACCGGATCGACGTGACGGCCGACGACGACGTCCCCGTCCGGTTCGGCGGGGTGTTCTACGCGCCCCAGAGCACGACCGAGCTCGCCGGCAACATGACGATCAAGGGGTCGTTCACCTTCGAGCTCTTCGAGTTCGACGACGCCGAGATACGGATCCACTACGACGAGTCGCTGGCGACCCAACAGCCGTTCGAGGGCGACTCGGTCCCGGTGGTGAGCCACCTCCACGTCTCCGTCCACGAGGTCGCCATCAAGTCCGAGTGACCCCGGCCCGCCGCCTCAGTCGGAGAAGTCGATCCGCGTCTCGGTGCGGTGGACGACGAACCGCTCGTAGTGGTCCGCGTCGAACGTCACCGTGAGGTCCGGCCCGCCGGCCGTCGACACCGAGACGTGGTCGTGTTCCGCCGCGAGCTCCGAGTAGTACCGCTCCCAGACCGTCGCCTGCGACGAGTTGATCGCCAGGGTGACGTTGTCGGTCGCCGCCCGGTCGTCGAGTGCGGCCTCCCGGGTGTCGAGCTGCCCGATCACCAGAACCGTTCGGTCGCCGCTCTCGGACTGCGCCGGCCCGCCGAGCCCGTACAGCGAGTAGACGACGGTGTCGCCGAGCAGGAGGTTGGGCTCGTTGAGCATGACCCCGTTGTCCCCCCGCATGCGGAAGACGGCGCCGTTCTCGTACACGATGCGCGTGCCGCCGGCCCCGCGGTACGTGAGCGACCCGGTTTCGACTACCGTCCCGGGCGTCGCCGTGTGGTTGAGCCGGAACGTCGACTCCTGTTCTAACACCAGCTCGCCGCCGCCGAGCTGGATCTCGGTGGCCCGGCTCGGCACGCCGTCGCGGCTGACGTCGTCGAGGTTGTCCTGGAGCACGTCGAACGCGCGCTCGACGTTGTTGTCGCGCTCGGCGAGCTGCGCGTCTTCGAGCCCCCCCAGCCCGACGGTGAACGTGACCGCTATCGTCGACGTGATCAGCGCGAACACCAACACGAACCCGACCGTCTCGCTCACGCCGCGGTCGTCCGAGCCGAGACCGGCGACGGCGTCGCGGAGGCTCACGCCGCGCTCACCACCACTTCGCCGTCGGCCCCGGCGTCGGGGTCCCACCAGATCCGGAGGTCGCCGCCGTCGACGGTCGCGTTCCGAACCGCCACGTCCTCGGTCGAGCGGAACGGGACCTCGACGACCGTGTCGCTCCGGTCGCTCTCGAGCGCGACCGTCCCTTCGGTGCCGTTCGCGCTCACTCGGATCCGATAGCTGGTCCCGGACACCCTGTCCGGGAGCGTCAGGGACCGGTTCACCGTGAGATCCCCTCGGGACGCCCCGCTCGCGACCAGCCTGTCGACGGTGCCGAGGTCGGCCGCGACCCGCTCGCCGACGACGGTGAGCTCCCCCTGCGCCGCGCGTTCGCGCTCCGACTCGACGAACGACCCGCCGGCGACGAACAGGCCGGAGAGCAGCAGGGTCGAGACGGCGAGCGTCATCACGTAGCCGACGGTGACCGACACCGCGCGGTCCGTCCCGCCCGGGCCGTCACGCATCGCGCTCACCCGGCGCGAGCCGGACCGTGTCGCCGTACGTCAGCCCCGGCGTCCGGTGGAGGACCTCGACCTCGACGCTGTATATCCCCTCGACGACGTACGGGCGCGAGGAGTCGGTGAGGGGGGAGGTCCCGTCGCGCTCGTCGACGACGAGGTGGTACGTCCCCCGCGCCTCGGTGCCGTTCTCGTAGCGAACGTCGTACGAGTCGTACGGCTCGCTCCCGTTCTGAACGCCCTCCGCCCAGACGAGTGCGGGGAACCGCTGGCCGTCCACCGTGCCGGCGGTCAGGTCGATCGTGACGTTCTCGCCCGAGTCGTGGAGGAAGGTCTCGGAGACGGTGTCGGTCTCGTTGCGCACAGTCACGTCGATCGCGTCGGCCGCGTCGTTCGACAGCGAGACCGACCAGTTCCCGCCCGCTCCGTCGGCCACGACGGTGAACGCGGCCCCCGCGCTGGTCGCGACGGACGTCGAGTCGACGGTCAGCCGGTAGTTGCGCGTTCGATTAACCCCGCCCGCGACGGTCCAGTCCGCGGTCGTCCCGTCCGGCGCCGTCATGTTGCGGAACCCGGCGTCGGTCTCGTTCTGCGCGATGAAGTGCCCCGAGTCGACGGTGGAGGCGTTCACGCGCACGTCGGCGACCACGCCGTCGCGCGCCCGGAGGCCCCCGACCGTCCGGCCGTAGCGCTCCGCGCTCGCGAGGAAGGGGGCCGTCGCGTTGGCCGAGCCGTTCCGGTGTTCGCGGTACAGGATCCCGGCGAGGTCCTCCACGGAGCCGTCGCGGAACTCGACCGCCTCCGCCCCGCCCGCGTCGACCCCGCGGGTCGCGAGGTTCTCGGTGTAGATGACGGTGTTCAACAGGAGGACGACCGCGACGAACAGCACAGCGAGGGTCAGCCCCGTGATCAGGATGATCTGCCCGCGGTCCTCGTCGGGGCTCTCCCTCACGTCGCGGCCGCGGCGCCCCCAGTCGGCGCGGTCGGGGGGCGTGCGCCCGGCGGACGCGCCGCTCTCGGTCGTCGCCCCCGTCGTCGCGTCGCTCCGGTCGCCGCCGGAGCGCGTTCTCACATCTGCCATGCGGTGATGCGCACCTCCACGACCGTGTACAGCGTGTCGCCGGCGCCGACGGGCGCGGCGAAGTACCCGCCGGGGCCGTCGTCGGCGAGGACGTACTGGTCCGAGTCCCCGAATCGGTCGTCGCCGTACAGCGCCACCCGCGTGCTCGCCGTCGCCGCGTTGTCGCTCGGCGACCCCATGTCGATCATCCGGGTCCGGTCGAGCCCCTCCCCGTCGGCGGCCGGGTAGTAGACGTCGACGTCGAACGCGATCCGCCTGTTGTCGAACGCCTCGCGGAGCTGCCCGTGGAGCGGGTGCGACGCGTTCGGGAGCCCGGTGTAGTACTCGTCGTCGGCGCCCACGAAGCCGTCGTCGTAGTACAGCAGCGCCGCCCTCAGTTCGCCGCTCGCCTCTGCGGTCGTCAGCACGTCCTGCGCCGCGATCGCCGCCTGGTTCTCGACGTGCTGGTTCGACGTGCTCGCCGAGAGGGGCGTGACGGCCGTCGCCTGCGTCGCGAAGACGAGCCCGGCGACCAACAGCAGCGCCGCCGTGAACGCCTCTAAGGTGTGTGCCTGCCCTCGGTCGTCCGGGAGGTGTTCGACGAACATCGTCACCACACCCGCAGCGTGAGCCGGTGCGTCTCGCGGCCGACGTCGTCCTCGGGGTCGACGTCGATGGCGACGATGCGACTCGCGGCCGCGACGCTCCGGTCGCGCGGCGGCGCGGGGCCGGCACGCATCGTGACGTTGGCCCCGCCCGGGTCCAGCGTGCGAACGGTTCCGTTCCGCGTCACGGTGAGGTTGAGCCCCCGGAAGTCGTCGACGCCGAGCTCCGCGTGGAGGTCGTCGCCGTTCGCCGTCCAGTCGCAGCCGGACTCGGCGGCCGCCGTCGCGGGGTCCGTGCCGTCGAAGAAGGCGAGGGTACACGCGTGCGACAGCGTCGCCGTCGAGCCCGCGGCGGCGAGCGAGGACTCGGCGAGCCGCGCGGCGCCGCGCTCCGCGACGATGACGGTCGCCCCCTCGCCGACGGCGTACGGTTCGAGCAGCGACGGGACGAACGCGAAGGTGAACCCGACCGCGACGAGGAACACCGACATCCCGACGACGAAGTCGAGCACCGTCTGCGCGCGGTCAGCCGACATAGATCCACACCCCCAGCGCCAGCGTCATCAGGACCACGGCGTACTTGACGCCGGATATCAGCTCCGCGTCGCGGATGTAGCCGCTGATGAACCCGGAGAGGACCGCCTGGATCGTCACCGCGTGGAAGAACAGCATCGAGAGCACGTCGGGGTCGATGCTGCCGCCGCCGCCGAACCCGGCTCCCCCGGTGCTCCCGGCGCCGTCGCTCTGCGCGACCAGATCGCCCATCACGTCGATGAACTGCGTCTGGAGGATGGCCATCACGCCGAGCAGCGTGACGTACGTCATCACGATGATCGCCACCTGCATCCGGGTCCGCGACTTCCGCTCGCGCTCGATGTCGTCCTGGTTCTCCGAGGCCTGCGCGGCCGTCGTCAGCACGTCCGTGATCTGCGAGGACGCCTCCTGGGCCTCGGTGATCAGCTTCACCGTCCGGGCGAGCCGCGGCACCGCGTAGGCGTTGTTGAACTCGACGAGCGCGTCCCGGAGGCTCATCCCGTAGTTCACCTTCGCGTGGATCACCTCGAACTCCTCGGCGAGCTTCCCGGTCGAGGTCTCCGAGACCGTGCGCACCGATTCGAGCAGCGTCTGTCCGGTGTCGTTCGCCGAGGAGAGCTTCCGGAGCGTCTCCGAGAGCTTGCCGGTCACCGCCCGCCGCGAGCGCTGGTGCCACTCGTAGAACACCCCGAGCGGCACAAGCACGACGTAGAGCGGGACGTAGACCCAGACGAACGCCGACCACACCGGGCGGGCGATCCAGCCGTCGACCGTCGTCGGCGCCGACCCGGCCGCGGCCGCGACGACGACCAGCGCGAGCGCCGCGGGCACGGTCAACGCGAGGGTGTACAGCGGGTTCTCGCGGAGGAAGAGGTGCGGCGCCGAGAGGATCTCCATCGTCTTGTGGGTCCCCTCGCGGTCGCGGATGCGGTCGAAGACGCCGAAGGTTCCGACGAACGCCTCCACGAGCCCGAAGTGGAAGAGCCCCTCCTGGCTCGTCTGTTGGAGGCGCTCGCTGCCACCGTCGGCCTGGAGGTAGCCGTCGCCGGGGTCGTCCTGTTTCACCGTCGAGACCAGCACGAGGAAGCCGACGCCCACCAGGGGGATGAGCAGGTACACCGTGACGTACAGCAGGCGGTCGTCGGCCTCGCCCATCATCCCCATGATGACGAGGATGATGATGAGCAGCAGCGGGAACAACGAGAGCGTCATGTACATCTCGCCGAACAGCTCCAGGGTCTCCAGGGTCATCTCGCGCTCCTGTTTCGACGTGCGGAGGTGCTTCTCCTTTTTGTCCTTCAGGAACCCCTCCATGTCGCCGCCGGAGTTGACGATGGAGAGCATGTCGGCGAGGAACTGCGAGAGCTCGTCGGAGGGTGTCTCCATGGACTGCTGGCGGATGGCGTTCCGGTAGTCGGTGCCGAAGTACTCCGTCTCGTTGACGATGCTCTGGAACTCGCGGGACACCTCGCCGTAGGTGTCCTCCGCCGTCGCCATCGCGCGGAGGATCTCCAGCTGGTTCAGCCCGCCGACGGAGAGCGCGTACATGAACGACACCGAGTCCGCGAGCAGGAGATTGATCTCCCGCTTCCGGGAGGAGGCGCGCGAGTACGGGACCGCGACGAGGCCGCCGAACCCGATCGCGAACCCGATCGAGCCGAAGACGAGCCCGCTGAGGAGCACTGCGGTCGGCACGACGAGCGAGCGGAGCAGCTCCTGGATCGCCGTCGTCGGCGCCGGCACGCCGAGCGAGAGCGTCGACGGGTCGATCAGCCCCAGCGAGAACACGCCGTAGCCGATCAGCGTGCCGAGCGCCCAGAGCAGCCCGCCGACCAGCAGACCGACCGCCAGCGCCAGCGAGACGTACATCTCGACCTGGTCGGGCATCCGCGCCTCCGCGAGCTTGCGCTCCACGTCCGCGACGAAGTCGCCGTCGGGGTCGAACAGCAGCTCGAACACCGGGTAACACAGCTCCGCGAGGACGTTCGCGTCGACGCCGCCGTCGCCCGCGTCCACGTCGAGACTCACGGGACGGCCCTCACGAGGAACACGGCGTCACCCGTCCTCCGCGGGCTCGACGGCGTCGAACCCCCATTCGTCGATGTCGTCGCCCGTTCCGTCGTCAGCCTCGTCGGGGTCGTCCCCCTGCTCGGTCTCGTCGGCATCCGCCGCTTCAGCCGCCGTGTCTGCCGGGTCAGCCTCGTCCGCCGCGTCCACCGCGTCCGGCTCGTCCGGCGCGTCCGTGTCGAACGCCTCGCTGTCGTCGGCCTCCGCGGAGGGCTGGCCCTCCACGGGCTCGGCGGCGCTGAACCCCTCGCTCACGTCGGGAGACGCGTCAGCGCCGTCGCCCGCGCCGGCGTCGGGCGGGGAGCCGGGCTCGGAGGGCCCCGCGGGCGAGGAGAGCACGTCGACGCCCTCGTCGAACGGCTCGCCGAAGTCGATCCCGTCGAGGTCGCCCGAGCCGTCGCCGGCCGCCTCGGAGACGCCCTCGAAGTCGCCGTGCGCGGGGTCCGGCGACGGCGTCCCCGAGGGGGCCGCGTCTTCCGGTTCCGCGGGCGTCCCGTCGGCATCGGCGTCGTCAGCGTCGTCCGCGTCGGTCGCGCCGGGCGCCGGTTCCGGACCGGCCGGCTCGTCGTACGCCGCGTCCGCCTCGCGGGCCGCCTCCGCGAGGGCCTCGTGGTCGCTCGCCGGGGCGGCCTCCACGTCGCCAGCATGGTTCATCTCCAGGAGGGCGTCGGCGACGGAGTCGGGGACCTGCCCGCGGTACGTCTCGAAGAGGTCCTCGGCGGACTCGAGTATCTCGGCGGCCTCCGCCTCGCCGTCCGCGTCCGGCGTCGGACGGGGGACGAGCGCCTCCTTCTCGCGGTCGACGTTGATCAGGACCGACTCCATCTCGCGGAGGTCCTCCAGCGAGCGCTCGAGCTCCTCGTTGGCCATCAGCGCGAGCACCGTCTCCGGGTCGTTGATGAACGCCTGGAACGTCGCCGCCACCTGCGCGTAGCTGTTGAGTCCGCGGTCGATGAGGTAGGCCAAGACGACCCGGCGCTTCCGCAGCTCCTCGTCGAGGGTCGCCCGGCTCCAGCCGCGGTCGAACATGATGTCTTCGAGCGTGTTCGAGTCGCCCATTTGGAGGAACTCGTCCGTCTCCGCCTGCCACTGGAACACGTCCTGAACGTTGATCTCGTCGTTCTCGGCGTCGTAGTGATTGATCTCGGTGATCGACTTGTTCCGGCGCACCTTCTTGCCCTGAACGCGGGTCGAGGTCTGGATCGAGACCAAGTCGAGCGCCGTGAACATCGTCTTCGAGACGTTGATCGGGTCGGTGGTGAACCGCTTGAGCACCTCGCCGACGGAGTCGGCGTGGAACGTGGTGTAGGTGGTGTGACCGGTCGACATGACCTGGAACGCCGTCCGGCCCTCCTCGCCGCGGATCTCGCCCATGACGATGTAGTCGGGGCGCTGGCGGAGCGCGGCCTCCAGCAGGTCGAACTCGTCGATGTCGCCCTTGTCGTCGTCCGAGAAGGAGGGTCGGGTGACGGAGGCGATCCAGTTGCGCTGCGGGAGCTCGACCTCGCGGGTGTCCTCAATGGAGACGATCTTCGCGTTCGAGGGGATGAACAGGGAGACCGCGTTCAGGCTCGTCGTCTTCCCGGAGGCGGTGCCGCCGGCGAAGATCAGGCTCTTGTGGTTCTCGATGGAGAGCCACAGGAACGCCATCTCGTCGAGCGAGAACGTCTTCCAGTTGATGAGGTCGATCGGGGTGAAGGGGACGTCGTTGAACTGGCGGATCGTGTAGTTGGTCCCGTGGTCGGACACCTCGCGGCCGAGGGTGAGCTGCGCGCGCGAGCCGTCCGGGAGCGTGGCGTCGACCTGCGGCCGGCGCTTCGAGATGCCCTTCCCGGAGCGCTGCGCGAGCTTCACGACGAAGTCGTCGAGCTCGTCGGTGCCGTGGTAGACGTTGGTGATGATCTGCTCGTACTCGGAGTGATAGACGAAGACGGGGGAGTTGTACCCGTCACAGGAGATGTCCTCGACGTTGATGTCGTACTTGATCGGGTCGATCCGCTCGTAGCCGACGAAGTCGCGCTTCAGGTAGTACAGGAGCTTCTCGACCTGGTGAGCGGACAGCGTGCGGGCGTCCTCCGCGAGCACCGCGGGCTCGGGCCGGGCGCTGATCTCCGGCGGGTCGTCGGGCTCCTCGGTCGGCGGCTCGTACCCGAGCGACTCCGCGATCCGCCCGGCGATCCCCTCCGTCGGGTCGATGCCGAAGCGGTCGACCAGCGTGTCGGCGATGCCCCGCTCGTCCTCGTCGTCCTCGTAGAGCCCGTAGCGGTCGAGGAGCGTGCGCGCCTCCTCGACGATCACCTCCTCGCGGAACGCCTCGTCGCCGCCCGCGATCGACTCGTCGGCGTACTTGATCGACGTCCGGAGCTTCCCGGTGAGGAACTCCGTGAGGTCCGTCTCGATCTCGGTGCGGTACGGCTGGACGGCGTAGTACTTCGCCTCGTTCTCCTTCCGCGACCGGAAGACGATGACGAACGCGTACGGCTTGTTCACCCAGTAGCGCTCCTCCTCCCGGAAGTGGGTCTTCTTCTGCATCGGCACCGCCTTCTCCAGGTCGTACCGGTTCGTCAGCGTGGTGTGGCCCTCGTCGGTCGAGAAGAACGCGTCCTCGTCGACCTCGGGGTTCACGTCCACGGTCCGCTCGTCGACGAGGTCGGCGAGCTCGGCCGCGGCGCTCCCGCCCGCGCCGAGCAGTTCCTCGGTGCGGTCCGGGTCGAACCCGAGCGCCTCCGTCTTGTCTTCGTGGGTGAACTCCAGCGGGACCGGCTCGCCCTCCTCGTTCTCCTCGGTCGGGGGGTTCCCGTCCTCGTCGAGGAAGAACTCCTCGCGGTAGTTCTCCCACGTGTAGTACCCCTTCAACACCGGGACCGAGTACGGGTCGTAGCGGGCAGCGCACATGTCCCAGAGGACGTCGCCGACCGCGGCGGCCGCGCGGAACCGGTAGTCGGTCTCGCTCGGGTCGAACCCCAGCAGCGTCGCCGGGTCGAACTCGACCCGGTCCCACTCGTCGGGGGTCGGCGCGCGCGAGGGCACCGACTCGACGCCGTCGCCGGGCGCGACGACGACCCCCGAGACGCCCTCCCGACCGACCGGACGGTCGAAGACGGTCTCCGGGCCGGCGTCAGCGGGTTCGGCCGTCCCGGAGTCGGGATCTCCGCCGGCGTCCTCGTCGCCGTCAGCAGTTGGGGCATCGCTCTCCTTAGCGTCGTCTTCCGGGGCGTCTTCCGCGTCTTCCGGGGCCGCCGAGTCCGCGTCGCCATCGGCCTCATCCGCGTCGTCCGCTTCGTCTACATCGTTCGCCTCATCCGCGTCGGACTTCGTCTCGTCCGCGTCATCGGCCTCGTCCGTCTCTCCGCCGGCTCCGTTGCCGTCCGCTGTGTCGTCCTCGCGCTCGCCGGCCTCGACGGGGTCGGGCGTCGGCGGCGCCGCCACCCGCTCGCCGGTCGGCACGACGGCGGCGCCGCGCAGGACCACGGCGTCCGGGCCCACCACGAGCGTGCCTCGCTCCGGGGTGCCGTGCCCGGGGACCTCGGTCTCGCCGTCCGCCTCGAAGGGTTCGTCGACGCCCGCCGCGCGGACCACGTCGCTCGCGCCGTTCGGGAGGTGGAGCGCGACGGCGTCCGCCGGGACCGCCGGCGCGTCCGGCACGTCGGCGTAGACGCGCTCCGCGGCCGCCTCGTGTCCCCGGTCAGTCAGCAGCGACCGCCACGTGTACCGATCGGTGACGACCGGGGAGCCCGCGCTCGTCTCGTCTCGCTCGGCGTCCTCCGGGCGGTCGAGCGATTCCTCTCGCAGGTCGCCGGGGTCCGCACGCACCGCCGACTCGACCTCGCCCCCGTCCGCTTCGGTCGGGTCCGCGTCCGGGTCCGTCGCGTCGGACTCGGCCGCGTCGGACGCCGATCGATCGCCCTGGGGGGCGGATCGGTGGGCGGACCGCTCGGCGTCCTCGTTGGCCATAATCGCGAGAACGGTGCGTCCGTTGAAAAAGGTGTCTCGCTAAACACCGTGATTGATAATCGTCGGCGACGGGCGGATTTTAGGCCCCCGCGCACCGACCGGGTAGCGTGTCCCGCGCCGAACGGCTCCGACGGCTTCGACGGCTCCGCAGCCCGGCGGTCAGGCGGCGCGTCCGGGCGGCGATAGCGGCTGAGCTGCTCGGGAGCCCGCGGAGCCTCGCCGTCGTCTGCGCGTTCACCGCGTTCATGGTCGCGGTGGGGGTCGCGTACTACGCGCCGACCGCGGGCCAGGTGCCGGTCCCACTCTGGCCGCTGTACGCCGACTCGGCGGTCGCGGTCGCGCTCGGCGGTGCCGTCCTCGCGAGCCTCGTCGCGACCGTTCGGCGCGGCGGCGACGTCACCGCGGACGCCCCGGCGTCGCGGCCGCTGGCGTACCTCCACACGCTCGCGTTCGTCTGGCTGGTCACGTTCGGCCTCTGGCCGCTGGTCTCGCTGAACCTCGCGTTCGGCGAGTACGTCGCCGCGCCCGACGCCTGGATCTACTACTGGGGCGTGATCGGCACGCACCTGCTGTTCGTGGGGCTCGCGCTGCTGTTCCCGGTGTTCGGCCGCACGACGCGCGGCGCGCTCGCGACGGCGCTGACGCTCGGCGTCGCGAACGTCGTCCTCGACTACGGGCTCGGCTATCACCCGCCGCTCCTGTACGAGCCCGGGCCGCTGCTGGCGGCCGCGACGCTGGCCATCGCGGTCGGAGCGGTCGCGCTCGCGGCGCGGTCCTTCCCGCGGCTGAGCGAGGACGCGGGCTGAGAGGCGGGCCGGACCGGAACGTCAAATGAGCGGGGACCGATCGGTCGACATGGCCGAGGAATACGACAAACTGGTCCGAGACGAAATTCCGGAGATCATCGAGGCGGACGGC
Organism: Halorubrum salinarum; assembly: GCF_013267195.1. NCBI lineage: Archaea > Methanobacteriati > Methanobacteriota > Halobacteria > Halobacteriales > Haloferacaceae > Halorubrum > Halorubrum salinarum. Next base: position 2,702,888 of record NZ_CP053941.1, on the reverse strand, counting down.
GGGCGAGCGCAGACGCACGTCGCCGGCGAGGACGAGTACGCGGACCGGCTCGCCGCGAAGCTGGCCGAGGAGACCGCGGAGTACCGAGAGAGCCGCGATCCGCGGGAACTGGCGGACGTACTTGAGGTGGTCCACGCGCTCCGCGAACTGAACGGGCTCACCCCTGAGGAACTGGCGGAACTACGGGCGGAGAAGGCCGAGCGACGGGGGCGGTTCGACGAACGGATTGTCCTCGAACGGGTCGAGGAGTAGTCGTACGCAATGGGTTACCGGCTGGCACAGCGGGATCCACGCGAGACGAACTAGGTGAGTCTCGCTATCGGGTTCGAATCCACGGCCCGCTACTGCGCACTTCGTTCGCAGGTAGCGGGCACGGCGGGATCCACGCGAGCGAACGCAGTGAGCGAGCGTGGAGCCAGTCACGCCCGTGACTGAGCGAAGCGAAGTCACGGGCGCGACGGGATTCGAACCCGCGATCGAGAGGTTAGGAACCTCTCGCCCTGTCCGCTAGGCCACGCGCCCAGAACGGGTGGAGAAAACGGTACGGCGGGGATCGGTCGGCGTCGGGGCCGGCTTACGCGCTCGTTTCCTTTTCGGTCTCGGTCTCCAGCTCGTCGAGGTCGTCGTCCTCGTCGTCGAGCGTCGAGTCCGCGCTCTTGCCGTCCTGCATGTCTTTCAGCTCCTCTTCGACCTGTTCGCGGCCCTTCTTGAACTCACCCATCGCCTGGCCGGTCGACCGAGCGAGCTTCGGGATCTTGTTCGCCCCGAACAGCAGGACCAGCACGAGCAGGATTATGAGGAGTTCCGGCCCCGCCGGAATGCCGCCGATCAGTGGAATCGCACTTATCATCTCTGTCTCGCTGTAGCCCTGTGTCGATTATAGTCTTTTTGCCTCGTCGGGTCGTCGCACGGCGCCTCGCCCGGCGCGACGGGCCGAGCGGAGGGCGTCGTCGCTCGGGCGTCGATCGGCCGGCAAATGGTCGTCCGCACGCGAATGGACCGAGTCAATCGGGGCGAGCGAGTTGCGCGAAGTACCAGTCGCCGTCGTAGCGGACGAGCGGGGCGACGCCGTCGTCCGTCGAGACGGCGTCGACGACGGCCGCGAACGGGTCGGAGAGCGGCGGGGCCTCCGCGTGCTCGGAGTCGATCGCCGCGTCGAGGACCGCGCGCTGGTCCTCGGTCGGGTTGTCGAGCGAACGGCCGCGCTCCTCGCCGACGGCCTCGCGGAAGCCGCGCTGCGACGAGGCGACGCGGTCGGCGCGGACGGCGACGGTCCGCACCTCGACCGACCGCTCCTCCTCGAACGAAAACCGGAGGAGTTCGCCGTCCCACGCGACCCGCTGACCGTCGTTCTCGGGGACGAAGCGGGAGCGCTCCCGCCGCTCGGCGGACGGGTACGCGAAGGTGACCTCGAACGGCGGGTAGTGTGGCGCGTGGACGAGCGACGCGTCGCCGAGCGCGTCGAGGACGGTGTCGCGGTCGTGGGCCGGCAGCTCCGCGAACGACGTGCTCTGCGGGGGACCGAACAGGAACGAGTCGAGGTCGTCGACCGCCACCGTGTACGCGTAGCCCGGCGCCGAGACGGATCGGACGGTCTCCGTCGCGATCCGGTAGTACTCGGGGTCGTCGGTGACGACGTACGGCGCCGAGACGTCGGGGCCGTAGTACCCGTCGACGGTGCCTTCCTCGCCGCCGATCGCGGTCCTGACGGCGGCCCGCCCCGCGTGCCCGACGGCGTCGACCGGGGTGCTGAACTCGTTCGAGACGCCGACTGGCGAGGCCTCGTCGAGTCGCAGCACCGTCCGCGAGCGACCGTCGTCCGCCGAATAGTCCGTGAGACAACCTGACAAGCCGGTCAGCGATGCGGTTGCGGTCAGCAGCGCCACTTGTCGACGGGAGGGGCCGCGTGGAGGGCGGGACATCGGCGGCCCTTCGTCGGGGGCGCACTTGATTCCGTCCCCGAGCACGGAACGCGCTGCCCGGGCTGCCGACTGGAGGCAGGCAGGAGGTGGGGAGTGCGGGATTCCGGCCCGGGTTCCGCCGTCGAAACGGTGATACGCCCGGCCGACGAGGTGCCGGTATGTCAGACGTCGGCGACGACGCCCCAGACTTCACCGGATCGCTCGTGGACGGCGACATCGCGCCGTTCGAACTCTCCGACCACCTCGGCGACGAGCCGGTCGTCCTCGCCTTCTTCCCGGCGGCCTTCTCGAACACCTGTACCGACGAGATGGAGGCGCTCCGCGACGGGTTCGACCGCGACGACTGTACGCTGTTCGGCGTGAGCACCGACCTCCCGCACGCGCTCGGCGCGTACCGGGCCCAGTACGACCTCCCGTTCGCGCTGGTCGGCGACCCCGACCACCGCGCGATCGAGGCGTACGACGTGATCGAGGACTTCGAGCACTACGGCGTCGAGACGGTCGCGCAGCGCGCCGTGTTCGTGATCGACGCGGACGGGACCGTGACGTACCGCTGGCTCGCGGACAACGCCGGACAGGAGCCGGACTACGACGAACTGGCCGCGGCGGTTGCGGACGCGAGCGCCTGACGGGCGCGACGCCCGGGTCGGCGCGGGCCTCGCTCAGGCCGGATCGCGGAGCGAGTCGAGCGCCTCGGGGTTCTCCATCGAGGAGAGGTCTCCCGGGTCCTCGCCGACGTACACCGACTCGATCGCGCGGCGGATGATCTTCCCCGACTGCGTCTTCGGGAAGGCGTCGACGAACAGCAGCTCGCGCGGCCGGAACGGCTTGCCGTGTTCGTCGCCGACCAGCGCGCGGAGCTCCTCGCGGAGGTCGTCGCTCGGGTCGACGCCCGGTTCGAGCACGACGTACGCGACGACCGCGGTGCCGGTGGTGTCGTCGGGCACGCCGACCGCAGCCGCCTGGTTGACCGCGTCGTGGTCGATGAGGACGCCCTCTATCTCTGCCGGACCGACCTTCCGGCCCGCGACGTTCAGGGCGTCGTCGGCGCGCCCGTGGAGGAACCAGAAACCGTCGTCGTCCTTCTGCGCGAAGTCGCCGTGGTCCCACAGGTCGGGCCACGTCGACCAGTACTCCTCGAGGTAGCGCTCGTCGCCCGACCACAGCGACTTCGTCATCGAGGGGCAGGAGTCGCGCGCGACGAGGTAGCCGCGATCGCCCGACTCCCTGACCGACTCGCCGGTCTCGTCGACGATGTCGATGTCCATCCCGAGCCCCGGGCCGCCGAGCGTACAGGGCTTCAGCGGCTGGTTCGGCATCGGCATGAGGAAGCAGCCGCAGATCTCCGTGCCGCCGGAGATGTTGATTATCGGGCACTCCCCGCCGCCGACGGCGTCGTGGAACCACCGCCACGACTCCGGGTCCCACGGCTCGCCGGTGGAGCCCAAGATCCGGAGCGAGGAGAGGTCGTGGCCCTCGACCCACTCGTCGCCGTGTTTACGGAGCGCGCGGATCGCGGTCGGCGAGATGCCGAACTGCGTGATCGAATGCCGGTCGATCATCTCCCAGAAGCGGTCCGGCTCGGGGTGGTCGGGCGCGCCCTCGTACATCACCACCGTCCCGCCGAACGCGTGGTTGCCGATCAGCGTCCACGGGCCCATCATCCAGCCGATGTCGGAGACCCAGAAGAACCGGTCCGCCGGCTTCTGGTCGAAGCCGAAGTGGATCTCCTTCGCGCACTGCGTGAGGACGCCCGCGTGGGTGTGGACGATCCCCTTGGGCGTCCCCGTCGTCCCCGAGGAGTACAACAGCATGGACTCCTGGTCGCTCGAGAGGTGCTTCGTCTCGTAGGTCGCCGGCTGCGAGCCGACCGCCTCGTCCCACGTCCGGTCGCGGTCGTCGTCCCACGGGACGGGATCGGCGTCGGTTCCGCCGTCACTGTCGCCGGCCGGCGTCGCCCCCAGCCTGTCGTACACGACCACCCCCTCGACCTGCCCGGCGTCGGCGATCGCGTCGTCCGCGGTCCCCTTCAGCCGGACCCCGTCGCCCCGTCGGTAGAACCCGTCGCCGGTGAACAGCACCGCGGGCTCCGCGTCGTCGATCCGCGTCGCGGTCGCCTCGCGGCCGAAGCCGGAGAAGATCGGGACGGCGACCGCGCCGACCTTCAGGCACCCGTAGAGGATCGAGACGACCTCAGGCACCATCGGCATGTAGAGGCCCACCGTGTCGCCCGTCTCGATCCCGGCCTCCGTCAGGTAGTTCGCGACGCGGTCGCTCTGCCGGCGGAGCTCGTGGAACGTGACCTCGCGGACGTCGCCCGGCTCGCCCTCCCAGATCAGCGCGACGCGGTTGCGGTTCGGGGAGTCGACCGCGGCGTGGCGGTCGACGACGTTGTGCGCGACGTTGATCTCCCCGCCGGGGTACCAGTCGGAGAACTGCGGGCCCTCCGCGTCGTCCCGAACGGCGTCGTAGTCGGCGTAGAAGTCGATGTCGAGGTAGTCGACGATCTCGTCCCAGAACCAGTCGACGCCGGACTCGGGCTCGCCCGGGACCTCGGAGGTGGTGCGTTCGATGAGCGCCTCGTAGTCGTCGATCCCGTACTCCCGCATGAACGCGGCGACGTTCGTCGACTCGGCGAACGCCTCGCTCGGTTCGTGTACGACCTCGTCTATCCCCTCGTACTCGTCCATCTTGCCCGGTGATTTTCGCGGCGACAGTAAGTAACTTTCCTGAAGGACTACCGCGGCTCGGCGCACTCGCCCGCGACCTCGACGACCTCGGCGTCGACCGCGATCACCCCGTCGTACAGGGCGCAGGTGCCGGCGTCCCACGCGAGACGCCCCTCCCAGTCGGAACCGGTCACCGCGGCCTCGTGTCGGCCCGCCGCGCCCACGGTGACCTCGAACGCGCGGGCGACCCCCGGCTCCACGCGGTCGGACTCCTCGGCGTAGGTCGACCCGTCGTCGCCCGCGACGACCACGTCCACGTCCACGGGAGCGTCGCCGTCGTTGCGGACCGTGAGGTCGAGTCGGCTCGGCTCGGGGTCGCCGAGACACCCGGCCGCCGCGGCGGCCAGCGCGCCGGCGCTCGCGGCGAGGAGGCTCCGTCGTTCCATGCTAGCCGGTGGTCGGGGCGGGACTTCAACCCCGCACACCCCAGCGGTGTGAACCCGCGAAGAGGAAGTCGGTGTCCGTTCCGCTATTCGTCGTCGCTCTCCTCGTCGTCACCTTCGTCGTCCGCGGCCGCGTGGACCGACTCGGGGACGATGTCGACGGAGGCGACCTCGTCGTCGGGGTCGAGGTTCATCACGATGACGCCCTTCGTGTTGCGGCTCACCGTCGATATCTCCTCGACGCGGGTCCGCATGATCTGCCCGGCGGCGCTCATCGCGACGAGGTGGTCACCGTGGGTGACCGCCTCGATGGCGACGACCTCGCCGTTGCGGTCGCCGGTCTTGATGTCGACGAGGCCCTTCCCGTTCCGGGACTGCGGGCGGTACTCGTCGAGGTCGGAGCGCTTCCCGTACCCGTTCTCCGTGACGGTGAGCACCCAGTTGTGATACTCGTCGTCGATGGCGGCAACGCCCGCGACGGCGTCGCCCTCGCGGAGGTCGATGCCGATTACGCCGCGGGCCGTGCGGCCCATCGCGCGGGCGTCCGACTCGTCGAAGCGGATCGCCATCCCGTCGCGGCTCCCGATGACGATGTCGCGCTCCCCGTCGGTCACCTCGACGTCGACCAACTCGTCGCCGTCTTCCAGCCGGATCGCGCGGATCCCGGTCGACCGGATGTTACCGAACTCCTCGACCGCGGTCCGCTTGATGTACCCGTCGCGGGTGACCATCGTGAGGAACTCGTCATCGTCCAAGTCCTCCGTGTTGACCACCGACTCGATCTCCTCGCCGTCGTCCAGATCGAGGAGGTTGACCGCGGACTTCCCGCGGGCCGTGCGGGACATTTCCGGGATCTCGTAGGTCTTCAGCTCGTAGATCTGGCCGTGGTTCGTGAAGACGAGGAGGTAGTCGTGGGAGTTGGCCGCGAACACCGAGGAGACGCGGTCGCCCTCCTTGAGCCCGGTGCCGATGATCCCCTTGCCGCCGCGGTTCTGCGCGCGGAACTCGTCGAGGGGCATCCGCTTGATGTAGTCGTCCTCGCTCATCACGACGACCTGCTCTTCTTCCGGGATCAGGTCCTCGTGGGTCACGTCGCCCGCGTCTTCGATGAAGCTCGTGCGGCGCTCGTCGTCGTACTCGGCCTTGATCGCCTGCAGCTCGTCGACGATCACCTGGTCGAGCTCGTCGGGGTCCGAGAGGATGGTCTCCAGCCGCTCGATACGGGCCTTGACTTCCTCGTACTCTTCCTCGATCTCGGCCGTCTCCATCGACGTGAGCGAGCCGAGCTGCATCCGGACGATGTGGGCCGCCTGCGCCTCGGTGAAGTCGAACGCCGACTCCAGCGCGGCCTTCGCGGCGTCGCGGTCGTCGGAGTCCTGGATCGTCTCGACGACGCTGTCGACGTTGTCGAGCGCCTTCAGCCGCCCTTCGAGGATGTGCGCGCGGTCCTCGCGCTCGGCGAGCTCGTGCTCGGAGCGGCGGCGCACGACCTCGCGCCGGTGGTCGACGTAGTGTTCGAGCGTCTGCTTGAGGTCGAGCACCTGCGGCGAGCCGTCGACTAAAGCGAGGTTGATGACGCCGAACGTGCGTTCGAGGTGGCTCTCAAGCAGCTGGTTTTTCACCACGTCCGCCATCGCGTCGCGCTTCAGTTCGACGACGATCCGGATCCCGTCGCGGTCGGACTCGTCGCGGAGGTCGCGGATCCCCTCGATGGCGCCCTCGTTCACGTCCTCCGCGATGCGCTCGACCAGCCGCGACTTGTTCTGCTGGAAGGGGAGCTCGCTGATGACGATCCGGCCCTCCTCCTCGTCGACCTCGAACTCCGCCCGGACGCGGATCCGGCCGCGACCGGTCTTGTACGCCTTGTGGACCGCGTTCCGCCCGACGATGTTCGCGCCGGTCGGGAAGTCCGGCCCCTTGACGTGCTCCATCAGGTCCTCGACGCTCGCGTCCGGGGTCTCGATCAGCTCGACGGTGGCGTCGACCACCTCGCCGAGGTTGTGCGGCGGGATGTTCGTCGACATCCCGACGGCGATGCCCGACGAGCCGTTGACGAGCAGGTTCGGGAACGCGGCCGGGAGCACCTCGGGCTCCTCCAAGCGGTCGTCGTAGTTCGCCTGGAAGTCGACGGTGTCGCGCTCGATGTCCGCCATGAGCTCCTCGGCGATGGGGGACATCCGGGCCTCCGTGTACCGCATCGCGGCCGGCGGGTCGCCGTCGACCGAGCCGAAGTTCCCCTGCCCGTCGACGAGCGGGTAGCGCATCGAGAAGTCCTGAGCCATCCGCGCGAGCGTGTCGTAGATGGCGCTGTCGCCGTGCGGGTGGTAGTCACCCATCGTCTCGCCGACGACGGAGGAGGACTTGCGGTGCGCGGAGTTGCTCGTCACGCCCGCCTCGTTCATCGCGAAGAGGATGCGGCGGTGGACGGGCTTGAGCCCGTCGCGCACGTCGGGGAGCGCCCGTCCCGCGATGACGGACATCGCGTAGTCGATGTACGACTGCTCCATCTCGTCTTCGATCCGCGCGTTCGTCACCTGCGCGGCGCGTACGTCGCCGGGGTCGGCGTCTGGCGTCTCCGAGCTCATATGTCCACCCACTCCGCCTCGGTCGCGTGCTCCTTGATGAACTGCTTGCGCGGCTCGACCGCGTCACCCATCAGCACGTTGAACATCCGGTCCGCCGCGGCCGCGTCGTCGATGGTGATCCGCTTGAGCCGGCGGTTCTCCGGGTCCATCGTGGTGTCCCACAGCTGGTCGGGGTTCATCTCGCCGAGCCCCTTGAACCGCTGGACCTGCGTCGGGTTGCCGTCGCACTCCTCCTCGACGATGCGGTCGCGCTCCGCCTCCGTCATCGCGTCGTACGTGTTCCCGCGGTAGCGGACGCGGTACAGCGGCGGCTGGGCCGCGTACACGTAGCCGGCCTCCAGGAGGGGCTTCATGTGGCGGTACAGCAACGTGAGAAGCAGCGTCCGGATGTGAGCGCCGTCGACGTCGGCGTCCGTCATCAGGATGATCTTGTTGTACCGGACGTCGTCGATGTCGAACTCCTCGCCGATGCCCGCGCCGATCGCGGTGATCAGCGCGCGGATCTCGTCGTTCTCCAGAATGCGGTCGAGGCGGTGTTTCTCGACGTTGAGGATCTTCCCCTTCAGCGGGAGGATCGCCTGGTTCTCGCGGTTGCGCCCCTGCTTCGCCGAGCCCCCGGCGGAGTCGCCCTCGACGACGAACAGCTCCGCCTCCTCCGGGTCGCGGGTCTGACAGTCGGCGAGCTTCCCGGGTAAGGCGGTGGATTCGAGCGCCGACTTCCGGCGGGTGAGCTCCTCGGCCTTCTTCGCGGCCTTCCGAGCGCGCGCGGCCTCGGCGGCCTTGTGGACGACCTTCTCCGCCGTGTCCGGGTTCTCCTCGAAGAAGGTGCCGAGCTTCTCGTGGGTCGCGGACTCGACGACGCCGCGCACCTCGCTGTTGCCGAGCTTCGTCTTCGTCTGCCCCTCGAACTGCGGGTCGGGGTGTTTCACCGAGACGACCGCGGTGAGGCCCTCGCGCACGTCCTCCCCTTTGAGGTTCGCGTCGAGGTCGTCGACGAGGCCGTGCTCGTTGGCGTAGTCGTTGACCGTCCGGGTGAGCGCGGTCTTGAACCCGGTGAGGTGGGTGCCGCCCTCGCGTGTGTTGATGTTGTTCGCGAACGCGTGGACGGAGCCCTGGAGCTCCTCGGTCGCCTGCATCGCGACCTCGACGTGGACGCCGTCGGTCTCGTCCTCGAAGTAGATGACCTCCTCGTGGATCGGCGAGCGCGTCTCGTTGAGGTACGCGACGAACTCGCGGATCCCGCCGTCGTACTTGAACGTCTCCGCAGTGTCGTCGCGGTCGTCGACGAGCCGGATCTCGACGCCGGAGTTGAGGAAGGCGAGCTCGCGGAGCCGGTTCGCGAGTGTCGACGTCTGGAACTCCGTCGTCTCGAATATCTCCGCGTCCGGCCAGAACCGGATCTCCGTCCCGGTCGACTCGCCGCCGTCCATGTCGCGGACGCGCTCGAACCCGTCCTCCGCGGGCTCGCCCCCGGCGAACCGGTGGCGGAAGACGCCGCCGTCGCGCTTGACCTCGACCTCCAGACGCTCGGAGAGCGCGTTGACGACGCTGACGCCGACGCCGTGGAGCCCGCCCGAGACCTGGTACGACTTTGAGTCGAACTTCCCGCCGGCGTGGAGGACGGTCAGGATGACCTCCAGCGCGGGCCGGTCGTACTCCTCGTGTGTGTCGACCGGGATCCCGCGCCCGTCGTCGCTGACGGAGACGGAGCCGTCCTCGTGGATCCGCACCTCGATCTCCTCGCAGTACCCCGCGAGCGCCTCGTCGATGGAGTTGTCGACGACCTCGTAGACGAGGTGGTGGAGCCCTCGACCGTCCGTGGACCCGATGTACATCGCCGGTCGCTTACGGACGGCCTGTAGGCCCTCGAGGACCTGGATTTGGCCGGCTCCGTATTCACTCTGCTCTGACATAGGAACTTACTACCGCTAATCGCTGTCGGCTTATAAAGCCGGCGCACGCGCGCGGGCGTGAGCGACGCCCCGGACGAACCGAGGAGACGCGATCGGCACCGCCGACGGACCGAGGAGACGCGCCGGAGTGTGGGTAGCGTTCCCACAGTTACAAGCCGCGTCCCCGCGTACCGATCGCCGAATGTTACCGATCGCGGACTCCTTCGAACACGTTCACCGCGGCTGCGAGATCCGGTACGGACGGGGGCGAATCGCCGACCTCGGGGGCTGGCTCGCCGAGCGCGGCCTCGACGACGCCCTGGTCGTCTGCGGTTCGAACACGGGCGCGAACGACGCGCTGATGGACCCGATACGGGCCGGGCTCGGCGACCGGCTCGCCGGCGTCTTCGACGGAACCACCCCCGACAAGCGCGTCGAGACCGCCTACAACCTGCTGGACGCCCGGGCCGAGGTCGGGGCCGACGTCCTCGTCGCGGTCGGCGGCGGCGCGAGCCTCGACGTCGCGCGGCAGGCGACGCTGCTCGCCGCCGACGGCCGCGACCTCGACGACCTCCGCGACGACGCGGAGGCGGGGGCGGAGGCGCTCGGCGACCTCGCGCCCGAGAGCGGTCCGGCGGTCCCGTTCGTCGCCGTGCCGACGACGTTCGCGGGCGCGGACGTATCCACGGGCGGGTCGCTGGAGATCTTCTCCGCCGACGAGTCGCCGACCGGCCAGCCGGTGACCGTCAGCGGGAGCGGCGCGTGGCCGATCGCGGACGTGGCCGACCCGGCGCTGTTCGAGACGACGCCGACCTCGGTGCTGGCCGGGTCGGCGATGAACGGCTTCGACAAGGGGATCGAGACGCCGTACGCCCGCGACGCCGACCCAGTGAGCGACGCGGCCGCGGTCCACGGGCTCCGGCTCCTCTCCGACGCGTTGCCCCGCGTGGCCGGCGACCGACCGGGCGGCGAGGACGCGACGGACCGCGCGGTGGTGGGGTCGCTGCTCGTCCAACTGGACCGCAAGATCAGCGTGATCCACGCGTTCGGGCACGGGTTCGCCCGGCGCTACGACGTCCAGCAGGGCGCGATCCACGCGGTCGTCGCGCCGCACGCGCTGGCGTACCTCTTCGACGAGGTCGACGGGAGCCGCCGGGCGCTCGCGGCCGGGCTGGGGGTCCCGACCGACGGGCGCGACGACGGCGCGATCGCCGAGGACGTGGTCGAGGCGGTCGCCGACGTCCGCGACGCGCTCGACGTGCCGAGCCGGCTCCGAGACCTCCCCGAAACGGACGAGGCGGACCTCCCGGCGATCGCCGAGTTCGTCGCCGAGGACCCGCCGATGGAGCGCGCGCCGGCCGACCTCGACGCGACCGCGGCGGGGATCCTCGGCGTGTTGCGCGCGGCCTGGTGAGGGGGGGGGCTCAGTCGTCCGCCGCCGCGTACGTCTCCAGCGCGGTCAGCCGTCCGCCCGCCGCGTCGAACACGTCGACGAACGCGAACAGGACCTCGCCGTCGGCGTCGAGCAGTCGCCCGCGGACGGCCACGCCGGGGCCGGACGGGTACACGCCGTCGACCGCGTGCGTCGTGTCGGTGTTCGGCCGCTCGTCGCGCATGAACGCGACGAAGCGCTCGCGTCCCTCGAAGGTCCGGTTGGGGCGCCGCTGGACGAAGTCCGGATCGAGCAGCGACGCGAGCCGGTCGTACTCGCCCGCGTCGAGCGCGTCGTAGTAGGCCCGCGCGAGGGCAGCCGGGTCCGAAGGCGTCGCCTCCGCTCGCTCCCCGCCCTCACGCCGCGAGGGCATGGAACTCCTCCGCCGAGGTCCGGGTCCCCTTCGAGATGATCACGTCGCCGCCCCGGAGGGTGGTGTCGATGTCGGGACCGACCAGCCAGCCGTCGTCCGGGCGCCGGATCGCGAGGACGCTCGTCGAGATGTCCGTCGCGGGCACGCCGTCGACGACCGCGGTCCCGTCGAGGTCGCTCCCCGCGCCGACCTCGGTCCGGGTGATGATCTCGTCGGACTCCTGGACCGCCATCTCCACGACCGGGTGGACGTCGAGGTCGCGGCGGACCCCCTCGGTGATCGCCAGCGCGGCGTCGGAGATCTCCTCGGTCGCGACGCCGAGGTGGATGAGCCCGCGCAGCGACACCGGGTCGTCCGCCTCGGCCGCGGCGCGGAGCGTCCACGCCTCGAAGCGCGACTGGAGCGCGTCGACCTCGACCTCGAGGTTGCTCACCTCCTCCGCCAGCTCCTCGTTGTCGAAGAGGACGGAGCCGTACGCGAGGTCGACCGCGAGCTCCGAGAGGTTCTTCATCAACACGATCGAGCCGACGGCGCGTTCGAGGTCGTCGATCCCCGGTTCGGCCTCGGGCTCCGGCTCGTACGGGTCGCCGCTCAGCTCGGGGAAGACGTCCGCGACGCCGGCCTCGGGGCCGCGAAGCAGCGTCACGTCCCCCGGCTTCAGTCGGGTGGTCGGTCCGGGGTTGAGGATCCAGTCCTTGTCGCGCCGGACGGCGATGACGCGGACGCCGGTCCGCGATTCGAGGTCGATGTCGTCGAGCGTGCGGCCGGCGTACGCGGACTCGCCCGCCACGGTCCCGCGGACGAGCGTCTCGACGCCGGCGGAGAGCGCGCCCCGCATCGCGTCGGGGAGGCCGATCTCCTCGGTGACGATCTTGGCGATGTCGCCCGCGGCGTCGGCCACCTTATCGGCGGCGGCGATCACGCCGAGGACCGGCGCGAGCGTCTCCGCCTCGCTCGGGTTCCGCGCCGCGAGCATCAGGCTCATCCGGGCGCGCAGCTGGAGCACGTCCATCCGGTGTTCGAGCTCGACGACCTCGTGTGCGACCGTCGGGCTGCCGTGGAGCACCGCCGAGTACGACAGGTCGATCAGGAGCTCCGCCGTGTCCTTCATCTCGACGAGCAGGTCCTTGACGCTCGTCGGCTCGTAGCGGACCGTGCGCCCGTCGAAGCGTCCCATGCGTGACCCTCTCCGGGGGCGAGTAAAAGGCTTGTTGCGGGGGACGACGAGACGGGTCGGAGCCCGCTCTGACCGGATCAGAGCGCGTCGCCGGCGACGTACCCGTCGTCTGTCAAAGGCCCCTCCGACCGCTCCGTCGCGTCCGGGTCGCCGCCGACCGGCGCGGCGAGGTCCACGAGCGCGAGCCACCCGAGGAGGCGGGCGGCGCGGTCGCGCCACGCGGCCTCCCAGTCGGGATTGCGGGCCCTGTCGTGGCGCGGGACTCGGTCGCGGGTGGCCGCGAAGAGGTCATCGGGCGTCAGGGGGGCCTCCGGCGAGGCCTCCCGCAGCGCGGCGAGCGCCTCCGGGACGAGGAGGACCCCCTCGCGGAGCCCCTCGCGGACGCGCTCGGGGGTCGGCTCGGCGTCGGCGCGGACGAAGCCGCGCGGGGTCTCCTCGACCAGGTCGAGCGCGCGCAGGAAGGCGAGCCAGTCGTTCGCCGTCTGCCGGTCGGGGAGGTCGCGGCGCCGCCGGAGCCGCGCGCAGCAGTCGTCCGTGTCGCCCGGCACGAGCGGCACCGCCCGCTGGTACTCGCGGAGCGCGTCGAGGTCGGGCGGGGGGTCGGGGACGGGCTTGAGTCGCACGGGATTCTGGGCGGTGTGGGCGCTCGCTCGTCTCAGCGGTAGCCGAACGACTCCGCGAGCAGTTCCTCGTCGGTCTCGCCGACGGTGTAGACGGGGCCGTCGACCACGTCGACGGTGACCTGCGCCGGCGCGAAGACGCTCTCGGGCACGTCGTAGAAGTCCCAGTCCGCGTCCTCGAACACCTCCACGAAGGGCGTCCCGTACTCCTCGCCGGCGGTCGAGACGATCTCGTCGAAGCGGTCGTCGTCGCGGGCGACCTGGAGGTGGACCTCGCCGCCGTACGCGAGCGCGTCGTTCGTCCGGCCCATCGCCTCCGTCTCGTCGCGGGTCGCGGGCGCGAGCGGCGCGGACCCCGAGGCGTGGAGCACGTCCGTGGGCTCGTAGCCGATCTCCAGCAGGCGGAAGACGGCGAGCTCGGCGGCGCGGGCCGCCGTGGTGACGGAGCCCGCGGTCGAGCCGGTGGCGAACGCCGGGAGGAACACGCCGTCGGCGTCGACCTCGGCCAGCTCCGCGACCTGCTCGGCCACCGCCTCGTCGGGGAGCGCCGTCGACTCGACCGCCAGCGTGGCGAACTCCGAGGAGTCGTAGTAGCCGACGCGCTCGAACTCGGTCTCGCGGCCGACCAGCGCGCGCGCCGGCCCGGAGCCGAGCCCCTCGAAGCCGTCCTCGGTCGTGATCTCCCAGCCCGCCTTCTGCGAGCACAGCAGCGCGACCGCGGGGTGGTCGGTCGACAGCTCGACGTACTGGCGGGGCGCGCCCGCGAGCTCGCCCATCCGGGTCTGGAGGTTCGCCAGCCCGGCCGTCTGTATCTCCGCGAGCAGCAGTCCCGCCTCGACGCCGCCGGCCGCGTCGACACCGAAGTCGACGACCGTGGCGCCGTTGTCAAGCTCGTAGCCGACGACGTCCAGCTCGCCGGCGAAATCGAGCGCCTCGTCGACCAGCTCGATCGCGGTCCGGTTGATGCTCTCCATGTCCCGGCCTACTCGCTCACCGTTTAAGGCGTTTGGCTGTTCGGCTCGGGAACCTTCGTGACGCTGCGAGATGGTTCGCACAGCTGAAAGAGGCGGTGGCGCGTGCCTCCGAGTGGCCGCCGAAGGCGGCCGCGAGGAGCACGCGCGAGGGAGCCGGTGAGCGCTCGAAGAGCGCGAACCGCGAGGCTGGGGAGGAGTGAGGCTGCGGTACGGTCGCGGTCGGGCGGGACTCAAAGGGGCAGCCGGGCGGACGGCGCAGGCGATGTAAGCACCGCAGCGAGGGAGCGAACGAAGTGAGCGAGCGAGCGAGGCGCACAGCGAGCGTGCGCCGTCCGCCCGGCTGGGGCCTTGGAGGTGTTCACCGCCGAGTCGTGGTCATTAGTCCATAAGGAGACAACTACGTAGTCACCAGAAGCCGCCGTCAGAGTCGCTCGGCCCGCCGGCCTCGCCGGGGCCGGACGGGCCGCGGGGCCCGCTCGGGCGCGGGTCGGGGTTGATCGCGACGGGCTCAGACTCCGCTCGGGGGTCGACCTCGCGGCCCTCCTCGTAGCGGACGAACGAGAGGTAGAAGGGCTCGCCGCAGCCGACGCCGTCCGCGTCCGGCTCCCGATACGGCTCGTCGCCGCCCACGTCGGTGCCGCGGACGCCGTCGTGGGGGTCCCAGTCGACGCCGTCGCTCTCGCCGCAGACGAACCGGACGCCGTCGGCCTCGACCGCGTCCTCGCCGTCCTCGCCATCCTCGTCGCCGTCCGCACCGCCGTCGCCTGCCTCCGCGTCGAACGGCTCCGTCGGCGCGACGTACGTCCACCCCTCCAGCGGGTACGGGGTCACCGACTTGTCCGCGAGGTACCCCTCGCGTTCGAGCGCGACGAGCGTCCCGCAGTGGGGACAGTAGTACGTGACCGGGTAGCTCATACCCCACGTAGGGGAGCGACCGATAAACAGCCGTCGCCGCCGCGTCAGCTATTTGATCGTCCGGGGCGACGGATCGGTATCTCCTCCAACACCTCGCGGGACGGCGCCGACGACGCGGGCGGATCGACCGACCCGGGCGCGACGGAGCGCGCGCACGACGACGCGGGCGGCCTCGTCACCCGACGCCGACTCCTCTACGGCGTCGCGGGCGGCGTCGGGCTCCTCGGCGGCGGCGGCCTCTACGTCGCGAACGCGCTCGACGGCGACTTCGGCGGGTACGACGCGCCGGAGACGCAGCCGATGGTGTCGACGCGCGGGCGCCTCGACGCCGACGACCCGACCGAGCGCTCGGGGTCGTGGGGCTTCGACGGCGCCGGCTCCGTGGTCCTGTACGTCCACGGGCTGGGCGCGGACGCCGAGTCGGCGCGCGACCAGGCGTACACCGCTCGGCTCGCGCTCGCCGCGGCGACGGGCGAGGAGTCGGGGACCGACGCGGCGGCAGAGGGCGACGCCGCGGTCGACGAGGCCCGCCCGGTGATCGGCTACTCGTGGGCGTCGAACGTCGACTGGGGGCCGGCGAAGGAGACCGCCGACGCAAACGCCGTGCCGCTCGCGGACTGGCTGACGGCGTGGGCGGACGCGGACGGCCGCCCGGTCCACCTGTTCGCCCACTCGCTCGGCGCCCGCGTGACGGGGGCGACCCTTCGGGAGCTCGCGGCCCGCGGGCGGACGGGCGTCCTCGCCTCGGCGTCGCTGTTCGGCGGCGCGATCCCGGACGAGAGCGCCGCGGCGGACGGGCGGTACGGCGAGGCGATCGCGGCGCTCGACGCCCCCGTCTACAACTTCCACAGCCGGAACGACCGCGTGCTCGGCTGGGTGTACCGCGCGTCGGACCGGACCCGGGCGGTCGGCCACGACGGGCTCCCGGCGTCGGCGACCACGCCGGACGGCTACGTCGACGTCGACGTCACCGACCTGGTCGCGGACCACTACTCGTACGTCGAGCCCGAGGCGGGGTGCGTGCCGCGCGCGACCGACCGTCTCGGGCTCGAATAGTCGGCGCGCCGACGCGTCCCCGGAACCCCTTTTACGAGCGCGGTCGACCGTTGGGGCATGATCGACGAGACCGTCGCCGAGATCCGGGCGATGCGGACCCACAGCACGTCCGCGGTGGCCGTGAAGGCGACGCGGTCGCTCGCGGACCTGCTGGACCGCGAGTACGTGACCGTCGACGAGTTCGAGCGCGACCTCGAACACAACGCGGGCGTCTTGCGCCGCTCGAACCCCTCCCACGCGGCGCTCCACAACGCGATGCGCGAGGTCGAGCGCTCAATCGTCGGCGAGGCGACGAGCGTCGAGGGCGCGAAGCAGCTGCTGGAGGACGTGATCGCCCGCGTGGTCGACGACATCGAGACGGCCAAGGGGGAGGCGGCCGCCAACGCGGCCGAACACCTCGACGACGGCGACACGCTGCTCGTCCACGACTACTCGACGACCGTGCTCGAAGCCATCGAGGACGCCGCCCGCGACGGCGCTCACCTCACCGTCTACGTCACCGAGGCGCGCCCGCGGACCCTCGGGCGCAAGACCGCGCGCGTCCTCGCCGGGATGTCGCGCGTCGAGACGCGGATGGTCGTCGACAGCGCGATGGGCTACGCGCTCCGCGACTGCGACCGCGTCCTGCTGGGGATCACCTGTATCACCGGCGGGACCTACTACAACCGCATCGGCACGTTCCCGCTGGTCGTCACCGCCCGCGAGCTCGGCGTCCCCGTCACCGCGGTCGGCTCGGGCGCGAAGACCATCGAGGAGTTCCGGTTCGAAAACGAGTTCCGCGACGCCGTCGAGGTGATGCGCGAGCCCGTCGAGGACGTGGAGATCGAGAACCCGAGCTACGACGCCACGCCGATCGGGATGATCGACACCGTGATCACCGACGACGGCGTCCGGAACTGACCCCGGATCCGGGACAGAAACCGCCGTAACCCGGCCAACGCCGCCGACGAGACCAAAGCGCTTTGTGTGTGTACCGTGTTAACAGACCCAAATGACTGTTCAGCCGGGTTCGGCGGCGGTGTTCCAGATCCCCGATCGGGGACTGACGGAGGGGTGTTCGAGCGGCTGGTGCGAGCTGGGCGCGATCGCGACCGAGCCGGGGGTCGTCACGGCGATCGCGCTCGTCGGGGTGCTCGCGCTGCTCGCGTTCGCGTACGTGCGCGACGCCGAGTCCGCCTGCCGTCGCGAGCGCCGCCGCGTCCTCGACGAGCGGGACGCGTTCGAGTCGTTCGCCGACCGCGTGGCGCAGATCGACGCGGTCTCCGTCGCGGCGGACGCGACGCCGACCGGGGTACCGGCCGGCGCCCTCCGTCGGATCGACGGCGACGGCGGCGGCCCGCCGGGCGGGGGGCCGAGCGGCCGGAGCGTCACCCTCAGGCGGGTGATGGCCGCGTACCGCGACACGGTGCTGTCGCTGCCGCACTACCGGGCCGAGTACGACGAGACGCCCGCGGAGAGCCTGGCGGCCGAGCTCGGGCCCGACGCGGCGACCGCGCTGGCGACCGACGGCGCCCTGTCGAGCGGCGCCCAGTCGGCGCTCGTCGACCGGAGCCGGCGCGCCGCGGACGCGCGCGAGCGGCTCGCCGACGCGATCGGGACGGAGATCGACGAACTGGACGACTGCGAGGCGGCGCTGTCGGCGATAGATCGCCGCCGCCGGTGCCTGGTCGGCCACCTGGACGGGATCCGGTCCGAGGGCGAGACCGGCGCGGCGATCGACGTCTGGAACCGGCTGACGGAGCTGGAGCGGGAGTGCGACGAACTCGCCGCCGACCGGCAGCGCTCGCTCGACGACCCGCCGCTGACCCCGGAGTCGCCGCTCGACGGCGAGAGCGACCACCCGTTCCACGACTACCTCTACGGCGCCGAGGACGGGCCTCGCTACCCGGTGTTGGCGCAGATCGCGGAGATGGCCGACGACGTCCGCGCGGACAGGGACCGCGTCGGCAGGCGGATCGCCGGTAGCGACTGACTGCCGACGCGAGAGGCGGAAGAGGTCGCGGCGAGAAACTACAAACTACCGGTTTGTTTATGATGGTAGGGTGGGACTGAGGGTGTATGAGTTGGCAAGCGGCGGAACGAGCGTTCACGGACGAGGCCATCGCCCGGGAGACGCTCCCCGAGATGTTCGAGCGCACCGCGGAGCGGCACGCGGACCGGATCGCCCAGCGGTACAAGGGCGGCACCTACGACCGGTCGCTCGTCGCTGCCGGGGTGGTTCCGCCGGCGCCGGCCGGCGACTACGCCGACCTGACGTACGCCGAGATGCGCGGGATCGTCCGGAACCTCGCGGCCGGGTTCCGCGAGCTGGGCGTCGACGGCGACACGCGGGTCGCGATGTACTCGCAGACCCGCATGGAGTGGGCCCAGACCGACTTCGCGGCGCTGGCCGCGGGCGCCGTCGTGACGACCGTGTACGCCTCGTCGTCGCCGAGCCAGCTGCGCTACCTGCTGGAGGACCCGGAAGCGACGGTCGTCGTCGCCGAGAACGGCGAGATGCTGGAAGACGTGCTCGCGGTGCGCGACGACCTCGACCACGACCTCGACGCGATAGTGACCGTCGACGAGGTCGACGGCGACGCGGTCGAGGCCGACGACCTCGACGACGTGTACGGCCTCGGCGAAGTCCACGAACTCGGCGCCGAGGCGTTCGACGAGGCGGCCTACGAGGGGTGGGTCGACGCGGTCGAGGTCGGCGACCTCGCGAGCCTCATCTACACCTCCGGGACCACCGGGAAGCCGAAGGGCGTCCGGCTGACGCACGCGAACTTCCGCGACAACGTCTCGCAGTGCTACCGGCGCTTCGCCGATCGGCCCGACCGCGACCCGTCGGTCCCCGGGATCTCCGCGGAGTCGACCACGCTCTCGTTCCTCCCCCTCGCGCACGTCTTCGAGCGGATGGCCGGCCACTACATGATGTTCGCCGCGGGCGCGACGGTCGCGTACGCCGAGAGCCCGGACACGCTCCGGGAGGACTTCGGGCTCGTGCGCCCGACGACGACGACCAGCGTCCCGCGCGTCTACGAGAAGCTGTACGACGCGATCCGCGAGCAGGCGAGCGAGTCGCCCGTCAAGGAGCGCATCTTCGAGTGGGCGGTCGACGTGGGGCGCGCCCACCACGAGGCCGACAATCCCGGCGCCCTGCTCGACGCCAAGCGGGCGATCGCCGACCGGCTCGTCTTCTCGTCGGTCCGCGAGGCGATCGGCGGCAACATCGAGTTCTTCATCTCGGGCGGCGGGTCGCTGTCGGCCGAGCTGTGCGCGCTGTACCACGCGATGGACCTTCCGATCCTGGAGGGGTACGGGCTGACCGAGACCTCGCCGGTCATCAGCGTCAACCCGCCCGAGGAGCCGAAGGTCGGCACCATCGGGCCGCCGGTGGTCGACACCGAGATAGCGATCGACGGCTCCGTCGTCGGCGAGGAGGTTGCCGACCTCGCCGGCGACGTCGGCGAGCTGCTCGTCAGGGGGCCGCAGGTGACCGACGGCTACTGGAACAGACCGGACGCGACCGCGGAGGCGTTCGTCGACGCGGACGATCTCCCGCCCGACGCCGTGACCGCCGGGACCCCCGCCGACGAGCGCATCGGCGTCGACGGCGACGGGTCGGACGACGGGGACGACGCGGAGGCCGCCGCGGAGCCGTGGTTCCGCACCGGCGACATCGTCCAGCTCCGCCCGGACGGGTACGTCGCCTTCCGCGAGCGCGCCAAGCAGCTGCTCGTGCTCTCGACCGGGAAGAACGTCGCCCCGGGGCCGATCGAGGACCGCTTCGCCGCCAACGAGTTCGTCGAGCAGTGCGTCGTCCTCGGCGACGGCCGGAAGTTCGTCTCGGCGCTCATCGTCCCGAACTTCGAGCGGGTGGCGGCGTGGGCCGACGAGAACGGGGTCGACCTCCCCGAGGACCGCGCGGCGGTCTGCCGCGACGACCGCGTCCGGGAGCGCATCCAGACAGAGGTCGACCGCGTGAACGAGGAGTTCGAGTCCTACGAGAAGATCAAGCAGTTCCGCCTCGTCGAAGAGGAGTTCACCGAGGCGAACGACCTGCTCACGCCGACGATGAAGAAGAAGCGGCGGAACATCTTAGACCGGTTCGCCGACGAGGTCGAGATGATCTACGACGACGGCTGAAGATGATCTACGACGACGGCTGAAGATGATCTACGACGACGGCTGATCCCGGCCGTCGCGCCCGCCCCGCTGGGAAACCCATAAGCTTCGTGGCGGAGTACGGGTCCCGATGGCCTCCCTCGTCACCCCCCGAGTCGGGTTCGGCGCGCTCGGCACGCTCTGTGCCGGCCTCGGCGTCGGTCACCTGGCGTTACAGGGGGGAGACGTGGGGGCGCTGCTCGAATCGGCGCTGATCGTCGGGCTCTCCGGGTTCGTCTTCTACACCGTGTACGACCTGCCGGACTGGGGGATATCCCCGCCCGGGCAGTGGCGAGCGGTCCGGATCGCCGCCCTCACCGCCCTCTCGTTCGCCTCGCTCGCGGGCGTGGTCTGGCTCATCTGGCTGCTCGACCACCACGCGTTCAAGCTCTCCTTCCTTATCGCGTTCGCCACGAGCCTCGGCGGGGCGGTCGGGTCCCGGGCGGGGCCGTACGCGGTGAAGGCCGACGAGCAGCTCGCCGAGGCCCAGGAGCTGGCGACCCTGCTCTCGATCAACGACCGCGTGCTGCGACACAACATCCGGAACGAGCTGTCGGTCGCGCTCGGCTACCTCGACGGGATCGAGGACGTGGAGGACGACGCGGAAATCGCGGAGCGCGCCGCGATCGTTCGCGACCACCTGTCGGAGCTCTCCGAGACGAGCGAGCGGACCCGCCGCATCGCGTCGATCTGGCGGACCGAGTCGCTCCAGTCGTTCGACCTCGTGCCCCTCGTTCGGGAGCGGGTCGACCGGGTGACCGCGGAGGACCCCGAGGCGGCGATCGAGACGGAGCTACCGGACCGGCGCATCGTCCGCGCACACCCGTCGCTGCCGCTCGCGTTCGAGGAGGCGCTCCGGAACGCGGTCGAGCACAACGGGGACGACGTGACCGTCACGGTGCGCGTGGGACGCGACGGCGACGCGACGACCCTCGTCGTCGCGGACACCGGGCGCGGCCTCCCCGCGACCGAGCGGGAGACGCTTCGGAACGCCGAGGAGACGCCGCTCGAACACACCGAGGGGCTGGGGCTGTGGCTGATCTACTGGACGGTGACGCGGGGCGGCGGGACGGTCGAGTTCGCGGAGAACGACCCGCGCGGGACCGTCGTCCGGATCCGGCTCCCGGACCGCCCCGAATACGACGGCCCGAGCGGGCCCGTCCCGGAGGCCGCCGAACTCAGGAGACGGGCAAAACGGGCCGCGATGTGGGGGGACCCGGACGTCGCGGCCGCCGGAACGGCGGATCCCGAGGCGGACGAGTCCGCCTGAACCCCGCATCGGCCGGAGAGAGCGAGGTGCCTCCGACCCTTACGCGGACGAGGTCGTCGACTCGGGCCGGTCGTCCCGCTCGACGTCGCCGTCGACCGGGTCGCGCCCGGGCATCACGGGGTCGCCGAACGCGTACACCGTGTTGTGCCCGGTGACCTCGACCGTGACGAAGTCGCCGACCTCGACCCCGCGCTCGGCGGCGTTCTGGACGATTATCTGTCGATAGGCGCCGTCGCGGCACTTCACGGAGTCGCCGGTGCCCTCCTCGACGACGAGGGCCTCGAACGTCTCGCCGACCATCGACTCGTACGCCTCGCCGACGACCTCCATCTTCAGCTCGGACATCGCCTTCGAGCGCTCCTTCTTGACCGTCCCGCCGAGCCCCTTCATGTCGGCGGCGTCGGTGCCGGGGCGCTTCGAGAAGCGGGTGACGTTGATCTTCTCCGGGCGGACCTCGGCGAGGAGGTCCATCGACAGCTCGTGGTCGGCCTCGTCCTCGGTGGGGAAGCCGACGATGAAGTCCGTCGAGAGCGTCCAGTGGTCGAGCCGGTCGTCGAACGTCGCGACGATCTCGCGGAACTTCTCCACGCGGTGTTGCCGGCGCATGTCCTCGAGCACGTCGTCGGAGCCGGACTGGACCGGCGCGTGGATGAAGTCGTACAGCTCCTCGTTCGCGGCGAACACGTCGGCCAGCTCCTCGTGGATCCCGTGGATCCCGCCGGGGTTCGCCATCCCCAGCCGGACCCGGAAGTCGCCGTCGATGTCGCAGATCCGGTCGAGCAGCTCCGGGAGCTTCCGCTCGCCGTCGTCCCAGCCGTAGACACCCGTGTCCTGGCCGGTGACGCGGATCTCCTTCGCGCCGGCGTGAACGAGGGCGCGGGCCTTCTCGACGTTCTCCTCGACCGAGGGGGAGTCGACGCGACCGGTGGCGAACTTGGTGATACAGTACGAGCAGTTGCTCATACAGCCGCGCGCGATGGGGAGGATGCCGACGACGCCGTCGAGGACCGGCTCCGCGTCGGGCGTGACCGTCGGGCACTCTCCGTTGAGCACGTATTCGGGGACCTCGTCCCAGTGGAGGATCTCGGCGTCGACGTCCGCATCGTCGAACAGGTCGCCCTGCGCGAGCGCCATACAGCCGGTGACGACGAGTTCGGCCGTCGTCTCGGCCAGCTCCTCCGCGCGCCGGAGCATGTTGCGCTCGGTCTTCTCGACGACGGTACAGGTGTTGAGGATGGCGACGTCCGCGTCGTCGGGGCCGTCGGCCGGTCGGTGCCCGCCGTCGCGGAGGGCACGCTCGATCTCCCGGCTCTCTCCCCGGTTCGAGCTACAGCCGTAGGTTTCGATGTGGTACGTCGCCATCGGAGTGCGCTCACTACCGGTCGCGGGGGCAAAAGCGCGACGGATCCGGGCGTCGGTTCGGCGGCGGTGCGGTAGCGGTCGGCGTCGGTTCGGCGGCGGTGCGGACCGGGCTCAGTCCTCGGCGACCGCGGCGGCCGGGGCGTCGGCCTCGGTGGCGGAGTCGGCGGTCGCCTCGGGCTCGTCGACGGGGTCGCGCTCCGCGGGCGGCACAGCCTGGTAGACGGAGCGGCGGGCGTCGCGGGGGCACAGGCCCTCCTCGACGAGGCCGACCTCGGTGAGCTTCTCGACCGCGAACCGGACGGTGCGCGTCGAGAGGCGCGTCTCCTCGGCGAGGCCGGTCTGGTCGAACCGGCCCTCCGCGTCGAGCACGTAGTAGACCAGCTTTGCGCTCGGCGGGAGCGGTTCGAGCAGCTCGCGGGTTCCTTCGTCCATACGTTACATACAGTGGCGATTCGCGCATAACCGTGGCCCGCCTGTGCGCCGCCGGCGCACGGCAACCGGGTTTTTATATAGCGGTTCGGTTTCTGAACTCGAAGCGAGCGCCGTCCTCGCCCTCGATCGAGAGCTCCCAGCCGTGTGCGGCCGCTATCTCGCGCACGATCGCGAGGCCGAATCCGGTTCCACGCTCCGTGCTCGACCGGCCGTACTCCGTCGCCTCCTGCGGGTCGATTCCGAACCCGGCCCCGTCGTCCGCGACGTAGAACCCGTCGGGGAGGGAGCCGACGGTCACGGTGAGTCCGTCGTCGCCTTCGGTGTCGCTTTTCGAGCCGTGCTCGACGCTGTCGTCGGACTCCGTCCGACTGCTCGTGGAACCGTGTTCCACGCTGTTCGTGAACAGGTTCTCGAACAGCGTGCGGAGCCGCTCCGGGTCGGCCTCGACGGTCGACGACGCGTCGGCCGCGTCGAGCGTCGCGTCACCCGTGTCGACCGTGCGCCACGCCCGTTCGGCCGCCTCCTTCAGCGGGACGGACTCGAGTTCGTCGACCGTCCGGCCCTGCCGCGCCAGCGCGAGCAGGTCGTCTATCAGTTGGCTCATCCGCTCGTGGGCGTCCTCGACCCGGTCGAGTTCGCCGAGGACCGCCTCGTCGTCGCTCAGTGAGCGCGCCAGGTCCGTCCGGCCGGCGGCGACGTTGAGCGGGTTCCGGAGGTCGTGCGAGACCAGGCCGGCGAACTTCTCTAAGCGGTCGATCTCGCGCTGGAGCGCGGCGTCCCGGTCGCGGAGCTGTTCGGTCCGCTCGGCGTGATCGAGCGCGACGGTGACGTTCGCGGCGAGGACGCGCGCCAGCTGGAGGTCGGTCTCGTCGAAGAACCCCGGTTCGCGCGACCCGAGCGGCATCGCGCCGTGCTCGCCGAGCGGCACGACGAGGAGGCTCCGGAGGTCGCCGTACCCCACCGCGGTGTCGACCGCGTCGAGGTCGTCGACGACGATCGGCTGGCCGGACTCGAACGCCTCCCAAACGCGGCCGTCGCCCGGCCCGAACGGGGGTCGGTCGCCGAAGGCCGCCGTCGCCTCCTCGCTTATCGCCGTCGGGAGGAGCACGTTCGCCTCGGGGTCGTACAGCCGGACGCCGCTGTTCGGGAACCCGAGGATGTCGATGGCGGCGCGCGCGGCCACCGCGGCGACCTCCTCGCGGTCGTCGCCGCCGAACATCTCGCGGGTCGTCGCGTGGAGCCGGCGCAGCGTCCGCTCCACGCGTTTGTGCTCGTCGATGTCGGCGTAGATGGAGTAGACGACCGACTCCTCCGGCTGGACGACGGGAATCGCGTGGAGGATGAAGCTCCGCATCCCGTCGGTCGCGCGCCGCTGCACCTCTAGCCTGGTCGGCTCGTCGGCGGCGATCAGCGCGTCGTGGTCGAACCGCTCCGCCTCGGGGGACATTATCCCCTCCACCACCTCGTCGTACGACGAGTCCGCGGCGTCGTACCCGAACGTGTCGACGAACGCGTCGTTCGTCTCCGCGAGCGTCCGCTCGCCCCGCTCGTCGACGACGGTCCTGGCCATCGGGAGCGGGAGGTTCTCGAACAGCGCGGCGAGGCGGTCGCGCTCGGTCCGGAGCGCGGTCTCCGTCTCGATCTGCTCGATGGCGTTGGCCGCGTGGGACGCGAGCAGCTCCGCGAACTCGACGTCTCGGTCGTCGAACGCGGCGTAGCCGTTCGAGACCGCCTGTAACACCCCATGCGACCCGATCGGAACGCTGATCGCCGACCGGATGTCGTCGGCGACCGGGTCCGCGACGTCCGAGCCCTCGCGTCGGTCGGTCCCGCCGACGGTCCGCCCCGGGGAGGCGGGGTCCTCCAGTTCGTCCGGGTCGGCGGGGTCGACGCTGAGGTTGTCGACCACTATCGTCTCCTGCTCGGCGACCGTGGTCCCGACGACGCCCTCGCCGACGTCGAACGTCCGGACCTCGTCCTCGGTGACGCTATCGGAGAGGACGGCGGGGACGACCCGGTCGCCGCGGCGGCGGGCCGTGACACAGCGGTCGAACTCCAGGATGTCCTCGGCCGCGTCGACCGTGCGGTCGAACACCGTCCCGACGTCGCTCACGGATGCCAGCGCCGTCGCGAACTCGTGGATCGCCGTGACCTTCGCGTTCACGTCGCGGAGGTCGCGCTCCGCGCGCCGCCGGCCGAGCGCGTTCGCGACGCTGTTGGCGAGCATCTCGTAGCGGTCCTTGCCGGCGCCCTTCTGGAGGTAGTCGGTGACGCCGGCGGAGATGGCCTCGCTCGCTATCTCCTCGCTCCCCTTCCCGGTGAACAGCACGAAGGGGAGGCCGGGGTCGACCTCGCGGACCGCTTCGAGGAACGCCAGCCCGTCCTTTCCCGGCATGTCGAAGTCGCTGACGACGCAGTCGACGCGCTCGCTCCGGACGACGTCGAGCGCCGCCTCCGGGGACATCCGGGTGACCGTCTCGACGCCGTCCAAGAGGCGCTCCACGTGCGTGGCGGCGAGGTCCGCCGCGCCGGGTTCGTCGTCGACGAACAGGACGCGACTGCCGGCGTCGGTCGGTCCCGACGCGCCTGCGGCGGCCGAGTCGACGTCCGTCGGCGGGTCGTCGGGACCTGAATTCATATGCGTACGTGTTACACTACCAGTAATTTTAGCTTTCGCCCCGGCTACCGATACTGAAAATCGGACCGCTACCCGTCTCGAACGACAAAAACGAGGCAGAGAGGGTCGAGTCGTCTTTACAGGAAGTCCTCGACGTGGTCGGCGACCTCCTCGGGGGTGTCGCCGACGGGGACGCCGGCCTCGTTGAGCGCGTCGATCTTCGACTGCGCCGTGCCCGTCCCGGAGCCCGAGACGATGGCGCCCGCGTGGCCCATGCGCTTGCCCGGCGGCGCGGTGCGGCCGGCGATGAAGCCGGCGACCGGCGTGTCCATGTGCTCGCCGATGAACCTCGCCGCCTGCTCCTCGTCCTCCCCGCCGATCTCGCCGCACATCACGACGGCGTCGGTGTCGGGGTCGGCCTCGAACGCCTCGAGGGCGTCGACGAAGGAGGTGCCGATGATCGGGTCGCCGCCGATGCCGATGGCGGTCGACTGGCCGAGCCCGCGCTCGGTGAGGTTGTCGACGACCTGGTAGGTGAGCGTGCCGGAGCGGGAGACGAGCCCGACGTTACCCTCGGAGAAGATGTTCCCCGGCAGGATGCCGAGCTTCGCCTCGCCCGGCGTGATGATCCCCGGACAGTTCGGGCCGATGAGGCGGGTGTCGGTCTCGCCGAGGCGCTTGTTCACCTTCGCCATGTCCTGGGTCGGGATGCCCTCGGTGATCGCGACCGCGAGGTCGAGGTCCGTGTCGAGCGACTCGAAGACCGCGTCCGCGGCGAACGCCGGCGGCACGAAGATCACGGAGGCGTCCGCGTCCTCGGCCTCGACGGCCTCGTCCACGGTGTCGTAGACGGGAACGCCGTGGACCTCCTGGCCGCCCTTGCCGGGCACCGCGCCGGCGACGACGTTGGTTCCGTACTCGATCATCTGTCCGGCGTGGAACTTGCCCTCCCCGCCGGTGATCCCCTGGACCACCACTCTGGTGTCGTCGTCGACGAAAATGCTCATTGGGTCACCTCCTCGGCGTTCGCGACCGCGCGCTGGACCGCGTCCTCCAGCGTCTTCTCGACCTCGACGAGGTCGGTGTTCAGAATCTCCATCCCCTCCTCGGCGTTCGTCCCGGCGAGCCGGACGACCACCTTCTTCGGGATCTCGTCGAACTGTTCGAGGGCCTCGTTGATCCCCTTCGCGACCTCGTCGCCGCGGGTGATCCCGCCGAAGATGTTGAAGACGACCGCGTCGACGTTGTCGTCGGAGAACACCATATCGAGCGCGTTCGCGACGCGCTCGGCCTTCGCGCCGCCGCCGATGTCGAGGAAGTTGGCGGGCGCGCCGCCGTAGTAGTCGACTAAGTCGAGCGTCGTCATCACGAGCCCGGCGCCGTTGCCGATGATCCCGACGTTCCCGGAGAGGCGGACGTAGTCGAAGCCGTACTCGCCGGCCTTGCGTTCGAGGTCGTCCTCGTAGGACTCCTCGGCCATGTCGGCGAGGTCGGGCTGGCGGAACAGCGCGTCCTCGTCGATGTTCATCACGGCGTCGGCCGCGATCACGTCGCGGTCGCTCGTGATCATGACGGGGTTGACCTCGATCTCGGAGGCGTCGTTCTCCTCGTAGAGCTCGTACAGCGTCGAGAGGATCGACGCCACGTCGAGCGCCACGTCGGCGTCGACGCCGGCCTCGTAGACGACCTTCCGGGCCTGGTACGGGTGGAGCCCGAACGCGGGGTCGACGTGCTCGCGAGCGATGGCGTCGGGGTTCTCCTCGGCGACCTCCTCGATGTTGACGCCGCCCTCGGTCGACACCATCAGGACCGGCTTGCCCTCGGCGCGGTCCATCGTGACGCCGACGTACAGCTCGTCGACGAAGTCGACGCCCGCCTCGACGAGGACCTGGTCGACCGTGTACCCCTTGAGGTCCATCCTGAGGATCTCGTCGGCGTACTGCTCGGCCTCCTCGCGGTCGGTCGCGATCTTGATCCCGCCGGCCTTGCCGCGGCCGCCCACGTGGACCTGCGCTTTGATCGCGGCCGGGTAGCCGATCTCGTCGACGGCGTCGAGCGCGTCCTCGACGCTCGTCGCGAGCCGGGAGTCCGGAACAGGGATCCCGGCGTCCGCGAAGAGAGACTTCGCTTGATACTCGTGAAGTTTCATCCGTGTGGGATCGGTACCGACACCGGCTTAAATGGTTCCGATTCGGCGCGAACCGCGGCGACCGCGGGAGGGAGCGGACCGGTCGCGGCGGGGTCGGCGGACGACCCGCCTTTTTGTCTCGCGGGCGCCTGCGGCCCCCATGGACCCGGCCGAGTTCCTCGACGGCGGCGCGGTCAGCGTGTCGGACGCGACGTACGCGGTCTGTCGGACCGACGGCGACCACCCGGGGGCGTTCGCGACGGTCCGCGAGGCCGAGGAGACCACGGTCGTCGTCGAGGAGTGCGAGGTCGACGCGGTCGACGCGGACGCGGTCGAGCCCGGTTGGAGGCGCCTGACATTCGAGATGGAACTCCCCTTCGAACTCGTCGGCTTCCTCGCGGCGGTCGCGACGGCGCTCGCCGAGGTCGACGTGTCGGTGTTCGTCGTCTCGTCGTACGCGACGGACCACGTGTTCGTCGGGGAGGAGGACCTGTCGGCCGCCGCGCGGCGACTGGAGGAACTTGGCTGCGAGGTCGACGGCTGACGGCGAGCGGGACGAGGGCTCCTCAGAGGGAGGTTCGACCCCGTCAGTCCTCGTCGCCGAGGATGACGCGGTGAGTCATCGCCTCCGGGTCGAGGACCTCGTCGGCCTCCTCCTCGGTGAGGTAGCCGGCCTCGACGGCGGCCTCGCGGACGCTCTTGCCCTCCTTCAGCGCCGTCTTCGCGACCGTACTGGCCTTGTCGTAGCCGATCGCGGGGTTGAGCGCCGTCGCCAGCGCCATCGACTGCTCGACGCGCTCGCGGGCGAACTCCTCGTTGGCCTCCAGCTTCCCGACGAAGCGCTCGCCGAACGTCTCGGCGACGTTCGAGAGCAGCTCCGCCGATTCGAGGAAGTTGTGCGCGATGACGGGCTTGTAGAGGTTCAGGTCGATCTCGCCGCGCGCGGCGCCGGCGGAGACCGCGGCGTCGTTGCCGACGACCTGCTTGTGGACCTGGTTGACCGACTCGGCGACGACCGGGTTGATCTTCCCGGGCATGATCGAGGAGCCGGGCTGGTTCTCGGGCTGCTCGATCTCACCGAGGCCGTTCCGCGGCCCGGAGGCGAGGAGCCGGAGGTCGTTGGCCATCTTGTTGAGGCTGCCGGCGATCGTCTTGAGCGCGCCGTGGCCCTCCGCCATCGCGTCGTGGGCCGCCTGCGCCTCGAAGTGGTTCGCCGCCTCGCGGAACTCGGTCCCGGTCTCGTCGGAGATGTACTCCGCGGCGAGCTCCGGGAACTCGGGGTGGGTGTTGAGCCCGGTCCCGACCGCGGTCCCGCCGAGGGCGAGCTCGCGGAGGTTCGACTGGACGCCCTCGGCGCGCTCGATGCCCTTCGCGACCTGCGTCCGGTAGCCGCTGAACTCCTGGCCGAGCCGGATCGGGGTCGCGTCCTGGAGGTGCGTCCGGCCGGTCTTGACGACGCCGTCGAACTCGGCCTCCTTCGCCTCCAGTTCGGCGTGGAGCGTCTCTAAGGCCGGCACGAGGTCCTTCTCGACCGCCTCCAGCGCGGCGACGTGCATCGCCGTGGGGATCACGTCGTTCGACGACTGGCCGTAGTTGACGTGGTCGTTGGGGTGGACGACGCGGTCGCCGATCTCCGCGCCCGCGATCTCGGCGGCGCGGTTGGCGATCACCTCGTTGGCGTTCATGTTCGAGGAGGTGCCGGAGCCGGTCTGGAACACGTCGACCGGGAACTGGTCGTCGTGCTCGCCCGCGATCACCTCGTCGGCGGCGGCGACGATCGCCTCCGCGGTGTCGTCCTCGATGAGCCCGAGGTCGCGGTTCGCCTGCGCGGCCGCCTTCTTCACGACGCCGAGCGCGCGGATGAACCGTCGACTCATCGGGATCCCCGAGACGGGGAAGTTCTCGACGGCGCGCTGGGTCTGTGCGCCCCAGTAGGCGTCCGCCGGCACCTGCATCTCGCCGAGGCTGTCCTCTTCCGTGCGGTAGTCGTCACCCATGCGCCGACCTTCCCGCGAGACGCTGTAAAAGGTACTGGAAGCCGGCAGCGCGCGGGATCGTGCGGACTGCTACCGAGACAATTGCTACCGCGAGACGATGACGGAGCGAGGCGTTAACCCGAGCGAAAACGGCCGAAAATCGGCGCAAACGCTTCCGGCTTATATGCCGGTCCGTCCGCAACGGCCGGGCGCACATGAGCTCGAACGACTCAGCGATCGGCGCGGCGCTCGACCGCGACACCGTCCGGTCGACGAGCAAGCTATTGATCGGCGCGCTGGCGATAGTCGGCGTCCTCGCGGTCGTCACACTGCTGCCGGGCGTCGACCGACTCGTCCCGTTCGCGCCCGTGACGTTCGCCGCGGTCGCGACGGCGGTCGTCGCGCTCGCGGTGGCGGGCATCCTCCTGTACGCGGCGCCGAAGTTCGCGCTGCTGACGCGGCTGGCGCTCGGCACGTCCGAGGCCGAGGGCGACGCCCGAGCGGACCGGATCGTCGAGAACGCGGGCGGCGTCGTCCACTGGCTCGTCGTCTTCGGGGCCGTCCTCGTCGCGTACCGCGGGCTGGCAGGCGTCGCGGTCCCCGTCCTGGACGGCGCCGCGTGGGCGTACGACGCCGCGTTCCTGTTCGTTGCGCTCGTCCCAGTGGTGTTCCTCGTCGCCCGCCTGACGGTCACGGTCGACCCGCTGGCCGAACTGGTCGCCGACCGCGTCGCGGGGGAGGCGGACGCCGAGTCCGGCGCGTCGGACGCGACGTCGACCCGGACGACGAGCGGCGACGACGCGGAGGGCGGCGACGGCGGTCAGTAGGCGATGAAGGCGACGGCGAGGACCGCGGCGCCGATTCCGGCGACGTCGCTGAGCGCCAGCGACTCGCCGAGCACGACGGCGCCGAGGATCGCTGCGACGACGAAGTACAGCGCGGTGACCGTGGTCGCGATCCCGGCGGCGCCGGCCTGGAGCGCGGCGTAGTACGCGACCGCGCCGACGCCGGAGGCGACGCCGGCGAGCGCCGCGGCGCCCAGCGCGGTCGGGTCGTTCCCCAGGACGGTCGACCCGCGGTAGAGGACGTACAGGGAGGCGACGCCGATCCCGACGGCGTAAGAGACGATCATCGCCGCCTCCGGTGCCATCGACCGCGTGGCGACGTCCGCGAGCACCGCCCAGCACCCCCACGCGACGGCGCCGATTAGGGCGAGGCCGACGACGGCGTTCACCGGTCCGCCCTCACTCGCTCCCGGCCGGGAGCAGCCCGGCCTCGCGGAGGTCGTCGTCGAGGGCGCCGTCGCCGTGTTCGGCGTACGCCTCGGGGGTGTACGTCTTGATCTCCAAGGCGTGGACGGACCGGGTCATGTGGTCCCCGACCGCGTCGTACACCAACTGGTGCTGGTCGACGAGCGACTCGCCCTCGAAGGCGGGCGAGACGACGACGGCCGCGAAGTGGGCGTCCTCGTCCTCGTCGTCGTGGACCCGGGGCGCGGTCACGCTGGCGACCGCGTCCGGGAGGTTCTCCTCGATGAGGTCCGCGACGTCGTCGGGTGCGATGGTCATGGTCCCGCTCGGACGCGAACGGGCAAAAGTCGACCGGCCCGGTCCGACCGCTTCGGGGCGAGGGAACGGCACCGGGGCGACGCTACGCGCGGTCGAGCCTGGAGAGCCCGTGCCAGATGGCGTCCACGAGTCGCGTCTCGGGGTCGCCGTCGCCGTCGGCGGCCGCCCAGCCGCGCGAGACCGCGTCCTCCAGCACCGCGAGGGAGTGGTTCTCGAAGTTGTTCATGCCGCGGAACGACTCCAGGGCCTCGCGGGCGTCGTCGCCGAACTCCGCGCTCGGCTCGCCGTCGTAGAAGCCGAGGTCGGCGAGCGCCGACTGGACCGCGACCGCGGTCTCCCCGGAGAGCTCTCGGGTCTCGTCGGGGGCCTCGCGTTCGAGGAGGGTCACGTCGTATATCTTGAACACGCGCTCTAACTCGTCGATCGGTCGCTCGTGGTCGTCGACGCGCACGTCGACCCAGCGGTCGTTCTTCCCGTCGTAGCCGCCCTCGGGCTTGGCGACGTACAGCGCCGCGGACTGCTCGCCGCGCTTGTCGCCGCCGGCCTCGTTGCCCGCGTGGAGCGCGGCGATGAGCCGCTCCGGGAGGCCGCCGTCGGTCTCCTCGAACGCCTCCGCCATCGCGTCGAGGGTGTCGGCGTTCTCTAAGATGTTCCCCTGGACCGTGTAGTGGTCGCCCTGCCGGTCGCCGGCGTGGTCGTGGCACTCGTCGCCGGTGAACGCGGCGGGCTCGTCGTCGGGGTCGACGCCGACGACGCCGACCTGTCGCGACGGCGCCTCGTCGTCGGCGGCCGTGAGCCGGTCGATCGCCTCGGCCGGAGCGCGGCCCTCGCGGAGGAGGTCGAGCCCGTCGGGGCCGTAGGCGACGTTCGCGAAGCTCTGGGTGGCCACAGCGCCCGCGTCCGCGCTGACGAACGGGACGACGGCGCCGACGCCGACGAACTTCGACTGGACCGCGACGCCGACCGCGTCGGTCTCGGGGTCGCGGGCGGCGATCGAGAAGGTCGAGGGTCGAGGTGGCATGCGGGACCGATCGACGGACGCCGCCAGCATAAATCCGCCCGCCGCGCGACGGGGTGCGACCGCGGGCGCCCCGCCCGCCCTCACTCCGCCGGTTCGGCCCCGCTCACCGGCGCGGCCCCGGTCACGCGGATCCGGTCGGCCTCCACGTCCTCGTAGGTCGCGCCCCAGCCGCCGACGGTCCAGCGCGTTTCGCCGTCGTCGACGACCATGGAGGCGGTGCCCGTCAGCGCCATCACCGTGGGGGCGCTGTCCGCGTCGCCGTCGGCGTCCGAGAGGTGTTCGGCCTCGACGACCTCGCCGGAGAGGGTCACCGACCGGTCGCCGTCGGTCTCGCGCCCCTTGACCTCGACGTGGAGCGGCTCGTCGCCGCGGATCCGGTCGCGGTTCTCCAGCAGGAACTGCCGGATGTCGGCGTACCGCTTCGGGCCCGCCTCGTCGGCCTCGTACGCCACGGGCGAGGGGAGCCACATGAAAAGCAGGGAGTGCCAGAAGAAGACGTAGGTGAAC
The DNA here is from genome assembly GCF_013267195.1 of Halorubrum salinarum. Lineage (NCBI taxonomy): Archaea > Methanobacteriati > Methanobacteriota > Halobacteria > Halobacteriales > Haloferacaceae > Halorubrum > Halorubrum salinarum. The sequence goes on along the minus strand of NZ_CP053941.1, from coordinate 2,669,800 downwards.
GAGCGGTTACGGAGGATCAGCCCGTAGTCCTCGACCGCCGCGGGGTTGGGCGCGAACGCCGTGCGCCGGAGGTCGGAGGTGAGGACGAACGGGGCGGGGCGGGAGAGCCGATGGGCGACGGTCACGGCGCCCTCGAAGTCGTCGTCGTCGAGGGGGTCGTCCCCGTCTCGGGCGAGGATCGTGACGTTGACCGTGACGCCGCGGTCGCGGGCGTCGGAGAGGTCGCCCCGGAGCGCCTCGAACTGGTCGCGGGTGAGCGTCGCGTGGACCTGCGTGTCGGCGTCGCGGACGAACGTGCGGGCCGCCTCCAGCACCGTGTCGAACCGCTTGACGATGCTGACCGTCTGGGTGTCGAGGGTCGGTCGCTCGTAGCGCTCCTCGATCTCCTCGGCCGCCGACTCGAACGCGCTCGCCCGGTCCGTGAGCCCGGCGACGATGGTCTCGGGGTCGGTCGCGCGCGCTTGGAACGTCTCCTGTTCGTACAGCTCCACGTACCCGAGGTCGTCGAGGTCGCGGAGCACGTCGTAGATCCGCGCGTCCGGCACGTCGCTGGCCTGCGCGACCTCGGTCGCGGACGCGGTCCCCAGCTCCAACAGCGTGACGTACGCGTTCGCCTGATAGTAAGAGAGATCGGCGGCCTGGAGCGTCTCCAGGAGTTCCTCGGTGTCCATGACGATCAATTAACTACTTCGGTGTATAAAAATCACCGAGTCCGAGACGCACGGGCCGCGAGGCCCCAGCGCCGACGCCCGACCGGCGGCGAGCCGCTCACGCCACGTCGGGGTACGGGACGGGGCCGTCGAGGAGGGGGTCGTCGGTCGCTTCCATCCACGACTCCAGCTCGTCGCGAAGCCGGTTGAGGGCGTCGGCGTGGTCGGGCTCCGGGTCGCTCGCCTCGGCCGCCGCCTCGAAGGGCTTCTTGTCCGACGCGAGGTTCTCCGACTCCGCGGGGTCGGCCGCCAGGTCGTACAGCTCCTCGGTCGGGCGCTGCGGGACGTGGAACTCCTCGTGGACCTCCCGGCCCGAGGCCGTCGGCGCTACGTCCATCGGGACGAACACCCGCGGGAGCACGGAGAAGTTGCGGACGTACTTGTACCGCTCCGTCCGGACGACGCGGATCGGGTTGTACCGGTCGTGCCACGTCATCTCGGCGAAGACGCGGTCGCGGCCGTCGTGCGGCTCCCCGCGGAGCAGCGGCGCGAACGACTCCCCGGAGACGTCCGTCGGCGGGTCGACGCCGAGCAGGTCCAGCATCGTCGGCGCGAAGTCGACGTTGGTGACGAGCGCGTCGTGGACGGCGCCGCCCTCGACGACGCCCGGCTGGTGGACGAGGAGCGCGGTCTCGATGCCGGGGTCGTAACAGGTGCCCTTCGCGCGCGGCATCGCGAGCCCGTGGTCGGTCGTGAAGACGAACACCGTCTCCTCGGCCAGCCCGTGGTCGGCGAGCGACTCGCGGTAGCGGCCCACCGCGGGGTCGAGCACCTCCGAGATCACCGACCGGAGGTCGGCGACGTCCTCGCGGACGCCGGGCGCGTCCGGGAGGTACGGGAAGTCGTCGAGCGGGACCTCGTCGGGGTCGTACGCGTCGTAGGTCCCGTCGGAGAGGTACTCCCGGCGGAAGGGGCGGTGCGGTTCCTCGATCCCGACGGAGACGAAGAACGGCTCGTCGGCGTCCGCGCGCTCGGCGAAGAAGTCGTCGACGACGTCGACGAGATCGAGCGCGCGCTTGGTCCCGCTGTCGACGTACTCGTAGCCGAGCCGCTCGGGGTCGTCCGGGACCTCGTGCTGGAAGCCGAGCAACGCCGTCTCGTAGCCCGCCTTCCGGAGGCGCTTCGGCAGCGTCTCCCACTCGTCGCCCAGCGCCCAGCCCATGTGCGCGAGCCCCATGACGCCGTTCTCGTGGGGGTAGTAGCCCGTCATCATGCTGGACCGGCTCGGCGAGCACTGCGGGGCCGAACAGAAGCTGTTCGCCAGCCGCGCGCCGTCGGCCGCGATCCGGTCGATGTTCGGCGTGTCGACGTCGGCCCCGTAACAGCCGAGGTGTTGACCGAGGTCGTGACAGTGAACGAGCACGAGATTCGGGCGGTTCGAGGCGGCGGAATCGGGGGCGGCTCCGTCCGTCATATCCCCCACTACCCCGCGATACGCCCATAAATAGCCGTGATCGCGTTCCGGCCCCGTTCGATTTCGGTTAGTAACTATAGCGGTAATTAATAAGCAAATTTGAAGTAAGTGGGACCAAAGAATCCGGACGACATGTCCGATGATCGATCCTGTACTACGCGGCGGGACGTACTGAAGACGACCGGCACCGCGTCGGTGCTCGGGAGCGTTGCGCTCGCGGGCTGTTCGGGCGACGGGGGCGGCGGCGACGGCGGGGACGGGTCCGACGGGTCGGACGGCTCCGACGGGGGTGACGGCGGAAGCGGGAGCGGCCTCGAAATCACGGGCGTCTGGTCGGGCGGCGAGCAGGAGTCGTTCAGCAAGGTGATGAGCTTCGTGGAGGACGACACCGGGATGAGCATGGAGTACTTCCCGCGCGACACCGACAGCCTGCTCACCGGGACCCTCATGGACTACGAGTCCGGCGTCGCCTCCGCGGACATCGTCGTGATGCCCTCGCCGGCGCGGATCATCTCCGACGCGCAGAACGGCCACCTGGCGCCGGTCGGCGACGCCTGGAACGCGGACGACTTCGCGGTCGACCCCTCGCGGGTCACCGTCGACGGCGACGTGTACGCCGCGCCGTTCAAGATGGACCTCAAGCCGGGCTTCTGGTACCGGAAGTCGTTCTTCGACGAGCACGGCCTCTCCGAGCCGGAGAGCTGGGACGAGTTCATGACGCTGCTCGACGACATCGCCGCCATCGACGGCGTCGACGCGCCCATCGCCTCCGGGAACGGCACCGGGTGGCCGCTCAGCGACATCACCGAGGGCTTCTTCATGCGGCAGGAGGACGGCGCCACCCTCCAGCAGGGGCTCATCAGCGGTGACGCCTCCTTCACGGACGATCGCGTCGCGACGGCGTTCGACGAGATCAAGATGCTCCACGACGAGGGGTACTTCAGTCAGACCCGCGACTTCGGCGTCCAGTACGAGTACTTCTGGGACAACAGCCTCCCGCTGTACTTCATGGGCTCGTTCACGCCGGCGCAGGACGCGGTCGAGGACCCCTCGGACCTCGGCGTGTTCCGGCTGCCCGGCGTCGACGGCATCTCCTCGTCGGTCAACTGGTTCACGGTACCGAAGTACTCGGACAACGTCGACGCCGCGCGCGACGCGCTGAGCTCGTTCGTCTCCGCCGAGGGCCAGCAGGTCTGGGTCGAGGAGGGCGGCTTCATCGCGTCTAACACGCAGGTCCCGGACGACGCCTACGAGATCCAGGTGATGGCGAACCTGCCCGACCTCGCCGACGAGGTGACGGTCGTGCCGGACCTCGACGACGCGCTCGGGAACCCGTTCCAGCAGGAGTTCTGGTCGGTACTCAAGGGCCTGTGGGCCACGCCCGACACGCCGACCGAGGACATCGTCGGGCCGCTCGACGACGCCCACGAGGAGACCCTTAGCAACTGACGATGGAGTCGCCCTCGACCGCGGACGACCGAGGCGACCGGCGCGGGTCGCTGGCGCGGATGTTCGACCCCGAGGAGCTCCGCCGACGGAACCTCGTCTCGCTCGGCATGGACGTGCTCATCCTCGCGACGACCGGCCTCCTCGCGATCCTGTTCACCATGGGCCTCTGGCCGGCGGTCATCGGCGCGGTCCCGATGGCGGCGCTGCTGTACTTCGGCTGGGCCTCCTCGAAGGCCTTCTTCGTCGCGCAGGCGCTCGCCGTCGCGGTCGCGCTGCTCGGCACCGTGACCGGCGTGCTGCCGTACTGAAGCGGCCGCGCCTCACGGTCCGCGCGTCTCGCCGCGGACTCGGGTCGCCGCCGGGGCGACCGTATTTCTCGACCGTTCGTCAGAAGAGCGCCTCGCTCTCGTCGAGGACGCGCGCCGGGCCGCCGACCTCCCAGACGTCGGTGTCGATCCCGACCTCCGCGATCCGGCTCTCCACCTCGTCGGCGTGGCCCGCGGGCGTGTTCACGTACACCGACGCGCCGGTGTCCGTCGAGAAGTAGACGGGGACGCCCGACTCGCGCAGCTCGCGGACCGCGTTGAACACCGCGATCGTCTCGGGCTGCCAGTACACCCACCCCGCGGGCCCGGTCATCGTCGTGGCCGTCAGCGAGAGCGAGTCGTGCTCGGCGGTCTCGAAGATCCGCTCGAAGGAGCCCGCGCGGAGCGCGTCGGTCATCTCGACGAGCTGGTCCTGGACGTGCGCGGTCCGCGCCTGCATCATGTGGCTCGCGGCGGCCTCGCGGTGCGCCTCCTCCGTCTCCTTGTACGCGGGGACGTGCGCCGCAACGATCCGGAGGTCCTCCTCGGGGTCGAAGCCGTCGTCGCTCACGCCCACGTCGAGGCGGTACGAGCGGCAGTCCTCGTCGTTGAGCCCGGCGTCGAGCCGCGAGTACGCGCCCGTCACCGAGCGCGCCGCCGACGAGGAGCCGCGGCGGGCGACCGTGGAGACCTCGGGGAGCGTCATGTCGAGCCCGGCGGCCTCGGTCAGGGCGAGCGCGGCGGCCGCGAACCCGGACGACGAGGAGCCGAAGCCGATGTTCGACGGGAAGGAGTTCTCGCTCTCCAGCCGGACCGCGGCGTCGACCCCGGCCAGGTCGCGGACGTGGTCGACCACCATGTCGATGCGCTCGGCGGCGCGCCCGTCGACCGCCTCGCCGCCGATGACGTAGGTGTCCTCGCTCGCGTCCGGCTGCCACTCGACGGTGGTCGTCGTCGCGGTCGGGGCGGTACAGAGGCTGATGCTGTCGTGGTACGGGAGCCGAAGCTCCTCGTCGCGCATGCCGTGGTACTTCACGAGCCCCTGGATCGGGTGGGCTCGCGCGGTGGCCTTGCCGGTCATACCTCGGGAAGCGTCCGGCGGGGGATTAGTCGTTGCGATGGTCGCGTCGGAGCGTCGCCGGCCGGTCCTTCCGTCCCCGCGACGGCGACGAGATAGAGGGAACCCTTTTTGACGGGGCGGCGGGTACTCGGCGCCATGACCGAGTACACCGTCGAGTTCGTCGGCACCGGCGAGACGATCGAGGTGGCCGACACGGAGACGATCCTCAGCGCCTGCTTCGACGAGGGGATCGCTCAGGAGTACTCCTGCCGCGTCGGGATGTGTCTCGCCTGCTCGGCGGAGATCGTCGAGGGCGAGGTGACCCAGCCCGCGGCCCGCGGCCTCACCGACGAGGAGGCCGAGGAGTACGCGCTCACCTGTATGGCCCGCCCGCAGTCGGACCTGAAGCTCGACCGCGGGAAGTACCCGCCGAGCATCGAGGACGACGCGGCGACCGCCGCGGGGGAGGGCGACGGCGCGGCCGCGGACGACGACTGAGCCCGTTCGTCGGCGCCGGTCGCGTCGCTACTCGTCGACCCGCTGGAAACGGTGTCGCACCACGTCCGCGTCGTCGTCCCACTCGAAATTGCCGCCGTGCGCGCGGACCATCCGCTCTTTGTACGCCTCAAGCGAGGGCGACCCCTCGCGCTTCGCGTCTTCGTCGGTCATGTCGCCGAGCGTGCGCTCGGTGACCTCAGTCAGTTCGAACGCGACGCCGTCGACCTCGAAGGTGTCGCCCTCGTCGCCGTAGCGGTTCCCGCGGTGGAGCTGCGTCACGTCGCCGTCGAGGGCGCTCTGCTTCACGCGGTCGTTCGGCAGCAGGTCGGCCGGGTCGTTCTCGGACATACGGATCGGTTCGGGCCGCGGGGGCTTATGATCGGCGGCGGTCGGCGCTCGATCCGCTCGCCGGCCCGTGCGACCGGGGCGGCGTTACGGATATCGAAACGGTCGACTCGTCGGTGCCCACGTCCGTGAATACCCGCGCTGCGGCCGGAGCCGAGGGATTCAAGATACTGCCGAGTCCCATCTCAGACGATGCGACAGGACCACCTCATCACCGCGACCCAGCTCTCGCGGGATGACATCGAGGCCGTGCTCGACCGGGCCCGAGCGGTCGCCGACGACCCCGCCGCCTACGCGGACCGGCACGCCGGCCGCGTGCTCGCGCTCTGTTTCTTCGAGCCCAGCACGCGGACGCGGATGAGCTTCGACAGCGCGGCGAAGCGCCTCGGGATGAACACCATCGACATGGGCGACGTCGACTCCTCGTCCGTCTCGAAGGGCGAGTCGCTGTCCGACACCGTCCGCGTCATCGAGGGGTACGCGGACGCCCTCGTCCTGCGCCACCCCAGCGAGGGCGCCGCGACGCTGGCCGGCGAGCGCGTCGACGTGCCCGTAGTCAACGCCGGCGACGGCGCGGGCCAACACCCCTCGCAGACCCTCCTCGACCTCCACACGATCCGCGAGGACCACGGGCTCGACGACCTCACCATCGGGATCATGGGCGACCTGAAGTACGGGCGGACGGTCCACTCGCTGGCGGCCGCGCTCACCGAGTTCGACGCCAACCAGCACTTCATCAGCCCCGAGTCGCTGCGGCTCCCGCGGTCGGTACGGTTCGACCTCCACGAGACGGGCGCGCAGATCCGCGAGCACGAGGACTTAGCGCCCGTCCTCGACGAGCTGGACGTGCTGTACGTCACCCGGATCCAGAAGGAGCGGTTCCCCGACGAGAACGAGTACCACCGCGTCGCCGGCGAGTATCAGATCGACGCCGAGACGCTCGACGCCGCCCCCGACGACCTCACCGTAATGCACCCGCTCCCGCGCGTCGACGAGATCGCGCCCGACGTCGACGAGACCGAGCACGCGCGCTACTTCGAGCAGGCGCACAACGGCATTCCCGTGCGGATGGCGCTGTTGGACACCCTCTTAGAGAACGCGAACCACGACGGCGACGAGGGACTGGAGGTGGACCGATGAGCGACCACGAGCTCCGCGTCTCGAAGATCCGCGACGGCACCGTCATCGACCACGTCGAGGCCGGGCAGGCGCTGAACGTCCTCGCCATCCTCGGCATCGACGGCGCCGAGGGGTTCGGCGTCTCCGTCGGGATGAACGTCCCCTCGGACCGGCTCGGCCGCAAGGACATCGTGAAGGTCGAAGACCGGGAGCTGTCGCAGTCCGAGGTCGACGTGCTCTCGCTCATCGCGCCGGAGGCGACGATCAACATCGTCCGCGACTTCGAGGTGGTCGAGAAGAACCGCGTCACCCGACCCGACGGCGTGACCGGGGTGCTCTCCTGTCCGAACCGCAACTGTATCACGAACGCCGGCGAGCCGGTCGAGACGCGCTTCGACGTGGTCGCCGACGGCGTGCGCTGCGACTACTGCGCGACGATCCTGCGGTCCGACATCGCCGAGCACATCGACGTCTGAGACGCCGACCGGGGGTCGGCGTGCGGCCGTCCCTCACGCGCGCCCTCCGGTAAGTTTTAGCGCCCGCCGCACGAACCGTGGGACATGAGCAAGAAAGCCAAGCTCGTCCTCGTGCTGTCGCTCGTCGCGCTCGCGTACTTCCTCTTCGCCGGCGACAAGCAGCCGGTCGAAGTCGAGTGACTTCTCTCACGACTAAAGTCGTGGGCTTCCCTCACTGAGGGTTAGCCCCACGTCTTCGGGAGAGTTCGCAGGTTCCATCTCACCGCTGGTTCCTTCGAGTACGACCTGCGTTTCGGGCTGAGCCACGACAGCCCCCGCCGTCGATAGCGGGCTCGTGATGTCCTTACCGACGGCTCGTTGCCCAATATTCGACGCCCCGTTTTTATCCGCGTTGTCATCCAACCCACAGTCGTGACACTCCAGACGCCCCTGTACCTCACGACTCGTGTTCTTCGATCCACACCGCCAGCACGTCACGGACGTATTGTGCTCCTTTACTGAGATACACTCGCGTCCATCGAGGTGGGCTTTGTATGTGAGAATATTCGCCATTTTCGCGTACGGCATCTTGTGGGTCTTATCGTTCACGTACCGCCCCTCATCATTGTCGACTCGCAACCCAGTCATATCACCGAACACGATGACGGCGTTGCGCTCCTGAGCGCGAGCGATCAGTTCGTTCGCCACCTGATACAACTCGTGTTCGACCGTTCTGGATTCCTTGTCACCGAGGCGCTCCATGACCTTCGCTCCGGAGCGCACCTTCCTCTTTCCGATGGATTTGCGGAGTTGCTTGTAGTGTTCGCGGACGCGACGGACTTCTGCGCCGTGGAACGTGGTGTCACGGTCAGAGAGCAACGTGCTGACGGCTATCCATTTCGCACCCATATCGACGGCGAGTACGTCGTCGTAGGCGTCTGCGACGGCCACAGACCGTTTACAGACGAGGTGGACGTACCACTCGCCGTCTCGCTGGACGAGTTCCGAATCGCGGATACACTCGTCGGTGAACAGGTGCGTGTCTTTTTCGGGGACGCGAACGGGCACCCAGACGCTATCCCCGTGTTCCTTCTCGGGGTTGTAGACTGGGAGTTTGAACCACCACGACGAGAGAACAGTGTCTTCGTCGTGTTCGATGGTGATACAGTCGTTACGAAGGACGACGGGTTGGTCGGTGTCCGCTCGCGGGTTCTTGTTCGACCGGACTTTGCCCGCCTGTTGCTTGGTGGCGGAGTAGAGGTTCGCGTCGTCGTCACCGTGAACGGCGTCTTGAAACGCGGTGTACTCGCGTTCGACGAGGCGGGCTTTCCGCTCGGTGAGCGAGTGGAGTTTGACCCGTACCGTAGTGGTGACTTCTCGACGCATCGTCATCGTCCGGTCTGTGATTCGATGTACTCCTCGATGGCCTGGCTGGACACCTCGCCCGCGCTGGAGACGAAGTACGAGCGCGTCCACAGCGAGGGGAGGCCGAAGTCGAACTCCTCGCGGAGGTTCCGTGAGGTGTAGCCCTTGACCTGCTGAATGATTTTGTTCGGTGCGAGTTTCGGACTCCCCGTGATGAACAGGTGTACGTGGTCGGGTTGGATTGCCAGTTGGAGGATGTCGAGATCGAGCTCGTCGGCTTTCTCGCCGATGAGTTGGTCAAGACGGTTGGCAACCTCATCCGTCAGCACCGGCTTGCGGTACTTCGAACACCACACGAAGTGGTAGTGGAGGTTGCGTACCAATGTTCGCTCTCGACTGTACCCTCGTGGCATACGATTAGATAAATATCACTCTATATTAGGTCTTGTTCTTATATCAACGCTCGGTCGGCTATCGCGGATGGATTGTGTCATGTGTAGTCGGATTCAACTCACCACTGAAGTCGTGGGCTTTCTCCTCGAATTTCTGTAACGCGGCCGGACTCGCGCCCTCCTCGGGCCGTCTCGCGTACCGGACCGCACGAACCGCTGAGTCGCATCGCGATCGATCGCCGCGAGACCGTCCGTTTTTACCGACCAGCCACGTAGCCGAGGCCATGTACGGGGTCGTCACGCGCAACGCCGACGAGGTCGAGATGGAGCCGTTCGACCTCGGGTTCTACGAGGTGAAAGACGTCACGGGCCGGGCGGCCGAGCCGCTGCCGAACGCCGTGAACATGGTGTCGTGTTTCGGCGACAACGCCGCCGCGAGCGAGAACGAGGAACTCGTTCCGGTCGACGAGCGCGGCGAGCCGGCGACCCGCGACCGCGAGTACTTCGACTGGGCGTACATCTGCCCGACGCACCCAGAGTACCGCGAGGGGCTGTTCGAGATAATCGCGGACTGCGCGGACGCGAACGGGGACGTACGCCTCGACGACGTTGGGTTCCCCCGCGAGGGCTTCTGTCACTGCGACCGCTGCGAGCGCCTGTTCGCCGAGAGCGACCGCGACGACTTCGCCGACTGGCGCGCCGACGTGATCACCGAGTTCGTCGCCGAGGCGGCCGACCTCGTCCCCGGGCGGCTCCTGCTCACGCTGTACCCCGACCCCTATCCCGACCACCTCTACGAGCGCGCCGGCCTGGACCTCGACCGGCTCGCCGACCACGTCGACGAGTTCGTCGTCCCGCTGTACGACACCGAGTACGCGACGACCTACTGGCTGGAGACCATCGCCCGGGGGTTCGGCTCGCGGCTCGGGGGCGACTACGACCTCCACGGCGCGCCGCCGGAGACGCCGTTCTCGCTGGAGCTGTACGCGGTCGAGGTCGACGTCGACGACCTGATCCACGCCGCCGAGGTGGCCGAGACGTACGCGAAGGACGTGTTCTTCGGCTACGACGCGAACAACGCGGCCGCCGCGCTCCGCCGGAAGGACGCCGACTCGCGGGACGGCGAGGTCCACCGCCCCGAGTAAACGAGGGGTTATATACCCGGCCGGCCGAGGGGTACTCGACCGGCCGCCGGCGTGCGACACATCCGGTCGTCTCGCGTTCGCGCGAGGCGGTCGCCTTTCAACGTCCGCGCCGTAGCGGCGGTCGCTCTACACCGCCGAGCCGCCGGCTCGTCGCTCGGACGGCCTCACCGGTCGACCTCGCCCATGATCGTGTCTAAGCTCCCCAGCGACGCGATCAGGTCCGGGATCGACTCGCCCTCGGCCATCTCGGGGAGCGCCTGGAGGTTCGAGAACGACGGGCCGCGGATCTTGAACCGGGCGGGCTCGTCCGTCCCGTCGGCGCGGATGTAGATCCCGAGTTCGCCCTTCGCGGCCTCGACCGCGCGGTAGACCTCCGCGTCGTCGTCCGGGCGGATCGTTCGCGGAACGTTCGCCTGGACGGTGCGTTCGCCCTCGGGCCAGCCGTCGAGCAGGTCGACGCACTGCTCGACGATCTTCGCGGACTCCTCGACCTCGCGCATCCGGACGAGCAGGCGGCTGTAGTTGTCGCAGCCGTCCTCGGTCACCACGTCCCAGTCGAGCTCGTCGTAGTAGCCGTAGGGGTCGTCGCGGCGCAGGTCGTAGTCGACGCCCGAGCCCCGGAGGACCGGCCCGGTCGTCCCGTACTCCTTCGCGACCTCGGGCGGGAGCGTCCCGGTGTCGACCGTGCGGATCTGGAGGATCTCGTTCCGCGTCAGGAGGTCGTGGTACTCCTCGATCCGGCGCGGGAGCCCGTCGAGGTACTCGCGGACGCCCCGGAGGAACGCCTCGCGGGGCTCGGGGAGGTCCCACGCGACGCCGCCGGGCCGGAAGTAGTTGAACATCAGCCGCTGGCCCGTCAGATCTTCGAGCAGGTCCTGGACGCGCTCGCGCTCCTGGATGGCGTACATGAACGTCGCCGTGAAGTCGCCGATCACGTCGAGCGCGTACGCCCCCATCGCCAGCATGTGCGAGAGGACGCGACTGAGCTCCGCGGCCATGGTGCGGATCACCTGCGCGTACTCGGGCACCTCGATGTCCGCGAGGTCCTCGGCGACGCGCGCGTAGGCCCACTCGTTGAGCAGGCCGCCGCCGCCCCAGTCCCAGCGGTCCGGGTACGGCATGATCTGGTGGCGGTACGTCCCCGACTGGGCCATCTGCTCCTCGCACCGGTGGATGTAGCCGATGTCCGGCTCCACGCCGACCACGTCCTCGCCGTCGAGCGTCACCTGGAGGTGGAGCACGCCGTGGGTCGCGGGGTGATGCGGCCCGATGTTGAGGAGCATCGTGTCGCTCCCGGCCGCCGTCGAGGAGCCGGGCTCGATCGGCTCGTTCTCGGAGAGCGAGACGATCTGCGGCCGGTCTCTGTCGTAGTCCGCCGAGAGCGGGTGACCCTGCCACGTCTCCGGCAGGAGGATCCGGCGCAGGTCGGGGTGGTCGTCGTACTCGACGCCGACGAGGTCGTACGCCTCGCGCTCGTGCCAGTCCGCCGTGCGGAACACCGGCGCCGCCGACTCCGAGACCGGCTCGTCGCCGTCGGCGGGGACCACGACGCTGAGCTCCCGCGTGGGGTCGTCGTACGACCGCAGGTGGTAGATCGACTCGTAGCGGCCCTCGTACTCCTGTGCCGTGACGCAGGCGAGGTGGTCGTACCCCGCCTCGGACCGCAGCGCGGAGAGGGCCTCCTGAACGTCGTCGGGCCGGACCCTCGCGGCGGGGGCGTTCAGGTGCTCCTCTCGCGCCGTGACCAGCTCGCGGATCGGCCCGAACGGGTCGTCCGTCCCGTCCTCGCCGTCGCGCGGCAGCGCAGTCGACATACCCGAAGTGAGGCGGGCGCGCGACCCGAGGCTTCTGCCGGCCCCATGCGGGTATTTATAAGATCGGCGTCGGCAGTGTCCCGCGTGAAGTACCTGCGCCTCGAACTCCGGTACCCGCCGGCCCTCATCCATCCGATACACCGGCTGGTCGACGAGTCGGACGCCGTCGAGCGGGACGTGCTCCTCCACGGCAGCCTCTTCGACGAGACGGCCGACACGTTCCTGTTCTACGTCGAGGGGGACATCGACGTGTACGCCGAGGCGCTGCGGTCCGTCGACCGGATCCGGGAGTTCGAGATCACCCGGATCGACGAGTCGGGCCACTACGTCTTCCTCACGCAGCGGCGCGACGCGGTCGACGAGGCCATGTTCGGGTCGCTCCGACGGACCGGCGTCGTCGTCGTCCCGCCGATCGACTTCCGTCCGGACGGGGTCGCGAGGCTGACCGTCCTCGGGGACCACGAGCCGCTTCGAGACGCGCTCGCCGGGCTCCCGGACCGGATCGACAGCGAGGTCCTCCGGATCGGGGAGTACGACTGGCGACAGCACCTCTTCGACCCGGAGCTGACGGACCGGCAGTTCGACGCGCTCGCGGCCGCCGTCGAGTGCGGCTACTACGAGTCCCCGCGCGCGGCGTCCGTCGAGGACGTGGCCGACCGGATCGACGCCGCCCCGAGCACCGCGTCCGAACACCTCCGGAAGGCCGAGTCGGCGATGATGAAGTCGTTCATCGACCTTCGTGACGTGGCCTGACCGGCGGCGACGGCGAGGCGAGCGAGAGAGGGCGGGCGGACCCGGGTTGCGACCGGCCGGCGCCAGCTCAGTGAACTGTCCGGTCGTCGCTCGTGTCGATCGCTTCGATCGGGTCGGCGTTGCCGAACTCGGGCGCGGGGCCGTCGCCCGGCGCCGCCCACTCGACCGCGTTCCGAAGGACCTGCCGAACGTCCTCGTCGTAGTATATCGGGTACGTCTCGTGGCCGGGCCGGAAGTAGAACACCTTCCCGCTCCCACGGCGGTAACAGCAGCCGGACCGGAACACTTCGCCGCCCTCGAACCAGGAGGTGAACACGAGCGTGTCGGGCGCGGGCACGTCGAACCGCTCGCCGTACATCTCGGTCTCCGCCAGCTCGACGTACTCGCCGATCCCGTCGGCGATCGGGTGGCTCGGTTCGATCGTCCACAGTCGCTCGCGCTCGGCGGCCTCGCGCCACTTCAGCGAGCAGCTGGTGCCCATCAGCCGCTTGAAAACCTTCGAGTAGTGCGCGGAGTGGAGCGCGATCAGGCCCGTGCCGTCGAGGACGCGCTCCTGGACGCGGTCGACGACCGCGTCGCGCACCTCGTCGTGCGCGGCGTGGCCCCACCAGACGAGGACGTCGGTGTCGTCCAAGGCGGCCTCGGTGAGCCCGTGGTCCGGCCCCTCGTCGAGCGTCGCGGTGCGGACCTCGTGACCGCCCTCACGGAGCGCGTCCGCGACGACGGCGTGGATCCCGTCGGGGTACACGTCGGCGACGACGTCGCTCTCGCGCTCGTGTCGGTACTCGTTCCAGACCGTGACGCGTGCCATACGCCGCGTGAACGCCGGACCGACTTGAGCGCTCGGCCGCGACTGTCCTCGGGCGACCCGAAGGCACTTGTTTTCTGTCCAACAGAACGAGATATGGTCGGTCCCCGACAGTTGTACCGACGACTGGGCGCGCGGTCTCTCCAGGCTCCGCTACGCGCTCCTCACCGGCGTGATCGCGACGGCGTCGGTCCTCGTGGTCGGCGTCCTTTTTAATACCTCCACGACATTTCAGGCGGTCACGATGGGCGTCACGATGGCCGCGCTCTACTACGCGTTCGACATGAACGCGAGAGCCGACTGAACGACGGGAAACGGGTCAGGCGGTCGCTTCGACGTCCGCGAGCCGCTCGGCCAGGAACTCCGCGATGGAGACCTCCGCCTCCTCGACGAACCGCGCGAGCTCCTCGCCCCCGGGCGACTCGACGACGACGGTCGGGATCAGCTCGATCCCGTACTCCTCGACCAGTTCGCCCTCCTTGCCGTCCGGTCCCTTCGTCACCGGAAACGCCTCGATGCGGTCGTCCGGGACCCCGGCGGCCGCGAGCGCGGCGCCGAACTCCGGGAGCTGGCGCTGGCAGTCGCCGCACCAGTCGCCGCCCCACACCTTGAACACGTACTCCTCGGCCGCGAGCGCGTCGAGAACGGCGTCGTCGAACGCGTCCGCGTCGACGTCGGCGGGCGCGAGCGTTTCGAGTGTCATTGCCCGGGCGTAGGTCGCGGAGGCACGTAAACGGCGCGTCGGTGGCAAGACGGGCCCTCTGGGTTCGCGATCGACATCGATTGCCGCAGTCCGCGGGGCCTTTGGGTCGCGACCGCCTCCGTCCGGATAATGGACGACGACATCCTGTCGACGCTCGGCTCGCCGCTGGTGCGGGTCGACGCGCCCGCGGGAACGACCGTGGCGGCGAAGGTCGAGTCCCGGAACCCGGGCGGCTCGGCGAAGGACCGCCCCGCGCTGTACATGATCGAGGCGGCCGAGTCGGCCGGCGAGATCGAGCCGGGCGACCGCATCGTCGAACCCACCTCGGGCAACACCGGCATCGGGCTGGCGATGGCCGGCGCGGCGCGCGGCTACGACGTCACGCTCGTGATCCCGGAGGGGAAGTCGATCGAGCGCCGACGGCTGATGAAGGCGTACGGCGCGACCGTCGAGCTCGTCGACGGCGACATCTCCGACGCCAAGGACCGCGCGGACGAGCTGGAGGCGGAGCCGAACACCGTTCAGCTGCGGCAGTTCGAGAACCCCGCCAACCCCCGCGCGCACTACGAGACGACGGGCCCGGAGATCCTCGACCAGGTGGGCGATCGGACCGTCGACGCCCTCGTCGCCGGGGTCGGTACCGGCGGCACCCTCTCCGGGATCGGCCGTCGACTGCGGGAGGCGTTCCCGGACGTGCGTATCGACGCCGTCGAGCCCGCGGACAACGCCGTCCTCTCGGGCGACCCGCCGGGCGACGACCGCTTCCAGGGAATGGGTCCGGGGTTCGTCGCGCCGAACCTCGCCGTCGACCTGATCGACGAGGTACACACGGTCGAGCTCGCTGACGCGGAGGCCGAGTGCCGACGGCTCGCCCGCGAGGAGGGAATCTTAGTCGGCCAGTCGTCCGGGGCCTCCAACCTCGCCGCGAAGGACGTCGCGGCCGAGCTCCGCGAGCGCGGCGCGTTCGCCGGCGAGGAACCCCTCGTCGTCACCGTCTTCTGGGACAGCGGCGAGCGCTACCTGACCGCGGGCACCTTCGACGAGTGACCGACCCCGGTGTTGATTAGCGTCCGGCCCGCAAATCGCCCGTGAACCCGCGCACCGAACCGAACGAGTCGTCCGAGGGCGGCCCGGTCGATGGCGATCCGGTCGACGGCGACCCGTCGAGTCCGTTCGGCGCCTCGGACCGCCGCTTCGACGGCCCCTGGCTGGCCGCGCTCGCGGCGACCGTCGCGGCGTGGACGCTGCTGTACGCGCTCGACTACGCGTTCCTGACGCCCGAGACGCCGCTCGGTGCGACAGTCGACTTCGCGCACGGCTACCTCCTCGCGCCGCTGGCGACCGCGACGCTGCTGCTCGACTCGCTCTCGCTCGCGGAGCGTCGCGTCGTCGACATGGGCGTGTTCAAGTGGGTCTACGCGCTCGTCGCCCTGCCCGCGCCGCCGGTCGCGGCCGTCTACTACGCGCACCGCGAGTGGCTGAAGCCCGCCGACGCGGACCTCCTCGGTGGGCCGTGATGCCGGCGGACGAGGCCGACGCGGACGGCCCCGGCAGCGTCGCGTCGCTCGTCACCGCGCCGGAGGGCGGCGCGCCCCCAGTCCGCCGCGAGGCCGTCGAGATCCGTCCGGACGGCGTGGAGGGCGACCGCTACCGCGGCGGCGACGGCCACTTCCAGCTCGACGCCTGCGCGGTCACCCTCGTCGCCGCGTCGGCGCTCGCCGCGGTCCGGGAGGCGACCGGGGTCGACCTCCGCGACGGCCGCCACCGCCGGAACGTCGTCGTCGACGGGGTCGATCCCGGGATGGACTCGCTCCTCGGCGCGACCGTCGCCGTCGGCGACGCGCTCCTGCGGCCGACGCGGCGTCGACCCCCGTGCGCGCACTTGGAGGAGGTCGCCGGCGAGGAGGGGATCGCGGCGGCGCTCCGGAACCGCGGCGGGCTCTGCTGTGAGGTGGTCGAACCCGGTCGCGTCGCCGTCGGCGACGCGGTTCGGATCCGCGAGGCGGACCCGCGGACCGCCGGCGCGGCCATCGCGGAGCGGCTGCGGGAGGGCTCGCCGGGCGGACACGAGTGAGGTTCGTGTCGGCTTGGGCGGCTGTGCGTGCGAAACACACCCACGCTTCGGATTTTACTCGTTCGCCCCCCGAGCGGTCGGTATGAACCGGACTCGTCGGTCGATGCTCGCCGGATTCGCGTCGGCCGGCGCCCTCGGTCTCGCCGGCTGCGTCGGCGGCGGCAGCGGAGGCGGCCCCGGCGGCGAGGGCCCGGACGGCGACGCGGCGAGCGACGGCGGCGGCCCGCCGCCGACCGTCGAGGCGGAGTACCACGTCGCCTACGAGCCCGAGCGCCTGGTGTCGCGGTCCCTCGACGGCGGCGTGGGCAAGGACGGGATACCCTCCGTCGACGACCCCTCGTTCCGCCCGATCGGTGAGGTGAACTTCGCGCGGGGCACGCCGGTGTTCGGCGTCGTCCGCGGCGGTGCGGCGAAAGCGTACCCCCGCCACCTGCTCGCGCATCACGAGATCGTCAACGACGTGGTCGGCGGCGAGCCGGTCGCGGTCACGTACTGTCCGCTGACCGGGACGGCGCAGGGGTTCCGCCGGGGCGACACGACCTTCGGCGTCTCCGGGCGCCTCGTCAACTCGAACCTGATCATGTACGACCGGGGGACCGACAGCTGGTGGCCGCAGATGCTCGCCACGGGGATCGACGGCCCGCTGGCCGGGGAGACGCTCGACGAGTTCCGGGTCACGTGGACGGCGGCCGAGGCGTGGGCCGACCGCCACCCGGACTCGCTCGTCATGACCGACGAGACCGGGTACGTCCGCCGGTACGAGAGCGACCCCTACGGGACGTACGCCCCGCTCGGCGGCTACTACGCCCAGGAGCGGACCGCGTTCCCGCCGCTCGCGTCGCCGGAGGAGGGGCACCCGAAGTCGGTCGTCATCGGGGCGCGGACGGCGGCGGGCGCCGTCGCGTTCGACAAGGCGACGCTGCTCGCGGAGCGCACGCTGACGGGGAGGGTCGGCGAGAGCGGCGCGCGCGTCGTCGCCGTCGCCGACCCGGGGCTCGCGACCGGCCACGTCTACCGCAACCCCGAGGGGCTCTCCGTCGAGTCGGACGGCGACGGGTACCGCGTCGGTGGCGAGGGCGGCGGGTTCGCCGCGGCCGACCTCCCGTTAGAGGAGGTCCTCGCGTTCGACGCCATGTGGTTCGCGTGGGCCGGGTTCTACCCCGACACCGCGTTCGTCGGCGAGCACACGGGGGCGGGGGATGACCGCTGAGGCCCCCGCGTCGGCCGAGTCGCCGGGCGCGCGGGTCGCCGGACTGCTGCGCCGGACCGGGTTCGCGGTCCGCGCGGCGCTCGGTCGACGCGACGGCCGGGCGACGGCGCTGATCGCAGCGGGCGGGTACCTCCTCGCGTACCTCGTCGGACTCGGTCACCTTGGGCTCCGCGAGGGAGGGGCCGCGAGTGACGCCGGGCGGGCAGTCCCGACGGTCGACCTCGTCGTCGCGGGCGACCCGCTGGCGCTCGCGGCGCGGCGGGTCGCGCCGTTCCAGTACGAGCCCGTGGCGCTGCTGTCCGCCGGCCCGGTCGAGTACCTCTTCTCGCCGGTCAACGCGGCCCTCGGCGCGGCGCTGGCCGCGCTCGTGGGAGTCACGCTCGCGGTCTCGGTCGTCGCCTGGCGGGGGCCCGCGGCCTGTCGGATCGGCGCCGGCGCGGGGGCGGTCGCGGGAGTCCCCGGGCTGCTCTCCGGGTTCGCCTGCTGCGGCCCGACGCTCCTGCTCGTGATCGGGGTCCAGGCCTCCGCCGGGCTGCTCGCCGCGCTGCGTTGGTTCCTCCCGGTCTCGGTGGCCGGGCTCTGCGCCACGCTGCTGTGGGTCGGCAGCCGAGTCGACCCGGGCGCCGTCGAGTGAGGCGACCCCGCCCGACCGTCGGCGGTCGCCGCCGTCGGCGCGGACCGCTGTCGAGGGCATGGGCCCGCCGTCGCGTTCGCTGGAACCGAAAGCGTTGACGCGGCCCGGGCCGACCACCCGAGCGTGACTGTCGGATGAACTGGCGGTACCGCCACTCGGTGCTGACGCTGTGTATGCTCGCGTTCTTCGTGACGTACTTCGCCAGGCTGGCGATCAGCCCGGTCGTGCCCCTGATCATCGACGACTTCGGCGTGTCGAACACCGCGGTGGGGGTCGCGCTCTCCGGCATGTGGTTCGCCTACGGGCTCTCGCAGTTCCCGAGCGGCATCCTCGCCGACCGGTACGGCGAGCGCCGCGTGATCCTCGTCGCCGTGGGCGGGACGACCGCGACGAGCCTCCTGCTCGCCGTCGTGCCGGTCTTCCCCGCGTTCGTGCTGGCCGCGGTGCTGCTCGGGCTCGCGGCGGGGCTCCACTACGCGGTGGCGACCACGCTGCTCTCGCGGACGTTCGACGACCTCGGCACCGCGGTCGGGATCCACTCGCTCGGCGGGCCGCTCGCGGGGCTGGTCGCGCCGGTGGCCGCGACGTGGGTGGGGTTCCGCTACGGCTGGCGGCCAGGGGTCGCGCTGGCCGCGCTCGTCGGCGTCCCCATCTTCGCCCTGTTCGCGCGCCGCGTCCGTCCGACCGAGCCGCGGCGCCCGGACCAGCCGATGGCCGAGCGGCTCCGGCTCGCGCCGCTGCTCGAACTGGTCGGGCGCCGCGAGGTCCTCGTCCCGCTCGCGGTGGCGACGCTGGGGACGTACGTCGCGCAGGGCGTCATCTCCTTCCTCCCGACGTTCCTCGTCGAGCTCCGCGGGTACTCGCCCGCCTTCGCGGGCGGCGTCTTCTCGGCGTTCTTCGTCGTCCGCGCCGGCGCGCAGGTCGGGCTCGGGCGGCTCTCCGACCGGCTGGGCCGCGACGCGAGCATCGCCGCGGCCCTCCTCGGCGGGGCTCTCGGCCTCGGCGCGCTGGTCGCGCTCTCCGACCTCCTGCGGCTCCCGACCGCGATTGGGCTCCCCGCGCTCCCCGCGGTCGCGGGGCTCGGCGTCGCCGTCTTCCTCGCCGGCCTCGGGTCGAGCTTCTTCTCGGCCATCGACCCGCGCTTCATGGACGCGCTCGGCGACGCGGAGCGCGGCGCCGGGTTCGGCCTGATCCGGACCGTCTACACCGTCATCGGCTCGGCCGGCTCCGTCGGCGTCGGCCTCGTCGCGGACCTGCTCGGCTGGGCCGCGTCGTTCGCCGTCATCGCCGGCATGTCCGGGCTCGCGTTCCTCGTCATCTCCGCGAACGCGGTCGTCGGCGGGGGGCGGTGACGCGGCCGCGCGCCGGCCGCAGGTACCTCGCGGTTGCCCCGGAGTTCGGCGGCGAAGCCGCGGCGGTCAGCCGACGTAGCGCCGCCTCGTCGTCCGCTCGCCGTCCGCGTCGTACACGGCGACGACCTCGCCCTCGTCGTCGAGCGCGGGCGCGCCGCGGCCGAGGTAGTGGTCGGAGTCGGTGTCCGCGCCCGCGCCGACGTGGACCGTCAGCGTCTCGTCGGGGCCGAGCGTCGCGCTCGGGAGGCCGTCCCGCTGGCCCCCGAGGTCGATGACGTAGCCGGTCAGGTCGACCGGTTCGTCGCCGAGGTTCCGGAGCGTCACGGACTCGTCGAGGGCGTCCCCGGGGCCGCCGCCGACCCCGCTGCCCGGGCCGGCGTCGACGGCGTCGATCACGAGCCCGTCCGGGGCCGCCTCGGCCGCGAACGCCGTCACGTCGGCGAGCGTGTAGCCCTCTGTCGGCGTCGGCTGCGGGAGGCTCGGCTCCCAGTCGTCCGGCGCGGCGTTCGGGTAGGCGGTCTCGTCGGCCTCGATCAGGCCGATCAGCGTCTCGGCGACGATGCGGCTGCCGACCGCGCCGAGGCGCTCGCCGTCCTGCTGGTGTTCCGCCTCGGCGAGCACGTAGTACCACAGCGGCGAGTCGGGGTCCGCGCCGCGGCCGTGCGCCCGCAGGGTCTTCATCATCGGCGAGTCCTCGCCGAACGCCTCGTTGCGGATCGGGTCGTACCCCATCCGCGCGGCCACGTCCTGACCCGACGGGATGCCGAGCGCCTTCCCGCGCCGCAGGTTCCGGACGGCGAGCGAGGAGTCCCCGGAGATGGGCAGGTCGAACAGCGTCGGCGCGAGGAGCGGCTCCGTCTTGCGCGCGTGCTGGTAGTCGCCGTCGCCGGTGTCCAGCAGCCGCGACCAGTCGACGACGAGGTCGCTCGGGACGGGGCGGCCGCCGCGGAGGCTCCGGCCGTCGCCCGGGCCGGTGGGGAACAGCGGCACCTCGCCGACCTCGCCGTTGACGTCGAACGCGTTGGGGATCATGCTGTGGCCGAAGCGGTAGGCGGCGCCGCCGAACTCGACCGGGATGGCCGGCGTGCGTCCCGGCGGGAGGAAGAACTGCCGGCCGCGGTCCTCGATGTCGTCGAGGACGTACCGGTCGCAGATCCGCGGGAGGAAGTCGTGGCGCACGACCCACTGGTAGTGCCACCTGACGAGCCGCTGGGCGGCTTCGAGGACCGACTCGCCGTCCTCCACGAGGTCGGCGCCCGGCCCCCGGAGGTGGTCGACGACGCGGTTGTGGAAGTTCACGAACGCGAGCTGGAGCTGCGAGACGACGACGTTCTCGTCGTTGCGCGGGTCGCCGATCAGCGCGACCCCCTGCTCGTTGCGCTGGAGGTCGGTCCCCGGGAGCCCCGAGAGCCCGCCGCCGTCCGCGGCGTCCGGCGCGCCCGCCTCGCCGGTGAGCAGCTTGCGCTCGTCGGTCTCGTGGTCGTAGAGGAACGGCGCCGCCTCCGCGTTCGTCCGGTACATCGAGTCGAGGTCGAGCGCCGGCGTCCGGAAGTTCCGGAGCGCGGCCGGGTCGTTCCGACGGTCGATGTCGGAGGTCGGGTCGAACGTGATGTCGTGGTCGACGAACTGCCCGAAGATGCCGTAGCCCGCGGGCGTCTCGGCGTCGCCGACCGGGTCGTTCGGCGACTCCATCATCGGGGCGTCGGCCTCGCCGCCGGTCCCGCCGAGCGTCCGGAGCAGGTCGTCGTCGCGCTCGTACGGGTCGAGCTCGGGGAACTGCGTGTGGAACCGGTGGCTCCTGATCGGGCCCGCGTCGGTACACGCCGCCTCGTTCATCCCGCGGTGTTCGGTCCCCCCGTGGATCGCGATGCGGTGCGCGTTCACCGTGAGGCGGAGGGCACCCTCGTCCCCATCCGGCCGTCCTCGCCGCCGGACCGGCTCCTCGCTCCCCCCGCCGGCGGGGTTCCTGACGGTGAACGAGACCTCGTCGACGTCGACGCCCCCGTCCGGTTCGAGAACGAACCCCCCGTCGTCGTCGGTGGTCCAGTAGCCGATCCGGTCCCCGTCACCGCCCCGCCGTTCGCCGACCACGATCCGTCCCGCGAGCGGTCGGTCGTCCCCGTCGACGACGCGACAGCGTATCTTGCCAGTAGTACTTATGGTACGATAAACCAATCATCAGCGAGAAAAAATTTTCTAAATGAACTTTCAACCCGTTTAGCGGATCATGTTGCTGGTGGAGGCGTCGGGCGAGCGGCCGGACGGGGCGCGGTACCGCGTCGCGCGCGACCCGAACCTTCGAGTCGGCCCGCGACCAAGGCGAGGCGTGTACGACTACCACGCCCACACGAACTACTCGGACGGGGCGTTCCTGCGCTGGATGGTCGAGGCGGCCGCGGACGCCGGGCTCGACGGGATCGGGTTCGCCGATCACTGTAACGTCTCGCCGGACTCGACCGCGCGGCGCCACAAGCGCGCGTTCGGGTTCA
This sequence comes from Halorubrum salinarum, assembly GCF_013267195.1. Taxonomy (NCBI): domain Archaea; kingdom Methanobacteriati; phylum Methanobacteriota; class Halobacteria; order Halobacteriales; family Haloferacaceae; genus Halorubrum; species Halorubrum salinarum. The sequence goes on along the minus strand of NZ_CP053941.1, from coordinate 2,647,706 downwards.
ACCTCGACCTGACCTACGAGCGGCGCCGCGAGGCGATCGAGGCGGTCCGCGACGAGGTCGCCATCGACGTGTTCGACGCCGCCGAGATGGACTACGACCCCGCCCACGAGGGGGCTATCGCCGAGTTCCTCGACGACGCCGGCTTCGACTACGCGGTCGGGAGCGTCCACGACCTCGACGGCGCGAACGTCCACACGCGGTCCCACTTCGCGGACAAGCCGGAGTCGGAGCGGCGCGACCTGGTCGACCGCTACTTCGAGAAGCTGGTCGCCCTGATCGACTCGGAGCTGTTCGCGATCGCGGCGCACCCGGACCTGATCGAGCGCAACCCGCACCTCCGCGGGCTCGCGACCGAGGACCACTACGCCGCCGTCGCGGACGCCTTCCGGGGCTCGCGGACCGTCCCCGAGATCAACGCCGGCCGGCTGCTCGACGACTACGGGGAGTTCCATCCGGCGCCGGCGTTCCTCGACCGCCTCGTCGACGCCGGCGTCGACGTGACCGTCGGCACCGACAGCCACGCGCCGGACGAGATCGCGCCGCGCGTGCGAGAGGTCGAGGCGGAGCTCGACCGGCGCGGGCTTGATTCGGTCCAGCTCGACGAAATCGCGACGAAAAGGGCCTGACGCGATCGCCTATCGGGCCGAGCGGAGTCTAGATTCGTCGGGCGATCCCGCGCTGGTCAAGCCCACGGAGACTAATGCGGTTCGGCTGCTGGATACCGAGAGCGTCGGATACGGAGAGCGCATTCGTCGGATCGACGCGAGGCGGTCCGCAGACCTTCGGTGTGAGTTCAACAATCGAACAAGAACTAAGCAGCGCAGGGACGAACCAGATCCCGTGGCCCTCCTATCGTCTCTCACTCGGAACTTAACTGAACAGGACGGGCGGAAGATTGCGACGATCGTGTCGACGATGACCGTCGGACTCCCGGTCTATACAGCGCTCATGTCTCTCACCGGCGTAATCGATATTCCGACGACGGCCCGCTTCCTCGCGATCACGTCGCTCATCGGGTTCGCGATGTCACTGCTGATGATATCTGCCTATCTGTTGGGGAACAAGGTCACCGCCTGACGGAGTCAGGCGAGTCTGACCCGGCTTATGCCGGATCGAACAGCGTCTCGCCCTCGACCATGTGCTCCTCGACGGTGTCCAGATCGAGCGTGAGGCCGAGGCCCGGCTTCTCCGGCACCTCGATGTAGCCGTCCTCGATCACGTCCTCCTCGACGAGGTCCTCCCACCAGCCCAGTTCGTAGGAGTGGTACTCGATGGCGAGCGAGTTCGGGATGGAGGTGCCGACGTGGGCCGCCGCCATCGTCGCGATCGGCGAGGCGACGTTGTGCATCGCGACCGGGACGTAGTACTGGTTCGCTACGTCCGCGATCTTGCGGGTCTCGCGCATGCCGCCGACCTTCGGGAGGTCGGGTGCGACGATGTCGACCGCCTGGTTCTCGATGAGGCGGCGGAGCTCGGTGACGCGGTAGCGGTTCTCGCCGACCGTGATCGGCGTGGTCGTGCTCTTGGTGACCTCCTCCTGGACTTCGAGGTTCTCCGGCGGGACCGGGTCTTCGAGCCACCACACGTCGTACTCCTCGATGGCGTCCGCGAGCCGCTTCGCGGAGCCGCCCGAGAACGTCCAGTGGCAGTCGAAGGAGACGTCGGCCTTGTCCTTCACGCGCTCGGTGACCTTCTCGACGATCTCCGCCTTGTGGCGGATCTCGCCGGGGCGGAGGTGGCGGTTCGCGCGGTCCTTCTCGAAGCCGCTCGGCACGTCGAGGTCGAACTTCAGCGCGTCGTAGCCCAGCTCGTCGACGACGCGCTCGGCCTCGTCCGCGCACGCCTCGGGGTCCGCCTCCTCCTCGGTGTGGCAGTCGCAGTAGACGCGCATCTGGTCGCGGTACTTCCCGCCGAGCAGCTGGTAGGCGGGCACGTCGAGGATCTTGCCGGCGAGGTCGTGGAGCGCGACCTCGATGCCCGAGATGGCCGTGACGGTGACGCCCTCGACGGAGCCCTCGCCGGACATCTTCTGGATGAGGTGCTCGTAGAGGCGGTCGATGTCGAGCGGGTTCTCGCCGACCACGAACGGCTTCATGCGCTCGATGAGCTCCGGGACGCCCGCGCCCCAGTACGCCTCGCCGGTGCCGACGACGCCCGCGTCGGTGTACACGCGGACGAGCGTCCACGGGAAGTTCCCGTCGACCATCGTCGTCTGAACGTCAGTGATCTCGACGTCGCGGCCGCCCCCGCGCGTCCCGGTGGTCCCCATCGTCTCGGCGGAGAGCTCTCGCATCGTGTACTCCGCGTTCGGGTCGTGGAGCGACTCGTAGTTTCGGCTCATACCGCGTGGGTTAATTCGGAACAGGGTAAACGTTTACCTTCGCCCGTGGTCCGCCCGAACAGGTGGCTTTTCATCCCCGTGCGCGCAATGGCACCCATGGTCGAAATCACTGATTCTCTCGCGTGTCTGTACACCGGACGGGTGGAGTCCCGCGGCGACGACTACGTCGTCACCGTCCCGGCCTCGGAGATCGAACACGGAAGCGTCAGCGTGGGCGAGACGTATCGGATCGCCGTCCTGGACCGCGCCGACTCGCCGGCGGAGTCGACGGACGACGCCGACGCCGCGTCCGTCCCCGAGACGAACGGCACTTCTGACGGCACGCCGTCCGACGACGGCCAGCGGCCCACCTCTCGGGGGGCCGCCGGCGCGGTCCAGCCGGACCCGCCCGTCTCAGAGGGGGAGGTACGGGACGTGACGATCGAGACGCTCGGCGACAAGGGCGACGGGATCGCGAAGATCGAACGCGGCTACGTCGTCATCGTTCCCGACGCGGAGCCGGGCGAGCAGCCGACCGTCGAGATCACGAGCGTCCGCGAGAACGTCTCGTTCGCGAACGTCGTCGACGAGTAGCGACCGATCGGGTCACTGTGCCTCCCGGTTGTCGGGGTGTATCCGTTCCGGGGGGGTCGCCCGCGAGAACAGCGACCGCAGGTTCGACGCCGAGAAGAACGAGGACGGCTCGTCCATGTGGACGCCGATCTCGCCGGACAGCGCCCGCAGCCCGACCCGCTGGACCGGTTCCGGGAGCGAGTAACACCGCCTGATCGCCTTCCCGAGCCGGATCTCCGTGGCCAGCTCGGCGCGCCACCCGGACTCGTAGTCCGCGAGCGTCGCCGGGTCCGCCGGGTCGATCGCCGCCGCGGCCACGTCGGCCGCGCGCATCCCGTAGAGGATGCCGCCGCCGGTGAACGGCTTCGTCTGCGCGGCGGCGTCGCCGATCAGGAAGCCGCGGTCGCTCGTCGTCCGCGACGGCGGTCCGACCGGGATCGCGCCCGAGCAGCGGCGGTCGGTCGTCGCGCCGTAGGCGTCCGTGAGCCGCTCGAACATCCCCGACACGTCCTCGCTCGGCGGCGCCGCCAGCCCGTACTCGACGCCAGCGTCGCCGCGGGGGATCCGCCACGCGAAGAACGTCGGCGCGGTGAGGTGGACGTCGACGTAGTCGCCCGCGTCCGCCGCGGGGTCGAACCCGAGGACGCCGTGGAGGAGTTCGTCCGGCTCCGGGAGGTCGAGCGCGCGCCGCACCCGCGAAGTGGGCCCGTCGCAGCCGGCGACCATCCGGGCCTCGACCCGCTCCACGTCGCCCGCGGGCGTCCGAACGTCCACGGCGACCCGGTCGGAGCGCTCCTCGACGCCGACGACCGTGTGGTCCTCCCGGACGTCGGCGCCCGCCTCGCGCGCGGCCTCGGCGAGGGTTCGGTCGAGCCCGACGCGGTCGATCACGTTGGAGACCGGCTCTCGCTTGTAGAAGGGGTAGGACCGCGACCCTGGACCGCCGACGTGGAAGCGGGCCCCGTACACCCTGTTCTGGAGGAGGTCGTCGCGGGCGCCGTCGGGGGCGTACTCCCACACGTCGTCGGAGACGTGCCCGGAGCAGGCGAGCGGCTCGCCGACCGACCCCTTCTCGAAGGCGACGACGTCGCGGCCGGCCTCGGCCGCGCGTCGGGCGAACCGCGACCCCGGCGGTCCCGCGCCGACGACGACGAAGTCGTACATGGTCGGGTCGTGGTGACGGGGGTAGTTAAGCGCGACGCGCCGACCCGGCCGGTCCCGGCGGGGCGGGGGCCGAGGGGTCGGTAGGGCCGCCTACTCGGACGACTCCCGGGTTTCCAGCCACGAGAGCGCCGCGTCGAGGTCCGTCCGCGGCGGCGAGCAGGTGAACCCCTCGCAGACGTACGCGGTCGGTTCGCCGTCGACCGCGTCGCGGTCCGCCCAGATCGGCGGGGCCTCGGTCATGCCGAGGCGGTCGAGCCACTCGTCGAGGCCGGCATCGGTCGCGGGTCGGGGCGCGACCAGCGCGCCCGGGAGGTACCGCTCGCCGAGCGTCTCGCGCCAGCCGTCGGGGACCGCGTCGGCGGCGACGGTCACCTCGATCCCGCCGGTCTCGACCAGGTCGGCCGCCCGCACGAGGGAGGCGTGTTCCAGCGGGCTCCCGCGGATCCGGTCGGCGTGGGTCCGCACGACGCGCTCGGCGATCTCGCGGAACTCGCCGTCCGTCCGGAAGCCGTCGAGGAGCGCGAGCGTCTCGGCGGCGACGCCGAGGCTCGACGGCGTCGACCGGTCGGTGAACTCCTGCGGGCGCGCGATGAGGGGCCCGGCGTCGGCGGTCTCGTCGCCGGCGTTGCCGGGGCCGTCTCGCGCCTCGCCGTCGAGGTCGCGGGTGAAGTAGATCGTCCCGTCGTCGGCGTCGTGGAACTCGTCGACGAGCGCGTCGGCGAGGTCGAGGGCGAACCCGAGCGGCTCCGGGTCGCCGGTCGCCGCGTACGTGTCGAGCGCGCCGCGCGCGAGGAACGCGTAGTCGTCGAGGTACCCCGGGCCGCGCACGTCGCCGTCGAGCCAGCGCCGGGCGAGCGCGCCGGTCTCGCGGTCGGCGTCGTAGAGGCGTTCCCGACAGAAGTCGAGCGCCTCGCGGGCGATCTCGGCGTACTCTTCGCCGAGGGCGTTCCCGGCCCGGGCGAACGCGGAGATCGCTCGCCCGTTCCACGAGGCCAGCACCTTCTCGTCGCGGGCGGGGCGCGGGCGCTCCTCGCGGGCGTCGAACAGCTCGGTGCGCGCCTCGATCAGGACCTCTCGGACCTCTTCGGGCGACAGGTCGCGGTCGCCGGCCAGCTCCTCGACGGACGCGGCGACCGTCGGGACGGTCGTGCCGCGCTCGAAGTTGCCGCCGGCCCGGATCCCGTACCGCTCCTTGGCGAGCGACGCGGCCGGCTCGTCGAGGATAGCGTCGACCTCTTCGGGCGTCCACACGTAGAACGCCCCCTCGACGTCTCCCCCCTCATCGCCCCCGCGGCTCGCGGGCGGTCGGCTGCGCGCGTCGAGGGTGCTGAAGAAGCCGCCGCCCTCGTGGCGAAGCTCGCGGTCGAGGAACGCCAGCGACTCGCTCGCGACGCGGGCGTACGCTGGGTCGCCCGAGAGCCGGTAGCCGTCGAGGTAGACCATCGGCAGCTCGGCGTTGTCGTACAGCATCTTCTCGAAGTGCGGGACCGTCCACTCGCGGTCGACCGCGTAGCGGTGGAACCCGCCGCCGATCTGGTCGTACATGCCCCCGCGGGCCATCCCGTCGAGCGTGCCGGTCGCGGCCGACAGGAGCGCGTCCCGGCCGCGCCCGGCGTAGGCGCGCATGAGGAGGTCGATCCGGCCGGGCATCGGGAACTTCGCGCCGCCGCTCCCGAAGCCGCCGTGCTCCTCGTCGTAGCCGCGCAGCGCGGCCGCCGCGGCCGTGTCGAGCAAGTCCTCGCCCGCTGGCCGAGCGGCGTCCGCCCCGCTCGGATCGGCCGCGTCCGGCGTCGGCACCGACTCCAGCTCGTCGCGCGCGCTCTCGGCCCACTGGTCGGCGCGCCGCTTCATCTCCTCGCGCTGCTCCGGGTCGCTCCAGGAGTCGGCGATGCGTTCGCACAGGTCGCGGAAGCCGGGCTGATTCCGCCGCGGCTCGGGCGGGAAGTAGGTCCCGACGTAGAACGGCTTCCCCTCCGGGGTACACCACGCCGAGAGCGGCCACCCGCCGCCGCCCGTGACGAGCTGGCAGACGGTCATGAACGTGCTGTCGACGTCCGGCCGCTCCTCCCGGTCGACCTTGACCGGGACGAACGACTCGTTGACCACGCCCGCGACCGACTCGTCCTCGAAGCTCTCCTCGGCCATGACGTGACACCAGTGACACGAGGAGTAGCCGATGGAGACGAACACCGGAACGTCGTGCTCCTGAGCGCGCTCGAACGCCTCGTCGCCCCACGGCTGCCAGTTGACGGGGTTGTCGGCGTGCTGTTGGAGGTACGGGCTCGCCTCGCCGTCGAGGCGATTCCGCTCGGTCGGCTGTGGCATGGGCCCGATTCGGCCCGGCGGGGCAAAAGGCGTCCGCACCGGGGCGATTCCCGCTTCGAGCGCAGTTCTATCCACGTCTGCGCATATATCGAGCCCGATAGAGAGTAAGGTTTACACTACCGTGCGGACACCCGTCGGGCATGACGGAGACCGTACTCGTGGTGGGGGGCGGCGGGCGCGAACACGCGATCGCCCGCGCCGTGGCCGACGACTGCGCGCTGTACGCCTGCGCGAGCGTCCGGAACCCGGGGATCCGACGGTTGGCGGACGGGTTCGAGGCGATCGACGAGACCGATCCGGCCGCGGTCGCCGACTACGCGACCGAGGTCGGCGCGGACCTCGCGGTCATCGGCCCGGAGTCGGCGTTGGAGGCGGGGGTCGCGGACGCGCTCGACGACGCCGGCGTCTACGCGTTCGGCCCGCGGGCCGCGGAGGCCCGGCTGGAGACAGACAAGGCGTACCAGCGGGAGTTCATGGAGGAGCACGCGATCCCGGGCTGTCCGGACTACGCGGTGTTCGACGACACGGAGGCGGCCTGCGAGTACATCGACGAGTACGACGGCGACCTCGCGGTCAAGCCCGCCGGGCTCACCGGCGGGAAGGGCGTGAAGGTGATCGGCGACCAGGTGACGAGCGAGGAGGCCAAGGCGTACCTCCGCGACTCCGACTACGACCGCGTGGTGCTGGAGGAGCGGCTCGTCGGCGAGGAGTTCACGATCCAGGCGTTCGTCGCCGACGGCGACCTGCGGACGACGCCGGCGGTCCAGGACCACAAGCGCGCCTACGAGGGCGACGAGGGGCCCAACACCGGCGGGATGGGCTCGTACTCCGACACGGGGCCGTCGCTGCCGTTCATGCGCGAGGGAGACTACGAGGCCGCGGTCGAGGTACTGGAGGCGGTCGTCGACGCGCTCCCCGAGTACAAGGGCGTCCTCTACGGTCAGTTCATGCTCACGGACGCGGGCCCGAAGGTCGTCGAGTTCAACGCGCGCTTCGGCGACCCGGAGGCGATGAACACGCTGCCCGTCCTCGACACGCCGTTCGTCGACGTGCTCGCCGCCGCGCGCGACGGCGACTCCCTCCCGGAGCTCTCCTTCTCCGGCGAGGCGACCGTCTGTAAGTACGCGGTGCCGGACGGCTATCCGACCGACCCCGACGCGGGCGCCGAGATCGCGGTCGACGAGGAGAGCGCGGGCGACGCGCTCCTCTACTACGCCAGCGTCGACGAGCGCGACGGCCGCCTGTACACGACCACGTCGCGGGCGTTCGCCGTCGTCGGCCGCGGCGACTCCGTCGCGGCCGCCGAGGCGCAGGCGGAGGACGCCCTGGCGGCCGCGGGCGACCGCGTCCGCATCCGCCACGACATCGGCACGGCCGACCTCGTCCAGCGCCGGATCGACCACATGGACGACCTCCGGAGCTGACCGGGCGCGTTCCGACCGACCCCCCGGAGCGACCCTTTTATTCTCCCCGTCCGAACGGGACGACGTGACCGACGATGACGCGGCCGCGACGCGCGACGACACCGAGCCGGCACGCGGCGACCAGGGCGCGAGGCCCGACGGCGCCGACCCATCCCGGAGCGACCGCCTCGACCGGTTTCCGACGCCGGGACCGCGCAACTCCCTGTGGTCGTGGCCGGACGCGAAGTCGCCGCTCGCGGTCGTCCGCAACTACGTCGTGATCGTCGTCGCGCGGATCTGTCCGAGCCTCCGGCTGAAGAACTGGCTGCTGCGGCGGATCGGCGTCACGGTCGGCGCCGGCGTCGCCTGGGGGTTGGAGTCGACGCCCGACGTGTTCTGGCCCGAGCGGATCCGCGTCGGCGACGACGCAGTCATCGGGTACGACGCCACGCTGCTGTGCCACGAGTTCCTCCACGAGGAGTACCGCCTCGGCGACGTGGTCGTCGAGGACGAGGCGATGGTCGGCGCCGGGGCGATAGTGCTGCCCGGCGTCACCGTCGGCGAGGGGGCGCGCGTCGCCGCGAACTCGCTCGTCGCCGAGGACGTGCCGCCGGGCGCGACCGTCGCGGGCGTGCCGGCCGAGGTCGTCTCGCGGGCGGAGACGGCCGCGAGCGACGACTGACGCGACCGTCGGTTACGCCGCGTTATCGTCGGCGTCGTCGCTCTCGTCCGCGTCGTCGGCCGCGTCGGCCGCCGACTCCTCGGCGTCGGTGATGTGCGCCTCGGTGCTCACGCGCGCCAGGTCGACGCCGACCTCCTCGGCGACGGCGTCGAGGACGGCCCGCTGTTCGGCCATCTCGTTTTCGAGCGTCTTGACGCGCTCCGCGGTGTCTTTCACCGTCTCCTGCGTCTCGTCGACCTCGTCGCGGAGCTCGCTGATCTTCTTGTACGTGCGCTCCGCGCGGTCCGCGAGGGTCTGGATCTTCTTTGCGGTGTCCCCGAATCCCATATCGACGGGTCGGCCCGGCGATACGTGTGCTTTTCCGTTCGACGCGACGCCCGCGCCGACGGTGGACTTTTGCCCGACTCGCCCGTGGTAGGGGTATGAGCGTCGACCGGATCCTGTTGACCAACGACGACGGCGTCGACGCCGCGGGGCTGCGCGCGCTCCACGACGCGCTCGCGACCGAGTACGCGGTGACGGTCGTCGCGCCGGCCGACGACCAGTCGTCCGTCGGCCGCCGCCTCTCCGACGACGTCGCGGTCGACGACCACGAGCTGGGGTACGTCCTCGACGGGACCCCCGTCGACTGCGTCGTCGCCGGCCTCGACGAACTCGTCCCGGAGGCGGACGCGGTCGTCGCGGGCTGCAACGAGGGGGCGAACCTCGGCGCCTACACGCTCGGCCGGTCGGGGACCGTCTCCGCGGCGGTCGAGGCCGCGTTCTTCGACGTGCCCGCGGTCGCGACCTCGATGTACGTGCCCGGCGGCGACGACTGGTGGAAGCGGGAGTTCGCGGCCGCGGACTTCGCGCACGCGGCACGGGCGACGCGGTACCTCGTCGACGAGGCGGTCGACGCCGGCGTGTTCGAGCGGGCGGACTACCTCAACGTCAACGCGCCCATCGCGGACGAGGACCGCGCGCCGCTCCGCGTCACGACGCCCTCGACGTGGTACGGGATGCGCGCGGAGCGCAACGGGGACGGTCGCGTCGGGTTCTCCGACCCGATCTGGGGCCGGATGAACGACGGCGACGTGCCGGATCCCGTTGGGACCGACCGGCGCGCCGTCGTCGACGGCGAGGTGTCGGTCTCGCCGCTCTCGGTGCCGCACGCCGCGGCGCCGAACGCCGGGCTCGACGACCTCGCCGACGCCTACGAATCGGCGGTCCGGTCCTGACGCGCCGCGGGAACCGAGGCGCGCGAGCTATTCGCCGTCGCCGGTGCTGACGGTCACCTTCGCCTCGCTCAGCACGCGGTCGCCCATCTCGTAGCCGGGCTCGTACACCTCGTGGATCGTCCCCTCGGGGCGGTCGCTGTCGACGCGGAGCATCACCTGGTGGCGCGCCGGGTCGACCTCCTCGCCCGGCTCCGGCTCGATGGGTTCGACCCCCTCGTCGGCGAGCACGTCGTCGAACTTCTCCAGCGTCGACTCCACGCCGGGGCGGAGGTCGCTCCCCTCGTCCTGGTCGAGCGCGCGCAGGAGGTCGTTCCGGACGGGCGCGATCCGCTCGACGAGCGCCTCGGAGGCGCGCTCGCGGATCTCCTCCTGCTTCCGCTTCGCGCGCTCCTTGTAGTTGCTGAAGTCCGCCTTCACGCGGGCGAGCTTGCTCGTCAGCTCCTCGACCTCCTCGTCGCGCTCGCGCAGCGCCTCGCGGGTCTCGGCGAGGTCGGCCTCCAGCGCCGCGACCTCGCGCGCGAGCGCCTCGTCGTGCTCGGCGACGGCTGCGGCGAGCGCCTCCTCGTCGTGACGGGCGTCGCCGTCGGCCGACTCTGCGGCCGCTTCCTCGGCGGTCGCCTCCGCCGTGCCGTTCGTCCGCGCCGCGTCGCCCGCCTCGTCCTCGGCGGACTCGACGTCGACGGCGTCGTCGTCGCTCATACCCGATCGAAGTCGGTCGGCGGGGATAAGCGTTCAGAAGCGCGACGCTCTCGCTCGGGCGGCAGAGGAAGGGCCTACCGCCGAGCCGACAGCGCCGTGACGACGCCGTTCGTCCAGCCGAACCCGTACTGGGGTTCGTACTCGCCCAAGTCGGTCGTCTCTCCGACAGTGCGCACGTCGTACTTCTCCGCCATGCGGCCGGTCTCCTCGAACGACCGCCGCGCGAGGCCGACCCAGCGGTCCGCTATCTCGTCGGCCAGGTCGTCGTGCCCGTACCGCCGCAGCCCGGTGACGGCCATCCAATGGAGCGGGGCCCAGCCGCTGGGCGCGTCCCACTGCTCGCCCGTGGCTTCGAGCGTCGTCACGAGGCCGCCGGGGCGGAGGAAGTCCTCACGCAGCCGGTCGGCGACCGCGGCCGCCCGGTCGTTGGTCGCGGCGCCGGTGAAGAGCGGCGCGACGGCGGCGAGCGTGAGGCGGCCGGACGGCCGGCCGTCGACCCACGAGTGGTCGACGTAGAACCCCGCGTCCGGGTCCCAGCAGTAGCGGTTGATCGCCGTCCGCCGGTCGGCGGCGAGGTCGGCGTACCGCTCGCCGGCCTCGACCCGGCCGACCTTCGGGAGCCACTCCGCGAGGGCGGACTCCATCCCGAAGAGGACGGCGTTGAGGTCGACCGGCACCAGCTCGGTCGTCCGGATCGTGGTGAGGTCGTCCGCCGCGAGCCACCGGGAGCTGAAGTCCCAGCCCGACTCGCAGGCGGCCCGGACGTCGCGGAACAGGTCGGGCCGGTCGTCGACCGGGACCCGCTCGGCGAGCCGGCGGTCCTCGTGGTACGACTCCGGACGCGGGCGGGCGCGGTCGTCCCAGTACCGGTTGAGGACGGTCGCGTCCGCGAGCCCGACGACGCGGCGGTGCGCCGCGGGACCGCTCTCCCGGCCGACGCGGTCGGCCCCGTCCATCCAGAACTCGTGTTCCGTCCGGAGCGCCTCGACGTGGGGGGCGACCGCGTCGAACCCCTCCGCGCGCTCCAGCACGCGCAGCATGCGGTAGAACAGCGGGACCTGCGACCGGCTGTCGTAGTACGCCCGGTTGCCGAGGGGGACGAAGCCGAAGCGGTCGATCAGGGAGGCGATGTTCCCGACCATGCCGGCGATCAGGTCGGTCCGGTCGGCGGCCGCCAGCCCCTCCGCGGTGAAGTAGCTGTCCCAGTAGTACATCTCCCGGAAGCGACCGCCCGGGACGACGTGCGGGTTCGGGATCGGGACGACCGTCGAGCCGGCCGCGTCGTCCTCGAACGTCCGGGTCAGGGCGCCCCACAGCGACGAGACGTGGTCCTCCATCGACCGCGACGCGGTGAGGTCCGGAGCGGCGGCGACCGGTTCCGGCAGCCGAAAGTGGTCCTCGACGAACGACGCCAGTTCGAAGTCGGGCCGGTCGCGCGCGGACAGGTACCGTTCGAGAACCAGGTCGGGGGAGACGCGCGGCTCCGCGTCGACGAACCGCTTGTCGTCCTCGAAGAGGTCGCGACCCTGGACGGTGCGGAAGAGCTCGCCGGAGATCTGCGGAAAATTGGTGTAGTCGAAGAGACCGGAACTCATCTCCCCCACGTAGTGAAAGGATTGCTAAGTAATTATTGAATTAGCCGGACAGAGAACGGATAGCGGGCCCCTGCGGCAGTCTTCTTATCCATGGTCTATGATTAATTATAAGTGTAATAAATGAATACGGGCGGGTAGTCGATGACCCGCATTAGCATGCGATCGGTGAGCAAGTACTTCGACGGGGGTGACACGGTCGCAAACTACAAGCTGGACATGGAGGTGGACGACGGGGAGTTCGTGGTGTTCCTCGGGCCGTCCGGCTGCGGAAAGACGACCGCCCTCCGGATGATCGCGGGGTTAGAGGACCCGTCGGAGGGGGAGATCTACTTCGACGACGACCGGGTCGACGGGACCCCGCCCGCCGATCGCAACGTCGCGATGGTGTTCCAGAACTACGCGCTGTACCCCCACATGACCGTTCGGGAGAACATCGAGTACCCGCTGAAGGTCAGGGGGGTGCCGCCGGAGGAGCGGGACGAGCGGGTCGCCCAGGTCGCCGAGCTGCTCCACATCGAAGACCAGATGGAGAGCGACCCGGGCGAGATCTCCGGCGGGCAGCGCCAGCGGACCTCGCTCGCGCGGGCGATCGTCCGCGAGCCGTCGGTGTTCCTCCTCGACGAGCCGCTCAGTAACCTCGACGCGAAGCTCCGCTTAGAGATGCGCTCCGAGCTCAAGCGGATCCAGAACGAGCTCGGGATCACGACGGTGTACGTGACGCACAACCAGGAGGAGGCGATGAGCATGGGCGACAAGATCGTCGTGTTGAACGACGGGACGATCCGGCAGGTCGCCGACCCCGAGGAACTGTACGAGCGGCCGCGGACCACCTGGGTCGCGAAGTTCATCGGGTCGCCGCCGATGAACCTCTTCGAGGGCGAGAACCGCGACGGCACCGTCCAACTCGCCGAGGGCAACAGCCTCCCGATGCCGGCGGAGACGTCGTCGCAAACCGTCTCGGTGGGCGTCCGGCCGGAGGACATCGACGTGTCGACCGCGGCGCCCAACACGGACTGGACGGTGCCGGGCACGGTGAAGACGGTCGAACCGCTCGGGGAGTACGTGCTGGTCAACGTCGAGGTGGGCGGCTCCGTGGTGAACGTGAAGGTCCCGACGACGGACGCGGCGGCGGGAGACGGCGTTCACCTCACGTTCGACCCGAGCGACGCGTACCTCTACGACGGGGACGGGGAGCTGGTGGCCTGATACCATGTCCGTCGAATCGTACCTAGAGGACCGGCTCGACCGCGACGTGGACGGGGAGAAGCTCACCGCGATCCTCGTGTTCATGCTCCCCGGGCTCACGCTGTTCGGCATCTTCTCCGTCGGGCCGATGCTGTACTCGGCGGTCGGGAGCTTCTTCACCTGGGACGGGTTCACGATCGGGCAGTTCGCCGGGTTCGAGACGTGGATCGCGACGTTCAACGACGACGCGATCATCAACTGGGACAACCTCCTCGCGCTCCAGTACCCGATGGGGGCGCTGCCGCAGAACATCATCTGGATGGTTGTCCACGTCCCGCTGAGCACGCTGCTCGGCCTCGGGCTCGCGCTGCTTTTCGCCGACCTGCGCGGGCGGAGCATCCTGCGCTCGATGGTGTTCCTCGCGTTCACGACGCCGACGGTCGTGATCGGGCTCGTCCTCCTCTTCGTCTACGACCCGCAGGCCGGCATCTTCAACGGGCTGCTCCGGTCGATCGGGCTGGAGTCGGTGGTGCGGAACTGGGTCCAGGAGCCGCAGATCGCGATCTACGCGCTGATCGCGGGCGGCGTCTGGGTCCAGACCGGATTCAGCATGCTGTTGTACAGCTCCGCGCTCGCGGGGATCGACCCCGCGCTGCTGGAGTCCGCCCGCGTCGACGGCGCGGGGCGGTTCAGGCGGTTCAAGGACATCATCTGGCCGCTCGTCAAGCCCGTGACGGCGGTCGTGGTGATCATGAGCATGATCTGGGTGATCCGGATCTTCGCCATCGTCTACGCGGCCGGGGGGCCCTCGGGCGGTCCCGGCGGGGTGTTCTCCGTCCTCGGCTTAGAGGTGTACCAGGCGGCGTTCTCCGTTCCGATCGAGTACAGCAAGGCGATGGTCGTCGCGCTCATCGAACTGGTGATCGCGCTCCCGATGGCATGGTACATCGCGTCAATGGACTGATACACGATGACTGACACACACAACTCGGCCGATCCGACCGACGCCGGCGACGAACCGGAGTCCGCCGCCGACAGCGACCCGAAGACCGACGGCGGGCGCGTGTACCACGAGCCGCCGGAGACCGCACCGATCGCCGACCGGCCCCTCCCCGAACGGGTCCGCGCGGCGGTCCCCAGCGGGCCGCGCGCCCTCAGGTACGTCGTCGCGATCGGGGTCGCGCTCCTGTGGCTCGTCCCGCTCGTCGGGCTGTTCATGGCCTCCGTCCGCCCGCTCGACCAGATCATCCAGGGCTGGTGGAACTTCGAGACGTTCACCGTCACCTTCGAGAACTACGCCCGCGCGTGGACGTTCCAGTCCGGGCCGATGCGGCAGGCGATGCTGAACACCGCGATCGTCACGGTGCCGTCCGTCCTCGCCGTGACGCTGCTCGGGACGATGGTGGCGTACCCGTTCGCCCGCTTCGACTTCCCGCTGAAGACCGCGCTGTTCTTCCTGCTCATCGTGGTCATGGCGGCGCCGCCGGAGTTAGTGGCGATGGGCAACTACAACACGCTGCGGACGACCGGCCTGTTCGACACGTACATGGGGCTCATCCTGGTCCACATCGGCTGGGGGATGGGATGGGTCGTCATGTTCCTCCGGAACTTCCTGCTGGGGCTCCCCGAGGAGCTGGAGGAGGCCGCCCGGATCGACGGCGCGTCGCGGTACCAGATATTCAAGTCGATCGTGTTGCCGTACTCCGCCCCGGCGCTCGTCTCGGTGGCGGTGATCCAGTTCACGTGGGTGTGGAACTCCTTCTTCTTCCCCCTCGTGTTCATGCGGTCCCGCGAGAACCAGCTCGCACCGCAGGTGCTGCCGCTGATGAAGGGGCGCCTCCAGATCGACTGGGGGCTCGTCGCCGCCGGCTCGGTGCTGACGATGATCGTCCCCATCGTCCTGTTCGTCACGCTCCAGCGGTACTACAAGCAGGGGATGGTGGCCGCGGTCGCCGACTGAGCCGGCGTCGGCGCCCCACGTTCGGTCGCGGGACGAACGCGCTCTCTGCGCCGCGGTCTCAGTCGTCCGGGTCCTCGCCGCGCGCTCGCTTGTACATCGCGAGGGCCGCCTCGCGCCGCTCCGAGTGGTCCACGATCGGCGACGGGTACTCCGGCGCGGCGTTCGCGCGCTGGGTGGGCGACAGCTCGTGCCACTCGTGGATCAGGTCGGCGTCGAGCCCGCGGAGCTCCGGGACGTACTCGGTGATGTACTCCGCGTCCGGGTCGTAGCGCTCCCCCTGCGTCATCGGGTTGAAGATGCGGAAGTACGGCTGCGCGTCGGTCCCCGTCGAGGCCGCCCACTGCCAGCCGCCGTTGTCGTTGGCGGTGTCGTGGTCGGCGAGGTGCTCGCGGAAGTGGTCGTAGCCGTGCCGCCAGTCCGCGAGGAGGTCCTTCGTGAGGAAGGAGGCGACGATCATCCGCACCCGGTTGTGCATGAACGCCTCCTCGCGGAGCTGGCGCATCCCGGCGTCGACGATGGGGTACCCCGTCTCGCCGCGCTTCCACGCGGCGATCTCCTCGGGGTCGTCGCGCCACTCGATCCCCTCCTCGTACTCCTTGTAGTTCTCGGAGACCACCTCCGGGTTGTGGAAGAGGACCTGCGTGTAGAACTCCCGCCAGGCCAACTGCTGTTGGAACTCCTCGACCTGCTCCGGGGCGTCCTCGGGCCGCGAGTCGGACTCCGCCTCGGCCATCGCTTCCTCGGTGGCCGCGTACGCCTCGCGGACGCCGATCTCGCCGTACTTGAAGAACGCGGAGAGCCGCGATGTCGCCTCCCGGGCCGGGTAGTCGCGCTCGGCCTCGTAGGCGAACACGGCCTCGTCGAGGAAGTCGTCGAGGCGCTCCCGGGCCGCTTCCGTCCCCGCGGGGCCGACCGCCGCGTCCGGTTCCGCGAAACCGAGGTCCGCGGGCGTCGGGAGGTCGCCGACCGCCGCGCCGAGCGTCGCCGCCTCGCCGCCGTCGGCGACCGCGCCCGACGCGTCCGCCCCGTCGACGGCGTCGGCCGCGTCCGCGAGCCGATCGGTGTCAGCCAGGCCCGCCTCGGTCGGCACCGGCGCCGGGTCCGCTTTCTCGCGGTCGGTCCACTTCTTCCAGTAGTAGCTGTACACGGAGTAGGGATCGCCGGCGTTCGTCCGGATCGCGTCGGGGTCGTGGAGGACCGCGTCGTGGTGGGCCTCGCGCGCCACGTCGACCGCGTCGAGCGCGCGTCGCACGCCGGCGTCGCGCTCCCTGGCGAGCCCGGAGTAGTCGCGGTTCCAGACGACGCGGTCGGCGTCGAGCGCCGCCGCGAGCCGCGGGAGGACGGTCTCCGGGTCGCCGCGCGCGACGAGCAGGTCGCTCCCGCGCTCGCGGTAGTCGTCGCGCAGCGCGGCCAGTCCGTCGAGCAGGCGCCGCACGCGCACGTCGCTCGCGTGGTCGAGCACGTTCGGATCGAAGACGAACACGGGCGCTGCGGGGCCGCGGTCGGGGTCGTCGCCCGCCCCGCTCGCGGCCGCCAGCCCGACGTTGTCGGCGGCTCTGAGGTCCCGTCGGTACCAGAACAGCTCCATGGGATCGACACGGGCGCGTCCACCGTGAAACCACCGGGAGCGGCGCGGGGGTCTCGGCCGGCAGCGGGCGGCGCTCCGGTCGCGCCGCGATCAGAGTTCGAGGCGGCCGGGGACGCTCACCCGGTCGAGAAGGAAGTAGCCGACCGTGAGCGACAGAACGAGGACGCCGAGCGCCGCGGCCGCGAGCAGCGCCTCGTCGCCCCCGCCGTAGTCCTCGAGCCGGAAGCTGATCACGCGCCGGGAGACGGCGATGATCGCCGCGCTCACGACGATGCGGAGGACCGGCTGGCCGCGCGCGTAGGCCACGAGCGTCCGGTGGACCTCGACGATGATCAGGAGGAGGAGGACGCTGTCGAGGAGCGCGACCACCTCGGCCGGGTCGGTGAAGTTCCCCGCGACGAGGAGCCGGTACAGCGAGACGAACAGGTCGAACACGCCGATGAGGAACAACAGCAGGAGGAAGTACGCCGCGCCGAGGACGAGCCACTCCATCGCCCGGGCCGCGGGGTCCGCGGCGTCGTCGAGGTCGAGCGCCATCGACGGAACGCTCGACGCCCGCGGGCAAGTCACTTTGGGTGCGCTGTGAGGTGGACGGGAGAAGTCCGGGCGGCCCGCCCGCCCCGTCAGTCCGCCTCGCCAGTCAGCGATTCGAGCAGGCGGACGGCGGGCGCCTTCGCCAGCGGGTCGTTCCCGTTGCCGCAGTGGGGCGACTGGACGCAGGCCGGGCAGCCGCCCTCGCAGTCGCAGGTGTCGATGAGCCGCGCCGTCCGGGTCATCAGCTCCTCGATCCGGCGGTGCCCGCGGCGAGTGAGCCCGACGCCGCCCGGGTACCCGTCGTAGACGAACACGGCCGGCCCCTCGGTGTGGGGGTGGTGCGGCGTCGAGATGCCGCCGACGTCGGCGCGGTCGCAGAGCAGGTGGAACGGGAACAGCGAGATGATCCCGTGTTCGGCCGCGTGGATCCCGCCGTTGAACGCGTACTCGCCGCCCGGGATCGGTTCGCCGTCGGCGTCGTCGCGTGCGCCGTCGGAGGGCTCGCCGCCGTCGGCGCTGACCTCGGGGTCGCCCGCGTCCTCGCCGTCGAGCGCGTCGCCGAGCCGGCGCATCTCGCGCTCGACGTCCCGGGGCACCGGGAAGTACAGCGCCTTCGTCCGCAGCGTCGTCTCCGGGAGGTCGAGCGTCGACTCGCCGAGGGACTCGCCCGTGGCGGCGTCCTTCCGGACGAAGCCCGTAATCTGCTCGGTCACCGTCACGTCGGCGAAGCGGACCGGCACGTCCTCGCGCGCCGAGAGCGCGCGCTCGTCGAGGTCCTCGTTCACGACGATGTCCTTGTCCGACCGCACCTGCGTGTAGTAGTCCGCCCACGACTGCTGGAGCTCCGCCACGTCGCGGTCGAGGTCGAGGTCGACCACCTCGTAGGTGCGGCCCTGCTGGTGGTAGATGGCGCCGGGGTGGGCGTCGCGGAGCGCGTCGGCGAACCCGAGCGTGGCGACCGTCTCGCCGCTCGACCGCTCGATCAGCGATATCTCGCGCTCCTCGGCGGTGCGGAGGTTCACGGACTGTTGCGGGCTCGACCCCCCGGCGTGGACCCAGCGCGTCCCCTTCGCGGCCTCGCGCCGGTTCAGGACGCCCTCGTCGGTGAGGTCGGCCACCACGCCCGGGAACGAGTCGCCGAAGAACCACTCGTCTCCGGGCGAGAGCCAGTTCTCGTCGGCCGCGCAGGCGACGTGGCCGGGCATGAGCTGGCCGTTCTCCGGGTCGCAGATCGCGTCCTCGGGCGGCGCGTCGAAGAAGTCGCTCGGGTTCCGCATCAGGTACTGGTCGAGCTGGTCCTCGCCGCCGACCATCACCACGAGGGCGGGGTCGTCGCCGCGACCGGCCCGGCCCGCGCGCTGGTGGGCCGACATCCGCGTGCCGGGGTAGCCGTCGAGGACGACCGCGTCGAGCCCGCCCACGTCGACGCCGAGTTCGAGGGCGCTCGTCGACCAGACGCCGCGGAGGTCGCCGGCGTGGAGGTCGGCCTCTATCTCCCGGCGCCGGTCGTCAGTGAGCGCCGCCTGGTACGCGCCGACCCTCCCGGCGAGGTCGCGCTCGCCCCGCTCCCGGAGGTCGCTCGCGCTGTCGGTCGCGTACTGCTCGGCGGTCTGTCGCGCCCGCGTGAACGCCAGGGTCTGCGCGCCCGCCGTCACGAGGTCGACGAACAGCCGCTTCGACTCGGTGTGGCTCGACTTCCGCCGGCCGCTCCCGCGTTCCTGGCAGTCGTCGTCGTACTCCGGCGGGTTCCACAGCACCCAGTCGCGCGGCCCGCGCCCGGAGGTGTCCTCGTCGACGAGGGCGATCCCCTCGGGGTCGCGGCCGGTGACCGTCGCGACGTGGTCGACTGGGTTGTTGATCGTCGCCGAGCAGCAGACGAACTGCGGCGACGAGCCGAACCGCTCGCAGGTCCGCGCGAGCCGGCGGAGGGTCAGCGCGACCTGCGACCCGAACACGCCGCGGTAGCTGTGGACCTCGTCGATCACGACGTACTCCAGCGACGAGAAGAACCAGTCCCAGAGGCGCCCGGCGTACGGCAGCAGCGCGTAGTGGAGCATGTCCGGGTTCGAGAGGAGGACGGTCGGGCGGCGGTCGCGCACGTCGCGCTTCTCCGACCGCGAGAGCCGCCCGGTGTAGGAGTCGACCGAGACGCGGCTGCCGAAGCCGAGGTCGGCCGCGAGGTCCGACAGCGACTCCTCCTGGTCGGCGATCAGCGCGTTCTGCGGCCCGAGGTAGAGCGTCCGCCCGCCGTGGTCCGTCGCCGCCTCGAACGCGGGCACGGTGTACGCGAGCGACTTGCCGCTGGCCGTCTCGGTCGCGAGGACGACGTCGTCGCCGTCGCGGACGGCCCCGATCGCGTCGGCCTGGTGGCGGTAGAGCCGGTCGATCCCGCGGTCGGCGAGCGCGTCGGCGAGCCGGGGTTCGAGGTCCACGTCGCCGAACTCGGGCTCGCGCGCCGGGAGCCGCCGGTGGTCGGCGATCTGTCCCTCGTAGAAGGGGCGGTCCCGCAGCCACTCGATGGCGTCGTCCACGGTTACGGTACCCTGGGGTCGGCGGGGCCTAACGGTTGCGGTGACGGCGGTCCGGAGAGCGGGCCGGGCGGCCGCCTCGCCTCAGTCGTCAGCCGGAGATCGTCCGGGGCCGCCGTCACGGGGCGAGAGGTCGACCGCCGGCTCCGCGGGCCCCTGGCGGGCGAGCGGCGGCCAGCGGACCTCGGTCGCGATCGGCTCGTCGAGGTCGAGCTCCATCCGGAGGTCGCCGCGCCGCTCGGCGACCTCGAAGCCGACCGTCCGGTAGACGCTCCGCGCGACGCGGTTGCCGGTCTCGACGTGGAGTTCGAGCCCCTCGCGGCCGGCTGCGGCGGCGTTGGCGATCACGTGCCGACACAGCTCCGTCCCGACGCCGCGGTCCTGCGCGGCGGGGTGGACGAAGACCGCGAGCTCAGGGACCGCGGCGTCGGTCGGCGTGTACATCGCGTGGCCGAGCAGCTCGCCGTCCCGCTCTGCGACGACGTTGTTCGCCTCGCCGAGCATCGTCTCGACCCAGTCGGCGCAGCGCCGCCGGCTCACCGGCGGGAGGCCCTGCGCGCGGTGGGCGCGGTCGAACGCGTCGTACATCTCGGCGAGGAACGGCTCGTCTGCGTCTCTCGCCGGGCGGATCGTCCAGCGCGTGCCCTCCTTGTCGACGAACCGCGGACAGCGCGGGGGGCAGTGGGGCGTCCCCTCGCACTCGCTGCCGTCCCAGCCGTCGCAGGCCGCGGTGGCGTCGTCGTTCATACGCGGGTATCGATCGTCTGGTAAGTTATATCGTGAGACCGGATCCCACGAGGTGGGAACGTCCGGGCGGCGCAATCACCGACGGAGGACGACGGTGATCGCGGTCCCGCCGGCCTCGCTCTCCTCGACGCGCAACTCGCCGCCGGAGCTGCGGACGATCCAACGGACCAACCAGATCCCCATACCGGTGCTGTGTGTGAGCTGCGTCTCGTCCGAGCGGGTCAACACCTCCCGCTCGTGCGCCGGGAGCCCCGGGCCGTCGTCCGCCACCGTGAGGAGCGCTCTGTCCCCTTCCTCCCGGACCGCCACGCGTACCTGGGGGGACGGTCCGCAGTGCTCGACCGCGTTCTCCAGCAGGTTGTCGAGCGCGTACGGGAGCAGCTCGTGGGCGACGGCCTCGACGACGTCCGGTCCCCCGACGCTGAACGCGGCGTCGCCGACGGCGGTATCGAATTCGCGGACTCGATCGCGGGCGAGCGCCGACAGGTCGAATGTCGTCCGGCTCGCTTCGCCGTCGGACTCCTGAAGCCGCTCGGCGCGTCTGGCCGCGTCGCTCAGGTCGACGATCTCTGCGAGCCGCCGCTCCATCGCCGCCACGTGCGGGTCGTCGTCGGGTCGCTCGGCCGCGAGCGCTTCGAGGTGACCCAACACGACGTTCACGTCGTTGCGAATGTTGTGCCGCAACACACGGTTGAGCACGGTCAGTCGCTGTTCGCGGCGCTTCCGCTCTCCGACGTCGGTCGCGACGTACGTGGCGCCGGCGAAGTCGTCGTGTCGATCGCGGAGGGGGGCCGCCCAGAACCGGATGTCCACCAGCGAGCCGTCTCGGTGTGGGTGGCGTGTTTCGACTCCCGTGAGTCGCTCGCCCCGTTCGAGCCGCGAGAGGGAGTCGCCGAACGGCCCGCCCGCGTCCGCCTCCTTCGAGACGAGGCGACCGCCGAGCGCGTCCGACTCCGTCCAGCCGAACAGCCGCTCGGCGCCGTCGTTCCAGAGCTGGACCGCACCCTCTGCGTCGACGACGACGATGGCGACGGGCGCGACCTCGACGACGGAGACGAGCCGGTCGAAGAGGAACTCGATCGCGTCGGTGAGGACGACGGCACCCTCCCGGCGGCCGAGCTGCTCGTTGAGCACGGCGACGAGCTCCGTTATCAGCCGTTCAATCAGTTCGTCGCGACCCTCGGACGCGCTGGACTCGTACGCACGTAACAGGCGCTTTCGGGCCTCGTCGTGCCCCTGTGTCACCAACACGTCGAACAGGGCACCGACGAGCTGTTCCTCCTGTCGCCTCATTTTAGGCGGGCCTAAAACACAGTCGGGTAAGTGCGTTCCGAACTCGGCGCCGCCGCGCGAGTCACTCCCGGATCAGCACGATCCCTTCGCGGAACACCGCGTGGTTCGGAAGGACGTGCTCCTCCCCGTCCGTCTCGATGTGGGTGACGAAGAGGTCCACCTCCTGGACGACGCCGCGCTCGCCGGCGACCCGTACCTCGTCGCCGATGCCGTACGGCTGGCGGAGGAGGAGGAAGACGCCGGCCGCGGCCGAGGCGACCAAGTCCTTCGTCGCGAGCGCGGCGAACAGGACGACCGCGAACGCGTACGCCGCGAGCAGCACGATGAGCGCGAGCGTCTGGACGCCGACCTGGCCGAGCGCGATGAGCGTCGCGACGTACACGACGCTGTACTTCACGAGCGTCGGGAGCACGCCGAGCTCGGGGAGCTTGATTCCCCGGAGGCGCTCGGCGACGAGCAGCTCCGCCTTGTCGCCGACGACGATACCGACGATGAACACGACCACGGCGACGAACAGCCGCGGGAGGAACGCGGCGACCCCCGACCAGAACTGTTCGAGGTAGTTCACGTCCGCGACGGTCAGGGCGACGATGACCGTGACGGCGAGGATGAAGTAGCTCGACAGCTGCGCCAGGATCCGCACCGTCGAGGTGTCGAACTCGCGGGCGGTCCGCTCGAAGGCGGTCCCCTCGATCACCTCGGGAACGCCGGCGCGCCGGAGGAGTCGGCGGTTGATCACGCCGGTGAGGTACGCCAGCACGAGCCCGAGCGCGAGCACTCCGAGCGCCAGCCAGATCCGGTACGGGACGTTCGCGACGAACTCGGGGACGGAGATCTGGGCCGCGGACATCGCTCAGTACTCCTCCGGATCGATCTCCAAGACGAGTTCGCCGGCCTTGAACGCCCGGACGAGCCCGTCCGACTCCGAGAGGACGATGGCGGTCGCGTTGGTGTCGCGGGTGATCGCGCCGCCCGCCATGTGGCGCGCGCCGAGCCCCTTCGGGATGTCGACCCCCTCGGCCGCGGGTTCGAGGTAGCGGTACGCCGAGACGATCTTCCCGGAGTCGGAGACGACGAACGCGCCGTCCAGCCGCGAGAACTCCTTGAGCATGACGTTCACAATGGGGTCGCCGACGTGGACGTGGCTCTTCTCGAAGGGGTTGTACGACAGCGGCCGCGACTTGTTCATCACCTTCCCCGCGTCGCCGACGACGAACAGCGCGCCGACCGGCTTGCCCTTCTGCCCCTTCTTGCCGAGTTCGATCGCGACCTCGAACACGTCGCGGATGACGCTCGGCTCGGCCCGGGAGTTGGCGAACAGGTCGTAGATGCCGGTGTGGATCCCCTCGTCGACGGTGACGCGGACGACCGCGTCCGAGCCCCCGTCGAACACCGACGCGACGCAGGCCACCTCGTCGCCCTCCGCGAGGAGGTCCGCGTCCATGGCGCCCTCGATGCCGAACCGGATCCGGTCTTTGACGTTGTCGAAGGGGAGCGGCAGTTCGACGAACGTCTCGGCGTCGACGTCGTTGTCGGGCGCGACGACGACGACCTCGGTCCCGTCGTCCGCGAACGGCTCGTAGAAGGAACTCGTCGGCGAGAACAGCAGGACCGCGTCCACATCGGCGACGAGGTCCGCCAGGTGGTCGGTGAGCGAGGCCATTACCACGTCTGACACGAGGAATCCGTATAGTCGTTGCGTCGTGCGTGCGTCTGACGCAGGGGCGCGGTCGGCGTTGCTGCCCTCCCGGGTCACGTCCGCCGCCGGCGTCCGCGCCTGGACGCCGTTCGACGGCGTTTTAGGTCTCTGTCCGCGGTGGCACACGTGGAACCCAACGCCGTCCGAGACTCGTGGACGAACCGGGCGGGCGAATACTCACCGCGCTACTACGCGCACTACGGGCCGAACGAGACGAGCGAGCGGATCCGCGAGGCGCTGACAGCGCACCTCGACCGCGACGCGGCCGTCCTCGAACTGGGGTGCGGCTCGGGGCGGCACCTCGATCACCTCGCCGCCCACGGGTTCGACGACCTCTCGGGCGTCGACATCAACGCCGACGCGTTCGACGCGATGCGGGAGACCTACCCCGACCTGGCCGCCGACGGGACGTTCCACTGCGGCGCGATAGAGGACCTCGTCGGCGAGTTCGAGGACGGGGCGTTCGACGCCGTGTACTCGGTCGAGACGCTCCAACACCTCCACCCCGACGTCGAGTGGGTCTTCGAGGAGATCGCGCGGATCACCGACGAACTCCTCGTCACGGCCGAGATCGAGGAGCCGGCGGGCGAGGCGGAGGCGGCCGACCCGGACGTGAACTACGTCGACGACGAGACGCCGCTGTACTACCGGGACTGGGGCGAGGTGTTCACCTCCCTGGGGCTGATCGAGGTCGACGTGGTCCGCGGCGACAGGGACACCGCCCGGACCTTCCGCGTGACCGACTGACTCGCGCCGTTGGCGGTCCGATCGGTGCGGCTCGCGCGGCGGTTTGTCGAACGCGACGAGCCGCCCTCCCGCGCGACTTTTACCCGCGAGCCGACTACCCCGACCACATGGCGACTCGCGAGGCCCTCTGGGGGTACCGGAACCGGTTCGGCGACGCCTTCGGGCGCACCTACTTCCGGCGCTTCGGCCCCGGCGTCGTCTCCAGCCTCGGGATCGGGACGTACCTCGGCGAGCCGACGCCCGCGGTCGACGACGCCGCCCGCGAGTCGATCGGACTGGCGCTCCGGTCGGGGGTAAACCACGCCGACACCGCGGCCAACTACCGCTGCGGGCGCGCCGAGCGCGTCGTCGGCGAGGCCCTCCGCGAGGCGCCCGTCGACCGCGAGTCGGTCGTCGTCGCGACGAAGGGCGGCTTCCTCCCGTTCGACGGCGAGCGTCCTCCGGACCCGAGCGCCTACGTCCGCGAGCGCTTCGTCGAGCCGGGGATCGTCGACCCGGGCGACCTCGCGAACGGCGCCCACGCGATGACGCCGGCGTACCTGGAGTGGTCGCTGGACCGCTCGCTCGACCGGCTCGGCCTCGACTCCGTCGACTGCTTCTACGTCCACAACCCCGAGACGCAGCTCGCCGTGCGCTCGCGGTCCGAGGTGTACGACGCGCTCGAAGCCGCCTTCGAGGCCCTCGAACGCCGGCGCGCCGCGGGCGACGTCGGCGCGTACGGCGTCGCGTCGTGGAGCGCCTTCCGCGTGCCGCAGGGGGCCAACGACTACCTCTCGCTCGCCGAGGTCCTCGCCCGCGCCGAGGCGGCCGGCGAGGCGGTCGGACCCGACGACGACCACGGGTTCGCGGCGGTCCAGCTCCCGTTCAACGTCGCGATGGCCGACGCGTTCACCCGGCGGAACCAGCCCGCGCCGCCCGGCGCCGACGCGGACGGGCCCGTCTCGACGCTCACGTTCGCTCACGAGGCCGGGCTCTCGGTGGTGACGAGCGCGAGTCTCGGGCAGGGCGACCTGGCGATCGAGGGCGCGATTCCCGCGGACGTGGACGCGACGCTCGCGGGGGAGACGCCGGCCCAGCGCGCGCTCAACTTCGCGCGGAGCGCCCCGGGCGTCACCGCCTCGCTCGTCGGCACGACCGACCCCGAGCACGTCCGCGAGAACGTCGCGGCCGGCACCTTCGACCCGCTCGGCGCGTCGGCGTTCGACGCCGTCTTCGAGTGAGGCGGCGGCGCGGGGGCGGATCCGGCGGCGGTCGCGCGCCACAAGACGTTTGTTCCGACCGGCGCAACCGGGCCGTATGTCCCCCACGCGACGAGCCCTCCTGAGTAGCGCCGCACTCGGTGCGGTCGGCGCGCTCGCCGGCTGCTTCGGCGGCGACCCGGCCGACGACTCCGACCCCGTCGCCCGGTCGTCGTCCGCCCCCGGAACCGACACGGACCCGACCGTGCTGAAGGTGCGGAACGACTGGCGGGAGCCCGTTCTCGTCGAGGCCGGAAGCGGCGGCGAGGACGGAACTGACGGCGGCGTCGCGCCGGACGACGACGCGAGCGGCGACGACGCCGACGGCCCCACCGGAGTCGGGAGGGAGCTCGTAACGACGGCCGGGCGGGCCGCCCGGATCCGGGCCGCGCCGGGCGTCGCCGACGAGGACCGGCGGCGGGTCCGCGCGTTCCTCGACGAGACCGACTACGACGCGGAGACGGTGTACGTCACGCCGGCCGGCGTCCGCTCCTGCCAGCGGCTCGAAATCCACTCGGTGTCGTGGCAGCCGGGGCGGGTCGAGTACGAGTACTGTCGCGAGCTCAGACCGCCCGACGCGGCGTGCGAGGCCGGTACCAGGGTCACGCTGGCGCTGCTTTTCCGGCTCCCGGTCGCGCTCGACGAGCGGATCCGCGGCTCCGGCTCCAGCGGGCGGTCGCCGTGCCGGACGACGGACACCGAGTACGCGGTTATCGAGGAGAACGCGACCGTGCCCGGGAACGCCACCGCCACCGACGAGTGGGGTGACTTCTGATGGCCCGACGGCTCACCCGTCGCGGCGCGCTGGCCGCCGCCGGCGGAGTCGCGCTCGGCTCGCTCGCCGGCTGCCTCGGCGGCGGGGGCGACCCGCGGTTCTGGGACGACCCGCCGTCGCTCGACATCGAGGCCGTCCCGCGGGAGTTCGACGGGTCGGTCCCCGAGCGTCCGCGGCTCGTTCCCGTCGACGTCGAGCCCGCGGTCGCGAGCGCGTTCGCGGACCGCGTCGACCGCCTCCTCTCGCCGATTCCCGAGCCGCTGACGGCTGAGACGCTCCCCAACGGCGAGTTCCGCGAGCAGATCGCGACCGAGCGGACGGCGGCCCGCGAGGCGCTGCCGGGCGGGCCGGCGTCGCTGACGCCGCTGGAGGCGGTCGAGCGGTACGCGACGGCGCGCGAGCACGCCGCGACCGCCGTCGGCACGTGGGCGGCCGTGACCGTCGATGGCGATCCGACCGCGGTGGCCCCGGATCTCGGAACGGTGCGTCGCCGAGCGTCCGAGACGCTGCGGGAACTCCCCGGTCCGGCCGCGGACCCGCTCGCGGCCGCCGCGGTGTACGGGCCGATGGAGCGGTGGTACGACGTGGCGCGCCGGCGGACGCTCGTCGGCGGCGGCGTGGGGCCCGCCGACCGGGCGAACCCGCTTCGGACGGGGGACGCGATCGGCGACGTCGAGCGCGTCCAGGCGCACGTGGAAGCGGGCCGGTACCTCCGCGACCGGTACGCGGCGTCGCTCGGCGATCCGGCGTCCGTGGCCGAGCCGCTCCGCCGCGAGATGAGCCGAATCGGCCGCGAGGTCGGCGACCGGCTTCGCGAGCTCCACGGCGAGGGCGTCGAGGACCTCCGACATAACCCGGGCACCGAGGCGTTCGTCGACGAGCGGGCGGTCGAACGGGGCGCGCCGAGCGACGCCCTGCTGTCGAGCGCCGTGTACCGGAGCTTCGACGGCATGTGGTTCGACCCGGTCGCGTTCGGCGACTACGAGCCCGACAACCCGGCGACCGGGCTGACCCGGACCGCGCTCGCGTGGACGCGGCTCCGTGCGCTCGACGCCGTGGCGTCGCGGGTCGAGGAGGGCGACGCGATGTTCCCCGACGACCCGGCAGCGATCGGCGACGCGCGCGAGGGGGCCGTCGAGTCGGCGTCGTCGCTCGCCGGGAGCGAGAACCCACTTGCTCGGTGGCTGGCGACCGAGTTCCTCGCGCTGTTCGACGAGCCCGACGGCGCCGTCGCGGCGGCCGACCGGACCGTCAGGTCGACGGTCGAGGCGTACACGCGGTACCGGTGGATCGAGATCGTGACGGGCGAGGCGCTGGCGGTTGCGGCGTCGGTCGCGGACTCGTTCGGCTCCTGAACGGGCGCGAGCGGGAGAGCAAGGAGAGCGACGGTGGGGCGGGGACTCTGACGGCGGGTCGGCGTCTCGGGCGCGCGGCCTCAGCGGAGTTCCTTGTAGCGCGCGCCGCACTCCGGACAGATCCGGACCGAGAACACCTCGTCGGGGTCGTTCTCCTTCTTCAGGACCTGGTCGCAGTCGGCGCAGTTGAGCCGCTCGTAGGTGTCCTTGACGAGGTCCCCGTCGCGGAGCCCCTTGCGCGTGGATTTCATACCCGGGGTTTGTCGCCGGGGCGCATAAAAACCCTGTACGACATCGGTCTGACGACTTCGGCGAAACCGCGGGCTGGCGGGGCGGTACGGGCTCCCCCGCCGCGGTTGAATCCTCTCGGCGTCCGACCGGGCGCTTTCGCAACGCTTGTGTCCGGGCGCGCGGAATCGCCGCCGTGTCACGGACCAGGCTGTTCGGATCGCTGTGCGCGCTGGTCTTCCTCGTCAACTTCGCCCGGGTCGTGTTCGCGCCCCTCGTGGGCGAGTTCATCGACGCGTTCGGGATCCGCGAGGGGACCGCCGGGCTCATCGTCACGCTCGCGTGGCTCGGCTCGGCCGCCCCGCGGCTCCCCGCCGGCTGGGCGCTCACCCGGTTCACGCGGCGCCGCGTGATCGTCGTCTCCGGCGCGATGCTGACCGCCGGCGCGCTCGGCGTCGCGCTCGCGCCGACCGTGCTCGCGCTCATGGTCGCCGCCTTCGCGGTCGGGCTGGCCTCCGGCGTCTACTTCGTCGCCGCCAACCCGTTCATCTCGGAGCTGTTCCCCCAGCGCGTCGGTCGCGTGATGGGCGTCCACGGCATGGCCAGCCAGCTCTCCGCAGTCATCGCCGCGCCCGCGGTCACCGTCGCGCTGTGGTACGACTGGCGCTACGCCTTCTACGCGCTCGCGGTCGCCGCGGCCGCCAGCACGCTGCTGTTCGTCGCGCTCGCGAAGCGGACCGACCTCCCGGACGCGGGGGCCGGCGACACCGACTTCCTCGCGGCCGCCCGCGGCGAGTGGAAGCTGATCCTCGCCGGGGTCGTGCTGATGGGCCTCACGAGCTTCGTCTGGCAGGGCCTGTTCAACTTCTACGAGCTGTACATGATCGACAAGGGGCTCCCCCGGGCGACGGCCCGGAACCTCCTGACCGTCATCTTCGCCGCCGGGGTGCCCGCCTTCCTCGTCTCGGGCGACCTCGCGGACCGGCTCCCGCACGTGCCCTACCTGCTCGGCATCGTCGCCTCGTTCGTGGGGGGCGTCGTCCTCGTGGTCCTCGCGCAGGGGCTCGCGGCGGTGATCGCCGCGAGCGTCGTCGTCGGGTTCGCCATCCACATGCTGTTCCCGGCCGGCGACACGTACCTGCTGGCGTCGCTGCCGGACGAGTCGCGCGCGTCGGCGTACGCGATGTTCTCGGCCGGGATGATGTCCACGCAGGCGGCGGGCTCTTGGGTCGTCGGCGAGGCGATCGAGGCGGGCGCGGGGTACGACGCCGTCTTCCTCGCGCTCGCCGGCGGGCTGGCGCTCCTCGTCGCCGGGTACGCGGCCCTCTACCGCCTCGGGCGCGTCCCGGGCGGGGCGGCGGGTTCGACGCGGACGGTTTGACGCGGCGGCGCGGCCCCGCCGGCGACGGGACCGGAGCGCGGGGCCCGTTCGAAGCGGCCGAACGGGTCGGGGGTACCGCACCTGTTTTGGGCGTCGCTCCCGTGTGATCGGTAAATGGAGTACGTTCAGGAGCGCGTGACGACCCTCCACGCGTTGACCGACCACCGGCCCGACGCCCCGACGGACCGCGCGGCGGTCGTCGTGCCGATGACCGAGCGCGAGTACGGGACGCTCGCGGCCGAGCGCGTGCTCTCGACGCTGGAGACCGTCGACCCCGCCCGGGTCATCGTCCCCCTGCGGGCGTCGGCCGACCGCGCCGGGCCGTTCGCCGACTGGCTCGACGGGTTCGACCTCGACGTCGAGACGCTGTGGTGCGACGGGCCCCGACTCGCGTCGCTGCTGGAGGCGCGCGGCCTCGACGGCGAGCGCGGCAAGGGCCGCGACGTGTGGCTCGCCCTCGGCCGCGCGCTCGACGAGGAGTTCGTCGTCGTCCACGACGCCGACACCAAGACCTACTCGCCCGCGTTCGTCAACCGCCTGCTGTTCCCGCTGGGGCGCGGCTACGCCTTCTCGAAGGGGTACTACGCCCGCGTCGAGGACGGCTCGCTGTACGGGCGGCTGTTCAGGCTGTTCTTCCGGCCGCTGGTCCGCGCGCTCGGCGACGCCGCGCCCGGGCGAGAGCCGGCCGTCCTGGAGTACCTCTCGGCGTTCCGCTACGCGCTCGCCGGGGAGTTCGCGGCGACGAGCGACCTCGTCTCGCGGCTCCGCGTCCAGCGCGGCTGGGGGCTGGAGGTCGGGACGCTCGGGGAGGCGTTCGGCCACGCCGGCTTCGCGGACAGCGCCCAGGTCGACCTCGGGCGCTACGAGCACGACCACCGATCCGTGGAGGGGCCGACCGGCCTCGCGGACATGAGCCGCGCGGTCGGCGAGGCGACGCTGCGCGCGGTCGAGGACGCGGGCGTCGACGTCGACTACGACGGCCTCGCCGACCGGTACCGCGACGCGGCGGCGACGTTAGTCGACGGCTACGCCGCCGACGCCGCGTTCAACGGCCTCTCGTACGACGCCGCCGACGAGCGCTCGCAGGTGGCGACCTACGCCGAGGCGCTCGGCGAGCCCGGCCCCGACACGCGGCTCCCCGCGTGGCAGGACGCGCCGGTCGACCCCGACGAGGTCCGAGAGGCCGCCGGGGAAGACCTCGAGGCGGTCCGCGGCGACGCCTCGGGAGGCAACGGGAGCGACGCCGTCGGCGGCTCGGCGACCGACGACGGACACGCGGAGCCCGCGCCGGGGGAGGACTGACGATGGCGGACGCGAGCGGGCCGAGCGTCGCCGCGCGCGACGACCTCGCGGGCGTCGTCGACCTGTTCGGCTGGCTCACCCGGGCGGAGCTGTCGCGCGCGCTCTCCGAGCTGGCGTTCAAACAGCGGACCGAGGTCGACGAGGACGCCATCGACGCCGCCATCGACCTCGCGGTCGCCGAGTACGCGCTCGTGCCGGCGCCGAGCGGCGCGCTCTCCGGGGGCGGCGCGGACGACATCGCGAACGGCGACGGAGGGGCAGGCGAGGAGGGGAACGACGAGTCGACCACGCTCGCGGTCGGGCCGGCCGCGTTCCCGACGCTCCCGGCGGGCGCCGAGGACCTCCCGCACATCCTCGACGTGCCGGACCGCGAGGTCGACCGGGAGGCGCTCGCGGACGCGGTGCTCGAACGGCTGCGGGAGGAGGCGGTCGAGGCGATAGGCGCGGGCGACGACGACCGCCTGGAGACGCTCGCTGACGTGACCTACGACGTGGAGGCGTGGGCGCCGGTCGACGTGGACCCGGTCCGGACGCGGATCCTCGCCGAGGTCGACGAGTGACGGAGAGGGACCGGCCTACCCCGAGAACTCGGACTCGCTCACGCGGACGACGACGGTCTCCTCGACGTCGCGGAGGTCGTACTCGGGCGTCTCGCCCTGTCGCCGGCGGACGAAGAGGGGCTCGACCGGGCGCCCGTCGACGAGCCCGAACACCTTCAGGTGCTGGTCGGTCTCCTCGGGCGGCACCTCGCCGTCGCGGACCTCGCGGGCGAGGTCGCGGGAGAGCCACTCGTCGGTCGCGACGGACGGCTCTAAGACGAGCGCCTCCGCGACGAAGCGGACGAGGTACCAGTCGAGGTCGTTGAGCAGGGAGACGGCGGCGCCGAGGCTCACGGTGTCGACGGCGACGCTGTTCTCGAACGGCTCCTCGATGTCGTAGGTGGCGAGCGCGTCGCGAGCCGTCTCGCGGGAGAGCAGCTCGTAGGAGAGCTCCACGTCGGGGTCGCCGAGGAGACACACCCGCGTCATGCCCGGGGTTCGGACCGGGCGGCGCAAATCCGTTGCGGTCGGCGACGCTACCAGGGGATCCGCTCGCGGTCCTTCCAGAGATGGCCCGCGGGGCTCCCCGGCGCGAAGCGCGCGAGCCAGACCGGCGTCTCAGCGCCCTTCGACGGGGTTCTCGGGGCCTCGTCGCCGCCCATATCCGTCCGGACCCACCCCGGCGAGACGGCGTTCGCGATGAGACCCCGGTCGCCGTACTCCCCGTCGAGGTACGCGGTCAGTCCGCCGACGCCGACCTTCGAGAGCCGGTAGGCCGGGTAGCCGCCGCCCATCTGCCCCTCGGTGAACTGCCCCAGCCCGGACGAGAGGCTCACGACGCGACCGCCGGTTTCCTCCAGCAGCAGCGGCAGCGCGTGCTTGGTCAGGACGACCGGGCCGCGGAGGTTGACGGCCGTCGTGCGGTCGAAGTCCGAGAGGTCCATCTCGTGGAGCGGCCCGGACCGGGGGAACACGCCCGCGTTGTTCACGAGGACGTCGAGCGAGCCTTCCTCGCGCCAGATCCGGTCGACCGCGGCGCGGACCTCCTCGTCGTCGGTCACGTCCAGGCGGACCGCGCGCTGGTCCGCCGCGGTCACGTCGTCGGGGTCGCGCGCACCGGCGTAGACGGTCGCGCCCAGGTCTGCGAGTTCCGCGGCGATCTCGGCGCCGATCCCGCGCGTCGCGCCCGTGACGAGGGCCACGTCGTCGGTCAGGTCGGCCTTGAGGTCGACGTCGGTCGGGGTGTCGGCCATGGCGATCGCTACGGCGCCTCGCCTGTAGAAACCTCGGGCGGACCGCCGCCAGTCGCCCTCAGAACGTCGAGACGTCGCCCTCGATGACGCTGCGGGTCACGTCCGTCACGTCGGCCAGCTCGCGGTCGACGATGGCGAGCACGTCGTCCTCTATGTCGCCCAGCGCGACCCCGTCCTCGGTGACGATCTGCGCGTCGGCGACGTGCGGCTCGTCGATCGGCCGGCCGATCTGCGAAAGGAGTCGGACCTGGAGGTCGCGGATCCCGTCGACCTCGCTCGTGACCGACTCGGCGATGCGGGTGGAGAGCAGGTTGTATATCTTCCCGATGTGGTTGACGGGGTTCTTCCCGGAGGTCGCCTCCATCGACATCGGGCGGTTCGGGGTGATGAGCCCGTTGGCGCGGTTCCCGCGACCGACCGAGCCGTCGTCGCCCTGTTCGGCGGAGGTGCCGGTGACGGTGAGGTAGACGGAGCCCTCGTCGTAGTCGTCGGCGGTGTTGACGTCGACGTTGACCTCGCGGTCGGTGTACTCGCGCGCGAGCTCGTCGACGTACTCGCGGACGGACGCGACCGCGTCGTCGTACTCGTCGAGCCCGTCGACGTACGCGTCGACCATCGCGGCGGCGACGGTGATGTCGATCCGGTCGCCCTCGCGTTTGCCCATGATCTTCACGTCGGGGCCGAGCTCGGGGTGGTCGTCGTGGTAGGTCGTGTTGAGCGCGCGCTCGGCCTCGTGGACGATGGTCTCCGTCTCGGTGAGCGGCGCGTGGCCGACGCCGAAGGAGGTGTCGTTGGCCATCGGGACCTCCTGCGTCTCCTCGCCGAAGACGTCCTGGAGGTCGCCCGACCCCTCGCCGAGCTTCACGTCGACGACCACGTCGGTGCCGTACTCCAGCTCCGGGATCGCCTCGGCGAGGTAGTCGCGGGCGGCCGCGAGCGCGGTCGAGTCGACGGGCAGCTGCTCGCCGTCGTACTCTTTCGTGGCGCGGCCGACGATGAGGATGTAGATAGGTTCGACGACCTCGCCGCCGCCGAACGCGGGGGCCGCGCGGCCGGCGACGAGCTGCGTCTCGTCGGTGTTGTAGTGGAGGACTTTGCCGACGCGGTCGAGGTAGAGCTGCGAGAGCGCCCGCGAGACCGACTCCGCGACGCCGTCGCAGATCGAGTCGGGGTGACCGATCCCCTTTCGCTCGACGATTTCGACCTCCTGGTCCTCGACCGCCTGCCGGTCGAGGCGGCTGACCTGTATGTTCCGGTCCATTGCCCGTCGCTACTCCGTCGGCGGCAGTATAACTTGCGGAAACTCTCCGTAGAGCTCGGATAACCCGAAGTAATTAGTGAAGCGGCTCCGGGGCCGCGCCTCCGAGCGAGCGTCCTCGGTCACTCAAGCGGGCGTTTGTGCTTCGCCAACCGCTTTCCCGTCGCCCCGACGAGGACCGGGTATGGAACACCTCACGGCGACTCGTCGCCGCCTCCTCGCCGCCGGCCTCGCGGGCGGGGTCGGCGCCGTCGCGGGCTGTCTCGGGACCGACGACGGCGGTCCGAGCGGCGGCGCGAAGCTCTCGCTGTCGCTGTCGCGCGTCGACGGGTCGCTTCGCGACCGGTACGTCCGCGACCGCGACGCCCCGGCCGACGCGTGGGACGAGGCGGCGCTCGACGCCGCGCTCGCCGGCGAACCGTACACGACCCGCCATCGCAGGCCGTTCTTCGCGACCCCGGACGATCCGGCGTACGTGCTCGACGATGGGACCTATCACCGGCTCGGATCGGTCGTGGTCGGCGAGGTCGCAGAGGCGTATCCGGTCCTCAGACTCTACGCCGTCGACGACGGAGAGACGGCGACGGACGGCGACGGCGGATCGGCGGTCGACGGGGGCGAGGGCGGGGACCT
Organism: Halorubrum salinarum; assembly: GCF_013267195.1. Classification (NCBI taxonomy): domain Archaea; kingdom Methanobacteriati; phylum Methanobacteriota; class Halobacteria; order Halobacteriales; family Haloferacaceae; genus Halorubrum; species Halorubrum salinarum. The sequence goes on along the minus strand of NZ_CP053941.1, from coordinate 2,613,485 downwards.
CCCCGACGCCGACCGGCGCGCGGTCCGGATCGCCTACTTCGCCGCGCGAGCCCGCGGGAACGCGGGCGGGTACCCGGTCGGGCTGGTCGAGCGCGGCGGTTACGTGTACCGGTCAGAGGCGGCCCGCTCCGAGAGCGCGCTGCTCGACGACGACGGCCCCGAGCGCGTCGCCTACCGAGAGACCACGTACCGAGTGGATATCGAGCGGGAGCGGTTCCACGAGGCCGTCTACCGGCCCACCGCCGAGCCCGTCGCGGAGCGCCCCGAGCGGATGGAATCGATCCTCCGGGCGCGGCTCGTCGGCCCCAGGATAGACCCGGACGCGCTCTCCTCGGAAGCGCGGCGGATCGTCGACCGCGCGGCGGTCGAGGAGTACGGCGAGACGCACCCGTACTCCGACGCCTACGCGGAGCTGGTCCGCGCGCTCGACGCGCGTCACTTCCTCGACGGGGACATGCGGAACGACGGGGGCGTCGGCGAGGGGCGAGAGGAGCTGATCCGCTACGGCGACGAGTACTACGAGCGCTACCTGCGGATCACGGGCGGGGAAGCGGAGTGACCGGTCGGCGCGGTCCGCCGCCGGCTCAGCGGACCGCCGCGTACGCCTCGGCCATCACGTCGAGCGCCTCGCGCAGCTCCGCCTCGTCGGTCGCGTACGAGATCCGCGCGTGGCCGGCGCCGCCCTCGCCGAACGCCTCGCCGGGGACGACGACCACGCCGCGGTCGATACACTCGTCGACGAACCCCTCGGGGACGCGAGGCATCGCGTAGAACGCGCCCTGCGGCGTCGGGCAGTCGATTCCGATATCCTCGAAGCCGTCGAGGAGGATATCGCGGCGGCGCTCGAAGGAGGCGGTCATCTCGTCGACCACGCCGCGGTCGCCGCGCAGCGCGGCCTCGGCGGCGTACTGGGCCGGCGCCGAGGCGCACGCCTGCGCGTACTGATGGACGCGGAGCATGCGTTCGACGCGCTCGTCGGACCCGTACACCCAGCCGAGTCGCCAGCCGGTCATCGAGAACAGCTTCGAGGCGGAGTTGACGACCACGACGTTGTCCGTCTCCGCGAACTCCATCGGCGAGTGGTGCTCGCCGTCGAAGACGGTGTACTCGTACACCTCGTCGGAGATACAGAGCACGTCGTGCTCGTCCGCGATGCGGGCGAACTCGCGCACGTCTTCCTCGGAGGAGACGGCCCCGGTGGGGTTGCCGGGGGAGTTGACGACGAACGCCGCCGTGTCGTCGGTGATCGCGTCCTCGATCGCGGCGGGGTCGATGGTGAGGTCGTCGCGGAGCGGCACGGGAACCGGCTCGCCGCCAGTCAGCTTCGTCAAGGCGTCGTAGGAGACGAACCCGGGGTCCGGGATCAGCACCTCGTCGCCGGCGTCGACGTGGGCTTCGAGGGCGATATGAAGCGCCTCGCTGCCGCCCGCGGTCGCGATGACGTTACCCGGGTCGAGGTCGATCCCCTGGTCGGCGCGGTGCTTCTCGGCGATGGCCTCCCGCAGCGACCGCGTGCCCTTGTTCTCGGTGTAGGCGTCCGCCTTCCCGGACTCGATGGCGTCGACCGCGGCCCGCCGGGCGTGGTCCGGCGTCGGGAAGTCGGGCTGGCCCAGCCCGAGGTTGATCGCGTCGTCGCCGGCCGCCTCGAACACCTCGCGGATCCCGCTTATCGAGATCCGCTCGACCCTGTCGGAGAACGTCGTCATGTCAGTGTGGGCGCGCCGCCGAGAGTTAGTTCTTGCCACGTCGCCCGACACCGGGCCCCGACTCGACGCCGTCCGTCACCAGCGCCGACGCTCCCAGACGGGGCGGCGCTCGCCCCGACGGGCGTCGTCGCGGACCCGGCCGTCCGCGTCGGTCGGCAGCGCGAACCGACCCTCCAGGACGTCCGGCACCTCCTCCGGCCGCGCTCGCAACAGCGCGTCGTCGACCGCGCGGAGCCGGAGCATCGGACGTCCCGGCCCCATCGGCACCTTGACCGACTCGATCAGTCCCCGGTTGACGAGCGCCTGCCGGTCACCGGTGAACTCCTGTGCGGGGGCGATCCCGACGCCGTCGGTCCCGACCCACGTCCGCAGGTCGCGGAAGAGGTGGTCGTGACGCGCCGCGAGCGCGACGAGGAGCGTCCGGTCGGACGGCCGGGTCGTGCGGCCGAACTCGCCGGGGTCGAGCGCCGCGAGCAGCGACTCCAGATCGTCGGCGAAGCGGTCGTCGAGGGCCTCTCGCGCGGCGGCGAGCAGTCGCGTCCGCGAGGGCATCCCGACCGTCTCGGGTGTCGCCGCGTCGAAGCGCGACTCGGCCGTCGCGCGAGCGCCGTCGACCGCCTCGGCGTCGCCGTCGACCGCGTCGGACCCGGCGTCGGCCGTCGTCGCCAGCGTCCGGTCCCCGCGGGGGCCGACGACGGCGTCGGCGCGATCCGGACTCGCGAACAGCGTCCCGCCCGTCCCGTGGCCGAGCGGGTCGCCGGTCCGGACCCGTATCTCGTCGGTCTCGACCGCCTCGGCGACGGCGCTCCCGAGGACGAGCGCGCGCGAGAGCGCGTCGACGACTCCTGGCCGGCACGCGACCCGCCACGGCGGGCCCGAGGAGCGCTCGCGAGCGGCCAGCACGGACGGGAGCAGCCGGATCGGCACGCCGACGGCGACGACCGCGGACCGGCCGGCCAGCGCGGTCTCGACCGCCTCGGCGAGCGGGTCGTCGGGACGCGGCAGAACGTCCGACACCTCGGCTCCGTCGCCGGCGTCGTCGCCCGCCGGTTCGGACCCCTCGCTCTCGGTCTCAGCGTCGGTCGCGGGGTCGGCGTCGGTCCCGGTCTCGGCGTCGTCGCCGGTCACACACGTCGTCACTGCCGCGATCCGAAAGAGCGTTGCGCCGGTGAGCGCGGGCGTCGGGGGGAAGGGGTCGCCGCGCCGGCGTCAGGGCGCCCGACCGAACACGAGGTAGCCCGTGTGCCCCACGCCTGCGGTGGAAGGGCGGGAGCCGCGGTCGGAGAAGTCCATCTCGCGCTGGATCGTCTCCAGCGTCTCGACCTCGTCGAAGCCGGCCTCGCGCGCCGCGAGGGCCGCCTCGCGGGTGCCCTCGACGAACGGCGAGTAGACGGCGAGGCGGCCGCCGGGCGCGAGCAGGTCGTCCGCGCGCTCGACGACCGCCGGGGCGTCGCCCGTGTCGAGCGTGAGGGCGTCGAACGGCTCGCCGTCGGCGAGCGCGTCGAGCTCGTCGGTGAGGTCGCCGGTGCGGACCTCGACGCGGTCGGCGACGCCCGCCGTCCGCATGTTGTCGCGGGCGACCTCGGCGAACTCGGCGTCGACCTCGTAGGTGGTCACGTCCGCGCCGGCCCGGCCGAGGTACGCGGCGAGGATGCCGGTCCCGGTGCCGGCGTCGAGGACGCGGTCGCCGCCGGACGCGCCGGTGTGGCCCATCACGAGGCCCACGTCGCGCGGCATCATCGGCGCCCCGGTGCGTTCGAGGTGGTTGAACAGGTCGGGGCCGCGGAGCGCGCGGACCTCGAAGACGGTGCCGAGGTGGGTCTCGACCTCGTCGCCGGCCGCGACGTCCTCGGGGACCTCGATCACGCCGAGGTCGGTGCCGAACTCCTCGCCGGGCTCCAGCAGGTACTCGCGGTCCTCGTGGACGAGCAGGTACGCGGCGTCCGTCACTGCAGGTCGGAGATCGCTCGCGCGGGCTCGCCGTTGGCCGCCTCCAGCGCCTCGCGGGCGGCCTCCTTCGAGACGCCCGCCTGCTGGGCGACCAGCTTCACGTCCTCCTCGGGGATGCCGTCGTCGCCGTCGTCCGCGTCGTCGAGCGCCGGGTCGTCGCCGCCCTCGACGGCCGTCGCGCCGCCCGCGCCCGCGTCGGCGACCGACTCGGGCGAGCCGACGATCTGGTAGGTCTCCTGCCCCTGGGCGTCCATCTTGGTCACCTGGGCGCCGTCGAAGACGAGGTCGTCGCCGTCGGCCGTCTCGATGACGACCCGCTCGGCGTCGAGCTCCTCGACGTCGATCCCCATCTGTTTCATCATCTGTTTCATCTTGCGCGGGTTCATGCCGCCGCCTCCGAACATGCCACCCGATTCGGCCGGACGACACAAAAAGGGTGTCGACACGGGCCGAAGCGGCGGCGTGCCGCGGGAGCGCGGTCGCGGCGAGGCCGGTGGAACGCCGCCCGGCCGAACCCCGGCGAACCGGACCGAGACGGCTGGGTTGATACGTGTCGCGCGCGAGGCGGTGGTATGTACCTCGCGGACCACACCTGGCCGGAGCTGGACGACGCGCTCGCTCCCGGCTCCGTCGCGCTCGTCCCGCTCGGCTCGACCGAACAGCACGGACCGAACCTCCCGCTCGCGACCGACCACCTGATCGCCGAGGCGCTCGCGACGGCGGCCGCCGAGCGGTCGGACGCGTTCCGAACGCCGACGATCAACGTCGGCGTCAGCCCGCACCACCGACAGTTCCCGGGGACGATGTGGGTCGATCCGCCGGAGTTCCGGGACTACGTCGAGTCGTTCTCGCGGAACCTCGCGTACCACGGGATCGACCGCGTGGTGTTCGTCAACGCCCACGGCGGCAACGTCCAGCACCTCCGCGAGGTCGGGCGTCGGCTCCACGAGGACGAGGTCGCCTACGCCGTCGAGTGGATGTGGGACGAGTCGATCCCGGAGCTGGTCGACGACCTGTTCGAACACAACGGTCCCCACGCGGGACCGAAGGAGACGGCGATGATCACCCACATCGCGCCCGACCTCGTCCGCGAGGACCGGCTCGAAGACGCCCGCGACGACGGCCTCGTCGACCTCGCGAGCGCGGAGACGACGGTCCACGGCGCCCGCACCTTCTACGACGCGGTCGACAACTCCCCGAACGGCGCGTTCGGCGACCCGACCGACGTAACGCCCGAGAAGGCGGAGCGCCTGTTCGAGGCGGCCGCGGACCAGCTCGTCCAGTTGGCGGACTGGATCGGCGAGCGCGACGAGAGCGAGCTGTACCCCGAGCCGCGCGTCGAAGGGGAGACGGCCTAAGCGTCGCCGGGCTCCCGGTCGCTCCCGTCGCCGAGGATCTCGTCCAGCGCGGCGTCGGCCGCGTCGCGCCGGCCGTCGAGGACCGCGAACGCCTCGCCGCGGCGGCGTTCGAGCCAGCGGAGCAGCCGCGCCGCCCAGTCGAGCTTCCGCGCCTTCATCGGGTCGACCGCCGGGTCGTCGAAGTCCCAGCCGGGGAAGACCAGCTCGCCGGCCCCCGCGTGATCGGCGAGGAACGCGGCCCGGTCGCCGTCGGTGAATCCGCCGGGGTTTCGGACCGGGCCGACGGGGGCCGCCTGCGTCGTCGCCAGCGTCCACTCGTCGGCGAAGCGCGGAAGCCACTCGCGGACGGCGGGGACGTTGTCGCCGTGCGCGTGGGCGGCGACGGGGACGCCCTCGCGGGTCAGCGACGCCGCGGTCTCGGGGTTCTTGTCGAGGTCGGTCACCAGACAGTCGACGTCGACGCCGCGGTCGGCGAGCACGTCGGCCGCCGCGGAGGCGGCGACGACGACGTCGGCGTGGCGGGCGAGCGCGACCTCGTCGGCGAGGCACGGCGCCGCGCCAGCGACGGCGACCGTCTCCCCCTCCCAGTCGCCCAGGCGGGCGAGCGGGAACGACGTCGCGAGGTCGGCGGCGAGGTCCCGGGCTCGCTCGTCGGCGGCCCGGTCGAACCCGAAGTCGGCGAGGATCGCCTCGTAGACGGGTTCGAAGGTCGCGAAGTTCACGGACGGGTCACTCCGCGTGCGGGATCCCGTCTCCGCGCTGACCGGCGCCGCCGCTCGCCGGTCGAATTATGGTATGGGCCGGAGTGGCACAGAGTACCCCTACCCGCGTGCCCCTCCGGCGTCCGGTCGATCGGTTGTCTACACGAGGGCATAAACTTTCTCTTAACTGACGTTGGCGGCGATTCCGTCGAGCGCGGCGTCGAGCGCGTCGGAGACGCCGGAAACCGACTCTCTGACCGATTCGATCGCGTCCGGGGCCCCGATCAGGAGGCCGCGGCGACGGTCCGGGAGGGCGTCGCCGGGAGATCCGCCGTTCGCGCGGTCGCCGGTCCCGCCGTCGGTCGTCGGAGGAGTCGTCGGGACGCCGGCCCGGTTCGGATCGCCGAGCGCGAACGCCGCGGCGCTCGCGTCGCCGCCGACGGTCGCGGCGCGCAGGGCGCCGACCGCGGCGTCGCCGAGCCCGTCGAGCTCGTAGGTGCGGACGACCGCGGCCTCGGCGGGGTCGCGCTCGCCGTCGGCCGCCCGCGGCGCGCCGATCCGGTCGAGGTGACGCCCCGCCTCCCGGACCGTCGTCACGTCGAGCTCCGTGACCGCGACGGCGTCGTCACTTCCGCCGGCGTAGCGGTCGCGGGCGAACTCGGCGCCGATCAGGGCGGCGTCGCGCGTCTCGGCCACGTCGTGCGTTCGGATCACGTGGGCGCCGCGCTCGACGGCCATCGACGTGGCGGCGAGCGAGACCGGGAGCGCCTCCTCGGTGCTGCGCCCGGCGATCGTCTTGAGGAAGCTCTTGCGGTTGATCGAGACGAGCAGGGGGCGGCCGTAGCCGCGGAACTCGCGCAGGCGGTGGAACGTCTCGCGGTCGTCCTCGTGGGTCTTCGCCTCGGACCAGCCGCCGAACGCGGGGTCGAGGATGGTCTTGTCGGTGAGGCCGTTCATCGAGAGGGCCTCGTAGATGTCGTCCACGTCCTCGATGGCGCCCGGGCGTTCCAGGTCCGGCGGCGAGGCCATCTTCGAGACCGCCACGTCGTGCTCGCGGCAGACGCGGGGCATCTCCGGGTCGGCGAACCCGCAGATGTCGTTGACCATGTCGAAGCCGCGCGAGAGCGCCTCGTCGGCGACCTCGTGGTAGCGGGTCTCGATCGACCAGACGGCGTCCCCCGAGGTCGATTCGAGGGTCTCGACGGCGGTGTCGAGCCGGTCGAGCTCCTGTTCGGCCGAGAGCACGTCGAGGTCCTTGTTGGCCGATTCGAGGCCCACGTCGACGATGTCGGCGCCCTCGCCGATCAGCTCCTCGTCGACGTACGCGGCGGCCTCGCCGGGGTCGTCGTACACGCTGGGGTCGTACGGCGACTCCTCCGAGACGTTGAGCACGCCCATGATCCGGGGCGGGTGGTCGTCGCCGATCCCGAGTCCCGCGGCGTCCACGTTTCGCATACGATCACCACGGGCGCGAGCGACATAAACGGGGGGAATAGTCGGGGGAGACGAGGTGAGAAACGGGCGGAGTACGAGGACGGACCGGCGGGCGAAGACGCGCCGCCGAACGAGCCGAGAATCCGTCCGCAGACGCCCCGATACGTGTCAGTATGGGACACGAGGGCAGCCGTCGGACACGTCTTAATGCCGTTCGTCACCTATCCGGGATATGTACACGAAAACGGAGTACCGGTTGCTCGGACTCGCCTCGGCCGCTCTCCTCGCGACGATAGGCGCGGAACTGCTCGGGAGTCAACTGCTCGTCACGGTCGGCGTGGGTGTCTTCGCCCTCGCCGTCGCGGCGCTTTTCGCGGTCATGAGCGTCGTGCTCGCGGTGGCCGTCGCCCGGACCACGGACCTGAACATGCTCGACGCGGCGGCGGCCGACCGACCCCGCTGAGACGCCCTCACAGGTCGAACGCCAGCGAGTCCCCCACTGACACGCCGTGCCGGTCGGTCCACTCGTAGGGGACTTCGAGCACGTACTGCCCGGAGCCGGGATACCGCTGTTCCTCGCCGTCCTCGTTCGGACCCGGCTCCGGCGCGTTGTGGATCGCGACGATTTTCCGGTCGCCGTCGACGTAGACGATGTCGATGCCGAAGTCCATCTCGCGCATCACGTAGGTGAGAGAGTCTTTGGGGGCGTCGTAGACGAACAGCATGCCGCCGTCCTCGGGGAGCGACTCGGCGTCGCTGAGCCCGAGGAAGCGCTTGTCGCGAGTGTCAGCGAGCGCGGCGGTCACCGACCCGTGCTCCGCCCCGTCGGTCCCCTCGACGGTCACGGTCGTCGTCTCGTAGTCGGCGTAGGTGCCGGTGGGCCACGCGGACCCGTCTTCCCCGTCTCCGCTTCCGCCGTCGCCGGTCGACTCGCTCTCCCCGTCCGCGTCGCCGCCGCTCGCTCCGTCGCTATCAGCTGCTGCGTCGCCGTCGTCCGCCGCGTCGCCCCCGCTCAGACAGCCCGCCGCGGCGCCGAGAGTTCCGGCCGCGGTCAGTCCGAGGAGTCGCCGCCGTCTCATGCCCTGAACGAGGGCGGCCGGGGATATAAGCGACCGCGTCGGCGGCGAGCGCGTGCGGACGCCGCGGCCCCGGCGCGGCGCAGCGACCGTCCGCGTGCCGGGAAGGACGCGCTTTTATCGCCGCCGGAGCGTAGCGTGAACATGGCGAAAGTGAGCATCGGCCTCCGCGGGTGGCGCTTCGAGGAGGACGAGATATTCAGCGACGACGAGGAGCTGAAGCCCCTCGACGAGATCCCGGAGGACCCGCGAGAGCGGCTCCTGCGGCTCGTCAGCCTCGTCGAGGAGCCCTGCGACGTCTGCTACCTCGACTACGGCGAGGCGGAGGTCCACCGCTGTAACGAGGCGGAGATCGTGTACGGCGAGCCGGAGGGCGAGGTCCTGCTCTGTCCCGAACACGAGCCCGACCTGCTCTACTGGTTCCGCGAGGAGGGCGGCAGCGAGCACAAGGGGTCCGTCGAGTTCGCCGACCGCTTCCACGAGTGGGTCGCCGCCGGCAACGAGGCCCCCGAGGGGTACGGCTCCGTCGAGCACGTCGAGGAGGACCCCGACGGGCTCCCGGACCTGCCCGACCAGCAGGAGGTCCAAGAGCGGATCGAGGAGGGGTTCGAGGGCGAGCGGATCGACATCCTCGAACTCGCCCGCGGCGAGGAGACCGACCGCGAGGAACTGACCGAGGAGGAGCTGGCGGAGTCCGACCTCGACCTCTCCACCGACTACCCGTCGGACCGATGAGCGGCGACGAGCGAGCGCCGGCCACGGAAGAAGACGAGGGGGCGGCGGACCCGACTGACGCCGAGGCATCCGACTCGGCGGACGGCGCGGCGGCTCGGCGGAAGCCCGTGGTCGTCGTCGTCGAGCCCGAGACGCCGGGCAACGTCGGGACCATCGCGCGGGCGATGAAGAACTTCGGCCTCACCGACCTCAAGCTGGTCGACCCGCCGGAGCTGCGGGAGGACGGCGAGGCGTACGGCTTCGCCGGCCACGCCCGGGAGGACGTGCTGCCGAACGCGGACGAGGTCACCTTCGACGAGGTCGTCGCGAACTACCACACGGTCGGCACGACCGCGATCACCGGCGAGGACGACCGCAGCCACGAGCGCTTCCCGTTCAAGACGCCCGTCGAGCTCCGCGAGTCCCTGAAGACGGTCGACGCGCCCACCGCCATCGTCTTCGGCCGCGAGGGGCGCGGGCTCAACAACGAGGAGCTCTCGCGGCTCGACGAGGTGTGTTCGATCCCGGCCGACGACGACTACCCCGTCCTCAACCTCGGGCAGGCCGCGACCGTCCTGCTGTACGAGCTGCGCGACCTCACGGTCGGCGAGACCCAGCTGCCCGACACCGAGGTCACCCGCGCGCCCGAGGCCGACGTGGAGCGCTTCCACGGGTTCTTCGAGGACTTCCTCGCGGCGACGGGGCAGCGCGACCACGTCCGCGAGAAGAACGCGCTGCTGATGCGGCGGCTGCTCGGCCGCGCGCACCCGACGGAACGCGAGATCCACACCCTGCTCGGCACCTTCCGCAAGGCGAACACGAAGCTGGAGCACGCGGACCACCTCGCGGCGAAGTACGACGAGCCGCCGTACCCGCGGGAGAAGTAGCCGTGTCCGACTCCGTCCTCGACGAGGACCTGCTGGCCGGCGTCCGCGACGTGTCGCCGCTCATCCTCGGGGTCGCGCCGTTCGCGCTCGTGGCCGGCATCGCCGCCGTCGACGCGGGGCTCGGCCTCGCCGAGGCGGTCGGGATGTCGGTGATCGTGTTCGCCGGCGCCTCCCAGCTGGCGGCGCTAGACCTGCTCGGCGAGAACGCGCCGCTCGCGGTCGTCGTCGGGACGGCCGTCGTGATCAACCTCCGGATGCTGATGTACTCGGCATCCATCGCGCCGCACTTCGCCGACTACGGGCGCCGCCTCCGGGCGGGGCTCGCGTACCTCCTCACCGACCAGGCGTACGCGCTCTCGGTGGCCGAGTTCGGCGAGAACCCCGACCGGAGCCGGTGGCGCTACTACCTCGGCGCGGCCGCCTCGCTGTGGATCGTCTGGCAGATCGGCACCGTCGCGGGCGTCGTCCTCGGCGCCGGCGTCCCCGACGCGTGGGGGCTAACCTTCGCGGTGCCGCTCGTGTTCCTGGCGCTCCTCGTCCCGGCGATGAAGGACCGCCCGACCACCGTCGCGGGCGTCGCCGGCGGCGCGGTCGCGGTCGTCGCGGCCGGGCTCCCGCTCAACCTCGGGCTGCTCGTCGGCGCGCTGTGCGGGATCGGCGCGGGGCTCGCAACGGAGGTCGCGGGCCAGTGACCGGCGGGGTCGGCGGGCTCGTCGCCTCGCCGAGAGCGTGGGTCGCCATCCTCGTCATCGGCGTGCTGACCTACGGGATCCGCCTCTCGTTCATCTACCTGTTCGGCCGGATCGACGGGGTCCCGACGCGCGTTCAGCGGCCGCTTCGGTACGTCCCGCCCGCGGTCCTCGCGGCGCTCGTCCTCCCAGACCTGGTGACGCTGCGCCCGTCGGTGGCCGCGACCCTCCTCGACGAGCGGCTGATCGCCGGCGCCGTCGCCGGCGCCGTCGCGTGGCGGACCGAGAACGTCTTCGCGACCATCGCGACCGGGATGGGGACGCTGTGGCTGTTCCGGTTCGTCGTGTTCGGCTGAGGCTCGCGAGGCGCGCTCGGCGCGGCCGTGTCGGCGTCGCGACGGCGTGACCGGCCACTATCGCCGACCGGAACGACGGTTCCGTCAGCGCTCGCGCTCCGTCGCTCGCTCCGCGGAGGGATCCCGAGAGGTCGCGTCGCCGCGGTCGACGGGGCGGTCGAACCGCGAGCCGCCGGCGTCGGCCTCCCGCTCGCGGGCGGCGGCGATACGCTGGGCGGCGTCGGCGAGCGAGTCGAGCGCCGCGAACACCCGGTACGAGAGGTACGGGCCGACCGAGAGCACCGCGACGGCGATGATCCCGAGCAGGATCTGTCCGACGATCAACAGAGAGTAGACGAACACGAACAGGCTCACGGCGCCCAGAACCGTGCCGGCACGGGTGCGGAGGGCCTCGGACGGCGAGAGCGGGTCATGCGACATGGCCGGGGCTACCGGCGTGAGACACTTAAAAATGAACGCGGGTCGGCGGACGCGGCGTCGATCAGTCGTCGGCCGGGGCCGCGGAGTCGCCGGCGGAGACGCCGGTGCCGGGGCCGATGTCGATGCCGAGTTCCTCCAACTTCTCGTCGGGGACGACCCCGTCGACCCAGTCGCGGGTCTCGTAGTACTCGGCCTTCAGCTGGTCGAGTTCGACGAGTTCGCCCTCGCTGGCGCCGGTGCCGGGAACGGCGTCCGGGTGGCCCTCGATGAACCGGTTCGGCAGCGTGTCGTCCGCGCCGTCGAAGCCGGCGAGGTTGTTGTAGTAGCGTTCGAGGTTGTAGACGCGCTCGCCGGCCTCGAACAGCTCGTCCTCCGTGACGTCGCGGCCGGTGACGCCGTTGTACTGGAGGACGTACTCCTCGATTCCCTCCGCGAACGCGCTGAACTTACAGATGTCGAACGAGTCTGACACCGCGTGGAGGTCCTGGAAGGTGGCGGTGAGCTCGCCTTTGCCCTCCCACTCGTACGGGTCGACCTTCTCCGGGATCCCGAGGATCTCGGCGGCCGGCGTGTAGCCGCGCAGGTGGCAGGCGCCGCGGTTGGAGGTCGCGTACGCGATCCCCATGCCCTTCATACAGCGCGGGTCGTAGGCGGCCATCGTCTGCCCCTTGACGGAGAGCTTGTTGCCGTGCGCGTCCTTCGCGTCGGCGACGCGCTCGGGGCCCTCCGCGAGGAGGTCGCCGAGGTCCGACGAGCGGTGGCCGATCTCGTCGATGAGGTCGATCATCGTCTCGGAGTCGCCCCAGTCGAGGTGACCGACGCCGTCGAGTTTGCCCTCCTCGCTCATCTCCATCGCCATCGCCATCATGTTGCCGGCCTCGATGGTGTCGATGCCGAGGTCGTTACAGCGCTGGAGCATGACCGCGATCTCGTCGCGGTCGGAGTGCCCCGAGTTCGGACCGAGCGCCCACGCGGACTCGTACTCGTACGACTCCGTGCGGACGTTCATGTCCTGGCCCTTGTGCGTGACGTTGACCTCGACCTCCTTCTTACACGCGACCGGGCAGGAGTGACAAGTCGGCTCGTCGACGAGGATGTTCTCGCGGACGTTCTCGCCGGAGACGCGCTCCGCCTCGATGTCGACGCCCTCCGCGTCGTGGTACGCCTCGGTCGAGGTGTACTTCGCGTTCTTCGACGGGAGCCCGTCCATCTCCTCGGTCGCGTTCATCAGGACGTTGGTCCCGTACATCGAGAGCCCGCCCTCGTTGGGCGCGGTCACGTCGGACTCGCGGATGACCTCCATCGCCTGCTGGTACCCCTCCTGGAACGTCTCGGGGTCGGCGGGCTTGGGCATGTCCGTGCCCGACTTCACGACGACCGCCTTCACCTTCTTCGCGCCCATCACGGCGCCGGTGCCGCCGCGGCCCGAGGCGCGGTCGTCCTCGTTGATGACGCAGCCGTAGCGCACCTGGTTCTCGCCGCCCTGGCCGATCGCCATCACCGAGACGTCGCGGCCGACCTTGCCCTCGACCTCCTCGCCGAGCTGGTCGATCGTGTCGTGGACGCCCTGCCCCCAGAGGTGCGAGGCGTCGCGTACCTCCACGTCGCCGTCCTCGACGAACAGGTAGACGGGCTCGTCGCTCTCGCCGTCGAGCAGGATGCCGTCGAGCCCGGCCCACTTGAGCCGCGCCCCGGACCAGCCGCCGTGGTGCGAGTCGGTGACCGTCCCCGTCAGCGGGGACTTCGTCACCAGCGCGATCCGGCCGCTCATCACGGTCTGGGTGCCCGTCAGCGGGCCGGTCATGAACGCCAGTCGGTTCTCCGGTCCCAGCGGGTCCACGTCGGGCCCCTTGTCGAAGACGTACTTGACGCCGAGCCCGCGCGCGCCGATGTACTTCTCCGCGTCGTCGTCGTCGATCCCGCGGTAGCTGACCTCGCCACCGCCGAGATCGACCTGTGCCACACGGTCTCTGTAGCCGCCCATTTCAGTCATGTAATGCTCGTTCATTATAGACGGACCACAGCGTGTTAGGTGTTCACCTCGGGACGCAACCGGAACCGGTTACCAAACGGGAGGCGGCGGCGGCACGGCGCTTATGAATGGATCGAGCGTTCCCCGCGTGAATACTCGCGGACTGCGGCGGGATGCGAACGGTTCTCACGTTGCCGCGACCGGGTAGTGCGAACGACCGGTTTCGGTCGGTACCCCGCGTCAGACGCCGAATATCGCGATGCCGCAGGGCATAATTGCCGGCGAGACGAAGCGCGAGCGTGACCGACCGAGGGGGAGAGACGACCGGACGCCGTCCGGGAGGGGTCGCGAGCCGTCTGAGAGCGATCGGGCGCGACCGAGGAGGGGCGCTCGCGTTCGCGCTCGTCGTGCTCGTCGCGTCCGTGGTTCCGGTCCCGGGGTCGTCGGGCGGTGGAGGGAGCGCGCTCGGCGGCGTCCTCGACGTCCTCCCCGCCGGGGTCGGCCTCACCGACCAGTTTCACCTCGTCGGCTACGCGGTCCTCGCCGCGCTGCTCGTACCGGTGACGCGGGGAAATCGATTTGGACCGCTCCTCGCTGCCGGCGGCGCGGTCGCGTTCGGGTTGGGGATCGAACTCGTCCAGGCGCCGATCCCGTGGCGGTCGTTCGCGTTGCGAGACGCCGCGGTCAACGCGGTCGGCGCGGCCGTCGGGGCGGCTATCGCGGCGGGTCGAGCCCGCGTGTCGAGATTGACGAGCGACCGCGACGGCGGGCGCTGAGCCCGCCCGCGTTCAGCGTCCCGGGGGGCCGGCGCGGCCGCGACCGCGGCGGCGCACGGTCGCCGCCACGTCGGCGTTCAGCCGCGAGCGCTCGAAGTAGATCTGGTCGAACTCGCTCGACTCGTACTCGGCGTAGAGGTCGAGCGGAACCTCGTCGCCGTCGTCCGCGTCCTCGACCGCGTCCGCCAAGTCGCCGTCGTCGACGCGGACCATCAGGTTGTCACCGCCCGCCGCGAAGACGACCGTCTCCGCGTCGAGGTGCTCGCCGTCCGGCGTCCACACGGCGACGGCGTCCTCGGCGACGGAGTCGACGTCGTCGGGCGCGTCGAACTGCGTGACCACCTTGCCGTTCCCGTCGACGGTGACCGACGCGTCGGGGAGGTCGCGGTCGACGCGCTGCATCCGGCCTTCGACGGTCGGAGCGATCGTCTCCCGCTCCTGTAGGTAGTTGACCACGGTCTCCGCCTGGAGCTCTCCCGTTTCCTCGGCTACGGGTTTGTCCGCCAGCGGGTAGCCGCTCCCGCCGTTTGCGATGAAGCTGTTGACTGCCACTTCGTACGTCTCCTCGAGGTCGAGCGGCTCGCCGTCAACGTACACGTCGCGGATCAGTTCGTCGGCGTCGTCGTGGGGGACCCACTCGAAGCGCAGGCCGCTGGTCTGCTGGGATATCTCCTCGCCGAAGTTCTGCCCAGTTTCGCTTTCCAGCGTGACGACCTGGCTCTCTAAGGTCTCGACGAGCTCCTCGCCGGTGAGCTCAAGCGAGATGACCGTGTTCGGGAACGGCAACGTGTTGAAGATGTCACCGCCGGTGATCTCGCCGGGCCCGTACACCGAGTCCGAGCGGATACCGCCCGCGTTCGTGATCGCGGCGTCGGCGTCGACGCGCTCGCGCATCGCGTCGGTGATCAGGTTACCGTAGCCGGTTTCGCGGTGGTAGTTCGCCCCGAACGTGGCGTTGAGCGGCGTCTCCGTCTCCACGACCGTCGAGTCCAGGCTCACCTCTCCGCGGTACTCGTTGATGATGTCGGACGCGGTCGGGTCCTTCTCGATGTCGTCGGTGACCTCGATCAGCTGCCCGTCGAACGAGGTGACCTCGCCGCCCTCGACCGTCAGCTCGATCTCGCTGAGGTAGCGGGCGCGGGCCCGAGCCTCTGAGACGATCGACCCGTCGACCTCCTCGGGCGGATAGAACTGCTCGTCGTCGCCGACGACGATCACGTCGATGTCGTCGTCCGCGTCGGCCTCCGCGAGGTCCTCGGCGTCACTGATGCCCGTGTGCGCGAGGGCGACGACGGCGTCGACGCCCTCCTCTTCCTTGAGCCGCTTCGCTTCGGCGGGGCCGGTTTCGGTGTAGTCTTCGAGTGTCAACCCTTCTTCGTTGAATTTGATGTTCGTCTTTCCGAACGTCGCGCCCTCGTCGACGAGTCCGATCAGGCCGACCTTGACACCGCCTCGCTCGACGATTCGGACGGACTCCGTCCCGTCGAACGCTTCGCCGGTCTCGCTGTCGACGAGGTTCGTCGCGAGCCACGGGAACTCGGAGTCGGCCGTCACGTCCGAGATGGGGTCGAGCCCGTAGTCGAACTCGTGGTTGCCGATCACGTCCGCGTCCGGGCCGACCTCGTTGAGCACGTCCACCGGCGCGCGCCACTGCGAGACCGGGCTCAGCGCGTGCGGTCCCACCTCGTCGCCGCCGCCGACCACGACGACGGGGCCGTCGGCCGCCGCCCGCCGCTGCTCGATGAGCGTCACCAGCCGCGGGAAGTTCTCGTCCTGCGCCGCCGCCGTCTGGATGTCGTTGTACGACAGGACGGTGAGCGTCGTCGCTCCCTCGCCGTCCGCGGCCGCCGCCGAGCCGGAGACGAGCGACCCGCCGAGTACGATTCCACCCGCTCGCAGTACGTCACGCCGTCCGTAGTCACGGTCCCGTGACATCGGTTTCTTCCACTTTGGGATGTTTATAAAATCTTTCTATGAAATAATATATATTTATCAGTCCGTCATGTTTGAGAATTCTTCGCAAACGGTCGTCTCCGACCGGCGGACGCGGAGTCGAACCACGGTGTCGGACTCGCGGGCGGCCGGGCCCCCGGCGACGTGACTGATTCCGACGAGAGCGCGACATGGGCTGCGATGCGGGCGCGACGTGGCCCGCGATGACGACACCGCTTTACGCGCGCGACCGCTTCTCCCGGCAATGAGCCAGCCGAGCCCCGACGCGTACGAGCAGGGGCGCGGGATGGACGCGCACAACGCCGTGATGCGCGACATCCGCGCCGAGCGCTCGGAGACGTACGACCCGACGGAGCCGACCCGCGTGTGGATCGACGAGGACAACACGCCCGACGGCGTGGTGAACTCCCTCACGATCATCCTGAACACCGGCGGCTGCCGGTGGGCCCGCGCCGGCGGCTGTACGATGTGCGGCTACGTCGCCGAGTCGGTGGAGGGCGGCAGCGTCGCCCACGAGGACCTGATGACCCAGATCGACGCCTGCCTCGACCACGAGGCCGAGGAGGCCGAGGAGCCGGCGGAGCTGATCAAGATCTACACCTCCGGCTCCTTCCTCGACGAGCGCGAGGTGCCGGCCGAGACCCGCGGAGCCATCGCCGAGACGTTCGCGGACCGTGACCGGATCGTCGTCGAGTCGCTGCCGGACTTCGTCGAGCGCGAAAAGATCGCCGACTTCGCGGACCACGGCATCGCGACCGACGTGGCGGTCGGCCTGGAGACCGCGACCGACCGCGTCCGCCACGACTGCGTGAACAAGTACTTCGACTTCGCCGACTTCGAGGCCGCCTGCGCCGAGGCGGCCGCGGCCGACGACGAGTTCGACGCCGACGTGGGGATCAAGGCGTACCTCCTCATGAAGCCGCCCTTCCTCGCGGAGCCCGAGGCGGCCGCCGACATGATCGACTCGATCCGGCGGTGCGCCGACGTGGACGGCTGTCACACCGTCTCGATGAACCCGACGAACGTCCAGCGCTACACGATGGTCGACGAACTGTTCTTCGAGGGCGGCTACCGGCCGCCGTGGCTCTGGTCGGTCGCGCACGTGCTCGAAGCGACCGCGGACGTCGACGCCATCGTCGTCTCCGACCCGGTCGGCCACGGCTCCGAGCGCGGCGCGCACAACTGCGGCGAGTGCGACGACCGCGTCCAGACCGCGATCAAGGACTTCGACAAGCGGCAGGATCCGAGCGTCTTCGAGCAGGTGTCCTGTGAGTGCGAGGCCACGTGGGAGTACGTGATGGCCGAGGAGACGAGCTACAACATGCCCTTGGCGCGATAGCCTTCGACGGAAACGCGGTCCGGGGCGAGGCGTACCCCCGAGGCGTACCTCCGAGGCGTACCTCCGAGGCGGGCGACGAAACGCCCCGGAACGATGATGACAGTCGCCGATCAGTTATTTTCTAATCGGTGAAATGAACGATCTATTATCTCTGAAAGTGCGTGACAGTCACGTTTGTCACTCCCGATCATACTGAACGATCAGGTCGAACAAGACCCTTATATCTCCGGGTCTTACCGGACACCATGAACGCAGACGCCAGCGGTTCCCCGCCCTCCCGCGGGAAGTCGGTCCTCTTCTGTCCGGAGTGTCGCTTCGAGAGTCCCCTGTCAGAGGGGTGGCTCGTCGTCAGCGACGGCGACGAGCGCACGATCGTCTGTCCGGAGTGCGGCCACGTGGCCGACCACCGGGCGGAGCGGGCCGCGCCGACGCCGCAGCACGCGGACTGAGGGCATCCCACGCGCGGACCGAACCCCGTAGTTCTTCTTCCGATCGCGATTTTCTCTCGTCAGGGCGCTCGATCGGCGAGGACGGGAATCTCGGACAGCCGCTCCGCGTCGAGCGCGTCCCAGTCGATGCCGTCCGGGCGCGCGTACGGCGTGTCGGTCCGGACCGTCCGCTCGGGCGTCACGACGAGGTCGAGCGGTACGTCGTGCGCGTCGGGTTTCGGGAGGTCGGCATCCGGGCCCACGGCCGACTCGGGGCCGTCGAGCACGGAGCACTCGTGAACGGTCGTCGCCACCGTCGTGTCGGCGTCGGCCGCGCCGAGTTCGCGGAGGACCGCCCACTCCAAGTCGCTGTACCCCTCGCCCTTGCCGATCCGAGCGCCGTCGGCGGTGACGCCGACGGAGCCGGCGACGATCAGGTCGACGTGCGCGACGGCCTCGGGCGCGGTCGGCGTCCCGTACTCGCCGATCCCGGAGACGGTGGTCGCGTCGTCGATCTCCGCCGGCGGGATCTCGGCGGGGTCGAGCCGGAGGAACGGGTCCGGGTCGCGGAGCCGGGGCTGCGCGACGTAGACGGTCTTGCCGGCGCAGAGCGCGGCTCGGCGGACCGGGAGCTGCGGCGCGTCGGGGTTGGCCTTCAGCGTCGCGGCCGCCTCCCACACCTCGGTTTCCGCGAGCCGCTCAGCCGCGGCGTCGGCGCCGGCGAAGTTCGGGATCCGGTCGTGCGGCGGGAACGGGAAGCGCGCGTGGTCGCCTGCGTCGAAGGCGTCCCACACCGCCTCGCGGACGGCCTGTTTGTCCATGCCCGAAGGACGCTCGGCCGCGACAAGTAAGCCCCGAACGCCGACCGAACTGTCGGTACCGACGACCGGGGTCGGGTCCGTCGGACCGGGAGGCGGGGAGCGCCCAGCCCTGGCGGAGCGGGGGTCAGTCGTCGTCGGCGGGCGACCGGTTGCCGGCCCGAACCGTGCGGGTCGCCGCCACGCCCTTCCGGTTCGCGTCGAACTCGGAGAGCACGTACACCAGGCCAGCGAGCGTCACCACGCCGATCGGGAGCAGCACCAGCGGCGTGATCCGGGTTGCGCCCCACACCGTCAGCAGCACCGCGGCCACGATCAGCACCGTCGTGGCGTAGTAGATCTGGGTGCGGACGTGATCGATGTGGTCGGCGCCGGTGAACGTCGACGAGAGGATCGTCGTGTCAGAGATGGGCGAGCAGTGGTCGCCGAAGATGGCACCGCTGAACACGGTCCCGATCGCGACGGGGAGCAGCGCCGGCGTCGCGCCGCCGACGCTCCACGCCAGCGGGACCGCGATCGGGGTGACTATCGCCATCGTCCCCCACGAAGTGCCGGTCGAGAACGCGATGAACGCGGACGCCAGTAACACGACGACCGGGAGCAGCGTGGGCGAGACGAACTCCTCCGCGATGTTGGTGACGAAGACGCCGGTGCCCAGCGCGGTGGTGACGGTCCCGATCGTCCAAGCCATCACGAGGATCGTGAGCGCGGTCAGCATCATTCCGAAGCCGTCGATCACGGTCTCCATCGCCTCGTCGAGGTCGGCGACCCCGCTCGCGATGCCGATGACGAGCGCGACGGCCACCATCATGAACGTCCCCCAGAGGAGCGCGTCGACGAACGCGGCGTTGCCGGCGATCTCGAACGGCCCCGCGCCGGGCTCTGACGCCTCGAGTCCGGTGTAGAACCCGCCGCCGACCACAGTCACCATCAGGGTGAGGGTCGGGAGCACGAAGTACCGGAGCTGCGGCGAGTCGGTCAGCACGTCGCCGAGGCTGTCCTCGGCGCTTTGCATCGGGATGGCCCCGTCGCGCAGGACCTTCCCCTCCGTCGCCGAGCGGTGTTCGGCGTCGAGCATCTCGCCAAAGTCCCGCTTGGAAAAGACGATTATCCCGACCATCACGACCGCTAACAGGCAGTACATGTTGAACGGGACGCTCTGGAGGAACAGCGCGAAGGCGCTGGGGACCTGACCGGCGTCGACGGAGACGCCCGCCGCCTCGTAGCCGTCGCGGATCATGCTCAGCTGGTACGCGACCCAGCTCGAGATACCGAACGTCGCGACCGGCGCGGCGGTCGAGTCGATCATGTACGCGAGCTTCTCCCGAGAGATGCTCACCTCGTCGGATATCTCCCGCATCGTGGTGCCGACGATCGCCGTGTTCGAGTAGTCGTCGAAGAACCAGATCATGCCGAAGATCCACGTCGCCGCGCCGACCTTCCGTTGGGAGTCGAGCCTGGAGGTCACCGCGTTCGCGAGGGCGTTCGCCCCGCCGAGCCGCCAGATGAGCGCGACGCCGGCCCCGAGGAACAGCACGATCAGCATGATCTTCGCGTTGAACGTGCTCTCGCCGATCGAGGAGACGAGCCAGTCCAGCGTCTGGACCACGCCGTGGTTCGTCGTGTAGATCGCGGCCCCGGACCAGATCCCTAAGAACAGCGAGAGGACCGGTTTCCGCGTCACCATCGCGAGCACGATCGCTAACAGCGGCGGCACGAGGGAGACGGCGCCGAACGTCTCGGCTCCCGTCATACGCCTCCCCCCGACCGATCCCGGCCTGACGAGGGGGACGAGCGGCCCACCGCGGACGACCGGAATCCTCGTCGCACGCGCTCGGAGGCGCCGGTACAGGCGTTCACCGGATTCGTCGAACCGATGCGACGGTCACGAGCCCTCGTTTGGAACACCATGTTACACACACTCACACTGGCCAAAGGTATATAAAACCCATGGTAGTTTCATATTTCGTACTGTAAGTTTTCGAAATATGGACATTCAATCCCCGTTCCGACTGTTTCGCTTCTCGAACGACGAGACGGCCGCGGGCGTGTCTCCCGAAAGACGATTCCTCTCGGGCCGGCGGCGCCCGTTCGCTCTCAGTCGCGACGCGTCAGAGACCGACGACGCGCCTTTTAACCCGTTCAGGCGCGCATCGTCGGGTATGTTCGAAGACCGGCCGGACCGCGACGCCGAGGTCGTCCTCGTTGGGCGCTCGAACGTCGGCAAGTCCACGCTGATGCGCGAGCTGACGGGCCACGACTTCTCGACCGGCGGCAAGCCGGGCGTCACCCGCCAGCCGAACCACTTCGACTGGGCCAGCGAGAGCTTCATGTTCACGGACCTCCCCGGCTTCGGCTTCATGTCCGGCGTGGAGGAGGAACACCGCGAGCAGATCAAGACGGACATCGTCCGCTACCTGGAGGACAACGCCGACTCGATCCTCGCGGGGGTCGTCGTGATGGACGGCAAGGCGGCGGTCGACATCATCGACCGGCACGCCGAGCGCGGGAACGTCCCCCACGACGTGGAGATGTACGGCTTCCTGGAGGACGTGGGCGTCGAGCCCATCGTCGCCGTCAACAAGACCGACAAGATCGACGACCTCGACGAGCGGCTCGACGAGATCTGCGACCGGCTCGGGCTGTTCCCGCCGTGGCAGCAGTGGTCCGACCGCGTGGCGCCCATCTGCGCGAAGCGCGGCGACATCGAGGCGTTAGAGGAGTGCCTCCGGACGCGTTTCCACGACCACAACCGCGACGACCTGCTGAAGTTCGTCTCTTAAGTAGTGGTGTGGTGCGGCGGGATCGGTTGCTCCGTGGGTTCGGCCGTTTATTTATAAGCGAACGTGTGCGAGTCAACGTCGGAGAGCGCCACAATCCCAGTTACTTGTTTATAAATGGCTGCTGACGGACTGACGACGTACACCGCCAAAGCCCTAGCTTCTCGGCCGTACGTGGGTGACGCCCAATCAACGGTGGACACCGCCAAAGCCCCAGCCGCGAGGACTCGGTGCGCTCGCTGCGCTCCTCGTTCGTTCGCTCCGCTCACTCACTCCGGTGCTTACGTCACGCGCCGTCGTCCTCGCGGCTGCCCCTTTGAGTCCCGCCCCGCACAGCGCCTCACACCTCCCCAGCCTCGTCAGCCGCCCTCGCTTCGCTTCGGGCGACTGACTCCCTCGCGCGTGCTCCTCGCGGCCGCCAACGGCGGCCACTCGGAGGCACGCGCCACCGCAGAGCCATTTGTGAATAGTTGACCCAGTAACCGATTGGAATCCCGTCGTTTCAGAACTCGAAGCCGACCGCGTCGTCGCTCGGTCGGAGCGGGCTCTTCGGATACGGCGGCTCGGCGTCGGGGTCGTTGTAGGCCCGCGGCGCCACGTCGTTCGGGGCGTCGGGGTAACACAGCGCGGCGAGCGTCTGGATCGCGGTGCGGCCGCTCGCGAGTTCGAACTGCCCGCCGCCGTACGGCTGGATCCCCTCCTCCTCGCAGTAGGCGATCGTCTCGAACAGCGATTCGAGCGTGCCGAACCGAGAGGGCTTAATGTTACACCAGCCGGGCTCGACCGGGAGGGATTCGAGGCTCTCGACGCCGTCGATCGGGTAGTCGAACGAGAGCCGGTCCGCCTGCGGCTGGACGAGCGCGCTCGTCGCGGGCGTGAACGCCGGATCCTCCACGACCGCGGCCGGGAACGCCGCGAACACGTCGCGGTACAGCTCCGGGTCGGGCTCGACGTCCACCTCCGTCCCCTTGTACCACCCCTTCAGGTCGAGGACGCGCACGGCGTCGGTCTCGCGCAGCGTCTCGAAGGCCGCCTCCGGCCACTCCGGTGTGGGGTCGAGCTTGAACTCTAACTCCGGGTCTCGGGCGAGCAGCGCCTCCACGCGGTCGGTCGACGGCGGGTCGCCGAGCCGCGTCGAGACGACGAAGCGGACCGGTTCGGGGTCCACGCCGAGGCGTTCGCCGAGCGACTCCCCGCGCTGTCGGAGGGCCAAGTCGAGCGCCGCGCTCTCGACCGCCCACCGGCGGTAGTTGCGGGACGTCTCGTTTGCGGGCTCGTGGCCGTGGAAGAGGTCGATCTCGTCGAGCCGGTCCGACAGCTCGTCGATGGTCCACTCGCCCTCGATGTCGATCGGGTCGGTGCCGGCGAGGGCGTCGTGGTCGGCCGTCTCGTAGGTCACGTCCTCTCCCCTGCCGACGACGCCGTCGCCCGCGAGCCGGTACTCCGTCGTCGTCCGCTCGAAGCCGCTCGTCGTGTTCGCCGCGTGGCGTCGCCGCGAGACCGACTCGATCGTGACCGTCAGGTCCGCGATCCGCTCGTAGTGGCTCATACCCTGGTGGAGGTCGGCCGTCCACTTAAATCGGTGAGCGCGGGCGGGCTCGACGCTCTCCTACTGCGACGACGACCCGGCGTCGCTTTCGCGGCCTCGCAGCGTCGCGATCCGCGTTCCGAGCGTCCAGAACAGCGGGATCACGGTGAGAGCGACCGCGCCGGCGGCCGCGACCTGGAGGACGGTCGTCGTGAACCACGGCGCGCTGTCGGCGTACGGCAGCGAGGTGTGGGTCACCTCGCCGATCACGGGCACGAAGTAGTCCATCAACAGGTCGACGGTGTACCACGCGGTCGCGACCGCGACCGCCTTCAGCGGGAAGTCGGTGATCCGGTGGAGGACGAACGCCTGGACCACCATCGCGAGGTGGCTGAAGAACAGGAAGGCGTACAGCGCCGGGCCGTTGACCGCGAGGAACTCCGGCCAGAAGACGACGAGGACGTACGGGGTCCACAGGCCGAGCTTGACGTTCCCGAAGAACGCCAGCGCGGCGAGCGTGTCGCTTGACCGGCCGAGCGCCCACGCGCCGAGCGCGAGCGCGATGAGCAGCGTCGCGCCGGGGCTGTCCGGGATGAATAGCCACATCTCGGTCGGGAGGGCCCGGAACTGAAACCGGTAGTACCAGAAGCCGAACGCGGTGCCGACGAGGTTGATGGCGACGATGACCCACGCGAACCGGAAGGCGACGTCCTCCAGCCGTTTCGGGAGCGGCGCGACCCACCGCGGGAGCGACTCGCGGTCCGGCGGGTCGCGGCCGAGCGCGCCGACGATGTCCATACCGCCGGCTCGGACCGGGCGGGCAAAGCCGTGGCGGTCGCGGCGGACGCGATCGACTCGGACCGCGAGCGGGCCGCGAGCCCCCGACGGACCCCGCCCGCGACGAAAAGGGCTATGGGCGCCCGGCGGGAAGGCGGGGGTATGCGCCCGCGAACGCTGCTCGCGCTGCTCCTCGTCGTCCCCCTCGTGGACGCGCTGTTCCTGATCGTGGTGGCGACGCGGCTCGGGTGGCCGGTGACGGTCGCCCTAGTCGTGTTGACGGCCGTCCTCGGGATGCTCCTGCTGCGCGCCGAAGGGCGCGCGACCCTCGCGCGCCTCCAACGGAAGGTCGCGCAGGGGAAGCCGCCGACCGACGAACTGCTCGACGGCGGACTGCTCATCGCCGCGGGCGCGTTCCTGCTCACACCGGGGCTCGTTACCGACGCGGTCGGCTTCCTGCTCGCGCTCCCGCTCTCCCGGGTGCCGATCCGCGTGGCCCTGAAGAAGTACGTCGTCGTCCCGTACATCGAACGCGAGACGGACGGCTTCCTCTCGGGCAACGTCTACATCGGCGGCTTCCCCGACGACGGCGAGGGGGGCTTCACGATGGGCGGCGGATTCTCCGGCGGCGGTCCGGACGGGTTCGACGGCGGTGACGCTGGCAACGGAGATGTCGGGGCGAGCGCGGACCGCGGCGGCGCGTCGGCGGACGATGACGACGTCGTCGACGTGGATTTCACCGTCGAAGAGGAGGAGCGGACGGGAACCGACTGACGGCGCCGGCGTCGAGACGCACCGTGAAACCGCCACACGGCGGGCGGCTCCCGAAAGGAAACCCTTAAAATCCTACCCGCGCAACGACTGAATGCGCTCACCTGGGCCAATAGCTCAGTCAGGTTGAGCGCTCGGCTGATAACCGGGAGGTCCACGGTTCAAATCCGTGTTGGCCCACCTGCTTCACGGGCGGTCATTGGCCGCTCGGGATTGGTGGGCTGGGACTCCCCAGCCACCCAATTTCGTTGTCTTAGATCACCAGCAACCCGCTAGCGTGTCTTGTCTAGGCAAGAATTAAGCCGGTAGTCCTCACTGTCCCCCGATCCGCGTTAGCCGAAGTGGTGTCGGCATGATGTTGCGCCAATCTCGGGATAGCCGAAGCATGTCTTCAGTACGACGCGCACGTGGCCGCGAACTTCCGCCGCGTTTACGGCGACGAGGACGGCCGTACACACCGATGTCTCGATTGCGATTCGGGAGCACCAATCTTCTAGGAAGCGAACGTATCTGGTACACTTCCCGGTAGACGGTCTAGTGCCGACGCTGTTGGAATTCGTAAGGCAAGGTTGAGAGCTTTGTATGGGGTTCTCGGCGCACCTTGTGGTCCGGCGTAGATAGATTCATGATCCACGACAGATGTACCCGAATTGGCTCGAACGGCGAGTGGGTGTGCCAGTTCGAAAGGCGAGCGGTTCTGATGACGACCAAGCGAGGAGTGTGACGATCGACGCTGCGCTCGGTGATCTTACTTAGTCAAACAAAAATTTCCGCAGAGCTAATGTTGAGTTGGATCTAGCTGCGGCCCAGCAGTTCAAATAGATGTGCTCGGGCAGATAGAAAAAAGAATCTCGTTAGAGATGGCGGGGTTCCGATTAGGCTGAGAGGTCCGCCGTTCCCTCAAAGATCACGTTCCCGCTCGGATCGTGGATGAGTTGGACCGTCGCATCCGTATTATCCGGGAACGCGGTGTTTTCGCTGTAGGTCACCGTTACCCCGGTTTGCCAATCGCCCGAGATACTTGTGTTGGCATCATCGTACCTCGTTCCATCGATAGAGATAACGAGGTCGTCGATCGGAATCGCCTGACCACCGGTTTTGGTGATGTTAACCGCTGTGTCATTCGAACTGTCGATATCGAAACTGGCCTGCGGCGCGGTGTCACCCAACTGGTCGCCGAGTCCGAGAACGAACGTCCCGATGACCGCCGCCAGGATGACAGTAATCGCGACCATGAGGATGACGCCGATGACGGGACTCACTGCCCTGTCGTCCGCGTTGGATTGGTTGCTTGGTTTCATAGTTTGAACCCAGCGGCCACCGACGAACGAAATCTCCGGGACGTAAGCGCCGTTGACGACGCTTACTAGACCCCGTTTTCGTTCAGATCGGTTGCTGGTTACCGTAGATGAGACGGACCTGCCTTATGTACTTACTGGCACGAATATCAGGGCAGAAAATTAGATGAATAGGCTGGAAGTAGTCGATTCAGATACACGACAAACGGAATCCACGTCTAAATCGCTCCTACGGACCTACCGCGATTTCGTGTATTCGGACTCATATCGAAGGTCCACGATTGGCGTCGCATCCGCGAGTAGCCGACCGAGATCAGCGGTCGGGTCTCGTAACCAATCATTTGTACACCGCCCGTGAGAGAGGGGTATGGAGCAGTTGACGTGTTACGACTGCGGGGAGACGTACCCGTTCGGAGACGCGACCCGCTGTCGCTGCGGCGAACCACTCTGGTTCGAGACCGACGCGGCGGCGTTCGACTGGCCCGACACGGGCGACGGTTCGCTCGGCCGAGACACCCTCTGGCGGTACGAGTCAGTGCTCCCCGCGACGACGCCGACCGGGCTCGCCGCCGCCGCGGGCGGGACGCCGCTGTTCCGTGCGCCGTCGATCGAATCGACGGGCGGCCCTCGGATCCACCTCAAGGTGGAGGGCGTCAATCCGACGGGGAGCTTCAAGGACCGCGGCACGGCCGTCGGTATCAGTCGGATCGACGGGCCGGTCGGGACGGTGTCGCACGGCAACATGGCGCTGAGCGTCGCCGCCCACGCCGCCGCGGCTGACCGGGAGGCGGTCATCCTCGTGGCCGAGGACACCCCCGACTCCCGGCTCGCGATGATCGCCCAACACGACCCGCACCTGTTCCGGGTCCACGGGGAGTACGGACGGCTCTACCACGACACCCTCGAACACGACCTCGGCGCCGCGTTCCTCAACTCGGACGCCCCGCTCCGAGTGGCCGGACAGAAGACCGTCGCGTACGAGATCTGCGAGGCCTTCGCCCCCGACGCCCCGGACGCGATCGTCCTACCGGTAAGCAGCGGCGGGCAGGCGAGCGGGGTCTGGAAGGCGCTCAGGGAACTGGACGCGGCGGGGCTACTCGCGACGACGCCGCGGATCTACCTCGCGCAGGCCGCGCGCTGCGACCCGATCGCGCAGGCGTACCGGCGCGGGGCGTCGCACGTCGAGCCGGTCACCGGCGAGCCGACGGCGGCCGTCTCGATCAACAACGCAGATCCGCCGAGCGGGAACCGGGCGCTGGCCGCCGTCGCGGAGACGGACGGCGGCGTCGTCTCCGTCCCAGAGGAGGCGATGCTCGCCGAGACGGACCGCCTCGCGGCCGACGCCGGCGTCTCGGTCGAGCCGTCGTGTGCCGTGGCCACGGCCGCCGTGCGGGACCTCGCCGCGGCCGGCGAGTTCGGTCCCGACGACGACATCGCCGTGATAATGACCGGGTCGGGGTACAAGTACGGGGAGAGCGACCCCGACATCTCGTCGGTTCGGGAGGTCGACCGAGCGGACGTCCCGGGCGCTGTCCGCGACGCAGTGTCGTAACTCGTCGGGTATCGGTCTCCTCCTCGCCGGCGTCTCGTCGGTAGTGTCGGCGAGGTCCCTGCCACCTCTGAGTACGCGCGGTCGAGCAGCAGCGTTAGGTCATAGTGACCGCGACGTCGACGACGGAGAGCGCGTAACAGGCGCGAGCCGTGGATGGCCGGTGAAAGCCACGGCAGGAGGTCGGGCCCACGCCGCGGCTCTCTTTTCGGAATCCCGGAACGATCCCGACCACAGGGGTTTACACGCAGTTCTCCGTCGGCCGAGGCATGAATCCGTTCGACCGCGGGGGCAGCTGTGCGAACGGCCACTACTTCGCGTCGCCGAAGCAGGCCGGTGACGGGACGTACTACTGCCCGAAGTGTAACGTCAAGAACGTCGCGCCTGGCACGGACGGCGTCGAGGACGGCGGGCGCTGCCGGAGGGGCCACTACTTCGAAGAGCCGACACAGTTGGGCCACGGCGCGTTCGGCTGCCCGGCCTGCGAGTCGACCGACATCGAGCCGGCGACCGACCCGTTCGACGACGGCGGCGTCTGCGAGAACGGCCACGAGTTCCGCGTGCCCGACCGGACCGACGCCGGGGTCGCCCGGTGTCGCGAGTGCGGCACCCGCGAACTGGAACCCAACTGACCGCTCGACGGGGGGCACGGCGGGGCTGAGGGCCACTACGCTTATGCGAACCGAGTGAGTCGGTACCAACGATCATGAAGAAGCTGATCAACGACCCGGACGACGTCGTCGACGAGATGCTGGACGGGATGACGGCGGCGTATCCCGACCGCCTGCGACGCCTGCCGGACACGCAGGTGCTCGTCCGCGACGACGGGCCGGTCGAGGGGAAGGTAGCGCTGGTGACCGGGGGCGGCAGCGGCCACGAGCCGACCCACGCGGGATACGTCGGCGACGGCATGCTCGACGGGGCGGCCGCGGGCGACGTGTTCTCCTCGCCGACGGCGGACGAGTTCGAGGAACTGATCGGCGCCTGCGACGCTGGCGACGGCGTCCTCGCGATCATCAAGAACTACGAGGGCGACGTAATGAACTTCGAGACCGCCATCGAACTTGCGGAGATGGAGGGGATCGAGGTGGAAAGCGTCGTGGTGAACGACGACGTGGCCGTCGAGGACTCGCTGTACACCTCCGGGCGCCGCGGCGTCTGCGGGACGATCCTCGTCCACAAGGCCGCCGGCGCGAA
The DNA here is from genome assembly GCF_013267195.1 of Halorubrum salinarum. Taxonomy (NCBI): domain Archaea; kingdom Methanobacteriati; phylum Methanobacteriota; class Halobacteria; order Halobacteriales; family Haloferacaceae; genus Halorubrum; species Halorubrum salinarum. The sequence continues at coordinate 2,585,008 of NZ_CP053941.1, read as the reverse complement.
GGCCGCGCAGGGCGCCGATCTGAGCGAGGTGAAGCGCGTCGCCGAGAAGGTGATCGACAACGTCGGCACGATGGGCACCGCGCTCACCTCCTGTGTCACCCCCGAGAAGGGCGAGCCCACCTTCGATCTTGGCGACGACGAGATCGAACTCGGCATCGGGATCCACGGCGAGCCGGGGACGGAGCGCACGGACGTGATGTCGGCCGACGAGATCACCGAGCACCTGACCGAGGCGGTCCTCGACGACCTCGACCTCGACGAGGGACAGGAAGTGCTCACGATCGTCAACGGGATGGGCGCCACCCCGCAGATGGAGCTGTTCGTCGTCAACCGCCGGCTCCAAGAGCTGCTCGGTGAGCGGGGCCTGGAGACGTACGACGCGTGGGTCGGCGACTACATGACCTCGCTGGACATGGCGGGCGCGTCGATCACGGTGTGCGCGGTCGACGACGAACTGAAGGAGCTGTTCGACGCGCCGGCCGACACCCCGGCGCTGACGAAGAAATGAGCGACGACGGGGCGGCGGTCGTCGCGGCCGTCGAGGCCGTCGCCGAGCGCATCGAAGCCGAGCGCGACCACCTCACCCAGCTGGACTCCGCCATCGGCGACGCCGACCACGGCGGAAACATGGCGCGCGGGTGGGCCGAGGCGGCCGACGCCGCGCGCGACCTCGACGACCCGGACCCGGAGACCGTCGCGAAGACAGTCGGCAAGACGCTGATGAGCGAGGTCGGCGGCGCCTCCGGGCCGCTGTTCGGCGGGTCGCTCGTGTTCGCGGCGGGCGAGCTCGACGGCGGGATCACCCCCGAAACGGCGGTCGCGTTCGCCGAGACGTACCTGGAGAAGGTCGAGGACCGCGGCGACGCGCGCGTCGGCGACCAGACGATGGTGGACGCGCTGACGCCCGCGGTCCACACGTTCAAGAAGTCGATCGAGGTCGACAACCTGCCGCCGATCGAGGCGCTCGCGAAGGCGGTCGACGCCGCCGAGCGCGGCGTCGCGTTCACCGTCCCGATCCGGGCGCGGAAGGGGCGCGCCTCCTACCTCGGCTGGCGCTCGGTCGGGCACCAAGACCCGGGCGCGACGAGCACCCTGTTCATCCTCGAAGAGCTGCTCGCGGTCGCCGCCGAGCGGCTCGGCGTCGACGTTCCAGAGACGGACGCCGCCTCGCCGACGATCCCGGACGAGGACCCCGACGACGCGGGGGGCTCGGAGGACGACTGATGGTCGGGATCGTCGTCGTCTCGCACAGCGAGCGCGCCGCCGAGGGGATCGCGGAGATCGCGGCCGAGATGGCTGGCGACACCCGGATCGAACCGGTCGGCGGCGACGGGAAGGGTGGGATCGGCACCGTCCCCGACGCGATCGAGGCGGCGATCGACGCCGCAGCCGGGGGCGAAGAGGAGGAGAGTGACGCGGATGGGGGCGAGGAAGACGAGGGCGACGCGGACGGCGTCGTCGTCCTCGTCGACCTCGGCAGCGCGGTGATGAACGCGGACGTCGCGGTCGAGCTGAGCGACGCGGAGGCGGTCATCGCGGACGCGCCGGTCCTCGAAGGCGCGGTCAACGCCGCGGTCGCGGCCACCGACCCGTCGGCCACGGTCGAGTCCGTGCGCGAGCAGGCGGAGGCAGCCCGGGACATCGAGAAGCTGTAGGAGCGGCGCCGCCCTGGTTTCCGGAGTCGGCTACGCGTCGCGCTCGCCGATCTCCAGCACGTCCAGCACCTCGCCGCGCGTCTCGCAGGCGAGCGCCTCGTTCGCGAGCGACGCCGCGGCGTCGGCGTCCACCTCGCGGACGCGCGCCTTCACCTCGGGCACCGTCACCGCGCTCATGCTGAGCTCGTCGAAGCCGAGTCCGACGAGCAGTTCCGTCAGCGCCGGGTCGCCGGCCATCTCGCCGCACATCCCGACCCAGGCGTCGCTCCCCTCGGCGGCCGCGGTCGTGCGGTCGAGCGCGCGCATCACCGCCGGGTGGAGCGGGTCGTGATAGTCGGCGACGGCGTCGTTGCCGCGGTCGGCCGCCATCACGTACCCCGCGAGGTCGTTCGTCCCGACGCTCAGGAAGTCGAGGCGCTCGGCGAGCGCGTCCGCGAGGAACGCCGCCGCGGGCGTCTCGACCATCGCCCCCAGTTCCGGGACGGCGTGGTCGACGCCCTCGGCCGCGAGGTCGTCGGCGACCGACTCGACGGCGTCGACCGCGCGCTCGACCTCCTCGACCCGCGTGACGAGCGGGAACATAACGGCGAGCCCGTCGCCGTCCTCGGTCGCCGCGGCGCGGAGCAGCGCGCGGAGCTGCGTCTCGAAGAGGTCGGCGTGCTCGTCGAGCGACAGCCGGATCCCGCGCCGCCCGAGGAACGGGTTCGGCTCCTCGGGGAGGTCGAGGTACGGAACCGGCTTGTCGCCGCCGACGTCGAGCGTCCGGACGACGACGCGGTCGTCGGGGAACGCCGACAGCGCGGTGGTCACGGCCGCGTACTGCTCGTCCTCGCTCGGCGGCGCCTCGCGGTCGACGAAGAGGAACTCGGTCCGGAACAGGCCGATCCCGTCCGCGCCGCGCTCGGCGGCCGGCGCCAGTTCGGCCTCGCCGCCAACGTTCGCGGCGACCTCGACCGACCGGCCGTCGACCGTCTCGACGCGCTCGGGGATCACCTCATGGCCCGATTCCCGCACCGATTCGCGGCGCGCCTCGTCGGGGTCGACGACGACCTCGCCGGCCTCGCCGTCGACGAGGACCGTCTCCCCGTCTCCGATCGATTCGAGGGCGTCGCCGACGCCGACGACCGCGGGGACCGCGAGCGACCGCGCGATGATCGCGGCGTGGGAGGTCCGACCGCCCTCGACGGTCGTGATCCCGGCGACAGCGTCGGGGTCGAGCGCGGCGGTGTCGCTCGGGGTGAGCCGCTCAGCCAGCAGGATCGTCCCGTCCGGGAGGGCCGCGAGATCGGTCGCGGTCGACGCCTCCCCGTCTCCGGCGAGGAGCGCGCGGAGCAGCCGGTCGCGGACGTCGCGCAGGTCGTCGGCGCGCTCGGCCATCCGCCCCTCCATGCCCTCGAACTGCGCGACGGCCTCGTCGAACCGGTCCGCGACCGCGTGTTCCGCCGGCGTCCCCTCCCGGATCGCGGCCGCGACGTCCTCGACTATCGTCGGGTCGTCGAGGAAGCCCTCGTGGGCCTCGAACACCGCGGCCTCCTTCTCGCCCACGCGCTCGGCCGTCCGGTCGCGGGCGTCGCGGAGGGCTTCCCGCGCGGCGTCGCGGGCCGCCTCGTACCGGTCCAGTTCGGCGTCGGCGTCGACGGCGTCCGGGCGGTCGGGGAGCGACAGATCGGCCTCGGGCCGGTACCAGCGCGCCGTCCCGACGCCCGCACGCGGCGTGCTTCCGACGCCGGCGAGCGTCCTCACGGGGCGTCCTCCGCGTCACCGCCGTCCGTCTCCTCCTCGTCCGCCTCCTCGACTGGACTCGTGAGCAGGTCGCAGACGGCGTCCAGCGCCGCCTCCGCGTCGGGCCCCTCGGCGACCACGCGGACCGACTCGCCGTGTTCGACGTTCAGACCGCTGACAGAGAGCATGCTGTCGGCGCGGACGAGGCCGTCGTCGCCGTCGTCGGCGCGACCGATCGACACGTCGGCGTCGAATCGGTTCGCCGTCTGTACCAGCTTCGAGGCGGGTCGCGCGTGAAGGCCGGCCTCGGGTTCGACCGTGACGGTCCGTTCCATGGGGTCCGGTTGGACCCCGGCGGGTAATAGCTGATCGGGGGCGTCGAGGGCCCGGGCAGCGCGGGGCGACTACGGCGCCGCCTGCTTCGTCGAGACCAGTTCGATCACGTCGCGGTGGGAGAGCTCGCGGTCGGCCCCGACCTGCCGGCCGCTCCGGCAGTCGGTGCCGTGGAGCAGCCCCTCGCCGATGTCGGAGTGGATGTGGTACGCGAAGTCCTCGGTCGTGGCGCCCTCGGGGAGGATGAAGCAGTCGCGGAAGACCCCCTTCTCGTCTTTGCTCCCGTTGGCGGAGCCGGGGAAGACCGCGATACAGCCCAGCACGTCGAAGACGGCCGCTTCGAGCGCGCCCTGGACGCCCGTGCCGTTGTACTCGCCGACGAACTCCGCGATCTGATCGAGCCCGGCCGCCTGCTCGCCGGAGACGTCGCCGACGACCTCGAACTCGTCCTCGCCCGGCGTGTAGTCGACGACGCCCGCCTCGTCGGCGTTCTTCAGCGCCTTCTCGGCGTGGGCGCTCGCGGGGACGAAGGAGAGGTGGTCGTAGTCGGGGTCCGAAGTGATCTCCTCCCAGTTCGCCTGCGCCTCGGGCGTGTCCATCTTGTTGGCGGCGATCACCATCGGCTTCGTCCGCTTGCGGATCTCGCGGGCCAGTTCGATCCGGTCCGTCTCGTCCCACGTCTCCGGATCGAGTTCGAGCCCCTGCGCGAGGATGGTCCGCTTCATCCGGTCTTTGTCCGTGCCGAACGCGGACATCTGCTCGGCGAGCTCCTCCTCGACGGCGGCGTCGGCGCCCTGGTACCGCGTCTCGTACTTCTCGAGGCCCTTCTCTAACACGTCGAGGTACCAGGCGTCGAGCTCCTCCTCCAAGAAGTCGATGTCCTCGCGGGGGTCGTGGCCCTCCGTCGCCTCGCCCTCGATGTCGGTCTTCCCCGAGAAGTCGACGACGTGGATCAGCACGTCGGTCTCGTTGAGGTCGGTGAGGAACTGGTTGCCGAGCCCGCGCCCCTCGTGGGCGCCCGGGACGAGCCCGGCCACGTCCACGAGCTTGACGGGGACGAACCGCGTCCCCTCGCGGCAGACGCCGACGCTCGGCGTACACGTCTCGTCGAACTCGGGGGCGGCGCAGTCGACGCGGACGTACGCCTCGCCGACGGTCGGGTCGATGGTGGTGAACGGGTACGCGCCCTCCGGCACGTCGTTCATGGTCGCGGCGTTGAAGAACGTCGACTTCCCCACCGAGGGCTTGCCGACGAGACCGATCCGGTAACTCATTACCGCCAGTCCGCGATCCGCGGTGAAAAGCGATGCGAGACGCGCCGTGGCGTGGGACGCGATGACGAGGGGCCGCGGCGTGCGAAGCGGTGAGGAGTGGCCGCGGCGTGCGAAGCGGTGAGGAGCGAGCGGCAAAGCGGGCCCCGTCAGGCGTCGCCGTCGGACTGGCCCGGTTCCCCGAGCGCCTCGATGGGGAGGACGTTCTGGAGCGCGGCGTGCGCGTCGTCGGCGCTCTCGAACGTCTCCTGGTCGACGTCGGCGAGGAGGTCGCCGAGGTCGGCGTCGCCGTCGGCGAACAGCACCGTGGTCCCGGCGAACGCTTCGGCGAGGGCGTCTCGATCCGCGGGGTACGCGTGGTCTTCGAGCGTCGGTTCGAGCCGGGAGAGGGTGATCTCGTCGGACATACCGTCCCCTCGACGGGACGGAGCATAAACGCGCGCCCCGTCGCGGCCGGGGCGGGGGCGACGGCGAGAAACCGGCAAGAACCGCAAAGGGTTATCCGTCGTCGGTGATATGAGTCATGTGAACATGCCCCTATATGACCGGATTCTGGTCCCGACCGACGGCTCCTCGGAGGGGGAGCTGGCGGTGTGCCACGCGCTCGATCTCGCCGCGGTCCACGGGGCCTCGGTCCGCGCCATCTACGTGGTCGACACCGCGCGGTACGCCGGGATGCCGATGGAGACGACCTGGGAGGGCGTCGGCGACCTGCTGTACGACGACGGGGAGGCGGCGCTCGAAACGGTCCGCGAACTGGCCGCCGACCGCGACGTGGACGTGGAGACGGCCGTCGTCGAGGGGTCGCCCAGCCGCGAGATCATCACCCACGCCGAGGAGGCGGGCTGCGACCTCGTCGTGATGGGGACCCACGGCCGCGGCGGCATCGACCGGCTGCTCCTCGGCAGCGTCGCGGAGAAGGTCGTGCGGGGCTCGTCGGTTCCGGTGTTGACGGTGCGGATCGGCGACGGCGAGGAGCCGCCGAGCGCCGCCGAGTCGGCGACGGCGGGCGAGGCGGCCGGGACCGACGCCGAGGGGCCGGTCTCGGACGCGACGGAGACCGGATAAAGAGGAGGCTCGGGCCCCGCCGCCCACCTCACTCCGCGTCGCGGAGGTGTTCGCAGTCGCCCGCGTGGACGCGCCGCCGCCCCTCGTCGGTATCGATCACGAGCGCGCCCGGCTCGGCGACGTCGACGGCGGTGCCCTCCACGACGCCGTCGGCGGCCTCGACGCGGACCCGCCGCCCGAGCGTGCTCGCCCGCTCGCGCCACGCCGGGAGGACGCCGTCGAGGGCCTCGGGCGACGCGGTGAGTTCCGCGTAGCGTTCGAGCAGCGTCGCGGCGAACCGCCGCCGGTCGACCGGGGCGCCGCGCTCGGCCGACAGCGACGTCGCGCCCGCGGGCAGCGTCTCGGGGTCGAGGTTGGCGTTGACGCCGACGCCGACGACGAGCCAGCCCACGCGGTCGGCCTCCCCCTCCATCTCCGTGAGTATCCCCGCCAGCTTCCGGCCGCCGCGGCCGGTCGGGTCCGGATCGCCCCCGCCCTCGCCGTTCCCGTCGCCCGCGACCAGCACGTCGTTCGGCCACTTGATCCGCGCGTCGACGCCGGCCTGGCGGGCGGCGTCGGTCGTCGCGACCGCGGCCGCGAGCGTGAAGAGCGGCGCCCGCGCGGTCGGCACGTCGGGGCGGGTCAGGACCGACAGCCAGACGCCGCCGCTCGGCGCCACCCACTCGCGGTCGAGGCGCCCCCGGCTCCCCGTCTGCTCGTCGGCGACCACCGCGACGTCCGCGGCGCCCTCTCCCGCGAGCTCGCGGGCCCGCTCGTTCGTCGACCCGACCCGGTCGTGGTACTCCACCGAGTAAGGAGCGTCGAGCCCGAACGCGATGCCCGCCCCGGAGTAGCCCGGGTCGTCGGGCGCGACGTAGCCGTCCGGCGTCGACTCCACCGCGAACCCCTCCTCCCGGAGCCCCTCGACCGCCTTCCAGACGGCCGCCCGGGAGACGTCGAGCGACTCGGCGAGGGCGGGCCCGGAGACCGGGCCGTCGTCCGCCGCCAGGGCGTCGAGCAGCGCGCGCCGCGTGTCCATACCCCCCGATCCGGTGGCCGCGCCGAAAGCCGTTCCGGGTCTCGAACGCCCCGTCGGGTCCCCGACGCTTTGTGTCCGGCGCGCGAAGACCCTCCGATGACCGACGGCGACCGCGACGGCGACGACCGAACGGAAGCCGGGACGGAGACCGTGTCGCTCGTCGTCGTCGACGGCGACGAGCGCGTCAACCTCGACGTGGAGCGGGGGCGGAACCTCCGCCGGGTCCTGCTCGACGCCGGGCTGTCGCCGTACGCGGCCGCGACCCGGCGCCTCAACTGCGGCGGGCGGGGGCTGTGCGCCACCTGCGGCGTCCGCGCCCGGGAGGGACCGCCCGCCGACCACTGGCACGACCGGCTCGCCGACCGGTTCGGCTACCCCCGGCTCTCCTGTCAGATCGCGGTCGACCGGCCGATGACGGTCTCGCTCGTCGACAAGCGCGTCTGGGGCGGGCGGCGGTCCGAGGCGGGCGACGGAGGGTCGGACGGGAACTGACGCCCGGGCCCCACACCTCGTTTCCGGTGAAACGGCGAACGGTACCGCGTCGCACGGGCCGCCGGTCGAGGGGTTCCCGCGGGCCGTCGCGGGCGTTCCGCCCGGTCGTCGGGGACGTTCCGGACGGCCGTCGCGGCACAAAAGCCAAGTCCGCTGGCCCGAACGGTCGGGTATGCAACCCTCCAAGGAGCGCGAGTCGTCCGACGACGACCCGATGGACGACCTCGACGACCTCCTCGACGACGACCTCGCCGGCGGCGAGGGGGCGTCCGACGCCGATTCCGGCGGCGCCGCGAGCGCCGAACCGAGCGCGGGGACCGCCGGCAGCGCCGGGGGGTCCGGCCGAGTCGGCGTCTCGGGCCGGTGGTTCTCGGCGAGGGCGTTCGGGCTCGCGCTCGTCACCGTCGCGGTCGGCGTGTTCGTCGGCGGGCTGATACCCCTGATCGGGGGGACGATCGGGACCGCGGGCGGCGTCTTCCTTGCCGCGTTCCTCCTCGGCCTCGTGCTGTCGACGCGCCGCTACGTCGAGACGGGGATCGCCGGCGGCGCGGCGGGCGCGGTCAGCGCGGTGACGAGCGTCCTCGGCGTCGGCTTCCTGCCCATCGGGATCGACTACCTCTCGCAGTGGGGGCTCCCGCTGGTCGCGGTCGGCGGGGGAGTCGGGCTGGCACTCGCGCTGCTCGGGCACTACTTCGGCCGCGACCTCCGCGCGGGGCTGAGCCGAGAGATCGAGGGGTGAATCCCCGCTGAGGACGCGGAACTGTTTCGCTGGTCGCTATCCCGTCAGGCGGTCGCCGCCGACGTAGTCGGCGATCTCCCGGCGCTCCAAGACGAGGAAGCCGGCGAGGATCGCGACGAACCCGACAAGGGCTTCGGCGTCGACGAGGTGGCCGAGCAGGAGCCAGCTGCCGACCGCGGCGACGACGGGCTCCGCGTAGCCGACGAGGTGGAGCTGCGACGGGCCGACCGCGTCGAGCAGCGCGAAGTACAGGAGAAACGCGACCACGCCGGACAGCACCGTCAGGTACGCGAGCGACGCGATCGACGTCTGGTTCCAGACGATCGCGGCGGGCGACTCCCCGATCGCGGCGGCGGCGACGAGGAGCTGGCCCGCCCCGATGACCATCGCCCACCCCTGAAGCGCGGCGATCGGCAGGTCGGTGCGGAGGGGTCGCAGCAGGACGGCGCCGAGCGAGAAGGCCACCGCGCCCGCGAGCGCGAGGCCGACGCCGACGACCGCCGCGCTGCCGAGCCCGGCCGCCGCCGGGTCGGCGACCACGACCACCCCGAGGACGCCGAGCGCGAACCCGCCTATCTCGACCGGGCCGAGGCGTTCGTTCGGGAGGAGTGCGGCCGCGAAGACGGCCGTCAGGACCGGAGAGAGGCTCACGACGACCGCGGCGACCGCGCCGGAGATCCGGATCTCGCCGAGGTAGAGGAGCCCGTGATACGCCGCGATCACGAAGGTGCCCGCGACGGCGACGCCGAGCCACTCGTCGCGGCCCCGCGGCGTCCACCGGTCCGCGGCGACCGCGGCGTAGCCGAGCACGACCGCGCCCGCGACGGCGTACCTGACCCCCGCGAACAGCAGCGGCGGGAAGTAGTGGAGGCCGGCCTCGATGGCGACGAAGGAGGTGCCCCACAGCGTCGCGAGGAGGAGGAACGCGGCCACGATCGCTTCCGGAGTAGAGAGGAAGTTTCTGAGATTCACTGACTATCCGTTCGAAATACGCGGTCATAGTTAAACTATACTCTCGAAACAGCCGATATCTAGGATGAAGAATCAGACATACGAATCAGATTCGATTCCTCGCCCGAGCCGCCACCGTATCTTAGAGCAGACTCCAACCCTGTCGGGCGACATATACAACCGATCGGGGGTCGATCCGGGTGTATGGACGAGCGCGACGTGCGGCTGCTGAAGGCCATCTCCGATCTCGGCACCGGGAGCCCCGAGCGGCTCCACGAGGAGACCGGGATCCCGGTGTCGACGATCCACTACCGGCTGAACAACCTGCGCGAGGACGGAGTCATCGAGAACGACCTGTACGACCTCGACCACGAGGCGCTCGGGCTCGGCGTCACCGTCATCGTCGAGGTGCTCGCGAGCTACGAGGGCCCCTACGAGGAGTTCGCCGAGGAGCTGCTGGCGGTCGAGGGCGTCACGGAGGCGTTCTTCACGATGGGCGAGACGGACTTCGTCGTCCTCGCTCGGCTCTCCTCGTCGGACACGGTCGAGCGGCTGATCAGCGACTTCGAGGCGATCCCGCAGGTCGAGCGGACGAACTCGACGTTCACCATCGCGACGCTCCGCGACGAGTCGCGCGCGCCGGCGACGTACGACCTCGACACGCTGATCGAGGAGCTGACGGACTGACGGCCCACTCGGACGGCGACAGCGGTCCCCCTACCAGCGCTCACTCGGACAGAATCGAGTTGCCGACCGAGCGCTCGACGAATAGCAGCGCCACGAGGCCGCCGATGATGATCGTGTACGACACCGCCGCGAACAGCGCGTCCTGCGTCGTCGAGTACTCCGTGGTGCGGAAGATGATCACCTTCCGGACCATCGCGATGACGCCGGTGTAGATCACCAGCCTGACGATCCGGCGCGTGTCGCTCTGCTCGATGTAGGCGACGACCGTCTCGTACACCTCGACGATGATGAGGAGCAGCAGTCCGGTCTCGATGAAGCCGATGACCGTGTTCGGGTCGGTGATCGCGCCGGTGGGGACCGACTCGGCGATCTGGATCGCGAGGTCGATCACGCCGATACCGAACAGCAGGGCGAAAAGCGCCGCCGCGGCCAGTTCGACGCCGTGAATGAACCAGTTCGTCACGTCCGAGACGCGGTCGCCGCGTGTCTTCGCGGCGGCCGGGTCGGGCGTGCTCCCCGGCTCGGGCGAGTCGTCGGACGGGTCGGCCGCAGACGAGTCAGCCATCTGTAGTTCTCGGACGGAAACAGGCACTCCCGCCACGTAAAGAACGGGCCTAACCGGCGGCGAGCGCGCTACGTGCGCTTGCCGATCTCTTCGCGGAGCACGTCGGAGACGACCTCGCCGTCCGCCTTCCCGCGGAGCGCGCCCATGGCCTCGCCCATCAGCCCGGAGAACGCGCCCATCCCCTCGGCCTCGACCTGGTCGGCGTTGCGCTCGACGACCTCGACGACGGCCTCGCGCACCTCCGCCTCGCTCACGCCGGAGAGCCCGGCCTCCTCGACCGCCTCGCTCGCCGTCAGGTCGGGGTCCTCGGCGAGCGTCGTCAGCACCTCGGGGACGCCCTCCTTCGCGAGGTCGCCGTCCTCGACGAGGTCGAACAGCGCGAGGAAGTGGTCGTCGGTGAGGTTCTCCACGGGCGCGCCGTCGCGCCGGATCTCCGTCGTCGTCGACTCAAGCGTCGACGCCGCGAAGGTCGGGTCGACGCCGCGCTCCACGGCCGCCTCGAACAGCGGGAACCGCTGGCCGAACGCGACCTGCTCGGCGAGGCCGGCGTCGAGGCCGAACTCCGCCTCGTACCGCTCGGCCTTCTCGTCGAGCAGTTCGGGGGTCTCCACGTCGGAGGGGTCCGGCTCGACCGGGGGCACGTCCGTCTCGGGGTACATGCGCGCGGCGCCCGGCAGCGGGCGGAGGTACCGGGTCGTGCCGTCGTCGTTCGCGCCGCGGGTCTCCTCCGGGACGCCCTCGATCGCGGTCTCGGCGCGGTCCGCGGCCGCCTCGATCGCGAGGTCGGCGGCCTCCGGGTCGGCCGCGACGATGGCGACCGCGTCGCCCTCGCCCGCGCCCACGGCGTCGCGGAGCGCGTCGACCTCCGCCTCGGTGACGCCGTACGCGGGCAGCTCGTCGGTGTGGAAGATGCCGCCGGCGCCGTGGTGCTTCGCGTGGTCGGACAGCTCCGTGCCGAGCCGGCGGTCCGTCTGGATCTCGCGGCCGACGAGGCCGTCGAAGCCGAACAGCGGGACCGCGGTCACCTTCCCGCCCGAGTCGAGCGCGCCGCGGATGACCCCGGACTCCGTGTCGGCGAAGACGTCGGTCACGTCCGAGACGTCGCCGACGCTCGCGTCGCGCTCGCGAAGCTCGTCGCGGATTTCGAGCAGCTCCGCCTGCCGCCCGACCTCGCCGCGGACGATGTCCTCGATCCCCTGGAGGTCCTGAACCCCCTTCACCTCGACGCGGGCGCCGTCCGCGATGGAGACGTTCACGTCCTGGCGGATCGTGCCGAGCCCGCGCTTGACCGCGCCCGTCGAGCGGAGCAGCATGCCGATGCGCTCGGCGGCCTGCCGGGCGCCCTCGGGGCTGCGGATGTCCGGGCCCGTCCCGATCTCGACGAGGGGGACGCCGAGGCGGTCGAGCGAGTAGACGACGCCGTCGTCGGTCTCCTCGACGCGCTTCGCCGACTCCTCTTCGAGCATGAGGTCGACGACCGACACGGAGCCGGACTCGGTCTCGATCTCGCCGTCCTGGCCCAGGAGAATGGAGCGCTGGAATCCGGAGGTGTTCGAGCCGTCGATGACGAGCTTCCGCATGACGTGCGCCTGGTCGACGACGGAGAGGTCGAGCAGGTCGGCGATCTGGAGCGCCACCGAGAGCGCCTCGCCGTCGACGCGCCGGGGCGGCTCGTCGTCCTCCTCGACGAGGCAGGTGGTGTCGTACGCGAGGTACGTGAACTCGCGGTCGACGCGGCTCTCCTCCATCGCCGCGTCGTCGAGTTCGCCCAGTTCGCTCTTCGTCGGGTGGAGCTGCCGGGTGATCGACCGGTCGGCCTCGTCCGGGTCGCGCTCGACGGTCGGGGAGTCACAGAACAGCTTCGTCTCCGTGTCGAGCTGCTGGTGGATCTCCAGCCCGGCGACGAGCCCCAGTTCCTCGTAGTCGTACTCGGGGGTCGCGTCCTTACTCATTACGCCTCACTCCGACGGCGCGCGACTAAAAGGGTGGCAGTTCGCGCGAGCGACGAGAGTCGAGACCGCTGCCGGTGTTTATAACTGAACGAGCGGTGGCGCGTGCCTGCGAGGCCGCCTCGCGGCCGAGCCGCGAGGGACCGAAGGTCCCTCTGGAAGCCGGCGCTTCGCGCCGGCGACAGCACGCGCGAGGGAGTCAGTCGCCCGAAGCGGAGCGAGGGCGACTGACGAGGCTGGTGTGGCGCGAGGTGCGGTGCTGGGCGGGACTCAAAGGGGCAGTCGCGGGGGCGAAGCACGACGACGCCAGCACCGCAAGGAGCGAGCGGAGCGACCGACTGAGGAGCACAGCGAGTCGCGCGAGTCCTCGCGGCTGGGGCTTTGGAGGAACCAGCGATCGATCTGAGACCGACGACTCCGTTGAGATCCTCAAACGACGACGTGGCCTCAGCGCCCGGGAGACTACGGAGCGCATAGTCAGCACGTAGTGCGAAGTCAGCGAAAGGTGACGAGTAGTCAACGCAGGCAGCAACTACTCAGTTGGAATTGATTGCTGACTCGAGATCGAAGGATCTAATATTACTTTCAGATATCGCTTGATTTCGTGGTTCGGTGTTGTGAACTCGCAGATAGCGGAACTCGTCCTCCCCGGATCTCGTACTGACCGTGGCACGACCGCCGAGGGTAAGTTCGTTGAAGTCGGCCTGTGTGACCGCCACATTGACCGGGTTCTCATTTCCGCCAACCGGAGCTACGTTAACGAGATACCGAACGTCCCCGAACTGATTTTTCAGCTCCTCATGGAGGCTGTCGGAGACGGTAACGGTTCGGTCATCAAGAGCAGACCCGACGTACTCGGGGTCATATTGCCCGTGGAGAATATTCTCCAAGCGTTCGAACAGCACGGTGAGTAGGTCAATTCTGGTCGCGTTCCCATCGGAAGCGGTCGCCTCCACATTGATTGATTTCACGAAGACACGTCCTGTCGTTGTGTCGACCGAACTAACGCAGCCTGCCACCCCGACAGCACCCACGACGCTCACTCCTGCGAGGAAATTCCGGCGGGAGGGCATATCCGGAACATGTGACATACCGGGAAAATATTTTGTGCCTATTTTTCACAATATCCGGGGTTCGGACATGCTGTAGTAGAAGCAAATCAGCCATCCGTAAGGAGGCAACTGAGGCTTTGAGGCTGTAACAGAAGCCGTTAGGTCAGGTCGCAAACGAGCATAGCCGTTGCTCGTCACGTAACGTCCGAAAGGAATTGTGCGTGGGTGCTGTCGTAGAGACAACACCGGCATCGTTGGGGGTGTGCCCCGAGCGATGCGTGGGACCGGATTTGAACCGGCGGACCTCTACAGGACAGCGCCCTCAACGCTGCGCCGTTGGCCTGGCTTGGCTACCCACGCTCGCGGTGTTCTGTCGCGTCTCCACCTACCTTTCCCCTGATTAAAAGCCCTTCCATTCGAGGGAGCCGTGCCGGAGTTTCGCAGACTGTCGGGCGGCCCCCCGACTCGACGGGGCGACCGCAACCGGCACGGGTTTGGGGGTCGCGTCCCACCGCACGGACATGACCGATTGGGCCCGCGAGAACGTTTCCGTCCTGACCGCCGTCGCCTCCGTCGTCGCGCTCGCGCTCGTGTTCGGCGCGGTGGGCGGCGTGATCCCGAGTTCGCTGCTGCCGCGCGCGAGCGACGCCGCCCTCGCCGCGATCCCGCACTTCAACGCCGCCGTCTCCCTCACCGCCATCGCGACGATCCTGCTCGGCTGGCGGGCGATTTCCCGGGGGAACGTCGAGCGGCACCGGAACTTCATGGTGACCTCCTTCGCGCTGTTCGCCGCGTTCCTCGGCGCGTACCTCTACCGGCTGATCCACGTCAGCACCACCGAGTTCCCCGGGCCGGAGCTCGTCTACTCGTACGTCTACCTCCCGTTCCTCGCGGTCCACATCCTGTTGGCCATCGTCTGCGTCCCGTTCGTCTTCCACGCGCTCTTCCTGGCCGCGACCCGTCCGTACGCGGACCTCTACCAGACGAGACACTCGCAGGTCGGGTTCGTCGGCGCCGTCCTCTGGCTGATCTCGTTCACGATGGGAATCGGCGTGTACCTGCTGCTGTACCACGTCTACTGACCGAAAGCGCGACGGGAATATCGGGGCGGCTACGTGTTCCGCTCGGCCTTCCGGTGGGCGGCGTAGAACAGCGGGACGAGCAGCGCGCCGGCGAAGCCGAAGCCGAGCGCCAGCGTCCCGATGTCGCTCGCGGAGAGTCCGCTCCCGCCGCCGGAGCCACCGCTTCCGGAACCGCCGCTTTCGGAGTCGCCGCTTCCGGAGCCGCCGTCGCCCCCGTCGCCCCCCTCGGCCTGCGGGTCGACGAGGTCGTCGTCGACGGAGCCGACCGCGACGGCCCCCTTCATCCCGATGGACTGGTGCGGGCCGCAGTAGTAGTTGAACACGTCGCCGTCGCCGGCGTCGTCGAAGGTGTACTCGAAGGTGGTCCCTTCCTCAGCGACCGCCGACCCGCTGTCGAAGGTGCCGTCGTCCGCGACGACGTTGTGGCCGCCGCCCCGACCGGTCCACTCCCAGACGACCGTCGTGCCCGGGTCGATCAGGATGGCGGCGGGACCGAACAGGAGACCGTTCTCGCCCGCGCCGACCGAGACGGTGACCTCGCTCTGCCCGCGGTAGTCGTGGGTCCCGTCGTAGTTGCTCACGTCGTCGAGCCAGCCGTCGTACTGGGCGGCCGCGGTGCCGCTTCCGGCCGCGACGCCCGCGGCGACCGCCGCCCCGGCGGCCCCGGCGCGGAAGAACCCGCGGCGGCTCATCGACGCGGCGTCGCCCTCGGCAACGTCGGCGTTCGGTGTCATACTCGCACGTCTAACCGTGAGCGTATTTAAGCCCCCGATACGTCCCGAGCGGTCGGACCGCCGCCGAACGTGTGCGGGGTCGCGTTCGAAAAGGCGCGGCTCGCGACCGAGCGTTCGAGGCGTGATTCGGTCGTCGAGTTCGGCCGTCCGGAGTCGCTAATCGTCGGCCGGCGTCGGGTCCGAGACTGGCGCGTCGACGTCGCGGTCGGTCGCTTCGCCCTCCACGTCGAAGGGGTACTCGCCGGTGACGCAGCCGAGACACAGGTCGGCGCGGCTCTCGCCGAGCGCCTCCGCGACCGCGTCGATGGAGAGGTACGACAGCGAGTCGGCGCCGACCTCCTCGCGGATCTCCTCGGTCGAGGCGTCGGCCGCGATCAGCTCCTCCCGGGTCGCCATGTCGATGCCGAAGTAGCAGGGCGCGAGGATCGGCGGCGCGCCGATCCGGAGGTGAACCTCCTCGGCGCCCGCCTCGCGGACCAGCTCGACGAGCTGGGTCGAGGTCGTCCCGCGGACGATGGAGTCGTCGATGATGGTGACCGACTTCCCCTCCACCGTCGAGCGGATCGGGTTCAGCTTCAGGCGGACCGCGCGCTCGCGCTCGTCCTGCGTGGGCATGATGAACGTCCGGCCCACGTACCGGTTCTTCATCAGGCCCTCGGCGAACTCGACGCCGCCGTCGTCGGCCGCCCTGGGCTCGCCGTCGGCGGTCGTCTCGGCCGCGGCGTCCGCGTAGCCGGAGGCGAACGCGCGCCCGGAGTCGGGCACGGGCATCACCACGTCGGACTCGACCGCGGACTCCTCCCAGAGCTTCCGGCCGAGCTTCCGGCGCACCTCGTACACGAGGCTCTCGTCGATGACGGAGTCGGGGCGGGCGAAGTAGACGTGTTCGAAGAAGCAGTGGGCGGTCGACTCGCGTTCGACCAGCTGGTACGTGTCGTAGCCGGTGCCGTCGGGGTCGAGGACGACGAGTTCGCCGGGGCGCACGTCGCGGATCAGCTCGCCGTCGAGGGTGTCGATGGCGGCGGACTCGCTGGCGAGAACGTAGCCGCCGTCGATCTTACCCAGGCACAGCGGCCGGTTCCCGAGCGGGTCGCGGACGCCGAGCACGGTGTCGTCGTGGGTGATCGCCAGCGAGTAGGAGCCGTGGATGCGGTTCATCGTGTGCTTGACCGCCCGCACGAGGTCCTCTTCGAGGAGGTTCCGCGCGAGGTCGTGGGCGATCACCTCGGTGTCGCCGTCGGAGGTGAACGCATGACCGGCCTCCGCGAGTTCCTCGCGCACCTCGTCGGCGTTGACGAGGTTGCCGTTGTGCGAGAGCCCGAGCGAGCCGGACTTGAACGAGACCGAGAACGGCTGCGCGCAGCTCTTGTCGAGGCTGCCGGCGGTCGGGTAGCGCACGTGGCCGATACCGGTGCCGCCCGACAGCGACGCGAGGTCACCCTCCTCGAAGGCGTCGCCGACGAGGCCGCGCTCGACGTGGCTGTGCTGTTGGAACCCGTCGTGCGTGACGATCCCCGCCGACTCCTGCCCGCGGTGCTGGAGCGCGTACAGCGCGTAGTACAGCGGTCGCGCGGCCTCCCGGTCCTCGAGCGAGACGCCGACGACGCCGCACTTCTCCCGCGGTTCGTCGCCGCCGTAGTCCCCACCGGCGTTCATGTACGCGAGGGTGAGGCGGGCGGCGATAAAAATCCTCGTGTTCGTGGCGTATCCCCCCGCTTCTCACCGATATTTATACACAATTATGGATAATTTCGGTGAGCGGTCCCCCGCGGTCGGGCAGTCCGACCGACGGGACTCACGCCGTCTCGCTGCTCCCGACGAACTCGTCGAGGCGCGCGAAGTACTCCTCTCTGGGCACCTGGTACGCCCCCCGGTAGTCCACGTCGCCGGAGACGAACCGCTCCGCGACGTCGACCGCGCCGGCCGCGCCCGCCTCCCGGCTCTCGTGGGTCTGCGTGACCGCCTCGATCTCGGGCTCCAAGAAGAGGACGACGTGCCACTCGTCGGTCGCGTACTGGCCCGACCCGGGCCGGGCGTTCCGGGCGCCGTTCGTCAGGTAGATCGTCGGGAGACACTCGTCGGGGAGGTCGCCGCTCCCGAAAACGTCGGGGCGGTAGACGAGGATCGCCCGCCCGCTGGGCTCCTCGTTCCACAGCCGCCAGCCGTCCGGCAGCGATTCGAAGGCCATGCGCCCCCTCGGTCGCGGAGGCTTGAAAACGTCGCGCTCGGGCCGACGCGGTGCCGCTCCGTCGGCGACGGGGTCGGGTCGACGACTGGCCTCAGTCGACGATGTCCGACCCGCCCGGCGGCAGGAACTCCTGTAGCTGGTCGGCGCTCGCGACCTTCCGCACGAACGACTGGTCCGCGAACCGCTCTTTCAGGTTCCGGTAGGCCATCATCGCGGCGTCGTTTTGCGCGTACATCCCCGGCTCGAAGGTGACGTGCGCGGCCGCGCGGTCGACGATCGCCGACGGCGGCCCGCCGATGGCGCGGGTGACCGGCTCGCACTGGACGCCGACCGCGATCCGGCAGGGGACATCCTCGAAGTAGGTGCGGTCGCCGCGGATCACGAAGCTCCCCTTCTCGATGTACTCGCCGCTCTCGGGCGTCTTCGACACCTGGTCCGGCTCGACCATGTACGCGTCGCCCGCGCCGCGACCGTCCTTCCAGTCCGACGAGTAGGAGACGGCGAACTGCGCGGCCTCGCGCAGGGTCTCCTCGGAGAAGTCGACGGGGTCGGCCGACTCTGACGGCCCCGACGCCTTCAGGATCGTCACCGGTCCCCCGTGCGCCTGGGTGTGGAAGAACCGGTCGTGCTTGCTCATATACTTCTTCACCAGCTCCTCGTTCTGGTCGGCGTTCCGGCCGCCGATGACGAGGTACCCCGTGGAGGTGCGGAACCAGCGGAACCGCTCGAACCAGTCGTCCGGGCTTCGGATCGGGATCGACGACCGCGAGAGCCAGTCGGTCTCGTACTCCTCCTCGTCGGCGTCGCCCTCGTCGTCAGCGTTGTCTCCCTCGTCGGCGGCCTGCTGTTCCCCCCACTCCCGCTTCCGCTCCTTGACGGCCTCCAGCTCCTCGCGGGTCGACTCGATCGCCTCCTTCGCGCCCGCCTTCTTCTCCTCGACGCGCTTCGCCTCCCGGTAGAGCCGGTCGGCGTTGACCTCGACGCCCTCGCTGGCGTCGAGTTCGACATGGGTCGTCCCGCCGTCGTCGCCCTCCTCGTCGAGCTCGACCGTCACGGTCCCCTCGCCGCCGTCGACGCCGACGACGGCCTGCGCGGCCTCGATCCCGCGCTCGGCGCCGGCGTCGAGCGTCGCCTCGATCTCGTCCCACGGCACCTCGTTCTCGCGGGCCTCGCGCACGGTCGAGATCACCTCGTCGACGAGGTCGTAGTTCGCGTACAGCAGCTCGGCGCGCTCGCGCTCGGCCTGCGCCTGCTCCTCGAACCCCTCGATCGCCCCCTTCTGCTGTTCGATGATCCGCTCCTGTTTGGCGATCTCCTCCTCGAAGTCCGGGCGGGAGCTGCCGGCGTCGGCGGGCGCCTCGCCGTCGTCGGTCGCCTCGCTCCCCAGCCGGTGGAAGTACTCGTCGACGGCGTCGTTGAACGAGTCGAAGCCGACGCTCGGGAGGTCCTCGTGTTCGGCCAGCGGGAACGGCGTCACGTCGACGACCCGGGGCTCGCCGCCGTCGCCGTCGGTCCCGTCGCCCTCGACCGATTCCTCGTACACGCGCGGGTCGACGTCGCCGGATCGGAGCCGCTCGTCGATCCGTGCGAGCGCGTCGTGGAGCGCGCGGAGCTGGTCGTCGGTCGCCTCCTCGATCGGCGTCTCCTTCGGCACGCCGGCCCGCGTACACACCTCCTCGGCGTACAGGCCGCCGAGGTTGAGCTGCGTGGCGAGCGTGCGCACCACGTCGCTGTCCGACTCGCGCATGTGGCGCTCGAACCCGCCGTAGCTCACGTCGAGCGGGTTCAGCCGGGAGGCGGGGTACTCGTACTGCGAGCCGGGCGCGACGGTGCGAGACTTGAGCCGCACCGTCGACAGCGCCCCAATCACCTCGCCCGTCTCGTCGAGCGCGGCGACGTTCCCCTGGCCGAACAGCTCCGCGACGAGGGTGGTGTTCTGGTCCTCGCGCTCGAACTCGAAGGTGAGGATGCGGTCGAACTCGTACTGCTCGACGCCCGCGAAGTCCGCGCCGGACATGCGGTTCCGCAGCATCTTCGCGAAGTTCGGCGGACGGCCCGGCGCGTCCGCGACGTGGTTCGGGTCGGCGGCGTGCGCGCGCTTCACGTCGCCCACCTCGATCATGAGCTCGACGCGGCCGCGGTCGAAGTCGCGCAGCTTCAGCCGGAGCAGGTCGTCGTCGTAGAGGTACGCCTTGTCGACCTTCGCGCCCTCGTACCGATTGAGCTCGGTGACGAGCGCGGCGAGGTCGATGCTCGACAGCTCCCGCTTCTGGTCCATACCCAAGACAGACCGGCGGGCCGGAAAAAGGCGTGTCGTTGTGGGGACGGCCCGCGACGCGCTCGACGGCGTCGCGTCGTCGCTACTTCTTGCCGTTCTTCGTCGCCAGTCGCTCGACCGTGTTCAGGGCATTGATGATCCCAGCGCCGAACTCGGAGCTGCTCTTGCCGTTCGCGCCTTCGGCTCCCTTCTGGAT
Organism: Halorubrum salinarum; assembly: GCF_013267195.1. Classification (NCBI taxonomy): domain Archaea; kingdom Methanobacteriati; phylum Methanobacteriota; class Halobacteria; order Halobacteriales; family Haloferacaceae; genus Halorubrum; species Halorubrum salinarum. Next base: position 2,565,028 of record NZ_CP053941.1, on the reverse strand, counting down.
GGCCTGCTCGATGCGGCTCGCGTTCGCGTTCGGTTCGAGTTCGCGGACGAGCGCGGCCAGTCCGGCGACCTGCGGCGCGGCCATGGAGGTGCCGGCGATGGCATCGTAACCGGGCAAGCCGATCTCCGATTTCAGATCGGTCGGCCACGTCGAAACGACGGCGTTCAATGGGAAGGGGATGTCATCGGGCTCCCCGGTTACACCCAGCGTCCGTTCGACTGTCTCGTAGTAGCCGCCCGGCGCGGCGATGTCGATGTCGCTGGTGCCGAAGTTGGAGTAGAACGAGAGCGTGTCGGCGGGGGACGTGGCGCTGACCGTGAACGCCGCCGGAACGCTGTTCGGGAGGGTGAAGCCGCTTCCCTGAAGACTCCCCGAGTCGTTGCCCGCGCTCCCGGTGATTACCGTACCGCGGCGGACCGCACTCTGGAACACCGTCTGAACCTCCGCCTTCAGCTTGTTCAGGGCCGACCCGGGCTCTTGGACGCCCGGAATGCCGAGACTGAAATTCGCGGCGTCCGCGCCGATCTCGGCCGCGTAGTCGATCCCGGCGAGGATGTCGCCGAACGTCGCGCCGCCTTCGGCGGGGAAGACGCGGACCGGGATTAGCTCGGTGTCGGGCGCGGTCCCGACGAAGCCGACCTCGCCGGTCGCGCCGACGGTCCCCGCGACGTGGGTGCCATGGTAGCCAGAGTCGTCGGGGCCAATTTCTGGCACGTCGTCGTTGGTGACGAACGCGCGGCCGAGATCCTCGTTCACGTTGCCGAGGTCCGGATGGTTGAGATCGATCCCCGTGTCGACGATCGCGACCCGTGTCCCCTCGCCGGTCGCGTATTCGTGGGCCTCGAACACGTCCGTCGTTTGCTTGTCCCACTGGAGGTCTGTGAACGCGGCGTCGTCACTCGGAAGGTCATCCGACTCGACCTCGGCGTCGACATCCGGCTGGTCGAGTTCAACCGTCACGTCCGGGTTCGCCGCCGAGACGCCGCCGATCGACTCGAGGTCGGCGGACGCGTCCGCTGGCCCGGTGACGACGAGGACCGACCCCTCGGCGAGCTCGTGGCGCACCGAGAAGCCCGCGTCCACGACCGCGTCGCGTGTGCCGTTCCCAGTCGCGCGAACGATATACTGCGCGTCTCCGGCGGCGGCCGACGCCGTGCCCGTGATCGTCGCCGTGACGCCGATTCCCGCTGCGCCTTTGATGAACGTCCGTCGTCCAAAATTCATGGTAACATTCCTCGCGAAACGAGGTATTACTCAGTATGGCTAACCAATAATAAAAGTTGTAGAATGAAATGGTTTGACTGGTTGTCGTATTCTACGAAGTTCCAGACCGTTTCTCGGGCGAAACAGATCGATCGTGGCTATTGGCGGGTGGTCGTTATCCTCGGGGGCGCTGTCGTCGCGTGGCCGGTCAGAGCTGCTTCGACACGTACGGGCCGTCCTGCCGGTAGCCGAGCTTATTGCGATAGTACTCGCGGGCGCCGATGCCGGAGATGACCGCGACCTTGTCGTAGCCGGCCTCGCGGGCGAGTTCCTCGGCGCGTTCGAGGAGCCGCGTGCCGTACCCCTGATGCTGCCAGTCGCCGTCACCGCCGATGCCGACCTCGTTGCCGTAGACGTGGAGCTCGCGGACCAGGGCGGCGTCTTCGAGTTCCGGGCGGATCGGGTCGCTCTCGGTCCCCGGCGCGCCGGGCTGGTCGGGCGCGAACGAGGGGAACCGCAGCCGGCAGAAGCCGACGAGGAGGTCGCGGACCGGGTCCTCGAAGGAGATGAAGTGCTCCGTGCCGCCGCCGGCCTCGTAGGTGAGCACGTCGAGTTCCACGTCGTCCGGGTCCGGGTCGGCGTCGTTGTGGCCGACCTCGCGGGCGCGGATGTCCCGCTGGACGATCCCCTTCTCCTCGGCGCGCTGCGCCGCGAGCTGTCGGAGGTTCGACTTCTGGACGCCGGCGTCGATGAAGTCCGCGGGGATGTCGCGCTGGACGCGCTGGAGCCGCGTGTACTTCGGGATCTGGTCCATCACGTCGGCGACCAGGTCGGCCGCCTCCTCGCTGGTGAGCGGGTCGAAGTCGTCGCGGCGCCAGCGGTCGTACACGCGGGTCCCCTCGACGACGAGGGTGGGGTAGATCTTCAGGTAGTCGGGCCGCCAGTCGGGGTTCTCGAACAGCTGCCGGAAGTCCTCCAGGCACATCTCGCGGGTCATCCCCGGCTGGCCGGGCATCATGTGGAACCCCACCTTGAACGCCGCGTCGCGGAGGCGCCGGTTCGCGTTGCGGGAGGCCTCGTTGCCGTGCCCGCGGTGCATCTCGCGGTTGATCCGCTCGTAGGTGGTCTGGACGCCGACCTCGACCTTCGTGCCGCCCAGGTCGAGCATGCGGTCGATCTGCTCAGGGTCGCACCAGTCCGGCTTCGTCTCGAACGTGGTCCCGATGTTGCGGATCGCGTTCGTCTCGTTCTCGGCGATCACGTCTTCGAGGTACTCGAACTCGGCGTCCTCGGGTGCGGGCGCGAACGACTCGCCCTCGGCGGGCTCCGGCTCCTTATCGAGGTCGTAGTCGTTCATCGCCTGGAGCGCGCGCTTCACGAACCACTCCTGGTAGTCGTGCGAGCGCGCCGTCATCGTCCCGCCCATCAGGATGAGCTCAACCTTGTCGACGGGGTGGCCGATCTTCCGGAGCTGTTCGAGCCGGAGCGTGACCTGTCCGTACGGGTCGTAGTCGTTCTGTTCGCCGCGGGCCGCAGCGGGCTCGTGGCCGGTGTACGACTGCGCCGAGGAGAACTCGGAGGCCGGGCCGCCCGGACAGTAGAGGCACTTCCCGTGCGGGCACAGCTTCGGCGAGGTCATGATCGCGACCGGGGAGACGCCGGAGGCGGTGCGGACGGGCTTGCGCTGGACCACCTCGATCACGTCGTCGCGCGCCTCGGCGGGGGCGTGGTCCAGTATCTCGGTGTTCTTCGGCACCTTCGGGGAGCCGAACTCCGAGCAGGCATCGAGCTTGGCGCGTTCGAGGTCGTCGCGCTCGATCTCGCCCGCGAGGATGCGGTCGACGAGGTGTTCGCAGGTGCGGACGAACGCCTCCGAGTCGGTACCGTCCCCGGAAGCGGCGTCGTCGGCGTCGCCCGCCGCGTCGGTACTCATTACCCCTCGATCGACGGGTTTCGGGGTTAAGCGTGTCGCACCCGTGCGCCGACTCGGCGTCAGGGGGCGCTCACCGCAGAGTATATTAATTAGTGGTATTACTTGGTAATCATGCCAGCGACACAGATCGAACGGGCGCGGAACGGCGAGGTCACGCCCGCCATGGAGCGCTTGGCAGCGCGGGAGAACCACGAGCCGGAGTTCGTCCGCCGGGAGGTCGCCGAGGGGCGCGCGGTGATCCCGAACAACCACGCGCACGACTCGCTCGACCCGATGGTCATCGGGCGGGCGTTCGCCACGAAGGTCAACGCGAACATCGGGAACAGCGAGACGACCAGCGGCGTCGAGGAGGAGCTGGAGAAGCTCCACGCGGCGGTCCACTACGGCGCCGACACTGTCATGGACCTCTCGACGGGCGGGAAGCTCGACACGACCCGCGAGGCGAACGTCGCGCACTCGCCGGTGCCGATCGGGACGGTCCCGATCTACGAGGCGGTCAAGCGGGCCGAGTCCGCCGACGCGATCACTCACGAACTCCTCCTCGACGTCATCGAGAAACAGGCCGAGCAGGGCGTCGACTACATGACGATCCACGCGGGGATACTGATGGAACACCTGCCCCTGACTGACGGCCGGAAGACCGGGATCGTCTCGCGAGGTGGGTCGATCCTCGCGGAGTGGATGGAGGAGAACGGGATGCAGAACCCGTTGTACACGAAGTTCGAGGCGATCTGTGAGATCCTCGCCGAACACGACGTGACCGCCTCGCTCGGGGACGGCCTCCGGCCGGGGTGTCTCGCGGACGCGAGCGACGAGGCGCAGTTCGCCGAGCTCGACACCCTCGGAGAGCTCACGGGGACCGCGCGGGAGCGCGGCGTTCAGGTAATGGTCGAAGGTCCCGGTCACGTCCCGTTGGACGAAATCACCGAGAACGTCGAGCGGCAGCAGGCGGTGTGCGACGGTGCCCCGTTCTACGTCTTGGGCCCGCTGGTGACGGACGTTGCGCCGGGGTACGACCACATCACGAGCGCGATCGGCGCGACCGAGGCCGCGCGGGCCGGCGCGGCGATGCTGTGTTACGTGACGCCGAAAGAGCACCTCGGCCTGCCGGACGCGGACGACGTGCGGGACGGGCTCGCCGCGTATCGGATCGCGGCGCACGCGGCCGACGTGGCGAACGGCCGACCCGGCGCGCGCGACTGGGACGACGCGCTCTCGGAGGCGCGGTACGAGTTCGACTGGCGGCGGCAGTTCGAGCTCGCGCTCGACCCCGACCGCGCGCGGTCGTACCACGACCAGACGCTCCCCGAGGACAACTACAAGGAGGCGCGCTTCTGCTCGATGTGCGGCGCGGAGTTCTGCTCGATGCGGATCGATCAGGACGCGCGCGACGCGGACGGCGAGATGTCGTCGATAACGGAGTCGGAGGGGACGGACCTCGACGCGTCGGCGGCCGCGAGCGCGAACCGTCCGCCGGTCGGCACCCACGACACGAGCCGCGTCCCGGACCGAACCGAGGTCGACGGAGTGGCGTTCCCTTCGGAAGCCCCCGGCGACGACGACTGACGCGGTCGGACGCCCGACAGTCGGGCGGCCCGCGGACGGAAGCCCGACTCGGACCGGTGACCGGAACCCGACCGGTTTTAGGCCGCCACCCGCGTAGCCGCGGCCGTGCTACGGAAGGACCTCCTGCGCGTCTCCCGGGCTGGCGGCGGCTACCGCCCGCAGTTCACGGGGCGCGAACACCGCCCGCTCGCGGCCCGCGTGCTCGGGACGTTCGAGTCGCACGTCGGCGAGCGCCGCGGCGACCTCGACGACGCGCTGGCGGACCTGGAGGCCGACGCGGCCGCGCGGAACGGCAACTTCAAGCTCGTTCGCGGGCTCGCGGCGCTCGTCAAGCGCGAGTGCGAGTTCGAGACGCGCGCGCCGGTCCCCCCGCGCCGGGTCCGGCGAGCGGCGTTCGAGGCGGCCGAGGCGGTCGGCGTCGCGAGCGAGACGGACCGGGAGGTCGCGGTCGACCGCGCCGCGGACGCGCTGGGGATCGAGCCGGCCGACGTGGCGGCGTCGCTGTACGCCGACCGCGACGTGGAGCAGGTCCTCGTCGACGCCGACGTGCGCTGGGACCCGGACGCCCTGCTGGAGCAGTACGATCTCTCCTTGGCCCAGACGGCGCTGTTCGACGCCACCGAGGTTCGGGTGCGGTCGAACGACCCGAAGCGGTTGGTCTCGGCGGTGAAGCGCCTGCGGCTGATGTACGAGGTAGAGCGGACGCCCCAGGGCCGCGAACTGGTCGTCACCGGCCCCGACGCGCTGTTCTCGCGGACGAGGCGGTACGGGACCGCCTTCGCGCGGCTCCTCCGGACGGTCGCGGAGTCTGCGGAGTGGTCGCTGGAGGCAACGATAGACGACCGCGGGCGCGAGCGCACGATGCGCCTCTCGGACGGCGACGTGACGGTGCCGGACGTCGAGCCCGTCGCGGAGCCCGACTTCGACAGCGGGGTCGAGGCGGACTTCGCCGGCCGGTTCCGCGGGCTCGACCTCGACTGGACGCTCGTCCGCGAGCCGGAGCCGCTGGAGACGGGCGCGAGCGTCATGATCCCCGACTTCGCGTTCGACTACGCCCACGCCGACTTCCGGCTGTTCTTCGAGGTGATGGGCTTCTGGACCCCGGAGTACGTGGAGAAGAAGCTCGGACAGCTCGCGGACGTGGAGGACGTGGACCTGCTGGTCGCCGTCGACGAGAGCCTCGGCGTCGGCGAGGAGGTGGCCGCGCGCGACCACCGCGTCGTCACCTACTCCGGGATGGTGCGGGTGAAGGACGTCGTCGACGTGCTCCGCGAGTACGAGGCCGACTTCGCCGCGGACGCGGCCGCGGACCTCCCCGACGCGCTGTCGCCCGACGCGGACGTGGTCGGGCTCGACGACCTCGCGGACGAACGCGGGGTGAGCGTCGGCGCGATCGAGGGCAAGTCGTTCCCCGACCACGAGCGGATCGGGCGGACGCTCGTGCGGCCGGCGGTGCTGGAGGCGATCGGGAGAGAAATCGGCGCCGGGATGGCGCTCTCCGAGGCCGAGTCGGTCCTCGACGAGTACGGCGTCGACGACGCGAGCGCCGCGCTCTCGCGGCTCGGCTACCGGGTCGAGTGGGAGGGCCTCGGCGGGGGGACCGTGCGCGAGAAGGACGCGTGAGGGGCCGTGGCGGCGGCGCGGGCGGCACCGGTGGACCGATCGACCGCCCTCGGCGCCGACGCTCACGACGTTACTCCGGCGCGACGTTACGGATGAACACGCCGCCGATCCGCTCGCCCGCGAGGGTCAACTGGAGCGCGTAGTGACCGTTCGCGCACTCGACGCGGGCGAAGACGGCGTCGTTCCCGTCGCGCGACTCGATCCCCCACGCGCCGATCCGCTCGTACGCGCCGAGGTCGCCGACGTTCTCGGCCCAGACGCTCTCGATGCGGTCGGGCGGGAGCGAGCCGGCCAGCTCCTCGGTGAACGGCTCGCTCGCCGCCTCGTACTCGCCGTCGTGGACGCGGGTGACGAACGTCCGTGTCGTCTGCTTCTGCGCGTCGCTGGGGTCGCCGTCGGGGAACTCGAAGTCGCCGCCGAGTCCGAGCCCGCTACAGCCGGCCAACGCCGTCGCGCCGGCGACACTGACCGCGAGGACGCCGCGTCGCGTCAGCGTCGTCTGCGTTCCGTCGTTCATCTGTCTCGGCTCGTCGTTCGCGGGCGGGACACACAAAAGGCCGGCCACGGTCGCAGCCGCTGCGACCGCGGTTCACTCGGGGTCGACCCACAGGCCGTAGAGGATGCTACACATCCCGGCGACCTCGCTGGCCTGCGTGAGGACGGCGAGGACCGTCTGGCCGCCCGGCAGGGCGAAGTAGAGCACGCCGAGCACCCCCGGGACGCCCATGAGGAGAACGAACCCGACCGCGACGAACAGCATCGGCGTGTGTCGGTTGTTCCGGTACCCCCGGTAGGCGATGTAGCCGATCGCCAGACCGAGGGCGATGGTGACGTAGTCGGTCAGGAGGAGGGCGAGGTCGAGCGTCGAGAGCCAGCGCAATCGCTCGAACACGCTACATCTCCTCCACGAGCCGGGTGAACCGGTCCGCCATGCTCTCTTCGCGGGTCACCTCGACGTCGAACCCGTCGTCGGTCGCGTCGATCACGATCCGTTCGAGCGTCGCCGAGAACACCTCGTAGTGGTGGCCGTCCTCCTCCAGGCGGGTCCGGGACTCGACGAGGTCGTGCTCCCGGAGGTCCTCGATGCGCCGATACACCGTGCTCGGCGAGACGCCGCAGCGGTCGCTCAGTGTCTCTGCGGACATGGGTTGAGTGCGTGTTTCGAGCAGGATCCGGCGCGCCGTGTCGTCCTCCAGCAGGGCGGCGACGGCGGCCGCGTCCGTGTCCTCGCTCACTACCGGCGTCTGACGGGCCACGGTATTAATCCTGTACCGGACTCGCAGCGACTGCGACCGTCCCGCGGGCCCCCGACGCGGGTAACGGATTCCCCGGCAGACGGCCCACCGGAGGGCCCGGCGACGGTCCCGCTACTCCACGACCGGCAGGTCCGCGCGGCTCCCCTTCGGCACCACCGAACGCAGTTCGTCGTAGAGGTACAGCCCGACGCCGATGGGCACGCTCTCGCCCGCGACCTCGTGGGTCGCGATCAGGTAGCCCCAGTCGCCGTCCCACTCGGGGAGGTCCTGGTCGTCCCCGGCGGCGAAGGCGGCCGCCCGCTCCGGGCCGAGTTCGATCACGTTCTTCGTCGCGCGCGATCCGAACCGCGAGACCGCCCGCCCGGTCGGCTTCCAGTGCTCCTGTCGCGTCCGGAGGAACGTCATGCCGACCGCCTCGACCTCGCTGGGGTCGCTCGCCTCGCCGTTGAAGATCCAGATCTTCCCGGCCCCCTTCTCCCAGAAGGAGTACTCGGCGAAGGTGTCCCGACCGATCCCGAACCGCTCTTCCCACCAGTCGAGGACCTCCTCGCGGCTCGCGCGGCCCTCGACCGCGCGGTCGGCGGGGGTCTCCGGGAGCCGGTCGAACTGCTGTCCGTCGTTGGTGGGCGCGTCGTCGCTCATGCGTCCACCTCCCCGCCGTCGGCGACTCCGCCCCCGTCGCCGGCCGCTCCGCCCACGCGCAGCTTCGCGCAGAAGAACCCGCCCGTGTCGTTGCGGTGGGGGTAGATGCGCTTCGCGCGCGTGACCGACTCGTCGTACGTCTCGCCGTCCCACTCGGTCACGCCGGGGTCGGTGTCGAGCGGGAGGTCGAAGTCGACCAGCTCGCAGTCCTCGCTCGCGAGGACATGGTCGAGGACGGCCTCGTTCTCCTCGGGCGCAAACGTACACGTGGAGTAGACGACGACCCCGCCGGGGCGGGTCGCCTGGACCGCCCGCGCCAGGACGCCCTTCTGGATCCCCGCGACCGCGTGGACGTGGTCGAGCGTCCACTGGTCGAGCACGTCCGGGTTCTTCCGGCAGGTGCCCTCACAGGAGCAGGGGGCGTCGACCAGCGCGCGGTCGAACTCGTCGAACGCCAGCGGCTTCGTCGAGAAGTTCCGGGCGTCCTGGTTCGTGACGACCGCGTTCGTGATCCCGAGGCGCTCGGCGTTGTGCCGGAGCGCGGAGAGCCGCCCGAGGTTGTTGTCGTTGGCGACGACGGTGCCCTCGTCGTCCATGGCGTCCGCGATCTGCGTCGTCTTGCTGCCGGGCGCCGCGCAGGCGTCCCAGACGCGCTCGCCGGGCTGCGGGTCGAGCGCGAGTCCGGGCAGCACGGACACCTCCTCCTGGCCGTGCGTCCAGCCGTGGACGTACGGCCAGTTGCCGCCGGGGTTCCCGTCCGGCAGCCGGAACAGGCCGTCGTGCCAGTCGACCGGCTCGTAGGCGACGCCCGCCTCGTCGAACGCCTCGCGGACGCGGGCCGGCGTCGCCGCGATGCCGTTCGTGCGCACGACCGAGGGGAGGGGCCGGTCGCACGCCGCCCGGAACGCGTCGACGTCGTCGACGAGCGGCTCGTAACGGTCGAGCGGATTCATAGCCCCTCTTTCGCGTCGGGGCGTTAGACGGTTTCGGGACTCGGGCGCGGAGACTCCTGCGGGACCCGCCTCGCGCCGCACCTTTAGGTCCGCCCCGGGCGTAGAGCCGGCCATGGCACGCATCTCCGTCCTCGACGACGGCGTCTCGCTGGACGCGCCCACCCTGATCGAGGGGTTCCCCGGCGTCGGCCTCGTCGGCAAGATAGCGACCGACCACCTGATCGACGTCCACGGGATGACCCACTACGCGAACGTCCACTGCGACGGGCTCCCGCCGGTGGCCGTCTACCACGAGTCCGAGACGGCCGCGACGACGCCGGTGCGGCTGTACGCGGACCCTGATAACGACCTCGTCGCGCTCCGCAGCGACGTGCCCGTGAACCCGAACGCGGCGACGGAGGTCGCGGCGTGTCTCGGCTCGTGGTTCGACGAGGTCGACCTGTTCCCGGTGTTCCTGTCGGGGCTCGGCCGCGAGAAGGACGAGGCGCCGCCGGAGCTGTACGGGATCGCCACCGGCGACGGCGGCGAGGCGCTGGCTCGGGCCGAGGTGTCGGAGCCGTCGGAGTCCGGGCTCGTCTCCGGCCCCACGGGGGCGATGCTCGCGGCCGCGCTGGAACACGGCCGCGACGCGGTCGGCCTCGTCGTCGAGTCCGACCCGCAGTTCCCCGACCCGGAGGCGGCGCGGATACTCATCGCCGACGGCATCGACCCCATCGCCGGGATCGAGACGCCGACGGACGGGCTGGTCGAACAGGCGACCGAGATCCGGGACGCGAAACAACAGCTCGCCGAGCGGATGCGACAGGCGAACGAGGAGAGCTCGCAGGCCGAGCCGCTGAAGATGTTCCAGTAGGGGTTCGATCGGACGGCTACCGACCGCCCGCGTCGCCGTCGTCGCCCTCCAGCTCGTCGAGGATCGGCCGGTACTTCAGCTGGACCTCGTCCCACTCCCGGTCTGGGTCGGAGTCGGAGACGATGCCGACGCCCGCGAACAGCGTGGCGCGCCGGCGGGCCGCGACCGCCGAGCGGATCGCGACCGCGAACGCCCCGTTGCCCGCGGCGTCGATCCAGCCGACCGGGGCGGCGTACCAGCCGCGGTCGAACGGCTCAGTCTCGCGGATCGTCGCCAGCGCGCGGTCCGGCGGCAGCCCGCCGACCGCCGGGGTCGGGTGGAGCGCCTCGACAAGGTCGAGCACGTGGCGGTCCGCGTCCAGCTCGGCGGTGATCGGCGTGTGGAGGTGTTGGACCGTCGCGAGCCGGCGGACGCGACGCTCGCCCGCGGAGATGGACGCCGCGAACGGCTCCAACTGGTCCCGCACCGTCTCCGCGACCAGCTCGTGTTCGTGGACGTTCTTCTCGTCGTCGAGGAGCTCCCGCGCGAGCCACTCGTCCTCGCTCGGCGTCTCGCCGCGGCCGGTCGTCCCGGCGAGCGCGTCGGTCTCGACGGTGCGGCCGCGCAGCGAGACCAGCCGCTCGGGCGTGGCGCCGAAGAAGGCGCTCTCGCCGGCCTCGGGCTCGAACCAGTAGCGGTGACAGTCGGGGTACTTCTCCGCGAGGCGTTCGAGCGTCGCCGCGCGCGGGAAGTCGGCCGCGAGGTCGGCCTCCAGCGCCTGGGCCAACACCACCTTCCGGAGGTCGCCGTCGCGGATCCGGTCGACCGCGGCGCCGACGCTCTCGCGCCACGCCTCGGGGCTCGTGGTCCGCCGGCTCTCGCTGATCCCGGGCCGGGGCGGCCGGTCGCCCCGGGAGTCGGCGTTGCCGCCGCCGCTCGGCGCCTCGCCGTCGCCGTCGAGGGCGGCGAACCGGTCGACCTCGCTCGCCAGCCGGTCCTCGACGGCGGAGACGTCGGCGTCGTCGCCGACCGCGTTGACCGTCAGCCACGCGCCGTTGTCCGCGACGGTCAGTTGGACGCGGGGGAGTACGAACCGGGCCTCCGGGAACGGCGTCCACGGGTCGCCGTCGCAGGCCCCCTCGTGGAAGGCGAACCCGCCGAAGACTCTGGGGCGGGCCGCCTCGGTGCCGGCGTGGACGTCGCCGGACTCGAACAGCTCGGTGGTCGCGTCGCGGATCGCCGCGAAGCGGTCGCCGCCGGCGGCGGTCAGGGTGGCCGCCGATCCGCCGCCGATCACCAGCGCGTCGTCGGGCGCGCTCCAGGTCGTGCGCGGCGCCGGAAGCGCGTCGAACGCCGCCGCGAAGGCCGGTTCGTCGATCGCCGTGGTCCGGCTGACCAGCGGCGGTGACGACCGTGGGCGCGCCCCTTTCATACGTACCGAGTCGGGGCCGTGGACCCTTTATCCTGACTATCGGGGCGGAACGGACGGGGGATGTCCGAGGGGCGAAGCGAGCGGGGCGACGGACGCCGCGCGATCAGCTGTAGCGCTCCTCGTTCCAGGGGTTCGCCGTGTCGCTGTACCCGCGCTTCTCCCAGTAGCCGAGCTCGGGCTCCGTGAGGAACTCCACGCCCGAGACCCACTTCGCGCCCTTGTACGCGTACTTGTGCGGCGTGACGACGCGGATCGGGCCGCCGTGGTCCGCCGGGAGGTCGTCGCCGTCGAAGCCGTACGCCAGCTGGACCCCCGGTTCCGTACACTCGTCGAGCGGGAGGTCGGTCGTGTAGCCGTCCAGCGAGTGGAACATGACGTGTTCGGCGTCGTCGCGGACGCCCGCGAGGTCGGCGAGGTCCGCGAACGCGACGCCCGTGAACTCGCAGTCGAACTTGCTCCACCCCGTCACGCAGTGGAAGTCCTGTCGCTGGGTGACGGCCGGGAGGTCGCGGAACTCGTCGAGCGAGAACGAGCGGGGCTCCTCGACGGCGCCCCACACCTCGAGTTCGAACGTGTCCGGGTCCCACGACGGCGTGCCGCTCTTCGAGAGGACGGGGAAGCCGTCGGTCTCGCGCTGGCCCGGCGGGAGCCGGTCGTCGCCGTACTCGCGGTAGAGGTCGGTGAGGTCTTCGACGGCCTCGACGCCGGAGTCGGTCATGGGACCCGGTTCGGCCCGGACCGACGTATGGATGTCGCTCCCGGAGCCGGGCGGGCGGCCGAGTGCGGCGCGTTCGACGTGACCCCCTGTCGATAGGGGCGTGGACGCCGCGCGGCGTTCGCACAATTCCAAGGCGAATTTTGAGGACGGAAAATGAACTTTTGTGTCGTCGTTTTGCGTTTTCGTATCGGCGGATCTGCGACGCCAATTTTATATACGCCATCCCACAAGAGCCGGACAGCAAATGCCACGAGTGAAGATAACCGTGCCGGAGCATCTGGAGATGCAGATCGCCCAGATGGTCGAGGAGGGGGAGTTCCTCAACCGAGAGGAGGCGGTCGAGGAGCTGCTGTCGACTGGCATCAAGGCGTACAAGACGAGCGGCCCGCGAGACGACGACGACTCCAACGGATTCGAAGACGAGGGGATGATGGGCCACGAAGACGAGTACGTCTTCTGAGCGAACGACTCTCCTCGACGGCGGTCCCCGCGGCGCGGAACCGTGCGTACCCCCCTCAACAACCCTTATAGGGCCCACATCCCGTATCCGTGGGTATGCACAAGGACGAGCTGCTCGAACTCCACGAACAGATGGTGACGATCATGGAGCACTTCCGCGCCCAGGAGTCGGTCGACGGATCGCTGTTCGACCCGTACGACGAGCTCGACGTCGACCCCTCGCACGTCCACAAGTCGAAGAGCGAGCACAAGCACGCGGTGTTCGTCCTCGGGAACGCCCTGGCGAACGCGATGAGCGAAGACGAGTTCTCGCCCGCCGGCCGCGTCGGCAAGCGGATGGAGGAGCTCGCCGACGACGCGGAGAACAAGATCTGAGGACCGTTTCCGGACCGTCGGCCCGACGAGTCCCGTTCCGGACTCCCCGCCTCCGCGCCGACGCCCGGACGCCGCTTCCGAGCGCCGTCCGTCGCCGCCGACCCCCCGATCCCCGCTCCCGACCCCCGTATTGATGTGTGCGCGGCCCCGTCGAACCTGACATGGTCGCAGAGGCGCTGACGGCGGACGCCGTTCACCTCGCCGCAGGGGGCGTCGCGCTCGCCGTCGCGCTCGCCGTCGTGTACGCCGTCGACCGACCGAGCGGCGACTGGACGCGCGCGCTCCGGTCCCGGCTCCTCCTCGGCGTCCCGTGGGGGACGCTGGTCGTGATGGCGGGCGTGGTCGGGGTGTACCTGTTCGTCCAGTCCGGCCTCGACAACCCGAACCGGCCGGTCGTCATCCCGTTCCGGTCGTGGTCGTACTTCTACCCGGAGGGGCTCGTCTGGTCGAGCTTCGCGCACGCGAGCCGCGGTCACATCACCGGCAACCTCCTGGCCGCGGTCGTCGCCGGCGGCCTCTCGGAGTACGCGTACGGCCACTTCCCCGACGGCCGCGAGGTCGGGGACGCGGACCGGCTCGCCGTCCGCCTCCGACGCCTGCCGAGTCGCCTGCGCGCGCTCCCGAGCCGAGCGCGGCGTCTCCCCGAGCGGATCCGAGCGATTCCGGGCCGGATCGCCGCCGTCGAGTCGCCCGCGGCGAACCCGTACGTCCGGGCGTTCCTGATCGTGCCCGGCGCCGCGGTCGCGTTCGGCCTCGCCTCCGCGCTGTTCGCGCTGGGGCCGGTGATCGGCTTCTCCGTCGTCGTGTTCGCGTACTGGGGGTTCGCGCTCGTCTCGCGCCCGGTCGCCGCGGTCGTCGCCATGGCCGGAACGACGCTCGTCGGCGTCCTCTACGACGCCGTCCGGGTCCCGGTGGCGTTCGCGGAGGCGTCGCCCTCATACGGCGTGCCGGGGTGGGCGAACGTCGCGATACAGGGCCACGCGCTCGGGCTCATCGGCGGCGCGCTGGTCGCGGTCGTCCTGCTCCGGCGACGCAGCCAAGTCCGGAACGGCGGGGATCGCGGCGCCGACTCGGACGCGGCCGCGGGGCGGTGGCGGCACCACCCGGTCGCGACCGCCGACGGCGGCGGGGCCCGTACGGACGCGACGGAGCGGTCGGCGATCGTCGTCTTCGGCGCGCTGCTGCTGTTCGGCGCGTCGCGCCGGCTGTGGGCGGTGTACTGGTACCTCGGCAACGAGCGCTACGAGCTGTACCGCGCGGTCGGCGTCGGGCTGCTCGCCCTGCTCGCGGCGATAGTCGCCGTCGCGGCCGTCTCGCGGGACGAGCCCTTCTGGCCGGCCCGGGCGGTGCCGGACCCCGAGACGATCCGGGGCGGGGTCCGGTCGGCGACGCCGGCGGCGGTCGGCCTCCTGCTGCTCGTCGCGGCGCTGGCCGTCGTCGCCGGGCCGGCCGTCGTCCCGAACCTCGTCGCGGTCGACGACGGCGAGCTCCCCGGCGACCCGGTCGAGGTGGAGGGGTATCAGGTGACGTACGCGGAGGACGTGGAGAACCGGCTCGTGGGCGTCGTCGACGTCGAGGCGTTCGGCCGGTCGACGTCGGTCAACACCTCGGGAGTGATCGTCAGCAACCCCGACCGCGAGATATGGACGACGGCCGTCTCGAAGGGGAACCTCGCGTTCTGGGGGTACCGCGCGGTCGACGTGGGTGGGACCGGCTGGCGCGAGACTGTGTGGGTCCAGCGTGTCGGCTGGGTGGCGGCGAACGGGGGGCCGACGTACCGGGTCGACGCGGTCCGGAACGAGACCCGGCGGACGCTGTTCACGAGCGAACCGGCGCGCGCCGAACCCCGGATCGACGGCCGTAACGTCGTTGTCGCGGCCGCGCGCGGAGGCTTCGAGCTGTCGGTGATCGGCGGCAGCGGCAACAACGTCACGGCGGCGCTCCCGGCGGCGAACGAGTCGGTGACGGTCCGGGGGATCACCCTCGTGCGCGAGGGGGATGTCCTGTTTGCGGAGCGCAACGAGACGCGGGTCCGGATCGCGCAGCGGGAGCGGTACGAAGGGCGTCAGTAGTCGAGACCGGCGGTACCGGAGCGACGAGTCAGGGGCCTACGACCACTCGATCCGGTACACTTCGGTGTCGATGTCGCGCGCCGCGTCCGTGTGGTGGTCGAACTGCGCGTCGATCCGGAACTCGGCCGCGAACGCGTGGGTCACCTCGCCGCCCTCGTCGGCGGCGAACGCCTCGACGAACTCCCGGCTCCCGCCGTTGTGGACCGAGTAGGAGACGTCGGCGAGGTCGCTCGCGACCGCGAGGAACTCCCGGTCGGCGTTGCGGTTCCCGTCCTGCGCGCCGAACGGTGGGTTCATCACGACCGTCGCCGGCTCCGCGACGGCCAGCGGGGGGCGGGTGGCGTCGCCGCGGACCCAGTGGACCGGCGCGCTGGCGGCGACGCGACGCTCGTTGGCGCGGGCGGTCGCGAGCGCGCCGCCGTCGAGTTCGAGGCCGACGACGCGGGCGGGGCCGCGCAGCGCCGCGGCCAGCGCGAGCATCCCGGTCCCGGCGCCGAGGTCGATCACGGTCCGGCCGTCGACGTCGCCGTGGAGGTCGGCGAGGTGGACGACGTGGGCGGCCAGCTCCGGGGGTGTCGGGTACTGTTCCAGGGCGGCGTCCGGGCGCTCGAAGCCGGCGACGACGCCGAGCTTGGCCGCGAGCGACCGCTTCGTCGCCATCGGTCAGGCGGCGCCGTCGACGCGGACGAACTCGACGCCCTCGCGGTCGGCTCGCTCGGCGAGCGCCGCGAGCGCCGTGCGGGTCTCCTCGCACGGCTCGTTTTCGACGGCGACCTCGATCCGCCCGGCGCCGAGGAACGACGCCGCCCGGACGAGCTCGCGGAGGCGGTCGGCCTCGCGCTGGCGTTCGAGCGTGCTCTCGGCGTCGAACGACGCCTCGGTCGCGACGGCGGCTGGCTGGTAGCCCCGGGCGGCGAGCCCCTGCTTGAGGTCGCGGAGGTGGTCGGGCGCGGTGCTGTCGAGGTCGGTCGCGTCGATGACGACCGGGTCGACGTCCGCGGGGCGACAGCCGCGTAGCGTGCGTTCGATGCCGGACGAGGAGGTGGTGCTCATACACGCCTATTGGCATTGGTTATACAAAAATCTTTATAGATGTTTAGTGGTAATAACCAGAGATCAAGAGACGAGACCCGACGGCGACGAACGCATCGAGAAGGGCGTGCGAGCGTCTCCGAGCGCCGGAATTCGCTCGCAGTGGGGCCGCGATCTCGGGCCCTGAAATCCGGCGGGGAATTCGACCCCGAACCGCGGTCACGTTTCGTGCGTCGCGGCGGCGGACCGAGACGAGTCGCGACCCGAGCTGACCCGATCCCGTATTCCCGGATCCGTCGGCAAACGCGCTCTCCGAGCGGTTAACCGGGTGACCGAGCGCACACGGATCATCAGGATCGTTGATGGGGGTGGACAAGGTTTAAATGTGCGACTGACCACAAACCTTTTAATGGAACGTCCGAGTCGCCAGCGGCAACAGGAGCGGGACACGGAGCAGGAAACGGACGAATCGACGGTCTCCTGTCCGGAGTGTGACTCGGAGGACATCGTCACCGACGCCGACCAAGAACTCGTCTGCGAGGACTGCGGGCTCGTCTTGGACGAACGGAACATCGACCGCGGCCCGGAGTGGCGCGCGTTCAACCACAACGAGCGGCAGTCCAAGTCGCGCGTCGGCGCCCCCATCACGGAGACGATGCACGACAAGGGGCTGACGACGACCATCGACTGGAAGGACAAGGACGCCTACGGGCGGTCGCTCTCCTCGGAGAAGCGCTCGCAGATGCACCGCCTGCGGAAGTGGCAGGAGCGAATTCGGACCAAAGACGCGGGCGAGCGCAACCTCCAGTTCGCGCTCTCGGAGATCGACCGGATGGCCAGCGCGCTCGGCGTGCCGCGCTCGGTACGCGAGGTCGCCTCCGTCATCTATCGCCGCGCGCTCAACGAGGACCTCATCCGGGGGCGATCCATCGAGGGCGTCTCTACCGCCGCGCTGTACGCCGCCTGCCGACAGGAGGGGATCCCCCGCAGCCTCGACGAGGTCGCCGACGTCTCGCGGGTCCCGCAAAAGGAGATCGGCCGCACCTATCGTTACATCTCCCAGGAGCTCGGCCTGGAACTGAAGCCGGTCGACCCAAAGCAGTTCGTCCCGCGGTTCGCGTCCGCGCTCCAGCTCTCCGAGGAGGTCCAGTCGAAGGCGACCGAGATCATCGACGTCTCCGCGGAGCAGGGCCTCCTCTCCGGGAAGTCGCCCACCGGCTTCGCGGCGGCCGCCATCTACGCCGCGTCGCTGCTCTGTAACGAGAAGAAGACCCAGCGGGAGGTCGCCGACGTGGCGCAGGTCACCGAGGTCACCATCCGCAACCGGTATCAAGAGCAGATCGAAGCGATGGGGTTCCGGTAGGGACGGACGGCGCCGCCTCGGCGCTGCCGCGGATCGAGACAGTTGATCGGGTTTTTAATCGCTACCCGTCGAACCACGGGGTGAGATGTACTCAGAGATCCTTGTTCCGACGGACGGCAGCCCGGCGTCGGACGCCGCGATCGAACACGCGATCGACCTCGCGGACCGATACGACGCTCGCCTCCACGCGCTGTACGTCGTCGACGGCGCGGCGTACTCCAGCCTCGAGGCGGGCGCGGAGGTCGTCGTCGAGGCGCTCGAATCGGAGGGCGAGGAGGCGACGACCCGCGTCGCCGAGGCCGCCGCGGACGCCGGCGTCGAGTGCGTCACCAGCGTCACGTCCGGGACCGCCTACCGGTCCATCCACAACTACGTCGACGACCACGGCATCGACGTCGTGGTGATGGGGACCCACGGGCGGAAGGGGATCGACCGCTACCTGCTCGGGAGCGTCACGGAGCGGGTCGTCCGCACGTCGGACGTACCGGTGTTGACCGTGCGACAGTCGGCGGATGAGTAGTCGCACCGCACTCGGCGGACGCGGGTGACACCGATGCGCGACTGGCTCTCCCACCGGGTAGTCTCGTCGCCGGACGACACCGCCCTGATCCGCGCCGAGGACGGCGAGGCGTGGAGCTACACCGACCTCGACCGACTGGTCGCCGAGACGGCCGGTCGGCTCGTCGCGCACGGGCTCGGCGAGGGCGACCGGATCGGCGTGCTGACCCCACCGTACGTCGGCACCGTCGGCCTCGTCCACGCGACGATGCGGATCGGGGCGACGTTCGTCCCGCTCGGTCAGGAGCTGACCGCGCGCGAGATCGCCGCGCGGATCGACCGGACCGACCTCGACGCCGTGGTCTGCGCGGAGCCGACGGAGGCGACGGCGACCGACGCGACGGCGGAGATCGAAGGGGTCCCCGTCTACTCCGTCGACGACCCGACGAGCGCCGAGGTCACCGGGATCCACGACGTCGACCCGGCGGCGCTCGACCCGCCGGCGTGGTCGTTCGACGACCCGCTCTGCGTGCTGTTCACCTCGGGGACGACCGGCGAGCCCAAGCCCGTGCCGCTGACCGCTGGCAACGTGTACAGCTCGGCGGTCGCCTCGGCGTTCCGGCTGGGGGTCGAGGCGGACGACCGCTGGCTCGTGTCGCTGTCGCTCCACCACATGGGCGGGCTCGCGCCGGTGTATCGGTCGGTCATGTACGGGGCGACGCTCGTGTTGCGCGAGGGGTTCGACGCCGGCGGCACCGCGGACGACATCGACGCCTACGACGTGACCGGCGTCTCGCTCGTCCCGACGATGCTCAAGCGGATGCTCGACCGACGCGGGACGCTGTCGGACTCGCTCCGCGTGGTCCTGCTCGGCGGCGCGCCCGCGCCGGCGGAGCTGTTGGAGCGGTGTCGCGACTACTCGATCCCGGTCTACCCGACGTACGGGATGACCGAGGCGGCCTCGCAGATCACTACCGCGACGCCGCGACAGACCAGGGACCGGATCGGGACGGTCGGCCGGCCCCTCTTCGGCACTGACGTAACGGTCGTCGGCGACGACGGCGACCCGGTCGAGCCCGGCGAGACCGGCGAGGTCGTCGTCAGGGGCCCGACGATCACGCCGGGGTACCTCGCGCAGGGCGACGGCGACGGGTCCGAGGCGGACGACGACGGCGACGTGGCGCCCCCCGACAACGGAGACGCGGCGGCCCCCGACGACGTCGACCTGAACGGGATCGACCCCGCGGACATCGACCGGTCGGACTTCGGCCCCTACGGGCTCCACACCGGCGACGTGGGACGGTTCGACGAGGAGGGGTACCTCCACGTGCTCAACCGGGTCGACGACCGGATCATCACCGGCGGCGAGAACGTCGAGCCGGGCGAGGTCGGAGACGTGCTCCGGGGGTACGCCGAGGTCGAGGACGTGGCAGTCGTCGGCCTCGACGACGAGGTGTGGGGCGAGCGCGTGGCGGCGCTCGTCGCCGTCGGCGACCGGTTCCCGAACGGGGCTGGTGCCACGGAAGACGCCGCGAACGGTGATCCCGACCCGACGGAGACCGGCGTACCGGAGGAGGAGTCGGCCGACCTGGCCGACGAGGAGACGAGATCCGACGACGCGACGGGCCCCGACGACGCGACGGGCCCCGACGACGCGACGCCGGTCGTCGGGGGCGAGGGCGTCGGTCCCGCACCGATCGACGAGGGCGCGTTCGTCGACCACGCTCGGGAGCGCCTCGCCGGCTTCAAGATCCCGAAGACGGTCGCGTACGTCGAGGAGCTCCCCCGGACCGTCTCCGGGACGGTCGACAGGGAGGCGACGCGGGCGCTCCTCCGGGAGCGCGGCACGGACCCCCGAAAGAACACCGACGCGGACCTGGAGACGGCGGGGTTCAAGCCCGCGGATCCCGCCGAGCCGGTCGAGCAGGCGGAGGCGACGCCTCCGGACGGCGCGAGCGCCTCGGAGTCCGACGCCGAGCGCCCCGAGGAGGTCGACATCGCCGACGCCGAGGAGGTCGCGGGCGGACCGACGAGCGACGACGAGCCCGAGAGGGAGCCGGCGGAGACCGAGGGAGAGAACGGCGCGGACGCCGAGGAGTCGGGCGATACAGACGCCAACGGGTCGGGCGACTCGGACGCGGCCGATGGCACATAAACTCACCCGACGTTCTTCGTTGTTCCACCGACGTTTTGCCCGCGGAGTTCTGACGAGTCGTATGGAGCTGCTCGACGACAGCATCGTGCCGGAGCGCGCGCGAGAGGTCAAACAGGAGGCGCGGGAGTTCGCCGACGAGTACATCGCCCCGAACGCGGAGGCGTACTACGAGTCCGGCGAGTACCCGTGGGAAGTGCTCGAAGCGGGAATGGACGCCGGACTGGTCGCCCAAGACATCGGCGAGGAGTACGGCGGCAAGGGGTTCGACCTGGCGCAGGTGCTGGCCATCGCGGAGGAGTTCTACCGCGCCGACGCCGGCATCGCGCTCACCCTCCAGCTGGCCAGCTTCGGCGCGGAGATGGTCGAGGATTACGGGACCGAGGAACAGAAGGAGAAGTACCTCCGGCCCGTCGCCGAGAACGACCAGATCTCCGGGCTCGCGGTCTCCGAGCCGCAGACCGGCTCCGACCTGGCGGGCATGACGACGAAGGCCGAGAAGGTCGAGGGCGGGTACGAGCTGACCGGCGAGAAGTACTGGGTCGGCAACGCGGTCGAGGCCGACTGGCTGACCGTCTACGCGAAGACCGGCGAGAGCGACGACCGCTACTCCAACTACACGCTGTTCATCGTCGAGACCGACTCCGACGGCTACGAGGCCGAGCACATCCCCGAGAAGATGGGGATGCGCGCGTCCAAGCAGGGCCACATCGTCTTCGATGACTGCTTCGTGCCCGAGGAGAACGTCGTCGGCAGCGAGGGCGGCGGCTTCTACGTGCTCGCGGACTTCTTCAACCACGGCCGCGTCATCGTCGGGGGCCACGGGCTCGGGCTCGCCGCGGCCGCCATCGAGGAGGCGGAGGCGTTCATCGACGAGCGCGAGGCGTTCGGCCGCACCATCGACGACTTCCAGGCCGTCCAGCACACCATCTCGGACATGCGGATCGGGTTCGAGTCGGCGCGGGCGCTCAACTGGCGCGCCTGCGAGAAGGTCGCGAACAACGAGGACGCCGGCTACTGGGCCGCGCTGGCGAAGACCAAGTCGACGGAGGTCGCCACCGACTGCGCCGAGAAGGGCATGAAGCTCCACGGCGGCCGCTCGATCCTGACCGAGCGCCGGATCGCCCGCGTCTACCGCGACGTGCGCATCCCGGTGATCTACGAGGGCGCAAACGACATCCAGCGCAACCTCATCTACCGGCAGTCGCGGTAGGCGGGTAGATCAGACGGTCGCCGCCAGCCGTCGCAGGGCCTCGCCGCCGCCCGTCGCGAGCGGGTCGCCGTGCCCGACGCAGGCGACCTCGAACGCCGGGGCGCGCTCGGCGAGCCCGCGGACGCTCGTCGTCACCGCTCCCGTGTCGTAGCTGATTAGCCAGCCGGAGGGTTCGAGATCGCCGTCCGACGCCGAGACGAGGTCGCCGAGGAGGCCGACGCCAAGTTCCTCGCTGACGTACGCGACGTGACCCGGCGTGTGGCCGGGCGTGTGGTACGCCGTGAACGACCCGATCCGCTCGCCGTCGCGGACGCCGACGACGTCGAGGTCGGTGCGGTCGGTGACGAGCCCGCCGAGCCGCTGGATCAGGCCCTTGTGGTTCCGAAGCGGCGGTGACCGCGCCCCGCGGAGGAGTTGGGCGTCGAAGCCGTACGCGCGGACCGGCGCGTCGAGGTCGGGCGCGAGTGCCGCCAGCGTCCCGACGTGGTCGAGGTCGTAGTGCGTGAGCAGGACGCGGCCGACTTCCGAGACGGCGACGCCAGCGTCGTCGAGCCCGTCCCGGATCGCGGCCTCGTCCCACGGAGTCCCGGCGTCGACGAGCGTCGGCACGTCGTCGAAGACGAGGTACGCGTTGACACCGCGACACTCGATCCGCCAGACGCCCTCGGCGATCTCGGTTGCCATGGCCTCCCGTACGGGAGCCGGAGGCAAGAGCGCTCGCGTGCCGGATCGCGCCGCCGAGACCGCGGGGAAATCTGGACGGCGAGAGAGACATCGGGACGGCGGGGCCGCCGGGGCGGGCGACGAAAACGCCAAGGCGCCGGGGCGACACCACGAGGTATGCGACTGGAGGACTACTGGGGGATCGGCCCCAAGACGAGCGAGCGGCTCACCGAGGCGCTCGGGACCGAACGGGCCGTCGAGGCGATCGAGTCGGCCGACGTCCGCGCGCTCGTCGACGCCGGCCTCCACCGGGGGCGCGCGACCCGCATCCTCCGCCGGGCGAACGGCGAGGCCGGAATGGACGTCCTCGCGACTGGCGACGCCCGCTCGGTGTACGACGACCTCCTCGGGCTCGCGGCCGACGCGGCGCTGACCGCGCACGCGGCCGACCGGATCAGGGTGCTGACCCCACTCCTCGACCGCGACGCCGTCGAGCAGCGGTTAGACCGGGTCGTCGCCGCCCGCGACGCGTGGGAGGGCCTCGACGACGCCGAGCGCGAGGCCGTCGCGGACGCCTTCGCCGCCTACGACGAGGCCGACGGCTCGGACCTCGCCGCGGTCGAGACCGCCGTCGCCCTCCGCGAGGCGGGGTTGACGGACGGCCCGTTCGCGGACGTGGGCGCGCTCGACGGCGACCGCCTGCGCGACGCCGCCGACGCGCTCGCCGACGTGCGGGGCTCGATCGACCCCGCCGGCGACCTCGACGGCGACGACATCGAGATCGCGGCCGGCGCCGACGCGGAGCTGGATCGGCTACGCGAGCAGCTCTCGGCCGCGCGCGACCTCGCGGACTCCGCGTTCGACGTGCTCGAAACCGTCCGCGACGGGAGCCTCCGGGACTTCGAGGCGCTGGAGGCGGCGACGGTCGACCACGTCGCGCGCGAGACCGGCGTCGAGCCGGCGACGGTCCGGTCGGCGGCGCCCGACGAGGCGCTCGACGCGGCCGACTTCGTCTCCGGGACGCTGCGCGACCTCGTCGGCGAACTGGAGGCCGCCGCCGACGAGCGCGAGGCCGCCGTCGCGGCCGACATCCGGGAGCGGCTCGGGGACGAACCGGAGGGCGACGAGGACACCACCGTCGCCCGCGCCGCGACGGCCGTGTCCGACGCCGCGTTCCTGCTCTCTCTGGGGCGGTTCGCGGCCGAGAACGGGCACGTCCGCCCGACGCTCGTCGACGACGGCATCGCCGTGCGCGGGGCGCGGAACCCCTTCCTCGGCGGCGACGTTCAACCGGTCTCGTACGGGGTCGGTTCGCACTCGCTCGCGGGCGAGGCGGGCGTCGCGAGCGCCGACGCGCCGCCGACGGGCGACCGCGTGAGCGTGCTCACCGGGGCGAACTCCGGCGGGAAGACGACGCTCTTGGAGACCCTCTGTGCGGTCGCGCTGCTCGCGTCGATGGGGCTGCCCGTGCCCGCCGACGCGGCCGAGGTCGGGACGTTCGACCGGATCGTCTTCCACCGCCGGCACGCCTCCTTCAACGCCGGTGTGCTGGAGTCGACGCTGAAGTCCGTCGTCCCCCCACTCGTCGCGGACGGCCGCACGCTGATGCTCGTCGACGAGTTCGAGGCGATCACGGAGCCGGGCCGCGCCGCCGACCTGCTGAACGGCCTCGTCACGCTCACGGTCGACCGCGGCGCGCTCGGCGTCTACGTCACGCACCTCGCGGAGGACCTGAGCCCGCTGCCCGACGCGGCCCGGATCGACGGCATCTTCGCGGAGGGGCTGACGAACGACCTGGAACTCCGCGTCGACTACCAGCCGCGGTTCGAGACGGTCGGGAAGTCCACGCCGGAGTTCATCGTCTCGCGGCTGGTCGCGAACGCCGGCGACCGCGGGGTCCGCGCGGGCTTCGAACACCTCGCCGGCGCGGTCGGCGAGGAGGCGGTCCAGCGAACGCTCTCGGACGCCGAGTGGGCGGCGAACGATGACTGACGACGAGGGGAGTCGGGGCGCGGGCCCCGACCGGATCCGGTCGGTCGCGGTCCACCGCGAGGACGTGGCGAACGCGATCGAAGCGACGCTGCGGAGCGACCGCGAGGTCGTCCTCCGCGCGACGCCGCCCTTCTCCGGGCGGATGCGGGCGCGGCTCCACGCGCTCGACGCCGGAAGCGGCGACGGGGACGCGGACGCCGGCGACGGGCCTCCCGCGCCGCTCCACATCGACCCGCGGGCGCTGGTGGCCGACGCGCCGCCGTACCCCGAGGTCGACGACACGGCGGCGGAACACCCCGACGCGGACCTCGCGGCGCGGCGGAAGCGACACGCCGAGGCGGTCGAGGACTGGCGCGAAACGGTTCGCGAGCGCGTCGCCGAGACGGTCGAGATCGAGGTCGACGGCGAGACCCGCACCGTCGACGTGACCGCCCTCGGGTAGAAGGAGTTCGCGAACCGCCGACCTGACCCGGCTGCGACGGGCTACAGGCGGAGCCGCTCGACGGCGGTCCCCGCCGTCTCGAAGTCGTCGTCGGTCGCGGCCGCGACCACGACGGTGTGCGCGTCGGTGTCCGCGTCGAGGTCGACCTCGAACGCGCCGTCGGCGTCGGGGGCGACGAGCCGGGACGCCTGCCGCGTGTGAACTGCCACGCGCGCGGCGTTCGTCTCACCGGCGACGACGACCGAGTCCTCGACGAACTCGGCGGTGGCCGTCAGGTCGGGACCGGCCGGGCGGTCGCGGTCGACGTAGCGGTCGCGGACGACGGTCGGCGTCTCGACCGGCTCGCCCGCGTCGACGCCGTGCGCCAGCCGGACGAAGCCGGCCATCGACCACGCGAGGGGGGTCGCCCCCCCGGTGCCCTCGCCGAACTCCCAGCCGTACTTCGTCGGGTGCTCGCGGTCCCACACCTGTTCGGGGAGCATCAGCCCGGAGTTGCCGAAGCCCGCCATCGTCTCCAGCAGCGTCTCGGGTTCGAGCGCGTCCTCGTCGGTGCCGCCGAAGGCGTCGGGGCCGTCGCCGCGGGCGCGGAGCTCGTACTCCCCGCGCTCGCCGGTGAAGATGGGCCACAGGCGGCCGCGGCCGTCGCCGGTCCCGGCCCACGGCGCGCCGGGGTCGCCGACCGCTATCTCGCCGTACGCGTCGCCGACGTAGCGGTACCAGGCGGCGCCGTGAGGCGTGTCGACGCGGATCGAGTCGTCGACGACGGCGACGGAGTTCCGGACCACCGGGTCGTCGGCGGGCTTGATCCCCAGCCGGACGAGTTCGAGGAAGCCGCCGTCGACGATCTCGCGCTCGTCGTACGTCGGGCCGTCGTTGGCGATGGTCCGGGGGCGGCCGGACTCGGGGTCGCCGTCGGCCGTGATCCGGAGGTAGTACGGGGTCCGGTCGTGGCGGTCGGTGCCGGTCGCGGTCGCGCACCAGTCCTCGACGCGGGCGGTCCAGTCGTCGGCGAGCGCGAGCCACGCGAGCGCGTCGGCGCGGAGCGACTTGGGCGACTCGGCCGCCCCGCTCCCCGCCTCGTCGGCCCCGTCGCGACGGTCGGCCTCGGCGAGCGCGAGCGCGGCGCCGCAGACGAGGCCCGCGATCTCGGCCGCGATGCTCGACGGCGAGTAGCCCGCCTCCTCCTCCCAGCGCTCCTGGGCGGTCTCGGGGCCGTTCTCGGCGATGTAATCGAGCGATCGGGCGACCTGGTCGTAGGTGTAGTCGGCGTCGGCGAGCGTCACGCCGCGCTCGTACAGCTGCCACGCCATCACGGAGGGGAAGCCGATGTTGTCCATCTGCTCGCCGCCCCACCGGGTCCGGCCGTCGATGTAGGTGTTCTGCGGGAGGAAGCCGTCGTCGTCCTGCTGGGTGTTGTAGAGGTACGCCAGGGCGTCGGCGCCGCGGCCGAGGTCGTCCATCTCGATCAGCGCCGTGAACACCTGGTAGAGGTCCCGCGACCAGACGAAGTTGTAGCCGTAGCCGCGGTCCTCGGCGGCGTACTCCGTCTCGCCCCACGGGACCGAGGGGCTCGCGATCCCCGCGCCGTCGTGGGCCTTGTCCTCGACGGCCGCGAGCGTCATCAGCGCGAAGCGGTACTGCGCCGCGAGGTCGGGGTCGTCCGCGACCGAGTCGGGGAGCTCGCGGTCCGCGAGCCACGAGCGCCACGTCTCGGCGTACGCGTCCGCGGCGTCGTCGAAGCCGCGCGCGAGCGCCCCCTCGGCCTCGCCCAGCGCGGCCGCGGTGTCGGCGTCCTCGGCGAAGCCGAGCGCGACCGTGTCCGCGACGGTCTCGCCGCTGCCGACGAGGCCGGCCAGAACGACGTTGCCGACCGCCTCGCCCGACTCCTCGCCGCGCTCGCCGTCGCCGAACAGCGCGTCGGCCGCCTCGCCGCCGGCCGCGAGCGCGCTCGCCCAGTCGAACCCCGTGCCGCTCGCCAGCGCGAGGGCGGGGTCGAACGGCTCGCCCTCGTCGTCGACGAGCTTGCCCGCGTCGCGGTCGGGGTCGTCCTTGCGCGCGAGCAGGTGCGCGCCGCCGTCGCCGTCGACGCGCTGGGCGCGGTCGTTCGTGCCGACGTTGGCGATGGTGGCGTCGGCGAGCGCGTACACGTCGTACTCGCGGCTCCCCTCGAACCGCACGTCCGCGAGGATCGCCGTCCCGTCGGTGTCGACCGCGTACTCGACCCGGAGCGTCCAGGAGTGCCCGTGGCCGTCGCCGGTCTCGCGGATCCGCTGGACGTACGCGAGCGCGTCGTCGGCCGCCGGCTCCGTCGTCCGCTCGATCGTCTCCGTCGCCGAGACGTGGCCCGTCTCGTCGAACGTGCGGATCGCGTACTCGGAGTCGGGGTCGGCGACGAGGAAGTCGAACGTGCGGACGTTCATCACGTCGATCCGCGGGAACCGCGCCTCGGTGAGCGCCCCCTCCGTGAGCGTGAACCACACCGGGACCGGGTCGTCGGCCTCGTAGTCGGCCGGCGTGCCGAGGCCGAACTTCCGGCCGGTCGTCCAGTGTGGCGCCGCCTCGGGGCCGCTCTCGCGGTCGTGCGGGACCGGGAGCTCGCCGTGGCTCGCCAGCGTCACGGTCGCGTCGATGCGGAGCGCGTGCGACCACGCGATGGGCGTCGCGCTGTCGAGGTCGCCGTCGTCGAACGCCTGCTCCGCGAACAGTCCCGCCTCGTTGACGAAGGGGCCGTCCGGGCCGCACAGCGCGTACAGGTCGCGGGCGTCCGCGAACAGCGGCCCGGCGGCCCCGCCGCGCTCGTCGACGACGCCCGCGAGCGTCGCCGCGGCCGTCGCGCCCCACAGCGTCGCGATGGACCACACCTTCGCGGCGCCCTGTTCGGCCGTGCGCCAGTCGTCGCCGGTGAACCTGACGAGCCCCTCGACCGAGGCGGTCTCGCGCCGGAGCGCGTCGATCGTCTGCCGGACGTGCGTGTTGACCCGGTCGAGGAAGCGGTCGAACTCCGTCGTCGCGACCGAGTCGACGCCGGCGGGCCCGGAGCCGTCGGTGGCGGCCGCGTCGCCGCCCGGCGCGGCCTCGTCGTCGAGCAGGGCGGCGTACTCGGCGGCCGCCGTCGCGAGCGCGAAGGTGCTGGCGTCGGCGCGGGCGTCTTGCCCCTCGTCGCTGGCGCGCTGGAGGAACCGCCCCGCGTCGGGGTTCCAGCGCGCGTCGAGGCCCGACAGCGCCGCGTCGGCGGCGTCGGCGGCGTCGGCGCGGAGCGACTCGTCGACCGGCGCCCGCGCCACCGCGGCGAACGCCCGGAGGTACTCGGCGCCGGTGTGGGTGAACCGACCGAGGGCGTTCTCCCAGCAGTTCTGACAGCGGCGCGGCAGCCCGTCGTCCTCGGTCGTCTCCAGGAGGAAGTCGACGGCGTCGGCGATCGTCTCGTCGATCCGGTCGCGCCACTCAGCGGGGAGGTCGGCCTCGCGGCGCAGCGTCGCGAGGAACGCGACGACCGTCGCGGGCTGGTCGAGCTGGTCGTTCGGGCCGGGTGTCGCGTTTGCGCCCTCGATCCGGGCGTTCGCCCAGCCGGGCGCGACCTTCCCCGAGTCGGCCCACACTCGGTGGGGCCACGAGCCGTCGGCGTCCTGCGTCCGGCAGAAGAAGCTCGCGGCCGCGAGCAGCTCCTCGTCGGCGTCGAGCCCGAGCTCCTCGCTCGCGTCGAGCAGCGCGGTCGACACCGTCGCCTCGTCGCGGAACCAGGTGTAGCCGTAGCCGCCCGAGGTGGAGTAGAAGGGGTCGAACTCGGGCGCGGCGATCCGCGCGCCGGACTCCGCGGTGAGCAGGTCGAGCGCGCGGAGGTCGCTCGCGATTACCGAGCGCCGGGGGGCGTCCTCGGGCACGTCCGGGCCGCGGCCGTCGGCGGCCTCGCGGAGGTCGTCGGCGTCGGGGTAGGCGGTCGCGATGTTCGACACCGCCTCGATCCGGCGCTGTCGGTCGATCCCGTCGGTGAGGGCGTCCTTCGCGTCGTCGCCGGTGTCGCGCGCGGCCCGGCGGTCGACGACGGCGCGGCCCGCGAGCGTGACGCGCTCGGTGCGCCCGTCGCGCTCGAACGGGGCGCGGACGACCACGTCCGGGGTGAGCCGCGAGTCCTCGCGCCGGTCGATCTCGCCGCGGTGCGGGAACCCGTCGCCGCCCTCGCCGAGCAGCTCGGGGATCGTCCGCAGGCGCTGGCCGTGGGCGTTCGAGAGGCCCGTCGAGGCCGTGAGGAAGTCGTGTTCGGTCCGGTGGTACACCTCGACGACGCCGCCGTCCTCGGGGCCGGCGCCGTCGTGGACCATGTTGCCGACGCGGCCCTCGACCATGTCGGGCGAGAACGCGTAGGCGGCGACGAGCTCGGCTTCTGCCGGGGGCGAGCCGCGCAGTTCGACGTGGGTGAGGTGGGTGTCGCTCACCACGAGGTCGAACTGGTGGATGGTGTAGCGGCCGGCGTCGTACTCGGTCTCGACGAGGGGGGTGTCGCCGTCGTAGTGCTGGCGGGTCGTCTCGAGGTCGTCGAACCAGCGGACGCCGCGCCCGGCGGTTATCCCCATCCGGAGGCGGTCGGCGCCGCCGACCTCGGAGAGGGAGTACGAACAGTCGTGGACGGTCCCGTCCGGCCCCACGTGGACCAGTCGGCCGTCGTCGCCGGTGAACGCGCCGGCGGTCATCGAGTGCTCCGCCGGGTAGCGCTCCCCGCGCCGACGTTCGTGCTCCGTAAGGGCGGTACGCAGTCGCATACCCGCCCTGCGCCTGCCGGAGTAAAAGCCTTGACGACCGCGGCGGGTAACCGCGCGGCCAGCGGCGCCGCGGCGCGGCCACCGTCACAAGAGCAACACCGAAGGCCCCGGGCGTCGATGGCCGTCACATGCACCACCCCGGACCCCCGCGCTTCCTCGCGACCGGCGAGCGGACGGAGCTTGCGCCGAGAGATCCGAACCCGGACGGCGCGTACGCGTGGCGCGTCGCCGACGCGCCGCCCGACAGCGAGGCGACCGTCGGCGACGGCCCCGTGACCGGGTTCACGCCCGACGTGCCGGGACGCTACCTGCTCGGCCTCGACGCCCCGGACGGCGACCACCTCCTCACCGTCCGCGCGTTCCCGGCGAGCTACGAGGGCGTCGACGTCGCGGGCGGGAGCGGGACCGCGATCCGCGACCGGGACGCGGACGACGCGCCGCGCGATTACGCCGCGCAGGAGCAATACGAGGGAGTCGACCGGCCGCGCGTGCGGGTCGACGCGAGCGTCGCGTTCGACGGGGACCCGGGCGAGGAGGGCGAACACGCCGGGGAGGCGGTGTTCACCGCGGTCCCCTCGCCGAACCCGGAGTCCTCGCTCGACGCCGACGACCTGACCGTGACGTTCGTCGTCGACGACCGCGACGTGGCCGACGCCGTCGCGGCGGGCCGCACGAACCCGCGGGACGCGCTCCGCGCGAGCGACGACGGTCGCGAGCTCCGCGTGCCGCTCGACGCGGTGCCGGACCGGCTCCGGGTACACGCCGTCGCGGTCGCGCGGGACCCGGGCGAGGACCCGCGCGTGAGCGTCGCCGACGCGGCGGCCGTCGAGCGCGCCGCGGGCGACCGGGCCGCGGCCGACGAGGCCGGGGGCGGCGAGCCCGTGCGGGTCCCGGACGCGCCCGACTTCGAGACGGTGCGGCTCAACGACCCGCCCGAGTGGACCCGCGAGGCCTCGGTCTACGAGGTGTTCGTCCGCACCTTCGCGGACGCCGACGAGGGCGAGGCGTTCGACGCCATCGCCGAGCGGATCCCGCGGATCGCCGACCTCGGCGTCGACACGCTGTGGCTCACCCCGGTCCTCGGCCACGACGGGAAGCCGCACGGCTACAACATCGTCGACTTCTTCGACACCGCCGAGGACCTCGGCGAGCGCGAGGACTTCGAGGCGCTCGTCGAGACCGCCCACGACCACGGGATGCGCGTGCTGTTCGACTTCGTCGCCAACCACACCGCGCGCGAGCACGAGTGGTTCCGGGACGCTTACCAAAACCCGGCGTCGCCGTACCGCGACCGCTACGAGTGGCAGGAGTCGGGCGAGCCGGGCACCTACTTCGACTGGGAGCTGATCGCGAACCTCAATCACGCGAACCTCGACGTGCGGCGGTTCCTGCTCGACGTGGTCGACGAGTGGGCGCCGCTCGTCGACGGGTTCCGCTGCGACATGGCGTGGGCGGTCCCCGACTCCTTCTGGCGGGAGCTCCGCGACCGCGTGAAGGACGTCGACCGGGAGTTCCTCCTGATGGACGAGACGATCCCGTACATCCCCGGCTTCCACGAGGGGATGTTCGACGTCCACTTCGACGCGACGCTGTACTTCCAGCTCCGGCAGATCGGACGGGGGGCGGCGCCCGCGGAGTCCGTCCTCGACGCGGTCGGCCAGCGCGCCGAGATCGGGTTCCCGGACCACGCCGAGTTCCTCCAGTACATCGAGAACCACGACGAGACGCGCTACCGCGTCGAGTGCGGCGACGCGGCCGCGGCCGCCGCGGGCGCGGCGATCATGACGCTGCCGGGCGTCCCGATGGTGTACGCCGGCCAGGAGATCGGGCAGCGCGGGCGCCGCGACGCGATCGCGTGGGACCACGCGCGCGAGGAGGTCCGCGAGCGCTACGAGCGCCTGCTCGCGGTCCGCCGGGACCACCCCGCGCTCGGGCCGGCCGGCGACCTCTCGCGCGTCGACTACCACGTCGCGAGCGGCGACCTCTCGGAGGAGCCGGTCGTCGCCAGCGGCGACGCCCACCCGGACGACGTGGTGGCGTTCCGACGGCGCGACGGCGACGACGACCTCGTCGTCGTCCTCAACTTCGCGCCGGTCGACGCGAGCGTCGCGGTCGACCTCGACTACGGGGAGCGCGACCTCGTCACCGGCGAGGACTGCCTCGTCGAGGACGGCGAGGGCACGGAGCGGATCCGCGTCGACGAGGTGGCGGTAGTGCCGGTCGCCGGGGAGTGAGCGGCTGCCCGGTCGCCGGGGAGGGAGCGGTCGCCCGGCCGCCGGCGCCGCACCGGGAATCTCACCCGGACGCGACCCGACCGGACGCAACGCTTGAGTCGGTGGGGATCGCAGGGGGCCGTATGCGATTCGACCGCTCCGACGCCGTCTTCTGTCACGTCACCTCGCTGCCGGGGGCGTACGGGATCGGCGACCTCGGCGAGGGCGCGCGCGACTTCCTCTCGTTCCTCGGCGACGCCGGCGTCGACCACTGGCAGATCTGTCCGTTCGGGCCGACGCTCTCCGTGGCCGGGGAGTCGCCGTACCAGTCGCCGTCGGCGTTCGCCGGCAACCCGCTGTTCGTCGACCCCGACGGGCTCGTCGCGGACGGCTGGCTCGACGAGGGCGACCTGACGCCGGTCCCCGACTTCCCGACCGACCGCGTCGACTACGACGCGGTCCGCGAGTACAAGCTCCCGCTGTTGCGGACCGCCTTCGACCGGTTCGAGGAGCGGGCGACGGAGGCGGACCGCGCGGCGCTCGACGAGTTCCGCGAGCGCGAGCCGTGGCTCGCCGACTACGCGCTGTTCCGCGCGCTCTCCGACGCGCGCCCGGAGGACGTCTGGACCGACTGGCCCGCGCCGCTGCGGACGCGAGACCCCGAGGCGCTGGCCGAGGCGCGCGACGAGCACGCCCGCGAGATCCGGTTCCGCGAGTTCGTTCAGTGGACGTTCGACCGCCAGTGGCGCGACCTGCGGGCGGTCGCGGCCGAGGAGGGGGTGTCTATCGTCGGCGACGTGCCCATCTACGTCGCGCTCGACTCCGCCGACGTGTGGGCGAGCCCGGAGGCGTTCCGGCTCGACGAGGGGAACCGCCCGACTGCGGTCGCGGGCGTCCCGCCGAACGCGGGCGACGACGGGCAGCGGTGGGGGAACCCGCTGTACGACTGGGAGCACCTCGCCGAGTCGGGGTACGACTGGTGGCTCGACCGGTTCCGCCGGCTGTTCGAGCTCGCGGACGTGGCGCGGCTCGACCACTTCCTCGGGTTCGCGAAGTACTGGGCGATCCCGGCCGACAGCGACGACCCCGCGGACGGCGAGTGGCGCGACGGCCCGGGCCGGGACCTGTTCGAGACCGTGGAGCGCGAACTGGGCGAGGCCCCCTTCATCGCGGAGGACCTCGGGTTCGAGGAGCCGGCGATGGAAGAACTGATGGCGGAGTTCGGCTTCCCGGGGATGCGCGTCCCGCAGTACGCCGACTGGTGCGCGGAGGGGAACCAGTACCAGCCGATGCACTACGGCGAGGGCGTCGTGGGCTACACCTCGACGCACGACACGGACACCTGGGTCGGCTACTTCGAGGACCTCCCGCCCGAGCAGCGCGACTGCTTCCGGTACAACGTCGGGTCCGACCCCGAGGAGCCGCCCGAGTGGGCGATCATCGACGCGGTGTGGGGGTCGGACGCGATCCTCGCGGTGACGACGCTCCAGGACCTGCTCGGGCTCGGCAGCGACGCGCGGTTCAACGAGCCCGGCACGCTGGCCGGCAACTGGGAGTGGCGCGTCGCCCGCGACGCGCTCGACGACGAGATAGCGGACCGGCTCTGGGAGCTGGGCGGGCGACACGTCCGGTAGCCCGTGACGGGGATCCTCCCCGACGCGCCGGTCGTCCACGTCCTCGTGATCGCCGCGGCGACCGGGCTGATCTGGGTCGGGAGCGGCTGGCTGGAGGAGGCCGCCGAGACCCTCGCCGGCTACTACGGGCTGCCGGCCGTCGTCCAGGGTTCGGTCGTGGTCGCGGTCGGGTCGAGCTTCCCGGAGCTCGTGAGCGTCCTCGTCACCGCCTTCACCGGCGTCTTCGACATGGGCGTCGGGGCGCTCGTCGGGTCGGCCATCTTCAACGTCCTCGTGATCCCCGCGGTCGCCGGCCTCGGGGCCGAGGAGGAGCTGGAGGCCAACCGGGCGATCGTGTACAAGGAGGCGCAGTTCTACATGCTCGCGGTCTCGGCGCTGGTCGTGACGTTCGCGCTCGCGGTCATCTACTTCCCGGTGTCGACGGATCCGATCGTCGGGGAGCTGCCGCGCTCGCTCGCGGTCATCCCCCTCGGGCTGTACGGGCTCTACCTGTTCATCCAGTACCAGGACGTGGACGACGCGGCGGCGGAGCGCGTGCGCGACGGGGTCGACCTCCGGCGGGAGTGGGCGAAGCTGGCGGCGGGCCTCGGGCTCATCGTCGTCACGGTCGAGCGGCTGGTCGCGTCGGTCGAGTCGCTCGGCGCGGCCTTCGGCGTCCCGGAGTTCCTCGCCGGCGTCACGGTCGTCGCGGCGGCGACGAGCCTGCCGGACGCGCTGGTGAGCGTCCGGACGGCGCGCGACGACCGCGGCGCGACGAGCCTCGGCAACGTCCTCGGCTCGAACACCTTCGACCTGCTGGTCGCGATCCCGCTCGGCGTGCTGATCGTCGGCGCGGTCGAGGTGAACTTCTCGACGGCGGTGCCGATGTTCGGCGTCCTGACGGCCGCGACCGTCCTGCTGTTCGTGACGCTTCGGACGGGACTCGCGCTCGGCGAGCGCGAGTCGTACGCGCTGCTCGCGGCCTACGCGCTGTTCGTCGCGTGGGTCGTCGCCGAGACGGTCGGAGCGACGAGCGTGCTGAAGGGCGTGTGAGGGCCGGCGCGGGCGGTCACGCTACGCGGTCGCCGGGAGGCGACGCTTCAGTAGGAGTTCCGGCCGATGATGAGGTACAGCAGGATACCGAGGATCGGCGCGAAGAACACCACGAGCGCCCAGAGCACGGGCGGATGATCGCTTCGCGACTGCGCGTCCGAGTACGTCCACACGATCATCGCCAGGTGAACGACGAGGAAGACGAGGCTGATCAGCAGGGCGATCCCGGCGGCCGCACCCTGGAGGAGCAACGGGGACATACCGCTCGGAACCAGAACGGCCCCCGACAAGTGCTTTCGGATCCGCGCCCGGCGAAACCGCTTTTCGCGTCGAGTGCGAACGTTCCGCATGGTGAACGCGCTGCGCGCGCTCGGCGCCGCGAGCGAGTGCCTCGGGGTCGTGCTCCTGCTCGCGTGGTGGCGAGTGGCCGGCGGCGAGGTCCGGGCCGCCCCGTTCGCGGTCGGCTTCGCGGCCGGCTACCTCTACCGGCACGCGCGGACGGTCGCCGGCTGTCGGCGGCTCCGAGGCGGCCCGGGGCGGACCGTCGGCGTCGCGCTGGCGTGGGCGGCGCTCGGGGTCGCCGTCGGGCGCTCGGTCGACGGCCCGGCGGCGAAGCGCTCGTTCGCCGCCGGCCTCGGAGCGGGGTCGGCCGGCTACTGGCTCGCGCGGCGGAACGAGTGACTGCGCGGCGCAGGCGGGGAACGGCGGCGCCGCCGAGCGCCCGGCCGGAGCCCGAACCGTTTTGATCCCGCGGCACCCGGTGCCGGTATGAACCTCCCAGTCGACGCGGACCGGCTCCGCGCGGACATCGAGGCGAACGCGGCGTTCGGCCGGGTCGAGACGGACGACCCCGACGCGCACGCGCGAACGAACCGAACGGGGACCGAGGCCAACCGGGAGGCCCGGGACCGGCTGGTCGCGCGCCTCCGCGACGCCGGCCTCGACGTGACCGTCGACGCCGTCGGGAACGTCCTCGGGACGTGGACCCCCGAGAGCGCCGACCCGGACGCCGCCCCGGTCGTCTCGGGGAGCCACCTCGACAGCGTCCCCGAGGGCGGCATCTTCGACGGGCCCCTCGGGGTGTACGCCGCGCTGGAGGCCGTCCGCGCGATGCGCGACGAGGGCGTCGAACCGGAGCGTCCCGTCGGCGTCGTGAGCTTCACCGAGGAGGAGGGCGGCACCTTCGGCAACGGCCTGCTGGGATCGACCGTCGCGACGGGCGAGCTGGCGCTCGACGAGGCGCTCGCGCTGTCGGACGCGGAGGGGGAGACGCTCGGCGAGGCGCTCGACCGGATCGGCTACCGCGGCGGGGACGCGGTCGACGCCGCCACGCCGACCGACGCGGAGGGCGCGCCGACGACGTTAGAGCCCGCGTCGTGGGGGGCGTTCTACGAGCTCCACGTCGAGCAGGACACGACGCTGGAGGCGGCGGGCGCGGCGGCCGGCGTCGTGACGACGATCACCGGGATCACCCACTGCGAGGCGACGATCGACGGGGAGGCGAACCACGCGGGCGCGACCCCGATGGACGAGCGGACGGACGCGCTGGCGGCCGCGAGCGAGTTCGTGCTGGACGTCGAGGCCGCCGCGAACGAGGTCGTCGCGTCGTCGTCGCCCTCGGCCGTCGGCACGGTCGGGTCGCTGTCGGTCGCCCCGAACGCGACGAACGTGGTCCCCGGGCGCGTCGAGGCGGGCGTCGACGTGCGCGACGTGGAGGCCGAGTCGATGGAGGCGATCGTCGACGCCGCGCGCGACTCGCTGGCGCGGCTGGAGCGCGAGCGCGGGGTCGAGACCGAGTTCGAGCGCCCGTTCGACGTGGCGCCGACGCCGATGAGCGACCGCCTCCGCGAGGCCGCTCACGACGCCGCCGACGCAGCGGGCCGCGAGGCGATCGACCTCCACTCCGGCGCCGCCCACGACGCGATGCGGGTCGCGCGCGTCACGGACGCGTCGCTGCTGTTCGCCCCGTCGCGCGACGGGATCTCGCACAACCCCCGCGAGTGGACCGACTGGGCCGACTGCGCCGCCGCGACCGAGGTGCTCGCCGGGGCGCTCGCGCGCGTCGCGACCGACGGACGGTGACGGGCGATTGCCGGAGCGGCGTCCGGGACGGCGCAACCGTTTTGCCGGTCGGCGGCGAGCGACGAGCGTGAGGCGTCCACTCGGGCTCGCGTCGGTCGCGGTCGGCCTGTTCGCGGGGATCGGCGGGACGATCGCCGGCACGACCGACGCGCTGGCGACCTGGCCGCCGATCGGCGGGTACCCCGCCTCGGTGGTCGTGGGCCGCTCGCTGCTCGTCGTCGCCGTCGCGGGGCTCGTGTACGGGAGCTACCTGCTCGCGGTCCGGGTGCTGACCCGGTCGGCCAGCAAGCGCCGGGCGCACAACGTCCGGAACCTGCTTCGACTGGCGTTCGGGGTCGTCGGGACCGTGGCGACCCTCGCGGTGGCGACCGAGAACTGGCTCGGCCTCCTGTTCTCGCTCGGCGTCATCGGGTTCGCGGTCACCTTCGCGCTCCAGCAGCCGCTCTTATCGCTGATCGCGTGGGTGTACATCGCGGTCAAGCAGCCGTTCGGCGTCGGCGACCGGGTCCGGATCGACGACGCGAAGGGCGACGTGATCGGCGTCGACTTCCTCGTGACGACGCTGTGGGAGATCAACGGGGAACTGGTGACGACGAACCAGCCCTCCGGACGGGTGGTCACCGTTCCGAACAGCGTGGTCCTGTCGTCGAACGTCGTCAACTTCGGCGGCGGCGGGTCGCCGTACGTCTGGAACGAGGTCTCGGTTCAGGTGGCCTACGAGACCGACCTGGAGTTCGCGCGCTCGGTGATGATCGAGGAGGCGACCGACCTGGTCGGCCGGGACATGGCCGAGGGGATCGCCGCCTACCGCGACGCGCTCGCGGAGACGCCCGTCGAACTGGAGGTCCACGACGGCCCGAGCGTCAACGTCCGGCAGGAGGAGTCCTGGGTGGAGCTCCGGGTGCGGTACCTCACGCACCCGCGCCGCGGCCAGCGCGTGAAGAACAGGCTGTACGAGCGGATCCTCGAACGGTTCAACGACAACCCGGACCGGGTCGCGTTCCCGGTGAGCCGTAGCCGATAGACCGGGAGAACCGCCGTTTTCCGGTCGGCCACGCCGTCCGGAGCGTCCGGGAGAGAAGTATTTATACGATCGTGCGTCGCGAACGGCGCGACCTGCGTCGTCGTGATCGGACCCCAACGGGGCGCCGTGACGGCCGTTTTCCTCTCCCTAAGGCGAATTTCGTCTTTCTCCCACCACCGTTGAGAGCGACACATTTATATTCTTTCGCCACTAACTACACGTTAACAGACTGGCGATTGCGGACCTCGCTGTATTTTCGTCGGGGGATCGTCGGAGCAAGCCCATGACAGAGACATACACCTACAGCGACGGCGGCACGGAACGAGACCGACTCGCGGACCGGGGCGACGCGTCCGCGACCGGCGAGCACACCCGAACGAGGGACGCGGCGGGAGCGGAGTCGACGAGCGTCGACGAGCGCACGGAGAGCGAGCAGATCACCACCTGTCCGGAGTGCGACGGCCGGCTCGCCACGGACACGGAACACGGCGAGACGGTGTGTAGCGACTGCGGGCTCGTCGTCGAGGAGGACTCGGTCGACCGCGGCCCGGAGTGGCGCGCGTTCAACTCCGGCGAGCGCGACAGCAAGTCGCGTGTGGGGGCCCCCACGACGAACATGATGCACGACAAGGGGCTCTCGACGAACATCGGCTGGCAGGACAAAGACGCCTACGGCAAGTCGCTCACGGGGCGACAGCGGCGCCGGATGCAGCGGCTGCGGACGTGGAACGAGCGCTTCCGTACCCGCGACTC
This sequence comes from Halorubrum salinarum, assembly GCF_013267195.1. NCBI lineage: Archaea > Methanobacteriati > Methanobacteriota > Halobacteria > Halobacteriales > Haloferacaceae > Halorubrum > Halorubrum salinarum. The sequence continues at coordinate 2,527,114 of NZ_CP053941.1, read as the reverse complement.
CAAGGAGCGCAACCTCAAGCAGGCGCTCGGCGAGATCGACCGCATGTCCAGCGCGCTGGGCCTCCCGGACAACGTCCGCGAGACCGCGTCGGTCATCTACCGCCGCGCGCTGGGCGAGAACCTCCTTCCGGGCCGTTCGATCGAGGGCGTCGCCACCGCCTCGCTGTACGCCGCCGCTCGGCAGGTGGGGAACCCCCGGAGCCTCGACGAGTTCACCGCGGTCTCCCGGGTCGAGAAGATGGAGCTCACACGGACGTACCGCTACGTCATCCGCGAGCTCGGGCTGCGCGTCCAGCCCGCGGACCCGACGAGCTACGTGCCCCGGTTCGTCTCGCGGCTCGACCTCTCCGAGGAGACCGAGCGGCGCGCGCGCGAACTGCTCGACGACGCCGCGAACGCGGGGATCACCAGCGGCAAGTCGCCGGTCGGGCTCGCCGCGGCCGCCGTCTACGCCGCGGCGCTGCTGTCGAACGAGAAGGTGACCCAGAGCCAGGTGTCCGACGTCGCCGACGTCTCGGAGGTCACCATCCGGAACCGGTACAAGGAGCTGCTCGACGCGAGCGGCACCGTGAGCGCCTGAGCGGGCGACGACGATCGAACCGGCCGTGGGACCGGCCCGTCGAACCGACCGCGAGATCGACCCGCCGACAGTCGCGGATCGCCCGCCACACACGTTTTTAACGCGGCCGCCTGTACTGGGTGACATGGTTGACGCGTTCGTCAGACTCGTCTGTCCGGAGTGCGGCAAGGAGTGGCAGGACAACCCCGCCGAGCTTCAGGATCTGCGGTCCAACTTCAGCTGTTCGGCGTGTCACGCGACGCGCCGCCTGACGGAGTTCATGCGGACGGAACGCGACCTCGAGGCCGTCAAGCAGTTCCAGTAGCGCACCGCCGGCGACGACGACCGTCCGCGACGCCGCGCCCTCCGATCGACGAGTGACCGACCCCCTAGCGACGCCCGTCGCTCGCGAGCGGGCGATCGCCGCGGACGGTCGTAAACGATCCTGATCGATCTATCGAGAATCCACTTCTCCGCGCCGCTACTCACGAAATACGCGAACAGTATGGTAACGTGACTCAAGATAATAATATAAACCTCCGGTAGCAAAGGACTGGTACTCATGAAGAAGCAGGAGCTCATCCATCTTCACGGTCTCCTCGCGGAGGTACGAAAACAGTGCGAGTTCTGGGACGACGACGTCGACCTCGAAGCCTATGAAGAACTGGGCGTCAAGCCGACATCGATTCACAAGTCGAAGACCGACCACAAAGCCGCCGTTTTCAAGCTGACCGAGGGAATCACCGAGCCGATGGAGTCGTCCGAATCGGAGCCGCTGGCCCCGACGGCCGACTGAACCGTCTACTGCGCGCTACTCCTCGCCGACCGACCGTCCGCCGACTAGCGTCGTCGCCGCCGTCCGTCGCCCCGCGTCGTTCTCGCCCGCGGACCGTCGGTGCCGGAGACCGTTCTTGAGTCTCAGCGACCGTCGGCCGCCCCGTTCTCGTCGGGGTCGGACCCGTCGCCCGCCGACGCTGACGGCTCCTCGGCCGTCGGGGAGTCCTCCGGGCGGTCGCTCTCCTCGGGATCGATCTCGGTCACGGACAGCACTTTCAGCGGAATGTTACGGAGCCGCTTGCCGATCTCCTTGCGCGCGACGCGGCTGGCGTGTTCGTCGCGGTCGACGTTGAACACGTCCATCCGGAGTTCGAGGGCGACGAGCGCCTCGTCGGCCGCGACGAACGCCGGGTCGAGCTGCTCACCGCTCGGCGACGTCCGCGTGTCGGTGTCGATCTCGACGTAGTTGAGGTCCGGGTTGAGCATCTCGCCGGTCTTCGAGATGGCGATCCGGACCGCCTCGTCAGGGGTCTCCACGTCGTACACCGGGACCGCGGCCTCGACGACGACTCGACAGTCCATCACGTCCGAGCGTACCACGCGAACGAGTATCAAACTTCGGCCGGCCGCTTCTCGGCGGTCGACGCGGTCGGCGAGCGGGCGTCTCGCGGCCGCTCGTTCCCGCGGAGACGCCGGCCGTCCGCGGACGCGGGCCCGCCGCTCACTCCCCGCCGGCGCGGAGGTAGTAGAACACGTACGTCTGCGCGTAGCCGGCGAACTCGCCGCCGAACCGCTCGCGGATCGCGCGGGAGGTCGCCGCGTAGCTCCCGCGGTCGCAGTCGGGGTAGTACTCCTCGATGGTCGTGCGGATCCAGGTGTCGAGCGGCACCGCTTCGAGGAACCCCAGCGAGAACAACAGCACGCAGTCGGCGACCTTGTCCCCGACGCCGACGAACCGCGTGAGCGACTCCCGCGCCTCCTCGTAGGGGAGGTCGGCCGCCGCCAGCGGGTCGGCCTCGCCGCTCGCGACCATCTCCGCGGTGCGCTGGACGTACGGCGCCCGGTAGCCCAGGGAGAGGTCGCGGAGCTCCTCCTCGGTGCGCGCGGCCAGCTGATCCGGCGTCGGGAACGCTCGGTACGTCTCGTCGCCGAGCGCGACCGCATCGCCGTACGTCTCCCGGAGCCGGCGCTGCATCCCGTGGATCCGCGCGACCCGCATCTGCGCCGAGCAGATGAACGAGATCAGACAGGGGAACACCGGGTCCCGGGTCAGCCGCATCCCCTCGTAGGCGTCGTAGGCCCGTTCCAGCAGCGGCAGGTCGGGCGTTGCGTCCAGGATCGCGTCGAGGTCGTCGTCGAGCCGGAGCAGGTGCGTCAACAGCGGCTCGGCGTCCGTCGACGCCTCCCATCGCAGCGTGCCGTCGTGGACGCCGCCCTCCTGTCTGACCCGGACGGCGACCCGTTCCTCCGTCACCCCGGGAATCGGGTCGACGACGGTCTCGTACCACGCGTCGCCGCCGTGGGCGTGAAGCTCGTCGTAGGTCTCGCCGTCCGCGCGGTTCCAGAGGTAGCTCTGTCCGCTCTCCAGGGTCGCCTGGAGATCGAACGGTCCAGCCAGGTCGCCGACGTCGATCGCCCCGCGTTCCATCGTCTCGTCTCACACCGCCCGCGGACATGCGGGTTTCGGTCCCCGAACCGCCGCCGAGGACGGCTTTTTGTCCGCCCGCACCGTACCGCGGGTATGCCGACGTACAGGCGGACGACTCGGGTGCCGGCCCCGATCGAAGACGTGTGGGATTTTCACTCCACGGTCGACGGACTGCGAGAACTCACCCCGGACTGGATGCGTCTCCGCGTCGACGGCGTCGCGGGCCCGGACGGATCCCCCGACCCCGAGGTCCTCGTCGCGGGCTCGGAGATCGAGATGTCGGTCCGCCCGTTCGGGGCCGGACCGCGCCAGCGGTGGACCTCGCGGATCGTCGAGCGCGAGCCCGACGGCACGGCGTCTCCGGAGCGCTCCGCCCGGTTCGTCGACGTGATGGAAGGCGGCCCGTTCCGACGGTGGGAGCACACCCACGCGTTCTACGCCGACGGCGACGAGACGCTCCTCGTCGACACGGTCGCCTATCGGCTGCCGCTCGGCCCGCTGGGCGACGCGGTCGGGCCGATGGCGAAGGTGGGATTCGAGGGAATGTTCCGCGACCGGCACCGCCGGACCGTCGACCGGTTCACCGAGAACTGAGTAGATCACCGAGGACTGAGCGGATCGCCGAGAACTGACCGAGTCGCGGGGACGCCGCCGACCAAGCGTTACGGCGCCGCGACCCGCGTCGCGTCCGCGTCGAAGGTGAGTTCGAAGACGGCGCCGTCGTCGTTCCTGACGTCGATGTCCCACTCGTGCGCCTCGACGATCCGGTCGACGATCGCCAGGCCGATGCCGGAGCTGTCGGCCGAGGAGACGCCCGAGTCGAACACCGTATCGGCGAGTTCGACAGGGATGCCGGGCCCGTCGTCGGCGACGTACATCCCGCCGACGTCGCCGCCGTCGGTGATCGGGCCGATCTCTATCGAGACCTCCGGGCCGCCGTGGTCGATCGCGTTCCGGAAGAGGTTCTCGAGGGCCTGCCGGAGTCGGCTCGGGTCCGCCTCGACGCGCCCGATCTCGTCGGCGATCGTGAGCGTCGCGTTGGGCGCGCGCACCGAGCCCCAGGCGTCCTCGGCGACGGCCGCGATCGGCACCGGCTCCGTGTCGCCGATCGCCTCGCCGCGGCGCGCGAGCATGAGCAGGTCGTCGATCAGCGTCTCCATGCGGTCGACCGCGCCGCTCATGGCTTCGTACCGCGACGGGGTGAGCTCGTCCTCGGAGAGCGACAGATAGCCCGAGAGCACGTTCAGCGGGTTCCGCAGGTCGTGCGAGACGACCGCGCTGAACTGTTCGAGCTGTTCCGCCTGCCTGCGGAGCGCCTCCCGGCGGTCGTTGCGCGCGATCGTGTGCGCGATCAGGTCGCCGAGGGTGCGGTACAGGCCCACCTCCTCGTCGGCCCAGACGCGGCAGTCGTCGGACTCGAACGCGACGATGCCGCTGAGCTCCCAGTCGACGACGAGCGGGACGTGGACCGTCGCCGGCGGCCCCGCGAGGCCAACGTCGTCATTGCCTTCGGAGTCGTCCTCGGCCGGGGCGGACCCGCGCGCGACGTTGCCGAACGTCGACAGCAGGTCCGGCTCCGGGAAGTCCTCGAACGGCCTCGGCGCCGGGTCGAACCCCTCGGGACACCAGTCGTAGGCGGGGACGAACTCGCCGTCCTCCTCGCGGTAACAGACGATCCGGTCGAGCTCGGCGTGTTCGCCGACGTTCTCCATCGTCCACTCGATCTTCGTGCCGACCTCGTCGGTTCGCGTGCTCATGAGCGTCGTTCCGGCGTCGAGCAACACCTCGGAGAGTCGGGCGACGCCGTCGTCTCCGAGCTTCACGCGGTCGGGGGTCATCCGACTCCGGATCCGCTCCGTGAGCGGGTCGGCCGCGTCCCCTCCGACGTGGCTGCCGCGGTCGTCGGTCTCGACCACGTCGTCCACGTCGGCCGCCAGCAGCGTCCGGATCGTCGTCGTCGTCGCGTCCTCGACGAGCGCGATCACCGGCACGTGGGACGGCAGCGCGGCGAGCCCCTTCCTCACGTCGCCGTCCGTCGCGGCCGAGGCGGTGACGACGACCCCACACGTGTCTTCCAACGGCTCCTCGCCGTCTCGGTCGCCGTCGAAGTCGGCGGGAGCGAGCGTCCGAAGGGACGGGCCGCCCGCGCCGTTCCAAGCGGCCTCGACCGCACGGGCCACGCGTTCGCTGGCGCTCTCGTCGTCGCCAACGAACGCGACGACCGTTCGCCGGTCCATACTCGACCCACCCGTTCCGCGGTCTTGAACGTTTACCCCAAAATATCGGCGCTGAAAACGCTACGAGGAGCCCGCCGTCGCGGTGACGTAGATCCCCACGAGGACCACGCAGCCGCCGGCGACCGTCGCCGGAGTGGGCGTCTCCGACAGGAGCGCGGCCGCGAGCAGCGTCGCGCCGACCGGCTCACCGAGCAGCGAGACGGAAACGACGCTCGACTCCAGGTGCGCGAGCGCCCAGTTGAGGACCGTGTGGCCGAGTAGCCCCGGTCCGACCGCGAGCCCGGCGAACAGGAGCCACTCCCGGGCGGGGTACCCCGTCAGCGGGTGGCCGGCGGCGAGCACGAATCCGAGCAGGACCACCACGCAGACGCTGTACACGACGGTTACGTAGGGGACCAACGAGATCCGCTGCCGCAGCGAGCGACCGGCCAAGACGTACCCCGCCGCGGCGACGGCACCGGCCAGCGCCAACGCGTTGCCGTACAGCGGGCGAGGCCCGACCGCCACGCCCCCCAAGAAATCGCCGAGCGACATCGACGCCATCCCGGCCACGGCGACGGCGATGCCCGCGGCCATCCGTCGCGTGACGCGTTCGCGTAGCAGTAGCCACGCGCCGACCGCGACGAACACCGGCTGCGCCTGGACGAGCGTCACGCTCGCGGCGACGCTCGTCCACCGGAGGCTCTCGAACCAGGCCGCGAAGTGGACCGCGAGCGCGACGCCGGACAGCACCGCGAACGCGAGGTCGCGCGACCGGATCCGGCCGAACTCCCCGCGGTACCGCCACGCCGCCACCGAGGCCAGCGGGAGGGTCGTGAACAGCACTCGGTAGAACGCGGCGACCGAGCTCGGCGCGTCGCTCAGGCGGACGAGGATCGCGCCCGCGCTCACCGCGACGACCGCCGCCGCGAGCCCCGCCTTCGGCGACACCGCTGGCTTCGAACTCATCGAGTTTCCGGCCCTTCGAGCGGGGGGCGCTTACCGGTTTCGAGAGCCGAGCGTGCGGGCCGGCGCGGTCGCCGTCGCGTCCGCCGCCGAACCGACCCCGACGGTGATTTCACCCCCCGACGCGAACGACGGTCCATGTGTGCGGACACGTTCGGCGTCGGCATCCGCGTCGCCGAGACGGAGCTCCGAGTCGTCGTCGGCGTCCCCTCCGACATCGACGCCGGGTGGACCGATCCCGAGGCGTTCCAGTCGCTCGTCGCGGAGGCCGTCTGGGACCGGCTCGACAGGCGCCGGACGCTGGCGGCGGTCGACGCCCGGTACGACACCGGCGAGACCGCCGCCCTCGGAAGCGTGACGCTGGAGCCCGACGGCACAGTCGTGGAGACAGACCTCAGACGCGTCGGGGAGAGCGACGAGCGGGACGAAAAGGGCGACTGACGCGCCGAGTCGGGAGGCGATGTTTCACTCCTCGACGCCGTCCGCTTCGAGCGCCGCGCCGATCGCCCGCGTCCGATCCGGCCGGTACGCAGTGAGGTCGTATCGGGTCGGTCCCACCGTGTCGCCCCACGTCTCCAGCGCGCCGAGCGTGACCAACCCAGACAGGGTCGCCCCCAGCGTCCGCGGCGTCGTCTCCGGGTCGGCCAGCGCGGCGTGGACCTGCTTCGACTGCGGGTAGTTCCGGTCGCACGCCTCGATACCCCGCCTGGCCTCGGCCCAGTGACGACGGACGTACCCGAAGGTGGTGGGGTCGTCGCGCGAGAGCCGCTCGACCGCCGCCGTCGCGGCCGCGTCGGCGTCGACGAGGGCGTCGAGGCGGGACAGTAGCTCGGCGGAGCACTCGGCGGAACAGCCGAGCAGGACGCGGTTCGCCTCGTCGGCGAAGCGCTCGCGGAGACGACCCGCGAACGCGACCGCGGCGCCGATGCCCTCCCGCGCGGCGAGGGGTGCGAGGTCGTCGACCAACAGGTCGACCGTCCCCTCCGGAACGCCGTCGAAGTGATCGGCGACGGCGTCGAGCACGCGCTCGCTGTCGGCGTCACGGCCGAGCACCGTGTACGCGAGTCCGTTGTTCGGTACCACCTGCGTCGACGCGGTGGCCCCGCTCCGAGCGATGTCGTTCACGTCCACTGCCGTCTCCCGTGCCGGCGGCCCGGCCGCGGTTCGATCCCAACCCCTTCGCCACGCCTCGACGTCCGTTCCGAACAACACGGAGACGACGCGGTCCGAGACGACGCCGTCGCGGAGCGACGGCTCGTCGCCGCAGCACAGTCGAACCGCGTCGTCCGACCCGCCCATGATACCTTGACTTCAGCGACAGAAGTGATAAACTTACGGACGAAAGTATTAGTACTGATACGGTTCCGCCGAGACAATCTTCGACCCGACTCTCGAACGGCGCAGCGGCCGACGGAGTGTATCCTAGTCCGGCCGTCTCGATACACGCAGGCTACACTGGTGGGTCAACAGCTACCGAATCGGACGCGTCGCTGCGGCTCGTTAGATATGAAGAAAGCCCACGGACGCGCTGTCCGTGGGCTGTAATGGGAATGTTCCCGTATGAGTGGGGAGGCGGCGACTCGTGGTTCCCAGAGGATCGCTCACTCCAGTACTTCACGATACGCTGGTAGGCTTAACTTCCGTGTTCGGAATGGGTACGGGTGTTTCCCTACCGCTGTGGCCGCCTTCATGCCGACTCTCGGACTCGAACCGAGACGCTCTCACTACAGAGAGCGACGCCAGTGTCGGTCGTGGTTCGAAATCAACCGTGTGTACGTGCGATCCAGATACCGCCTGAACTCATGCGAGTTCGTGGCGCGTCAGCGCCAATGAATGTGGCTCGGTCTGTTAGTTCTCGTGGGCTTAACACCTCGTTGCCTCGGTGCGTACACCCCGAGTCTATCGAACTCGTCTTCTACGAGTGACCTCGGTGGTACCTCTTTTCCATGTGGGTTTCGAGCTTAGATGCGTTCAGCTCTTACCCCGTGTCGCGTGGCTACTCGGCATCTGCCCTTCCGGACAACCGATACACCAGTGGCGACCAAACGTAGTTCCTCTCGTACTATACGTTCGTTCACGTCAGGTACCTCACACCCCCAATAGATAGCAGCCGACCTGTCTCACGACGGTCTAAACCCAGCTCACGACCTCCTTTAATAGGCGAACAACCTCACCCTTGCCCGCGTCTGCACGGGCAGGATGGAGGGAACCGACATCGAGGTAGCAAGCCACTCGGTCGATATGTGCTCTTGCGAGTGACGACTCTGTTATCCCTAAGGTAGCTTTTCTGTCATCTACGGGTCCCATTCCGGAACCTCGTAGGTTCGCTAGACCACGCTTTCGCGTCAGCGTTCCTCGTTGGGAAGAACACTGTCAGACCATCTTTTGCTCTTGCGCTCTTCGCCGGATTCCCGACCCGGCTGAGATGATCTTCGGGCGCGCTCGATATCTTTTCGAGCGCGTACCGCCCCAGTCAAACTGCCCGGCTACCGGTGTACTCCTCCCGGAGTGAGAGTCGCAGTCACCGACGGGTAGTATTTCAATGCTGTCTGGGTGGCGTGCTAGCGCACGTACCTCTGTAACGACTCCTACCTATGCTGCACATCGGCGACCACGTCTCAGCGACAGCCTGCAGTAAAGCTCTATAGGGTCTTCGCTTCCCCTTGGGGGTCTCCAGACTCCGCACTGGAACGTACAGTTCACCGGGTCCAACGTTGGGACAGTGGCGCTCTCGTTTATCCATTCATGCAAGCCGCTACTGAAGCGGCAAGGTACTACGCTACCTTAAGAGGGTCATAGTTACCCCCGCCGTTGACGGGTCCTTCGTCCTCTTGTACGAGGTGTTCAGATACCCGCACTGGGCAGGATTCAGTGACCGTACGAGTCCTTGCGGATTTGCGGTCACCTGTGTTGTTACTAGACAGTCGGAGCGCCCGAGTCACTGCGACCTGCTCCGTCGAGAGCAGGCATCCCTTCTTCCGAAGGTACGGGACTAACTTGCCGAATTCCCTAACGTCGGTTCTCCCGACAGGCCTTGCCTTGCGCTGGCAGAGCACCTGTGTCGGATCTCGGTACGGACATCATGCTTGCCTTTTCACGGGCCCTATGTACGGCTGACTTTCGCTGTCTCGCGTTTCGCTCGCTTCGTGCCGTGACGGCTTCCACGAGTTTCCACGATTCGACCGGGCGAGTGCCCGGCTCAGCGTTCCACACGGCGTCGGCGTTTACTGCACGATGGCGCTGGAATATTAACCAGCTTCCCGTCGGTGTAGTCAAGTTGTGGTACACCTTAGGACCGGCTAACCCTCGGCTGAACGGCAGTGCCGAGGAACCCTTGCTCTTCAGGCCGTCGAGGTTCTCACCCGACTATCGCTGCTACTGTGACCAGGATTGTCGTTACTGGACGGTCCACACGAGCTCTCGCCCGGGCTTCCGTCCGACCAGTACGCCAACCTACGCGGTTATCCTTTCACGGATACGGCCAGGTCTCGGTGGTAGATTTGAGCCCCGATCATTTTGGGCGCCTCAAACCTCGGCCGGTAAGCTGTTACGCTTTTCTTAGCGGGTAGCTGCTTCTAAGCTCACCTCCCGGCTGTTTAGGGCTTGAGACCACCTTCGAATCGCACTTAATCTACACTTTGGGACCTTAACCCGGCTCTGGGTTGTTCCCCTCACGGTACACAGGCTTACCCCGCGCACCGGACTCCCTTCGTCTACAGCGCCTGCGGGTTTGGAGTTCGACAGGATGGCCGACTCCTCTCGGAGGCGGGTCATCCAATCGGTAGCTCTACCCCGCGGGCTACCTCGGATGAGGTCATGCTTCGACATGTTTCGGTTGGAACCAGCTGTTGCCAGGCTCGATGGGCCTTTCACCCCTACACACGAGTCACGAGAGGGTATTGTAGAACACCAACTCTAACAGGCCTCCACGTGGCTTTCGCCACGCTTCACCTTGCTCGCGCGTAGATCGCCTGGTTTCGGGTCGCACCCGATTGACTCCCCGCGCTTGAACACGGTGGCCCTCGCAATGCTGCGGCCGTATCGGTTTCCCTGCGCCTTCCCCGGTTCACGGGTTAGACTCGCCAATCAAGTGCACTCCCTGGGTCGTTTTTCAAAACGCACGACACGACGCCGGCTCGATTCTTTTCCTACTAGAGGATCGCTCCTCGGTCGTTTCAAGAATCGCCTTGTACGCCCTGTCGCTCGATCGCCAGCTGATTTCAGGCCCTATTGCACCGCCCTTTTCGGGGTGCTTTTCAGCGTTCGCTCACGCTACTTGTTCGCTATCGGTCTCGAGGAGTGTTTAGCCTTCTCAGGGGATGCCTGAGGTGTTCACAGAGGATATCCGACCCCTGCTACTCTGGATTTGACGCCATCTGTACTGACTTATCTTACGGGGTTGTCACCCTGTTTCACGCTCCGTTCCAGGAGACTTCAGATGAGTTGTCGAGATTTGGTTGTCAACCCGAACACCACATTGGTCCGAAGACCTTCGGTTTGGGCTGTGTCGCGTTTACTCGCGGTTACTGACGACATCGCTGTTGCGTTCTTTTCCTGCCCTTACTGAGATGTTTCAATTCAGGGCGTTCCCTATTGCGCGTGGCAATTGTTGAACGGATTCCGATTGGGAGATCTCGTGTTCTTTCCCTCCATGCGGGTCCCACGAGCTTTTCGCAGCTTGGCACGTCCGTCGTCGGCTCTCGAGCCGAGCCATTCACCAGCTGGCACAGTAGCCAGTAGTGTGTCAACGAACTCTCGAAGGAGAGTTGTTGACGGTGTCAAGTGACGTAATGTCACCCGACTGTATATGGTTCACTGACGTTCCACGAACTCGGATGAGTTCAGTGGACGTCTGGATCGCACGTATACACGGTTGTCATTGAATCGCCCCGGGTGTGACGGGGCGTTCGTCGAACCCTTCCCATCCGCGGTTTCCCGGGATGGTGCATCGGTCGTCGTGTCCGAACCGAGTCGCGTCTCCCACTTAAGGGGACGGATTCGCTTCGGACGGACATGGACTCACTGGGATTCGAACCCAGGGCATCCTCCTTGCAAGGGAGGCACTCTACCACTGAGCTATGAGCCCACCTTCCCCGAAGGGAAGGTCATGTCGCGTGTTGTGTGAGCCGTGGTCGTTCTGAAGTGTCCAAGCCGGTGGGTGGGCGGACTATACAGTCCAATGCGAATGAGTAGTGACCGTCTTAGAAAGACGGTCGTAAGGTGAGCTCGCCCAGAAGGCGAGTCTCGGGTCGGTGGAGGTGATCCAGCCGCAGATTCCCCTACGGCTACCTTGTTACGACTTAAGCCCCCTTGCGAAGCCCAGATTCGACGTTCGTGGAACGCCTTATCCGGACCTCACTCGGGTGCTTTGACGGGCGGTGTGTGCAAGGAGCAGGGACGTATTCACCGCGCGCTTGTGACACGCGATTACTACCGAATCCAGCTTCATGTGGGCGAGTTGCAGCCCACAATCCGAACTACGATCGAGTTTCTGAGATTACCGTCTCCTTTCGGAGTTGGAACCCTTTGTCTCGACCATTGTAGCCCGCGTGTTGCCCAGCACATTCGGGGCATACTGACCTACCGTTGCCCGTTCCTTCCTCCGTGTTAGCCACGGCGGTCCCCCTACTGTCCCCAGCTACCTCGCGGTACTGCTGGCAAGTAAGGGTGCGGGTCTCGCTCGTTGCCTGACTTAACAGGACGCCTCACGGTACGAGCTGACGGCGGCCATGCACCTCCTCTCTGAAACTCGGACAAGGTCATCAACCTGGTCGTCATTATTACAGTCGATGCTGGTGAGATGTCCGGCGTTGAGTCCAATTAAACCGCAGGCTCCTCCGGTTGTAGTGCTCCCCCGCCAATTCCTTTAAGTTTCATCCTTGCGGACGTACTTCCCAGGCGGTCTGCTTAGCGGCTTCCCTACGGCACAGCACCCACTCGTAGTGGGAGCCACACCTAGCAGACATTGTTTACGGCCAGGACTACCCGGGTATCTAATCCGGTTCGAGACCCTGGCTTTCGTCCCTCACTGTCGGATCCGTTCTCGCGACGTGCTTTCGCCATCGGCGGTCCGTCCAGGATTACGGGATTTCACTCCTACCCCGGACGTACCCGTCGCGCCTTCCGGTCCCAAGCCACGCAGTTTCTACCGGGCGCCCACCTGTTGAGCAGGTGGATTTCCCGATGGACTTGCGCGGCCAGCTACGGACGCTTTAGGCCCAATAAGATCGGCCATCACTTGGGCTGCCGGTATTACCGCGGCGGCTGGCACCGGTCTTGCCCAGCCCTTATTCTGGCACCGCCTTAGGGTGCCGAAAAGCACAGGCGCTATGCCTGTGCACTTGGGATCCCCCTATCGCACTGTCGTGCAGTGTAAAGGTTTCGCGCCTGCTGCGCCCCGTAGGGCCCGGAATCTTGTCTCAGATTCCGTCTCCGGGTTCTCACTCTCATGACCCGTACCGATTATTGGCACGGTGGGCCGTTACCCCACCGTCTACCTAATCGGCCGCAGCCACATCCTTCGGCGCCGGAGCGTTTGGCATACCACTCATTCCAGTGGTGGTATGGTATACACTATTAGCCTCAGTTTCCCGAGGGTATTGTGTTCCGAAGGGTAGTTTGGCCACGTGTTACTGAGCTATTCGCCACGAGCCTGAACTCGTGCGACTAGCATGGCTAAATCGGATCCCAATAGCAATGGCCTCCGGCAGGATCAACCGGAATGTATGTCCTTCGAGCCTGATTCCCGGCTCGAAGGGGGTGTTGGCGGGTGTCAACGATGATGTTGACACACCATTGCATTGGTCTGTGTGGTGTCCGGCCCAGCCAACGGCTTGGATGGCACCGAACGACCACGACTCACATCAGATCACCGCTTACGCCGGAGCGCAGGGGGCGTGATCCTCATCGGATGAGTCGGATGAACCGACTCTGCGAAACCGGGCCGAGTTGAACGGCCCGAGTCCGCGGTGCGTTCTTCGCGTCTTGACCGAACGGGCTTATACACTTAAGCACGTCGGAACGCTTCGACCGGCCGCGTCGACGGCCGGTCGGTGCCCCCTCGCCGGGGGCGCCTCGCATTTCTTCGAATGCCCGGGTTGTACTTAACCCCGTCGAACCATCGACGCCACGTCATGCGGTTTCATGGAGCAACTCACAACCGAGTGACTCGTCGACGCGGCGCGACGAGTAGAGCTCGCCCGCGGGAGCGAGCGGCTTGAGAGGAGCGCGTGATCGGCAAACATATCAGAACTATATCACAGTGACTCCGACGACTCGGGGCCACACACGCGTGCGCGACATCGAACGAAGGAGGAACTCGGGGCAGCCGGTCATTTATACCACGGGCGTTTATAAGGGAGGGGGACACATATAAAAGCGAACGATGACGAACCCTGCAGACTCGATCGAGATTCAGAACGTTGTTGCATCGACGGGTATCGGTCAGGAGCTCGATTTGGAGGCGCTCGCGGAGGACCTTCCGGGTGCGGATTTCAACCCGGACAACTTCCCCGGCCTCGTGTACCGGACCCAGGAGCCGAAGGCGGCCGCGCTCATCTTCCGCTCGGGGAAGATAGTGTGTACGGGCGCGAAGAGCATCGACGACGTCCACGACGCACTCGGGATAATCTTCGAGAAGCTCCGCGGGCTCCAGATCCCCGTCGAGGACGACCCGGATATCACCGTCCAGAACATCGTGTCGAGCGCGGACCTCGGACACAACCTCAACCTCAACGCCCTCGCTATCGGTCTCGGTCTCGAAGACGTGGAGTACGAGCCGGAGCAGTTCCCCGGGCTCGTCTACCGGATGGACGAACCCGAGGTCGTCATCCTGCTGTTCGGGAGCGGGAAAATCGTCATCACCGGCGGCAAGCGCACCGACGACGCCGAGGAAGCCGTCGAGGAGATCGTCGAGCGCATCGAAGGGCTCGGCCTGCTCGGCTGAGGGTCGAATCGATCGGTCTGTTCGGTTCCCGCCGTCTCGGAGACGGGCGGCGACCGGTGTCGAGCGGCCGTGGGTCGCTGTCGAGCGGCTGAGTGCGGTCCCGTTACGTTTCGGCGTCGTCCTCGGTGAGTACTTCTTTGACGACGCTCGGGTCCTCGAGGAGTTGGTGTTTGGTGTAGCTCCCCTCGGCGCTGCCGCCGCTGTGTTTCGACTGTTCGATGATGTCGAGGAACGCGTGTTCCTTCAGCAGGTCGCGGACGCGGCGCAGCGAGAGGCTGTCGGACCCCTCCTGTCGGCAGATGTTCTCGTAGATCTCGTACACGCGGCTCGTTCGGAACCCGTCCTGGCGGCCGTTCGACAGCGACAACAGCGCGAGCGCCTGGAGCACGTACCGCGAGTGCGGCGTGGACCCGCGAATGAGTTCGCGGAAGCGGTCGGTCTCGGCTCGCTCGCGCGCCTGCGTGACGAACTCCTCGCGGACCGTAGGCTCGCCGTTCGCCTGCGCTATCTCGCCCGCGTACCGGAGGATGTCGATGGCCTTCCGGGCGTCGCCGTGCTCGCGCGCGGCGAGCGCCGCGGCGCGGGGTATCGTCGACGGTTCGAGCACGTCGTCGTGGAACGCGTCCGCGCGCGCCTGCATGATCTCACGGAGTTGGTTCGCGTCGTACGGCGGGAAGACGAACTCGCGTTCACAGAGGCTCGACTTGACGCGCTCGTCCATCCGGTCTTTGTACTGGATCTTGTTGCTGATCCCGACGACGCCCAATTTACAGTCGGTGATCTTCCCGGCCTCTCCCGCGCGGGACAGCTGCATCAGGATCGCGTCGTCGTCGAGCTTGTCGATCTCGTCGAGCAGGATCAGCACCACGTCGTACCGCTGGTCGAGGATGCGCCAGAGCCGCTTGTAGTAAGTGGAAGTCGAGAGCCCCTTGTCGGGGATGTTGATACCGGTCTGCTCGGGGTTGTTCACGCCCTCGGCGATGGTCTGGACGGCCTGGGTCTCCGTAGTGTCCTGCGCGCAGTCGACGTAGGCGAACGTGGCGGTGACGCCCTCCTCGCTGGCGGTGGAGACGAGCCGTTTGGAGACGTACTTCGCACACAGCGACTTCCCGGTGCCCGTCTTTCCGTATATCAGGACGTTGCTCGGGCTCTGTCCGAAGATGGCCGGGTTGACGGCCGTCGCCAAGTCGGATATCTCGTCGTCTCGGCCGACGATCCGTCCCTCCCCGGGTAGGTGACTGATCTCGAGGAGCTCCTTGTTCGCGAAGATAGGGTCCTCCCTCGTGAAGAGGTCGTCCGCTGCGTCCATGAGGGAGACACCGTGTTTCCGGTGAAATGCGTTCTGTTTCGCGACTAGGCGGGAGGCAGGTCGGCGGGTGGTTCGACCGGTCGAGACACACACCGTGTTTCCGGTGAAACGGGGTGAGCGGTTGGTGGTGTGAGTCGGGAGTAAGTCCTGCCATGAGGGAAAAGGAGACCCCAAAGAGCGACAGAAACCTCAAAGAGCGACAGAAGGTAATAACGGCTGCCAGAGCGGGGGAACTGGGGCGAGACAAGGTGAAGACACGTCCCTACATTTCACCGGAAATCCGGTGTACGGTGTCATATCGGTGCTCCCCTCACGGGGGAGACCGCATTTCCGGTGAACGACTCCAGTCGCTCGGCGAGCCTCTGCTCACTTCGCTTGGCGAGCTGTACACACATTTGAGTAATAAAACCTGTTGTTTCAAAACGGACAGAATGATGGAGTCCGCGAGTTCACTTCGGCGATTTTGTACGCCTACCCCGGCCGACCGTACACCCACACACAGCGACACCCGATTTCACCGGAAACACGGTGTGTCACTCCCACGGCGACTCACGTCAGCCGCGGAGAACGACGCGGAGTCAGCCGCGAAGAATTTGCGTGGGATCAGTCGCGGGAAACGTAGGGCCCGCAGGAGAAATACGCCACTTCGGTTCCGGGTGCTGCTGGAAACCGCCGAAGAAGAATAAAAAGCAACCGACGAGGTCGTTCGCCTGACTCCGCTCGGTGAGTTACTCCTGAGCGTCGACGACGGCGACGCTGGCGAGGTTGACGATGTCTTTCACCTCGTCGCCCCGCTGGAGCACGTGGACCGGTTCGTCCATCCCGACGAGCATCGGGCCGATGGCCTCGGCGCCGCCGAGCCGCTGGAGCAGCTTGTACCCGATGTTCCCGGCTTCGAGGTTGGGGAACACGAGGACGTTGGCCGCCTCGTCGAGCTGAGAGAACTCGTAGGTCCCGTTGAGGATGTCGTCGACGACGGCGGTGTCGGCCTGCATCTCACCGTCGACGGGGAAGTCGACCGCGTCGTCGGACTGGAGGATGTCGACCGCCTCGCGCGGCTTCCGAGTCCCCTCGTTGTCGACGCTCCCGAAGTTGGAGTACGACAGCATCGCCGCGCGCGGCTCGACGTTGAACCGGCGCGCGAGGTCCGCCGTGTGTCGCGTGACCTCCGCGAGCGTCTCCGCGTCGGGGTCTTGGTTGACCGTCGTGTCCGCACAGAAGATGACCCGGTTCTTGAACGTGAGCATGTACACCCCGGCGACGGTGTCGGTGTCGGCCGCGGACCCGACGATCTGGAGCGGCGGCCGGAGCGCGGACGGGTAGTGGTGGGTGAGCCCGGTGAGCATCGCGTCCACGTCGCCGGTCTCGACCATCACGCTCGCGAGGTAGTTGGTGTCGCGCTTGACGAGGTCGTCCGCCTCGCGCTTCGTGATGCCCTTGCGCTTACGGAGCTCGTACAGCCGCTCGCCGTAGTCCGTGACGTCCCGGTCGTCGGGGTCGACGACGTCGGGACGGAACGACAGACCGAGTTCCGCCGCGGTCTGCGAGATGGTGTCCGCGTCGCCGAGCAGCACCGGCTCGGCGATCCCCTGCTCGGAGAGCTGATACGCCGCCCGGATCATCTTCTCGTCAGTGCCCTCCGCGAGCGCGATCCGCTTCGGGTCGCTCTTCGCTTTGTTCAGGACGACGCGCATCATCTCGCGGGACTTCCCGAGCCGCGCTTCGAGCCGCTCCCGGTACTTCGCTAAGTCGATCTCGGTCCGGGCCGACCCGGACTCCATCGCCGCCTCCGCGACGCGCGGCGCCACCTCGAACAGCACCCGCGGGTCGAGCGGCTTCGGGATGACGTAGTCGGGCCCGAACTGGAGCGGTTCGTCGCCGTAGGCCTTCACGACCGCGTCCGGAACGTCCTTGCGCGCGAGGTCGGCCAGCGCCTCCGCGGCGGCCGCCTTCATCTCCTCGTTGATCTCGGTCGCGCGCACGTCGAGCGCGCCGCGGAACAGGAACGGGAACCCGAGCACGTTGTTCACCATGTTGGGGTAGTCCGACCGGCCCGTCGCCATGATCACCGTGTCGTCGCGCGCGTCCTTCGCGTCCTCGTAGGTGATCTCCGGATCGGGGTTCGCCATCGCGAAGATGATCGGATCGGCGGCCATCGAGCGGACCATCTCCTGCGAAACGATCCCGCCGACGGAGAGCCCGACGAACACGTCGGCGCCCTCCATCGCGTCCGCGAGGTCGCCGCCTTCGACCGGGCTGGCGAACTGGCTCTTGTACTCGTTGACCTCGCCGTTCTCGACGCGCGACTCGGTGATGATCCCCGAAGAGTCGCACATCGTGATGTTCTCCTTGCGCGCGCCCAGCGAGACGTAGAAGCGGGCCGTCGCGATGGCCGACGCGCCCGCACCCGAGAAGACGATGTCGAGCTCCGAGAGGTCTTTGTCCGAGATGTCGACCGCGTTCATCAGCGCCGCGCCCGAGATGATCGCGGTGCCGTGCTGGTCGTCGTGGAACACCGGGACGTCCATCTCCTCGCGGAGCCGCTCCTCGATTTTGAAGCACTCGGGCGCCTTGATGTCCTCGAGGTTGACCCCGCCGAACGTCGGTCCCATCGCTTTCACCGCCTCGCAGAACGGGTCGACGGCGTCGATGTCGAGCTCGATGTCGAACACGTCGATGTCGGCGAACCGCTTGAACAGCACGCCTTTCCCCTCCATGACGGGCTTGGAGGCGGCGGCGCCGATGTCGCCGAGCCCGAGGACGGCCGAGCCGTTCGAGACGACCGCGACGAGGTTCCCCTTCGCCGTGTACTCGAAGACGGACTCGGGGTCGGCCGCGATGTCGCGACAGGGCGCCGCGACCCCCGGCGAGTACGCCAGCGAGAGGTCCCGCTGCGTGTTCGTGGGCTTCGTCGTCTCTATCTCGATCTTCCCGGGCGGCTCCTGTCGGTGGTACTCCCGCGCGTCGTCGTCTAGTCCCATGTCTCTCTCCATTCGTGAACGGAGTAAAAAGCTATCCGATGGTGTCGAGTACGCAATTCGACGTTCGACGATCACCGATCGACCCGTACACGGCGCCGAGAACCCCGACCGTGCGCGATCACCCCCGATCGACCCCTCCGACAACGGATGATTTCTCTCGGGTCACCCCACACCGACATCCGACCGCCGCCGACTCACTCGCCGGCCGGTTCGCGGTCGTCGCCCGCGACGAGCGTCGGCGCCAGCGGCGCGAGTTCCGGATCGATGCCGGCGAGCGTCGAGACCTCGAACGCGGTCAGGTACGTCCGCACGACAAGCGTCACCGGGAGCGTCAGGACCACCACGGCGACGACCGCGCAGACGAGCACCGCCGCGAGCGCGACCGCCCCCGCGGTCGTCCCGATCAACGCCCCGACGCCGCCGAGCGCCACCGACGCGAGGAGGAGCGCGACGAGCGCCGTCGCCCCGACGACGCCGGCGACGAACGCGGCGGCGGCGGCCTGAACGATCCCGACGCCGGCGGCGAGGACGAGGTGGACCGCGAAGTAGACGACGATGTCCGCCCACGATCCGCGGAACGACGCCCAGACCGCCCGCCACCCGTCGATCACGCCCACGTCTCGGGCGACCATCGCCGGCGCGACGAACTCGAAGGTGATCCTGGAGACGACGGTCCCGACGAGCGCGACAGTGGCTCCGATCACGGCCAGCACGCCGAACGCCGGAGCGCTCACCGACGACTGTCTAGGTAATCCCCCGAGCGAAACGCCGAGGAACCGCAACAGCTCGGGGTCGAGCGCAATCGCGACCGCGACCGCGGGAAGCCCGACGGCGACCGCACTCACCACCGCGACGCCGAGGAGCCCGAGCGCCTGTCGGAAGCGGTCGCGGAACGGCCGCCACAGCGCGACCTCCGTCGTCGAGAGCGCCTCGTAGAAGACGAGCCGAAACGCGATCGAACACGCGAACAAGGCCATCCCCGCGAGGAGGACTCCGAGGGCGAGTCCGGTCAGCACCGCGGCGTCGACCTCGGCGAGGCGCTCGATCCCCGCGTTCGCGGCGCGTTCGACGCCCGCGGGCACCGACGCGGGCTCCGTCGGCCCGGCGTCGCTCCAGGCGCCGGCGCCGCCGCCGGCGGGACCGCCGAGAGACGACGTCGTCGCGCCCGACGCCCCCGCGCCGCCGCCCGCCATCACGAGCGCCAGGAACCCGAGCTTCGCCCACCGGACCGCTTCGAAGGGGAAGAGGAACCCGCGCGTGACGCGGACGGCGCGGTCGACGGCCGCGACGGCGTGCCAGCTCATACGGGCCGTTCGACGGAGGGCGTGAAATAGGCTGGCCACTGGCCCCGGACGGTTCGGGGGGAGAGCGGCCGACCCAGGCACCGTGTCACGGGCCACCAGGCGACCCGCAGCCGTTTAGGGCGGACGCGACGAACCGGTCGCCATGAAGGTCCGCGGCGAACGCGAGTGCCAGTCCTGCGGCGCGCGGTGGTCGTACTACGACACGGGCTCCGTCGCGTGTCCGAGCTGCGGCGACCTGCGCAGCGTCGGGGTCGACGACCGCACGGCCCACACGGACGCCCCCGTCTCGCTCGACCTCGCCCCCCACCGCGAGCGGTTCGGAGAGGCGCAGGGGACCCTCCCCCGCTCCGGCGTCGACGAGCTCCAGTCCGACCTCCGGGAGTACTGCCGGAAGCGCGGGTTCATCGACGGGGGACGGCTGGCCCCGCTCGACGGGACGTACCTCGCGGCCCGCGAGCTGCTGGAGGCCGTCGACTGCTTCGAGCGGCTACGCGACCCGACCGACACCGACGGGGAGTACCTCCTCGCGCTGCTCGCCGGCGCGGACGACGGCGACCGACCCGCGGCCGAGGAGGTCCCGACCGCGCTCCGAGAGGCGCGAGGAATGGCGGCCGTGCGCGCAGTCGAGGCTTACCGGAGCGACGCGCTCGACTTCCTCGACGAACTCGAAGCCGGGGCCGAACCGACCGAGGACGAGACCGACGCCGATGATGCGACCGACGCCGACGACGAGACCGACGCCGACGACGCGCCGACGGTCACTGTCGACGGATCCGATCCCGAAGACAGGATCGCCCCCGCCCGCGACGCCTTCGAACGCCTCCGCGACCGCGTCACGCGCGTCGACGCCCTCGGCGGCGACGTGTCGCCCACGACCGCGGACGCCCTCGTCGACGCCGCCGCGGCGCTCGGGGCTTACGTCCGAACCGGCGACGAGGAGAGCCTGCGGACCGCAACCGACCTGATCGACGACGCGAGCGTCGACGACCTCGACCGGGCGGACCGCTGAGCCGTCCGCCGCTGGCCGGCTGGCCACCGCTGGCCGGCTGCCCGCCACTCGCCAGCCGCCCGCCGCTCATTGGCCGCCCGCGGCGCGTCAGTCTGCGCCGGGCGCGACCACCGGGTTCGAGAGCGTCCCGACCCCTTCGTACGTGATCTCGACGCGCTCGCCCGGTTCGACGAGACCGGGGTTCGCGGGGCTGCCGAACGCGATACAGTCGCCGGGCTCGAAGGAGAACCGCTTCGAGAGGTACGAGACGATCTCGCGGGGACCGAACAGCATCAGCTCCGTGTTGGCGTCCTGGCGCGTCTCGCCGCCAACGGTCGTCTCGATGTCGAGGGCCGTCGGGTCGACGTCGGTCTCGATCCACGGCCCCAGCGGCGCGGAGCCGTCGAACGCCTTGCGGGCGGTCCGCCCCTGCTGGTCGAGGGCGTCGACGTCGTTCATGACCGTGTAGCCGCGCACGACGCCCGGCACCTCATCGGGCGCGAGGTCGCGGCAGCGCTCGTCGATCACCGCGACCAGTTCGCCGGCGTAGGTCAGCTCGTCGGTCCACTCCGGGTACCGGATCGGCTCGCCGTGCGCCAGCAGGCTGGCCGGCGGCTTGACGAAGAAGTCCGGCTCGTCAGGCCGCTCGTAGTCCATCTGGTCGAGCGTCTCGGCGTAGTTCCGGCCGACGCAGTACAGCGCGCTGGGGTCACAGGGCGGGAGCAGCCGGCCGTCGCGGCCGACCTCGTAGCGGCCGTCGTCCGCGACGACCCCGCCGTCGTCGTAGCGGCCGGCGACGGGACCGTCCGGCGTGAGCAGTCGAGCGAGTCGCATGCCGGAACGTCTGCGGTGGCGTCCGAAAAGGCGTCGGTGACGGCAGCGTTCGGGTCAGTCGCGGTTCGAATCCGACCCGCCGCTGTCCGGGTCCGATTCGCCGCCGTCCGGATCCGATTCGCTGCCGTTCGCTCCCGCCTCTGCGTCGCCGTTTCCTCCGCTTTCCACGTCGACGCCGATAACGACGCCCGACCGGATCTCCAGCGCGGTGTCGAACTCCTCCCGGCGGCCGCTCCCGGACCCGATCCGCTCGACCGCGGCCTCGTGGGCCCGCACGACCGCGTCGCGCTCGCGCTCGGAGAGCCCCACGCGGTCGGCCACCGTCTCCCAGTGATCCGGTTCGACGAGGAACGTCTCGCGGTCCGGCTCGGCCGCGATCCGCTCGTAGCGCCGGCGGTACTCGTCGATCCTAGGCCCCAGGTCGGCCTGAACCTGCGTGAGCAGCGCCGGGACGCGGGCGGCCGGCACGCTCGCGAGCGCGGCCGTCTTCACCAGCGCGGTCCCCTCGATCGGGTACGGACCCGGGTCCTTCTCGGCGTCGTCCCGGTCACCCGACTCCCCGCCGTCGGCGTCGTCGGACATCACCCGCCGGCGCGCATCGCCTTCTGCCGGTACTTCGGCAGGAGCTCGGCGAGGACCTCGGGGTCGCCCGCGAACTCGGCGGTCACCTCGGTGAGTTCGATGGCGGCCGCGGCGGTCACCGTCTCGGCGCTGAGAGTCACTCGCCAGCCGTCGCCGTCAACCCGGGTCGCGGCCGCGGGGTCGTCGGTCCCCACCAGCTCCCCGCCGAGGTTGCGGAGGTAGTGAGCCGCGAGGCGGCGAGAGATGCCGCGGTACGCGACCGTCTTTCGCTCCCACCCCTCCTCGGCGGGCGGGAGGTCGGCCCCCGCCGCCTCGTCGTCGACGCTCCCCTCGGTCGCCGCCGACCCGTCGTCGGTCATGCGCCCCCCGCGACCGGCGGGAAGACGGAGAGCCGGTCGCCGTCCGCCATCGGCGTGTCGAGCCCGTCGAGGTGGAGCACCTCGCGGCCGTTCTTCAGGACGTTGATCTGGGGGGCGAGGTCGCCGTCGACGATCAGCCGGCCCTCCATCCCCTCGTACTCGGCCTCCAATTCGCGCAACACGTCGCCGACGGAGGAGCCGTCGGCGAACTCCGCGTTCACCGTCTTCCCGCCGGCGGCCTCGCGAAACGTCGCGAAGAACCGCAGTTCGAGTTCCATACCCGTACGTCGTGTCGCGGCGGCTTAAAAGCGGTCGGCCGCGGAACCGAACCGACCGCGGACACGCGGCGGCGACGGCGCTCCGCGGCCAGCGGCACCGGCAGCGATCCGCGACCCACGCGAGGTCGCTCCCGCTACAGGTCCGACAGCCGGATCCCGTCCTCGACCAGCCGGAAGTTCCGCTCGCGGTCGAGGTCGTCGGCGAGCCACTCGTGGTCGTACAGCTGGCCGATCAGTTCGAGGTAGAGGTTCCGCCACGCGATGGCGTATATCGGCGACTGCCCCCACGCGCGCAGTTCGGGGACGAACTCGTGGTACGTGCTCGCCTGCGACTCCATGCGCTCGACCGCGTCGGCGACGACCTCGGCCGCCTCGTCCGGGTCCGCCTCGTCGAGCGCCTCGTTCAGCCGCGACTGGATCCCCGCAATGGCGCGTCGCATGTCGCGTTCGGCGGTCCCCTCGTCCTCCGGAAGCGACTCGACAACGCCCTTCGGCACGCCGAGTTCGATCTCTGGCATGGGGTCACCTCGGGGGAGCGTGCTGAAAAAACCCGTTCACCCGGCAACGAGAGCGGCGCTCGAATCTCCGTCTGAGACCGATCCCCTCACGGCGTCGGCGCGGCCTTCTGGAGCGCGGTCTCGGCGATGTTCCCGCCGTAGTCGGCCGAGCGGAGCACGGAGTCGACGACGAGCCCGAGCAGCTGCGCGCGCGTCGGATCGAGGTCGCGGAGCAGTTCGTCGATGGAGCGCACGCGCTCGTCGATGGCTCGAACGCCGGTCCGCGCCTCGTTGGCCCGACGGGTCGCGGCCTCGGTGTCGTCGTCGAACAGCGCGTCCATCGCCGCGTCGATCACGTCGACTGCGTCGCCGTGGAGGTCGCTCACCGCCTCGACCACGTCCGGGGGGAGGGCCTCGTCGATGTTCAGCGTGAGGTGCGCGATCTTCGTCGCGTGGTCGCCGATCCGTTCCAGCTGGCGGGCGCTGGAGTGGTAGTCGAAACACTCCTCGCGGGGGAGACCCAGCTCCTCGGCCGCCTTCGGCGTCCGCAGGGTGGCGCGGAAGATCCGCGAGACGACGAGCCACAGGCGGTCGAGGTCGTCGTCGCGACCGATCACGTCGCGCGCGAGGTCGTGGTCGCGCTCCGAGAGCGCGGTGATCGCGTCTTCGAGCATCGACAGCGAGATCAGTCGCATCCGCGTGACCGCGTTGTGGATCGAAAGCTCCGAGGAGTCGAGCAAGTCTTGAACGACGACGCGGTCGCGCGTCTCCTCTAACACCTCCAGGCCGACGAGGCTCTGGACCGCGTCCCGGATCGTCGACCGCTGCTCGGTGGTGATCTCCGCGGCCTCCAGTTCGATGACGTCGAAGCCGCTGACGTACATCGTCGTCACCGCCCGCCGGAGCGCCTGGCCGCTCAGATCGGCGATGTCCAGCGACCCCCGCGTCCGTTCGGACTCGGACCGCGGGGTGAGGAACAGCGAGTCGCCGTCGGGGTGGAACTCGATCTCCGTCCCGGCCTCGACGTCGTTGTCGGTCGCCCACGTCTTCGGAATCGAAACGGTGTACGTCGAGCCGCCGGTGACCTGGACCTTCCGCGTTTCCATATCAGGCCCTCGGGAGCGGATCACCTTAATTTTGATCAAAATATATACCTCTGTCAGCGAGTACAGCTCAATCTCTCCGACTCGGCTCGCTCCGTCGCTCTCAGGGTTTTCTAAAGCGGTATTAGGAGCAAATTAGTAGTATATAGAGATATATACTTGGGGGTAAAGTCAGTCCTCGACGGCGCTTCAGACCACGCGGTTGCGCAGGTCGTCGCCGGCGTCCAGCCGCGCGACGTTGTCCGCGAGGATGTCGGCGACGCGCTCGTAGTACTCCGGCGTGTGGCCGGCGTTGTGCGGCGTGATCGTCGCGTTCGACAGCCCCCACAGCGGGTGGTCCTCCGGAAGCGGCTCCGGGTCCGTGACGTCCAGCGCCGCGCCGCGGATCCGGTTGTTCCGGAGCTCCGTCACCAGCGCGTCGGTGTCGACGATCGGCCCGCGCGCGATGTTGACGAGGACGGCGTCGGGCCGCATCGTCCGGAGCGCGTCCGCGTCGACCAGCCCCCGCGTCGTCTCCGTGAGCGGACACGCCAACACGACGTACTCGGCGTCGGTGACGGCGTCGTGGAACTCGTCGAAGCCGTACACCTCGTCGGTCGGACCGCCCTTCTCCGGGGTGTAGCGCACCCCGACCGTGTCGACGTCGAACGACTCCAGGCGGTCGACGACGGACCGCCCGATGGCGCCGAGTCCGACGACGGCGACCGTCGAGCCGTACACCTCCGTCGTCTCGTAGGTGCGCCACTCGCGGCGGGACTGCTGGCGGTACGCCCGGTGGAACTGCCGCGCGTGCGCGATCATCGAGCCGATTACGTGTTCGGCGATGTTCGGTCCGTGGACGCCCGAGGCGTTCGTCACGGCGACGCCGTGGTCCGCGAGCAGGTCCCGCGGCAGATGGCCCGTCCCCGCGAACACGCAGGCGAACAGCTCCAGGTCGTCGGCGACCGAGAGCAGGTGTTCGTCGATGGTGAGTCCGACGGCGACCCGCGCGGTCCGGATCAGCTCCCGCTCCTCCGCCGGCGTCCGCGCCCGCGCCACCTCGGCGTCGGGGAGCCGCTCGCGGATCGCCGCCGCCAGTTCGTCGGGGCCGAGCCCGTGGATCGTCTGTCGAAGCACCAGGACGTCTGGATCGCTCATGGAGGCAGTCTCGGCGGCGGCGACAAAAATGGTACCAGTCGTCCGGCCGCGAACCGAGCGTGCCATGGAGCGGCCCGGAGCCCGGGCCGGCGGGCGGACGGACTACGACAGCGCCGCGTCGAACGCCGCCTGAAGGTCCGCCTTCATGTCGTCGACGTGTTCGATCCCCACGGACACGCGGATGAGGCCGTCGGTGAGCCCGGCGGCGAGCCGCTCCTCGCGCGGGATGGCGGCGTGGGTCATCGCCGCCGGCTGCTCGATCAGGCTCTCGACGCCGCCCAGCGACTCCGCCAGCGTGAACACCTCGGTCTCGCTCACGACGGTCGACGCCTCTTCGAGGGTGCCGTCGAGTTCGAACGAGAGCATGCCGCCGAAGTCGTCCATCTGTTCGGCCGCCAGTTCGTGGTCCGGGTGCGACTCCAGCCCGGGGTAGTAGACGCGGTCGACCGCGTCGTGGCCCTCCAGCCACTCGGCGAGCGCCATCGCGTTCTCGCAGTGGCGGTCCATCCGCACCGGGAGCGTCTTCGTCCCGCGGAGCACGAGGAAGGCGTCGAAGGGCCCGGGCGTCGCGCCGACGGAGTTCTGGTAGAAGCCGAGCCGTTCGTCCAGCTCCTCGTCGTCGACGATCAGGGCGCCGCCGATCGTGTCGGAGTGGCCGCCGAGGTACTTCGTCAGCGACTGGGAGACGATGTCGGCGCCGTGTTCGAGCGGCCGCTGGAGGTACGGGGTCGCGAACGTGTTGTCGACCGCGCAGAGCGCGTCGCCCTCGTGGGCGATGTCGGCGAGCGCGCCGATGTCGTTGACGTTCATCAGGGGGTTCGTCGGCGTCTCGACCCACACCAGCTCGGTCTCGTCGCGCATCGCCGCCCGGACCGCGTCGTGGTCGGTGGTGTCGACGAACGTCGTGTCGATGTCGTACTCGTCGTACACCTGCGTCAAGATTCGGTGGGTCCCGCCGTACACGTCGTCGCCCGCGACGACGTGGTCGCCCGCCGAGAGCAGGTTGAGCACGGTGTTGATCGCGCCCATGCCCGAAGAGAAACAGCGGGCGTGGCTGCCCGCCTCCAGCGAGGCGAGGTTCGCTTCGAGGTCGGTCCGAGTGGGGTTCCCGGTCCGGCTGTACTCGTAGCCGCGGTGGTCGCCGGGCGCGTCCTGCTCGTAGGTGGAGTTCGCGTGGATCGGCGTCATCAGCGCGCCGGTCTCCGGGTCCGGCTCCTGGCCGGCGTGGATCGCGCGCGTCTCGAACCGCCTGTCGTCGCCGTCGGACTCGTCGGGTCGGTCGCTCATGCCCGTCCCTCCGTCACCGACGGTGGTGATTCTTCCCCTTCGGACCGCGCGCGGATCCGGACGCGCCGCTCGCGAGGTGAGAATGGATGCTCGGTCAGGGATTTGAACCCTGGTCGTCGGCTGACTTCCGAACCGGCGCCGAGGCGCCGCGTCCGCCGAAAGGCCAACATGATTGGCCGGACTACACCAACCGAGCGCAATCGAGGATTACGCCGGGGGCAATTTAACTCTTCTCAACTCCCCGCGCCGGGGCGGGGTCCGACGCCCGACCGCGAGGGCTACTCGTCGACGTCGACGCGCTCGATCTCGACGGCCTCGCGGGGGTCGTCGTTGCGGCCGGTCGGCACCGCGCCGATCTCCTCGACGACGTCCATCCCGTCGATGACCTGCCCGAAGACGGCGTGCTTGCCGTCGAGGTGCGGGGTCGCGTCCAGCGTGATGAAGAACTGCGAGCCGTTCGTGTTCGGACCGGAGTTCGCCATCGAGAGGATGCCGGGCCCGTCGTGGGTGAGGTCGTCGTGGAACTCGTCGTCGAACTGGTAGCCGGGGCCGCCGCGGCCGTTCTCCATCGGGTCGCCGCCCTGGATCATGAAGTCGTCGATGACGCGGTGGAAGACGTTGCCCTCGTACAGCGAGTCACCGCGCACCTCGCCGGACTTGGGGTCCTCCCACGTGTTCGTCTCCGGCGCGGGCTCGGCGTCCGCTGCGGGGTCGTGTCGCGCCAGGCCGAGGAAGTTCTCGACCGTCCGCGGCGCGCGGTCGGCGAACAGCTCGACGACGATGTCGCCGTGGTTGGTCTGAAGCGTTACCTGCGGGTTGTCGGGGTCGGACACGTCGCGTCCCATACCCACGGGGAGGGCCGCCCGCCGGAAAACCCTACCCATCCGGCGCTCGACCGCCGCCCGCCTGCTCCCTCGATAGACCGTCGCTGACCGCCCGCCTTCCCGACCGTGCCTTCTCGACCGGCCCGCCGACCGGTTTCCCGGCCGACAGGACTTTGCGGGTGGGCGTTCCGTCACCACGCATGTACGACGACATCCTCCTGCCCGTCGCCCCCGGCGGCGAGGCGAACGACGCCATCCCGCACGCGGCCAGCCTCGCCGAGCGGTACGACGCGACGGTCCACGTCCTCTCCGCGGCCGACACCGCCGTCGACACGCTCGCCGGCCCGCGGACGGGCGTGTTCTCGGACCGGCTGGCGGACGCGGCCGAGGAACGGGTGGAGGCGGTGACCGCCGAACTGGAGGCGAGAGGCGTCGAGACGGTCGGCAGCGTCGTCCGCGGCGACCCCCTGGAGGTCATCGAGAACGCCATCGACGACGGCGCCGACATCGTCGTCATGCCGAGCCACACCCGTCGGGGGATCCGCCGGCTCCTCCTCGGCAGCGTCACCGAGAAGGTCGTCCGCGTCGCGTCGGTGCCGGTGGTGACCGTCCCGATGGCCGACCCCGAGGAAGTCGGGTCGCTCCCGACCGACTCCGGCGAGACCGAGGCGAACTCGGCGGACACCGGCGAGGCGGGCGACCGCGAGCCGTCCGACGCCCAGTGACGGGCGCGTCGAACGGGCGCGACACGGTCACGCGCGCCTTCCGCGTCGCGTACGACGGGCGGGCGTACGCCGGCTTCCAGCGCCAGCCGCACGCCCGCACCGTCGCGGACGCGCTCCTCGAGGCGCTCGCGGACCACGGCCTCGTCGACCGCGGCGACGGGTCGACGCACGCCACGCCCCCGGGCTACGCCGCGGCCGGCCGGACCGACGCGGGCGTCTCGGCGGTGGCCCAGACCGTCGCCTTCGAGGCGCCGACGTGGCTCACGCCCCGCGCGTTCAACGGCCACTTGCCTGGGTCGGTCCGAGTCTGGGCCGCCGCCGACGTGGGTGACGAGTTCCACGCAACGCACGACGCGGTTCGACGGACGTACCGGTACCACCTCTACGCGCCCGAGTCCGGGGCCGAATCCGCCTCGGACCGCGCGCGGCGAGACCCCGAGCACGCGGTCGACGACGACCGATTTCTGGAGGCGCTCGCGCGGTTCGACGGCGAACGCGACTTCCACAACCTGACGACCGACGAGACGGGGACGGTCCGCGACCTCGACGCGGGCGCGACCCGCGAGGGCGACACGCTCGTCGTCGAGCTCTCGGCGGACGGCTTCCCGCGGGCGCTCGTGCGGCGGGTCGTCGCCGCGGCCCGCGCGGTCGGTCGCGGAACCGCCGACCTCGTGTGGATCGACCGGCTGCTCGACGCCGAGCCGATACCGGGCGACCGCGGTATCGGTCCCGCGCCACCCGAGCCGCTCGTGCTGTGGGACGTGACCTACCCCGACGTCTCGTTCGCGGTCGACCGCGAGGCCGCGGAGAGCGCGCGGATCGCCTTCGGCGAGCGGCACCGGGACGCGCGACACGCCGCGTCCGCCACCGGCGCGGTCAGCGACAGGCTGTTCTCTGCGGTCGAGCCGGACTGACCGCGGCCGCTGACCGGCCGTTCAGGCGGCCGACCCGCCCGTCGGAGTCTCCATGCCGTCGACGCGGACCAGGAGGCTGTTGCCGTCGACGTTCGTCGCATCGACGACGCCGGAGAGCCGCAGCCCGGTGGCCGGCGTCGGCCCGACCGTCACGTGGTCGCCCGCGTCGAAGGGGCCGACCGGGCCGCGGATCACGAGCTCGGCGCGGCACAGTTCCGGGTTCGCGACGCTCGACAGGTCGATCTCCGCGACGGTGACGTCCTCGACCGGGTCGCCCTCGCGCTCGACCGGCGTCGTCGCGGCGTCCTCCAGGCGCTCGATGCCGAGCGCGTCGTACGCCTCGTCGGTCGGGATGTAGCCGCCGTCCGGCCCGGCGACGCCCTCGACGAGGCCGAGGGTGCTGAGGCTCCCCATCCGGTTCCGCACCGTCCCCGCGTTGCGGTCGATCGCGTCCGCGATCTCGCGGCCCTGTACCGGCGCCTCCCGACTCTCGGAGAGGTTCACGAGCGCGGTGAGCACGCGTTCCTGACTCGAACTCAACTGGATCTTCGACATGGTCAGACCGAACCAGATGCGACTAATAAATGTTCGTGTATAACGACATTATATGGTTGGAGATGTGATTATCTGCGCTATTTCTACAATAACAAGAACTATTCCCGGATACAAGAATTCATGTATCAACCAGAGACCCTATCGACAGACACCATATTCGATTATTTGAAAATATCTCGTTTGTAATTGATTGCGTATGTGGTTTCTCTGCTTTCATTCTCACGAGGAACTAACAACAGTACCAGTTCCTTATATTATCTACACCGCAAGTATTTACCAGCGCGACCGGAAGCGGCGGTCGACGAATGACATTCCAATGCGACGCCCGCGATCGCTCGCAGAGACGCGTCCGGGCTCCGCGCCGAGGCGCCGGACGCTCCCGCGGGCGGACGAAGCGGAGTGGGCGGACGGCCGGCGGAGGGGAAGATGGCTGATCGCGAGTCGGCGTTCGATCCGGACGAGGCCGCCGTCGACCGCTCGGAGGGAGCGACAGCGTCAGGCGACGGCGAAGCGGCCGCTGGCCGGCCTCTCCCCGCCTCGGTGCTCCCGGACCGGGACCCCGCGCTCGAACGCGACCGAATCAGGTCGTTCGTGGCCGACCGGGTCGACGCCGCGGGCGCCGATGGCGTGGTCGTGAATATGAGCGGCGGGCTCGACTCGACGGTGACGGCCGCGCTCGCGGTCGAGGCGCTCGGCGCAGACCGCGTGTACGGGCTGATCCTCCCGTGTAACAAGATCGGCGCGCCGCACGCCCGCGACGCCGAGGCGCTCGCCGAGGCGCTGGGGATCGACCACGACACGGCCCACCTCCAGCCGCTGTTCGCGCAGTTCGGCGCCGTCGTCCCGGACCGCTTCGACCTCCACGACGAGCCGGTCCGGTCCGGCAACGCCGTCGCGCGCCTCCGGATGGCCGTCGCCTACCTCGCCGCGAACGCGACGGACCGCCTCGTCTGCGGCACGGCGAACCGGAGCGAACTCCTGCTCGGTTACCTGACGAAACACGGCGACTGCGCGGCCGACCTGTTCCCGCTGGGCCACCTCTACAAGACCGACGTGCGGGCGCTCGCGAGCGAGCTCGACGTGCCGGAGTTCGTCGTCGAGAAGGCGCCGAGGGCCGGCTTCCTCCCGGGCCAGCGCGACGCGGACGACCTAGGCGCGCCGTACGAGGTCATCGACCCGGTCCTCCACCTCGGCGTTGACCGCGGGCTCAGTCCCGAGTCCGTCGTCGAGCGGATCGCGGCGGCGCTCACGGAGGGCGAACCTGCCGCGGCCGACGCCGGGACCGGCGCCGACCTCGGCGCGGTCGACCGCGAACTCGTCGCGGACCTGCTCGGGCGTCACCGCGCGTCGGCGCACAAGCGGCTTCCCGCGCCGACGCCGGACGCGGACCTGGAGTGAACGGTCGGCAGACCCGTCCGAGCCCTTCGATCAGTCCCAGTCGGCCGGCCAGAGGTCGGCGGCGCGCATCCCCGTCTCGAAGTCGGCCTCGCGGAACGCGGCCGCGAGCTCGTCGCGGTCCAGCCGCGGGAGGTCGCGTTCGGGCGCCGCGAACTCGGCGACGAGCAGCGCGATCAGCATCGCGTGTTCGCGGACGTTCCTGTCGTCCACCTTGTCCCGCGTGTCCGCGTGCGTGTGCCCCCAGCCTCGCCCGCGGTCGCCCGAGTCGCTGTGGAGCTGGAGCGCCGGCACGCCGCGGCGCACGAACGGCCACTGGTCGGAGAACGGGTGCGGTTGCGCGTCGACCTCGATGGGCTGCCGCGTCGCGGCCGACACCGCCTCCGCGACCGACGCGGCCGCGGTGGAGGCGTGCGCGAGCGCGACGAGGTCACGGAACCGCCCGGCTCCGTCGACGTTGACCACGCCCTTCACCCGGTCGAGGTCCACCCGGTCCGCGAGGTGCTCCGCCCCGAGCAGCCCCACCTCCTCGGCGCCCACCGCGACGACGTCGACGCCGACAGGGAGGTCGGCGTCCGCCAGGATGTCGGCCGCGGTCGCGACCGTCGCGATGCCGCAGCCGTTGTCGAGCGCGCCCTCCGCGATGTCGTGGGCGTCGTAGTGGGCGAGCAGGAGGACCCGCTCGTCGGTGTCCGGGCCGGCGCTCCCGAGGACGTTCCGGCTCTCGCCGGGCGTCGTCGACGCCTCCACCGACAGCTCGGCGCGCGCGACGTCGTCTCCGCCGCCGACTGGGGCGTTCGCGCCGCCGACCGCGTACTCGCGGAGCCACGCGCCGGTCTCCTTCGAGACGCCGACCGCGACGGCCTCGGCCTCCTCGCCGAACGTGAGCGACCCAGTGGGGGGCAGCTGGCCGTCGAGGTGGTTGACGAACACGAACCCGACGGCGCCCGAGTCGATCGCGTAGCCGAACTTCTCCATGCGGTGGACGAACCGGCCGCCGGAGGGCGTGGTCGTCGACGCGACCGCGATCCGGCCCTCGACGTCGCGCTCGTCGATCTCCGCGGGGGTGCCGTAGCCCACGTCGACGAGTTCGCCTGAGACGCTCCCCGACGGCGAGTACGGGAGCGCCAGTGCCTCGAACGAGCGCGTCGCCGGCTCGCCGTCGCGGCCCGAGACGGTCACGTCGAGCGACGCCGACCCGCGCTCCCAGGCCGGGAGGTCGAACGGCTCCGTGCGCACGTCCGCGAGCCCCGCTCGCTCGAAGGCGTTAGCGACGAGGCCCGCCGCCCGGCGCTCGCCCTCGCTCCCGGCCATGCGACTTCCGATCGCCGTGAGGTCGGTGAGGAAGCGCCACGGCTCGTCGTCGGTCCAGGTCGCGCCGAGGGCGGGGGCGAACTCGGCCGCGCGCTCGCGGACGCGGTCGATCGCCGCGGCCGCCTCGGGTCGCGTCGCGTCTGCTGCGTCGTCGGTCATGAGCGTGCCTGCGTCGGTGAGGGCTTAAGCGTGTGGCTCGCGGCACCGCGGCTCGGAGCCGGCCGGCGTCCGCCGAAACGCTACGTTCAAGTGGCACGGTCGGGTAGCAGCAGTCGAGCACCGTTGGTCCAGTGGTAGGACATTAGCTTCCCAAGCTAATAGCCCGGGTTCAATTCCCGGACGGTGCATTCCTGCGGCGAACAATCCGTGAGCCGCAATCTCCCGATTCTGACGCTTGAATACCTCCAAATTCCCGGCCGCTCGTTTATAAATAGCAGATTGTGGATCGAGGGTTGACACTCCAAAGCCCCAGCCAAGAGGCGGGCGCACGCTCGCTGCGCTCCTCACTCAGTCGCTCACTTCGTTCGCTCCCTCGTTGCGGTGCTTGTGTCGCCTGCGCCCGCCTCTTGGCTGCCCCTTTGAGTCCCGCCCTGGACAGCACCGCCCCGCACCTCACGCCTCCCCAGCCTCGCGGCTCACGCTTCGCGGCTACGCCGCTCGCGCTCGCCGCGTCCCTCGCGCGTGCGGTTCGCGCCGCGTTGCGGCGCTCACCGGCACGCGCCACCGCACAGCGTTCGTTTGAAAATAATCGCCGCTGTGACGCACGCCGATTTAAACATCGCGTCGTTCCGCCCGCTCAGAAGATGTTCGCCTGGTCGTACACCGAGATGCCGGTGTCCGTGATGTCGTACGGCTTCGTCTCGCGGGAGTGGTTCGCGTCGCGGATCTTCTGGATCTCGACGGCCAGCCGCGTCTCGCGGAAGTCCGACCCTCGGACGTACTGGAGGACGAAGACGGCGTCCGTGAGGTACTCCACGATCCCGTGCCGCGAGGCGTACGGGGTCTCCTCGCTCGCCTCGGAGGTGAGCAGCGTGGTGACGCCCGACTCCTTCAGCGAGCGCGTGAACCCGAACACCTCCGACCGGCGCTTCGCCGGGTGGTCGTACATCATCTCCAAGAGAGAGACAGAGTCGAGCACCAACCGGTCGGCGTCGAACTCGGAGATGAGCCGGACGAGGTCGTTGCGGATCGACGACAGGGAGTTGGCCATCTCGATGGGGTCGATGGCGACGACGGCGAGGCGGTCCTCGTCGGCGTACTCGCGGAACGACCACCCCTTCTCGGTCGCGGTGTCGAAGATCGACTCGCGGGTCTGTTCCAGGGTGATGTAGATCGCCTTCCCGCCCGATTCGAGCGCGCTGTTGAGAAACTGGAGCGCGAACGTCGTCTTCCCGGTCCCCGCGCCGCCGATGACTGACAGCAGCGACCGCTTGGGGACCCCGCCGAGGATCATGTCGTCGAGGCCCTCGATCCCGATGTCGGTCCGCGCGATCTCCGACTCGAACTCGTCGGGGTCGATGTCGAAGTCGGGCGGGCCGCCGGCGTCCGCGTCGCCCCCGAGGTCGCCGAACCCGAAGTCGTCGTCGCCGGCGCTCGCGGCGCCGCGGTAGCCGCCGAAGGGGTCGCCCCCGCCCTCCGCGCCGCCGCCGCCCGCGCCGCTCGATCCGCCGCCTCCGCCTCCTCTCCGACTCCCGCCGAAGGGGTCGTCCGCGCCGAACGGGTCTCCGCCGCCGGAGCCGGTGTCAGTCCCCGCGGCGGAGTTGCTCTCGGGGGCGCCGTCCGCGTCGGTCCCGCCGCCGCCGCCGAAGGGGTCGTCCCCGCCGAAGGAGTCGAACCCCTCGTCCGCGTCAGGGTCGCCGAACGCGTCGGCCGGCACGCCGTCGTCCGCCGAGGGGCCTCCCTGTCCTTCGCCCCCGAACTCGCCGTCTCCGCCGACGGCCCCGCCGAACGGGTCGTCGTCGTCCCCGGCGTCACCGCCACCTCCGGCATTGCCGCCGAACGGATCGCCGTCGTCGGCCGCGGCGCCCGCCTCGTCCGTGTCCGTGCCCACCTCCTCGCCCCCATCCCCGGACTCCGAATCGGAGTCGGCGCCGCCGCCCAAGTCGCCGAGCTCGGCCGCCGGGTCGTCGTAGTCGGTCGCCGCGGACTCGGAGTCGCCGCCCTCCGAATCGCCGTTCGCGGAGTCGATTTCCGCCGCTCTCTCGTCGTCACCGGATCCGCCCTCCGCGTCGCCCACCGGCCGCTCGTCGGACTCCTCGTCGGTCTCGCGTAGCGCGCGCTCGAACCAGTCGTCCTCCTCGCTCATCGTTTTCGCCGCCCGTGGGGGGTCGACATGGCCCGAGCAACGCGGTCGAGCGGCTTGAAACTTTCCGGCGGGCGCCGGAGTCCCGGAACCCGGCGGAGCCGCCCGATGTCCGCACGCTTTTATCCGGGGATCGGGATGGGACTGCCATGGAAGTGGGCATCGTGGCGCGGAAGGGCAGCGAGCGGGCGGCGTCGCTCGCGGCGACCCTTCGGGACGTCGTCGTCGACGCGGACGAGAGCGTCTGGCTCGACGAGGAGACCGCCGCAGCCCTCGACGCCGGCGACGACGCCCGACCGGTCGGCGCGTTCGACGACTGCGACCTGGTCGTCGCGGTCGGCGGCGACGGGACGTTCCTGTTCGTCGCGCGCAACGCCGGCGACACCCCGATCGTCGGCGTGAACCTCGGCGAGGTCGGCTTTCTCAACGCCGTCCAGCCGGGGGACGCGGCGACGGCGCTCCGCGCCGAGATCCGGGCGTTTCGCAACGGCGGCTTAGACGTCCGCGAGGCCCCGCGGCTCGCGGCCAGCGCCGGCGACTGGACGTCGACGCCGGCGGCGAACGAGGTGGTCGTCCAGGGCGAGCGCCGCGGGCCGGGCGGCGGGATCGACTACGAGGTGCGCGTCGACGGCTCGCGGTACGCCGGCGGCCACGCGGACGGGGTCCTCGTGGCCACGCCGACCGGGTCGACGGCGTACAACCTCTCCGAGCGCGGCCCGCTGGTCCACCCCGAGGTCGGGGGACTGGTCGTCAACGAGATGGTCGCGGACGAGGGGATGCCGCCGCTCGTGGTGGACGCCGACGCGACGGTCACCGTCGCCGTCGAGAACGACGCGGGAGCGACGGTCGTCAGCGACGGCCGCGACACCGAGTCCCTCGACGGGCCGGTCGAGGTGACCGTCGAGCGCGCCGCGCCCCCGATACGGATCGCGGGGCCGCCCTCCGACTTCTTCGAGGCGCTCGGCAAGCTGTCGTGACCGGCGCGGTCGCGCCGGCGACCCCCGAGCGAACGCACCCACAAAGCGTTTACCGGACGCCCGCGGACGCGAGAGCGTGAATCGCCGGACCACGGTCGGTCGGTACGCGGTCGCCGGGATCGCCGTCGCCGCGCTCGCGGCGGTCGCGCTCGCAGTCTCCCCCGAGGCAGCGCTCTCGCGGCTCCGCTGGCTGGCGACCGATCCGATCCGCTTCGGCGCCGCCGTGGTCGTGCTGGCCGCCGTCAGACCCCTCCTCGCGTGGCCGACGACGCTCCTCGCCGTCGTCGTCGGGTTCGGATACGGCTGGGTCGGGACGCCGTTCGCGCTCGCGCTCGTGGTCGGCACCGCCGTGCCCCCGTACGCGCTCGCTCGGGCGGGGCGGCTCAGGCTCGGGAGCGACCCCGAGACGGTCGAGGACTCGGGCGTCGCAGCGCGGTTCTGTCGCGCCGGCGAGCGCTTCGCGGCTGAGTCCGGCGGCGTGCGCGCCGTGACCGGGACCCGCCTCCTGCCGCTCCCCTCAGACGCGGTGACGGTCGGCGCCGCGGCCGCGGGGGTCGGAGCCCGACCGTTCATTTTCGGAACCGCGCTCGGCGAGCTGCCGTGGGTCCTCTGCGGGGTCGCTGTCGGCGTCTCGCTCGACCGCCTCGCGGCGGGCGGCGGGTCGCTCGTCGACCCCGCGATGATCCTCGGGATGGCGGGCGTCGGCGCGCTGGTGCTCGCCGGCCCGCTGTACCGGACGTTCGTGCGGTCGGACGCGACGGCCGCCTGACTAGATAGAGAGCGGCGCCGCCCCGAGAGCGGTCGGATGAACGGATCGGAGAAAGCGAAGACCGTCCGTGCGCGTCGTCGCGCGGACGATCCGTGCGGGTCGTGTGCCTCTGACGGCGACGAGATGCCTCGAGTCGGGCACCGACCGCAGCGGCGCGCGCATTCCCCCGGTCCCCGAATCCCGGGAACCGACCCAGCCCTGACCCCGAAGCCGCGGCGCGGTCCGCGCTCGCGCGTGCGAGCGACCGGATCGCGACCGCTGCTCCAACGGGGGACCGGGGGACCGCGGCGTTGCTACGCGTCGGCGGTCTCGTTGTCGCCGCCCGAATCGCTCCCGTCGGACTCGCTCGACTCCTCGTACTCGACCTCGATGCCGCTCGGCACCGGCCGGAGGAGGTAGCGGCCGTTCCCCCGGAGCACCGGCGCGAAGTCCGCGGTGAACGTCGTCCGCGTGTTCTCGCGGATCTCGAACGACTCGTTGAACTTCAGGGGCGCGTTGCCCGGGAGGTCGACGGTCGCGTCGCTCCCGTCGGTGAGCGTCCCGTCGGCCGACGACACGTCCAGCTGGAGGTACGGGTACTCGCCCGTCTGGAGCTCGCGCTCGTCGATCAGCTGGGTCTCGCCGTTCTGGAGCTCGACGAGGTCCGCCTCCTGCGGCTCGTCGAACTCGAAGTACTCGCGGCCCGCCTCGCCGTCGTCCCCGTCGTCGGTTTCGTTGCCGCCGGCGTCCGCGTCGTCGGTTTCGTTGCCGCCGGCGTCCGCGTCGTCGCCTCCGTCCGCGTCGTCGCCGGTGTCGGTCTCGTTGCCGTCCTCGTCGTCCGACTCGGCGCCCTCCGGCCCGAGCCAGAACCCCTCGACGGTGACGACGAGCGACTCGAAGTCGTCGATGTCCGCCGGCTGGTCCGTGACCTGCGTCGCGAGCGTCCCGGTCGCGCGGCCGACGCAGCCGGCGAGGCCGGCCGCACCGAGCGCCGCGGCGCCGGTCGCCTGAAGATAGGTCCGGCGGTCGAGCGCGTCGAGGTCGGGCTTGCGGTCCGTCACGTTACGCACCCCCGTCGGCGTCCGTTCCGTCGTCCGCGTCGCCTTCGCCGGCGCCGTTCCCGGCGATGTCGCTCACGGTCTCGCCGAGGTCGTCGACGCCGCCGTCGAGGAACTCGTTCACGCTGTCGAGGATGCCGCCGACGAAGTCGGGCACCTGGTCCGGGAGGTCGCTCGGCGGCCCCGCGTCGCCGGAGGCGTTGTCCGGGCCGGGCGTCGCCGCGACGGCACCGGCGGCCGCGCCGGTCCCGATCAGTACAACCGTGGCAAGCGCCACGAGCAGCGTCGTTCGGAGTGCGTTCATTGCGACTCGGCCTCGGGCCCCGATACCCTTTAATGACGCAAGCCGTTCAGCCGAGTTTCGCCCGATTTAATCCGGTTAAACAGAGAATAGAGGCCCTGAAGACAGAATCCACCCGTACTCAGTGTGTACTTATAAAAGAACCCTCGCGTCGACCGAGGGAGAAGTCGCTTGCGCGGCGAAGTCGAACTCGCTCGCGCGGCCGGGGAGGAGAAGGGAGATCCGCCTATTCGATGGTCGGACCGTCACGACCGCGGTGCGAACCGACCTCGGATCAAACGCGGACCGAACGCAGACCAAACCCAGACCGGACCGGAAGGGTCGCGCCGCCTACGGCTCCAGCCGGTTCGGGTCGCGCGGGAACATGATCGCCTCCTTGATGTTGTCGAGGTCGGCGACCTTCTGGACGAGGCGGTCGATGCCGAGCCCGTAGCCGCCGTGCGGGGGCGTGCCGTAGCTCAGCGCCTCGATGTAGAACTCGAAGTTGCTCGTCTCGACGCCCTCCTCCTCCATCACTTCGACCATGCGCTCGACATCGTGCTCGCGCTGCCCGCCCGAGGAGAGCTCCTGGCCCTTGTAGATGAGGTCGAACTTCCGGGAGGCGATGTCGTCCTCCGGCACGTCCTGCATGTAGTAGAACTTCTCGTCGGGGTAGCCGACGACGAAGAACGCGGGGTGGCCCTGTTCCTCGAAGTGCTCGCCGAGGAGCTTCTCCCCCTTCGTGTCGAGGTCGGTCGGGTCGTCCGGGAAGTGCCCGAACTCGGTTTCGAGGATGTCGAGCGCCTCGTCGAAGGTGATCCGCGGGAAGTCGTCCTCGGGGACCTCCAGGTCGACGTCGAGGAGGTCGAGCTCGCGCTCGGCGTTCTCGGCGACCTCGCTGAGCGCGTAGCGGAGCGACTCCTCCTGGACGTCCATCACGTCGTCGTGGTCGTCGATGTACGCCAGCTCCACGTCGAACATCGCGATCTCGGAGACGTGGCGGGAGGTCGCGAAGTCCTCGGCGCGGAACGCCGTGCCGGTCTCGTAGACGGCCTCGTAGCCCGAGGCCATCAGCATCTGCTTGTACAGCTGGGGGCTCTGCGAGAGGAACGCGTCCTGGTTGTAGTAGAGGATCGGGAACAGCTCCGCGCCGCCCTCGGCGCCGCCCTTCGAGATCAGCGGCGTCTTGATGTCGACGTACCCCTCGTCTTCGAACCACTCCTCCATCGCGGTGATGAGCTCGGAACGGAGAGTGAACACCGCGAGCGTCTCCGGCTTCCGGAGGTCGAGCGCGCGGTTGTCGAGCCGGGTCGAGAGGTCGACCTCGATGTCCTTCGAGATCTCCAGCGGGAGCGGGGAGTCGGCCTCGTCGATGACCTCGTACTCGGTGGGCGCGATCTCGACGCCGCCGGGCGCCTGGTCGCTCTCCAGCGGCTCGCCGACGACGCGGACAACGTCCTCGGCGCCCACGTCTTGGACGGCCTCGAACAGCTCCGGCTCGCGCTCCTCCTTGAAGACGATCTGGATGAGCCCCTCGCGGTCGCGCACGATGAGGAAGACGAGGCCCCCAAGGTCGCGGATCTCGTGGACGTGGCCGGCGATGGCGACCTCGTCCGCGTCCGGTTCGACGTCCGACGTGTGAATGCGCTCGATCATGGCGGTGACTGCTTACGCGCAACTGGTCGGGCGGTCGGCATAGGCCTGTCGTCTCGTCGTCGACGGAACCGAACGCGTGCGTCCGCTCCGGCGGATTCTCGGCGGCTCTCGGGTCGAACGCACCGTGGCATGTGGTCGCGTAACTAACATAATTTTAATACAAAACCGACACTGGAGGTGAACGACGGCGCACCCCGCGCCGCGGATCCCGACCATGACCCGTTCCACCCGCTCGACGCTCGTGCGGTCCGCGAGCGTCGCGTTCCTCGGGTGGATCGGGACCGGCTACGGGATTCCGACCCCACGGTCCGTCCGCCCGACCGCGTGACGCGCGTCGGCTGGGGAGGTTTCCCCGCGGGACGGACCGCACCCCGTTCTCTCCAGCCGCCGCTGTCCGTCGCGCGCGTCGAGTCGGACGACCGTCACCCTCGCGAGCGCCGCCGCCGGCGACCCCCGTCGTCGCCGCCGCGGCGTTCGAGGACGCGGACCGGTCGCCTCTCGGGTCGCGGCCCGAGACGGCGACCGGCCGCGCCGCGTTCGACTCGCGGCGAGGGCGTATGGCGGCAGCCATCCACACGCCGTCGGTCGAGGCCACGGTGACCGTCCGCGTCTCGCAGGCGGCCACCGGCGACCTCGTCGCCGGCGCCAGAGCACAGATCGAGCGAATCGACGGCCTCCGCGTCGAGGAGATCGAGATCGCCGGCCTCCGGCCCGGCCTCAACGACACCACGGTCGAGGCGGTCGCCACCCTCGCGGTCGACGAGGAGGCGGTCTCACGGGCGGAGTTCGGCGCCCCCGAAGAGGTCGTCGCCGACCGCGTCCGCGAGCGCCTCGCCGACGGCTTCGGCGTCGACCCCGAGCGCGTCGAGCGCGTCGACCCGCCCGACTGACGGGCCGGTCGCGAGGCCGGCCACCTGCTACTCGTCGGCGAGCCGCTCCCGCACCGCGGCCTCCGCGCGCCGGAGCACCTCGCGGATCGGGAGGCCCGTCGCCCCCGCGACCGCGGCCGCCTCGTCGTACTCCCCGCTGACGTCGTAGACCTCTCCGTCCGTCGTCGAGGCGACCTTCACGGTCACCTCGTGGTCGGCGCCGTCGACCCGGAGCGTCGCCGTCTCGAACTCCCGTTCCGCGATCCAGCGGTGGCTCGCCCCGGACTGGCGCACGCCCAGCGTCCCCGTCTCGCGGGCAAGCCGCTCGGCGACCGCCTCGACGTCCGCCGGCTTACAGATGACCTTCACGAGGTGACCCGGGCGGGACTTCTTCATCGTCGTCGGGACGATCGTCACGTCTCGCGCGCCGGCGCGTTCGAGCGTCTCCTGAAGCCCGCCGAGGACCTCCGGCGCGGCGTCGTCGAGGTTCGTTTCGAGGACCGCGATGTCGTCGCGAACGAGCCCGCCGCCCACGGTCCGCCCCCGGTCGGTCTCGCTCTCCGCCCGTCCCCCGTCGCCGACGAGCGCGCGCAGGACGTTCGGGTGGGGCTCGAAGTCGGCGTCGCCGGCGCCGTAGCCCGCGCGCTCGACGGCGAGATCGGGGACGGCGTCGACGCCCTCGGCGACCGCGCCGAGGATCGCCGCGCCCGTGGGCGTGAGCAGTTCCCGATCGACCGGGCCGCCGACGATTCGGAAGTCCGAACGGGTCGCGACCTCGGTCGTCGCCGGGGCCGGGACCGGGTACGTCCCGTGGCTCATCTCGACCGTGCCCCCGCCGGCGGCGACCGGTGTGGTGACCACGCGCTCCGGGTCGAGGTCGGCGAGCAGCAGCGCCGCGCCGACCACGTCGGCGATCGCGTCGTCGGCGCCCACCTCGTGGAAGTGCGTCTCGTCGAGGTCGATCCCGTGGACCGACGCCTCCGCGCGCCCGAGCAGCTCGAATGCGTCGAGCGCGGTCGACTCGACCGCGTCCGGGAGGCCCATCGACTCGACGAGGTCGACCACCTCGCGGTAGGAGCGGTGGACGCCCGCGCCCTCGGCGTGGGTCTCGTCCCGAGAGGCGTCCGTCTCGTGGCCGTGATCGTGGTCGTGGTCATGACCGTAACTGTGGTCGTCGCCGTGACTGTGAGCGTGGTCGTGATCGTGGCCGTGGTCGTGAGTGTGGCCGTGACCGTGAGCGTGGTCGTGATCCGAATCCGCATCCCCCGCGCCGTGCCTGTCGACGAGGACGTCGACGGTCGTCGCGCGGATCCCGTTCTTCTCAGTCTCGCCGACCTCGTACCGGACGGGGAGAGCGTCGCGCACGGGGTCGAGGACCGCGGGGTCGGCGCCGGCCGCGATCAGCGCGGCGCAGATCATGTCGCCGGCGGCGCCGGTCCGACCGTCGAAGACGAGCGTTCGCATGGCTCCTCCGAGGCGACTGCCGGACAAATACCTCCGGATCGACGGCTCCGTCGAGCGTATAGGCTGGTGATACGTGCGTGGTGACGATAGTCGCCGGAGAGTCCGCACACAGGGCGGAAGCGCGAGGAACGTCTGGTCGGACACCCATCATTTCACCAACCCTATCAGCGTCGCCGAGCGATCGGTTCGTACCGTGCCCTCCAGAATCAGCGAAGTCGTCTTCAGCGAACCGTCCGGCGGACTCAACGCGTACGCGATGTTCGCCTCCTCGCTCCTCATGGCGAGCATCTACGTCTACTTCGGCGTCCTCCGCGGCGTCACCGCGATCAACGCGCTCGTCATGGCGGTCGGATTCGCGCTGTCGGGGGTCGCCGAGTCCCTGCCGGCGGAGCGTCGCCGGTTGGCGGGGTGGGTTCGCGTCGCCGCGGTCCTCCTGTTGACGGGGCTGCTCGGGGTCACGGTTTTCGCCCCCGAAATCGTTCTCGGCCCGCGGTAGCGGCAGAGCGCTCGGCGCGCACGCCGCGGCGAGCGGCCGAGAACCGTCCGATACGAGCGACCGCGAGTCCACGGCGAAAACGCACGCTTACGACGGGGTTTTATGACCGGACTCCGTACCGTGCTATATGATCACACAGCCAATCGCGGCCGCCGATCGGACCGGAGGAATCGGCGGGCCGGACACGGGCAACAGGCTTATTCCCGGACCGGATCCAGATACTATCATCCCCCGCGAGGAATCATGAACGAAGTCCAACTCGAAGTGGCGAAGGCGTACCCGAACGACTCGGGGCGCGGCATCGCCCGACTCGACCCCGACACCCTGCTCCACCTGAAGCTCTCGCCCGGCGACATCATCGAGATCGAGGGCGCGGAGACGACCGCTGCGAAGGTCTGGCGCGCCGACCGCCAAGACTGGAACACCGACACCGTTCGCGTGGACGGGTTCACGCGGCAGAACGCGGACGTCGGCATCGGCGAGCGCGTCACCATCCGGAAGGCGGAGGCCGAGAAGGCCGACAAGCTGGTGCTGGCCCCGCCCGAGGAGGCGTCGGTCCAGTTCGGCTCCGACGCCGCCGGCATGGTCAAACGGCAGATCCTCAAGCGCCCGGTCGTCGAGCGCGACATCGTGCCGGTGATGTCCTCGACGAACCACCCGTTCATGCGGTCGCCCGGGCAGGCGATCCCGCTGATCGCGGTCGAGACGGAGCCCGACGGCGTCTGTCTCATCACCGAGGACACGGAGGTCGAGCTTCGCGAGGAACCGATCTCCGGCTTCGAGAAGACCGGCGGCGGGATCACCTACGAGGACATCGGCGGCCTCCAGTCGGAGATCCAGCGCGTCCGCGAGATGGTCGAGCTGCCGATGAAACACCCCCAGATCTTCTCGAAGCTCGGGATCGAGCCGCCGCAGGGCGTCCTGCTCCACGGCCCGCCCGGCACCGGGAAGACGCTGCTCGCGAAGGCCGTCGCCAACGAGACCTCGGCGTCGTTCTTCTCGATCGCCGGGCCGGAGATCATCTCGAAGTACTACGGCGAGTCCGAACAGCAGCTCAGGGAGATCTTCGAGGACGCGAAAGAGGAGTCCCCCTCGATCATCTTCATCGACGAGCTGGACTCCATCGCGCCGAAGCGCGAGGACGTGACCGGCGAGGTCGAGCGCCGCGTCGTCGCCCAGCTGCTGACGATGATGGACGGGTTAGAGACCCGCGGGCAGGTGATCGTCATCGGGGCGACGAACCGCGTCGACAGCGTCGACCCCGCGCTGCGCCGGCCCGGCCGGTTCGACCGCGAGATCGAGATCGGCGTCCCCGACGAGGTGGGCCGCAAGGAGATCCTCCAGATCCACACCCGCGGCATGCCGCTGTCGGACGACGTGAGCTTAGACCACCTCGCCGACGAGACGCACGGCTTCGTCGGCGC
The DNA here is from genome assembly GCF_013267195.1 of Halorubrum salinarum. Classification (NCBI taxonomy): domain Archaea; kingdom Methanobacteriati; phylum Methanobacteriota; class Halobacteria; order Halobacteriales; family Haloferacaceae; genus Halorubrum; species Halorubrum salinarum. Next base: position 2,483,343 of record NZ_CP053941.1, on the reverse strand, counting down.
CGACATCGAGAGCCTCACCAAGGAGGCCGCGATGAAGGCGCTGCGCCGGTACCTCCCCGAGATCGACTTAGACGAGGAGGAGGTGCCCCCGAGCCTCATCGACCGGATGATCGTCAAGCGCGACGACTTCTCGGGCGCGCTCAACGAGGTGGAGCCCTCGGCGATGCGGGAAGTGCTCGTCGAGCTCCCGAAGATCTCGTGGGACAACGTCGGCGGGCTCGAAGACGCCAAACAGCAGGTCCAAGAGTCCGTCGAGTGGCCGCTCACGTCGCCGGAGAAGTTCGACAGGATGGGCGTCGACGCGCCGAAGGGCGTGCTGCTGTACGGCCCGCCCGGCACCGGGAAGACGCTGATGGCGAAGGCCGTCGCCAACGAGACGAACGCGAACTTCATCTCGGTGCGGGGGCCGCAGCTGCTCTCGAAGTGGGTCGGCGAGTCCGAGAAGGCGATCAGACAGACCTTCCGGAAGGCCCGGCAGGTGAGCCCGACGATCATCTTCTTCGACGAGCTCGACAGCCTCGCGCCCTCTCGCGGCCAGGAGATGGGGAACAACGTCTCCGAACGCGTCGTCAACCAGCTCCTCACCGAGCTCGACGGGCTCGAGGACATGGGCGACGTGATGGTCATCGGGGCGACCAACCGACCGGACATGATCGACCCCGCGCTGCTGCGCTCGGGCCGGTTCGACCGGCTCGTGATGATCGGCCAGCCGGACCAGGAGGGCCGCGAGCAGATCCTCGACATCCACACCCGGGACACGCCGCTCGCGCCCGACGTGAGCCTCCGCGAGGTCGCCGAGATCACCGACGGCTACGTCGGCTCCGACCTGGAGGGGATCGCCCGCGAGGCCGCCATCGAGGCGCTTCGCGACGACGACGACGCCGAGGAGGTGGAGATGAAGCACTTCCGGCGCGCGATGGAGTCGGTTCGCCCGACCATCAACGAGGACATCCTCGCGTACTACGAGGACGTGAGAGAGCAGTTCAAGGGCGGCGGCGGCGAGTCGCTCCGCGACACCGGCGGCCGGATCGGCTTCCAGTGACCGCCTGAGTCGCGGGGCCGCGGACCGCGCTGCCCGCCGCGACCGACCGTTTTTGCGTGCCGGCCTCGAAGGGGAGACCGATATGTCCGACGACGTGACCGTCGACGTGGAGGTCGAGGTGGAGGTCGACCGGAACGAACTGGAGGTCGAACGCGAGGACGCCGAGATGCTCGAAGCGACCTACGAGGCCAACGGGATCGAGATCGAGGTCGAGGCAGAGGTGGAGACGCACGGCGGCGACGAGGACGAAGCCGACGAGGGCGCGGCCGGGGACGGCGACGGCGAGGACGCCGAGGCCGAATCCGAGCACGTCGAGTAGCGACCGACCCGTTCCGCTCCTTTTAACCTCGACAGCGACCAAGCGGAGGCATGTCCCAGCCCCGCGTCCCCGGCGGCGACGAGAACGCGCTGGAGCTACCCTGCGGGGAGACGGTCGGCGTCGGCGAACTTGACCTCGGGATGCGCGAGTACGAGTGCGCCTGCGGCGAGACGCACGCGGTCGTGATGGACGTTCACCCGCCCGAGCGCTTCCTCCCGGACTTCCTCGTCGAGGTCCTCCGCGAGGCGATCGACACCACCAGCGAGGAGATGCCCGAGTTCGACACGCCGCACCTGCTCGGCGTCGTCCTGGAGGAGTTCCCCGAGGCGGTCGTCGCGCACGACGCCAGCGAGAACGCGGACGTCGGGTACGCGATGGTGTGGGTCACCGAGTTCGACTCCCGCCGGCTCCACGAGATCGTCGTCGAGCTGGTCGTCGAACTGATGGAACACGCCGTGAGCCACGCGGACGACGACGAGGCGCTGTCGGCGTTCGAGCGGGAGATGGTCGAGTTCGACGTGAGCGAGTTCGTCGAGCAGTACCGCGCGGAGCGCGACCTCGAGGCCGAGGACCCGTACGCCTGATCCCGGGTCGACGGCCGTTCCGAACGCCCACCGGAACTCCGTCGAAAGGCCGGCTAGCGGGCGTCTCGCGCCCGCTGTCAGACAACCGTCCGACTTCTGTCTCACTGAACCCTATATGTTCGGAGACCGTACGTAAGACGTATGAGCGCCGGTGAATACGACCGGTACGAGCGGATCCGCGGCGTCCTCGCCGAGGCCGACGAGCCGCTGACGGCGCGGGAGATCCTGGCGCTCGTCGAGGAGTGCGACGAGTGCGAGGAGATCGGCAGCCCGCACCGGGTCGCCACGGTGCTCGGGCGGCGAGCCGAGCGCGGCGAGGTCGAGGTCATCGCGGGGCAGCCGTACCGATACCGGCTCAAGGCCTGAGCGCCGTCCCCGCGCGAGGCTGAGCTTCCGCGGCCCGCCGCTCGGGGCGATGAGCCGACGGTCGTCCGACCTCCTCTCCTACGGCGAGACTATCAGATCGAACCGGTAGACGTCGTCTCGGAACTCGACGACGACGTTCCGGAAGTCGACGCGCTCGTCGTAGCTGTCGATCGGTTCGAGGTCGTCCGCGATGGCGAGCGCGTCGAGGGCCTCGGTCAGTTCCGCCGACGGCGGTGCCCCTTCCTCGTAGCGACGCGGCTCCTCGGCGATGGCGTCGTCCAAGACGCCGGCTGCGGCCTCCGAGAGTCCGGCGTCGTCCACGTCCCGTTCGACGATGGCGTCGCGCGCGTGCGCCGTGAACTCGCTCCGAGAATCGCTGATCTCGGTGATCGCGTACGTCCACTCCGGAACGTCGACGGACCGACGCTCGGCGACCGCTCGGAAGTACTCGTCTTCGTACTCCACGAAGTCGAACGACGGTGACGGGACGAGGTCGCTGGCGTCCGCGTCGAGCCCGTGGTGGAACTCGACGGTCTGAAGCTCGTCGAACTCGGGGTCGCCGAGGAAGCCGTCGTGACCCGCGTAGACCGCGTCGAGCGCCGCGTTCAGTACGCGTTCGTCTTGGTCGGAGAGGCCGAACGGCGGCCCGTCGAGCGTCGCGTCCTCCGGCGGTGCCTCGTCGACTCGTTCGAGCGCGAAGTGCCACCGATCGCGTCGGCGGATCCGTTCGTCGACGATGTCGACCTCGTAGAAGGTGCCGTCGCGGCGGAGGAACGTCGGGCGCGGTCGCGTCTCGGTCCCCCACCGGTCGCGGCCGACCAGGGGCCACTGTCTGACAGTCACGCTGCCCGTGTCGAACAGCTCCGAGAGCCAGGCGGCCTTCGCCTCGGTCGCGAAGTCGACGCGGGTCACCGCGTCGATTTCGGTCGGGTCCGGCCACAGGTACGGGCGCTCGATCGACGACAGGTCCAGTTCGTCCGCGATGAGGGAGTACGCGTCGAGGTCGCCGGCGTTGAGACAGCCGGCCGTGGCGGCGGTGGCGCCGGCGACGCCGAGCAGTCGGAGGGCACTGCGGCGGGAACAGCGCATGTCACTCACCGAATTTCCGACATCTCGGTAAACCCCTTGTGGTGGACGCCTCAGCGCACCGGGACGGCGAGTCGACGAGAAGATCGTGTGGTATCGTACCGACCACCGTGGTAGGATGTAGCTTGCGAAAATCGCAAACTTGTTGCGAGATTCGTACTCTACCGCCGACCTTATTACGATGAGCGTATTCCGTCCGCGTAATGAGCGAGGACCGGACGATTCTCCTTATCGGCAGCGGACCGATTCAGATCGGACAGGCGGCCGAGTTCGACTACTCCGGGGCGCAGGCGTGTCGCGCCCTCCAGGAGGAGGGCGCCCGCGTCGTCCTGGTGAACTCGAACCCCGCCACGATCATGACCGACCCCGAGACGGCCGACCGGGTGTACATCGAGCCGATCACGCCCGAGGCCATCGCGGAGGTCATCCGCATCGAGGAGCCGGACGGCGTCATCGCGGGGCTCGGCGGGCAGACCGGGCTCAACGTCACCGCCGAACTCGCAGAGGAGGGAATCTTGGAGGAACACGACGTCGAGGTGATGGGGACGCCGCTGGACACCATCTACGCGACGGAGGACCGCGACCTGTTCCGCCAGCGGATGGAGGGCCTCGGACAGCCGGTGCCGAAGTCGACCACCATCTCCTTGGACGACGACGAGTCGGTCACCGACTTCGACGAGGCGGCCTTCCGCGAGCGCGTCCAGGAGGCGGTCGACGCGGTGGGCGGTCTCCCCGTCATCGCGCGGACGACGTACACCCTCGGCGGCTCCGGCTCGGGCGTCGTCGACGAGTTCGAGGAACTGGTCGAGCGCGTCCGCAAGGGGCTCCGCCTCTCGCGCAACAGCGAGGTGCTGATCACGGAGTCCATCGCGGGCTGGGTCGAACTGGAGTACGAGGTGATGCGGGACGCCGACGACTCCTGTATCATCATCTGTAACATGGAGAACATCGACCCGATGGGGATCCACACCGGCGAGTCGACGGTCGTCACGCCGTCGCAGGTGATCCCCGACGACGGTCACCAGGAGATGCGGGACGCGGCGCTCGAAGTGATCCGCGACCTGGGCATCCAGGGCGGCTGTAACATCCAGTTCGCGTGGCACGACGACGGCACCCCCGGCGGCGAGTACCGCGTCGTCGAGGTGAACCCGCGCGTCTCGCGCTCCTCGGCGCTCGCGTCGAAGGCGACCGGGTACCCGATCGCCCGCGTCACGGCGAAGGTCGCGCTGGGCAAGCGGCTCCACGAGATCGACAACGAGATCACCGGGGAGACGACTGCGGCCTTCGAGCCCGCCATCGACTACGTGGTGACGAAGGTGCCGCGCTGGCCCATCGACAAGTTCGACGACGTGGACTTCGAGCTCGGCACCGCGATGAAGTCCACCGGCGAGGCGATGTCGATCGGCCGCACCTTCGAGGAGAGCATGGTGAAGGCGCTCCGCTCCTCGGAGTACGACCCCGCGGTCGACTTCGAAACGGTCGACGACGCGACCCTCGAATCGGAGTACCTCGAACGGCCGAGCCCGGACCGCCCGTACGCGATGTTCGAGGCGTTCGACCGCGGCTACTCGGTCGACGAGGTCATCGACCTGACGGGCATCCACCGCTGGTACGTCGAGCGCTTCGAGAACATCGCCGAGGGCACCGCCGCGGCCGCCGAGGGTGACTTCACCGAGGCCGCGATGGTCGGCCGCACCGACGCGGAGATCGCCTCTGTCGCGGCCGCCGGGGGCGTCGACGCCGACGTGGGGCAAGTCGAGAGTTCGGTCCCCGACCGCACCTACAAGCAGGTCGACACCTGCGCGGGCGAGTTCGAGGCCTCGACCCCGTACTACTACTCCGCGCGCCTGCCGGAGTTCCTTCAGGGCGCCGACACCGCTGGCGCGGCGAACGAGGTCCGCGTCGACCCCGACGTCGAGAGCGTCGTGGTCGTCGGCGGCGGGCCGATCCGCATCGGGCAGGGCGTCGAGTTCGACTACTGCGCGGTCCACGCGGTGCGCGCGCTCCGCGAGCTGGGCATCGACGCGCACGTGATCAACAACAACCCGGAGACGGTCTCGACCGACTACGACACCTCCGACGGGCTGTTCTTCGAGCCCATCTCCGCCGAGGAGGTCGCCGACGTGATCGAGACGACCGGCGCCGACGGCGTGATGGTCCAGTTCGGCGGGCAGACCTCCGTCAACGTTGGCGAACCCCTCGAAGCGGAGATCGAGCGCCGCGGGCTCGACTGCGAGATCATGGGCACGAGCGTCGAGGCGATGGACCTCGCCGAGGACCGCGACCGCTTCAACGTCCTGATGGACGAGCTGGGGATCGCCCAGCCCGAGGGCGGCACCGCGACGAGCGAGGCGGAGGCGCTGGAGCTGGCCCACGAGATCGGCTACCCGGTCTTAGTGCGCCCCTCCTACGTGCTCGGCGGGCGCGCGATGCGGGTCGTCGAGGACGACGCGGAGTTAGAGGAGTACATCGAGGAGGCGGTCCGCGTCTCGCCCGACAAGCCGATCTTAGTCGACCAGTTCCTCGACGACGCGGTCGAACTGGACGTCGACGCCGTGGCGGACGGCGAGGACGTGCTGCTCGGCGGCGTGATGGAACACGTCGAGAGCGCGGGCGTCCACTCGGGCGACTCCGCGTGCATGATCCCGCCGCGCTCGCTCGGCGACGAGACCCTCGGGCGGGTCCGCGAGGTCACCGAGGACATCGCCCGCGCGCTCGACACTGTCGGCCTGCTCAACGTCCAGTTGGCGGTGACGGGCGTCGACGACCCCGAAGCGGACAGCGAGGTGTACGTGTTGGAGGCGAACCCGCGCTCCTCGCGCACCGTCCCGTTCGTCTCCAAGGCGACGGGCGTCCCCATCGCCAAGCTGGCGGCGAAGGTGATGACCGACGACCTGACGCTCGCCGACCTCGACGCCGACGAGCAGATCCCCGAGCACCGCTCGGTGAAGGAGGTCGTCCTGCCCTTCGACCGCCTGCCGGGCTCGGACCCGCGGCTCGGCCCGGAGATGAAGTCCACCGGCGAGGTGATGGGCACCGCGACCTCCTTCGGCAAGGCGTACGACAAGGCGCAGGACGCCACCGGGAAGCCGATCCCGGAGTCCGGCACCGCCGTCGTCGACCTCTCGGCCGAGGAGTTCCCGGACCCGGGGACCGAGGCGGGCGAGGCGCTCGTCGACGGCTACGCCGAGCACTTCGAGCTGAGCGAGGCGACGGACCTGATCGAGGCCGCCAAGCGCGGCGACCTCGACCTCATCGTCTCGCGCCAGCGCGACCTGCTGGAGGTCGCCGTCGAGGAGGAGATCACCTACTTCTCGACGCACGCCTCCGCGAAGGCGGCGCTGGAGGCGCTCGACCACGCGGGCGACGACCTCGACGTGATGGCGGTCTCGGACCGCCCGAAGCGCGTCGAGCAGTGGGGCGCCGCGGAGTAGCCCCGGGCGCGACTCGGTCGGCCGGACGCTCTTTTTCGGCTCGTTAGGCCACACGCCCGATTTATCGACCGTATCTAACTCCAACGGCGACGATCGGAGACGGTGTGACTTCGCAACTACTTCAGGCGGGCCTGCTCGCCGACCCGACCGCCGCCGTGGTATCGCTCGCCGTGACCGTCGTGACGTTCGTCGTCTCGTTCCTCGTGCTCTACCTCGTCGGGAAGTCGGTTCTCGTCAGGACGACCAAGCAGGTGTTGAACCAGCGCGACTACTCGCCGGCCATCGTCAGCCTCTCGTCCAGCATCGCGGGGGCGATCGCGCTGTTCGCGGCCGTCGCCATCGCGGCGACGGTGGCCGGGTTCCCGATGATCCTCGGGGCCTTCGCCACCATCTTCGGCGCGCTCGCGCTGGGGTTCGCGTTCGCGGCGAGCGACATCGTCCAGAACTTCGTCGCCGGCGTGTTCATCCTGAAGGACAAGCCCTTCGAGATCGGCGACTACATCGAGTGGAGCGGCAACGGCGGGATCGTCCGCGAGATCGACCTCCGCGTCTCGAAGCTCGACACGTGGGACAACGAACAGCTCACCGTGCCGAACGGCGACCTCGCCAACGCGGTCGTCAAGAACGTTCAGGCCAACGACACCCGGCGGGTCACCGTCGACTTCGGGGTCGATTACGGCACCGATGTGGACCGCGCCCGCGACATCCTCCTCGACGAGGCGGCGAAGACCGACGGCGTCCTCGCCGACCCGGAGCCGGCCGCACCGCTGACCGCGCTCGGCGACTCCGCCGTCGTGTTCAACCTCCGTGTGTGGATCGACCCCGCGGAGACCGGGGCCGGCGGCGTCAAACACGCGCTCACGGAGACCGTCATGCGCCGCTTCGACGAGGCCGACATCGGGTTCCCGTACCCCCACACCGAACTCGTCGGCTCGCTCAACGTCAACCAGATCGGTCGGGACGCGACGGCGGACGACTGACGGCTCACAGTGCTTCGAGCGTCGCGCGGTCCACCTCGGTCGCGGGCATCGTCTTGCCTCCGTACTCGGCGACGAACGACTCGACGTCGCCCTTCTCGCTGAACGGGATCAGGTCGGGTCCCATCGCGCCGATCACCTCGCTGCGCGCGACGACGGTGAGGGAGGGCTCGCGGGCGAACGCCTCGCTGTCGACGTGCGAGGAGAACATCGTGTCGCCGCCCTCCTCGAACACCTCCTGCTCGACCGCGGAGTAGTCGGTGAGAAACGTCGCGAGCGGCGTGCGCCCGGAGTCTTCGGCGTCGAACCGGTACGTGTACGTACAGGTGGCGCTACAGAACTGCGCCGGGCGACCGCCCTCCGGTTCGTCGTCCTCGAAGTGGACCTGCCCGACCGTTCCCGGGTGGTCCGCGACGATCATGCCGCACTGGTCGCATGCCTGGTCGTCGTCGATGGAGACCGGGGCGATCGAGTTCGACCCACCGCCGGCGCAACCGGCGACGGAACCGATCCCTGCGGCGGCGATTCCGGCGAGCACTCGACGCCGCGGGACGCTCATCGAGCTGGCGGGCGTTGGAGTCGATGGGTCGCGTTTCGTCATGGTCAGATTTGGAGTACCTGCCTCTTAGCCCCTCTGGACGCGTTCAGCGGCGCGTTCGAGGAACGAACCAGACGCCCTAAGTCGCCGGCGATCGAAGTACTCGCGTGGCAGTTTTCGACCCCGCTACCGCCCAGTCGCGTCGCCTCCGTCTCGCGGCCGTCGCGCTCGTCGCCCTCGCGGCCGTGGGGACCGCGGGCGCGTTCGCCGCGGACCCGAGCGAGTCGGTCCCCGAGCCGGTGCGCTTCGAGGACGCGGTCGAGTTGGGGCTCTCCTCGGAGACGGACGCCCTGATGGCGGGCGATGCGACGCTCCCGCGCGTCCAGGTGTTCTACTCGCAGCTCCAGTACGTCGTCGGCTACAACGGGATCGCCTCGTTCGTCGACTCGCGCGGAGACGGGCGGACCGAGCGACAGTTCGGCTACCCGCTCGTCGCGTACGTGGAGACGTTCGATCACCGAGACCCGGGCACGACCGAGTCCGGACTCTTCGCGGCGGGCGGGGCAGGCGGGTGGACGCCGGTCGACGAGGCGTTCTACGTCGTCGGCAGCGACGCCGAGACGCCGTCGGGCGAAGTCGTCGTCCCGTTCCGCGGCCGCGAGGCGGCGGCGGCGTTCGCCGACGACCACGGCGGGTCGGTCGTCGGGTGGGAGGCGGTCCGGACCCGGTCGTACGACGTCGACTCCGCGGCGACCGTGCGGTCGCTCGCCGCGGACCGCTGGCGGACGGCGAACCAGCGGCTCGCGGCCGCGGAACGGCGCGCGGACCGACCGGTCTCCGTCGTCGTCGGCGAGGACGCCCCCACCGTCTCCGCAGCGGTCGCGGCGGCGCCGCCGAACACGACAGTCCGCGTCCCGCCCGGGACCTACGAGGAGACGGTGACCGTGAACCGGTCCGTGACGATCGCCGGCGCGAGCGCCGGGCGGGGCGACGCGGCCGCGACCCGGATCGTCGGCAACGGCACCGGCTCGGTGGTCACCGTCCGCGCGGCCGACGTGGCGCTCACGGGGCTGCGAATCGCGGGAACGGGGAACCGAACCCGGGACCCGGAAGCCGCCCGTCAGTCCCGGGACCCGGAGGGCGGTACGTGGGACACGAACATCCAGCTCGGCTACGGCCACGGCGACGCCGGAGTGAAGGCCGTCGGCGCGCCGGGCCTCGTCGTCGACGAGGTGGTCGTGGACACGAACGCGAGCGGGCTCCTGCTGCGATCGGGTTCTCACGCGACCGCGAGCGGGCTCGTCGTCCACGGGACCGACGAGTGGCAGGCGGGGTTCATGGGCATCACAGGGATGGAGTCGCGCGTCACCGTCACGGACAGCCGGTTCGAGGGCGGGCGAGACGGGATCTACCTCCACCGCGCCGACGGCTCCGTCGTTCGGAACTCGACGTTCGTCGACAACCGGTACGGGACGCACCTCATGTACACCGGGGACGCGCTGGTCGCGGACAACGTCTTCCGAAATGAGCTGTTCGCCGGGGTGACCGTGATGACGCGGCCGGCCGGGAACGCGATCGTCGGCAACGACGTCCGCGACTCCAGCGCGGGGATCCAGGCGTCTGGAACGCGGACGTACGTCGGCTACAACACGCTCGTCGACAACGAGCTCGGCTTCTCCACGAGCGCCCGCGGGTCGCTGTACGAGCACAACGTCGTCGTCGGCAACGAGCTCGGGGCGCGGGCGACGACGGTCGTCCCCTCCAGTCGGGTCGTCGCCAACGACTTCGTCGGCAACGCGGACCACGCGGCGGCCGGGGCCGGCGCGCTGCGCGTGTGGGCCGACGGCGGCCGGGGGAACTTCTGGGAGGGCGCGAACGTCGGACCGCGCGGTCCTGGCGAACGGGCGTACCGCCCGACGTCGCCGGTCGACGGGGCGCTCCACCGGACGGTGAGCGCGGTAACGGTGCGTGGGTCCCCCGCCGCGCGGCTGCTCGACGCGCTCCGCGGGACCGTGCCCGGGGCGCGCTCGGGGAGCATCATCGATCCGGCGCCCGCGGCCGAACCGTATCACCCCGACCGGCTCGCCGCCGTCGCGGAGTCGGACGGCGACCCGGTCGAGTCGTCGTGGCGCTCCGCCGCCGGAGCGGACGGGAACGCCACGGCGACCGCGGAGGGGGCCGGATGAGCGACCGCACGCTCGCGGCGCTCGACGGCGTCACGCGCACCTACGGCGGCGTCGCGGTGCTCGACGACGTCTCACTGTCGGTCGGGACGGGCGTCACCGCCGTCATCGGTCCCAACGGCTCCGGCAAGTCGACGCTGCTCGGGGTCCTGAGCGGCGCGGTCGAACCCACCGCGGGGACGGTCCGGTACCCCGAGGGCGGTCCGCGCTCGGGGTCGGAGAAGCGCGTCGGCTACCTCCCGCAGCGGGTACCGTTCCGAGACGGGTTCACCGCCCGAGAGACCCTCGGGTTCTACGCGGCGCTCGCTGGCGGCGACCCCGACGCGGCGCTGGCGGCGGTCGGGCTCTCGGACGCGGCCGGGAAGCGGGTCGCGGACCTCTCCGGCGGGATGCGGCGGTTGCTCGGGATCGCACAGGCGAGGCTCGGCGACCCGGACGTCGTCGTCCTCGACGAGCCGACGAGCGGGCTCGACCCGGAGATGCGAGAGCGGGCGTTCCGCGCGGCGGCGCGGGCGGGCGACGACGCCGCCGTCGTCGTCAGCTCGCACGACCTCGACCTCGTCGACGCCCACGCCGACGCGGTCGTCGTCCTCCGCCGCGGCCGGATCGCCGCGGCCGGGCGCCGCGAGCGCCTCCTCGACGAGCGGGGGGTCGACGACGTCGCGGCGCTGTACCGCGCGGTCGCGGCCGGCACCGACGGGGCGTCGTCGCCCGCGGGCGGCGGGGCGGAGGAGGGCGGAGAGAGCGGCGGAGCCGACGCCGAGTCGGTCCACGTCACGGGGGTGTCCGACCGGTGAACTCTCCGTTCGGCGGCGTGTGGGTCGTCTTCCGGCGCGAGCTGGTCACGGTGCGCCGGACGCCCGGGTACGCCGTTCTCGCTGCCGGGCTGCTTGTCGTCCTCGCCGGCCTCGTCGCGGTCGGGGGCGGCGGCGCGACCGGGTTCGTGCCCGCGGTCGTCGACCTGCTGTTGCCCGCCGAGGTGCTTGTGCCGCTGCTGGCGGTCGTGCTCGGGTACCGCTCGCTGTTCGCCGACGCCGCGAGCGGGGAGCTCAGCGTGATCCGGACGTATCCGGTGAGCGCGACCGGGTACGTCTTCGGGGTGCTGCTCGCCCGGACGGTCGCGCTCGTCGCGCTCGTGGGCGGCCCGTTCGCGCTCGTCGGCGCCTACGTGTGGCTCACCGCCGCGCCGGACACGGGCATCTTCGCGACGCACGCCGGTGTCGACTCGCCGGTGCTTTTCGTCCGCTTCATCGCGCTCGTCGTGCCGTTCGGCGCGGCGTACCTCGCGCTCTCGGCGGCGGTGTCGACGGTCGCGACGAGCCGGCGGAGCGCGGTCGCGCTCGCCCTCCTCGCGCTGCTCGGCGGCGTTCTCGCCGGCGACCTCGCGGTGCTTCGATCGCTGTCGGCCGGGGCGTCGCCGGGCGGGATCGCCGGGTCGGTCGCGCTCTCCCCGAACGGTGCGTTCCGGGGACTCGTCTTCGAGCACGTGATCGGCGTCGCCTTCGCGCCGGAGGGCGGGTTCGTCCAGACCGGGCGGGCGGTGGCCTCGCTCGTCGGGTGGACCGTCGGCGGGACCGTCGTCTCCGTCGCCGCCGTCGCGTTCGGGCCCCGCGTCGGCGTCGCGGTCGAACGCCTCCGCGGGAGCGTCGGCCGGTAGGCGCGTCGCTCGGCTCAGTCCGAGGCGGCGTCGTCGCCGACCGCGCCGGGCGCGTGGGCGTACACCGCATAGAGGACGGTCGCGGCGATGAGGAAGTCCAGGCTGTGCGCGAGGAGGTGGTGGACCGGCATCGGCACGGCTCCCAGAACGGTTCCGACGCCGACCACCGACCGAGCCAGGAGCGCGCCGACGGCGAGGGAGATCAGTCGGTACTGCGCCTGCCGGCGGCGTCGGTAGGCGGCGAGGCTGACGGCGAAGAGGAGACTCGTCCCGAGTCCGGCGGCGACCACGACCGCCAGGATCGGCAGCGACCCCTCCACGGACCATCCGGCGAGCGCCGACACCGACCCCGAGAGCGACTGCGTCACACCGGCCCTTGGGAGCCGACCGACAAGAAGACGTGCCCCGCCGCCGTTCCCAGAGCGAGAGACCGCACGGGCGCCTTTTATTCCGAGCGGGGGTAGGTCGATCCCCCGAAAATGGCGGACACCAGAGACAGGATCCGACGCCACGTCCGCGACGCCCCCGGCGTCCACTTCAACCGGATCGGCCGCGAGCTCGACATCGCGACCGGACAGGCGCAGTACCACCTCCGCCGGCTCGTCCGGGACGGCGAGCTCGCGGTCGAACGCATCGGCGGGCGCGCGCACTACTTCGATCCGGCGGTCGATCCGTGGGACCGGCGGACGCTCGCGTTTCTCAGGCGGGAGACGGCCCGCGAGATCGTCGTCAGGCTCCACGCCGACGGCCCAACCCGGCCGGCGGCGCTCGCCGGTGACCTCGACCTCGCGAAGAGCACGGTGTCGTGGCACGTCTCGACGCTCGCGGACCACGGGATCGTCGAGAAGTCCCCCGACCGGCCGATGACCGTCGCGCTGGCGCGTCCGGACCGGACGGCCGCGCTCCTCGACGAGGTGTCGCCGTCGCTGCCCGACCGGCTCGTCGACCGCTTTGTCCGCACGGTCGACTCGCTCCTCGACGCCGAGGGGTGACGGCGTGGGCGCCGGGCGAGGGGATCGGCGTGAACCGGGCTCGCGCCCGTTCGCCGATCACACCAGATCGGTTAGCGACCTTGCGGTCGTTGATCCGGTATGGACGTCCTCATCGATACCGGGGCGCTTCGACTCGTCGACGCCGTCGGAACGGCGACCTGTGAGCCGAGCGGCTCCCTGTACGCGACCGAGTCGCTCGGCCTCGGCGTCTTCCTGCTCGTCGGACTGCTCGGCGGCGCGCACTGTCTCGGCATGTGTGGCCCGCTCGTCACCACCTACGCCGATCGGATGCGGTCCGGGCAGGCCGGCGGCGGTCGCGGGCGAGACGACGACCTCACCCTCCGCCAGGTGCGCCAGCACGCGCTCTTCAACCTCGGACGCACGGCGAGCTACGCGACCCTCGGCGGGGCCTTCGGTCTCGCCGGCAGCCTCGCGTTCGTCACGGGGCGGACGGTCACCGGCGTCGCCGACGACGTCCACGCGCTCACCGGCATCTTCGTCGGCGGAGTGATCATCGCCGTCGGCGCGCGCTACGCGCTCCGCCTCCGGCTGGAGTCCGTCCCGATACCGGGGTTCGACCGGGCGGCGAGCGCGGTGAGCGACCGGATCGTCGCCCGCGTCGACGCGTGGGTCGGAGACTGGCGGATCGTCGGTCTGGGGGCGGCGCACGGCTTTCTCCCGTGCCCGCTCCTGTACCCGGCCTTCCTCTACGCGTTCGTTCAGGGGAGCGCGCTCGGGGGAACGGTCGCGCTCGGCGCCCTCGGCCTCGGCACCGTGCCGTCGCTGCTGCTTTTCGGTACGGTGTTCGGGTCGATGCGTCTCGAAACGCGGCTGCGGATCCACCGGGTGCTCGGCGTCGCCTTCGTAGCCCTCGGATACGTCCCGCTCCAGCACGGGCTCGCGACGCTCGGCGTGCCGCTGCCGCACCCGCCGATCCCGTACTACACCCCGTTTTGACTCGGGCGACCGACTCGCCGCGCGCTCGCTCCCGCGAGACCCGGGTCGCTCGCGTTCGTCGATCGCACCAGACGCGTTATGCGCCGCTCGCCCCTTCGCTCGGGTATGAAGCGACGAACGCTGCTCGCCGGCGTCGGAACGGCCGCCGCCGGCTCCGTCGCGGGCTGTACGTCGCGCCTGTTCGGTGGAAGCCCGGACGACGTCGTGCTCGATCCGCAGTCGGACCAGCTCGCGGACAGCGAGGACCTCGCGTATCCCGCGTACGGCCAGCCGCTCCCGTCGTTCGAGCTGCCGGCTCCCCTCGCGGACGAGACGTTCGACAGCGACGAGCTCGACCGGACCGCCCTCGTGACCGGCGTGTTCACGTTCTGTCCCGCGGAGTGTTCGATCCTCCTCCGCCAGTGGGCGACGGTACAGCGCCGCGTCGCGGCGGCGGGGCTGACCGACGACACGTACTTTATCCCGATCACGTTCGATCCGGAGCGCGACGACGCGGCGGCGCTCCGCGACAACGCCGAGTCGATCGGCGCCGACCTCGAGGCGGGCAACTGGCTCTACCTGCGGCCGGAGACGCCGGCTCGCGCGAAGGCGGTGGTCGAAGACCGACTGGGGATCGGCTTCGAGCGGACGACGGAGAGCGACCGCCTCCCGGGCTACGACTTCACCCACATCGTCGTGACCCTGCTCGTCAACCCCGACGGCGTGGTCGAACGGGCCTACCGCGGCGAGCGGATCGACCCGGAGCGCGTCGCGGGAGACATGGAGCGCGTCGTCGCCGCGTTCGACGACGAGTGACGCCCCGTCGAACGCTCAGACCGACGCGCGGCCGGGACCTCGCTCTCCCGGAGGGGGAACGCACAAACCGTCCGCCGCCCTCCGGAGCGGTATGAACGTCGACGTGCTGCTGTACGACGGGTTCGACGAACTCGACGGCATCGGGCCGTACGAGGTGTTCGACTACGCGCTCGGCTACGCCGCCGCGGACGGCGAGCGCGCCGGCCGCGTCAGGTACGTCACGCTCGCCGAGCGCGAGACGGTGACCGCGAGCCACGGGACCCGCGTGGGCGTGGACGGAGTCCTTCCCGACCCCGAGTCGGCCGACGCGCCCGACCTGCTCGTCGTCCCCGGGGGCGGCTGGAGCGCGCGCGACGAGGACGCGAGCGCCTGGGCGGAGGCGCAGAAGGGCGACGTGCCGCGCGCGCTCGCCGGCCACCACGCGGCCGGCACCCGGATCGCCTCGGTGTGTACGGGCTCGATGCTGCTCGCGGAGGCGGGCGTCACCGACGGCCGCCGGGCCGTGACGCACGCGTCGGCGGTCGAGGAGCTCCGCGAGTCGGGCGCCGAGGTCGTCGACGCCCGGGTCGTCGACGACGGCGACCTGCTCTCCGCGGGCGGCGTCACCTCCGGTATCGACCTGGCGCTGTACGTCGTCGAGCGCGAGTTCGGCGAGGATGTCGCCGACCGGGTGGCGACCGTCATCGAGTACGAGCGACGGTACGAGGTAGCCGAGTAGGTCGGACCGCGCGAGGGCTCAGTCGTCGTCCTCCGGCAGGGGCGGGCCCTCGTCGTCGACCTCGTTGGTCGTGATCCCGCCGTCGGCGTCGACGGTGATCACGGTACAGTCGAGCTCGCCTCGGAGGAAGGAGTCGATGTCGGGGTCGGAGAGCAGCTTCTGGACCATCCGCCGCCACCGGCCGGCCTGCTTCGACCCGATGACGACCACGTCGGCGCCCTCGGCCACGACCTCTTCGAGGATCGTCTCCTCGACGAGGAAGCCGCGGCGGACGACGTAGCGCGCGCGGTCGACCCGACCGATTCGCTCCTCGACGGCGCGCTTGAGGTCGCTGCGCGAGACGCCCCCGGAGCGCTGGTACAGGTCGACGTGGAGGATCGTGAGGTCCGCGTCGCGCTCCTCGGCGACGCGGGTCGCCTCTCGCAGCGTCGCCGCCGAGTGCGACGAGGGAGGGAACCGGACGGGGACCACGACGAGCGTCATGTCAGACCGGTCGCGCTCGGGACGTAAATACGCTGTCGATGTGGCGTCCGCGCGGGCGCGTCAGCTGTGGCCCTCGACCGGCACCGGCTCGTACGGCTCGGCCAGCCAGTCGAGGTCCGAGTCGGAGAGGTCGAGGTCGAGCGCCTCGACGGCGTCGACGACGTACTCCGGCTTCCGCGCGCCGACGATGGGGGCGTCGACCGCGTCCTGATGGAGGAGCCACGCCAGCGCGATCTGCGCCATCTTGACGCCCTTCTCGGCGGCGAGCTCCGCGACGCGCTCGTTTATTTCCCGGCCGCCGTTCGCCGCGTAGGTCGTCAGCCGCTCGTGGAGGTACCGGTCGGTCTCGCCCCGGACCGTCGCCTCCAGTTCGTCGTGCGGCCGCGTGAGGTACCCGCGGGCGAGCGGGCTCCACGGGATCAGCCCCACGTCCCGCTTCTCGCAGAGGGGGACCATCTCGCGCTCCTCCTCGCGGTACGCGAGGTTGTAGTGGTTCTGCATGGTGACGAACGGCTCGCGGCCGCCCCGCTCGGCCGCGTGGCACGCCTCGGCGAACTGGTGGGCCCACATCGACGAGGCGCCGACGTGGCGCACGTCCCCGCGGCGGACGGCGTCGTCGAGCGTCCGCAGCGTCTCCTCGATGGGCGTCTCGTCGTCCCAGCGGTGGATCTGGTAGAGGTCGATCGCGTCGGTCCCGAGCCGGTCGAGGCTGTTCGCCAGCTCCTGCTCGATCGCCTTCCGGGAGAGCCCGCCGGAGTTCGGGTCCTCGTCGTCCATCTGGAAGTACACCTTCGTCGCGATCACCTGTCGGTCGCGGTCGTACCCGTCGAGCGCCTCGCCGAGGACGCGCTCGCTCTCGCCCGCGTTGTAGGCGTTCGCGGTGTCGAAGAAGTTGATCCCGTGGTCGATCGCGGTGTCGACGACCTCCTGCGCCGCCTTGGCCGAGAGGTGCCAGTCCGCGTCGCCGCCGAAGGTGTTCGTCCCGATCCCGATCCGGCTCACCTTCGTCCCGGACCCGCCGAGCGTCGTGTACTCCATACGACGGCCACGCGCGGCGGGGAGGAAGTCGTTCCGCTCGCGGCCGCGCCGCCGGGGCGCCCGCGCCTTTTTGTCTCAGCGGTCGAACCCGTTGGTGATGGATCGACAGGGAGCGCGCCGGACGACGGAAGAGTGATGGACCGACTCCCAACGGAGGGGCTCTCGCCGCTCGCGAGTCGTGTCGACGAGGTCCTGGCGCGATACGGGTACGAGATCGGCCCCGCCATCGACGCGATCGACGCGGCCGTGTCCGGCTACGGCGGCCTGTTCGATCCGGGGACCGGCGACGGCGAGATCCGGACCGCCGTCGAGGCGGTCCTCGCCGCCGACCCGCCGGCCGACGAGCACGGCTCGTGGGGCTCCGACGACGGCGCCGTCGTCCTCTACGTCGACGGGAGCGCCCGCGGGAACCGGGGGCCGGCGGGGGCGGGTGCCGTGTTGCGGACCGACGATGAGCCGGCGGTCCGGCTGGGGCGACCGGTCGGCATGGCGGGAAACAACGTCGCGGAGTACGCCGCGCTCCACATGGGGCTGGAGGCGCTGGCCGCGCGCTGCGACCCGGCGGCCGTCGAGGTCCGCATCGACTCGCGGACCGTCATCGACGACGTCTGGGGGGCGGGCGACGGCGTCGCGTCGGCCGCGCCGTACAGGCCGGCGATCCGGGAGCGGATCGCGGCGCTGTCCGCCTGCGAGTGGACGCACCTGGCCGACAGCGACCCCAACCCGGCGGACGCGCGGGCCGCGGTCGGCGCTGACATCGCGGCGCTCGGCCCGTGAGCCGAGCCGGCGGTCGGCCCTTCACGACCCGTCTCGGTCGCCGTCGGGGGCGACGAGGTCGTCGTCGCCCCTCGGCGCTTCGAGCCGGACCGGGTGGTTCGCGTGCCGCGCGTGGGTCCGCGCCCAGCGCCGGGCGGGCCGCTCCGCCAGGAAGCGCTCGCCGTCCGGGCAGCGCTCGCACCGAGCGATCCACGGGGTCACGTCGTCCGGGTAGTGGCCGGTGTGGCGCTCGTGGTCGATCGCGAACTGCTCGACCGCGTGGCCGCCGGGGTCGAGGCCGTCGATCTCGCGGTCGAGGTCCCACTCGCGGCCGCACCGCTCGCAGGAGACGGTCGGTACCGCCCGGTCGTCGTCGGCGGACGCGTCGTCGGTCACGGGGGCGCTTCGGACCGCACGCACTTGAACGGCGACCGCGCGGCGCCCGGAGGCCGCCTCACAGCGCCGGCGGCTCGCCGCGGCCGATCACGATCTCCTGGCCCTCGACGTCCTCCAAGGCGGCGACGCGGCCGCCGATCTCGACGCGCCCCTCGTCGGTCTCGACGACGAGGGAGGCGACCTCCTCGGTGTCGACGAACGCGACGTCGACCACCTTCCCGCGCACCGTCACCTCCTCGCCGGTCTCGATGTCTCGCCCCTCGACGGTGGCGTAGAACTCCTCGCCGTCGAACTCCCGCACGTCCTTCACGGCGCGGCGGATCGAGGCGTAGCGGCGCGGGAAGGGCCGCTCCGCGCCGTCGGTGGCCAGCGTCTCGGCGGTCGTCCACAGGACGGTGCCGAAGAAGCCCGAGACGAGGAAGCCGAGCGCGGACCGGTTGAAGATGACGCCGTAGCGCTCGCGGTCGTCGCGCAGCGCGTCCTGCGTGGCGTACACGGAGTACTCGCCGTCGCCGACCGCCAGGACCGGCGTGGTGATGCCGCGACGGGCGCGCGCGATGGTCGCGACCTCGAGGTAATCGAACTCCGCCGGGTCGGGCGCGTTCGACGCGGGCGTGACGAGCAGTTCGACGCTGACCCCCGCGGCGACCTTCGCGGCGAGCTGGTCCCGGAACCGCCGGAGGAGGCCGGGCGTGAGCGACACCGCGAGCTCGTACTCCGCGTTCTCGATCACCTCCTCGATGTACCGGAGGATCGTCGAGCGCGACTTCACGAGCGACACCGCCTCGGTCTCCCTGGTCGGCGCGGTGTAGCGGGCCTCGAGCTCGTCGACCATCTCCGTGAACGACGAGCGGAGCTCGCCGAACGCGTCGTCGGGGTCGACGGCCACGATCTTCATCGGTCGGGACTCGCGGAGCTCGACGAGCCCGCGGTCCGAGAGGCTCCGGACCGTGTCGTACACCCGCGGCTGCGGGATGTCGGTCCGGTCGGCGATGTCGCTCGCCGTCAGCTCGCCGTGTTCCAACACCGCGAGGTACGCGTCGATCTCGTATTCGCCGAGGTTGAACCGGTCCCCGACGCGGTCGAGGGTGTCCCGGAGGTCGTCCGTCATGGGCAGACGATCGGGGGCGGGGATTATAGCTTTTTACTATGAGCCGAGTTGTACGCGTTTTCAGAGTTCGCTCCCTCGCCCCGCCGCCCGACCCCTCACATGTACATCCGGTCGTAGCTCCCCTCCGGCTCGCGCTCTTCGATCCGCTCGGCGAGGTCCTCGTACCGCCGTTGAATCTCCTGCGCGAACGCCTCCAGCGGGCCCGCGTCGACCCCGAGGTCGTACACTGCGTTCGCCGTGTCGACGAGCCGCACCGCGGCCTCCGCGTCGGGCGCCTGCGCGTGGACCGGCGTGACGAACACCCCGACGCCGAGCGGCGAGTCGAGGCCGCGTTCCAGCAGCCCCGCGTTCGCGCCGTCGAGGAAGCCGGACTCCATCGCGGGGACGTCCGGCCCGCCCTCCAAGCGGGCGGCGCGGTAGTCCTCGGTGGCGACGTGGAACGTGCGGTGCGCGTCGGGGCCGTGCGCCACCGGGACGCCCGACAGCACGGCTATCTCTTCGACGCCGTTCGCCTCCGTCCAGTCGAGGAGGGCGTCGGCGAGCAGTTCGCCGAGGAACGGCGGCACGAACTGCTCGGCGACCAGCACGGTGATGTCGAGGTCGGGGGCGGCGTAGAGCCGGATCGGGTGTCGCGGCGTCCCCTTCGTGAACGGCGTGACCGACGGGACGCCGTCGATGCGGACGTGACCGGTCGCCGTCAGTCCGAGGTCGTCGACCAGGTAGTCGACGGCGGTCAGCCCGGCGAGGCCGAACGAGGAGAACCCGGCTATCAGCGCGCCCCCCGGTTCGGCGTCGTGTTCGACGCTGAACCGCGGGTTCGTCGGATCCGCGGACGGTCGAGGCATACGCTCCGTTCGCGCAGCCGCGACATAGTGGTTGTCCCCGGCGCGGGTGCGTCCGAGGCGCCGCGCCCGCGGTCGCCGTCCGCGGGGAGAAACGCTTTTTCCGATGGCCGTCCGCGGGTCTCCATGGTCTTCCCGGAGGCGACGGCGATCCCCGGCGTCGCGTCGCGGCTCGCCGGCCTCGGGTCTCGGCTCGCCGACCTGCCGGGAGCGGGGCTCCTCACCGTGGTCGCCTCCGTCGCGGTGGGCGTCGTCCTCGCCAACTTCCTCGTCCGGCTGATCGGTCGCCCCGTGGCCCAACGGGTGTCGCGGCAGAGCGTCGCGCAGACGATCGTCCGCGGGGTCCGGGCGGGGACGATCGCGGCCGCCCTGCTCGTCGGCCTCAGCGCGGCCGGCTTCCAGTTCGAGGAGCTGCTCCTCGGGACGGCGGTGTTCTCCGCTGTCATCGGTATCGTCCTCGCGCCGCTGGTGGGGAACTTCATCAACGGCGTGTTCGTCCTCGCGGACCAGCCGTTCGAGATCGGCGACATGATCGAGTTGGAGGACGGGACCGCGGGGTTCGTCGAGGACATCACGATCCGCTACACGAAGATCTTCACCGTCGACAACACCTTCCTCGTCGTGCCGAACGGCACGATGCGCGAGCGCGACGTGACGAACCTCTCGGCCGAAGACGAGCGGACCCGCCGCTCTATCGACGTGCTCGTCACCTACGAGAGCGACATCCCGGAGGCCCGCCGCCGGATCGAGCGCGCGGCGCGCGACTGCGACGCCGTCATCGACGGCGGGCCCGACATCCGCATCGGCGTGGCGCGGTACATGGCCGGCCCCGACTGCCGCCTCCACGAGTTCGGCGACAACGGGATCCTGCTCCGGCTGCGGTACTGGGTGAAGAAGCCGTACAAGCTCGCGAAGGTCCAGTCAGACGTGAACACCGAGATCCGCGAGCGGCTGGCAGACGCCGACGCCGACGTGGAGATGGCGTACCCGCACCGGCACCTCGTCTTCGACGACACGTCGGGCGTCGCCCGCGTCGACGCCGGGAGCGAGGCGCCGCGGGCCGCCGACCCCGACGCGCCGGCGGCAGACGCGTCGGAGATCGGCGACGGCGCGGGCTCGGACGCCGCCGGCGACGGCGCCGCCCGAGGCGGCGTCGACTCCGAGCCCGACCGCGGCGACGTGAGTGGCGGCGGAGCCGGGTAACCGAATCGGAAGCCTGATAGAGCGCCCCCGGCGTGTTACGGCAGTGAGCGACGAGCCCGCTGCCGACCCCGACGGCTCCTCCGCCGACGGTTCCCCCGACGGCCCCTCCGGCGACCGGCCGGACGACGGCGTCGACGGGCCGTCGGGCGGTCCCGACGACGACGGCCCCCTCGACGACGAGTCGATCACCGAGGGGAGCCTCCTCCGGCCGCTGTTCCGGCTGGCGTGGCCGATCGTCGTCATCCAGCTGCTACAGGTCACGTACAACATCGTCGACACCCTCTACCTCGGCCGCCTCTCCGCGGAGGCCGTCGGCGCGATCAGCCTCGCGTTCCCGCTCATCTTCCTGCTGATCGCGGTCGCCGGCGGCTTCACGACCGCGGGGGCGATCCTCGTCGCGCAGTACACGGGCGCCGACGGCGACGGGTCCGCCGGCCTCGTGGCCGGACAGACCATCTTCACCGTCTCGGTGCTGTCCGTGCTCATCGGCATCGGCGGGTACTTCTACACCCGGCCGGCCCTGGAGATCCTCCCGAGCGACGCCGACACCGCGGCGACGGTGATCCCGCTCGCGGCCGACTACATGGAGGTGATCTTCGCCGGGATCCCCCTGATGTTCGGCTTCTTCGTCTTCTCGGCGCTGATGCGCGGCTACGGCGACACGCGGACGCCGATGGCGGTCATGTTCATTTCCGTCCTCCTGAACGTCCTGCTGGACCCGTTCTTCATCTTCGGGTTCGACGGGAATCCGCTGTTCCAGTGGCTGGCCGCGGTGCCCGGCGTCGCCGCGCTCGACCCGGTCGCGCTGGAGGCGACCCTGCTCTCGGCGACCGGAATCACCGGAATCGGGATCCAGGGCGCCGCGCTGGCGACGATCCTCTCGCGGGGCGTCGCGACCGCCATCGGGATCTGGATCCTCTTCGGGACGGGCTACGGCCCGGACGTGACGCTCGGCCACCTCGCGCCCGACCTCGACTTCATCCGCGACATCTTCCGGCTCGGCCTCCCGTCCAGCGTCGAGCAGACGACGAGCGCGCTCGCGATGATCACGCTCACCGCGATGATCGTCACGTTCTCGCCGCCGGTGGTCGCCGCCTACGGCCTCGGCAACCGCCTCATCTCGCTCGTCTTCCTGCCCGCGATGGGGCTCGGGCGCGCCATCGACACGATGGTCGGGCAGAACCTCGGCGCGGACCGCGCCGACCGCGCCGCCAAGGCGGTGAAGTTCGCCGCCACGACGGGCGCGGGCGTGATGTTCCTCGTCGCCGTCGTCGCCGTGGCGTTCACCGAACCGATCGTCGGGGCGTTCCTCGGCGACGTGCCGGACGCGCCGGCGACCATCGGCCACGCGGTCGACTACGTCCGGATCCGCTCGGTCGAGTTCGCCTTCATCGGCGTCTCGCAGGTAATCTTAGGCGCGTTCCGCGGCGCGGGCAACACGAAGACCGCGATGGTCATCTCCATCGTCACCCTCTGGGTCGGCCGGGTCGCGAGCGTGGCGTACCTCGTGTTCGTGGCCGACTGGGGCGAGACCGGCGTGTGGGTCGGGATGGCGCT
Organism: Halorubrum salinarum; assembly: GCF_013267195.1. Taxonomy (NCBI): domain Archaea; kingdom Methanobacteriati; phylum Methanobacteriota; class Halobacteria; order Halobacteriales; family Haloferacaceae; genus Halorubrum; species Halorubrum salinarum. The sequence continues at coordinate 2,460,309 of NZ_CP053941.1, read as the reverse complement.
CGGAAACGTCCTCGGCGCGGCGGTCGGCGTCGCGTGGTTCTCTCGGGGGACGTGGACCGAACGCTACATCGACGACCCGGACCCCGGCGTCGACCCCGTCGGCGACGACTGACTGCGCCGGATCCGTTGTTTGAAGATCGGTAACTAACGGACAAGAAAAATTCACTGAGGATCTCACTGACGGGCGACGTTCCCGTTTGGTGTTGGACTTCTGCCCAACGCTTATGCCGTTGGGTGATGTCCCAACACGTAAGGGATGCCCTCAGAGGCGTTCTTCCAGTACACACACGTCGAAGCCGGCCTCGTCGAGAACGTCGTCCTTCGGCCGACCGACGACACCGAGACGTACCCCTCGGGCTGGAAGTACACCCTCCATCTGGGCACCCTCGACGATCTCACGCTCGTCCGGTACGACAACTCCCACGAGGATACCAAGGGACACGAACACACACCGCAGCGGGCGATCTCGACGGCGTCGGGTTCCCTGGAATGGAGGAGCTGCTCGTCGAGTTCTGGGCGAGTGCGGACGAGTACTGGAACGTTGTCGGCGGCGACCCACCCCGACCGCACTGATCGAACACTACCTGACCCACCCCAACCATGACCACACTCCACATCACCGTCGGCGACCGAGAACAGCTCCGTGAGGACGCACTCCAGTTCGTCCACGATGTCGAGGACGACGACCAAGGCGGAAAAGCGACGCTCCAGTTCGGAACCTACGACGACTTCGTCGACAGTCTCACGCCGCTCCGCCTGAATCTCATCCGAGCGATCGCCGAGGAAGCTCCCGAGAGCATGCGCGAAGCGGCGCGGCTCGTCGAGAGGGACGTGTCTGACGTCCACTCTGACCTGAAGCAGCTGGAAGTACTGGGTATCCTTACGCTCGAAGGGGGCGGACCCGGCGGCGCGATACAACCGGTCGTCCCGTTCGATCGCATCGAAGTCCACATCGACTACCCGCTCATCGATGACGGCGATGCCGACGGCGCCCCCGCGAGCGCGTAGTCGGTTCGTCTCAAGCCGGGAAGGTCCTCAGCGATCAATTCGCACTCTTCAGCGACCAGCCGTGTCAGGCGAGTAAGCGTCTGCGGAAGGGATTTCAACGCGGTTGACGCTCCGCAGAACTGATCCCCTGTGCGCTCAGTGTCTGAACAGGTACACCGCGTCGTCATCGCGGAGCAGACAGAACCGCGCGCCGTCGTTCTCGGGGAACGTCGTTCCCGCCTGCCGCGTGACGAAGAGCCGCGAGAAGACGTCGTCGCACACGGGACACGCCATCGCTTCCTTGTTCTCCCAGAGGCTCGTCCGGCCGGAGTCGCGGAGCTGTTTCAGTTCGTGGCGGTGGTCGTGAACGTCGAAGCCGGTCATGGAGGGAGGTTCGGCGGGCGGGTGTTGAACGTGTCCTCGCGAGTCTCAGTTCGGAGAACGCGCGCTTGGCTGGGGGCGCCGAGTGGGCGCAGCGCGGGTCAGCCTTTGAGACGCATCGGCTGCGCCTCCCCGTAGGTGAGAGTCCGCCACACCCACTCAACCGGGCCGAACCGGAAGTACCGCAGCCAGAGCACCGAGAGCGGCACCTGAACCGCCCAGATGGCGACGACGATCCCCATCGCCTCGACGCGGCTGACGGAGCCGAACAGCCCGAGGCCGTGGCCGTAGAATATCGTCGTCGCGATCACCGTCTGGAGCAGGTAGTTCGTGAACGCGGTCCGGCCGACCGCGGCGAGCGCGCGGGTCACGAGCCCCTCGCCGCGCCGCCGGACGAACAGCGTGACGAGGCCGACGTAGCCGCCGGCGACGAGGAGGCTCCCGACGTAGTTGAACTGCCGCCAGTACAGCGCGGCGCCCGCGCTCCAGTCGTTCGCCTCGATGTAGGCGACGCCCGCGACGACGATCGCGACGCCGACGACGCCGCCCGCGACGAGCCGCCGGTAGAACGCGGTCGAGCGCTCGCCGGTCAGCACGCCCCGCTTGTACAGCGCCATCCCGAGCAGCATGACGCCGCCGACCCGCCAGAAGCTCGACCCGATGAACCCGCTCGTCTGTCGCTGGAGCGAGGAGTCGACGCGGTGGCTCATCTGGTCGAGCCAGCCGCCGCGGTAGGCGGCCACCTGCTGCCGTATCGCGGCCTCCGAGGGCATCCACTGGCCGGCGATCGCCTCCCCGCCGATCGACACCGCCGCGAACAGCTCGATCGCGGGGACGAAGAGGAGGAAGATCCCCGCGAGCCCGGCGAGTTGCCGCGCGTCGAGGTCGCGGACGAACAGCAGGAAGATCCCGGTCAGCCCGTACGTGACGAGGATGTCGCCGTACCACAGCAGGTACGCGTGGAGGAGTCCGATCGCGATCAGCACCGCGGTCCGGCGGAGGTGGAGGCGGACGGCGTCTTGGCCCTTCTCCTCTTTGCTCTCGATGAACAGGAGGACGCCGGCGCCGAACAGCGCCGAGAAGACCGTGATGAACTTCGACTGCGCGAACACGTGGCCGACGAACCACGTCCAGTAGTCGATCCCGGTGAAGTCGCCGTACACGTTGGGGTTGAGCAGGGTCTGCTCCGGCATCGAGAACACCCGGATGTTGATGACGAGGATGCCGAGCAGCGCGAACCCCCGGAGGGCGTCGAGGCTGGTGATGCGTTCGGAGGGCGGCGTCGGGCCGGGATCGCTGGTCACGAGTTGTCACCGGGAACGACCCCCAGCACCGAATAGGTTCCCATCGCGGAGGCCGTCGCCAGCCGGCCGACCGGTTCGATCGGGGCGCGGTCAGTCCAGTCGGACCGCCGCGCCGGTCTCGGAGGACCGGTAGATGGCGTCGATGACGCGCTGGACGCGGAGCCCCTCCTCGACGGTGTTGATCGCGGGCGCCTCGCCCGCCGCGACGGCTTCGAGGAACGTCGCCTGCTCCGCGGCGTGAGCGTCCCCCTCGCGCGTCTCCACGCTCGCGTCCGTGAGGTGGTGGCCGCCGCCCACGCCCGCCTCGTGGACGGTGAGGTCGTCGCTGCCGCGGTCGAACGTCGCGCCCGCCTCGGTGCCCCGGACGACGAACTCGTCGGTCGCCGGGCGGTTCGTCGCCCACGCGACCTCCAGCGACACCGTGGAGCCATCGGCGGCGCGGATGAACGCCGACGCCGAGTCGTCGACGTCGAAGCCCTCCGGTCCGGCGTCGTCGCCCCACATGTGGACGTACGCGTAGTCGTCGCGGCCGCCGAACTCCGAACGCGTCTCGCCCGACACCTCGACGACCTCGGGGTGATCGAGGAAGTAGAGCGCGAGGTCGACCGCGTGGACGCCGATGTCGATGAGCGCGCCGCCCCCGGCCACGTCGGAGAAGGTGAACCACGACCCGCGCCCGGGGACGCCGCGCCGGCGCACGTAGTTCGCCTCGACGTGCGTGGTCTCCCCGAACCGCCCCTCGTCCTGGTAGTGTTTGATCACCCGGACCGGCTCCGCGAACCGGTTGTTGAACCCGATCGTACAGAACCCCTCGGCGTCGCGGGCGGCGTCGGCGATGCGCTCGGCGCTCGCTACCGTGTGCGCCAGCGGCTTCTCCAAGAGCACGTCGAGGCCGGCTTCCAGGGCCGAGGTCGCGTACTCCTCGTGGAAGCGGTTCGGCGTGGTGACCAGCACGGCGTCGCACTCGTCGTAGAGGGTCGCCTCGTCCTCGTACGCGGGGAGGCCGAACTCCTCGTGGAACCGCGCGCGGGTGTCGGCGTCGATGTCCATGCCGCCGACCAGGTTCGCGCCGCGCTCGACCAGCTTCGTCGCGTGGTGGGACCCGATGCCGCCGAGGCCGACGATGCCGACGGCGACGTCGTTCGGATGCGTCATGGGCGGGATTCACAACGAGTGTTGTTAAGGCTCACGTCCGGGCGAATTCGGGGAAAATCGGCGACGCGATCGAGCGCGTCTGGATCACAGGGGGACCGTGAGAGCCGCGGTCACGCCGCCGGGACCGCGACGAGGGCGGTCACCGCGGCGTCGACCACCGCCGTCCCGGCGTCGACCGCCGCGGGCGACATCGAGTCGACGACGTCGAAGAGGCCGCCGATCGAGTCGGCGTTCTCGGCGAGGGCGTCCCGCGCGTCGAGCAGGGCCCGGAACTGCTCCGGTTCGCGGGCGATCACGAACCGGCCGACGGTCGCGCCGGTCCCGAGGAAGGCGAGGAGCGCGAGCGCCCGCGAGATCGCGAGCAGCTTCAACAGGACCGGGAGCGCCAGCGCGAGCGCGAGCGCGGCGACGACCCCCGTGACGACCGCGCCCACCGATCCGCCGTCGGCGAGGTCTATGACGCCCGCTCCGGAGAGGAGGACGAACCCGCCGACGAGGAGGGCCAGCGACCCCCACACGAGCAGCGCCAGCAGGCGGACGGGACCGTCGTATCCGCCGCCGGCGTCGTCCGGCACGTCGTCGTGGACCCACGGGTTGCGCATACGCGCAGTCGGGAGCAGACCCTGATATAGTTCGCTTCAGATCTCGGAAACGCCGAGCGTGAAACGGAGCGGCTACTCGCCCGGGCGGGGCCCGGTCATCCACTCGCTTGCCTGCGGTTCGCCCGGATCGGTGACGACCTCCACGAGCGCCGGCCCCTCCCGACTCCGGGCGCGCTCGACGGCGTCGCCGACCGCGTCGCGCTCGCGGACGCGCTCGGCGGGCAGTCCCATCCCGGACGCGACCGCGACGAGGTCGAGGCCGGTCTCCGCCCAGCCGTAGCTCCCCTCGGGGAACTCGTAGGAGCGCTCCGCCTCCTCGCTGATGATCGCGTAGTCGTCGTTGTTGAGCGCGACGACGGTCACGTCGATCCCCTCGCTCGCCAGGGTGTGGAGCTCGTGGACGCACATCATGAGCCCCCCGTCGCCGGTGAGCGCGACGACATCGCGCTCCGGGTTCGCCAGCTTGGCCCCGATCGCCGAGGGGAGTCCGGTCCCCATCGTCGCCCACGAGCCGGGATTGACGTACGACCGCGGCCCCGCGGCGGGGAAGGAGACGAGCGTCCACAGCCGGAACCCGCCCGCGTCGGCGGTGACGACCGCGTCCTCGGGCATCGCGTCGCGCACCGCGGAGAGCACCTCGACGGACCGGAGCGGATCGTCGGAACCGCTGTCCTCGGAGAGCGCTTCGAACCGATCGCGGTCGGCCGCGCGGACGGCCTCGGCGCGCGCGGCGCCGGAGCGCTCGCGGGCCGGCGGTGACTCCTCGTCGAGCGCGCCGTCGAGGTCGCGCAGGAAGCGGTCGGCGTCGGCGACGACGCCGAGGTCGGCGTCGTAGCCGAACCCCACGTCGTCGCCGTCGAGCGTGACGTGGATCAGCGTCTCCGGCATGGAAACGGACCACGAGGCGGTCGCGACCGCGTCGAGGTCGGAGCCGACGACGAGGCCCACGTCCGCGCCGGCGAGCAGGTCGCGGAGGTCCGCGCTCGCGCCGCCGCAGAGGACGCCGGCCGAAAGGGGGTGCGTCTCGGGCAGCGTCCCCTTCCCCTTGTACGTCGTCACGACGGGAGCGTCCAGACTCTCGGCGACCGAGCGGAGCGCCTCGCTCGCGCCCGAGCGCCTGACCCCGCCGCCGGCGAGGACGACCGGCGACGCCGCGTCGGCCAAGCGGTCCGCGGCGTCTCGCACCGCGTCCGGGGGAGCGGTCGGCGGCCGCGAGGGGTCGCGGTCGCCGACGGCCGGTTGGGGGGTTCGGCCCGCGAGCACGTCTTTCGGGATCCCGACGCGAACCGGTCCCTGCGGGTGTTCGCGCGCGGTGCGGATCGCCTCGACGACCGCCGGGACCGCGCCGGCGGGCGAGTCGACGAGGACGTTCTCCTTGACGACGGTGTCGTACGTCTCGGGCGGCGTCTCGTGGATGCCGTCGCCGCCGCGGACCGACCGCTCGGTCTCCACGGCGAGGTGGAGCAGCGGGACGCAGTCGTTCAGGGCGTTCTTCAGCCCGTTCATCGCGTTCGTGTCGCCGGGCCCGGGGACGACGCAGGTGGCCGCCATCGCGCCCGGCTCGCTCGTCTCGGCGTACCCCCACGCCTCGTGCGGAACGGCCGTCTCGTGGCGAGCGACGACGAACCGCGCGTCGCGGTCGGCGAGCGCCCGGTTAAGCGGGAGGGTCTGCTTGCCGGGGATACCGAAGACGGTGTCGACGCCGCGGTCGAGCATGGCGTCGACGACCGCCTCGGCGACGGTCGGGTGCGTCTCGTCGGCGGGATCGTCCGCGTCCATACCGCGAACTCGACCGAGCGGGTGTTGAAGCCTTCGACGCGACGGGGAGCGCGCGACCGGAGGCGGTGCGTCCGCTCACTCGGCGACGTTCGTCTCGCGGACGCGGACGCCCTTCCGGCCGAGGTGCCGCATCTGCCGCTGGGCGAACTCCTCCTCGCTCGATCCCCGCGTCGCGAGGACGTAGACGAGCGCGGAGCCGGAGGGGCGCATCGTCCGACCGGCGCGCTGTGAGCCCTGTCGCCGGGACCCCCCGAGCCCGCTCGCGACGACCGCGAGTTCGGCGTTCGGGAGGTCGATCCCCTCGTCGCCGACGCGGGAGACGACGAGCGCGGCGAGGTCGCCGTCGTCGCCTCCCGATCCGTCATCCTCCCGCTCGGCCCGGAACCGGCGGAACAGCTCCGCGCGCTCGTGGTGCGGCGTCTCGCCGCTGACGAAGGGGACGCCGAGCGCGTCGGCGATCGCCTCGCCCTGGTCGAGGTACTCGACGAAGACGAGCGCCTTCTTGTCGCGGTGGGCGGCGAGCAGGTAGCGGATCTCCTCAATCTTCGCGGGGTTCTCGGCGGCGAGGCGTCTGCGCTCCCGGCCGTCCGCGGCCGCGTACTCGTTGCGGGCCATCTCGTCGCGCCACGGGACGTAACGGATCTCGACCTCGGGCTCCTGGACGAAGCCCGCCTCGAACAGCGCGTCCCAGTCGGCGCCGATCGGCTGCCCGATCAGGGTGTATATCTCCTCCTCGCTGCCGGTCTCGCTGACGGGGGTCGCCGAGAGCCCGAGCCGGTGTTTCGCCTGTAGCTCGGCCGAGCGGGAGAAGACGGGGGCGGTGATGTGGTGCGCCTCGTCGAAGCAGATCAGCCCCCACTCGCGGGAGTCGAAGAGGCTGCGGTGACGGTCCATCCCGGCGATCTGGTAGGTCGCGATCGTCACGGGGCGGACGTCCTTCGTCCCGCCGTGGTAGAGTCCGATGTCGGCGGGATCGACGGTGGAGTGGTCGAGCAGCTCCTCGCGCCACTGCTCGGCGAGCTCTCGCGAGGGGACCAAAATGAGGGTCTCGCCCCCGACCGCGGCGATCGTCGCGATCGCGGCGACGGTCTTCCCGGAGCCCGGCGGCCCGACGTACACCCCGGACTTGCGGTCGAGGAACGTCTCCACCCACGTTTCCTGGTAATCGCGGAGGTCGGTCGTGAGTTCGATCTCGACGGGGTCGCCCGTCTCTAGGTCGCGGTCGTCCTCGACGGGGTAGCCGGCGTCGTAGAGCGCGCGCTTGACCGCCGCGACCGCCGCCTCGTTGACCCACGCCTCCGTGTCCGAGATGGGCGCGCGGAGGTGGTCGTCGTCGAGGTGCTGGTCGGCGACGTTCCCCATCAGGTTCTCGGAGGCGGCTTCGAGGACGACGTACTCGTCCTCGTGGGTGTACAGCCGGAAGCGGTGCGCGCGCCGCCACTGGTCGCGCACCCAGTCTTCGAGGTGGTCGTACCGGCGGGGCAGCACCGAGCGGAGCGCCCCCACGAGCCCGTCGGCGTCGTCGAACGGCGCGGCCCACACGTCCTCCTGCCGGACCCGATAGAGGTACCCGCGTGTTCCCGGTTCGGTGCCGGTGGTGTCGACGAGGTTCGCGAACTGCGAGAGCCGCGCGCGGGTGTACTGCGTTGGGCGGTCGACGACGATCTCGCGGCGCTTCGGGAAGACTACGACGCGCTCGCGGCTCGCCAGCGCGCCCCAGTCGCGCGGGTAGAAGACCACGGGGTCGGCCTCGACGTCCAGCCGGTCCACGTCGCCGCGGTCGACGAGCGCGGCCAGCGCGTCGCGGGCGGCGGCCTGGGTCGTGCCGAGCCGGCGGGCGACCTCGCTCGCGGTCGCGACCGGGCGCTCCTCGGCTTCGAGCGCCTCGTGGAAGCGGTCTATCGAGAGGTCGTCAGCGTCGTTCTCGCTAGAATCGTCGCCGGCGTCGTCGCCGGTGTCGTCGGTCATCACCGCCGCTTCGGCCGCGACGCGGAAATGGATAGCGTCAGCCGACGGGACGAGTCGGTTACTTCATGGAAACTGGAATGGGTTGCCGGCGGGCGATCGACCGGAACCACCTCCAAGGCCCCGGTCGTGAGGCCCGCCCCACACCGCAACCGCACCTCACGCCTCCCCAACCTCGTCGCTCGCTGCTCGCGGTTTCACCGCTCGCAATCGAGGTGCTCGCTCCGCTCGCACCTCGCACCGCTCGCGACTCCCTCGCACGCGCTCCTCGCGCCCTGCGGTCGCTCGGAGGCGCGCGCCACCGCACGGCTCGGTCGCCCGTGAATCGCGTGAAAGATCGGGTGCCGGTCAGAAACAGTGCTGCCGGCTACCGCCCCGGCGAGCGCTGTCGACACCGCCGCGACGTGATCCCCTCCTTCGAGCGGAACCGGCAGCCGCAGTCGGTACAGCGCACGAACGGCTCGCCGGGTTCGGTTTCGAGGCGGTGCTCGCCCACCTCGAAGGGGCGGGTGACGGTCCGGGGGCGGATCCGGTCGGGGATCGGCGTCGCCGCCGACTCGCTCAGCGCGGCCCGCACGGCGATGGTGTCGACGTCGACTCCGTCCCACCGCGGCGCTTCGAGCGCGGCCTCGCGGTCCGCGACCTCGGTCCAGCCGGTGACGACGACCGGTGAGTTCGTCTCGGTGTCGCTCACGACCACGACGAAGCGGACGCCCCCCTCGACGAGGGCGAACCGCCAGCCGTCGGTGCTGTTCCACCGCAGTTGTCCCTCCCGGATCGCGTCGCTCACGGTGCGCGTCGAGACGTACCGACCGGGCTGTTCGAGCCGCTCGTGGAAGTGGTCGGTGAGCGCGTAGAGGGAGGGGTCCCGGACCGGCGGGTCCTCCGGCGTCCGGGCGGCGGCCTCCCCGCCGTGCGGCGGGTCGACCGACCGATAGTCCGCGGACCGATCGGTTCGCCCGGCCCGAGCGCGGCGGCGCGCCGGCGACTCCGGCGGGGACCGGGGCCGCGCGTCTGCCTGCCGGCTCGCGGCGGCGGTCGTGGAAGCGGTCCGACGCTCCGTCGATCCGGGCCCGAGGGGCTCCGCGTCCCCCGACCCGCCCTGTCGGGATGCCACTACACCACCGTACCGAGCGCGCTCTTAAGTGTGTTACGCCGACACAGGGGCCGCGGTCGCGCCGGCCTCGAACCGGAGGAGCGTCCAGGGGTCCGCGCCGTGGACCTCGCTCGTCTCCGCCGAGGAATCGCCCTCGTCGAACGCCCAGAGGCCGACGCCGCGCTCCCTCGCGTCCGCCTCGGCGGCCGCGTACGCGTCGCGTTTCGCGAACTCGGTGTCGTAGAGCCGCGCGTACCCCTCCGTCAGCAGGCGCTCGTTGAAGTCCTCGCCGTCGACGTACAGCACCGCGAGCAGGCGACCGTACCCCCCGCGGCGGTCGCCGCCGGTCACGACCGTAACCGTCTCGCCGGCGAGTTCCGACTCCGCGAACGCCGACGCCTCGCCGCCCCACGTTGCGAGGTGCCCGCGACCGGCGTCGGTGTCCGGAATCCCCTCGAATTCGCCAGGCGCAGTCGACCCGGCGCTCGTCTCGGGCGTGTCGACGCCGAGGAGCCGGACGGTGTCGACCTCGCCGTTCGGGAACTCGACCTCCATCGTGTCGCCGTCGACGACGCGCACGACGGTGCCCGTCCACGCCGTGTCGGCCGGGTCGTCGGGGTCGACGCCGTCCGGATTGGCGGGCGGGCTGTCGAGGGCGGTGGGCTGCGAGCCGGAGCCCGTGTCCGGGACCGGCGCGCCGGCGCAACCGGGCAGAACGAGGAGAACGACGACGGCGATCGACTGCCAACCAACGCTCATACGCAGTCGTCGCCGGGCGTCGACAAAAGTCGGGCGGTGACGGCGCCGTCCCGTGTCGCCGGGCTCAGCCCTCGGGCTTGTTCACGATCACGCAGGGGTTCACCCGACCGATCGAGCGCCAGTCGTCCTCGTCGACCGCCTTCCAGAAGCTGCGGGGCCTCCGGGAGAGGGTGGCCTCGATGTCCTCGTACGTGAGGAGGTTCTCGCCGTCGAGCACGAGTTCGAACCGCTCGGGGTCGGTATCCGGGTCCTCCCGGTACATTCGCATGGTGTGCCGGTTCGGGTAGTTGAACACCAGGTGTCCGCCGGGCGCGACGCGAGAGTACAGCGCGTCGAGGGCAGACCGGACGTCCGCGACGTAATGGAGCGTCGCGATACATGTGACGCAGTCGAACCGGCGGTCGACGTCCAACGCCGGGAGCCGCGCCGTCTCGAAGCGCAGGCCGTCGACCTCGCGCTCGGCGGCGATCGTTCGGTTCCGCCGAACGACTGACTCGGCCGCGTCGTATCCGTAGAGGTCGGCGTCGGGGTGGCGGTCGGCGGCCTCGAACAGCATGAACGCCGGCCCGCAGCCGACGTCGGCCAGCGACCCAGGGAAGCCGTCGAAGAACCGCTCCAGGCGGTCGACGGTTCGCTCGCCGGCGGCACGCATCTCGTCTAACCCGTCTCGGTCCGTCGCCTCCCAGTGGTCGTCCCAGTCGATCGTCGACGGAAACGACATCCTCGCAGAGACTGTACGTCGTGACCGAAGTCAAGCCTTCGGCGATTCGAGCGCCGCGAAAATCCCGGAGGCCGCGTCTCTCCGGGGACTGTCTTAGTCCGCCCTCCTCGAATTGATACGCGCGAGTCTCGCTGCGGTCACCCCGCTGTTCCCCGCTCGCTTCGCTCGCGGGGACGGAATCGAGCCGAACCACGTTCGGCTACGAATCGACTGGAAAACGAGTCCGCCCTCCCCGAATTGAACGGGGGACAAGTCGATCTACAGTCGACTGCTCTACCAGGCTGAGCTAAGGGCGGTTACCGAAACATAACCGCCGGATTCGACTTAAGAGTTCCCTTTCAGCGCAGGTGTGATCCGCCGTACCGCGGCCCGGATCGACCGACGCGAACGGCCGCCGGGACCGCGCTCCCGGCGCGCTCACCGCGCGGCAGTTAAGTCGCTCGCGGCGGGAGCGAGGGCATGGCCGACGGCGACGACAGACAGGCGACGTTCGGGTCGGACGGGAGCCTCGAGACCGAGACGACGCCGGACGCGACGGGCGAGAACGACTTCGGCGAGGAGAAGGAGCCGAACGAGACGGACGGGGGGTACAGCCGGTACGTCGTCTCCAGCCTCCTCCAGAAGGCGGTCCGGCGCTCGGACGAGGAGGTCGCGGCGTGGGCGGCCTGGGAGTTGGCCCGCTCCGGGTACGCCTGGAACCTCTGGGACCGCCTCAACCTCTACGTCGTCGAGGACCTCCGGGCGGGCGACGAGGTCGCGCTCCTGATCGACCGTTACGAGGAACTCGCCACCGAGCGCTGGGAGCCGGACGCGTGGAAGGGGCGCCTCTGTGCGATTCACGCCGCGCTCGCGGCCGCCCGCGCCCGCTCGACCCGGGAGGCGTCGAACGCGGACGCCTACTTCTCCGCCGTCGCCGAGGTCCGCGCCGAGGCCCGCGAGCGCGGCGAGGAGCCGGCCCACGACTTCCCCGTCGGCGACCTCGAACCGGAGGGCGAGTTCGACGCGGTCTTCGACGGTCACACGGGCGAGGGGTCGAAGCGGGGGCGCGGCACGCGCTTCTTCAAGACCCACGGCGCCCGCGTCGGGCCGGAGGGCGAGGACGACCAGAGCGCGCGCTGGCAGCGCCTCGCGATGATCCTCGACGAGGACACGGAGTACGACGCCGACGAACTCGACCGCGCCGTCGAACCGGTCGACCCGGACGACCCGTGGGGTGTGCCCGGCGGGGAGAGCGAGGGAGCGGACGACAGCCGGGAGGGCGACCGAGACGACGGCCGGGAGGGCGACGACGGTGATGACGACGCTCCCGACGGTTCGCTCGGTGATTTCGGGGCGTAAGTCGCCGAATCCAACGCCGGCGCGTCGACGCCGCGACCGGTCCGTTTCGGCCCGCCGCGTCGATCCCCGCTTCCGTCAACCCTTATGCCCGGGCGCGGTGAAATGGCGACCATGTCAGATGTCGTAATCGTCGGCGGCGGCCCCGCCGGACTGAGCGCCGGACTGTTCGCGAGCAAGAACGGCCTCGACACCGTCCTCTTCGACACGGACGGGACGTGGATGCACAAGGCGCACCTGTTCAACTACCTCGGCGTGGGCTCGGTCGGCGGCAGCGAGTTCATGGCGACCGCGCGCCAGCAGGTCGACGACTTCGGCGTCGACCGCCACCAGGGCGAGGAGGTCACCGGCGTCGAGTCGACCGACGACGGCTTCGCCGTGACGACCGAGGAGGACGAGTACGAGGCCGACTACGTCGTCCTCGCGACGGGCGCGAACCGCGACCTCGCGGAGGAGCTGGGCTGCGAGTTCGACGACGACGACACCGTCAGCGTCGGCGTCTCGATGGAGACCAGCGTCGAGGGCGCCTACGCGACGGGGGCGATGGCCCGCGCCGAGGAGTGGCAGGCGGTCATCTCCGCGGGCGACGGCGCGGCCGCCGCGCTCAACATCCTCTCGAACGAGAAGGGCGAGCACTACCACGACTTCGACGTGCCGGACACCGCGGCCTCCGTGTTCGGCGACCTGATCGACGACGGGGAGTGAGGCGGCGGCCGGCGCCTCGGGCCCGGGTCGCCGGCTCGATTCGCTCCGTCAGCGGCGCGAGAAGCGCCGTCTGACCGCGTCGACCGCGCGGCTCACTCGCCGCCCGACCTCCATCGCCGCGAACGCGCCGCGGACGAACCAGTCGGTCGGGACCCGCTCCGGGAACGTCAGCGGGCCGACCCGCGAGACGCCCACCGTCCGCGTCTCCGTGTATCGCCGGATCCCCTCCGGCCCGTGTCGACGGCCGAGCCCGGAGTCGCCGAACCCGCCCATCGGCGCGTCGACCGCGCCCCACGTGGCGAGGAACGCGTCGTTGACGTTCACCGTGCCGCAGTCGATCTCCCGGGCGATCTCGGCGCCGCGCTCGCGGTCCCCGGTCCAGACGCTCGCGTTGAGCCCGTAGTGAGAGTCGTTCGCGGCCGCTATCGCCGCGTCGGCGTCCGGGACCGGCGTCACCGCGGCGACGGGCCCGAACGTCTCCTCGCAGGCGACGGTCGCGTCGGGCTCGACGCCGGTCAGGACGGTGGGCTCGTAGCAGTAGGGCCCGACGTCCGGCCGCGCGCGGCCGCCGGTCTCGACGGTGGCGCCGCGCTCGCGGGCGTCCTCGACGTGCGACTCGACCCGGGCCAGCTGGTCGTCGTCGACGAGCGACCCGAGGTCGGCGTCGTAGTCGTACCCCGTCCCGAGCGTCACCGCCTCCGTCTCGCGGACGAACGCGTCAAGGAAGGCGTCGTACGCGGACTCGACGACGTAGATCCGCTCGGCGGAGAGGCAGAGCTGGCCCGCGTTCGAGAAGCAGGCCTGGACCGCGCCGCGGGCCGCCTCGTCGACGTCGGCGTCGCCGAGGACGACGAGCGGGTTGTTGCCGCCGAGCTCCAGCGAGCAGCCGATCAGGTTCCGGCCCGCGCGCTCCGCGATCGTCCGCCCGACAGACGTGCTGCCGGTGAACGCGACGTAGTCGACCGCGTCGATCAGCGGCGGCCCGACCTCCGGCCCCTCGCCGGTGACCACCTGGAACAGGTCCGCCGGGAGGCCGGCGACCTCCAGCAGCTCCGAGAGCAGCAGGGCCCCGAACGGCGTCTTTTCGTCGGGCTTGAGCACGACCGCGTTGCCGGCGGCCAAGGCGGGGATCGCGTCCGCCATCGAGAGGGTGAGCGGGTAGTTCCACGGCGAGATGACCCCGACGACGCCGACCGGCTCGCGGGTAACCGTCGCGGTCGTGATCCCGGGCGCGACCCCCCGCCGGCGCTCCTCGGCGAGCGCGTCCGGCACCTCGCTCGCGACGTACGCGCAGCCGGTCGGCACGTCGAACAGCTCCTCGACGGCGGTGCGCCGGGACTTCCCCGTCTCCAACTGGAGCAGGTCGAGCAGCTCCTCGCGGCGGTCCGCGACGAGGTCGCCGAACCGGTCGACGACCCGGGCGCGCTCCGCCGCGGGCGTCTCGGCCCACTCGGCCTGCGCGTCCCCCGCGCGGTCGACGGCGGCCGCCACGTCGTCCGCGTCGCAGGCTGGCACGCGCCCGATCCGCTCGCCGGTCGCCGGGGCGAACACGTCGATGGCGTCGTCGCCGTCCGCCGGCCGCGAGCGGGCCACGCGCTCGGGGAGGTCGTCGAGGCGTCGCGCAGCGAGCGTCGGGGCGTCACCGACCGCGGTGGGGAGATCCGTCGGGGGCATCGGATACCGTGATGACGGTCGGCGGAGGGAAAGCGGTACCGGCGGCGGAGAGGAGGGTCGTGGATCGGGCGCCGGTCAGTCCGACGAGTCCTCGCGCCCCTCGACGGAAGGGGCCTCGGGCGCGGCGGACCCGGATTCGTGAGCGACGGAGCCGGGTTCGTGCGCGGCGGACCCCGACTCGGCGCCGTGTTCGGTGAGCATGTCGATCACCTCGAGCAGCAGCGAGACGACGAGGGGGCCGACGATGACCCCGACCGCGCCGAGCGTGAGGATGCCGCCGACGAACCCGACGAAGTACAGCCCCGGCGATATCTTCCCGGTCCACCCGGCGAGCCGCGTCCGGATCACCGCGTCGGGGACGAAGGCGACGACGACGAGGCCGATCACCAGCACGGCGATCGCTCGCCCGGGCTGGCCGACGAGGACGTCGCCGGCGCCGAGGGCGACGATGAGGACGCTCGGTCCGACGACTGGGATGAACTGGAGGACGCCGGCGATCACGGCCAACAGGACCGGCGAGCCGTAGCCGAGGACGCGGAACACCACGAGCGCGAGGACGAACGTTCCGGCCGCGGTCGCCGCCTGAAGGACGTATATCGAGTACAGCGTCCGCCGGGTCCGCTCGTGGAGCCGAGTCGGGATGTCGTGGTACTCGGGAGGTAAGACGCCGAAGACGGCGGTGCCGACCGCTCCCGGCCGGTAGAGGATGCCGTACACGAGGAAGGTGAACACGACGAGTTCCAAGACGAGCACGGGCGCCGCGCCCGCGAGCGCGAGCGCGATGTCCCGCACGAACCCCTCGGCGGCCGCGACGAACGGCGCGATGTCGACGACCGTCTCGAACCCGCCGACGCTGATCGGGACGGCGTCCGGGATCCGTTCGAGGAGGTCGATCAGCTGCGACCGCCGGCGGTAGAGAGCGTACAGGAGCGGCGCCACGAGGAGCACGGCGCCGGCGAACGCGACCGCGGTGGCGGCGGCGCACGCGATCCGGCGCGAGAGCCCGCGACCGACGAGCCGCTGTCGGAGGGGGTAGAGGACGTACGCGACGGTGACCGCGAACACGACCGTTCGCAGCACCTCCGCCAGCACGGCCGCCGCGAGCGTCGCGAGCGCGACGAGCAGCGCGCCCAACAGCCGCTGCCGGTTGAGAACCATGTCGCCCTGTCGCGATCGGCGAGGAAAGTCGTTGCGGTGATCGCGGCCCGCATCGGAGCGAGGGCGGGCACCCGAGACCACAGCACCTAACCTCGCGCCTCCCCGAGTACGCCCATGCGCATCGACCCGTTCGGCCTCGAACGCTGGTTCGCGGAGCACGAACACGAGGCCGACATCATGCTGGCCGAAAGCGGCATCCGGTCGCTCGACGCGAGTCGGTTCGACCTCGACCCGGGGAAGCTCGGCTACGTCATCCCGACGAACGGCGACCCCGAGTTCCGGGCGTCCGTCGGCGACCGCTACGACCGGTCCGCCGACGAGGTCCTCTTCACGTGCGGTACCCAGGAGGCGAACTTCCTGACGTTCCTCTCGCTGCTCGGCGACGAGGCCGCCGTCGACGGGGAGGGCGGGGAGACCGGCGTCGGCTCCGGCACCCACGCCGTCGTTGTCACCCCCACCTATCAGGCGCTCCACGCCGTCCCCGACGCCTTCGGCGAGGTGACGCGCGTCGAGCTGGAGCCGCCCGAGTGGGAGCTGGACCCCGACGCGGTCGCCGACGCGGCCCGCGACGACACCGCCGTGATCGTCGTGAACAACCCGAACAACCCGACCGGGCAGTACCACGACGAGGCGGCGATGCGGGCGGTGTACGACGTGGCGGTCGAGCGCGACGCCTACCTGCTCTGCGACGAGGTGTACCGCCTGCTCGCCGAGGACCCGCAGCCGCCGGTCGCGAGCTACGGCGCGCACGGGATCTCGACCACGAGCCTCACGAAGGCGTACGGGCTCGCCGGGCTGCGGTTCGGCTGGGTCGCCGGCCCGGAGCCCGTCGTCGAGCGCGCGTGGCAGTGGAAGGACTACACGACCATCTCGCCGAGCCTGTTCGGCCAACACGTCGCGAAGCAGGCGCTCGGCGCGCGCGAGGACCGCATCCTGGCCGAGAACCGCGAGCTGGCGGCGGACCACCGCGACCGCGTCGCGAACTGGGTCGACGAGCACGGCCTCGACTGGCTCGATCCGGTCGGCGTCAACGCGTTCGTGACGGTCCCCGGCGGCTTCGACGACGCGGAGGCGTTCTGCCGGACGGTCGTCGAGGAGGCGAGCGTCGTCCTCGCGCCCGGGAACCTGTTCGGCTTCCCGGGCCGGTTCCGGATCGGGTTCGGGCTGCCGACCGAGGAGCTGGAAGACGGGCTCGACCGCGTGAGCCGCGTGATCGAGGAGCACGCGGCGGCGTCCGACGCGGCCGCGACGAGCGGGGGTGACGCCTGATGGGCCTGCTCGGCGACCTCAAGGACGACGTGGTCGAGTTCGTCCGCGACCCGACCGACGAGCAGAAGATCCTGGTGACCGCGGCCGTCGCCATCGCGATCGCCGACCGCGCGCTCTACTTCGTCGACTTCCCGTTCGTCGTGCGGACGACGGCCGCGGTCGGCGTCGGTTTCATCGTCATGTTCCTCGTCAGCTACCTGTACACGGGGCAGCTCGTCCCGCCGGACGGGAACGTGGACGACGACGAGGAGCCGGAGGAGTACGTCGACGAACTCGACCCGTAGACCGCTTTTTTCCGCGATCGGGGCACCCTACGTCGCCGCGGCCGACGCCGCCGCCGCGCCGCCGGCCGCGGCCGCCCCGCTCCCGTTCGCGTAGTTCACCGCGTCGCCCCAGTCGACCGGGGGAACGCCGGGGTCGCCGTCGTCGCCGGCCTCGACGTCGCTCCGGAGGTCGCGGTGGTCGTAGTCCGGGTCGCGGAGCCGCTCCGCGAGGCCGGGCGTCACGGCGACGCGTTTCACCGTCCGGCCGACGTCGCCGATCGACCCGTCGTCGAGGCCGAACTCCACGTCGTACCCGCGCACGTGGGCGTCGTCGAACTCGTCGTGGAGCGCCGCCGCGGCGCGGGCGGCGTGGCGGTAGACGCCGTCTTTCCCGGGATCGGCCGTCGCGAGCGGGACCCTGACCACGGGGACGTACACCGGGTCGCCGTCGTCGTGTTCGGCGACCTCGTGGAGCCCGGTGGACGAGGGAACGCCGGCGTCCTCGCGGACCGGCGCGTCGGTCGGGGAGGGGAGGTCGTTGCCGAGCGCGTCGGCGACGCGGTCAACACGGTCGTCGCCCGAGCGGTATACCAACACGATGATGCCGCCGAGGATCATGAGACCGCCGCCCACGAACGCGCCGGCGAGGGCGAGCCTCCCGGCGGTCAGCGGGAGCGCGGCCGGGACGCCGGACGGGGCGGCGCCGAGCGCGGCGACCGGAATCGAGGCATCGAGCGGAGGGGAAGCCATCGGAGACACGACCGACGATCCCGGCGGATCCGGTTTGAGTGTTTCCCCGAAAAGGGTCCGTCGCGCCCGGCGCCCGGTCCCGGCGCTCCGCACCGTGAGGGCGCGAAGACGCCGCTCCGACGGGCGTCCCGGCGGCGTTCCAAACCGTTTATACCCGCCCCGCGGGAATTGGCGTTCATGCCGCGAGAGCAGAAGCAGGTTCGCGAACTCCAGGAGGGCAGCTACGTGATGATGGACGACGCGCCCTGTAAGATCAACCACTACAGCACCGCCAAACCCGGAAAACACGGCAGCGCGAAGGCACGCGTCGAGGGGAAGGGCGTCTTCGACGACAAGAAGCGCTCGCTCTCGCAGCCGGTCGACGCGAAGGTGTGGGTCCCGATCATCGAGCGCAAGCAGGGGCAGGTCGTCAACGTCAGCGGTGACGAGGTCCAGGTGATGGACTTAGACACCTACGACACGTTCACGATGCGCATCCCCGAGGGCGAGGACTTCACCTCGGACGACAACATCGAGTACCTCGACTACGAGGGCCAACGGAAGATCATCGGGTAGTCGGCATGTTCCCCGGGGCGACGACCGACCGCGAAGCTGCTTCCCACGTGGTCGTCGGCGCTCCGCTCGACGCCACGACCACTTTTCAGCCGGGCGCCCGGTTCGGACCGGACCGGGTCCGGCGATTCGCGGAGACGTACGACGACTACGACCGCCGCACCGACAGCCGATTCTCCGCGCTCGGCGTCCACGACGCCGGCGACGTGCGTCCCTGGGACGACGTGCCGGCGTACCTCGACCACCTCGCCGCCGAACTGCGGAGCGTCGTCTACGACGGCGCCGTCCCCCTCCTCCTCGGCGGCGAGCACACGGTCACCTACGCCGGCGTCGACGCGGTGGAACCTGACACACTCGTCGTCGTCGACGCGCACCTCGACCTCCGCGAGGCGTACGACGGGAACCCGTGGAACCACGCCTGTGTCACCCGCCGCTGTCTCGACGACCTCGGCGTCGACCGCGCGGTGATCGTCGGCGCCCGGACCGGCTCCGAGGCGGAGTGGGACCGCGCGGCCGAGGCCGACGTGGAGGTCGTCGCGCCCGAGGACGCCCGCAAATGGCTCGACGCCCTCGACGGCGACGCCTTCGCGGACGAGTCGGTCTACTGCTCCGTCGACATCGACGGGCTCGACCCGGGGTACGCCCCCGGAACGGGGACGATGGAGCCGTTCGGCTTAGAGCCCCGAGAGGTCCGGGACCTCGTGCGCGCCGTCGCACCGGCCGCCGACGGGTTCGACGTCGTCGAGGTGAACGACCGCGACGACGGGCAGGCGGCGGCGGTCGCGGGCAAGCTGCTCCGTGAGTTCGTCTACGCGCACGGGGCGGCCCGCGACGGCGAGTCGGGCGAGTGACGGGCGAGTGACGGACGGGAGCGTTACGAGACCTCCGAGAGGCGTTTCCGCGCCGCGGTCACCGCCTCCATGGCGTCGATCCACTCGCGGGGATCGGTACACCAGATGCGGTCGCCTTCGACGCTGACACAGAAGACGGACTCTCCGGAGGGAGCGAGCGTGACGCGGTCGACGTCGGGGCGGTCGCCGAGGTACGCGTCGATGAGCCGTCGGGCGGTCTCCGCCTCCGACCGGAGGCGGTTCCCCTCGGCGTACTCGATGGCTATCTCTGCCATGGTGCCGCGTTGGAACTACACGATTAATAACTACTGTTTTCTGGCAGCGATTGCGGGTTTCACGGCCCGTCAGTCGAAACGCTCCTCGCCGCCGCCTCACCGGTCGTCGAACACGACCTCGCCGTCGACGACCGTCAGGGCGACGTCGATGTCGTCGATAGCGTCGGACGCCTCCCACGGCGAGTCGTCGAACGCGACGAGGTCGGCCCGCTTCCCGGGTTCGATCGTCCCGAGTCGGTCCTCGTCGAAGCCGGCGTAGGCGGCGCCGCTGGTGTACGCGCGCAGCGCCTCGGTGACCGTGAGCCGCTGGGCCTCGGCCGGGGCGGTGACCGCGTGGTGGACGCCGACGAGCGGGTCCATCGGCATCCCGTCGGAGCCGAAGGCGAGCTCGACGCCCGCGTCGAGCATGTCGCGGTAGCGGTTCGTCTCGGCGGTGCGCTCGGTGCCCAGCCGCTCCTCGTAGAGGCCGCCCTCGCCCGCCCACTTCAGGAAGTTCGGCTGGACGCTCGCGACGACGCCGGTCTCCGCGAGGCGCTCGATCGCGTCGTCGTCGGCCAGTTCGACGTGTTCGATCCGGTGGCGCGCCTCGCCCGCGTCGGTCCGCGAGGCGTCCTCGTAGGCGTCCAGCACGGCGTCGACCGCCTCGTCGCCGATGGCGTGGGCGGTGAACTGGAGGCCCGCCTCGGTCGCGGCCGCGACCGTCTCGTCCAGTTCCTCGGGGTCGACGACCCACTGCCCGGTCTCGTCGGGGGCGTCCGCGTACGGTGCCGAGAGGCGAGCCGTCCGGCCGCCGAAGCTCCCGTCCGTGTACGACTTGATCGCGCCGGTCTCGACGAACTCGCTCCCGGCGTTCGTGGCGAGGCCGACCTCCCGCACCGCGTCGAGGTGGTCGCTCCAGTAGTTGATCCGGACGCGGGCGGTGAGCTCGCCGGCCGCGTCGAGGTCGCGGTAGACCCGCGGGGCGTGCGAGTCCCGGACCATGTCGTGGAAGCTGGTGATCCCGCGCTCGGCGCACTGGTCGAGCGCGGCCTCGACGACGGCGCGGGTCTCCTCCCGGTCCGGCTCGACCGCCCGGTATATCGGATCGATGGCGGCTTCGAGGAGGACCCCGGTCGGCTCGCCGTCCTCGGTCGGCACCGTCCCGTCGGGCGCGTCGGCGAGCGCGTCCGCGAACCGGTCGAGCGCGACGCCGTTGACCGCCGCGACGTGCATGTCCTCGCGGAACGCCGCGACCGGGCGCTCGGTCGAGACGCGGTCGAGGTCCGCGCGAGTCAGGTAGCGCGACTCGTCCCAGGTCGACTCGTCGTAGCCGTAGCCCAACACCCACTCGCCGGTCCCGCCGCCGTCGCTCGCCACGCCGCTCTCGTCCGCCGCCTCGTCGTCGCTCTCTTCCCGTTCCACTTCCGCCGCGCGCTCCGCGAGCAGGTCGACGGCCGCTCCGGGGGAGTCGGCCGCGGAGAGGTCCGCGTGGACCAGGTACCGCCCCACGGTCGTCAGGTGGGTGTGCGCGTCGACGAACCCGGGGAGGAGCACGCGCCCGCCGAGGTCGACCACGTCGGTGTCGACGCCCGCGAGCAGTTCCACGTCGTGGGTCCGGCCGGTCCTGACGACCGCACCGTCGCGCACGGCGACGGCCTCCGCGACCTCGTCGCCGCCGTCGTCCGGGTCCGCGAGCGTGTGTACCTCCCCGTTCACGAAGATCCGGTCCGCGGCCTCGGTCATGGGCATCCGGGGGGCACACAGCGTGTTAACCGTTCGGGAATCGGTCACCTCGCCGCCGGCCGGGAACCGGCGACCGCGCCGGTCGAGAATCGGCGACCGATTTATTCGCTCGCCCGTCGAACCGTCGCGTATGTACGACAACGTCCTCCTCCCGACCGACGGCAGCGTCGGCGTCGACCGCGCGACCGACCACGCGATAGACGCCGCCGACCGCTACGACGCGACGCTCCACGTCCTCTACGTGGTCGACAGCGACGTGGTGAACGCCTACTCCGGCGACGAGTTCGTCGACGGCGCCGAGGGCGCCGAGGAGACGCTCGAAGAAAGCGGCCGCGAGGCGCTCGACGCGGTCGCGTCCCGCGCGGACGAGGCCGGCGTCGAGACCGTCACCGCCCTCCGGTACGGCGTCCCCCACGAGGAGATCCTCCGGTACGTCGACGAGGCGGACGTGGACCTCACGGTGATGGGGTCGAAGACGCGCTCCGGCGACTACCGACGGATGCTCGGCTCCGTCACCGAGCGCGTCTCCCGGCAGTCGACCGCGCCCGTGAGCATCGTGAAGACGACCGTCGACGCCTGACCGGAGTCGGCGCCCGGGGATCGGGAACGCGACCCTGACCCCGCGGCCGCCTCACAACCGTTCTCGCACGTCCTCGGCGACCGCGGACAGCGCCGCCTCCGCGGTCGGCACGCGGTCGGCGAGGCTACAGAACCCGTGCGCCATCGCCGGGTAGTGGCGGTGCTCGACCGCGGTCCCCTCGCGCCCGAACCGCTCCGCGAGCGCGGCGCCGTCGTCGCGTAGGGGGTCGAACCCGGCGGTGACGACCGTCGCGGGGGGCAGGTCGCCGAGGTGGGCCGCCCGGAGCGGCACCGCGTAGGGGTTCGCGGCGTCGACCGGGCTCCGGAGGTACCGCTCGTAGAACCACCGCATGTCAGCACGGGTGAGCAGGGGGCCGTCGGCGTTCTCCCGGTAGGAGTCCGTCTCGAAGTCGTGGCCGGCGATCGGATAGAGCAGGAATGGCCGGCGGGGGTCGGCGGCTCGTCGAACTCCCCGGCGCGAAGCGACGCGGCGACCGCGAGCGCGCCGCCCGCGCTGGTGCCCGAGACGCCGATCCGATCGGGGTCGACGCCGAGCGCGTCGGCCGTCTCCGCGACCCACGCGACGGCGGCGGCCGCCTCGTCGACCGGCACCGGGAAGGGATGCTCCGGAGCGAGGCGGTAGTCGACGGAGACGACGACGGCGTCGGCGCGGACGGCGAGCTCGCGGCAGATGCCGTCGACCGAGTCGAGCGTCCCGAGCGTCCACCCGCCCCCGTGGAAGTGGACGAGGGCGCGGCTCGGCTCGCCGTCGGCCGCGTCGAGCGCGGTCTCCGGCCGGTACACCCGCACCGGCACCTCGCCGTGCGGGCCGTCGAACGCCAGGTCGCGGACCTCGGCCACGGGCGGCTCGGGCGGCCCGGAGAACAGGTCGTCCTCGAGGTCGCGGGCGGCGGCGACGGAGAGGTCGCTCCACGCGGGCAGGCCCAGCGACTCGATCTCGTCGATCGCCGCGGCGAGGTCCGGGTCGAGTTCGTCCGCGCGCATACCGGGGCGAGGCGGTGGGGCTTTGTAAGTCGGTCGGCAACTCCGGGCGATGGACGTCCGGCTGACCTACGAGGACGGCACGATCCGGGTCGACGCGGACGCCGACCTCGCGCCCGACGCGCTGCCGCCGCTTCCGGGAGTGGAGACCGACCCCCGGACCGGGACCGGCCGGGCGCCCGCGCACCGCTACGCCGAACTCCGGCGGGCGCTCCGGGTGGCCGGCGTCTCGGTCGACGACCGCGTCCTCGACGCGAGCGACCGCGCCGCGAGCGAGGCGGGGCTGCCGGACGCGCTCGCGACGGACTACGACCTCCGTGAGTACCAGCGCGAGGCGTTGGACGCCTGGCACGAGGCGGACGACCGCGGCGTGATCGAACTCCCGACCGGCGCGGGCAAGACCGTGATCGCGATCCGCGCGATGGTCGATCTGGGCGTCCCGACACTCGTCATCGTCCCCACGGTGGACCTGCTCGACCAGTGGCAACGGGAGCTCGAACGCGAGTTCGACGCCCCGATCGGTCGGTTCGGCGGCGGCGAGCAGCGTCGCGAGGCGATCACGGTGTCGACGTACGACTCTGCGTACCTCAAGGCCGACGGCGTCGGCGACGCCTTCGAGTTCGTCGTCTTCGACGAGGTCCACCACCTCGGCGGCGAGGGGTACCGCGACGCCGCGCGCCTGCTCGCGGCGCCCGCGCGGCTCGGCCTCACCGCGACCTTCGAGCGCCCGGACGGCGCCCACGAGGTCGTCGCCGACCTGGTCGGCGACCGCGTCTACGCGCTCGACGTTGACGACCTGGCGGGCGACCACCTCGCGCCCTACGACATCCGGCGGATCGAGGTGGAGCTGACGGCGGAAGAGCGCGAGCGATACGACGAGAGGCAGGGCACCTTCGTCGAGTACGTGCGCGACGCCGGCATCACGTTTTCGAGCGGCAGCGACTACCAGGAGCTCGTCAAGCGCTCGGGCAACGATCCCGCGGCCCGCGAGGCCCTGCTCGCGAAGCAGGACGCCCGCGAGATCATGATGAACGCCGACCGCAAGGTCGAGCGGCTCGGCGAAATCTTAGAGCGCCACCGCGACGACCGCGTCATCGTGTTCACGGCCCACACCGACCTCGTCTACCGCCTCTCCGAGCGCTTCCTCCTGCCCGCGATCACCGCCGAGACGGGCGCGAAGGAGCGCCGCGAAATCCTCGAACGCTTCCGCGACGGCACCTACGGCCGGGTCGTCGCCGCGAACGTCCTCGACGAGGGGGTCGACGTGCCCGACGCCAACGTGGCGGTCCTGCTCTCCGGCTCGGGCAGCGAGCGCGAGTTCACCCAGCGGCTCGGCCGCGTACTCCGTCCGAAGGAGGACGGCGGCCGGGCGACGCTCTACGAGCTGGTCAGCGCCGAGACCGCCGAGGAACGGGTGGCGAGCCGGCGACGTTGATCGAAAGCGGTGGCGCGTGCCTACGAGGCCGCCCCGCGGCCGAGGAGCACGCGCGAGGGAGTCAGTCGCCCGAAGCGAAGCGAGGGCGACTGACGAGGCTGGGGAGGTAGGAGGCACGGTCGCTGTGCGGGGCGGGACTCAAAGGGGCAGCCGCGAGGGCGGCACAGGCGAAGTAAGGACCGCAGGGAGCGAACGAAGTGAGCGACCGAGGACCGCAGCGAGCGTGCGCCGCCCTCGCGGCTGGGGCTTTGGCGGTGTTCGCGGTCGACCCGCCAGCGACCGCCGAAGAATGAACAATTTGGGCTTCGGCGATAGATGCGGTCGTTCCGGCGTCCGCGCTCAGCGACTCCGCGTTCCCAACTGATTAATCGTCGCCGTCGACGTCCAGCGAGCGCTTCTCGCCCAGCTCCTGTTCGAGGCTGCCCCGCTCCCAGCTGCGGACCGCGTCGCCCTCGACCTCGGCGCGGAGCTTCTCCTCTAAGAGGTTCACGGCGACGCTGTTGGCGCCCTCCGGGATGATCACGTCTGCGTGCTTCTTCGAGGGCTCGATGAACTGCTCGTGCATCGGCTTCACCGTCGAGAGGTACTGGTCGATGACGCCCTCCAGGTCGCGGCCGCGCTCGATCACGTCCCGGCGGATGCGGCGCAGGATCCGCACGTCGGCGTCGGTCTCGACGAACAGCCGGAGGTCCATCATGTCGTTTATCTCCTCGTCGTACAGCGCGAGGATGCCCTCCAAGACGATCACGTCGGTCGGCTCGACGGTGACGCGCTCGTCTTTCCGGTTGTGGACCTCGAAGTCGTACTGGGGCATCTCGACGGACTGGCCCTCCAGCAGGGCTTCGAGGTGGTCCCGCAGCAGCTCCCACTCGAACGCCGAGGGGTGGTCGTAGTTGACCTCCTGGCGCTCCTCGAACTCGAGGTGCGAGAGGTCCTCGTAGTAGTTGTCCAGCGGGATCCGGGTGACGCTGTCGCCGAGGTCGCGGGTGACGAGTCGGGAGACCGTCGTCTTCCCGGCGCCCGTCCCGCCCGCGATCCCGATCACGAACGAGGGAATGGCCATATCGCAGTTCGAACGCCGGAGGGTTTGAACGCTCCCTTTCCTCGCGGCGTGCGATCACCGTCACCGCTGCGCACGCACCGGGGGCCGCCGCGCGTCGCACGTCCACCGATCGGCGTGTGAACCGATCGCAAATGTACGACCGGCGCGGATAAAACGCTACCGGGGGCACCTTTTAGCCGGTCGGAGCGGATCCGGGTCGTATGCGAACAGACACCACGGTCCGTGACGTGATGCATCGCGAGTTCCTCGGCGTCAGCGAGTCGGACTCGCTCTCGGAGGCGGCCGCCCTGCTGGTCGACGAGGAGACGAACTGCCTGGTCGTCGTGCGCGGGGGCGAGCCGGTCGGACGCCTGGAGTCCCGCGACGCGCTCGACGCGCTGCTGGACGCGACGACCGGCGGGTCGGACGGCGGTCCGGCCCCCGCCGACCTCACCGTCGGCGACGTGATGGGTCCGCCGCTGCCGGCGGTGGCGCCCGACGACTCGCTGGCGGCGGTCGAGGAGCGCCTCGTCGCGGAGGGGGCGGACCGCGTCGTCGCCGTCGCGGACGGGGAGGCCGTCGGCGTCGTCACGGACGGCGACGCGCTCGCCGCGGGCGCGCCGCGGACGGGCACCGGCACCGAGGCCTTCGGCGAGGAGCCCGCGGCGGGCGAGCCCGGAGCCAACGGGGCGGTGCTGTCGACCGCGCCCGCCGCGGACGCCGGCGCCGAGCGGCGCGCCGAGGCGACGATGGATCCGGAGGCGGCGGAGCGCGCGGCGGTCGCGACGGGGGACGAGACCGCCGACACCGACGGCGGCGCCGACGCGACCGCCGGCGCGAGCGGGGGATCGACGCAGGGCGTCTGCGAGAACTGCGGCGCGCTCGTCCCCGACCTCGTCACCGCGAACGGGCAGGCCGTCTGCCCGAACTGCCGCGAGATCTGAGCCCGCGTCGAGGCGAGCGAGCCGCCAGTCGGCAGCCTCAACACACCGCGAGCCGAAGGCGTGCGCATGTGCGAGTCGGACGCGCGGGTCGAGCCGGCGACCGCCGACGACGTCGACGCCGTCACCGACATGTGGGTCTCGCTCGCGGCCGGGCAGCGAGAGCACGGCGCCACGCTCCGCGCCGAGGCGAACCGCGCGACCGTCCGCGAGTGGGTCGCGCAGTCGGTCGTCACGGGCGAGCTGTTCGTCGCTCGCACTCCGTCCCCCGAAGCGGAGACGGAGGGAGGCGGAGACGGTGACTCCGATCCGGTCGGCTTCGTCGGCTTCTCGCTCGAACGCGGCGACTACGAGCGCGACGCCGTCCGCGGGACCGTCAGCAACCTCTACGTGGTCCCGGAGCGGCGCGGGGAGGGGATCGGCGCGGCGCTACTCGACGCGGCAGAAGCCGAGCTCGCCGAGGCGGGTGCCGAACACGTGGCGCTGGAGGCGCTCGCCGACAACGACCGCGCCCGGGAGTTCTACGCGGCGCGCGGCTACGACCTCCACCGGGTCGAACTGACGAAGTCGCTGGGCGACGCCGAGGCCGAGTCGACCGACTCCGAGGCCGAGTCGCCCGACGCCGAGAGCGGGGATCCACCGAACGAAAGCGGCTGACCCCGGCCGGGTTCGCGGAAAGCGACACGCACTCATAGGAGGACCGAGTACGGCCGCACGCGCCAGGGGAGCATGGGTGGTTCATGCACTCGACTTGTAATCGAGACTTCCGGGGTTCAAATCCCTGCCCTGGCTTCGACCCCGTCGCGACCCTCCGCGGGCACTTCTTAAGTAGCCCCGACGCCCACGTCGGGTATGGACTCGTCGGACCGCGCGCTGCTCGGCGTGGCCGGGATCGTCGGCGCGCTCGTGGTCGCGATCGCGTTCGCGGGCGGCGTCCTCTTCGGCTTCGGGGAGTCGGCCGCGCGCCCGATCCGACTCCTCGCGGTCGAGCCCCTCACGTGGATCGTGATCGCCGCGCTGGTCGTCGCGGTCGTCGGCAACGCGTACATCGACTGACGACGGGCGGGTACGCCGATCGCGGCCGAACCCCGCTGACTCACCGCACGACCGTGACCGGCACCGGCGACCGCTGGAACACCGTTTTCGCCACGTTGCCGACGAACAGGCGTTCGGCCAGCGACCCGCTGTGGGTGCCCAACACGACCACGTCGAACTCCTCCGCGCGGTCGATTATCTGCCGCGCGGGGCGGCCCGCCTCCACGGCCGTCTCGACGGTCGCGTCGTACTCGGCCGCGATCTCCCGCGCCCGTTCGAACACCGGCGCGGCGGCCTCGCGGACCCCGTCCTCGCCGTCGTCCGACAGCGCGATCCCCGCGGCCTGTCCCATCATCGGCGACGCGCCGCCGACCACGGTCAGCACGGTGATCTCGGCGTCGGGGTGGCCGTTGAGCGCGTACCGGAGCGCGCGCTCGGAGAGGTCTGAGCCGTCCATCGCCACGAGTACGCGCTCGATCATGCCGGCAGTACACGCCGTCTCCTGATAAACGCAGGTGGTGACACAGGTCGGGCGGACCGACCGGTCGCATCCTCACCCGTCGACGTCCTCGATGACCCGGACGAGGGCGTCGAGCGCCCGCTCGGCGGCGCCCCGCTTCACCGCGTCGCGGTCGCCGTCGATGACGGCCCGCTCGGTCCGAACGAACGACTCCCCGGTGCCCCACGGCGCGGCGTGCGCGACGCCGAAGTGGACGAGCCCCACCGGTTTCTCGTCGGTCCCGCCCGTCGGTCCGGCGATACCGGTCGTCGCGACCGCCCAGTCCGCGTCCGCCCGGTCGCGGGCGCCCGCCGCCATCTCGCGGACGACCGGCCCGCTCACGGCGCCGTGCGCGTCGAGCGACTCGCGGGAGACGCCGAGCAGCTCGCGCTTGGCGTCGTATGTGTACGTCACGAAGCCGCGGTCGAAGTAGGCGCTCGCGCCCGGGGCGTCCGTCACTCGCGAGCCGACGAGGCCGCCCGTGAGCGACTCCGCGGTCGCGAGCGTCTCGTCGCGGTCGCCGAGGAGCGCGTTCAGGCGCTCGGCGGGGTCCGTCGCGTCGTCCATACGGGCCACTCCGGGCGAGGCGCCCCTGAGGTTTACGCCCCGGCGCGTCGAACGGCGACCGTGACCGACACCGACTGGGACGAGCGCTTCGCGTCGGGAGAGTACCCCCGCGCGCCGGCGCCGTCTCCCGTGCTACGCGCCTACGAGCCGTCGCTGCCCGGCGGTCGCGCGCTCGACGTCGCCGCCGGCACCGGCCGCAACGCGGTGTTCCTCGCGGACCGCGGCTACGACGTCGACGCGCTGGACGCCTCGGCGGAGGGGCTCCGGATCGTCCGCGAGCGCGCCGCCGAACGCGGCGTCGCCGACCGGATCGAGACGATCGAAGCGGACGCGACGACGCACGAACTCCCGGCGGAGACCTACGACCTCGTCACGATGAGCTACTTCCACACCCTCGACCGCTTCGCCGACCTCGTCGCTTCGCTCTCGCCCGGGGGGTACCTCTTCGTCGAGGGCCACCTCCGCTCGGCGGAGCCGTCGCCGTCGGGACCGAGCGACGACCGCTACCGCTTCGCGGCGAACGAGTTGCTCCGCGCCGGGCTCGGACTGAGCGTGCGCTACTACGACGAGACGACGACGGAGCGCCCCGGCGACCGCCGCCGCGCGACGGCGCGGCTGCTGGCGCGGAAGTCGACCGGCGGCCGGCAGTCGTATCCGCCGCGACCCGACGCGCCCGCCCGATGGCCGGGCGACGAGCGCGACTCGGCGGGCGCAGACGACGCCGCGGGCGACTCCGCGGCCGCGGGCGATCCGGACCCGTGAGCGACGGCGACTCCGCGTCGCCCGCGGCCGTCCTCCGGTCGCTCGTGGCACGCGCCGTCGACGCCGACCCCGAGCGGGTCGACCTCCTCGAACGCGGGCGCGCATCGGCGGACGACGAGGCGACCGAGAGCAGATCGCCGGGCGACGGCGCGGTCAGCGGCGACACCGAGACCCCCGCCCGGCGACTGGCCGACCTCGTCGGCGAGTCCGAGAGCGTCGTCGCCGTCGTCCCGCGGTTCGAGGCCGACCTCGCCCGTCGGCTGAACGCGGCGCTGGCGGCGGGAGGCGACGATCCGGACGGAGGAGAGAAGCGCGAGTCCGACGCGGTCGCGCCGCGAGAGGCCCGCGTCGTGTTCACCGGCGCCGCGGCCGACCGCCTCGCCGGAGCGACGGGGCCGGTAGTCCGGCGCGCGCTCGCCGACCGCGGCGTCGACGCGTACCGCCACGACGGCGACTCGCCGGTCGCAGTGGCGCTCGGCGACGACCGCGCCGTCGTCGGACTGGTCGACGACGCGGGGGTCGCCGCGCTGCTGTGGACGGACGACCCCGCGGTCCGCGAGTGGGCGGCCGCGACCTGCCGTCGCTACCTCGACGCGGCCGAACGGGTGACCGACGACTGACCGGCCGGGGCAGACCGCACGGGCCGGTCCCCCGGTCCGCTTTTCAGGACCGGCGTCGAAGGACCGGTATGAAAGCGCTACTGCTGTTGGTGGCCGGAATCGGCGGACTACTCGAAGCCGTCGCCCCGCGGCGCGCCGTCGCGCTCTGGACGCGCGCGCTCTACCGGAACGCCGGCGAGGCGGAGCCGCGCGAGTGGGTGTACGCGGCCGCGAAGGTCGAGGGAACGCTGGTGGCGGCCGGCGCGCTCGTGGGGCTGTTCCGCCTCGCGACCGCGGAGGGCGGCGACGCGGAGGACGACGGTGCGGAGGGCGGCGACGGGGAGGGCAACGACGCGGACGGTGGCGACGCGGACGCGGCGTGAGCCGCTAGCCCGCCCGCGAGCCGGTCGACCCGAACGTATATTTGACCAGTCACGATATGTGTTGACATGTCGGGACCCTCCTCGGACGCCGGGTCGGCGGACGCGTCGAGCCTCCGCGTGCTCCACGTCGACGACGACCCGGCCTACCTCGACCTGACCGCGACCTACCTCGAACGGATCGACGAGGCGTTCGCGGTGACCTCCGAGACCGACGTGGACGACGCCTTGGAGACGCTCGACGACGAGGCGATCGACTGCGTCGTCTCCGACTACGACATGCCGGAGGCCGACGGCCTGGAACTCCTCCAGCGGGTCCGCGACCGCGGGATCGAGGTCCCCTTCGTGCTGTTCACCGGGAAGGGGAGCGAGGAGATAGCGAGCGAGGCGATCTCGGCCGGCGCGACGGACTACATCCAGAAGCGCGGCGGGAACGACCAGTACGAGGTGCTGGCCAACCGGGTCCGCAACGCGGTCGACCAGCACCGGTCGCGGGCCGCGCTCGCCGAGAGCGAAGAGCGGCTCTCGCGGTTCATCGAGCAGTCGCCGCTGGGGACGATCGAGTACGACGCCGACTTCCGGATCGTTCGGGCGAACCCCGCCGCGGAGGAGATCCTCGGCTACGACGAGTCGGAGCTCCTCGGCGGGACGTGGCTCCCGTTCGTGCCCGCGTCCGAGCGCCGACACGTCGCCGCGCTCGAACGCGACCTCCTCTCGGACAAGGGCGGGTACCAGAGCGTCAACGAGAACGTCCGCGGCGACGGCGAGCGGATCCGCTGCGCGTGGCACAACCAGGTGGTGACCGACGCCGACGGAGCGGTGATCGGCGTGTTCTCGCAGTTCGAGGACGTGACCGAGGAGACGGCGCGCAAACGCGAGATCGAACGGACGAACGCCGTGCTGTCGACCGCCCTCGACGCGCTCCCCGTGGGGATGCTCGTCGAGGACGCCGACAGGCGGGTGATTCGCGTGAACCAGCGCCTCTTCGACCTGTTCGGCCTCGACGGCGACCCGGAGGACGCCACCGGGCTCGACTGCCGGAAACTCGCCGCCGACCTGAGCGGGGAGTTCGCCGACCCGGAGGAGTTCGTCGCGCGGATCGAGCGCGTCGTCGACGCCGGGGCGCCGGTGAACGACGAGCGGCTGGCGCTCGCCGACGGGACGGCGCTGATCCGGACGTACCGACCGATCGACCTGCCGGGCGGCGACGGGCATCTCTGGGCCTATCGGCGGGCGAAACGGCCGGAGTGAGATGGCCGGCTGCGTCGCCGGACGCCGAGGTCAGGGGCGGGCTCAGTCGTTCGCGGAGTCGGCCTCGGCGCTCTCGAACGGGCGCTCCTCCTCGGGCCGGTCGCCGGTCAGCAGCACGTGGCAGTCGCGACACCGCGCCTCGTAGGACTCCTCGGCGCCGACGAGGATCGTCGGGTCGTCGACGTGGGCGGGCTCGCCCTCGATGAGCCGCTGGTTCCGGGAGGCGGGCTCGCCGCAGACCGAGCAGATCGCCTGGAGCTTGTCGACGTACTCGGCGGTCGCCATGAGCTGCGGGAGCGGGTCGAACGGCTCGCCGCGGAACGTCTGGTCGGTGCCCGAGACGATCACGCGGCTGCCGCGGTCCGCGAGCGCGTTACAGACCTCGACGAGCGCGTCCGAGAAGAAGTTCGCCTCGTCGATCGCGACGACCTCGGCCGGGTCGTCGTCGAGGATGTCGAGGGGGCCGTCGCCCTCGTTGTCGACGACCGTCGCCTCCCACTGGCGGCCCGTGTGGCTGCCGATCGTCGCCTCGCCGTAGCGGTCGTCGACCGCGGGCGTGTAGACGGCGACCGACTGTCCGGCGATCTCGGAGCGCCGGAGCCGGCGGAGCAGCTCCTCGGTCTTGCCCGAGAACATCGACCCGGAGATGACCTCGATCCAGCCGGATCGAGTGATGGCGTGCATACCGGATCGGGCCGGAGCCAGCGACTAAACCGTTTCTCTCCCGGCGCGCGGCGCTCGGGGAACCGGCGCGGTCCCGCCGTCGACGCGGCGTCAGAGCGCGGTCGCGACGCCGACGGCGACGGCGGCGACGAGGACGTACGCCGCCGCGGAAGCGGCCCAGTCGCGACGGATCGGGCCGAGCCGCTGACGCGGGAGCCCCGAAGCGCGAGGGAGCGGGACGAGCGCGAAGAAACCGACCATCAGCGCGAACTGCGCGACGCCGGTGACCGGCAGCGCGACGCCGACCCCGACGCCGAGCGCCGCCTGTACCGCTGAGACGAGGCCGACGAACAGCAGCCCCGAACCCGCCCCGGCGACGTAGTGGACCCACGTCGCCAAGCGCTCGGGGGCGTCGTCGACGGGCGTGTCGGTGAGGACGCTCGCGGCGACCTTCGGCGCCGTGGTCCCCTCGGGGAGCCGCGCCATCACCGGGTCCATCGCGAGCGTCGCGGCGAGTCCGACTACCGGCCCGAGCGCGAGGCCGGCGAGCAGCGAGAGGGTCGTCATAGGAGAGGTCACGGGCGGGAACGGTTTCACTCCGTCGGCGGGGGAAGGCTGCGGCGGAAAGCGAGGGGGAAGGTGGCGGGGGAAAGCGGCACGCGGACGGCGCCCTACGAGCGGCTCAGTCCCCGCGCGGGACGACCGTCTCGCCGCCGATCACGACCCGCGACACGTCGGCCTGTCCGGCGCGCCTGACGACCGCGCGGACGAGGTCGCGCGCGCCGGCGAGGTTGTCGGAGTCGCCGTCGAGGACGAGCAGGTCGGCGTCGGCGCCGGGCTCGACCACGCCGCGGTTCAGCCCGGCTATCTCGGCGCCGTTGGCGGTCGCCATCCGCAGCACCTCCCGGGCGGGGAGGTCGGCGAGCTTCGCCGCGAACTCCATCTCGCGGAACATCGACGGCGAGTCGGTCATCACGTTGTCGGTGCCGAGCGCGACGGTGGTGCGCTCCGCCAGCTCGCGGATCGGCGGCACGCCGACGTTCGTCACGAGGTTCGACCGCGGGCAGACGACGACGGGGGTCCCCCGGTCGGCGAGGCGTTCGAGGTGGATCGGCTCGGCGTGGACCATGTGGACGAGGAAGTCGGGGTCGAGGTCCATCGCGGGGTTGACGTCGTCGGCGTCGCGCTCGCCGGCGTGGATCCCGAAGGGCTTGCCGGCGTCGCGCGCCGCCGCCCGGACCGCGTCGAAGTCGGCGTCGCGGGCTCCGGACGCGCCGTACCCGTCGGCGACCGAGAGCACGTCGGGGTCGTCGCGGCCGAAGACGACCGGTTCGATCGCGCGGGCGCCGAACGCGACTCCCTCGCCCGCGAGCGCGTCCCGCAGGACGCGCACGCCCTCGACGCCCCCTTCGCGGAACTCCAGGAAGGTTCCCGTGCCGGTCGACTCCATGTACCGGAGGGTGCGCGCCATCGCGGCGACCTTCTCCTCGCGGTCGGCCGCGCGGAGGAGGCGGTGTTTCAGCCCGTCCGGCGGCGCGACCAGCTCGTCGAGCGAGAGCCCCTCGCCCGCCTCCTTCGCGATCGAGTCGCCGATGTGGGTATGGGCGTTCACGAACGCCGGGAGTATCACCCGGCCGCTCTCGACCGACGCCTCCTCGACCCGGACGATCTCGCCGTCCGCGACGACGACCCGGCCCTCGACCGGCTCGAAGTCGCGACCGACCAGGACCGTCCCCTCTAGATACATACCGGGGGGTCGCCAGCCCGAGTTAAAACGTCACGGGTGCGGGTCCGCCGGCGGCCTCACTGCGCGTCGAGCCGCGCCCAGAACCCGAGCGTGTCAGGGAGGAGCGCCCGCGGCTCGGCGGCCGCCGCGGCGTCGCCCTCGCTCGTCGTCTCGCCGCCCTCGGGCTCCGGTTCGACGAGGCGCTCGACGACGAACCCCGCGTCTGTGAGGGCGCGGTGGAGGTCGGAGACGGTGCGGTCGAACGCGACCAAGTCCGCGTCGTACGACTCGTCGATCTCGATCTCGCGGCGCGGCGGCGCGTGGTAGCCGCGGCGCGGCGCGCCGTCGTCCGGGTCGATCAGCTCTCGGAACGGGTGCATCACGGCCAGGTAGAACGTGCCGCCCGGTCGGAGGACGCGGCGCGCCTCGCGCACCGCGGCCTCTACGTCCGCCACCAGCTGGAACGCGGCCTCCGAGAACGCCAGGTCGAACGCGTCGCTCGCCAGCGGCGGGCGAGTCACGTCGCCCTGGACGAAGCGCGCGTCGACGCCGTAGTGGTCGCGGAGGCGCCGCGCGTGGCGGAGCTGATCCTCGGAGATGTCGACGCCGACGACGCGGTCGGCGCCCGCGAGCGCCGTGCCGACGCTCCCCTGGCCGCCGCCGCAGCCCAGCTCGACGACCGCCTCGCCCTCGGCCGAGGGCGGGAACTCGGGGCCGGTCGCCGCGTGCCCGTCCGGGTCGAACGGCGTCGGGACCGGCGGCGGATCGGTGTCGGTCTCGGCGTTCCACAGCGCCTGAAACGCGTCGCTCCACTCGTTCCAGAGCCGACGGTTCTCGCGGTGCGCGTCGGTCACGGCGGCACGTCGCCCGGCGGGCGGATAAACCTCACTCGAACTCGTCGAGCGTCGTCGGCATCGCGCCGCGCACCTCGGTCACGAGCCCGTCGGGATCGAGGCCGAGCACCTCCGCGGCCGCGCGGCCGACGCGGTCGGTCGCCGGCTCGGGGGCGTACACGCCGAGGCGCCACTGGTTGCGCTGCGCGGTCCGGAGCGCGGAGACGAGCGGCGACTGGCGTTCGAGGCGTCGGATATCCCCGTTGACGGTGACGCGCGCGGTGGACTCGCGCATCGTCGGCTCCAGGGGCACGTCGAGGATCACGTGGTCGCGGGCGACGCCCGCCTCCGCGGCGATCTCGCGTTCGAGGGCGGTCTCCGCGGCGTGGTCCGCCTCGTGGACGCGGTCGGGGACGTCGTCGTACTCGGCCCACACCGCCAGCTTGTAGAGGTCGCGCTCGTCGTAGCGACGGGACAGCTCGGCGGTCGCGCGGCAGTCGCGGATCGCGACGAGGAAGTCGTGGTCGTCCATCCGGCGCAGCTCGGCGGCCGTCGTCGCGGTCGCGTCGAGGAGTTCGCTCGCGGCGCGGCGCAGCATCGCCTTCGAGATGCGCGCGACGTGGTGGGTGTAGACGACCGGGTTCATCAGCGCCCGGGCCAAAAGCAGGCTCTCGGCGGTCTGGACGTTCCCCTCGTCCAAGACGAGCTCCGGCCCCTCGCGGTCGGCCCCCCCGTTGTCGGCGATCTCGTCGCGCTCGACGAACGTCAGCTCGCGGACGAACCGCTCGGTGTCGATGGTGCCGTACGGGACGCCGGTGTGGTAGGCGTCGCGCACGAGGTAGTCCATCCGGTCCACGTCGAGCTCCCCCGAGACGAGCCCGGCGTACGGCCCCTCGCCGGCGACGATCCCGGCGATCCGGTCCGGGTCGAGGTCGTGGTCGCGCAGCACGTCGCCGACCGCGCCCGTCGCCAGCAGCTCGTCGACGTCGTCGTGGTATTTCCCGGTCCGGCGGTGCGTGAGCGACTCGAGGTTGTGGCTGAACGGCCCGTGCCCCACGTCGTGGAGCATCGCCGCCGCCTCGATGCGGTCGGCGCGGGTCCCCTCGATCCCGAGGTGGTCGAGCGCGCGGCTCGCGAGGTGGTAGACGCCGAGGCTGTGCTCGAACCGCGTGTGGTTCGCGGAGGGGTAGACGAGCTGGACCGTGCCGAGCTGTTTGACGTGCCGGAGCCGCTGGACGGCGGGCGTGTCGACGAGGTCCGCGGCGACACCGTCGATCTCGATGTGGTCGTGGACGGTGTCCTTGACCGTGATCATGCGTTCGCCTTCGGCGGCTTCCGATAAAAGGCTGTGAGTCTCCGCGACGCGGTCTCGCCCTCGCCGCGACCCGCTTTCGGTGGCCGCGAATCCGTGGCGCGATTTATTACCCGACCGCGCGAACCGTCGCGTATGTACGACGTGTTAGTCGCGATCGGACTCGACGAGGAGCAGCGGGCGCGCGCACAGGCCGAAGCCGTCGTCGGCCTGCCGGGCGACCCCGACGAGGTGACCGCACACCTCTGTCACGTCTTCCAGGACAACCCGGAGGGCGCGTCGGTCCACCAGCTCGGGACCGTGCGACGCGCCCGAGAGATCCTCGAAGACGCCGGTATCAACTGCGTCCACTACGAGGCCAGCGGCGACCCGAGCGAGGAGCTCCTCGCGGCCGCGGACGACGTCGACGCCGACCTCATCTGCGTGTCGGGCCGGAAGCGGAGCCCGGCCGGGAAGGCCGTCTTCGGCAGCACGACGCAGGCGCTGGTGTTGAACGCGGACCGGCCGGTGCTGGCGGTCCCGGGGCCGGGCGCGGAGTGAGGCCGCGGCGGGCGCCGTCGGTCGGGCGTCTCGACGGTGCCGGGCGCGGGGTTCAGGCGGAGGGCCGCCCGGCGGCCCGGAGTCCGAGCACGTCCCGCGCCGCGTCGGCGACCGGCTCGACGCGTTCGGCCGGGCAGTAGACGCCGAGCGTCCAGCGGCGGCGCTCGGCGGCGCGGAGCCCGGCGACGAGTTCGGATGCGTCCTCCAGCCGCTGCGGGACGCCGTC
The DNA here is from genome assembly GCF_013267195.1 of Halorubrum salinarum. Classification (NCBI taxonomy): domain Archaea; kingdom Methanobacteriati; phylum Methanobacteriota; class Halobacteria; order Halobacteriales; family Haloferacaceae; genus Halorubrum; species Halorubrum salinarum. The sequence continues at coordinate 2,423,614 of NZ_CP053941.1, read as the reverse complement.
GACGACGACGGCGGACCCGGACTCCTTGAGGGCCGGCCGCGAGGGGATGTCGACGATCACCGCGTCGCGGTCGATCCCGACGGCGTCGGCGATCTCGCGCTCGGCCGCCCGCTCCTCGGCGCGGCCGGCGTCGACCGTCCCCGCGGGCACCTCGTCGATCCCCGCCCAGACCGCGCGCTTGTAGAGGTCGCGGCGCTCGATGCGCTCGCCGAGCGCCGGCACCCGGTCGCGGAGCTCGACGAGGAGGTCGTGGTCGGCCATCTCGCGGAACGCCTCCACCTCGGTGCCCGTGCGGTCGAGGTACCGCTCGCAGGCGCGCTCCAGCATCGCGCCGGCGACCCGGGAGACGTGGTGGCGGTAGACGACGGCGTTCATCAGCGACCGCGCGACGAGCAGGCTCTCGGCGGTGGCGACGTTCCCCTCGGCCAAGACGAGGTCGGCTGACTCGCCGGGGCCGTCGCCGCCGATCAGCCGGAGCTCGGTGACGAGCCGACCGGTGTCGACGGTGCCGTACGGAACGCCGGTGTGGTGGGCGTCGCGCACGAGGTAGTCCATCCGGTCCACGTCGAGCTCTCCCGAGACGAGGGGGCCGAGCGCGCCCTCGCCGTCGATCAGCGCGGCGACGCGCTCGGGGTCGAGCCCGTTCCGTTCGAGGACCTGACACACCTCGCGGTCCGCGTCGGTGAGGAGCCACGCGACGTCGTCGTGGTCGCGGCCGGTCGCGCGCCGGATGATCCCCTCGGTCTGGTGGCCGTACGGCCCGTGGCCCACGTCGTGGAGCAGCGCCGCCGCGCGGACGTGCGCCGCGGTGTCGGCGTCGAGGTCGAACCCCTCGACCGCGCGGCGCACGAGGTGGTAGACGCCGAGGCTGTGCTCGAACCGCGTGTGGTTCGCGGACGGGTACACCAGGCGGACCGTGGACAGCTGTTTGATGTGTCGCAGCCGCTGGAACGCCGGCGTGTCCACGAGGTCGGTCGCGAGGTCGCCGAGCCTGACGTGGCCGTGGACGCTGTCCTTGATTGCCTTCATGCCCGGCGCCTCGCGTCCCGCGCGGTCCGCGGGGTCGACCCGGCGACGGGTGGGACGGCGCGGGTCACTCGTCGACGACGTCGATGCCGAACCGCTCTTCGAGCGCTCGCACGACCGACCCGCCCACGTTGGCGGTCGCGGCGCGCCCGTCCTCGACCGCGAGCAGGTCGTCCTCGTCGACCTCCAGCTCGGCGGCGACCTCCTCGACCGTCAGCCCGGCGTCCTGCCGCGCCTCGGTGACCACGTCGCCGTAGCCGGAGACGAGGTACGGGAGGCGGTCCGCCTCGTAGCTCGTCCCCTCCTCCTCCCAGCGCTTCGAGTCGCCGGTCGCGGAGTCGTACATCTTCGCCTGCTTGCGGGCGAGCTCCTTCTTCCGGCTCTCGGTCGCGCCCGAGCCGGAGCCGCCGCCGGCGCCCCCGGGGCTGCCGCCGGCGCTCCCGCCGCGTGACCCACCGCTGGGCGCGTTCCCGGCGTCGTCGTGGGGGCGGCAGTTCGAGCACACGAGCAGCTTCGCGCCGGCGACCGTCGCCTTCCGGAGGTCCGCGGTCTCGCGGCCGCAGAGCTCGCACGCGTCGCCGTCGTCGCCGCCGCCGCCGCCGCCCGTCGAATACTTCGGCATACCCCGTGTAGTGGTCCGGACCGTTAAAAAGTCGTGGAGGGCGAGGGCCGGCTCCGCCGAGCCGCCGAAGCGGCGACCGGTGTCAGCGAGTCCGGCGCCGTTCCGGGCTCACGGCCCAAGGTACCCCCACGCCTGGAGGCGGTCGCCGTCGCCGTCGATCCAGCGCTCGCCGATGTCGTCGCGGTAGTACAGGTTCGGCATCACGATGTCGTCGATCCGGCCGTACGCCTGCTCGCGCGCCGCCCCCATCGTCTCGCCTTTCCCGGTGACGACGATTGGCATCCCGCTCTCGCCGGCGACGCGCCACTGGCCGTCGACCCGCTTCGTGTCCTCCAAGTGGATCCCCTCGCGGTCGTCGGTCTGGAAGACGACGGCCGCGTTCCGCGAGTTCTCGTCGTACGTCTTCTCGTCGTCGAACGGGAACGGCGGCAGGACGACTCGCACGGCGATCTGATACCCGTTGTGAACCGCTACCTCCGGCTTGTCGCCGCGCGCGAGGTCACGGAAGAACGCGGCCGTCGACGACTCGATAGACTCCTCCTGAAGCGCGATGGTCGGGTACCCGAACCGCGGCGTGAACTCCAACGGGTAGATGCCGGTCTCGTTGACGATACAGTTGATGTCGATGCTCCCGACGTACCCCTCGTCGGCGAGCCACCCCTCCATCTTCCCGAGGGTCTCCTCGAAGAGTCGGTTCCGCCCCGCCCAGAACATGGAGGTACCCATCTCACCGGTCGAGGGACCGATGTTGCCGGGGAACAGCTTCTTGTGCTCGAAGTTGAAGTTGACCCGGTCGATGAACTCGTTCCCGTCGAAGAACCCGCAGATAGCGACTTCGACGCCCTCGACCTTTCGCTGGAGCTGGAACCCCTTCATGCGGTGCCCCCACGCCTTCTTGTACGCCGTCAACACGTCGACGACATCGCTCCCGTCGTCCTCGTTCCCGACGTACAGCAAGCGCTTGACGTTCTGGACCTCGCCGAGCGGTTTGATCACGTACGGGGCGGGGTGCTCCCGGACGTGCCGTATCCCCGCGTCGAAGCTGTCGAAGACGTGGTGCTCGACGGTGTTCACACCGTTCTCTTCGAGGACCTCCATCGCGTAGCCGCGGTCCTCTTCGAGGCGGTCGGTGTTCGGCGTCCCGCCGACGACGGCTTTCCCCTTCTCACGGAGCTCCTCTGCGAGTTCGCCCGTCCCGACGTCGGAACCGACCCAGATGTCGTCGAAGACGACGACATCCGCCCACTCCACGTCCGCGCGCCAGTCGTCCGTCTTCGGGACGAACCCGTCGCCGATCTCGCGGTCGCTCTCGGCTTCGATGTAGTATTTCACGTCGTGGCCTTCGCGGTGGACCTGCCAGGCCAGGTCGGTTATCAGCGCCGCGTCGGCCGAGACGAAGAGGAAGTTGGCGGTATCCATGCGTGGCAGTCATCCCCGACGGACTTGAGTGTGTGCCCGCGAGCGTTCGGGGGTCCCGAGGCAGCGGTGAATCGGCGAAAAACGCCCGCTTGGGCGAGGGTGGTTGAAACGTTAACGCCCGGATTGATGGAGGACCCCGTGGTCGTTCCTGCTATGCCAAGCGTGACACGGGACGGCGTGGCGATCGACTACGCCGTCGACGGGGACCCCGACGGACCGACCGTGCTACTCTTAGAGGGCCTCGGGTACGGCCGGTGGATGTGGCGGTGGCTCGCCGAGACGTTGGCGGACGACTACGAGGTGCTCCGTCCGGACAACCGCGGCACCGGGGACTCGGACGTGCCCGAGGGGCCGTACACGGTCGCCGAGATGGCGGCCGACGCGGCCGCGGTCCTCGACGACCGCGGCGTCGACGCGGCCCACGTCTGCGGCGCGTCGATGGGCGGGATGATCGCGCAGGAACTGGCGCTCGCCGACGACCGGGTCGCGTCGCTGACGCTGCTGTGTACGTCGCCCGGCGGCGACGAGGCGACGCCGACGCCGCCGGCGGTCCAAGAACACATCTTCTCGGCGCCCGAGGACGCCGACCCCCGGGAACGGATCCGCTACCTGATGGAACCGGCCGTCTCGGACGGATTCTACGAGCGCGAGCCCGACCTCGTCGACCGGATCGTCGACTGGCGGCTCGCGGGCGACGCGACGCCGACGGGCCGGGAGGCGCAGGCGGCCGCGGTGGCGGCGTTCGACGCGAGCGACCGGCTCGACGACCTGTCCGTGCCGACGCTCGTCCTCCACGGGACCGCGGACCGCGTCCTCCCGGTCGAGAACGCCGACCTCCTGGCGGAGCTGCTCCCGCACGCCGAGGTCGAGCGGTTCGAGGGCGGGCCGCACCTCTTCTTCGTCGAGGAGCGCGAGCGCGTCAACGAGCGAGTCCGGTCGTTCCTCGGCGGGGTCGCCTGAGATGGCGACCGGAGACGACCCGCGGGGCGACGACCGCGCGGCGGAGAGCGGTGCCGACCCGCGACCGCACCCGCACGGCGACCGGGCGTACGAGTGGGTCGGCTCGCTGTCGGCGCGGCGCGCGCGGCTCTCGCCGGACCGCGTCGCGGTCACCGACACGGCCGCGAACGCCGAGTACACGTACGCCGAACTGGACGAGCGCGCCAACCGCACCGCTCGGTTCCTCCGCGAGATCGGCGTCGAGGCGGGCGACCGCGTCGCCGTCGTCTCGCGGAACCGCGTCGAGCTGGTCGACCTGTTCTTCGCGACCGGCAAGACCGGCGCCGTCCTCGCGCCGCTCTCGCACCGGCTCGCGGAGCGCGACCTGTCGGCAGTGTTGGGGACGGTCGACCCGGAACTCCTCCTCGTGGAGACCCCGTTCGAGGGCGACGTCATCGACGCCTTGGAGCGCGCCGACGTCGAGCCGGCCGTCAGGTCGATCCCGACCGACGGCGACGACGCGTGGCGGTCGTACACGCGGGACCTGCCCGCGGACGGGTCGCCGGTCGAGACCGCGGAGGTGTCGCTCGCGGACCCGCACCTCTTCTTACACACCGGCGGCTCGACGGGGACGCCGAAGGAGACGGTGATCAGCCACGGCGCGATGCGCTGGAACGCGTTCAACACGATCACGGCCTGGGGGCTCCGCGAGGACGACGTGACCCCGATGGTGTTCCCGATGTTCCACACCGGCGGGTGGAACGTGCTCACGGTCCCCTTCTTCCAGATGGGCGGGCGCATCCTGCTGAGTCCGGAGGTCGACCCCGGCCGCGTGCTGCGCGACGTGGAGCGCGAGTCGGCGACGACGCTGGTCGCGGTGCCGGCCGTGTTGCGGATGATGGCCCGCCACGACGAGTTCGAGGACACCGACCTCTCCTCGCTCCGGTTCGTGAAGAGCGGCGGCGGCCCCTGTCGGGAGAGCGTCATCGCGGCGTGGCGCGACCGCGGCGTCGAGATATCGCAGGGGTACGGGCTCACCGAGTGCGGGCCGAACAACTTCGCGATGCCCGACGGGTTCCCGCAGGAGAAGACCGCCAGCGTCGGCGTGCCGGCGCTCGCGGTCGACGCGCGCGTCGTCGACGAGGACGGCCCCGTCCCCGACGGGACGGTCGGGGAACTCGAACTGGCGGGCCCGGCCGCGGCCGACCGCTACTGGAACGAGCCGGCTGAGACCGCCGAGACGTTCGGCGACTGGGTGTCGACCGGCGACCTCGCGCGCGTCGACGAGGACGGCTACTACCACATCGAGGGGCGGAAGAAGAACATGTTCGTCTCCGGCGGCGAGAACGTCTACCCGCCCCGGGTCGAGGACGCGCTCACCGATCACCCGGGGATCGAGGAGGCGGTCGTGATCGGCGTCCCGAGCGACCGGTGGGGGACGGTCGGGAAGGCGATCCTCGTCGGCGACGAGTCGCTCACGCTCGGCGACGTGGAGTCGCACCTCGCCTCGCGGGTCGCCCGGTACGCGGTGCCGAAGGAGCTGGCCTTCGTCGACGAGATGCCGACCTCGGGGCCCTCGAAGATCGACCGCGCGGCGCTGAAAGAGCGGTTCGGTGGCTGACGGCGCCGTAACCCACAGGAACAACCATTATATACGCAGGGGATAAGGACGGGGCATGCTCGACGTCACGATGGATATGGAGCAGTTCGACTGCCCGTTCATCGACACCTCCGCCGACCACGACGTCTCCTTCTCGGCCATGCACTGGCAGTTGGACACGGCGGCGGAGCAGTTGGAGACGCGGTTGCTCGTCGAGTCGTCGGACCGGTACGAACTCGGGGAGGGGCTCTCGGCGCTCCGCGACCACGAGAACATGGCCGAGTACCGCCTGTTCTCGAAGGAGGACGGGACCGCGATCATCCGGACCGTCATCGAGGAGACGAACGCGATGTCGACGATAACGGACCACGGCGGCTACATTACCGGCCCCTTCCTCATCGAGGACGGCTCCGAGCAGTGGCAGGTCGGCTTCGACGACGAGGCGACGACGGAGGCGGCGCTCCACGACTTAGAGAAGGGCAACGAGTTCGTCGTGGAGGACCGCTCGGAGCTCTCGATGGAGGCGCTGTTCGACACGATGCGGAACGCGAACGCGGCCTCGACGATGCTGGAGGCGTGTCGGGACCTGACCGACGTCGAGCGCGAGACCATCGAGTCGGCGGCCGACGCCGGGTACTTCGAGTCGCCCCGCGAGGCGACGCTGTCGACGCTCGCCGACGAGTTCGACGTCTCGACTGCGGCCGTCTCAAAGAACATGCGCCGCGGCGAGAAGAAGCTGCTCCGCAGCGTCGTCGCCGCGCTCGACCGACTGGAGTAGCCGCCGAAGCGACCCGCCGACGCGGGGGATCGGCGGGGACCGATCGCACGGCGCGCCGTTCGGAAACCTTGGTTTCAGCCCGGTTTTCCGGCGTATTCTGCCGAATCCGAGCGGACTGTTAACATCTTAACTCGGCCCTTGATGATGGTGGTCGTCCTCGGATGGTGTATGCGAGACGAACACACACGGCGGTCGTACCTGCGAGGAACCGGCGCCGCGGTCGGCGCGGCGGGACTGACCGGCCTGGCCGGCTGTTCCGGGGGCGGAGACGGCGGGGACGGGTCGGACGGCGGCGACGGCTCCGGCGGCAGCGGCGGGGACGGTTCCGACGGCTCCGACGGCGGGGACGGCTCCGGCGGCGCCGACCTCTCCGACGAGACGGTCCGGATCGGGGCGCTCCAGCCGACCTCGAGCGACCTCCAGTACTACGGGCAGATCAGCCTCCGCGGGTTCTACTCCGGGCTGGCGTACAAACACGACCTCGACCCGATCCAGGAGGCGACGCCGGGGACGTACACGGTCGAGCCCGACGGCGGCCCGACCTACGAGATCATCGTCGAGGACACGCAGTTCAGCCCGGACACGGCCCAGAGCGTCGCGACGGACCTCGTCTTGGACGAGGAGGTCGACATCCTGTTCGGGGGGACCTCCTCCGACAGCGCGCGCCGGATCATCAACACCGTCGTCGACGAGACGGACGTGCCCTACCTGATCGGCCCCGCGGCCGACGCCGGCATCACGGTGAGCGACGAGTTCTGCCACCCGCTCGCGTTCCGCGCGAGCGAGCACACCGCGATGGACGCGCGGGCTGGCGGGACCTACGTCGCGGAGAACTTCGACATCGACACGGTCGCCGTGTTCGCGTCCGACAACGCGTTCGGACAGAGCGTCGCGAGCAACTACACGCAGGTCTTAGAGAACCAAGGGGTCAACGTGCTGGAGCCGCGGTTCGTCGAGGTCGGCTACTCCGAGTTCGACGGCCTCTTCGAGCAGGCGGTCTCGGACGGCGCGTCGGGCGTCGTCGGCGGCTTCACGGCGTCGACGCTGCCGCAGTTCCTCACCTCGGCCATCTCCTACGACGTCCAGGTGTTCGGCGGGTTCGCGGCCCTGCTGACGACGCAGCTCATCGGCGGCACCATCGAGTCGGCGCTCGGCGAGGACTTCACCGCGCAGGACATCAAAGACGCCGGGCTCGGCCCGTTCACCAGCCGGTACCACTGGAACCAGTACGAGAACCCGATCAACGAGGAGTTCCGGCAGATGCACGTCGACGCGTACGGCATCGTCCCCGACCTGTTCAGCTCCGGCACCTTCACCGCGGCCTCGGCGCTGTCGCAGGCCGTCTCGGAGGCCGGCTCCGCGGACGGCGCCGACATCGCCGATGCGCTGCGCGGGATGACCGTCACGGACACGCCGAAGGGCGAGAACGGGTACACGTTCCAGGAGCACAACAACCAGGCTGCCTCGCAGATGACGGTCGCGTGGCCGGTCCCGACCAGCGACGAGTACGCCGACACCTGGGGCGCGCCCATCATGCCGGGCGAGCCGCTCGAACGCCTCGACGCCGAGGACGTGATGGTCCCCGAATCGGACGCCAGCTGCTCGCTGTGATGCTGCTGGAGACCGAGGGGCTCACGAAGCGCTTCGGCGGCATCACCGCCGTCGACGGCGTCGACTTCGCGTTAGAGGCCGGCGAGCTCTGCTCGATCATCGGCCCGAACGGCGCGGGGAAGACGACGTTCTTCAACCTGCTCACGGGCGTGTTAGAGCCCTCCGACGGACGCATCCGCTTCGACCCGGCGGGCGGCGCTGCGGGGACGGACGGGAGCGGTTCGGCGCTCGACATCACCGCGGCCTCGCCGGACGAGACGGCGCTCGCGGGGATCCACCGGTCGTACCAGATCACGAACCTGTTCCCGACGCTGACGGTGTTGGAGAACGTCCGCGTCGCCGCGCAGGCGAGCCGCGGGAACGACTCCTGGAAGCTGTGGCGCAACGTGGCCGACTTCGAGGAGCACTACGCGGAGGCGACCGCGATCCTCGAACGGATCGGGCTCGCGGCGGAGGCAGAGACCGTCACGGAGAACCTGAGCCACGGCGAGAAGCGCAGCCTGGAAATCGGCGTCGCGCTCGCCGGCGACCCCGACCTCCTGCTGCTCGACGAGCCGACCGCCGGCGTGTCGAGCGAGGGCGTCGACGAGGTCGTCGAACTGATCGAGGACGTGGCGGAGGACCACTCGGTGATGCTCATCGAACACAACATGGAGGTGGTGATGGACATCTCCGACCGGATCGCCGTCCTCCACCGCGGCGAGCTCATCGCCGACGGCCCGCCCGAGGACGTGCGCGGCGACCCGGCCGTCCAGGAGGCGTACCTCGGCGGGTACGGCCGCGAGGGCTCCGAAGACGACTCGGCGACAGCGGCGGGGAACGGCGACGGCACCGAGGAGGGCGACGGCGCCGCCGACCGCGACGGCGACGCGGCGGCCGACGGCGGTCGCCGCGCGAGCGCCGGGGGTGAGCCGCGGTGACGGCCCTCGAACTCGACGGCGTCCACACGTACTACGGCGAGAGCCACATCCTTCAGGGACTCTCGCTGTCGGTCGAGGAGGGCGAGATCGTCGCGCTGGTCGGACGCAACGGCGTCGGGAAGACCACGACGCTCCGCACCGCGCTCGGACTGACGCCGCCCCGCGAGGGGACGGTCCGGTTCGGCGGGACGGACGTGACGGGGATGGAGCCCCACGAGATCGCCGCCCGCGGGATGGGCTGGGTCCCGGAGGAGCGCCGCGTGTTCTCGCACCTCACGGTCGAGGAGAACCTCCGCGTCGCCGCGCACTCGGCGGCCGACCCGGGCGCCCGGATCGAGGAGGCCTACGAGCTGTTCCCGGCGCTCGACCGCTTCGCCGACAAGGAGGCGGGCGACCTCAGCGGCGGGCAACAGCAGATGCTCGCCATCGCCCGCGGAATGGTCGGCGACAACGACCTGCTGCTCGTCGACGAGCCGAGCGAGGGGCTCGCGCCCCAGATCGTCGAGGACGTGGTCGAGGCGCTCCGGGCGGCCTCCGCGGACACGACGATGGTCTTAGTCGAGCAGAACTTCCGGCTGGCGATGGACCTGGCGGACCGGTTCTACCTCGTCGACCACGGCGTCGTCGTCGAGGAGGGCGAGACCGCCGGCGTCACGAGCGACGACGAGCGAATCCGGAGGTACCTCACCGCATGACCCCCGGAACGCTCGCGGCGGCCCTCCCGCAGTTCGCGCCGCTGCTCGACCCGAGCGCGCTGCTCGCGACGGGCGGCGCGGTCGACGGGCTTCAGACGGCCGCCCGCGTGCTCGCTGAGGGGATCGGCAAGGGCGCGGTGTACTTCACCATCGCGGTCGGGCTGACCCTCGTCTTCGGGCTGATGGGCGTCCTCAACTTCGCGCACGGCGCGGTCGCGATGGTCGGCGCGTACCTCGGCGGCCTCGTGCTCGTCTTGGTCGTCGGCGCGAACACCGGGACGCTCGCGACGATACTCGTCTTCTTCGTCGCGCTGGCGCTGGTGTTCGCGGTCACGACAGCCGCCGGCAGCGCGATGGAAGTGGCGCTGATCCGACCGATCTACGACCGCACGCCCACCTACCAGATCCTGTTGACCTTCGGCGTCTCGCTCATTATCGAGGAGCTGGCCCGGATCATCCTGACGCTCCGCGGGATCCAGCCGGACCCGCAGTGGCAGGCCCCGATGGCCACCGCCCCGGACGTGCTCTTGGGCCGGACCCAGCTGTTCGGCGTGGGCGTCAGGCGGCTGTACCTCTTCGAGATCGCGATCGGCGCGGTCGTCGCGGTCGCGGTGTGGGCGTTCCTGACGAAGACGCTGTACGGGCTCTACATCCGCGCCGGCAGCGAGGACACCGAGATGGTCCAGGCGCTCGGCATCGACGTGCGGCAGGCGTTCACCGTCGTGTTCGGCGTCGGCACCGGGCTCGCCGCGGTCGGCGGCGTGCTGCTGATGTGGGACCCGATCTGGGGCCCCAGCGTCCTGTTGAGCATCGACGTACTGCTGTACGCGTTCGTCGTCGTCATCATCGGCGGGCTGGGGAGCTTCACCGGGACGCTCGTCGCGGCGGGCATCGTCGGCGTCGCCGACTCGGTGACGACGTGGCTGTTCACCACCGGGATCGTCACCTTCCCCGGCCTCTCCGAGGTGACCATCTTCCTCCTGCTCGTGGTGATGCTTATCATCCGCCCGCAGGGGCTCTACGGCGTCGAGGAGGTGGGGGGCCATTAGCGACCCCGACTCCCCCGCCGACGCGGACGCTCCGGCCGACGCGGACGTGCAGACCGAGTCAGACGCCCCCGTCGACGAGGCGGACCCGATCCCGCCGTCGACCGCGACCGGCGGTCTCCGCGAGTACCTGCGGGACCACGCCGTTCACGCGGCCGTGATCGTCGGCTTCCTGCTGTACCCGCTCGCCTACGAGGCGCTGCTCGCGACGCCGGCGGCCCCGTTCGCCGAGGCGTTCCTCCCCGCGATCACGTTCATGGTCGTGGTGCTGTACATGGGGCTGTTCGCGATGAGCTTCGACTTCGTCAGCGGCTACACCGGCTACCTCTCGTTCGGCCACGCGGCCTTCTACGGCACGGGCGCGTACTTCGTCGTCCTCGCCGCGAACGGGCAGGTCCCGGGCGTTCCCGAAGGGACCCCGTTCATGATAACGCTGCTGTTGGGCGCCGCGCTGGCCGGCCTGCTCGCGCTCGTCATCGGGTCGGTGTCGTTCCGGCTCACGGGCGTCTACTTCGCGATGATCACGCTCGGGTTCGCGCAGGTGATCTACGAGCTGATCCGCTCGTGGGGGTACGTCTCGACGAACCCGACAGAGGGCGCGACGGTGAGCGGCGACGCGCTCGCGATCGGCGTCCCGTACGTCGACGCGCTGAGCCTCGACGTGGGGCGGCTCACGGGCGAGAGCGTCGAGAACCTGCTCGGGCTCGGGATCGACCTCTCGGCGACGGTGGTCTCGTACTACGCGCTCGGGATCGTCGTCGTCGTCTGCTACTTCGCGATGCAGCGGATCCTCCACTCGCCGTTCGGGCGCGTGATGATCGCGATCCGCGAGAACGAGGAGCGGGCCCGCGCCGTCGGCTACGCGACCTACCGGTTCAAGCTGGCCGCGTTCGCCGTTAGCGGCTTCTTCGGGGCCATCGCGGGCGGGATCTTCGCCGCCTACTCGCGGTCGGTCGCGCCGGACGGGACGTTCTACTTCCTCGTCACCGCCGACGCGCTGATCACGACGATCGTCGGCGGGTTCGGCACCCTCGCCGGCCCGGTGTACGGGACCCTGTTCAACCAGGGGTTAGAGGACGTCCTCTCGACCGAGAGCGGCGGGATCGCGACGCTGCTCCGCGAGGGGCTCCCGGAGAGCGTCCTCCAGGCCGACCTCTTCGGGGTCAGCTTAGAGCTGTTCGTCAACACCGCGGTCGACGGACGCGCCCCGCTGTACCTCGGGATCGTCTTCGTGTTGTTCGTGCTGTTCGTCCCGAACGGCATCCTCGGCACCCTGCGCGACCGGCTCGGCGGCACCGTCGGGAAGCGGCTCCCGGACCACCTGCGGCGCTACCTCCGGTAGCGTCGCGGGCCCGCGGCTCCGCGGGCGCCGTGGCGCACGCTCGACGCGACCGCCCGCGACTCTCACACGACACATGATCGAACCAACGCGACACAACGGAACGGACCGGACGGAGCGCGACGAGACGGACCGAACGCGGCACGGAGGAGACGCATGACGGTCGGGATCACCGGACTCGGGACGTACGTCCCCGACGACACCGTTACCGGCGAAGCGATCGCCGCCGAGAGCGGCATCCCGGAGGAGGTCGTGGTCGAAAAGATGGGCGTCCGCGAGAAGCGCGTCTGTCCGCCGGGCGGCGACCACGCCACCGACATGTCGGTGAAGGCGGCCGAGGCCGCGCTGGCGGACGCGGGCGTGGACCCGACCGACCTCGACGTCGTCGTCTACCACGGCTCGGAGTACAAGGACCACGTCGTCTGGTCGGCGGCGGCGGCGATCACCGACCGGATCGGAGCGACGAACGCCTACGCCACCGAGAGCTACACGCTCTGTGCGGGCGCGCCGATCGCGTTACGGCAAGTGACCGCGCAACTGGAGACGGAACCGATAGACGCGGCGCTGCTCGTCGCCGCCAGCCGCGAGGAGGACCTCGTCGACTACGGCAACGAGGACAGCTCCTTCATGTTCAACTTCGGCAGCGGCGCGAGCGCGCTCGTCGTCGAGGCGGCAGATGAGGGCGAGGACTCCGACGCAACGGCCGACGGCGACGAATCGAGCGACGCCGCCCCCTTCGGCGGTCGCGCCCGGGCGACGGTTCACGCCAGCGCGGCCGAGACCGACGGCTCGTTCGCCGACGACGTGGTGATGCCGGCGGGCGGGTCGAAGCGCCCGCCGAGCGAGGAGACCGTCCGCGAGGGGCTCCACACCCTCGACGTGCCCGACCCCGAGGGGATGAAAGAGCGGCTGGGCCCGGTGTCGCTGCCCGCGTACCTCTCGGTCGCCGACGAAGCCCTAGAGCGGTCGGGGTTCGAGCGCGACGACCTCGATTACGTCGCGCTGACGCACATGAAGCGGTCGTTCCACGAGCGCGTCCTCGACGAGCTCGGACTCGACCCCGCGAGCGACGGCTACTACCTCGACGAGTACGGCCACGTCCAGAGCGTCGACCAGGCGCTCGCGCTGGAGGCCGGCGTCGAGACGGGCCGGCTCGAGCCGGGCGACCTCGTCTGCCTGCTCGCGGCCGGCACCGGCTACACTTGGTCGGCGACCGTGCTCCGGTGGCGGGGGTAACCGACCTGTCGGCCGCTGCGGCGGCTCGTTACTCGTCGCCGTGCGGTACCGACAGCACCACCGCCTCCCCCGAGTGGACGCGCTCGTCGCGCTCGGGGACGGTCGCGGTCGTCTCGACCGCGAGCCGGTCGCCGCCGAGGTCGTCGATGACGCTGACGCTCGCTTCGACCGTCTCGCCGGGGAACACCGGCTTCTCGAAGGACAGCTCCTGCGAGAGGTAGACGATATCGCCGGAAAGCCCCGCGAGCGCGCCGGAGACGACCGCTGCCGAGAGCATCCCGTGCGCGACGCGGCCGCCGAACATCGTCTCGGCGGCGTACTCGTCGTCGAGGTGGATCGGGTTCTCGTCGCCCGAGAGCTCCGCGAACGCCTCGATCGTCTCCTCGCTCACCGATACCTCGTTGGTCGCCGTCTCGCCGACCGTCGCGACTGGCATACCGATCGGTCTCGCCGGCGGGGCCTCAACCCCGTGGTTCAGCCTCGAACCCCGGGTCGACCCGGGGGCGCGGAGGCGTGTCCGCGGTGGATCCCCAGCCCCGGTTCAGTCGTCCGTCGGCGCGCCGACCACGTCGGCGTCGGTCGGGTTCGCGCCGCCGTACTCGGCGACCAGCTCGTCCAGCCGCTCGGGGTCGTCGGCGTGCGCGAGCGGCTCGCCGGCGGTCTCGCAGGCGGCGTCGACCCCGAGCCGCTCGCAGACGCGGTCGGCGGTGGTCTCGGCCATCTGCCGGTAGGTGGTCAGCTTCCCGCCCACGACGCTGTAGAGGCCGGCGGCGCCGTCGCGCTCGTGGTCGAGCAGCGTGAACCCGCGGGAGATCCCGCGTCGGTCCGAGCCCGCCTCGTCGGGCGCGTAGAGGGGGCGGACGCCCCACCAGGTCCGAACGGTCGGCGCGTCGGCGACCGCGGGGAGCATCGCGGCGCACTCCTCGACGGAGCGCTCGATCTCCCAGTCGGCGGTCTCGTAGTCGTCCGGGTCGGAGACGGGGACGCTCGTCGTCCCCAGCACGACCTCGCCGTCGTGGGGCACGACGATGTCGCCGTCGTCGGGGTCGCGACACCGGTTCAACACCGGGCCGAGCCCGTCGTACTCCACGGAAACCATCACGCCGCGGCTCGGCGCCATCCCGACCTCGACGCCGGCCATCTCGGCGATCGAGTCCGCCCAGGCGCCGGTGGCGTTGACGACGACCTCGGGCGAGAGCGTTGCGTCGACCGCGCCGCCGACGCGGACCGAGTCGACCGCGCCGTCGCTGACCGTCACGTCCTCCACCGGCGCGTGCGGGTGAACGGCCGCCCCGTGGCGCTCGGCGTCGGCGGCGTTGGCGGCCACCAGCCGCGACGGGTAGATGACGCCGTCGGGGACGCGGAACGCCTCCTCGACCTCGTCCGCGAGCCCCGGGGCCGCCTCGCGGGCGGCGTCGCCGTCCAACCGCTCGGTCTTGATGCCGATCTCCTCGCAGGCGGCGATCTTCTCTTCCAGATAGTCCGGGTCGTCGCCGGCGAGGCGGACGAACAGGCCGCCGGTGTCGCGGACGCAGGCCCCGGCGATCGACCGGAGCGTCCGGTTCTCCTCGATACACTCGCGGGCGCCCTCGGCGTCGGCCTCGGCGTACCGGGCCCCGCTGTGGAGGAGGCCGTGCGAGCGCCCGGAGGTGCCGCCGCCGAGCCCGCCGCGGTCGACGAGCGCGGTGTCCACGCCGCGGATCGCGAGGTCGCGGGCGATCCCCGTCCCCGTCGCGCCGCCGCCGATCACGAGGACCGTCGGAGCGTCGCTCACGCGGCGCTCACCTCGGTCGAATCCGCGGCACGGTCCGCCGCGAGACGCCGTCGGCTCGGATGGCTGTCGAACACGCGATTGATAACGGCTCGCGGCCACTTGAGCCCTCCGCCAGAACGGCGCAGATCGACAGCTACGAGGCCACGCTGGCGAGAAATAGGGAATCTCCTTCCCGGCGTCAGCGGGAGGCCCGCCCGTCCGCGGGGCAGGTGCTGAAGCCGAGCAGGGCGTAGAGGCCGCAGGTGCCCGTCGCCGCGGTCGCGAGCATCGCGAGCGCGACGACGCCGAGCACCGGCGCCGCGAGGGCCGGAAGCGGCGCGGCGCCCGCGAGCGTCGCTATCGAGACGGCACCGGCGACCGCGCCGACGGCCGTCCTGACGAGCTTGTCCGTCGCACCGACGTTTTGTTCCATACGACACAATACGGCACACGACCCTATCAAGCTTTCCACTGCGCCGCGGGCGCGGCCGGACGGGGCCGCCGAGCGCTCACTCGAACTCGTCGAGGCCGGCCTGGGCGGAGCCGCTCCCGGGGTCCGCGTCCGGTTCCCCGTGGTCGGCCGCGATGGACTCGGCGGCGTCGATCCCGCCGGAGAGCGACGCTCGCCGGGCTATCGCCTCCTCGCCGAGTCGCTCCGCCGCGGCGGGGTACGCGGCGCCGTAGCGGTCGCGGAACTCGCTTTTCGCCGCCTCGTAGTCGACCACCGGGTACGGGTACGCCTCGCCGATCCTGACGCCGACCTCGCGCTGGACCGCGAGCGGCGTCTTCTCGGGGGCGTCGAGGTGGGCGGCCGGGAGCGGCGCGAGCTCCGGGACCCACCGCGAGACGAACTCCCCGTCGGGGTCTTGGTCCCGCACTTGCTTGCGCGGATCGTACAATCGCAGTCCGGGGCGACCGACCAGTCCGCACTGCGACTGCCACTGGGTGTAGTTGATCGCGGGGTCGCCGTCGATCAGGTGCTCGTAGAAGTGGTCGGCGCCGATCCGCCACGGCTGCTGGAGCACGTGGAAGTAGACGGAGGCGCAGAGCGCCCGCATCCGGAAGTTGAGCCACCCGGTCTCGCGCAGGCAGCGCATGCTGGCGTCGACCATCGGGAACCCCGTCTCGCCGGCCTTCCACGCGGCGACGAGGTCGGGGTCGTGCCGGTCGCGGTTGAACCCTTCGTACACGGGGTTGACGGCGCGGTCGAGCCACCCCGGCCAGTCGAGCAGCTTCTGGGTGTAGTGGCGGTTCCAGTACAGCCGGGAGACGAACATCGACTTGCCGCGGCCGTCCGGCGCGCGCTCGTCGACGTGGCGGTGGACCTCGCGGACTGAGAGACAGCCGAACCGCAGGTAGGGGGAAAGGCCGCTGGTCCCGTCGCGGGCGTCGACCGGCGAGGAGATGGATCCGGGGTAGTCGCCGATCCGATCGGTGAACGCGCGGAGGCGCTCGCGGCCGGCCTCGCGTCCCCCGGTCGGCACGCGCGTCTTCGTCGGCTCTATCCCGTAAGCGTCGGCCACCCGCTTGGGGGTGACGCCGGTCTCGACGCGCTCGACTGCGACCGACCGGGGGTCCCAGTCGAACGGATCGGCCGCGAGCCACGCCTCGACGCGGTCGCTCCAGTCCTCTCGCGGACGGTCCGCGTCGCGCACGAGCCCGTCGCCGTCGACGAACTCGACGCCGAGACGGTCGCGGGCGCGATCGTCTCGTCGTCGCCCGTAGCGGCCGGTCGCCGTCGCGGTCGCGACCGCGTCCCAGCCCGCGTCGACGAACCGCCCCAGCACGTCGAGGGGGTCGCCGTGCGCGAACGTCAGCCCCGGCGCGCCCACGTCGCGGTACTGCCGGTCGAGGTCGCGCAGGCAGTCGTGGAGGAACGCGATCCGCGCGTCGCAGGCCGCGCCGCGCTCGTCGTGGAAGCCGGGGTCGAAGACGAACAGCGGGAGGATTCGATCGGACTCGTCGGCGGCCGCCGCGACCGCCGGGTTGTCCGCGATCCGCAGGTCGCTGCGGTGCCAGACGACGGTTCCGGGGTCGGCGTCTCCCGGCCCCGAAAGGGAGCCGACCGCCTCGGCGTCCGGCGTCGTCGGAAGGGGAGCGTCGTCGCCGCCTGGCATGTCGTGTGAACGGACGGGCCTCGGAACCATGGGCCTATCGCCCGTCCGGGGGCGGAATCCCCTCGGACGAGAGGCGGTCCCGAGGACGGGAAACGTTGAATAGCGTTCCGTCGCCGTACGTACACGGATGTCAGACTCAGACGAGACCGACGTACTGCGCGAACTCGCCTCGCTGCCGACGATCGCGAGTCCGCGCGTGTCCCCGGACGGAGAGACCGTCGCCCTCTACTACGACGAGACCGGCCGCAACGAGCTCCACCTCTGTGACCCGAGCGACGGGTCCTTAGAGCAGCTCAGCGACGGCGACGTTCCCCGGTCCGTCCGCGCCGGCTTCAAGTGGGACCCCAGCGGCGACCGCCTCTACTACCACCGCGACGAGGCTGGCGACGAGCAGCACGACATCTGGGCGATGTCGCTCGACGGCGACAGCGAGCCCGTCGTCGAGATGGACGGCCAGATCCGCCTCCACGACGTGGGCGAGGACGGCGAGACCCTCCTGCTCGGCTCCAGCCGCGACGGGCAGATGAACCTCTACCGCCACGACGTGCCGAGCGGCGAGACGACGAAGGTAACCGACTACGAGCGCGCCGTCGCGGCCGGTGAACTCTCCCCGGACGGCGACCGGATCGCGTACACGACCAACGAGACCGACGCCTACGAGAACAGCGACGTGTACGTCGCCGACGGCGACGGGTCGAACCCCCGGAACTTGGAGATCGGTGACGTGGGCGCCGAGGCCGCGCCCTCGGACTGGGGCCCCGACGGCGACCGGCTGCTCGTCGTCGACAACACGACTGACCTCGGTCGGGCCGGGATCGTCGACCTCGCCGACGGCGTCGACGACGCGACGGTGACGTGGTTCGGCGACGGCGAGTTCGAGGAGTCGCCGAGCCACTTCCTCGACGACGGCGAGCGGTTCGTCGCGAGCCGGATGCGCGGCGCCGTGACCGTCCCCGTGATCTACGACGCCGAGACCGGCGAGGGGCGCGAACTCGACTTCCCCGCCGGCGTCGCCAGCGTGGCCGACGGCCGCCTCGCGGACGACCGCCTGCTCGCGTACCGGACCACGTCGAGCAAGCGGCCGGAACTGGTCGCGTACGACCTCGACGCTGACGCCACGGAGACGCTGTTCGACGCGGAGTACGGCCCGTTCGACCCGGACGACTTCGTCGAGCCCGAGACGGTGACGTTCGCCTCCGACGGCGTCCCCGAGACGCCGGCGCGCGCGGTCGACCACGACCCATACGAGGAGTTCGAGATCGAGGGACTGCTGTTCGACTCCGGCCGACGCCCCTCGCCGCTGATCGTCAACCCCCACGGCGGGCCGCGACACCACGACATGCGGCGGTTCAGCTACCGCGTCCAGTTCCTGCTGTCGCGCGGCTACTCGGTCCTCCAGGTGAACTACCGCGGCTCCACGGGACGCGGCCGGGAGTTCGTCCAGGAGCTGTACGACGACTGGGGCGGCGCCGAGCAGGGCGACGTGGCGACCGGCGCCGAGTACGTCCTCGACGAGTACGACTGGCTCGACGAGGACCGCGTCGCCGTCTACGGGGGCTCCTACGGCGGCTACTCCGCGAACTGGCAGATGGTCCAGTACCCGGACCTGTACGCCGCGGGGATCACCTGGGTCGGCGTCAGCGACCTGTTCGACATGTACGAGAACACCATGCCCCACTTCCGGACGGAGCTCATGGTGAAGAACCTCGGCGAGCCGGACGACAACGAGGCGATCTACCGCGAGCGCAGCCCGGTGAACTACGTCGAGAACGTCGACGCCCCGCTGCTGATCGTCCACGGCGTCAACGACCCGCGGGTGCCGGTCTCGCAGGCGCGCATCCTCCGGGAGGTGCTCGACGACGCCGGATTCGTGGAGGGCGACGACTACGAGTACGAGGAGCTCGGCGAGGAGGGCCACGGCTCGGGCGACATCGACCAGAAGATCCGCTCGCTGGAGCTGCTCGACGACTTCCTCGACCGCCGGATCGGCGCGGAGCGGACCGCGGTCGCGTCGCTCGACGACTGACGCGGCCGACGCTCGTCCGACGGGGATTATTTAGCCGACGCCGCCGTCGGAGCGAGTGACATGGCTCGATTCCGCGCGGAGGGAGGCGCGTGAGCGTGGTCGGCGTCGGCTTCTGGGCCCTCGTCGCCCTCGCGACGCTGACCAGCCTCGCTACCGCGTGGGCCCTCGGCGCGAACAGCAACTCGCCGCCGTTCGCCCCGGCGATCGGCGCCAACGCCATCTCGACGATGCGGGCGGCCTTCCTCATCGGGATCCTCGCCGCCCTCGGGGCGCTCACGCAGGGCGGGGCCATCTCCGAGACCGTCGGCGCGGGGCTGATCGACGGCGTCCAGATCACCTCGCTGGCGGCGACGGCGGGGCTGCTCACCGCGACCGGGTTCATGGCCTTCGGCGTCTACACCGGCTACCCGGTCCCGGCGGCGTTCGCGACGACGGGCGCGATGGTCGGCGTCGGGCTCTCGCTCGGGGGCGACCCCGCCCTCGCAACCTACCGACGCATCGGGCTCTTCTGGGCGCTCGTGCCGCCGGTCTCCGGCGGGCTCGCGTACCTCACCGCAACCCTCCTCCGGCGCGACGACATCCCGGAGACGGTCGGGGTCCCGCTGCTCGCGGCCGTCGTCGGCGGGATCGTGGCCAACGTCCGGCTGGGCGTCATCCCCTCGCCCCCGGACGCGGCACAGAGTTCCATTGCGGGGTTCGTCGCGCGCCAAGTCGGGGCGCCGACGCTCGTCGGCGTCGACCCCGTGGCGGCGCTCGTGACGCTGCTCGCGGCCGCGGCGTGGTTCGCCGCCGTCCGGCGGCGGACGCTGGCGTCGGTCGAGGACGGCATCCGGACGTTCCTCCTCGTCCTCGGGAGCGTCGTCGCCTTCTCCAGCGGCGGGAGCCAGGTCGGGCTGGCGACCGGGCCGCTGGAGAACCTCTACGGCGTCGAGCTCGGCCTGCCGGGCATCGTGCTGCTCTCGCTCGGCGCCGCGGGCATCCTCGCCGGCGCGTGGATGGGGGCGCCGAAGCTGCTCCAGGCGACCTCGCGCGAGTACGCGCAGCTCGGCGCCCGGCGGTCGATCGCCGCGCTGGTCCCCGGGTTCATCATCGCGCAGGTAGCCATCGGGCTCGGGATCCCCATCTCGTTCAACAACATCATCATCTCGGGAGTCATCGGCGGCGGGCTCGCCGGCGGCTCCGCCGGCGTCTCACGGCGGAAGATCGGCGTCACGCTCCTCTTTTGGGGGATCACGCTCGTGGCGTCGATCGCGATCGGCTACGGGCTCTACGCGGCCTTCACCGCGGTGCTGGGCGGGTGAAGCGGCGCTCAGCGCACGACCGTCACGGTCACGGGCGCGTCGCCGACCACGCTCGTCGCGACGGTGCCGAGGAGCCGCCTCGCGACGCGGCCGCGCTCGCCGCCGTGGCCGCCCATAACGACGCGGTCGACGTCGTGGGCGTCGACGTACTCCAAGATCGCCGCCGCCGGGTCGCCCGTCCGCACCGCCGTCTCGACGCGGCGGTCGCTCTCGGCGGCGCGGTCCGTCGCTCGGTCGACGATTCGGTCGGCCCGGTCGCGCGCGCTCTCGCGGCGGTCCTCGTCGGCGCCGAGGATCCCGCCCTCGCTCATCGGCGCGTCGAGCGGGGTCACCACGTTCAGGACGGTCACTCGACAGTCGAAGAGTTCGAGCGCGTCGTCGAGGGCGTCGACGGCGAGCGGCGACCCGTCGAGGGGGACGAGGACGTGAGACGGTGCCATGCGACGCCTTACGTCCCCGGACACATATCGGCGGTGATCGTTCGCTCGGGACGGTTCGGGGGACCGACGGCGCCGGTTACTCGCCGGTCTCGATCGGCGCGCCGACGAGGTTGCCCCACTCGGTCCACGAGCCGTCGTAGTTGCGGACGTCGTCGTAGCCGAGCAGCTCGTGGAGGAGGAACCACTCGATCGACGAGCGCTCGCCGACGCGGCAGTAGGTAATCGTCGACTCGTCGCCGTCGACGCCGGCGTCGCCGTACAGCTCGCGGAGCTCGTCCGCACTTTTGAACGTCCCGTCCTCGTTCAGCGTGGTGCCGATCGGCACGTTGCTCGCCCCGGGGATGTGGCCGCCGCGCTGGGCGGTCTCGTTGAGCCCCTCCGGCGCGATGACCTCGCCGGAGAACTCCTCGGGGGAGCGCACGTCGACCATCGGGATTCCCTCCTCGATCGCCTTGTCGATGTCGTCCTTGTAGGCGCGGACGCTCTCGAAGGGACCGCGGGCCTCGTACTCGCGGGGCGTGAAGTCGGGCTCCTCGGTCGAGAGCGGGTAGTCGTTGTCGACCCAGTACCCCTTCCCGCCGTCGATCACGCGGATGTCGTCGTGACCGTAGTACTTGTAGATCCAGTAGCCGAACAGCGCGAACCAGTTCGGAACGCGGCCGCCGCCGTACACGACGACCGTCGTGTCGGCGTCGATGCCGCCCTCGCCGTTCCGGGCCGCGAAGTCCTCCTTCGAGACGATGTCGCGCTCCGTCTCATCGGTGAAGACCTCGTCCCACTCGAAGTTGAGCGCGCCGGGGATGTGGCCCTCCTCGTAGGGCGTGTACTCCGACTCGTCGGTGACGGTCGGGTTGTTGATCTCGACGAGCCGGTGATCGGAGTCGTCGTCCTGGAAGGTGTCGAGTCGCTCTTCGACCCAGTCCGCCGTGACGAGTACGTCTTCAGACATCGATTCACGTTACGCTCCCAACCGGTTTTGAAGGCCCGATAACGGTGGTCCTTGCCAGCGTCTCTGACGCGGTCGCGGCTACCGGATCACCGTCACGGGCACGTCGGCTTTGTCGACGATGCTCTTCGCGACGCTGCCGACGACCTGTTCGCGCTCCTCCGAGAGCCCGCGGTGGCCGACGTAGATCGCGTCGACCGGCTCCTCGGCCGCGTACTCGGTGATCGCGTCCGCCGGCCGGCCCGTGAGGAGCTGCGTCTCCACCGTGATCGGCTCGTCGGCCGCCTCCTCGGCGATGCTCCGGGCGCTCTCTAAGACGCCCTGCCCGGCCTCGACGGCGGCCTCCTCGCCGGGGAGGACGATCGTGCCGTCGACCAGCTCCGAGTCCGGCGTCAGGACGTGGGCGATCTCGAGCGTCTCGTAGAACGCGACCGCCTGCCGCGCCGCGTACCGGACGGCTTCGTCGCTCTCCGTCGACCCGTCGGTCGCAACGAGGTAGCTCATACGTACGGATCGGCCCGAGGGACACATAATTCCTGTCGGGCGTTCCCGGGCCGCGACTCCGCGAGCGACCTACGGCGCGTCGCCGCCCGTCCCCGGGCGGACGCGGTCGCCGTCCGACGCGTGAATCGCGTCGAGCACCTCCTGGACGCGCGTCGCCTCGGCGAACGAGACGAGGTCGCCGCCCTCTCCCTCGACCGCGCTCGCGAACTCCGTCAGGAGCGCGCGCACGGTGTCGCCCCGTTCGTCGACGAGCGTCTCCTCGCCCTCGCGCCCGCGGTCCCGGACGAGGCGGTACCACTCCGTCAGCGACAGCGACGCCTCGTCGCCGACGACCGTGACGCTGTTCTCCTCCTCGCCCTCGTGGTCGCAGAGCAGGTCGATCGTCCCCCGAACGCCGTCGGCCCGGAAGGTCCCGACCACCTCGTCCTCGTAGGCGTCCGGTCCCGAGTACCCCACGTCGGCAGAGACGGTCTCGATCGGGCCGAACAGCTCCTGGACGCCGAACAGGAAGTGGGTCCCGACCTCGCGCAGCGGGCCGCCCTGCTCGCGCGACTCCAACCAGGCCACGTCCTGCCACTCGCGGGGCCACTGCGGGAACCGGAACCGGAGTTCGACGCGGCGCGGGTCGCCGACCTCGCCCGCGGCGACCGCCTCCCGCAGCCGGACGAACCCCGGCGTGTAGCGGAACGGGAGGTTCACGGCCGTGACGCGGTCGGTCTCCTCGGCCAGCCCGACGAGTTCGCGGCCGGTCTCCGCATCGGCCGCGATGGGCTTCTCGCAGATCACGTGCTTGCCGGCCGCGAGCGCGTCGGCGACCACCTCGCGGTGCGCGAGCGGCGGCACGCCGACGTACACCGCGTCGAGGCCGTCGGTCTCGACGAGCGCGGCGTGGTCGGTCGTCGTCGCGGTGCGGTCGGTGCCGTGGTCGGCCGCGAGCGACGCCGCGCGGTCGGCGTCGAGGTCGCAGGCGGCCGCCAGTTCGTACCGGTCGTGGTCGTCTATCGCGGCCGCGAGGCGGTTCCCGATCACGCCGCAGCCGACGATCCCGATCTGTATCACGGGCGTCGAAAACGGGCGAGCGCGCTTGTAGCTTCGGGAGGCGGAACCGCCGCGGAACCGACCCCGAACCGGGACGATCTTCAGGCGTCGTCCAGCGGTCTCGCGACCATCTCGCCCCACGGCTCGAAGCCGCGGCGGTTGTAGAACCCCTTCGCGCGCTCGTTCGCGGGGTCGACGTCGAGGACCAGCCGGTCGAGCGGGAGGTCCTGATCGGCGCCGAGCGCAAGCGCGGCGTCCAGCAGGTCGTCGGCGACGCCGGTCCCGCGGTGCTCGGGGGCGACGAACAGCTCGTTCAGCACCGCGGCGTCCCAGACCATCGACAGTCGCTCGGGGAGCACGAACGCGTAGCCGACGAGGGCACCGTCGCCCGGCGTCCCGCTCTCGCCCTCACCCTCGACCGCGACGGTCACGCACCGGTCGTCGTCCGCGACGCAGCGGTCGACCCAGTCGAGCCAGCGCTCGCGGTAGGCGTCCGTGAGTTTCCCCTCGTAGGCGGCCGCCTTCCCGTCGCCGCCCGTGTTCTCGCCGAGGCCGCGCTCGAAGGCGATCTTCAGTTCGTACAGGCCGTCGGCGTCTCGCTCGCGGTCGTAGGGGCGGATCTCGGGACTCATGCGCCCTCCCCCTCCAGCACGAACTCCGCCAGCGTCGGGACGAAGGTGCCGATGTCGGTGACCATCCCGATCGCCTGCGCCGAGCCGCGGTCGAGCAACTGGGTGACGGTGGCGGGGTTGATGTCGACGCAGACGGTCTTGGTCGTCGAGGGGAGGCAGTTGCCGACCGCGACGGAGTGGAGCAGCGTGGCGAGCATGATCACGAGGTCGGCCTCGTGGGCCTGCTCGCGGATCGCGTCCTGCGCCTCGACCGCGTCGGTGATCGTGTCCGGGAGCGGGCCGTCGTCGCGGACCGACCCCGCGAGGACGGTGTCGACGTCGTTCTCGACGCACTCGTACATCACCCCCTCCGTGACGATTCCCTCCGCCACGGCGGCCCCGATGCCGCCCACCCGGATTATCTCGGAGATGGTCCAGATGTGGTGTTTGTGGCCCTTCCGGGGGTGTTCGAGCGTCTCGACGTTCATCCCGAGCGAGGTGCCGTAGATGGACCGCTCCAGGTCGTGGGTGGCGAACCCGTTGCCGGCCGAGAGCGCGTCCACGTAGCCCGCGGCGACGAGGTCGGCGAGCGCGTCGCCCGCGCCGGAGTGGATCACGGCCGGCCCCGCGACGACCATCACCTCGCCGCCCTCGTCTTTCACCGCGCGCAGCTCCTCGGCGACCTCGCGGATCGTCGACTCCGAGGGGCGCTCCGCGGAGACGCCGCCCTGCATGAATCCGAACGCGCCGCCGCCGCTCCGCGGGCGCTCGGGCGGGTTCACACGGATCCCGGACTGGTCCGTCGCGACGAGGTCGCCCTCCTCGACGGCGTTGAGGGTCTTGGTGTAGGCGCGCGGGCCCTCGCCGGCGTCCGCCCCCGGCTCCGGGTCGACCACCAGCGCGCAGTCCATCTCGATCCGCTCGACGTCGATCCACTCGCCGTCGTACAACACCTCGGTCGGGTGGTTCGTCGTCGAGTAGAAGTTCGGCGGGACGACCTTGTCCGCGGGCGCCGCGACGAGCTCCACCTCGGAGGGGTCCTCGAGCACCGCGCCGTTCTGGTGGAGCTCGTGGAGGATGTCCCGCAGCGTCTCGGGGTCGTCCGCGGAGACGGTCAGGCGGCAGTACGACTCCTCGGTCTCGTGTTTCCCGACGTCGAACCGCTCGACGTCGAAGGAGCCGCCGAGGTCCATCACCGCGCCGAAGCAGCGCTGCATCGTCCCGCTGTCGATGATGTGACCTTCGAGTTCGACGGTCCGCGAGTGGGTCATACGGGGGCGTCGCGCCCGGCGGGGAAACCGGTTTCCCTCAGATCAGGCCGAGCGCGGTGAGGATCTGGTTGCCGAAGATCATCGCGATCAGGCCGGCGAGCATGACGAGCCCGGACGAGACCGTGATCGTCCGCACCGCGGCGTGCCGGTCGCTGATCGGGACCCGGCTGATCACGGCCTCGGCGACCATCCGGAGGATGCGGCCGCCGTCGAGCGGGAACGCGGGGAGGCAGTTGAACAGCGCAAGCTGGATGTTGATCCACCCCGACCAGAAGAGGAGGTTCGCGAGCAGGAAGGCGCCGCCGCCGAGCGCCGCGAGCGGGCCCTCGACGACGAAGAAGTTGGTCAGGTCGCCGGTGAACCCCGCGAAGTTGAACGGGAGCCCGAAGAGGCTGCCGAGCGGGAGGATGAGCGCGACGAACACCAAGCCGAGCGGGGACTGGGTGACTCCGCCGAGCGGGACGCCGTCAGCGGCCTCCCCGCCGTCGCCGCCGAGCAGTTCGAGGTACGCGCCGGCGGGGTACTCCGTGACGCCCACGTCGTCGAGCGCGAGCCCGCTCGTTCCGGGGAAGACGCTGACGCCGATGAAGCCGCCGTCGCGGCTCGGATGGGGGTCGAGCTCCACCTCGTGCGTCGCCTGCTCGCCGTCAGCGTCGTAGACGGTGACGGGGACGGTCTCGCCCGGGTCGCGCTCGCCGAGGACGGCCGAGAGCGCCTCGTTGTCGACGACGCGCTCGCCGTCCACCGAGACGATCGTCAGCGGCTCGCCGAGCGCCGCGCCCGCGTCGTGGATCGGGCCGCCTTCCTGGACGCCGACGACGTACGCGCCGATCAGCACGTCGGGGACGGTGACGGCCCCCTCGCCGTCGGCGGTTTCGACCCCGGAGGCGTTCTCGGCACCCGGCGCGTCGCGGACCTGGTCGAGGACGCTCGCGTTGCCGGTCACCGTCAGCGCCGCGCGCTCGTCGCCGCCGACCGCGTCGTAGAACGCCGACTCGGTCGCGACCGCCTCGCCGTTGACGGCCGCGATCGTGACGGGAGCGCCCTCGATCGTCACGCCGAGGGGGTTGCCGCCGGCGGAGCCGACCACCTGTAGCTCGCGGTCGACCGTCACCGTCTCGCGGGCGTCGCCGTCGTCGACGGTGAGCGCGACGGACTCGCCGGCGTCGGCGATCGCGGCCTCGAACTCGGCGCCCGTCTCGACCGGCGCGCCCGCCACCTCGACGATCCGGTCGCCCTGCGAGAGGTCGGCGGCGGCCGCCGGCGAGCCGGGGTTCACCTCGCCGACCGCGTAGCCGGGCGCGGGCGAGATGGCGCCGACGACGGGCCCGAACAGGAGCGCGAAGACGACGATCGTCAGGACCGTGTTCGCGGTGACGCCGGCCGCGAACATCCGGGCGCGGGCGCCGCGGGAGGCCTCCTGCGTCGCCTCCTCGTCCGGCTCGACGAACGCGCCGACCGGGAGCAGCGCGAAGAAGACCAGTCCCATCGACTCGATGTCGATGTCCTCGACCCGGCAGAGGAGCCCGTGCGCGCCCTCGTGGACGACCATCGCGCCGGCGAGCCCGGCGACGATCTCGGGCGCGACCGACAGCGGGAGGAAGTCGTTGACGCCGGGGATGATGAGGAAGTTCTGCGGCTGCTGGATCGCGGACGGCTGCGCGGTCGAGAACGCCGACCGCGCCGACGAGAGGATGAGCGCGAACGACGCCACCATCGCCACCAGGGCGCCCCCGAGCCCGAGGTTGGCGACCGCGCGCCAGAACCGCTTCGGCGCAGCCAGTCGGCCGAGGAAGGCGCGCCCGCGGAGCGTCCGGAGGGTCAACACCGGACCGGAGACCCTGAACGCGTCCGGCAGGACCCCCCGGTTCCGCAGCCACATCGCGACCGCGGAGTAGGCGAGGACCCCGGTGAGCACCCAGAACAGCGTGTTCATTACGACCCGCTAAGGCTCGGCCGTTCCTAAGGGGTTCGGTTCCCGGAACCCCCGGCGGCGAGGACTGATACGCCTCCCGCCCGTGTGTCGCGGTATGACCGACGCAGACCGAACGCGCGCCGAGACCGAAGCGGACGCCCCCCTCGAAGCCGAGCGGTCGCTCGCGCCGCTGATGGGCGCGACGTACGTCGTCGCCGGGATCGCGCACTTCCTGATCCCGGAGCGATTCGCCGAGGCGATCCCGCCGTCCTTCCCGCGGCCGGTCGGGCTGGTCTACCTCTCCGGGATCGCAGAGGTACTCCTCGGGATCGGCGTCGCGATCCCGCGGACGCGACGCGCCTCGGCGTGGGGGATCGTCGCCCTCCTCGTCGCGGTGTTCCCCGCCAACGTCCACCTCGCCCGGAGCGAGACGCTGAACGACCTCGTCCCGGAGCCGCTCGTCTCCCCGGCCCGGCTCGCGGCTTGGGTCCGGCTACCGTTTCAGGGCGTGCTGATCGGGTGGGCGCTGCGCTACGCGCGCGCCGACGAGCCCGAGTCGGCGGCGGCGGAGGCGTGAGGCGCCGCCGCGAACTCAACACCCAAGTACCCCCCGGTCCAAGCGTGGCCCATGATGGCGCTCATCGACTTCGTCTCGCGGCTGGTCGGCGACGTCGGCCGGTTCGTCGACATCTTCCTGAACGACCTGATCCTCGGCGCGGGCGACCCGCTGTCGGCGCTCCTCGTCGTCGTCGGACAGGTGCTGATCGTCGCCTCCGTCAGCGCGCTCGGGTACGCGGCGGCCGGCGCGCTGCTCGGCGAGATCGGCGTCGACCTGCCTTCCCTCGGCGGTCGCGGCCGCTCGGAGTAAAAACGGACCAGCGGACGACCCGGCCGGAAATCCGTCAGTCGTCGTCGCCCGCCGCCGACCGGGTCACGGCGGCCTCCGCCGGGGCGTCGGTCGCGATCCCCTCCTCCGCGCCGTCCGGCACCTCGAACTCGTTCAGCCGCGCGAGCAGCTCGTCGGACTGCTCCGAGAGCGTGTGGACCCGCTCCGTCACCTCCGAGACGGTCGCGGTCTGCTCCTCGGCCGCGGCCGCGACGGTCTCCGCCTCGGTCGCGGTCTGCCTGCTCACGGACGCGACCCCGTCGACCATGTCGACGACCTCCTGGGTCGTGCGCGCCTGGTCGTCGGTCGCGTCGCTGATCTCCTGGACGGTCTCGTCGACGGTCGTCACGTCCTCGACGACCCCCTCGAACTCCCGCAGCGTCGACTCGATGGTCTCGACGCCCTCGGCGACCTGCGCCTCCATCGCCTCGGCGTCGGCCGCGGTCTCGGCGGACGCCTCCTGGACCGCCTCGATGCGCCCGGAGATCTCCGCGGCCGACTCGCGGGTCTCCTCGGCGAGCGACTTCACCTCGTCGGCGACGACCGCGAACCCGTCGCCGGAGCCGTCCGCGCGGGCCGCCTCGATCGAGGCGTTCAGCGCGAGCAGGTTGGTCTCCTCCGCGATCTCGTCTATCACGGCCGCGATCTCGTCGATTTCGCCGACCCGCTCCGCGAGGTCGGTGACGGCGGCCGCGGTCTCGCCGATCCGGCTCTCCAGGGTCTCGAGCTCGGCGATCGCCTCGGCCGCCTCCTCGCGCCCGGAGCGACCGCGGTCGGCCGCGTCGCGGGCCGTCTCGGCGGCGTCGTCCGCGGAGGCGGCGATCTCCTCGACGGTCGCCGACAGCGTGTTCATCTCGCCCGCGATCGCCTCCAGCTCGTCGGTCTGTTCGGCCGCGCCGTCGGATATCTCCCCGACCGAGCCCGCGACCTCGCCGCTCGCGTCGTCGACCTCGTCCATGCTCGCGCGCACGTCGTCCGCGGTGCCGGCCACGTCCGCGGTGAACGCGCCCACGTCGCCGAGCGTCTCGCCGAGCGTCGCGACGAGCCGGTTGTAGTTGTCGACGAGCTCCGCGTACCGGTCCTCGTCGGTCGCCAGCGCGTCCTCGTCGATGGTCGCCGTCAGGTCGCCGTTCTGCGCGCGCTCGGCGGCGTCGCCGAAGGCGTCGACGAGCGCCTCCAGTTCGGTCGTGTAGGCGGCGAGGTTCTCTGCCATCTCGTCGAGCGAGTCGCCGAACGACCCGGGCACGTCCTCGTCGAGCGCCGGGTCGTCGAACTCCTGCGCGGCGAGCGCCTCGGCCTGCGCCGAGACGGTCGTGAGGTAGCCGTGGACCTCGCCGAACGCGGCCACGAGGCTCCCGACCTCGTCGGGCTGGCTCGGGTCGAGGGCGTCCGCGGCGTCCCGGTCGACCTCCTCGACATCGCCCGCGGCGATCGCCTCGGCCTGGCGCTCTAACGCCCGGATCGGGCCGACGAGATCCCGGCGGACGATGAGCAGGGTGTTGTAGATGGCGACGACGGACCCGAGGAACAGCGCCCCGGAGACGACGTACGCGACGGTGCCGGAGAGGACGAACTGCGCGAGAAAGATACCGACGGTGACGAGGAACTGGATGCCGACGGCCGCGACCATCTTGCGCTCTATCGATTCCGAGACGCCGAGCCCGTCCATCGTCCGCCAGAGGAGGGCGTCGTACCGCCCGCGTATCCCGGGGCGGCGCTGCCGTGTCGTGGACATGTCCGGACCTCGACGAGACCGGGTTATCAACCTCCCGCCGGCGTTATCAGGACCGATTCTCGATTGTCACGCCGCGGGAATCCGAGGACCGGGGCGACGCCGATCGAACGGCAGGCAGTCGAACGGCGAGCGGCCGCGCGGTCGCGGGGCCGCAGAACAGTCCGTCGCGGGGTCTCAAAAGAGGCCGTCGACCGCCTCCGTCGCGGGGTCTCAAAAGAGGCCGTCGACCGCCTCCGTCGCGGGGTCTCAAAAGAGGCCGTCGACCGCCTCCGTCGCGGGGTCTCAAAAGAGGCCGTCGACCGCCTCCGCCGCGAGGTCGACGGCGGCCTCCAGGTCGGGGCCGAGCGGCGACCCGACGACGAGGCCGTCGGCGTGCTCGGCGACCGCGGCGGCGCGCTCGCGGACGGTCTCGGGCGTGCCCGCCATACAGAACGCGTCGACCATCTCGGGCGTCACGCGCTCGAAGGCGGCCGAGAACTCGCCGGCGGAGACGCGATCGCCGATCTCGCTCGCCGCGTCCGGGTCGATCCCGTGGCGCTTCAGGACGGGCGGCGCCGCGCCCGCGGTGATGAACGCGACCGGGGGGCGGGCGGCCTCGCGGGCGGCGGCCTCCTCGTCGGCGACCGACACCGCGGCGTACGCGATCAGGTCGAACTCGCCGCGGTGGTCCGGCCTGTCGTCGAGGCCGTCGTCGACCTGGTCGCGGGCCCACGCGAGGTCCTTCGGGTGCGACCCGTTGTACAGCAGTCCGTCGGCGTGTTTCGCGGCCATCCGGCACATGTGCGGCCCCTCGCCGCCGACGTGGACCGGAATCGACGCGCCCTGCGGCGGCTCGTAGTTGAGGCCGGCGTCCGCGGCGTCGAAGGCGCCCTCGTGGTCGACGCGTTCGCCCGCCCACAGCTTCTGGGCGGTCTTGAACGCCTCCAAGACGGGCCGGAGCCCCCGCTCGTCCTCGAGGCCGAGGTTCGAGAGCGTCGAGGGGTCGCCCGGCCCGAGGCCGAAGACGGCGCGCCCCCCGGCGACCTCGTCGAGGGTGGCGACCTTCGAGGCGAGCGTCACGGGGTGGGTCTCGTAGGGGTTCGCGACGCCCGGGCCGAGCCGGACCGACTCGGTGGCGGCCGCGAGCCGCGAGAGGAACGCCCACGGGTCGCGGTTGTTGTAGTGACACGTCGAGTAGACGGCGTCGTAGCCGGCCTCCTCGGCGCGGACGCCGAGGTCGACGAGGCGAGACATCTCGTGTTCGGGGGTGAGTTCGATGCCGAGCATGGTTACTCCTGAAACGTCCACTCCCGCAGGGCCTGGCGGACGAAGTCGCCCTCGACCTCGCGGAAGTGACTGTCCGAGCCGTCGTGGTCGCCGAACTCCCAGTCGCGGACGACGACCACGGGGGTCCCGCCCGCGCCCTCGCCGGCGACGAGGTTGGCGGCCGCGGCGAGCTCGTCGACCACGTTCTGGACGGTGACGCCCATCTCGCGGCCGTCGCGGTCGCGCTCGCCGCGCCAGTCGCGGCTGGCGGGCATCCCCGCCCAGCCGATCGCGACCCCGCGCTGCCCGTGGCGGAACGGGCGCCCGCAGGTGTCGCTGACGACGACGCGGTCGGCCGCGAGCCCCCGGCGGATCCGCTCCGCGCTCTCGGAGGGGCGCTCCGGGAGGAGCAGCAGGTCGCCGCCGGGGACGTTCGACCGGTCGATGCCGGCGTTGACGCCGACGTGGCCGAAGCGCGTCGCGGTGAGGAGGAACGGCGCCTCCATCACGAGCTCCGTCGACTCCTCGATGACGGCCTGCGCGAACCGCGGGTCCTTCTCCTCGCCGGTGATCTCGGCGAGCCGGTCGGCCACCTCCCTCGCGCGCGGGCTCGCCGGGAAGTCATCGAGGTCGAAGACGCGGCCCTCCGCCTTCGAGACGACCGTGCTGGCGACGACGACCACGTCGTCCTCGCGGAGGTCGACGCGCTCGCCGATCATGGCCGCCAGGTCGTCCCCCTCCCGGATCTCCGGGAGGTCCGGAACCGCGAACAGCTCCATGCGATCACCTGCGCGGCGACGTGGAAAAACCCCGCCGGTACCGGGCCGGTTTGACGCTATCCAGGGCGTGGTATGTGACGAGGGCCGGTCATCGGTGTCAACGTTCGGACAGAGAAGCAGGCGTTAATGGCACGATACCGCGCGCAACGCGGTTTCTGTTAAACGTATATTAGGAGATGGCAGCGATAACGAGTCATTCAGCCGAACGGTTTTGTACCGTGACCGGCGACCCTCGGCCGCG
Organism: Halorubrum salinarum; assembly: GCF_013267195.1. Lineage (NCBI taxonomy): Archaea > Methanobacteriati > Methanobacteriota > Halobacteria > Halobacteriales > Haloferacaceae > Halorubrum > Halorubrum salinarum. The sequence continues at coordinate 2,391,575 of NZ_CP053941.1, read as the reverse complement.
ATGTGCGAATCAGCGACTGAACCCGATCCGGCGCCGATCGGGACGCGAACGCGCGTCCCGGCCGACAGCGACGACGACGAACCGTTCCTGACGCGGACCCGCGCCCCGTGAGGGGCGGCGGGCCACGATTTCGCTGATTTTTCGCCGCCCCCGTCTGCCCTCGTCCGCACCCGTCCGCACGGCTTATAGGCGACTCCGTCGAACCCGGTGTGTGGACCTCCACGTCCGGTACGAGGGCGACGACGACCCCGACAAGTGTACGGCCCGGAAGCTCTCGCGGTTCGACCTCGCCGAGCTCCACCGCTCGGACCGGGCTACGCCGTACGGGGTCGTGCTCAACCCCCACGCGGAGCGCGCGCTCTCGCCCGCGGACGCCGAGCGGGCCGCCGAGAGCGCGCTCGTCGCCCTCGACTGCTCGTGGGAGTCGGCCGGCGAGAAGATGTTCAGCCTCCCCGGCGAGCACCGCGCGCTCCCGTACCTCGTCGCCGCGAACCCCGTGAACTTCGGGCGACCGATGCGGCTCACGACGGTCGAGGCGTTCGCGGCCGCGCTCGCGATCCTCGGCGAGCGCGACCACGCGGAGCGCGTCCTCGCGAAGTTCACCTGGGGCGAGACGTTCCTCGAACTCAACGCGGAGCCGCTCCGGCGGTACGCGGCCTGCGCGGACTCGGCCGAAGTGGTCGCGGTCCAGCAGGAGTACCTCGACCGGGAGTAGCGGCCGCTCGCCTCGGATCCGGCGGTTCCGATAGCGGCACCGAACGGGGTCGCGACAAGCCTTTTGCGTGGTTCGGCCGTATTGAACACCGATGGTTTCCACAGGCGACGACGCACCCACGTTCACCGCGACGGTCGGCACGAGCGACCACGAGCCGTTCGACCTCGACGAGCGGATCGGCGACGGGCCGGTCGTGCTCGCGTTCTTCCCCGGCGCGTTCACGCCGCCGTGTACGAACGAGATGATCGCGTTCCAGGAGCGCGCCGACGCCTTCGCCGACGCGGGCGCGACCCTGTTCGGGATCAGCGCCGACTCGCCGTTCTCGCAGGGCGCGTTCCGCGAGGAGCACGGCATCGAGTTCGACCTCGTGAGCGACATGGCCGGCGACGCGATCCGGGCGTACGGCCTCGAGATCGACATCGCCGACCTCGGGCTCCACGGCATCGCTAACCGCGCGGTGTTCGTGATCGACGACGACGGGCGGATCGTCTACGACTGGGTCGCCGACGACCCGACGAACGAGCCCGACTACGAGGCGGTCCTCGACGCCGTCGAGAGCGCTTAAATATCGGATTATCGCCAAGGAGTCGTTTCTGCTGCTGTTCGGATCGCTTTTTTATACGGTACTGAGGTGCGCGTAGCGCCGGTGACCTCGCACCCGCTCCTCGCGGGCGAGGCCCGCTCGGAGGCGCGCGCCGACGCCGAAACGACCACTTTCGACTCCCTCGGAACCGGCAGTCTTGAAGATGTGCGATTATTCGCCGACCACGCCGCCGATGGCGCCCGCGAGCGCCGAGTCGACCGCGAGCAGGAACGTGAGGAACAGGCCGACGACCAGCACGCCGGCGCCGCCGAGCAGGCTCCCGACCGGGCCGCCCACGAGGCCGACGAGGCCGCCGAACAGGGCGAGCAGCAGCGTGACCACGACTCCGCTCACCGACCCCGCCAGCAGTCCGTGCCAGAAGCCGGAGAGCAGGCCGCCGCCGGCCAGGTACCCCGCGACGAAGCCGCCGACGAGGCCGGCGGCCGCGTGCCCCACCACGGGGACGAGCGTCGCGAGCAGCCCGGCGATCAGCATCACGACGAACCCGTAGCCCACGGCGCGCCAGTCGGTCATGCGACGAGGTAGCCTATCCGCGGGTAAATACTTCGTCGTCAAATTACTATTTCTATACGTTTATTTAATAACTCTTGATAAGAGAGGCCGTTGGAATGGTAGCTGGATTAATAACGCTGTGAGCGGTAGCGGTTAGTAATGAGCGACTCGCGCGACGCGGACGGTCACGACGACGAGCCGACCGACCGCCCCGCCGGCGCGGCGACGGACGAGCCCGACGGGGCGCGGCTCCGGCTCTCGGTGCCGGACATGGACTGCTCGTCGTGCGCGGGGAAGGTCGAGGGCGCGCTCGACCGCGAGGGCGTGCTCTCGGTCGACACCCGCCCGACCACGGGCGTCGTCGTCCTCACGTACGACCCCGACCAGACGGACGTCGAGGCGCTGACGGCCGCGGTCGAGGGGGCCGGCTACGCGGTCGCCGACGCGGAGTCGGACGGCGTCGCCGACGACCTGTTCACGAGCCCCCGGGCGATCGCGACCGCGGTCGGCGGGCTGTTCCTCGGCGCCGGCCTCGTCTTAGAGTGGCTGCTTCCCGGCCTCGACCCGACGTTCGCGACGGTCGGCGGCGTGGGCTTCCTCGGGCCGTGGACGGTCACCGGCGCGTCGGTCGCGTACCTGGTCGCGGTCGCGGTCGCCGGCCCGCCGATCCTGCGGAACGGGCTCTACTCGCTGCGCGGCCTGAGCCTCGACATCGACCTGCTGATGAGCGTGGGGGTCGTCGCAGCGCTGCTCGTCGACCTCCCGTTCGAGGCGGCGACCCTCGCGGTGCTGTTCTCGGTTGCCGAACTGCTCGAACGCTACTCGATCGACCGGGCGCGCACCTCGCTGCGCGAGCTGATGGAGCTGTCGCCGGACGAGGCGGTCGTGATCCGCGACGGCGACGAGGAGACGGTCCCCGCCGAGAGCGTCGCGACGGGCGAGCGGCTCGCGGTGCGGCCGGGCGAGCGCGTCCCGCTCGACGGCGTCGTCCGCGAGGGCTCCGGCGCGGTCGACGAGTCGCCGATCACCGGCGAGTCCGTCCCGGCGGAGAAGGCGCCCGGCGACGAGGTGTACGCCGGCTCGATCAACGAGGCCGGCTACCTCGAGATCGAGGCGACCGCGCCCGCGAACGAGTCGACCATCGCGCGGGTCGTCGAGCTCGTCGAGGCCGCCAACGGCGAGGAGACGCGCGCCGAGCGGTTCGTCGACCGCTTCGCGAGCGTCTACACCCCGATCGTCGTGGTCGGCGCGGTCGCGACCTCGGCGCTCGGCCCGGTCCTCGTCGGCGGCGGCGCGGAGACGTGGTTCGTCCGCGGGCTCACCCTGCTCGTGGTCGCGTGTCCGTGCGCGTTCGCCATCTCGACGCCCGTCAGCGTCGTCTCCGGCGTGACCGCGGCCGCGCGCAACGGCGTCCTGATCAAGGGCGGCGAACACCTGGAGGCCGCCGGCGACGTCGACGCCGTCGCGCTCGACAAGACCGGGACGCTCACGCGCGGCGAGCTGTCGGTGACCGACGTGGTCCCCCTCGGCGACCGCGGGGCCGACGACGTGCTCGCGTGCGCGACCGCCATCGAGCGCCGGAGCGAACACCCGGTCGCGGCGGCGATCGTCGCGCGCGGCGAGGAGGCGGGCGCCGAGCCCGACGGCGAGGACGCGACCGCGGTCACCGGCTTCGAGGCGCTGACCGGCGAGGGCGTCCGAGCGGACCTCGACGGCGAGACCCACTACGCCGGCAAGCCCTCGCTGTTCGAGGAGCTCGGCTTCGACCTGAGCCACGCGCACGTCCGGCCCGACGGCGGGGTCGTCCGCGAGCGCGACGCGGACGCCGACGCCCCCGACGACGCGGGCGCGAGCGTCACCGAGCCCGAGTCCTGCGACCACGGCCAGTACCTCGACCTGGCGAGCGAGACGATCCCCCGGCTTCAGGCGGAGGGCAAGACGGTCGTCCTCGTCGGCACGGAGACGGAGCTGGAGGGCGTCATCGCGGTCGCCGACACCGTCCGCCCGGAGGCGGCGTGGGTCGTCGACCGGCTCCACGACCTCGGGGTCGACCGCGTCGCGATGCTCACCGGCGACAACGACCGGACCGCGCGGGCGATCGGCGAGCGCGTCGGCGTCGACGAGGTGCGCGCGGAGCTGCTCCCGGACGAGAAGGTCGACGCGGTCCGCGAGCTCGCGCCCGAGGCGGAGGGCGGCGTCGCGATGGTCGGCGACGGGATCAACGACGCGCCGGCGCTGGCGGCCGCCGACGTGGGGATCGCGATGGGCGCCGCCGGCACCGACACCGCCATCGAGACCGCCGACGTGGCGCTGATGGCCGACGACCTGACGCGGCTGCCGTACGTCGTCGACCTCTCCTCGCGCGCGAGCTCGACGATCCGGACGAACATCGGCGCCTCCCTCGCCGTGAAGGCGCTCCTGGCGGCCGGCGCCCCGCTGGGCTACGTGAGCGTCGCGATGGCCGTGGTCGTCGGCGACATGGGGATGAGCCTCGGCGTCACCGGCAACGCGCTCCGGCTCGGCGGCGTCGAGCCCGCGGAGCCGCCGGCGGCTGACGCGGCCGCCGACGAGTCCGGCGCGTAGCGGAGCGCGCGCCGCCGGTCGGCGGGAGCCGGCGAGATCGGCCTCACGATTTTTATCGGCTCGACGGCAATTCGGGCGCATGCCCTCCGAGAGCGGACCCGCGGCCGCGGCCGACGCGGTCGACGCCGTCGAACCCGCCGACGCGGTCGAAGACGCAGAGCCCGACGACGCGACCGCGACCGACGAGGCCGACTCGACTCGCGGTCCCGGGCGCGAGGCGATCGAGTGGGGACCGGTCCGGTACGACCGGCTCAGGTCGCTCGCGGCCGGCGCGACGGCCGGGATCGCCGGCGCCGTCCTCGTCGGGATCGGGGTCGTCGTCGCCGCGGTTCTCACCGGGACCGGCGAGTTCGCGCTGCCGAGCGTCGGCCTCGCCGAGGCCGCCGTCGGCGTCGGGTTCCTGTTCGCGCTCGCGGTCGCCACCGTCCCCTCGCTGTACGTCTGGTACCGGGAGACAGCGGTCAGCGAACTGACCGTCTCTCGGCTGCGCGAGGCCGCGGGCGCGCTGCGACCCGGCTGGACGCTCGCCGGGCTCGGCGCGGTCGCCGCGGCGGCGCTGTCGCTCCCGTCCGACCTCCTGCCGGCCTTCTGGCCGCTGTTCTGGCTCGTCTGGTTCGTGCCGGCCGTCGTCCAGTCGTCGGGCAAGACCGTCCGGCTTGACCCGGCGGCGGCGACGGTCGAGCGGACGTACCCCAGCTACGACCGGACCCGGAGCGACGACCTCGGGTCTGTCGTGCGGACGCGGCGGATCGACCTCCGGTGGACGACGCTGTTCCTGCTCGCGTACCGTGGGAACGCGTGGTTCCGGTCGACGCCGTGGCTGTTCGTCCCGACCGACCGCGCCGACGAGGTCGAGGCGACGCTCGACGCGGTGCTGGCGGAGAGCGACGGCCCGGACCGCGCGAGCGTCCCGGAGCGGCTCACCCTCGCGGTCCTGGGATCGTTCTCGCTCGTCGTCGGCCTCCTGATGGCCGTCGCGGCCGGCGAGGGCGCGGGCGGCGTGGCGCTGGCGCTGCTCACGGCGCCGTTCTCCCTCCTGTTTCTCGCGCTGGCCGCGCGCCTGTGAGACGCCCCCGACACCGGACGTGACACCCCCTACCACGCGACTCATATACTCGCGGACCGTAGCACGGACATGGACAGACAGCGTCTGGAACGCGCGCTCGAAGACGAGTTCGGCGGGACCGAGGCGGAGCGGCGCGCCATCTCGCGGGCGGCCCGCGACCTCGTCGACTCCGGGCGGCCTTCCGAGGACCGCGGTCACGGGCTGACCGTGCCGGGGGTGGTCGGGCACATGGAGGACGCCCCGGACGGCTCCTCGCTCGTCGAGCGCTGGAACTGGTGGATGGGCGCATTCGACGCCGCCTACGGCGGCTACGACTACTTCACGGTGCGGTTCGTCGAGGACGACGAGGCGACCGGCCTCCGTCGATAGGGGGAGGCGGACCCCGGAGCCGCCGTGCCCGAATCGCCGTCCAGCGGTTCGGAGCGGTTCACTTTCACTTTCACTCCGGGGATGGCTCGATTATAGGGGCGTTCCGGCCCGAGGGAGAGGTATGAGCGCAGTAACCGCCGACCGACCGCGGTACGCGACGCCGACGCGCGTGGACGTCACCGACTGTCGAACCGACCGCCTCCCGGACCGCGTCCGGGCGAACCGCGTCGACGGCAGCGAGGTCCACCTCGAACGCCGGGGCGGACGGACGTTCCTCGTCACGCGACCGACCGAGTGACCGTCGCTTTCGGGCGGCAGTAAAGAAGAACTCAGCGCCCGGCCCCGTCAGTCGTCCGCGGGGAGTTCCGTGCGTGTCAGTTCGCCGTCCCCGAGCCGGCCGTCGAGACCGACGCCGAGCGTCTCGTTCGTCCGCGCGACCGACTCGGCCGCGTCGATGTCGGTCGCGAGCGCGCGGACCGCGTCCACGTTCTCGGGGACCACGTCGGCCTCCTGGTGGACGTTCTGGAACAGGTAGAGGTCCCGGCCGGTGACGCTTATCGACTCCTCCCAGACGCAGTTCTCCCAGAGGTCGCCGCGGGGCCGCCCCGCGTCGGCGGCGTAGTCCTTCAGCGCGCCCGCGCCGTCGATGCCGGCGGTCTCGGGGATGAGGAAGATCCGGCTCTCGTCGGCGAGCAGGTCGCGGACGGCCGCCGGGTCCGGCTCGGTCGCCAGCGTGACGTTGACGCTGTGGGTGTGCATGCCGGTGACCGGCGCCTTCAGCGCCGCGGTGTCGACGGCCACGTCCGGGAGGATCTCGTTCACGTCGGGGCCGTGGTGGGAGGGGACCGTCGCCGGGTCGGGGACGATGTCGTTTATCGGGCCGCGGTCGGTCTCGTTCGGGTCGCCGCCGCGGCGCACGAGCGTGACGCGCGCCTTCTCGACGCCGAAGGTCTCGTCGAGCGGCGCGAGCAGCCGCGAGAGCGCGGTCGTGTTACAGGAGACGACCCGGACGGAGTCGGCGCCGCGGGCGGCCTCGAAGCGGCCGCGGGCGTTGAACGAGGCGTCGGCGACGGCCGCGTCCTCGCCGCCCTGAAAGATCGCCGGCGTGTCGTGGGCCTCGTAGACCGGCGCGTTGCGCTCGCCGACGCCGGAGGGCGCGCAGTCGACGATCACGTCGACGGCGTCGAGCAGGTCGCCGAGGGTCCCCGCCAGGTCGACGCCGGCGGCCGCGAACCGGTCCGTGCGGTCCTCGACCGCCGCGTAGAGGTCGTATCCGCGGCGGGCCGCGGCTTCGACGCCGTAGTCCGGCGACGCCTTGGTCACGCCGACGAGCTCCATGTCGGCCTGGGCCGCGACGGCGTCCGCGACCCGCTTGCCGATCGTGCCGTAGCCGTTGACGCCCACGCGTATCATGTGCGTCCCTCGCTCGGGGACCGGTATAATCTTTTCGAGGTACGCAAATTGAAATTAACTACCCCACGAGTAATCGATCGGTTAATTCGACGCCGATCGGCACCGGACGTAAATAATTCAATTACGAAATAGAGTAAAATCGCCGATGACAAGGCCTAACGCCCGGGCGGACGGAGACGCGAGCATGGCTGCCGACCTCTCCGACGCCGCGGCGACCGCGGTCGAACAGTGCCTGAACGTCGCCTCCGACGAGTCCGTCGTCGTCGTCACCGACGACGAGCGCGAGCCGATCGGCGAGGCGCTCTACGCGGCCGCGAGCGCCGTCACCGATGACGCGACCGTCCTGCGATACCCGCCCGCGGACCAGCACGGGACGGAGCCGCCGGCGCCGGTCGCGGCCGCGATGCGAGAGGCCGACGTCTTCCTCGCGCCGACGACGAAGAGCCTGAGTCACACCCGCGCCCGCGGCGCCGCCTGCGACGCCGGCGCGCGCGGCGCGACGCTGCCGGGGATCACCGAGGACGTGTTCACGACCGGGCTCGACGCCGACTACGCCGCAATCGACGCCGCCTGCGACGACGTGCTCGACCAGGTGGCCGACGCCGACGAGGTCCGCGTCACCGCGCCCGCCGGCACGGACATCACGTTCGGGATCGGCGGCCGCGAGTGGCTCGCCGACACGGGCATGGTCCGCGAGCCGGGCGACTTCTCGAACCTTCCCGCCGGCGAGGTGTTCGTCGCGCCCGAGACCGCGACCGGCACGTTCGTCGTCGACGGAACGATGATGCCCCACGGCCTGCTCGACGAGGGACAGACCCTCTCCTTCGAGGTCGAGGACGGGTTCGTCACCGACATCGACGACGACGCGATCCGCGCCGACGTGGAGGCGGCCGCCGAGGACGTCGGCGACGCCGCCTACAACCTCGCGGAGCTCGGCATCGGGACCAACGGCGGCGTCGAGGAGCTCGTCGGATCGGTCCTGTTAGACGAGAAGGCGGGCGGCACGGTCCACATCGCGATCGGCGACAACGCCGGTATCGGCGGCGAAACGGACGCGCCGCTCCACCTCGACGGGATCATCCGGGAGCCGACCGTCTACGCCGATAGCGAGCCGATCGACCTGCCGAGCACGTAAGACGGCCTCAGGCGGGAATCTAACTAGTTGGTTATAAATGACCGAGGCGGTGGCGCGTGCCGACGAGCGCCCGCAGGGCGCGAGTCGCACGCGCGAGGGAGTCGGTGGTTCGGAGCGAAGCGGAGAACCGCCGACGAGGCTGGGGAGGCGTGAGGTGCGGGGCTGTGTGGGGCGGGACTCGAAGGGGCGGTCGCGAGGCGGGCGCAGGCGACGGAAGCACCGCAGCGAGCGAACGGAGTGAGCAAGCGAGGAGCGCACCGAGCGTGCGCCCGCCTCGCGACCGGGGCTTCGGCGGTCTTCATCGCGCCAGCGGCAGCGGAGGAGCAACCGAACGGTTCCGCATATCGCTCGTCTTATTCCACGACCGCGAGCGCGACCCCTTCCACGTCCCGGACGCCGACCACCTGGTGTCGCCACCCGTCGCCGGCGCCGACGCAGAGCGTGCCCGCCGCCGTGACCGCGACCGAGAGGCCGGGGCCGTAGCCGAGCGCGACGACCGCTTCGTCCACGGGGAGGTCGGCGGTCTCCCACGCCTCGGCGCCCCACTCGCCGCCCGCGTCGGCGTGAACCAGCAGGTCCCCGTCGACGACCGCCGTCGCGTGGCCGTCGCCGTCGGCCGCGACCGCGTTCGCCGGTCCCTCCAGCGCCGTCATCCAGCCGTTACCGAGCCAGTAGAGCCCCGCGCCCGTCGCGGCGAGCGGCATCCCGGCGCCGGCCACGTCGCGCGCGTCGTCCAGTCCCACGTCCGTGAGCCCGCCGTCAGCGACGCGGAACACCCCCTCTGCGCCCGCGACGAGCGCCCCGTCGACCGCGCGCGGCTCCGAGACGGTTCCGAGCCGCGTCGTCGAGGCGACCGCCGTCCCGTTCGGTTCGAACGCGACGCGCTCGACCGCGCCGCTCTCGCGGGCGACGAGGAGCGCGCCGTCACGCGCTCCCGTCGCGTCGCCGCGCCCGCTCGCCGCGCCGACCGCGACCGCCGCGTCGTCGTCGACCGATTCGAAGTCGGGGTCGTCGCCGACCGCGGCGACCGAGAGCCCGTCCGGCGTCGCCGCGGCGACGAGGTCGGCGGCGCCGTCGCCGCGCGCGAGGACGGCCACGTCGCGGGCGGGGTCGCGCGCGACCATGTCGAACGCGCCGACCTTGTCGGCCGACAGCGAGACGCGGACGATCCCGGTCCCCGTCGCGACGTAGGCGTCGGTGCGGCCGGCGCTGTCCGCGTACACGCGCTTTTCGTCGATCGAGATGTCGTCCTCGGCGGGAGCCATCGGCCCCCCGTTCTCCGCGGCGGGACATAAGCCCCGCGCGCCGCCGCTCTCGCTCCGCGCGCCGACGCCGGGTCGCCGTTCCGACGCGGTGAGAACGAGCGCGCGTTCCGACGCCCATTTGAGCGCCCCTCGCGTACGTCGGTTCGTGCAGTCAGTCGCCGCCGACCTCTCGGTCCTGCTCGCGGAGGTGGTCCCCCGGCTGGCGCGGATCACGGCGTTCATCGCGGGCGGCGTCTTCGCCGCCAACGTCGCCGTCGCGTTCGGGCTGGTCCGGTACGTCGCCGGGATCGCGGGATGGCTCACCCGGCCCGCGAATCTCCCGGACGAGGTCGGCACGGCGATCCTCACGACCGCGGCGTCGACGACCGCGGGCTACGCGACCCTCGCGGAGTACCGCGAGGCGGGCCTGCTCGACGACCGGGCGACGCTCGTCGCCGTGGTGATGAACACGTTCTTCGGGTTCGTCCAGCACGTGTTCACCTACTACGTGCCGGTATTGATCCCGATCCTGGGCGTCACCACCGGGGCCGTCTACGTCGGCGCGCGCGCGGGCATCGCGCTGCTGATCTCGGTCACGGGCGTCGTCGCGGGGGGACTCCTCCTCTCGGAGTCGAACGTCGACCGGGCCGCGCTCGCCGACGTGGACGCGACCGGTCCCGAGGCCGACGACCGGACCGACCGCGAGCGCGTCCGTGACGCCGCCGAGAAGTCGTGGGGGACGCTCCGCCGGATCGTGCCGCGGCTCGCCGTCGTGTACACGCTGGTCATCTGGATCGTCACCACCTACGACGTGAACGCGCTGACGAGCGTCGCCGAGCCGATCACGGGCGTGCTGGGACTCCCGGGCGCCGCGGTGCCGGTCATCGCGGTGTTCACGCTCGACACGACCGCGGGCGCGGCGACGCTCGCCGGGACCGAGGCCGGCGTCTTCACCACCCGCACCGCGGTCGCGTCGCTGCTCATCGGGAGCATCCTCTCCTTTGCCGTCTCGACGTTCCGGCGCTCGATCCCGTTCCAGTACGGGATCTGGGGCCCCTCGTTCGGCACGAAGGTGATCGTCGTCAACACCGCCCTGAAGCTCGTCTTCATCTCGGCGACGGTCGCGCTGCTGCTGGCGCCGGTGTGGTGAGGGGCGGCTCGTCGGGGCGCGGGCCGCGGCGACCGACCGCGCTCGACGGCGGCGGTCGGATCAGTAGGTTCAACACCGGCCCGGACCGATCGGCGCACATGGCGCTCGAAAAGGACGTGGACTGTCCCGCGTGCGGCGAGACTCGCTCGTTCTACCGGACCGCGGCGATGACGCTCCACCTCGGCGAGAAGACGAAGTGGCGGTGTTCCGACTGCGGCTACGGCTACGTCGAGATCGACGGTATCGACACGCTCGCGGCCTGAGGCGACGCTCGTTTTCCGTCGGCCGCGGCGACGCCGCAACACTCAGTACCCCGGCGGCTGTGCCGGATCGCATGAACCGGATACGGCGACGGTCAGCGGAGGCGAGACCGCGTGGTCGGTGAGGCGCGAGAGCCCGAGGGCGACGCGGGCCCGCTCGACGGGCTCACCGTGTTGGACCTCTCGCGCGTCCTCGTCGGCCCGTTCTGCACGATGCAGCTCGGCGACCTCGGCGCGGAGGTCATCAAGGTCGAGCGGCCCGGCCCGGGCGACCAGACCCGGACGTGGGTCCCTCCGGCGTTCAGCGAGGGGGACGACGAGAGCGACGAGGGCGCGGAGAGCGCCTACTACGTCAGCGTCAACCGCAACAAGCGGTCGATCCAGCTGGACCTGACGACCGAGGCCGGCCGGGCCGTCGTCCGCGACCTCGCGCGCGAGGCCGACGTGCTCGTCGAGAACTTCCGCGTCGGCAAGACCGCCGAGTGGGGCCTCGACTACGGCGACCTCGTCGAGGAGAACCCGGGGCTCGTCTACTGCGGCATCTCCGGGTACGGCGAGTGGGGGCCCGACCGCGACAAGCCCGCCTACGACATCATGATGCAGGCGCGGGGCGGGTTCATGTCGTTCACGGGCGTCGAGGGCGGCCCGCCGGTCCGGATCGGGGTCGCGCTCGCCGACGTGGGCGCCGGGATGTACGCGACGCAGGCGATCCTCGCGGCGCTGCTCGAACGCGAGCTCGGCGACGGCCGCGGGCAGAAGATAGACGTGAGCCTGCTCGACGGGCAGGCCGCCTGGACCAGCTACATGGCGACGAACTACTTCGCCAGCGGCGAGCCCCCGGGGCGCATGGGGAGCAAGCACCCGAACATCGTCCCCTACCGGGCGTACGAGACGGCGGACGACTTCGTCGTCGTCGCGTGCTCGTCGGACCGGTTCTGGCCGCCGCTTTGCGAGGCGATCGACCGCCCAGACCTGCTCGCCGACGAGCGGTACGAGGAGAACGAGGGGCGCGTCCGGAACCGCGACGAGCTCGAACGCGAGTTGGAGGAGACGTTCGCGGCGATGACGACCGACGAGGCGGTCGAGCGGCTGGAAGCGCACGACGTGCCCGCGAGCCGCGTCCGCGACGTGGGCGAGGTGTTCGACGACCCCCAGATCGAGGCGCGCGGAATGCTCGCCGAGGCGGAGCACCCGACCGCGGGCACGGTGCGGTTCCCCGGCTCGCCGATGCACTTCTCGCGGACGCCGACGACGGTCCGCCGCCACCCGCCCGCGCTCGGCGAACACACGGAGTCGGTGCTGCGCGAGTACGGCTACGGCGAGGGCGACATCGAAGAGCTCCGGGACCTCGGCGCCATCGCGGACAGGGAGTGAGCGGCGCGCGCGCCGGGGCCTCAGAGGATCCCGGCCTGCTCGGCGCGCGCGACGATGCCGCGGGCCATCTTGTCGGTCGCCTCGTCGACCATCTCGCCGTCGACCGAGACGGCGCCTTTCCCCTGTTCCTTCGCCTCGGCGTAGGCGTCGACGATCCGGCGCGCCTTCTCGGCCTCCTCGGGCGAGGGCGCGAACGTCTCGTTGGCGGGCTCGATCTGGCTCGGATGGATCGCCCACTTGCCGTCACAGCCCAGCTGGCTCGCCCAGCGGCAGGAGTCGCGGAACCCCTCCGCGTCCTCGATCTCGGCGTACGGCCCGTCGATCACCTGGAGGCCCTGCGCCTTCGCCGCGTGGGCGATGCGCGCGAGCTGGTAGTGCCAGTAGTGGCCGGGGTAGCCGCCGCCGGAGCCGATCGTGAGGCCGGCGGCGCCGACGTTGGCGGTGTAGTCGCCGGGGCCGAACACGAGCGACTCCAGGCGGTCGCTGGCGCGGGCGATATCGGCGACCTTCGTCATCGCCTCCGGCGACTCGATCTGCGCCTGGAGGCCGATATCGCCGACGGGGAGGTCGTTGTTCGCCTCGACCTGCGTCAGGAGGTTGTCGACGGTGGCGACCGTCTCCGGGTTGTTCGCCATCGGCACCATGATCGTGTCGAGGTACTCCCCCGCCCGCCCGACGACCTCGATCACGTCGTCGTAGAACCAGCGGGTGTCGACGCCGTTCATCCGGTAACAGGGCCGGGTGTCCGACCAGTCGTACTCGATCAGGCCCTCGATGACGTTCTCGCGGGCGTCGACCTTCGCCGCGGGCGCGACGGAGTCCTCTAAGTCGAGGAACGCCTCGTCGGCGCCGGAGTCTGGCGCCCGCTCGATCATCTTCGGGTCGGAGCCGGGGGTGGCGAGCTGGCTCCGCCGCAGCGTCACGTCGTCCGGTCCGCCCATCAGTCGTCGCCCTCCGAGGCCGTGATCGGGTCGCTCTCCTCTTCGGTGAAGCCGGCCGACTCCTCCTGGCGCTGCCGGGCCTCGGGGTCGAACTCGGCCTCGACCTCCTGGTACCGCGGGACGAAGGAGAGCTCGTGGTGGCTCTCCGTCTCGTGGCCGATGTACCGCTCTTCGAGGTCGAACTGCGCCTCCTCGTCGTTCTCGGCGATGTTCGCGAAGTCCTCGTAGGCGGCGTGCGCGCCGGAGTGGAGCCCGTACAGCGTGATGAAGATGTACTGGTAGCCCAGGTCGCCCAGCTCCTCGAAGGTGAGCGGGTCCTCCTCGGCGCCCCACTCGAACGACGAGGAGTAGTTGAAGGCGAGATCGAGGTCCGGGTGGGTCTCGTGGATCGTCTCGGCGTACTCGACCGCGTCCTCGCGGGACGGGTCGGGCATCTCGGGCCAGACGAGGTCGACGCCGGCGTCGGCGTAGATCCGGCCGCGTTCGAGGTGCTCCTCCCAGTCGCCGTTGGCGGAGCCGTACGCGTCGGTGCGGGCGATGATGACGGTGTCCTCGCTCTGCTTGGCGTCGACCGCGGCCTCGAAGCGCGAGCGGGCCTGCTCGCGGGAGACGATCTGCTTGCCCGCGATGTGGCCGCAGCGCTTCGGCGAGGTCTGGTCCTCGATGTGGACGGCGGCGACGCCGGCCTTCTCGTACTCGCGGACCGCGCGCCGGACGTTGTGGACGCCCCCGTACCCGGTGTCGCAGTCGGCGATGACGGGGAGGTTCGTCGCCTCGACCATGCGCTTTGCGTTCTCGACCATCTCGCTCATCGTGACCATCTCCAGGTCGGGGAAGCCGAACTGGCCGAGGACGGTCGAGTAGCCGCTCATGTAGGCCGCGTCGAGCCCGGCCATCTCCGCGAGGCGGGCGTCGAGGGCGTGGTAGATCCCGGGCGCGAACGTGTACTCCTGCTCGTCGAACAGCTCGCGGAGTCGGCGGCCGGCCGGGTTGTCGATATCTCTGGTGAAGACGTCGTCGTCGAGTTCGTTGGGATTCATCGGGTTACTGCGTGGGGTCGTCGGCTGCGGTGCGGTTCGTCGTCGCCCGGCGCTCGCCGGCGCGGCGGCCGTCGGTCGAGCGTCGGTTAGCGGCGGCGCGTCGGTCGCCGCGACGCTCGCCGTCGCCGCGAGCGCTCGGCGCGAACGTCGTGGGGTCGGGTCGGGGGCCGTCGCCGGTCCCGGCCATCGGGACGGCGCGGCGGAACGAGCCCTCGGCGGGCGATCCGGTCGAGCGGTCCCGGGACTGGCGCGCGGCGTTCGCCGTCATCGCGACCCCCCGTCCGTCCGCGTCCGCGAGGCGGGACGTAGGTCGGGGACGAGCGGCGCGTCGCGCTCGTCGTCCGTCGGCGGGCGAGTCGGCCCGCGGGTCTCGGTCGCCGGCGTCGAACCGGGCGACCGCGTTCCGGTGGCTCGCCTGGTCGTGATCGTCGGGACCAGCGGCGCGCCGGCCTCCTCGGTGATCGGGGTGCGGCCGGGGATGGTCCGGGGAGAAGGTGTCGTCGTACTCGACTCCGTCCGGCGGTCGGTACGGGTCGTCGAGTCCGCGTCGGTCGTGCCGTCGGTGCGTCGGGTCGTGTCGTCGGGCGTGTCGTTAGGTGTCGTCATCGGGTCGTGTGGGCGGTTGGGGCGGTCGTATGGTGATCGACTCGGTGCGTCGGGTCGCTGCGTGTCCGTGTACGGATACTGCCATTGCGACTGGGACGACTCGAGAGGGAGTAATAAACATAATGATTGATAATGGTAATATTCGTTATGTTGTTTTACCCGATTAAATGTTCCATGGCAACACGACCCATAGACGCGGCGAACGGCCCGACCGCACGGCCCTCGGCGCCGACGCCGAGCGGCGGTCGGCGGTCCCGCCGCCCGGACCGATCGCTTATTGCCCTCGCCGCGCCGAGCGTCGGTAGTGAACGAACGCGACGCCCTCCGGGCCCTCGCGGCCGACCTCCCGCACGCGGGCGACGACGCCGCCGTCGTCGACGGAACGGTCATCACGACGGACATGCTCCACGAGCGGACCGACTTCCCGCCCGGGACGACGCGCTACACCGCCGGCTGGCGCGCCGTCGGCGCGTCGCTGTCGGACGTGGCCGCGACCGGCGCGAGGGCGCGCGCAGCGGTCGCCGTCTACGCCGACGAGGCGTTCGACCGGGACGACCTCGAGGCGTTCGTCGCCGGCGCGGTCGACGTCTGCGAGGCGGTCGACGCCGAGTACGTCGGCGGCGACCTCGACGAGCACGTCGAGTTCACGACGGCGACCACCGCGGTCGGCGACGTGACCGAGGCCGGAGCCGTCACCAGGTCGGGGGCGCGGCCAGGCGACGCGCTCTGCGTCACCGGCGAGTGGGGGCGGTCCGCGGCCGCGCTGCGCCTGTTCGAAGAGGGGGACGACGCGGCGGTCGAGCGCGCCAACGAACTGTTCCGGTTCACGCCGCGGGTCGCTGACGGGGTCGCGCTGGCCGAGAGCGCGACCGCGATGATGGACTCCTCGGACGGCCTGGCGCGGTCGTGCCACCAGCTCGCCGAGGCGAGCGGGGTCGGGATCGAAATCGAGCGGGACGCGGTCCCGGTCCATCCCGCGGTCGAGGAGGTGGCCGAGGGGTCGGCGGAGCGGTTCGAACTCGCCGCGCACTTCGGCGAGGACTTCGAGCTGCTCTGTGCGATGCCGGACGAGGAGTTCGAGGCGGCCGCGGAGGCGTGCCCGGCCGGCCTGACGCGGATCGGGCGCGTGGTCGACGAGCCGAGCGACGACGGGGGGCCGCGCGTCACGGCCGACGGCGACCCGCTACCCGACCGCGGCTTCACGCACGGCGACGAATAAGCGATCGACGACAGGAGCGGATCAGCGATCGACACGGACACCTCCGAAGCCCCGGCCGTGAGGCGTGCGCACGCTCGCTGCGGTCCTCACTCGGTCGCTCACTTCGTTCGCTTCCTCGTTGCGGTCCTTGCGTCACCTGCGCACGCCTCACGGCCGCCCCTTCGAGTCCCGCCCGCACAGCACCTCACGCCTCCCCAGCCTCGTCGGCCGGCCTCCGCTTCGCTCCGGCCGCCCGACTCCCTCGCGGGCTGGCTCGCGGCCGCCGGGGGCGGCCGCTCGCAGGCGCGCCGCGGCGGAAAATTCGTCTCGTGGGTCGCCTACCGGATGAACTCGATCGCGGCGCCCTGCCCGAACCCGACGCAGAGCGTGGCGAGGCCGCGCTCGGCGTCGCGCTTCTGCATCTCGTGAAGCAGCGTGACGGGGAGGCGCGCACCCGAGGCGCCGAGCGGGTGGCCGATGGCGATGGCGCCGCCGTTGACGTTGTACTTGTCCTCGTCGACGCCGAGCTCGCGCCGCGAGTACTCGCACTGCGAGGCGAACGCCTCGTTGAGTTCGACCAGGTCGTAGTCGTCGATGTCCGTGCCGGCGCGTTCGAGCAGGCCGCGGGTGGCGGGCACCGGGCCGATCCCCATCACCGTGGGGTCGACGCCGGCGACCGCGTTGGTGCCGACCTCGGCGAGCACGTCGAGCCCGTGCTCCTCGGCGAAGGCCTTGCTCGTGACGACCGTGAGCGACGCGCCGTCCGAGATCTGCGAGGAGTTCCCGGCGGTGACGCTGCCGTCGCCGGTGAACGCCGGCGGCAGGTCGGCGAGCTTCTCGGCGGTGGTGTCCGGGCGGATGCCCTCATCCTCCTCGACGAGCCCGTCCTCAGTCTCGACGGGAACGATCTCGTCGTCGAAGCGGCCGGACTCGGTGGCCTCCGCGGCGCGCTGGTGGCTGCGGGCGGCGTACTCGTCTTGCGCCTCGCGGCTCACGTCGTACTCCTCGGCGACCTTCTCGGCGGTCATCCCCATCTGGAGCTGGAAGAGGTTGTACCGCTCCGAGAGCTCGGGGTGGAGGTGCTGGTAGGAGTCGCCGTCCATCGGGACGCGGCTCATGTTCTCGACGCCGCCGGCGATGATACAGTCGCGGTTGCCCGCGGCGATCGCGTCCGACGCCGAGATGACCGCCTGCATCGAGGAGGCGCACCAGCGGTTGATCGTGGTGGCGGGCACCGACTCGCCCAGCTCCGAGAGGAGGGCGATGACGCGCGCGACGTTGTTGTCCTGCTCGGTCCGCTGCTGGGCGACCCCCCACATCAGGTCGTCGACGTGGTCACTGGTCAGCCCCGTCTCTTCGAGCGCGTGGTCGATGAGCGTCGTCGAGAGGTCCTCGCTGCGGACGTCCTCGTAGACGCCGCCGTCTTTCCCCTGCGGCGTTCGGTACGCGGCCGCGATCACGGGCGTGGTCTCGTCTGTCATGAAAGATAGCAGGACAGACGCCGTATTAAAACGCCGTGGAACGGGCGGGAATCGCTCCGAAGTTTATCGTTTATTCGCGAGCAGGCTCTCGCCGGTCATCTCCGCGGGCCGGTCGCGGTCCATCAGGTCGAGGAGCGTCGGCGCGATGTCGCAGAGCGAGCCGTCCTCGCGGACCCTGCGTCCCCCGTCGTCGCCGTCGGGCGTCAGGTAGACAAACGGGACCGGGTTGTACGTGTGCGCGGTGTGCGGGTCGTCGGCCGTGCCCATGTCGTCGGCGTTGCCGTGGTCGGCGGTGACGACCGCGTGCGCGCCGGCGTCGGCGACCGCGTCGAGCAGCCGGTCGAGCTGTTCGTCGACGGCCTCGACGGCCTCGACCGCCGCGTCGAAGTCGCCGGTGTGGCCCACCATGTCCGGGTTCGCGTAGTTGAGGACGAGCAGGTCGGGGTCCTCCGAGGCGATGGTCTCGACGGCCTCATCGGTCACCTCGGGCGCGGACATCTCGGGCTGGCGGTCGTAGGTGGGCACGTCCGGGCTCTCGACGATGGTCCGGATCTCGCCGGGGAACTCCACCTCGCGGCCGCCGTTGAGGAAGTAGGTGACGTGGGGATACTTCTCCGACTCCGCGATCCGCAGCTGTGTGCCGCCCGCGTCCGCGACGACCTCGCCGATCGTGTTCGCCGGGATCTCCGGCGGGAACGCGACCGGGAACTCGAACGTCTCGTCGTACTCGGTCATCGTCGTCATGCGCACGTCGGGCTGATCGAGGTCGAACTCCCACGCCGGCCGGGTTCCGGTGAGCATCCGGACCAGCTGCCGCGCGCGGTCCGCGCGGAAGTTGAAGAAGACCACCGCGTCCCCGTCTTCGAGCGCGGGCTCGCCGGCGACGAGCGTCGGCTCGACGAACTCGTCCGTCTCGCCGCGGGCGTGGGCCTCCCTCGCGGCCGCGACGGCGCTCTCGGCCTCGTGGGGCGCCTCGCGCGAGACGATGGCGTCGTACGCCTTCCTCGTGCGCTCCCAGTTCTCGTCGCGGTCCATCGCGTGGTACCGTCCCGTCACGGTCGCGACGTGGCCGGTCCCGCGCTCGTCCGCCTCCGCGGTCACGTCGGCGAGGAACCCGTCGGCGATCTCCGGGGCCGTGTCGCGCCCGTCGGTGAACGCGTGGCTCGTCGCCGGCACGCCCGCGTCGGCCGCGGCGTCGATCAGCGCGAGCAGGTGCTCCACGTCCGAGTGGACGCCGCCGTCGGAGACCAGTCCCATGAAGTGGACTCGGCCGCCGGTCGAGTCGGCGTGGTCGAGCGCGTCCGCGATCGCGTCGTTGTCCGCGAGCGACCCCTCGGCGAGCGCGTCCGTGATCCGCGTGTACGCCTGCTTCACCACTCGCCCGGCGCCGATGTTGAGGTGGCCGACCTCCGAGTTGCCCATCTGTCCCTCGGGGAGCCCCACGCGACGTCCGTGGACGACGAGGCGGCCGTCCGCCCCGCGGTCCGTCGCCGCGTCGAACGTCGGCGTGTCGGCCGCCTTCACGGCGTCGCGGCGGTCGTGGTCGCCGAGCCCCCAGCCGTCGAGGATGACGAGTGCCGTCTCCATACTCCCGCGTGCCGCCCGCGGGGTAACTACCCTTCGGTGGGCGGCGTCTCGCCGCGCTCCCGGCGGGGCCGCTCCATCGGTCGATCCGCGCCCCGACAGCCCGTCGCCGGAAGCCAACCTTTTATCGGCTCGACGCTAACCACACGTTAATGGACTCCGCGGTACTGCTCGATCTCCTCGGTAACGAGAACCGCCGGCGTATCCTCCGGCTTCTCGCGACCAAGCCCTGCTACGTCACGGAGATCTCGGAGTACCTCGACGTGAGCCCGAAAGCGGTGATCGACCACCTGCGGAAGCTGGAGGAGGCCGGCGTCGTCGAGTCAACCACGGACGACCAGCGGCGGAAGTACTTCCGGATCGCGCGCAGCCTCCGCCTGGAGGTGAGCGTCTCGCCGTACGGGTTCGGCGCGAAGAGCGCGTACCCGGCGAAGAACAGCCTCGACATGTCCGGGCGCTGCCCCCACCTCTCGATCGAGGCGCCGGACGGGTCGGGCGCGACCGGCGACCTCGCGGAGCTCGCCGAGGAGTTCGCGCGCCTCCAGGACCTCGACCGCGAGCTCTCCCTCGCCCAGCGGTGGGTCCAGGGCCGCGTGGAGGACGCCCTCGCAGAGATCGACGAGCGGCTCGGCGGGCAGGCCGACAGCCGCTTCTTCGCCGCCGTCATCGCCGCGGTGGTCGAGACCGACGGCACCCCCGCGGCGGTGGCCGACGAGGTCGGCGCACAGGAGTCGACGGTCGAGAGCGCCCTCCGACGGCTCTCCGACGTGGGCGTCATCGCCCGCGACGCCGACGGGTATCGAGTCCGCTGACGGTCGGCCGTCCCCCGAGCCTCGGCGGCCGCGTCGCGCTCGACCCCCGGTCGTCCTAACCAGCGAACCGGGCCGCTTTCGGAAGCTTTTGGCCCGACCCGGGAAGAGGGCCGACGTGAGCCGTCTCAGAAACCTCTCGCTGTTCCTCGTCCTCGCCGCCGTCTGGGGCTCGGCGTTCGTCGCGATCAAGGCGGGGCTGACGTACTTCCCGCCGGTGCTGTTCGCGGCGTTCCGGTACGACGTGGCGGGGGTCGTGATGCTCGCGTACGCTGCGTACGCGGTCGACGACCCCGTCCCGCGCGGCCGGGACGCGTGGCTGGAGGTCGCCTCCGGCGCCGTGTTCATCATCGCCGCCTACCACTCCTTCCTGTTCGTCGGCGAGACGGACCCGGCGGTGACGAGCGCCGTCGCGGCCGTCATCGTCAGCCTCTCGCCGCTTTTGACCACCGTCTTCGCCCGGGCCTTCCTGCCCGCGGAGCGGCTGACCGCCGTCGGAGCGCTCGGCCTCGCGATCGGACTGGTCGGCGCGGTCGTCCTCGCGAACCCCGACCCCGCGAACCTGACGGGCGGCGGCACGGTCGCGAAGCTGCTCGTCCTGCTCGCGGCCGCCTCCTTCGCGCTCGGCTCCGTGCTCTCCCGGGCCTCCGAGGCCGACATCGCCATCGAGACGATGGAGGCGTGGTCGATGCTGCTCGGCGCGGGGCTCACCCACCTCGTCTCGGTCGCGATCGGCGAGTCGGTCGCCGACGCGGTCTGGACGACGGAGTCGCTGCTCGCGCTCGCGTACCTCTCGGTCGTCGCCAGCGGCGCCGGCTTCCTCATCTACTTCGACCTGCTCGACCGGTTGGGGCCGATCGAGATCAACCTCGTCTCCTACGTCGCGCCGGTGTTCGCGGCCGTCGTCGGGTGGCTCGTCCTCGACGAGGGGATCACCGCTACGACGGTCGCCGGCTTCCTCGTCATCTGCGTCGGCTTCGCGCTGGTGAAACGCGACGCGATCCGCGAGGAGCTGCGGGCGGCCGGCGTGACCGGCTGAGCGGTTCGCCGACGTTCGCGACGCCCGATCGCCGGCCGAATCGTCGTGGGGCCGTCGCCGGACCGACGGGTGTGACACGCCCTCTCGCGCCCCCGACAGGATTTATTCGGACGGAGACGAGTCGTCTGACATGTTCCCCGAGGTAATCGAGACGGACCGACTCCGCTTGGAGGCGCGACGCCCCGAGACCGTCGATCTCGACGAGTGCTATCGGATCTGTTCGTCGGACCCCGGCATCGACGAGGTGACCGAGTACGTCACGTGGGACCCCCACGAGACGAAGCGGGAGACGCTGGAGTTCCTCGAACGCGGCCGCGAGCGGTTCGAGGACGGCGAGGCCGCGAGCTACGTAATCCGCCCCCGGGAAGGCGAGAACGGCGCCGGCGAGATAGCCGGCTTCGGCGGCTTCGGCGTCGACTGGGACACGCGGACGGCGAACCTCGGCACGTGGCTCCGCAAGCGGTTCTGGGGCCGCGGCTACTCCGGCGAGCGGGCCGCCGCGCTCGTCGAGGTGGCGTTCGACGACCTCGACCTGGAAGTCGTCGCCGTGAGCCACCACCCCGACAACGAGCAGTCGCGGCGCGCCATCGAGAAGTACGTCGACCGGCTCGGCGGCCGCCGCGAGGGACGCCTCCGGAACCGCCTGACGTTCGCCGACGGCAGCGTCCACGACGAGGTCCGGTACACCATCTCGCAGGCCGAGTGGCGAGAGGCGACCGCCTGATCGGTCGGGAAAACCCTCCGAACGCGTCGCTCGGCCGGATAACCGCCAAATTTCGACTCCGTCTCGACCCAACAAACACTTACGCCGCCCGAAACGATACCGGGCGCATGTCTTCGTCACCGCCCGGTGGGACGACCGGTTCGAGTCCGAGCACGGCCCGAGAGGCGATCGGCGGTGCGGTCGCGGGCGCCGCCGCCTACCTCCTCGGCTACTTGTCCGTCTACCTCACGCAGAGCGGTCGGATCGAGGAGGGGCTGTCGGGGCTCAACTTCCTCGCCGAGCTGTTCGGGAACGACCCCATCTCGGCGTGGCAGGTGTCGGGCTGGATGTTCTACAACGCCCACTTCGTCGAGACCGTGTTCCCCGCGCTGTTCGGCGGCACGCAGTCGCGTAACCTCCTGATGGAGGCCGAGGGTGCCGGGTTCCTGTTCGTCGTCCCGCCGGTCCTGCTGCTCGTCGGCGGGCTCGTCGCGGGCCGGGTCGCCGAGGCGGATAGCCCCCTCGACGGCGCCCGCTCGGGGGCGCTCGTCGCGGCCGGCTACCTCCCGCTCGCATTGATCGGGGCCTTCCTGTTCCGGTACGCCGTCGGAGACGGGAGCGTGGCGCCGGACGTCGTCACCGCCGTCCTCCTCGCCGGCGCCGTCTACCCCGCCGCCTTCGGCGCGCTCGGCGGCGCGGGGTCGTCGCTCCTGATTAACTGAGCCGGACCGCAGGCGCGTTCCGTTCGAGTTCGCCCGCCCCGGAGTCAGTACGCCTCGTCCTCGGGGTCGAAGCGGTCGCCGTACTCGCGAACGGGGTCGACGGGCTGTCCCTCGTCGGTCTCGGGGGCGACGTAGTCGATGAACGACTCCACGTCCGGCTCGCGGACGCGCACCTCCACGTCGATCTCGCCCAGTTCGTCCGGCTCGCCGACCGCGAAGTTGACGACGCCTTCGAGCGCCGCCTGCTTCTTCAGCGAGAAGGCGAACCCCTCGTCGGTGCGGTTCTGCCGGAAGACGCGGCGCGCGGTGTCGAGGATCTCCTGCTCGTGGAGCACGTCGGAGAAGGCGTCGAGGCTGTGCGTCTCGGCGACGAGCCGCCCGTCCTCGTGGGCCGGCTCGGCGTCCGGGAAGACGTTCGCGACCGCGTCCGCGACCCGGTCGGTCACCTCGGTGTCGTGGACCGGCGCCTCGATCCGGACGTCGACGCTGTAGATCACGCGCCGTCACCCCCGGCCTCGGCCGCCTCGGCGCCGCCGTCGGAGCGGTCGGCCGCCTCGCCGTCGATGCCCAGCACCTCGCGGACGCGCTCGCGGAACGCCGTGAGGCTGTCGGTGTTGTCGATCTCCACGTCGGCGCGGTCGAGCGTCTCGCCGAGCCCGAGGTCGATCTCGCGGGCGTCGCGCTCGCGCAGCGCCGAGAGGTCGGCGTCGGAGTCGTCGCGGCCGCGCTCGCCCAGCCGCTCGGCGCGGAGCTCGAACGGCGCCCGGATCGCGACGAGGGTGAAGTCGTCGCCGAACGCCTCGCGGAAGCGGTCGAGTTCGACTGTCGACCGGAGCCCGTCGACCAGGACCGTCTCGTCGCGGTCGCTCTCGGCCGCCGCCTCCCGGATCCGCGGGAGCGTCCGGGCGGCGATCGCGTCGTCGCCCTCCTCCTCGCGGAGCGCCTGCGCGATCCGCCCGTGGTGCTGCGCCGGGTCGAGGTCGCGGCGGCGGCACTCGGCGCGGATCACGTCGCCCATGACGACGACGGGGATGCCCGCGGCCTCGGCCACGTTCGCCGCCTCCCCCTTCCCGCTGCCGGGGAGGCCGACGGTTCCGATGACGTTCATTACCGGCGGCTACTCCGCTCGCGGACTTATGTCTGCTGTTGGCCCGCCGACGGCGCGAACCGCGGGCGTTTTTTAGACACGGGGGATCAGGAGACGATAGGGGCACGTAGCTCAGCCAGGATAGAGCGTCGGACTTCTAATCCGATGGTCGTGGGTTCGAATCCCACCGTGCTCGTGAAATTGCTGAACGGAATCAAGCGCTCCGAGTGACGGAACGCGGCGTTCGTTTCGCGCGAATAACGTATTTATTCGGGGCCGCCGTCGCCTGTTCACATGAACCCTCCAGCCAGACTCCTCGCCCGTCAGAGGGCGGTCGCGGGGCTCGTCACCGCGGCGCTGTTGGCGCTCGGAGTCGTCCTGTACGGCGCGCTCCCGGACCAGATGGCGATCCACTGGAACGCCGCCGGCGAGGCAGACAACGTCGTGGGGAAGCCGGTCGCGGTCCTGATGATGCCCGCGATCGTCGTGTTCGTGAGCGTGCTGTTCGAGGTGACCGGCGCCGACGTCGGCGAGCGCATCGTCGGCTCCCTGGCGATGCTCCTGCTGTTCGTCGTACAACTGCTGGTGTTCGGGGTCAATCTCGGCTACGACGTGCCGATCGTTCCGATCGCGCTGGCGCTGGCGGGCGGGCTAGTGGCCGTTGCCGTCTGGTTCGAGATGCGGTAGGCCGGAACGCGTGACGGGCCGCCGGCCGGAGCGCGGGCCCTCGTCTCAGTCCGCCGCGCTCGGCGCCCCGAGGTACTTCTCGTTGAGTTCGTACTCGCCGTCGTCGCCCTCCACGAGGTACTCGCCGTAGTAGGGCACGCGGTTCGCCACGACCGCCTCGAAGGTCTCCGCGATCTCCTCGCGGGTCATCTCGCCCATCGAGCGGAGGTCGTCGTTGCGGTTGAGACACCCCTTCAGGTACCCCTCGTGGGTGACGCGGACGCGCCCGCAGTTGGCACAGAAGTCCTCGTTCTCGACGGGGTCGACGATCTCGACCATCCCGCCCGTCTCGTCGTCGCTCGCCTCGCCGACGAAGTAGCGCTTCCGGTCGTGCATCTCGCGGTGCTCGACGCGGTCCGCCTTCTCCGCGAGCCAGTCGTGGACACGCCCGATGTCGACGTTCCACTCGGGCTTGCCGGTCAGCTCCGGCATGTACTGGATGAGCTGGAGCTGGAGCCCCTCGTTGTCGGCGACGTGCTCGACCATCTCCTCGACGTAGCCCGCGGTGTGCGTGAACACGACCATGTTGAGCTTCACGGGGTCGAGCCCGGCGTCGACGGCGGCCTTGACCCCCTCCAAGACCTTCTCGTAGGCGCCCGACTTGGTCACTTCCGCGAAGTCGTCGGGGTCGAGCGCGTCCTGCGAGACGTTGACGCGGTCGAGCCCGGCGGCCTTCAGGTCCGCCGCGCGCCCGGGGAGGAAGGTGCCGTTCGTCGTCATCGAGACCTCCATCGAGTCGGGCGTGCGCTCGATGATCTCCTCGAGGTCTTGGCGGAGCATCGGCTCGCCGCCGGTGAACTTCACGGCGTCGACGCCGTACCCCTCGACGACCTCCAGGAAGCGGACCACGTCGTCGGCGCTCATCTCCGACTCGCTCGGCTCCATCGGCCCGCGCGTGTCGCCTAACCCCTCGTTGTGACAGTAGACGCAGTCGAAGTTACACCGGTCGGTGAGCGAGATACGCACCCCCGTCACCTCCCGTCCGAAGTCGTCCGCGAGTGGGCCGGCCATGAGAGACGGGAGCCACTACGCGCGCTTAAATATCCGGGTCGAACGTGCGGGTGCGTAACACTCAGCGGTTACGTCGCGCCCGCGACGCCGCCGACCGCCGGTTACGATTCAGGCCTCAAAGCGACACGCGCAGGCCGTCCGCCGCGACCCGCACCTCGCCGTCGAAGCCCGCGTCGCGGACGCTCTCTACCATCTCGCGCTCGCGGCCGCCGGTGTGCGGATAGAGGTGCGAGAGGAGGAGCGTCCCGACCGCCGCGCCCGCGAGCGACTCGCCGAGGCTCGTCGGCGTCGGGTGGTTCGACACGTCCACGTCGTCCGGGAACGAGCAGTCGTGGACGAGGCAGTCGGCGCCGTCCGCGAACCGCGCCATCCCCGCGAACGCCTCGGTGTCGCCCGAGAGCGCGAGGGGGCCGTCGCCGGGCGCGGCGTCCGAACTCGGCGGCGAGAAGCGGTAGGCGAACCCGTCCATCGAGTGGCGCGTCTCGCGGGCGGTCACGTCGAACCCGCCGGCGGTGAACGACCGCGCGGCGGACACCTCGCGGACGGCGAGGTCGATCCGGCCGTCGAGGTAGTCGTGGACGTCGAGCAGGTCGTCGACGAGCGACTTCGTGCCCGCGGGACCGACGACCTCGAGGTGCTCCTCGCCGGCGAGCCAGCGCGCCTTCACGAGCGGGAGGAGGTCCGCGACGTGGTCGAGGTGGTGATGCGTGAGGAGGACCGTCGAGGCGCCCTCGTAGCCGGTGTCGGTGCCGGCGAGGCGCCCGAGGACGCCGCTGCCGCAGTCGACGAGCAGCGAGCGGTCGCCGTCGTCGAGGAGGTATCCGGCCTGGGCGCGGTCGGGGACCGGCATCGCGCTGCCGGACCCGAGCACGGTGAGTTCCATGCCGACCGGTCGCGGCGCCACCCACCTAACTGGCTCGGACGGGCGCCGAGCGGCCGCGGTCGGTCGCGGTCGGCCGAGGGGTCACTTGATCAGGAACACGGGCACCGACGCGTCGTCGGCCACGCGGTCGGAGACGCTGCCGAGGGACTGGATCCGCTCGCGGGGAGACTTCCCCTCCGGACTCATCACGATCACGTCGATCCCTGCCTCGTCGGCGTAGTCGACGATCTCCGTGTCCGGCGTCCCGTACGCGACGTGGGTCTCGGCGTCCAGGCCGGCCTCCGCGGCCGCCTCGGCGACCGCGTCGACCGCGGCCTCGCCCTGCGACTCGAGGTCCTCGACCACGTCGTCGTGGAGGTCGCCGGAGTTGGCGGCCGCGATCCGCTGGTCGACGACGTACAGCGCGTGGAGCGTCGCGCCGTGGTCGGTGGCGAGTCGGATCGCGTGGTCGAGCGCGCGGTCGACGGCGTCGCTCCCGTCGGTCGGCACGAGAATGTCGTCGTACATGCGTCGCCGTTCGCCCGGCCGGGGCTTAACGGTGGGGCCTCGGTGTCGGCGTCCGGGATCGCCCCGCGGTCGAGGGGCCGCGACGCGCTACTCGCCGCGCCAGCGGCCGCCGATCTCCTCGCGTCGCATGCTGTTCGCCTTGCCGTCGCGGAACACGCTGACGCGGCCGGTCTCCTCGCTCAGCGTCACGGTCGCGACGACCTCCGGGCGCACGGAGGTCTCGATGGCGCTCATGTGGCGCGACCCCATCCACGGCTCGTAGCTCACGTCGTCGACGAGGTCGGCCTCCTCGTCGCGGGTGCCGAGGTCGCGGAACCGGACCATCTGCCCCTCGATCTCGCCGTCGACCGCGACCACCACGCCGCCGTCCTGCGCGACGCTCACCGACTCGGCGGCGGACGCGAGCGCGTCCTCTTCGAAGACGGACGGACAGGTGTCCCGCGGCCAGCGGTTGTCGCCCATCGGGTCCGCGTACGCCCCGTAGTCGCTGTCGCCGATGACGGCGAAGTAGAGCCCCGGTCCCTTCACGTGGGGCTCGTCCCACCCGTCGAAGGCGACGCCGACGTGCTCGGCGCAGTAGGTGAGTCGGTCGACGACCTCGCACACCCGCCCGTGGTCGCCGTAGTCGATGGCGAGGTCGTTCATCGCGTTCGAGCCCCTCGGTTCCGTCGTCCGCCGCTGTTGCCGCCGTCGATCACGCTCGAACGGACGGGACACCGGTATTTAAGCGCAACAGAGTCGGTCCGTGGCGGCTCGCGACCCGGACCTGCCGCGACGCCGACCGGTCACGACCCGCGCCACTGGGTGAACAGCCGCGTGTCGAACCGGTCGGCGCGGAGGAGGCCGACGCCGAACGCGGCCGCGACCGCCGCCGGCAGGAGGTTCCCGAACCAGAGGTTGATTCCGCCCCAGAGGATCACGAAGCTCACCATGTCGTCGAGCATGAACTC
The DNA here is from genome assembly GCF_013267195.1 of Halorubrum salinarum. NCBI lineage: Archaea > Methanobacteriati > Methanobacteriota > Halobacteria > Halobacteriales > Haloferacaceae > Halorubrum > Halorubrum salinarum. The sequence continues at coordinate 2,363,883 of NZ_CP053941.1, read as the reverse complement.
GCAGTCGCGGAGCCGCTCGCGGATTCCGACCGCCGCGAAGGCGCGGTCGAGCGTGACGACGGCGACGATCGCCGACAGCACCCAGCCGGCGTAGTTCGAGAGCGGGACGCCGTAGAACGCGCCGCCGCCGAAGTCCCAGAAGCCGAGCGACACCGCGCCGGGGTCCAAGACCACGTCCATCGCGACGACGACGGGGATCACGGTCGCCAGCCGGACCCACACGCTGTCGGCGCGCGGGCCGAGCAGGAGCAGGCAGAGCAGGTAGGCGTTGGTCACGAGCGGGATGAAGAAGACGGGGAGCGCGACCGGGACGCCGGCGAGCATCGGACCGAGGTCGACCGTGTACGCGAACTCGCCGTACGGCCACCCGGTCGCGACGCCGACCGACTCGATGAGGTACGTGTACGCTGTCAGGACGCCGATCCAGCCGAGCGCGCGGCGGTCGATCGTCGGCAGCACGCCGACAACCAGGGGCGAGCGCATCACGATCACGCCGAACAGCACGAACCACGGGTGGAAGGCGTACGGCTCCGGCACCCACCCCTCGGCGCTCCCGACGAGCGCTATCGCTCCCACGAGCGGGAAGACGACCGCGATGGTGAACCGGTTCTCGCGGACCAGGCGGTCGAGCAGCGCCTCGGCCTCGCGGCGCGTGTCCGGCGCGCGCTCGCGGAGCGCGTCGAGTCCGGCGGCGGTCGAGGTTCCGCCGGGCGAGCCGTCGGTCACGGCAGCGCCTCCCAGAGCGGGTACACCCGCCAGAGGCCGCCCATCGACAGCAGCGTGCCGACGACGGTGTTCAGCGCCGGGAACCACCAGTAGGCGCGGTCGACGGAGACCGACGAGCGCGCGACCCACGCGACGAAGACGGGGTACACGCCGAGCAAGGCGCCGAGCCGGGCGTCGACCGCCCAGAATCCGGCCGCCGCGGCGGCCCACGCCGCGAAGCAGTAGGCGTACGTGCGCCCCTCGCCGAGCAGCGTCGCGGTCGTGTCGATCCCCGCCGCGCGGTCCGGTTCGATGTCGGGGATGGCGGAGAACGTGTGCATCCCCATCGTCCAGAGCCACGCGCCGGCGAGCGCCGCGAGCGGCGGGTGCGCCCCCGCGACCGTCGCGTACGCCGCCGCGCCCGGGAGCGCGTACAGGCCGTTCGACAGCGAGTCGAGGAACGGCGTCGTCTTGAAGCGGACGGGCGGCGCGCTGTACCCGACGGCCAGGACGAGGAAGCCGAGCAGGTACGGCCACGCGACCCGCGGCGTAATCGCGAGCGTCGCGAGCCCCAGCGCGCCCGACGCGACGACCGCAGCGACCACGGGCCGGCTCCCCTGCCAGCGCGCCTCGCGGCCCTCCTTCTTCGGGTTCAACTCGTCGATGTCGGCGTCGAACACGTCGTTGACGCCGTAGAGGAACACGTTCGCGGGGACGAGGAAGTAGAGGGCGAGCGCGACGGTGACGGGGGTGAACAGCCCGCTCACGGCGTCGATACCGTAGGTGACGCCGACCGCGACGGGGCCGGCGAGGTACAGCCAGAAGCGCGGCCGAGACAGCACCAGCAGGTAGCGGAGCCCCTCGCCGCCGCCCCCGGCGGCCCGGGACTGCTCGTCCTCGACGGACCGGGGCTGGCCCTCTCCGGCGGATCGGTTCTGGTCGCTCACGGCGGGGATCACACGTCGTCGTCGGCCATCGCTTCCGCGGTCAGCCCCCCGCTGATGAGGCACATCGGGACGCCGATGCCGGGCGTCGTCGTCGACCCCGTGAAGTAGAGCCCGTCGACCGCGTCCGAGACGTGCGGCGGGCGCAGCAGCGAGGTCTGCGTGAGGGTGTGCGCCAGGCCGAGCGCGCTGCCCGCGTAGCTGTTGTACCGGTCCGCGAAGTCGTCGACGGAGAACGTCTCCTCGACGACGACCCGTCCGCGCAGGTCGGTGCCGGTGTTCTCCGCGATGTCGTCGATGACGAGGTCGCGGTAGCGGTTGCGGATCTCCGGGGTGTCGGCCAGCCCGGGCGCGATCGGCACGAGCGCGAAGAGGTTGCTGTGCCCCTCGGGCGCGACGGTGTCGTCCGTCTTGGAGGGGACACAGAGGTAGTAGGCGGGGTCGTCGGGCCACTCGGGGTCGTCGAAGATCTGCGCGAAGTGCTCGTCCCAGTCGGTCGGGAGGACGAGCGTGTGGTGTTCGAGGTCCGGCACGTCGCCCTCGACGCCGAGGTACAGCAGGAACGCGGAGGGGGCGTACGTCCGCGACTCCCAGTACTCCTCGGTGTACTGGCGCTTGTGCTCCGGCAGCAGCTCCTGTTCGGTGTGCGCGTAGTCGGCGTCGGAGACGACGCGGTCGGCGAGGTAGCGCTCGCCGCCCTCGGTGTCGACCGCGAACGCGCCGTACCGCCCCTCGATCCCCGTCACCTCGGCGTCGGTGACGAACTCGACGCCGAGGTCGTCGGCGAGCTCGACGATGCCGTCGACGACGGCGCCGATCCCGCCGTCGGGGTAGTAGACGCCCATGTTGTAGTCGACGTGGCTCATCAGGTTGTACAGCGCCGGCGTGTTCGTGGGCGAGCCGCCGAGGAACACGAGCGTGTACTGCATAAGCTGCTGGAGCTTCGGGTGGTCGAAGTAGTCCTCGACGTGGCCCTGCATCTTGCCCAAAAGCGAGAGCCCCCACGAGTAGCGCAACACGTCGGTGTCCACGTAGTCGCGCAGCCGCGGGCGGTCCTCGTACACGAAGTGCTCCATCCCGATCTCGTAGGTCCGCTCGGACTCGGCCAGGTACTCGTCGAACGCCTCGCCGGCGCCCGGCTCGTACGACTCGAATATCTCCTTGTTCTTCTCGCGGTCCGGCAGCACGTCGACCTTGTCTCCGTCCTTCCAGAACACGCGGTAGTGCGGGTCGAGCCGCTCCAGCTCGTAGAACTCGTCGGGCGACCGGCCGAAGTGGCCGAAGAACCGCTCGAAGACGTCCGGCATCAGGTACCACGACGGCCCCATGTCGAACCGGAAGCCGTCGACTTCGAGCCGGCTGGCCCGGCCGCCGAGCTGCTCGTTCTTCTCCAGCAGCGTGACGTCCGCGCCGGCGTCCGCGAGGTAGCAGGCCGTCGAGAGGCCGCCGAATCCGCCGCCGATCACGACGACGGACTCGCCGGCGACGCCGTCGATGTCCGGGACCACGTCCATACGCGATCGTAGGAGCGGCGGGGGTATAAATCCGGTCAGACGCGTCGGGGTCGGCGGCCGGTCGCGCCCCGAGTGGATACCACTAAGTCGCCGACGCGCGTAGCCGTGTTCACATGGATCTGACGGTCGCGATCACCGGGGCAACGAGCGGGATCGGACGAGCCGTCGCCGAGGCGTTCGTCGACGAGGGGGCGTTCGTCGCCGTCTCCGGGCGCGACGGCGAGGCCGTCGATCAGACCGTCGCGGCGCTGAACGGCGAGGGCGACGACGCGGACGAGGAGACCGACGCCGACGACGAGAGCGACGCCGACGCCGAGCGCGGCGTCGCGTGGGGCGACCGCGTCGACGTGCGCGACGAGTTCGACCTCGAACGCTTCTTCGAGCGGACCGCCCGCGAGGCCGGCCCGATCGACGTGGTGTTCGCGAACGCCGGTGTGTTCCACGGCGCGCCGGGCGAGCGGCCGACGACCGAGGTCACCTACGCCGACTACGACGACACGATGCGGACGAACGCGCGCGGCGTGTTCGCGACGATATCGGAGGCGGTCCCCCACCTGGCCGACGGCGCGCGCGTCGTCGTCCCGTCGGGCGCGGTCGCGGCCGAGTCGAAGCCCGGGATGGGCGCGTACGCGGTGTCGAAGGCGGCCGCCGAGGCGGTCGCGCGCGGCTTCGCCGCCGACCTCGACGCGACCGTCGGCGTCGTCGACCCCGGCCTCGTCGCCACCGACCTCACGGGCAAGGAGCGCGCCCGCGACCCCGAGAGCGTCGCGCCGCTGTTCGTCTGGGCCGCCACCGAGGCGCCCGCCGAGGACCTGAACGGCGGACGGCTGGGGCTGCGGGAGTGGAAGTCCGCGACGCGATAAGCGTGGATTGTGTCCGGATTGGCGGTCGCGAAGGGCCCAGCCGCTCGCTGGTGAATAATCGATAACGGGGCAGTGACAACCACCTCCAAAGCCCCAGCCGCGAGCCGCGCTGACGCTCGCTGCGCCCCTCGCTCGTTCACTCCGCTCACTCGCTGTGGTGCTTACGTCGCCTCAGTGCGGCTCGCGACTGCCCCTTCGAGTCCCGCCCCGCACGGCACCGCACCTCGCACCTCCCCAGCCTCGTCGCTCACTTCGTTCGCGACTCCCTCGCGCGTGCTCCTCGCGCCTACAAGGCGCTCGGAGGCACGCGCCGACCACCGAGAATTATCCTCCCGCCGGTCGAACGGCCGGTATGCCACTCGCGGACCCTGACCTCTCGGGATCGACAGCGTTCATCACCGGGACGACTCGCGGCATCGGCAAGCAGATCGCGCTCGCGCTCGCCGACCAAGGCTGTAACGTCGTCTCGACGGGCAAGACGACCGACGACGACGACTCCGAGCTGGAGGGGTCGATCGAGCAGACGGCCCGCGAGGTGCGCGAGCGCGGGCCGGAGGCGCTCGCGCTCGAACTGAACCTCCGCGACGAGGAGCGCGTCGACGAGGTCGTTGAGGCGGCGATCGACCGCTTCGGCGAGGTCGACATCGTGATCAACAACGCCAGCGCGATCCAGCTGGCGAACGTCGCCGACCTGCCGGCCGACCGCTTCGACCTCCTGACCGACGTGAACGTCCGCGGGACCCACCTCGTCGCGCACGCGTTCGCCGACCATCTCGCGGGGCTCGACGAGGCGTGGCTCCTGACGAACGCGCCGCCGGTCACGACCGACCGCTCGCCGGGCAAGGCGCCGTACGCGTGGTCGAAGCTCGGGATGTCGTTCGTCACGCTCTCGCTCGCCGAGGAGCTCGGGAGCGACGACGTGGGCTGTAACACCTTCTGGCCGGTGACGACCATCGACACCCGCGCGACGCGCTACTTCGGGCTCGGGACCGAGGACGACTGGCGCGCCCCCGAGGTCGTCTCCGACGCGGTCCTCGAGATCCTCGCCCGCGACCCGGCCGAGTGTACGGGGCAGAGCTTCTACGACGAGGAACTGCTCCGCGAGGCGGGCGTCACCGACTTCTCCGAGTACAACCTCACCGAGGGCGACCCGGCGCCGATGTCGGCGCGGCTGTTCGACCCCGAGTTCGAGCGCGACTGGTGACCGCGCCGGTGCGGTCGGTCTCCCGCCGGTTGGGCCGAGTCACCGCGTCACCGCCTCGCGCAGCGCCGCGGTCGCCGCCGCCGGGTCCTCGGCGGCGGTGATCGCCGACAGCGCCGCGACGCCGGTCGCGCCAGCCTCGACCACGGGCGCCGCGTTGCCGGCGTCGATCCCGCCGATCCCGAAGACGGGGACGTCGACCGCGTCGGCGACCGCGGCGATCCGCTCGGCCCCGATCCCGTCCCGGTCGCCGGAGACGTCCTTCGAGTCGGTGCCGTAGACGGCCCCCGCGCCGAGGTAGTCAGCGCCCGCGGCCTCGGCCGCCTCGGCCTGCTCGACCGTCGAGGCCGAGACGCCGACGACGGCGTCCTCGCCCAGCCGCTCGCGGGCGACCGCGACCGGGAGGTCCGCCTGCCCGAGGTGGACGCCGTCGGCGTCGACGGCGGCGGCGAGGTCGATCCGGTCGTTGACGATCAGCGGCACCCCGGCCTCCGCGGTCAGTTCGCGGAGCCGAAGCCCCGTCTCGTAGCGCTCCCGCGCGCTCGTCGCCTTGTCACGGAGCTGGACGACGTCGACGCCGCCGTCGAGCGCGGCCGCGACCACCTCGGGCGTCGCGCGCCCCGCGGAGCGGCTCGCCGCCGTGACGAGGTACGTCCGCCACTCGTTGATATTCACGTGTGGTACAGTCCGGTGGTCGCGTCAAAACGGTTGCGCTCCGACCGCGGCCGCCCGGCCCGGTCGCGGGCCGTGACGGACAGACACAAGCCGGCGCGACCCGTACGGGAGTCCAATGCTATCCCGGCTCCGGAACGGCGCCGCGCGCGTCGCCGAGGCGGTCGCGGGCGCGCTCGACCGGGCCGGCGTCATCGACCGCTCGCGGCTGGACGAGACGATGGGGTTGGCGTGGCCCCGGATCGTGACGGGGTTCGCGATCATGTCGAAAAACACCGTGGACCTCGCGGTGATCGGGTACGCGGTCGGGGTGTCCGCGGTCGCGGGCATGGGGTTCGCGTTCGCGTACTGGCAGCTGGCGAAGTTCGTCTCCATCGGGCTCGCGGGCGGCACCGTCTCGCTCGTCTCGCAGAACTACGGCGGCGAGGAGCGCGGGCGCGCCGGCCTCGTGGTCAAGCAGTCGCTGATCGTGGCCGCGCTGCTGGTCGCGCCCATCGTCGCGGGGTACGTCCTCGGCGCGGAGCGGCTGATCGCGCTCGTCGGCGGCGACGGCGCCGCGCTGTCGGCCGGGACGACCTACCTCGCGGTCACGGCGCCCGCGCTCGCCTTCGAGTTCTTCAACATGATCGCCAGCCGGACGTACGCCGGCGTCGGCGACACCCGCACTCCCATGGTCGCGCGCGCCGGCGGTGCGATACTGAACGTCGTCCTCACGGTCTGGCTCGTCCTCGGGGCCGGGCTGGGCGTGTTCGGCGCGGGGCTCGGCACCGCGGTCTCCATCGCCGCCGTCGGGCTCGTCCTCGCGTGGGGGATGACCGGGCGGTCGTACCTCGGCCGCGGCGCCTCCCCCGTCCCGGTCGGGCGCTCGGGCCCGTGGTTCGACGCCGGGCTGACGCGCCAGCTGCTCCGGGTCTCCGCGCCACTGATCGCGCGCCGCGTCGCCGAGGGGGTCGTCGTCTTCCCGCTCCTGTGGGTCGCGTCGTCGTTCGGCCAGGCGACCGTCGCCGCCCTGGAGGTCGGCCGCCGCGTCAGGGCGCTGCTCGGCAGCTTCAGTTGGGGATTCTCCATCGCCGCAAGCACGCTCGTCGGCCAGCGGCTCGGCGCCGGCGAGGAGGCGCTCGCCACGGCGTACGGCCGCGACGTGATCTCCCTGTCGGCGGTCGTCTACGTCCTCGCGTCGGCCGCGGTGATCGCCGCCGCGACGCCGATCGCCGGCGTGTTCGTCGACGACCCGGCCGCGGTGAGCGCCACCGCCGCGTTCGTCGTCGCCGCCGCGGTGAGCGCGGTGCCGCTCGGCGTGGACGGCTCGATAACGGGGTCGCTGCGCGGCGCGGGCGACACGCGCTGGCCCTTCCTCGCGTCGATGGTCGGCCTGTACGCGTTCGCGCTCCCGGTCGCGCTGGTCGGCCTCGTCACGCCGCTCGGCGTCGGCGGGCTCTACGCGGCGCTGGTGGCGGAGAAGCTGGTGCCGGCCGGACTGAACGGCTACCGGTTCCGCTCGAACCGCTGGCAGGCGGTCAGCCGGCAGTACCGGCCCGACGCGGGCGAAGCGGAAGAGGAGGTCGGGTGAGTTACTCGTCGGCGACCTCTTCGATCACTTCGACGCTGCCGGTTAGCTGGCGGTGGACGTACGGCATGTCGATGCCGGCGTCGTCGAACGCCTCCTTCACCGCGGTGACGTACTCGGAGCGCACGCGGACGAAGTCGCCGCGGTCGGGGTCGGCGATCCACCAGCGCGACTGGAGCCCGACGGCGGAGTCGCCGAGCTCGACGAGCCGGACCGAGACGCCGGGGTCGTCGAGGATCTCCTCGTGGGCCTCGGCCTCCTCGACGATGATGTCGGTCGCCTCGTCGATGTCGTCGTCGTAGCCGATCCCGAAGACGAACTTCTGTCTGAGCGTGTCGTAGGCGACGGGGTTGGTGACCGCGCTGTTCGCGAGGTCGCCGTTCGGCACCGTCACCAGTTCGTTATCGAACGTCCGGACCCGCGAGACCCGGAGGTCGATCTCCTCGACGCGGCCCGAGTTGCCGTCCCACTCGATCCAGTCGCCGACCTCGAACGGCTTGTCCTTGAGGATGAACACGCCGGCGACGAAGTTCCCGAGGAGCTCCTGCGCGGCGAAGCCGACCGCGAGCGCGATGGCGCCGCCGAACACCGCGAACGCCGAGAGGAAGCTCCCGTAGCCGGCGACGGCGAAGCCGATCGCGATCGCGGCCACCCAGACGACGGCGTTGAGGACGTTCGTGCCGAGGCTCAACACCGCCTCGTCGAACCCGCGCGCCCTGACGACCCGTCGCAGCCCCGGGATGAGGACGAGCTTTCCGAGCAACAACACGGCGACGAAGCCGGCGACGAACCTGGCCACCGTCACGGCGATCGCCGCCACGTCGACCGCGTTCGCGATCGCGTCGAGCTGTAAGGGGAGCATCGTCACCCCGTTCGCAAGACTATATAAAGAAGCTACTGGCAGCGCGGTTGTTTATCTCCGGCGGGAGGGGGCGATCGCCCGGCGCGGCGGCCCGTCAGTCGCTCCGCACCGCGAGCGGCCCGTCGCCGCGAGCGACCGCGCGCAGCCGACGGCCGTGGACGTCGTCGTCGGCCATCCGCCCGCGAACAGCCGGGGGGATCCACGCCTCGCGACCGGGCGGGTCCGGCGCGGAGTCGACGCCCGGCGGCCGGAGGTCGTCGGGGAGGTACCGGGCGTACGTCGGGAGCCGCTCGCGGAGCGGTACGCCGCCGGCGTCCGCCACGGCCTCGAGCCCGCGGAGGTCGGGCCACTCGTACGCCGGGTTGATGTAGTCGTCCGTCACCGGCGAGACGCCCCCGAGGTCGTCGATCCCGCAGTCGACGAGCTCCGCCGCCGGCGAGAGGTTCGGCGGGACCTGAACTGAGACCTCGGAGGGCAACGCCGCGCGCGCCATCGCCACGACGCGGCGCATCACGTCGCGGTCGGGCTTCGAGAAGTCGGAGCGCTCGTTGGGCACGACGTTCTGGACGATCACCTCCTGGACGTGGCCGAACCGCTCGTGGAGGGCCCGGATCGCGAGCAGGCTCTCGGCGCGGTCGCGCCAGTCCTCGCCGATGCCGACCAGGATGCCGGTGGTGAACGGGACGCCCTGCCGGCCGGCGGCGCGGATCGTGTTGAGCCGCTGGCCGGGCGTCTTCCGGCGCCCCCCGGCGTGCGCGTCGACGTCCGCGGTCGTCTCCAGCATGACGCCCATCGACGCGTTCACCTCGCGGAGGTCCGCGAACTGCGCCTCGGTCAGGTCGCCGGGGTTCGAGTGGGGGAGCAGCCCCTCCTCCAAGGCGATCTCGCAGGCCCGGTAGAGGTACTCGTGGATCGAGTCGAACCCCCACTCGGCGAGCGTCTCGTGGATCTCGGTGTACCGGTCATCCGGGTCGTCGCCGAACGTGAACAGCGCCTCCGTACAGCCCGCGTCGGCGCCGACGCGGCACTGCTCGCGCACCTCCGCGGGCGACAGCAGCGACGCCTCGCCGGGCACGTCGTAGTAGGTACAGTACGTACAGGTGTACCGGCACGCCGTCGTGAGCGGGATGAAGACGTTGCGCGCGAACGTCAACCGGTCGGCGGCCTCGACGTCGTCCGGGCCGACCGAGAGCAGCCGCTCGACCGCCCGGTCGGCGACCGCCACGTCGACCCCGTACTCGTCGGCCCCAGCGAACACGGCCGTCACTCGCGGTCGGCGTTTAAAAAGAATCGCGGTTGCGGAACCCCCGGCGACACCGGAACCGGTTACGCCCGGCGACGGGCGGAGGGGACGACCGCGGCAACGGGCGGAGGGAAAGGCTCGGGCGACCCCGTCTCGGTCACTCTCGAACGACCGCGACGCGGCCCTCGGACGCGTCGAGCGCGAAGCCGGCCTCGCGGAGCCACGCCGCCGCGCGGCCCTCGCCGTGGATCAGCACCTCGGCGAGGTCGTCCGGCTCGTCGACGTCGGTCCCGAGGCGGTGGGAGTCGACCGCGGCGAACGACGCCCCGACCTCGGCCGCGATGTCGCGGTGGTCGAGGTAGGAGGCGCCGTGGTAGTCCACCCGGAACTCGGGGTGGGAGGCGACGAAGGCGTTCGTCCCGCCGCCGCGGCCCGGCGCGACGGCCACGTCCGCGTCGCGCCCGGCCGCGAACAGGCGCTCGACCGCGTCGGGGGTCGCGAGCGCGAGGTCCGCCATCACGACGGCGACCGGCTCGGGGGGACCGTCGGCGTCGCGCTCGTCGCCGTCGGCCCCCAGCCGCGCGTCGAGCGCCGCGTTCACGGCCGCGGTCAGCGGGCGGTCGTCGACGGTGACCGGGCGGTCCACGTCGACCGCGTCGGTGGCGAGGACGCGCGGCTCGCCGCCGGCGGCGGCGACGGCGTCCAGCACGTCGTCGAGCATCGCGCGGGCGAACGCCGAGCGCTCGTCGGGGGAGAGGGCGTCGGAGAGTCGCGACTTCGGGCGGTCGGTCGAGAAGGGAACGATGACCTCCATCGCGGCGGCGGGAGGTCTTAGAACAGGGATTCCAGCTCGTCGCTGTCGTCGTTGACGAGCTCGTCGAGGTTGTCGTCGCTCTCCTCGCGGATCTCGTCGAGGTTGTCCTGCGCCTCGATGGCGACCTGCTGAAGCTCCTTGATCCGCGGGACGTTCGTGACGCCCGCGAGCAGGATCACCGTCGCGACGAAGCCGGCGCCGCGGTACGGGTAGTCCCCGCCCCGGACCTCCATTGAGCCGGTCTGCTCTTCGAGCCACTTGCGGCCGCGCTCGATGCCCTTCCGGTTGAGGTACTCCGGCGGGCCGGCGAGCACGAGCAGCGCGCGCTCCGCGCCCTCGATCTCACAGGGGAGCGTGAGCCGACCGAGCGCCGCCTTCCGGACGAGGCTGGTGATCCGGTTGGTGGTGTGGGCGCTGTCGAGCTCCTCGTCGTTGCCGTCGTCCCGGAGCCGCGAGAGCAGGCCGCCCGAGGAGCGCTCCTCGACCTCCTCCTCCGCGTAGCCGACCGTGGAAACGCCGCCGCCGGAGAGCGTGTTGATGATCTCCGAGGAGTCGACGACGCTCTCGGCGACCTCCTGGCCCTGCTGGATCTCGCCGGCGCCGAAGAGGATGCCGAACCGCCGGACGATCTCCTCGTTGATCTCCTCGTAGCCGCCCTGGACGGACTCGCCCGTCTTCCGCCAGGCGTCGTTGTCGAACACCATCAGGTTGTCCACCTCGCGGACGAACGTCTGGAACGAGCGGGCCGCGTTGAGGGTGTAGATGCCCCCCTCGTCGCTGCCCGGCAGGATGCCGAGCCCGTAAACGGGCTCGGTGTAGATCCGCTTGAGGTGCTTCGCGAGCACCGGCGCGCCGCCGGAGCCGGTCCCGCCGCCGAGGCCGGCGACGACGAGGAAGGCGTCGACCTCGTGGACCGGGATCGAGTCGATGGCCCCCTGGACCTCGTCGATGTCCTCCTCGGCGATCTCCGCGCCCAGTTCGTTGTCCGCGCCGACGCCGTGGCCCTTCACGCGCGACTGGCCGATGAGGACGCGCTGGTCTTCGGCGATGTGTTCGAGCCCCATGAGGTCCGCCTTCGCCGTGTTGACGGCCGCGGCGGCTCGAACGATCTCGGAGCCCGTCCGCTTATCGTACTCCAAGAACTTGTCAACGACTTTGCCCCCCGCCTGTCCGAATCCGATCATTGCGAGTTTCATCGTGTGCTCCCTCCGCGTTTGAACTGAACAGAACGCGATCTCGTATATAAGCCTTCGGTTGCCGTTACCAGCGTTGAGATTAGGACAGTTGACACGTTCGGTGCCCCGGTCATCGGATCCCGAGGTGTTCGCCGAGCGTCGTCAGGTCCGTCTGGTCGACGCCGAACGCGCCGACGTCGTTGTCGGCGGTCGTGTTGTCGAACTTCAGCGACCGGTACTGGTCCGGCCCCATCGGGAAGCCGGGCACCGCCCCGAGCACCGAGAGGCCGACCTTCGCGAGCGGCATCGGCAGCGGGACGATGGTGACGCCCTTCCGTTCCGCCTCGTAGACGAGGTCCGTCACCTGCCGGAGCGTGAGCACCTCCGGGCCGCCGATCTCGTAGGTCTCGCCGGCGTGCTCGTCGTCCGTCACCGCGGCGGCGATCATCGGCACGAGGTCCTCGACGTGGATGGGCTGGAACCGCGTCTTCCCGCCGCCGGGGAGCGGGTACAGCGGGACCCCCGGCGCGAACATCCCCTTCAGCCGCTTGGTGAAGGAGACGAACTCGCCGCCCTCGCCGAAGACGACCGAGGGGCGGAAGATCGTCCAGTCGAGGTCGCTGTCGCGGACGATTTCCTCCGCCTCGCCCTTCGCCCGGATGTAGGCGGTGTCGCCGTTCGGGTCCGCCCCGAGCGCGCTGAGCTGGACGAACCCGTCGACGCCGCCGTCCTCCGCCGCGCGGACGAGGTTCTCGGTCCCGCCGCGGTGGATCCGGTCGTGCATTCGGTTGCCGCCGTCGGGCTCGAACAGCGGCGAGAGCGCGACCAGGTTCACGACCGCGTCGTGCCCCTCGACGGCCGACGCGATGGAGTCGTAGTCGGTCACGTCGCCGCTGACGCCCGTCACGCCCTCCGGCGCCTCCTCGGGCGATCGGGAGAGCGCGGTCACGGCGTGGCCGTCGTCGGCGAGCGAGCGACAGAGGTACGACCCGATGAATCCGGTCCCCCCGGCTACCAACACTTTCATGCGAGCCATGAGGCGTGGAAGGCCCGTAAACCTACCGCGGCGTCAGACGCTCGCGGACGCCGGCGGGATCCGGGGCGGAGAGCGCCGCGGCGAGGGGGTTGACTCGGTCGACCGCGGTCACTCCTCGTCCCGGACCGGGACCGTCAGCACCGGAACGGGGGCGCTGCGGAGGGTACGCTCGGCGACGCTGCCCAGCAGGTACCGGCCCACGCCGGTCCGCCCGTGCGTCCCCATCGCCACGAGGTCGACGCCGGGGTCGTCGACGTACGACAGGATCCCCCGGGGGGGCGAGGAGGCAACCTCGACGGCGCCGACCGCCTCCAGCCCGGCCGCCTCGACGCGCTCGACGCCCGCGGCGACCGCGTCGTCGGCGTACTCCGAGAGCACGTCGACCTCGACGTGGTCCCCGACGCCGATGCCGCCGGTGTCGACGACCGAGAGGACGTGGACCGTCGCCCCCGCCCGTTCGGCGACCGGGAGCGCGCGGTCGAGCGCGGCGGTCGCGGCCGGGCTCCCGTCGGTCGGCACCAGCACGTCCTCGTACGGGTACGGGACGGCCTCGTCGCCCGGCCGGAGGGCCAGCACCGGCACCGGCGACCGCCGGACGACACGCTCCGTGGTGCTGCCGACGAGGCGTTCGACCCCCTGCCGCCCGCGCGTGGACATCGCGACGAGGTCGGCGTCGGTCCGGTCCGCGTAGTCGACGACCGTCTCGGGGACGCCCCCCTGCTCGACGGCCGTCTCCGCGTCGACGCCGCGCTCCGCGGCGCGCGCGGCCGCCGCCTCGACGATCGACTCGCCCTCCGTCTCCAGCACGTCGACCACGTCGCCGCCGATGCGCGTCACGCTGTCGCGGGTCGTGTCCGCGACGTGGAGGACGTGGACGGTCGCGCCGTGGTCGGCGGCGATCGCCAGGACATGGTCGAACGCCGCCGCGGCCGCGTCGCTGCCGTCGGTGGGGACGCAGATCCGGTCGAACATACCCGCCCGGTCGCGCCCGCGGGTGAAAAACGCTCGCGTCGGCGCCGCGTCGGCGTGGGGGAGGCGGGACCGCTCAGGGGTCCTCGAGACCGCCGCGCCGTTACGCCGCGTCGCCGCCCGTCGAGTCCCCGCCGCCCGACGACTGCCCGTCGTCGCCCTCGTCCGCCGACCCCGCCGGGTCGTCGCGCCGCGTGACGCGCACCGTCGAGATCCGCGCGCCGTCGACGGCGGTCACCTCGAAGGCGTACGCGTCCGTCTCCGCGACGTCGCCCACCTCGGGCGAGCGCCCGATCCGGTCGAGGACGAACCCGCCGAGCGTCTCGTAGCCGTCGCCGCTGAGGTCGGTGCCGAGCGCGTCGTTGACGTCGGCGAGCGCGACGGAGCCGTCGGCCTCGTGCGTCCGGTCGCCGGTCCGGCGGATGGTCCGGCGGCGCTCGGCCACGTCGAACTCGTCGCGGAGGTCGCCGACGAGCGCCTCGGCGACGTCCTCGACGGTGGCGATCCCTTCGAAGGCGCCCCACTCGTCGATCACCGCCGCCATCTGTCGGCGCTCGTCGCGGAACTGGACGAGGAGGTCGCTCGCGCTCGTCGTCTCGGGGACGACGAGTATCTCCCGTGCCAGGTCACTCGCGGTGGCGCCGTCGTCGCCCGCCGCGGTCGCGCGCAGCACGTCCTTCGCGTCGACGAAGCCGACGACGCGGTCGGCGTCGTCCCGCTCGACGACCGGGTACCTGGTGTGGCCGGCGTCGAGGACCGTCTCGCGGACCGCCGAGAGCGACGCGTCCGCGGGCAGCGAGACCACGTCGGGGCGGGGGACCATCAGCTCGCGGGCCGCGGTGTCGTCGAGGTCGAACACGCCCTCGATCATCGCGACCTCGGACTCGTCGACGTGGCCGGCCTCGCCGGCGCGGGCCAGCACGCGGCGGATCTCCCGCTCTTCGAGCGTCTCGTCGCTCTCCGAGGCGGGCGGCACGCCGATCAGGCTCGTGAAGGCGTTCGCGGTCCCGTTGAACACCGCGATGCCGGGCGAGAAGACCAGGTACGCGAGCTTCATCGGCGGCGCGAGCAGCAGCGAGATCCGCTCCGCCTGCGCGATGGCGATGGTCTTCGGCGCCAGTTCCCCGAAGACGACGTGGAGGAACGTGATGAACGAGAACCCGATCGCGAACGCGACGAGGTGGACCAGTCCCTCGGGCAGGAGCGGCCCGAGGACGGGCTCGATCAGCGCCGCGACCGCGGGCTCGCCGATCCACCCGAGGCCGAGCGACGCGAGCGTGATCCCGAGCTGGGTCGCCGCGAGGTAGTCGTCGAGGTTGCCCATCACCTCCTGGAGCGTCTCCGCGCCAGCCTTCCCCTCCTCGGCCAGCTGTTCGACCGAGGTGGCCCGGATCCTGACGAACGCGAACTCCGAGGCGACGAAGAAGCCGTTCAACGCGACCAGCGCGAGGGCCGCCGCCACGCGAGAGACCGAGACGGCGACCGCTACCATCCGTCCCCTCCGAGCGCGCGGGCGACCGAGGAGTCGACGACCATGGCGGTCGTTCGGGAAGGGGTCACAAAAAGGGGCGGTCGGACCGGGGTCGCAACCGGTGAGCGGGCCCGCCCGTACGGTCCGGACCCGCGCCGTTTATTCCTCGCCGCGTCGGAACGCCACCATGCTGATCACGCTGGAGGGGCTCGACGGCAGCGGTAAGACGACGGTCTGGGAGGCGCTCCAGGACGTGTACCCCGACGCGACGTTCACCCGCGAGCCCACCGACAGCTGGTACGGCGAGGCGGTCGGGCGCTCGATGGGCGACCCGGACGCCGACCCGCTCGCGGAGCTGTTCCTGTACACCGCCGACCACGCGAACCACCTCTCGGAGACGGTGCGACCGGCGCTGGCGGACGGCGGCCTCGTGATCGCCGACCGGTACTCAGACTCGCGGTTCGCCTATCAGGGAGCGACGCTCGCGCGCTCGGACGCCGGGATCGAGCGGCCGCTGGAGTACGTCCGAGGGATCCACGCCGCCTTCTCGCGCCCGCCGGACGCGACGATCTACCTCGACTTGGACCCGAAGACCGCGGCCGAGCGGGCGGGCCGGACCGACAAGTTCGAGCGCGACGGCTACCTCGCCGCCGTGCGCGACAACTACGAGCGGCTGATCGACGCCGACCCCGGCCGGTTTCATCGCGTCGACGCGACGCGCGCGCCGGAGGACGTGGTCGCTCGGGTCGAGGAGATAGTGGCCGGCCTGGTCGACCGCTGACCGCCGGGAGGGTCGCGGGCGACGGCTGTCGCCGTCAGCGCGTGTCCGGCAGCTCGTAGTCGTCCGGCGACGGGACGTAGAGGTAGTCGATGGCGATCCCGAGCGCCAGCGGGAGCGCGATCAGGAGCGCCAGCAGGATCGTCGAACTCCCAACGTCGATCCCGGTCCCCACGCCGAGCGCGCCGGTGAACACGAGCGTGGAGACGAGCAGGAGCAGGGGGGTCAACACGAGCGTGTAGAGGACCGACCCCCACGACGTGGAGAGCTGAATCCGAAAGAACCGGGTCGCGACCCCGGCGAGGAACGTGTGGAACGCCACCAAGGCGAGGAGGCTGCCGAACCCGAACAGCGCGAGCATGGTTGCCGTACGGGCCGCCGACACTTCCCCCTATCGGCCTCAGATGGGACCGCCGCCGCCCTGCTGCCGCGCGGCCGAGAGCAGGTCGGAGACGGGCGCCGTGTACTCGTAGCCCGGGATGACGCCCTGGACGTACGTCCCCTCGACGAAGTCGATCAGCGCGCCCGCGTCGTCGACGCCGCGACGCTCGTTGATGTCGACGAACTCGTAAGTGACCGCTATCTCGTCGCCCTCGCGCTCGACGACGGGGTCGAACTCGCGGTTCATCCGGGTGACGCCGCCCACGTCGACCGCGCGGCGCTCGAACGTGTCGGCCCAGCCGTCCTCGACCACGTCGGCCACCTCGTCGGCGGTAACGGCCGACAGCGTCGGCACGCGGACGGTGACCGCGAACCCGATCCGTCCCTCGGCCGCCGGCTCGGCGCGGACGCGCCCGTCGAACGCGGTGGTCGTCGAGACCCAGGCGTCGCCCTCGCGCTCGAACGAGCCGTGGTCCGCGAACGCGCGCCGGACCCGGTCGGGGAGTTCGTCGGCCGGGGCGGCGTCGTCGGCGTCGTCGACGCGCTCGGCGTCGTCCTCGGTTTCGGTCATACCGATCCGGAGGCGACGCGCCCTGAAAAGCCGCTCGCGTCGCCCGCGCGAACTGCGACCGCCGACGCGGACCGTTCCCCGCTCCGTCCTCGATACGGGCACTCCGGGCCGGTACGTGGGACCCTTTTGTGCGTCCGCCGACGAGGCGGGGTATGGCAGACACGTTCCGGTCCACGGAGGGACTGATCGACGCGCTCGCGGACGCCGAGTTCGACCGGCCGCCGGCGCTCGTCAGCAACGCGCACATCACCGGGCTCGGGGTCGCCCGCGCGCTCGACGCCCACGGCGTGCCCGTGATCGCGCTCGACCGGGCGGGCGGCGACGCGGGGACGGACGCCGGGACGGTCGCGCACGACGGGCTCGCGCCGCCGTCCGACGCGGTCGACTACGCGGGGGCGGTGACGTACCCGCTCGACGACCTCGACGGGTTCCGCGAGGACGTGGAGGCGGTCGTCGACGCCGCGGGCACCGAGGCGGTCGCGTTCGGCTGTATGGACGAGTGGGCGCTGTCGTACGCCGAGGCCGACCCCGACGGCGTCCGGCTCCCGTTCGCCGGCAGCGAGACGCTCGACGACGTGTTGAACAAGTCGGAGCTGTACGCGACCTGCGAGGCGCTCGGCGTGCCCTACCCGGAGACGTACCGGCTGGAGGAGACCGCGGCGGCGGCGACGCGCGACCCCGACGCGACGGTCAGGGAGGCGGCCGAGGCGCTCGGGTTCCCGCTGGTGGTGAAACCCGAGCTCAAGCGCGACTTCGAGGAGGCGTTCGGCACCAACGTGATCGAGGTCGCGGACCGCGGGGAGTTCGCGGACGTCGTCGCGGCCGCGAGCGAGGAGGGGATCGCCGTGATGGCCCAGAAGCGCGTCGACATCGCGACGGGTCGCGACCACTCGCTGGCCTCCTACGTCCCGCCGTCCGGGAGCGACGACGCGCTCGCCGTCGTCGGCAACGCCGCGGTCCGGTACCCGCGCAACTTCGGCACCTCCTGTCTGGTCGAGACGGCCGACGAGCCCGCCATCGAGGAGCGCGCGCTCGCCGTCCTCGACGACGCCGGGTACCACGGGATCAGCGAGTCGGAGTTCGTCTACGACGCCGACCGCGAGGAGTTCCTGCTGCTCGACGTCAACACCCGCCCGTGGAAGTGGATCTCGATGCCGGTCGCCGCGGGCGCGAACCTCCCGATGGCCGCCTACGCCGCGGTCACCGACGCGAGCTACGAGTCCGACGGCGTCGAGCCGACGCGGTGGGTGTACCTCCGCGACTACCTCTCGCTTCTGGCGGGCGACGACGCCTTCTGGGACCAGCTGTCGGCGGCCGACTGGCGCCGGCTCGTCTCCGGCGCGTTCGAGCGCGAGGGGGGCCCGACGACGGGCGTGTACCGGCCTTCCGACCCGGGCCCGGCGGCGAAGCTGTTCGAGACGGAGTTCGTCGACCGCGAGTACTACTGCTCCTGCTAGCGGGCGGCGGCGCCGAGCGAGCGCCTCAGTCGTCCGGGCGTTCGTCACCCGAGCCGTCCGGGCGTTCACCACCCGAGCCGTCGGTCGGCTCGTCGCCGATCGGGACCCGCCAGAGGAGGATGGCCGTCGCCCCGACGACGAGGACGCCGCCGCCGACGCCGAGCGCGAACAGCGGCGAGACGGCGTCGGAGACGACGCCGCTGCCGAGCTGGAACGGGACGACCGCGAGCCCGCTCACCATCGCCATCGCGCTCAGGACGGTGGCGCGACCCAGCGTCTCCGCGCGGTCGTTGACGTACTGCCCGGCGAACGACCGCGTGACGTCCGACACCCCCCGAATCAGGAGGAAGGTCGGGAGCGCGAGCACCGGGACGAAGTACATCCCGAGCAGCGCGCCGCCGACGGCGAACGGGAGCGCGAGGAACCACGTCCGCAGCCCGATCCGGTCCCGTATCGCCCCCGTGTAGTAGGTGAGGACCGCGCCGACGAGGCTGTACGCCGCGTAGAACCACCCGAGGAGGGGTTCGACCCGCGACCGCGCGACCCCGAGGTCGAGGACGACGGTCTCGAACACCGGCTGGAGGAAGACGAACGCGAGGTACGTGATGGCGGCGTACAGGACGTAGTAGTACAGCAGGAACGAGCGCATCCGACGGCGCGAGAGGACCTCCCGCACGATGCCGACGGTCCGGCGGAGGGTCAGGTCGTCCGCGTCGGTCTCCTTGTACGTCTCCGGTTCGTCGAGGGTGAGGAGCACCGCGACGCCGAGGCTCGTCACGCCGGCCGCGACGAACCACGGGTACGAGAGGTCGACGCGGCCGAGGTACCCGCCGAGGACCGCCGCGACGGCGCCGACGGCCAGCGCCGCGGACTCGCCGCGCCCCCGGACGTGCGCGAACTCGTCCTCGGAGAGGTCGTCGGTGAGCGTGTCGTAGAGCCACGCGTCCTCGCTTCCGGAGCGGAAGTTGTAGCCCAGCGACCAGCAGACGTACAGCCCCGCGAGCGGGAGGAACGAGTCCGACAGGCCGATGCCGAGGAGCGTCGCCGAGATGAGCGCCGTCCCGATGAGGAGGCTGTTGCGCCGCCCGACGCGGTCGCCGACGTACCCGGTCGGGATCTCGCCGAACACGGTCGTCAGGTTATACAGCGCCTCCAGGACGGCAATCTGCGTGAACGAGAGCCCCTGCGCCAGGAAGAAGAGGTACATGATCGGCCGGTAGAACTCGACCGACTTCGTCGCCTTGTAGACGTAGTACTTGAGGATGGGTCCGGAGACCGCCGTCCGGAGCCCACCGCCCGTGCGACCGGCCATGCGTGTGGCGACCGACGAGGGGCCGACTGGTGTATCCTGTTATTACGGCGCCCCCGGGTCGGCACATACGCCGGCTCGGCCGGCGGGGACGCTCGCCCGCGGTCCTCGGGGCGCGGCCGCGGAACACAACGGTTAGTGCGCCCGCCGACGCAGGGCGCGTATGGGCTTCTTCGAGACGCTCGCGGACCGGATCGAGGCGGTCGACAGCGTCGTGTCGGTCGGGCTCGACCCCGACCCGAGCCGACTCCCCGAGACCGTGACCGACGCCGACCTCCCGCGGTGGGCGTTCAACCGCCGGATCATCGACGCGACCCACGAGCACGCCGCCTGCTACAAGCCGAACGCGGCCTTCTACGAGGACCCGGACGGCTGGCGCGCGCTCCGCGAGACCGCGGCGTACGCCGAGGGTAAGGGCGTCCCCGTCCTGCTCGACGCCAAGCGCGGCGACATCGGGAACACCGCGCGTCAGTACGCCGGGATCCTCGACCACGTCGACGCGATCACGGTGAACCCGTACCTGGGCCGGGACTCGCTCCAGCCGTTCCTCGACCGCGCGGACAAGGGCGTGTTCGCGCTCTGTCGCACGTCGAACCCCGGCGGGACCGACCTCCAGGACCTCGAACTCGCCTCCGGCGAGCCGATCTACGAGCGCGTCGCCGCGCTCGCGGACACCTGGAACGCGAACGGCAACGTCGGCCTGGTCGTGGGCGCGACGACGCCCGACGAGCTGGAGACGGTCCGCGAGATCGTGCCCGAGATCCCGTTCCTCGTGCCCGGCGTCGGCGCGCAGGGCGGCGACGCGGAGGCCGCGGTCGAACACGGGCTCGCGTCCCGGCCCGACCTCCCTGTCGACGTCGGGCTCGTGAACTCCTCGCGCGGCATCATCTTCGCCGGCGAGGAGTCGAGCCGCCCCGACGACGAGGCGACGTACTTCGGCGCCGCGGGCGACGCGGCCAAGCGACTCAAGAAGCGGCTGAACCGCCACCGATAGGTCGCCGACTGCGAGGCGTTCCGGCGGGCGTCGGCTCGGGCGTCGCTACCCTCGCCCGGCGGCACAGCCCGAGCAGGCGCGGGCGGTCTCGTCCCAGTGGTCGTCGCAGACGGCGCGCCCGCAGCGGTCGCAGGTCCGGCTCGCGGTCGCCGCCTCGCAGACCTGGCAGAGTCCGGTGAGGCTCACGGCGGCGGTTGGGTCGCACGGCTTATGAGGGTCGGGGGCGAGCCCCGGACATGCGCCAGTTCGTCGTCATCGGCCGCGACGTGCCCACCGACCCCGACGCGATCTCGCTGTCCGACATCCCCGGGGCCGGCCGGCTCGACCTCCTCTGTCGATGCGTGAGCGCCGGCCTGTTCCTCTCGCACGGGATCCGCGAGTCGGTCCGGGTCCACCTCGTGATCGCCGACGAGTTCACCGTCACCGTCGACGCCGACACGGTCCGCCACCTCCACCCCGACGAGCGCAACGTCGCCGCGCGGATCCGCGACGCGCTCGACGCGAAGGCGGACGCGATCGGGCACATGCCCGCGGACGTGTCGCCGGGCGTCGAGATCCGCCGGATGGGGCTCGACGCGACCCTCGACCGGCTCGTCGGCGACGGCGGGCGCGGCCCCGACGGGACGCTCGTTCAGCTCCACGAGGACGGCGACCCGCTCGTCGACGCCGAGCCTCCGGAGGACCCCGTGTTCGTGCTTTCCGACCACCACGACTTCGCGCCCGAGGAGGCCGAGGCGGTCGCCGAGCGCGCCGAGCGGCGGCTGCGCGTCGGCCCCGAACTGCTCCACGCCGACCACGCCGTCACCGTGGTCCACAACTGGCTCGACACCGATGGCTACGCCGAGTACTGACCGCGAGACGACGACCGCGCCAGACACCGACGCGCGCTTCGCGGTCTCCCTCCGCGGCGTCGCCGTCGACCCCGAGACGCGCTGCGCGCACTGGGACGACCCCGTGGACGTGATCGCGCTCCGGTTCGGCTGCTGTGAGACGTACTACCCCTGCGACGCCTGCCACGACGCGGCCGCCGACCACGAGGCGGTCCCGTGGCCCCGCGACCGCTTCGACGAGCCGGCGGTGCTGTGCGGCGCCTGCGGGACGACGCTCACGGCCCGCGAGTACCTCGATGCTGACGACGACACGTGCCCGTCGTGTAGCGCCGCGTTCAACCCGGGCTGTCGGAAGCACCGCGACCGGTACTTCGAGATGTCGGAGTCGGACGACGGGGACGACAATGACGATTTATAAGGCATGGCGCGGTGCGGTGGCGCGTGCCTGCGAGTGGCCGCCTGCGGCGGCCGCGAGGAGCACGCGCGAGGGAGCCGGTGAGCGCTCGGAGAGCGCGAACCGCGAGGCTGGGGAGGCGTGAGGTGCGGTGCTGTCTTGGGCAGGACTCAAAGGGGCAGCCGCGAGGCCGCAGTAGGCGATGGAAGCACTGGAAGGAGCGAACGGAGTGAGAGACTGAAGCGCGCAACGAGCGTACTGCGGCCTCGCGGCTGGGGCTTTGGAGGTGTCCGCGGCTGCCACCAATTTGCTTGCTCCTCGCCGATTCGCGTTCCATCAGAACCTCGCTGATCGCCCCCCTTTCGGAAGGATTAAAAGAACGAGCGGCCTTCTGTCGAGTGCGGGCCGGTGGGGTAGCTTGGTATCCTTCGGCCTTCGGGTGGCCGTAACCACGATTCAAATTCGTGCCGGCCCACTTCTCCCGCATCCGTTCGCCCCGACGAGCCGCGGCGCTCGGGTTCCGACGCACCGAATCGATTGAGTGTCCCGAGCCGGAACCGATCGGTAATGCCAACCGACACCGTCGCGGGCGTCGACTGGGCGGGCGGCGCGTGGCTCGCGGTCGTGATCGACGGGGACGGCGAGCCGGACGCGCGCCTCGAACGCGACCTCGAAGCGCTGTGGGCGGACGGCGTCGATCGGATCCTGGTCGACGTGCCGATCGGGCTCCCGGACGACGCGGAGACGCTGGCGGCCCGGGAGGCCGTCGACGCGGCCGCGCGGTCGGCCAGCGGCCGACCGAGCAGCGTGTTCCCGGTCCCGTCGCGGGGCGCGTGCGAGGCGGCGATGGACGGGGCCGATTACGATACCGTGAGCGAGCGGAACCGACGGGACCTCGACAAGGGACTGAGCCGGCAGTCGTACCACATCGCGCCGGCGGTCGGCGAGGTCGACGCGTTCCTCCGAGGGGACGAGGCGGCGCGCGAGGCGGTGATAGAGGCGCACCCGGAGGTGTGCTTCCGCGGGCTCGCCGGACGGTCGCTCGACCACTCGAAGACCGGTGCGCCGGGCGTCGGCGAGCGGCTGGACGCGCTCGCCGACCACCTCGACGAGCCGGGCGCCGCGCTCGGGGATGTCTGTCGGGGGCTGGCCGACGACGCGCCCGACCTCGCGGAGACCGCGGACGCGACCGTCGACGACGCGGTCGACGCGCTCGCGCTCGCCGTCGTCGCGCGCCGCCCGGCCGACGAACTCCGGTTCCTCCCGGGCGACGCCGACTACCGCGACGCCGAGGGGATCCCGATGCGGATGGCGTACTGGAGCGCGGAGCCGCTGGCGTGAGGCGGGCCCGGGGTCGGGCCCGCCGACGTTCCCAGGGGGCGACGACCGAGATCCGATTCCGACGTTGGTAAGGTTCAAGTCCCTCTGTCGCCCGCTACGACACGAATGAAACTCTTCTCCTCGCGGGCGGACCGCCGGCGGGGGATCGCGGCCGCGGTCGGCGTCGCGGTCCTCGCGGTCGGGCTCTACGTCCTCGTGAGCCGCTACGCCGGCTTCCTCACCAACGCCGAGGCCCTCCGGACGTGGCTCGACCAGTTCGGCGTCTTCGCCCCCATCGTGTTCATCGGTCTCCAGGCCCTCCAAGTCGTCGTCGCCCCGATTCCGGGTCAGGTCGTCGCCCTCGTCGCGGGCTTCCTCTTCGGCTCGCTGTGGGGTACCGTGTACAGCCTCACCGGCGTGCTCATCGGCAGCGCGGTCGCCTTCTCGCTCTCGAAGCGGTACGGTCGCTCCTTCGTCGAGAACGTCATCCACGAGGACGTGATCGAGCGGTTCGACGGGTTCGTCGACACCGTGGGCGTCCCCGGGCTGTTCGCGTTCGTCATCATCCCCGGCCTCCCGGACGACGCCATCTGCTTCCTGAGCGGCCTCACCAAGTGGTCGCTGCCGACGTTCATGGGCGTCATCGCCGTGGGGCGGCTCCCGGCGTACGTGCTGACGGTGTACGCCGGCGGGGAGCTCGCCAGCGGGCGGTTCCTCTCGGCGATGGCGCTGGTGGGGCTGGTCGTCGCCGCGTCCGCGGTCGGCTACTACAAGCAGGAGGCGGTCCGGGACCTCGTCGAACGGGTCGAGCCGCGACTCCCGTTCTGAGGCGCGCGGCGCGCTCGTCGGCCGAGCGGTCCGACGGTGATCGACCCCGGGGCTACCCCCACGTCCACTGCGCGTCGAGCACGAAGCGGTAGAGGCCGCTGATGATGATCGCGACCACGTTCGCGACGAGGTACATCACGCCGCCCCACTCGACGAGCGCGGCGAGGACGCCGAGCTGGATCGGGATCGCGGTGCCGCGGACCAGGTTCGTCTTCAGCAGTCCGGTGAGGTACTCGGAGACGCCCGTGTTGCGGCTCGCACGGAACGTCCACGCGTTGTTGAGGACGTACGAGCAGACGATCGTGATCTCGATGGCGATGGTCGCGCCGACGAGGTAGTTCAGTCCCGCGGCGTCGACGAACAGCCAGAGCAGCGCTAACTGGAGCCCTGCGGTGAGCGCGCCGACGACGACGAACCGCCGCATCTGGACCGCGATCGGCCCGCTCGCGAGGTCGCGCAGGACCGCTCGGATCATTTGTACCCGAGCGCTTCGAGGCGGGCTTCGAGGTCCTCGTCGACCTCCCCCTCGTCCTCGCCGCGCTCGGCGGCCGCGGCGGCCGCCGCCGCGCCGCGCTCGCGGAGCAGTTCCGCGTGGGCGTCGACGACGGGCGCGAACCGCTCGATGACCGCCTGCGCCTCCGCGTCGGGGTCGACCGCGAGGTTCGTCTGCTGGGTCGGGTCGGAGGGGCGGTGGTACAGCTCTCGCTCGCCGGCGTCGACGTTCTCGATGTACGTCCAGTCGTCGTCGCGCGCGCTGACGAACAGGTCGCCGTCGGACAGCGATCGGGGGATCGGCTGCTGGGTCACGTCCTCGCCGCGGACGGTCACCGAGACGACCGGGTCGGCGGCCGACTCCTCGTCTGTCTCCGAGGGCGCCCCGTCGCCGCGCAGCGCCGGGAGGAGCGACTCGCCGTGCCAGTCGTCGGGCGCGTCGACGCCGAGGAGGTCGGCCACGGTGGGCGGGATGGCGTCCAGCCCGACCCGGCCGTCGACCCGCCCGCGGTCGAGCCCGGGGACGTCGGCCACGAACGGGACGTGGATCAGCTCGTCGTACAGCTTCGGGTAGTGCGCGAGGTGGCCGTGTTCCTGGAACTCCTCGCCGTGGTCGCCGGCGAGCAGGACCGCCGTGTCGTCGCGGACGCCGGCCGCGTCCAGGGCGTCGAGCAGCCGGCCGACGCTGGCGTCGACCTGCCGCACCGTCGCCTGGTACAGGGTCCGCAGCTCGTTGAGGGTCCGTTCGCCGACTTCGAGGCCGAGGCTCGTCCGGGCGTGCGCGTGGAGCATCTGGTGGGTACCGACGATGCCGTCCGACACCTCACGGATGTACCGCGGCGCGGGCACGTACGGGGTGTGCGTGTCCATGTAGTGGACCCACAGGAAGAACGGCTCGTCGGTGTCGTCGACGAACGCGGTCGCGGCGTCCTCGACGTCGAACATGCGCGAGGCGTCGAGGAACGGGCGGTCGTCGCTGTCGCCGCGGAGCTTCGAGCCGAGCCGGCGGATCGGCGAGGTGGCGAGCTGGATCCACGCCTCGACGGTCGGGTGCGCGGCGAGGTATCGGCTGTAGACGCTGGAGCCGACGCTCGTGACGAACGGCTCGAACTCGTCGAACCCGTCGGGGTACCCCCAGTGCTCGGTGAGGAACCCGTTCGCGGCGTTGAACCCGCCGGTCGCGATCCCGGCGTCGGAGAGCGCCTCCGCGAGCGTCACCGACTCGTCGACGCCGATGTCGCCCGTCCGCGCGAACACCGGCTCGGAGGCGAGGATGGCGGGGAACGAGAACGGCGTCCAGTTGCCGGTCGCGAACGCGCGGTCGAACACCGTCCCGCCGTCGGCGAGGTCGTCGATCACCGGCGAGCGGCGCTCGGCGTCGTACGGGGAGACGGCGTCCGCGCGGAGCGAGTCCACGGTGACGAGAACGACGTTGGAGACGGGCGCGTCGTCGGTCGACGCGTCCGCGTCCGCGGCTGAAGGGGTCGACGAGTCAGATGTCATAGGGTACGATGCGAATCCCCGGAGAACGCGCTCACCGCGGCGGACTTCGGGATCCGCGAATATACGTGGAACGGCGGTAGCCAGCGGCTTGAGGATTTCGATCCCGCGCATCTCCCGTCGAGCGTACCTATTTGCCGGTGCCGACACACCGTGTCGACATGGACGAGACGCCAACCGGCCGGCCGGTCGACGACGCGGCGCTGCCGGAGTCGGTCCCCGACGACGAGATTCCCGAGTCGGTTCCGGGGCGATCCCGCGCGGTCGAGACGAACGGCGTGCCGCTCCACGTCGTCGAGGCGGGCCCGGAAGACGGGAAACTGCTGGTCCTGCTCCACGGCTTCCCCGAGTTCTGGTACGGCTGGCACGACGCGATCGCGTCGCTCGCGAACGCGGGCTACCGCGTCGTCGTCCCGGACCAGCGCGGCTACAACTGCTCCGGGAAGCCCTCGGCCGTGCGCGACTACCGGATCGACGAACTCGCGCGCGACGTGGTCGGGCTGATCGACGCGTACGACCGGCAGAGGGCGGCGGTCGCGGGACACGACTGGGGCGCGGCGGTGGCGTGGTGGCTCGCGCTCCACCACGAGGACCGCGTCTCCGAGCTGGTCGCCGTCAACGTCCCGCACCCGACCGTCTTCGAGCGGGCGCTCCGCACCTCGTGGGACCAGCGGCTCAAGAGCTGGTACGTGCTCGCGTTCCAGTTCCCCAAGCTGCCCGAAGCGATCGCCAGCGCCGGGAACTGGCGGCTCGCGACGAACGCGTTACGCGACACGAGCGCGCCGGGCACATTCACCGACGAGGACCTGCGGCGCTATCGCCGCGCGTGGGACCGGGACGGCGCCTTCGAGGCGATGGTGAACTGGTACCGCGCGATCGTCCGCGACCGTCCCGAGCCGGCGACGACGGAGGTGACGGTGCCGACGCTGGTCGTCTGGGGCGCACAGGATCGGTTCCTCGCGCGCCGACTTGCCAACGAGAGCGTCGAGCACTGCGCCGACGGCCGGCTGCTCGTGATCGACGAGGCGAGCCACTGGGTCGTCCACGAACACCCCCACCGCGTCGCTGAGGCGATCGCGGACCACGCCGACCCGCTGCCGCCGGGCGCGCGAGAGTAGTCCCCGGAGCGGTCTCGGCGTTCCCGAGTCGGGCTCGGCGTTCCCGAGTTGGGCTCGGCGTTCGGGATGGACGACGCGCCGCGACGAATACTGTCCTCAGTCCGTCGCCACAAAGATTATATCTGCCCTTCACCAAAGGACAGATATGAGCAAGCACTTCGAAGACGCACGGTACTACCTCGGTCGAGCAGCGGAACACGCGAAGGCGGGCGTGAAAGAGGAGTTAGCGCCCGTCGAGGAACGGGTGAAAGAGCTCGTCGGCCGGGAGGACGAGGAGCCGGAGCCCTCGCGGCTGGACAAGCTCCAGGCGGACCTGAAGGAGCTCGAAGAGCGCGCCGAGGGCGAGGCCCGCGAGGCGGTCGCGTCCGCTCGGAAGCGCGTCGCGGAGTACCGCGGCAAGGACACCGCCGCGGAGTAACGGCGCTCCTCTCGGCGCGATCGCGGACGCCGACCTACTTCAGCGGCGGCCCGGCCGTCGCGGCCGCGTCGACGCCGATCCGCTGTTCGGCGGGCAGCACCGCGTACTCGACACCGGCCGCCTCGAACAGCGACCGCACTCGTCGGATCCCCTCCTCTGCGTCGACGTCCGTCGCGCGGTAGTGGCGGATGGGGTGCCGGATCCACGACGGCTCCCAGTGAGCGTACACGTCGGTCGTCGAGCGGTCGGCGCCGGCGTACAGCGCGAGGTGAAGCTGGTCGTCGCTTTCGAGCGCCCCCTCCGGGTACCGGACCCAACTGGCCACGGTCGTCTGCGGGGGCGTCTCGTAGTCGCGGTACTTGAGCGAGGAGACGAGGTTGCGCACGAACCCGAGCCGGTGGAGCCGCGCCTCGACGACCGGGTACGGCTCGCGGAGCGTGAGCGCGTACTGCTCTCGTGGCGTCTCCCGCTCGGCGTAGAGGCCGACGAGCGACAGCGGCGCGTGGAGGAGACTCGCGACGTTCTGGCGGAGGCGTTCGAGGAAGCGGAGTTCGTGGGTCACGACGGGGGATCCGGGCGGCCGCGAAATGAAGCTTCGGCGTAAAGTAACTCTTAAGTCCGGACGTCGGATACCTCGACACGAGCGGGTTGGTGGTCTAGCCAGGTTATGACGGCTCCTTCACACGGAGCAGGCCGGCGGTTCGAATCCGCCCCAACCCATACGTAGTACGCACGGACTGTAACCGTGTGATTTCTTCACCTTCAGACTCGCTAGCTCCCGAATCGTGATTTTGTGCCGCGTTTTCGGGGGGTCGGAAACTTCCTAACTCAACCGGTCGGCGTATGCTGGTCGCCTCCGTCCGGGAATCCGGTTATATGACTCGGATCGATGTATAAGTATCTGGTGGCGTCGCGGACCTCCGCGCGCGCCGGGCAAGACGCTCACTCTGAAGAGATTCCGCTGACCGGCACCGGTTAACCTCGAAAGCGAACGCGATAGGGGAGATCTGTCAGAGACCACCGATACTGAGGAGGGCTCCAAGCACGACGAGGACGGCGACGGCCGTCGCGCCGACGGCGAGCGCCGTGTTCTCCTGCGCTTTCTCGTAGAACGGCATGGCGTCGTACTCCTCACGGAACGCGTCCCGGTTCTCCGCGTCGTAGAAATACTTCGTTTTGAACGCGAACCGTTCAGTCACCGCGCACCCGGTACAGACGGGCGTCCCCTCTAGGCGCTCCGTTCTGATGTGCGAGTCGCAGTTGATGCTCCCGCAGTTCGCGCAGTACGTGTAGGTCGCGTCGGTCCCGGCCGTGTCGCAGTGGACGCATCGGTGAATCCCGTCCTCGCTCGTCACGCGCGACGGCCCCGCCGCGAAGTACTCGTACGGATACGTGTACTCCCCTAATTCAGTCGTGTGCCGAACCTGCGGCACGTACACTGGTTCGATCGAGTGGACTGAAATATCAGAGCGCTTCGGCTCGCACGTTTTCGTGTACGTGACGTTGTTGTCTCCCGTGTAGGAGACCGTCGTCGTGTGGTGGTCCCGGAGTCGGTCGACGGCCCAGTCCTTGTACTCGGTCTGCGTCTGCCCGAACCGTCGCTCCTCGACCGCGTCGAACCGATCTTCGAACCGGCCCGCATCGAGATCGACGGTCGCGTGGAGGTTCTCTATTACCAGCTTCGAGACGTCACCGGACGCGGTTTCCGGGTGGCCGCGTTCGGCGTGGACGACGAACCGGGACCGGTCGTTGACCTGGTGGATCACGCCGACGGATGTCTCGAACACCGCGTTCGTGTCCGCCGTCACGGCGACGACCGGGCGGAACGTGACGTGAGAGTGCGGCGCGGGAAGGTCCGCCGACTCGATGTTGTCGATGTTCTGGAACACTTCTTCGACGGGTGCCGTCACCGACATCGCTGGGTCGTGCGGTCTGAGCGTCTCATCGCACAGGATTTCGATCCGCCCGTTGTACAGGTCCAGCCCGATGTCGTCCGCGATCTCGCGTAGATCCTCGCCGTCGATCAGCTCGATCGGGTACGGGTCGTCGTTCCGCCGGAGTCGCTCGGCGTACTCGACGGCCGGGCCGGTGAACCGACCGGTCGTCGCCACCATCCCGCGTTTCGGCCCGTCGAACTCGAACGTCGCAATCGCCGAGTGTAACTTCTGGACCACCGGCCGCCCGACCGTCCCCGTGTGCTTACACTCGACGACGACCCCGCGCCGCGTCCCGTCGACGACCCCTTCCATCAAAACGTCGCGCCCCTCGTCGGCCGTGCGTTCCGCCTGCCGGACGTTCTCGTACCCGAGGTTCCGAAAGACGTCCTCCATCACGTCTTCGAACTCGAATCCGGAGAGGTCATCCAAGACCGGCATTGAACGCACGCCAATTGTGTCAGTCGCCTAATAAAGGCTCTATTGAAACTTCCAAAGCAATCCGTCTACGCAAATGGAACTCACGAATTCCGAAATAGCGATTTCGGAAATCGTGATTTCAGAAATCATGATTTCTGCTATGTCGTTCCGATTATAGAATCAATATGAGGCACAACGGTTACCGGTCAGAGAACCGTCGGCGTGAATCGTAGCGAGTTTTGAGATGCTCTGACGGAGAATGCCAGAAACACTTCTACGGGGTGCTCGCTATGACCTGCCCAGAAGCCGGGAGAGGAAGCCGCTTGACTCGTCAGCGTCACCGTCCTCGGTTTCGTTTTCTTGTCGATTATCTGGCCGCGTCTCGGTCTCAGCGGGATCTCCGAGGAGCTCTTCGACCGGGTACCCGATCCACTCGGCGAATTCATCGGGTGCGCCGATGTACACGCTCGTTGAGGACTTCTCGGACATGAACCGCTTAGGGAGACGTTTCTCGTAGTCGTACACCTCGTACTCTTCGCGGTCGAAATCAGCCGTGATCGCGTCGGGCTCCGATTCGAAGGTGACGCGGCCGCCCTGAATGTCGCGCTGCCATTTGAGCCGCCCCGTGTCGTACGTTTTCTCGGCCGGCTCGTCGGCGGGGAAGTACTCCGGCTGCTTTCGGCCGGCTTCCTCGTAGAACTCCCGAACGATACGGCGAACGTCTTCGATCGTTCCGTTCCCGTCAGTCCAGGGTTTGTCGGTGAGCATCCGTCGCGCGACGTAACTGAAGATCGGGTTCTGCCGTTCGAGCACCTCCGCGAGGTCGTCTTGCGCCGCGCGGAACCCCGGGTCTTCCGGGTTCGACGGGAACGACACGTCCATGCTGAGGATCTTCATCCGGTTCCGGAACTCAGATTTCGGGAGCGCGTCGTTCGTCGTGAAAATCAGGCACGGCTGATCGACGCTCGTCGGCGTCCAGTCGCCCCAGTAGTTCCGGATCGGACTCCACCGCTGTATCTTCTCTTTCTCCGCGTCGATGATCGCGTACGGGAAACTCGTGTTCCACTCCCGAATCCCGCGGATCTCTTTGACGCCGACGTCGTCGGCGTCCACTCCGGAAATAACGGTGTTGTCCGATATCAGTCGGAGGATGTACTCGGTGAGTTTGTCCTTCCCGGCGTCGCTTTTCCCTTCGATGTACAGGTGCTGGAGGACGTTATCGAGAGTGCGTGACGGCGATGATAACGCCTCGGCGTACTGGTTTGCGAACGGGGCCCAGAACCCGTAGAGGAACGCCTCGTACATCTGCGCCATCACCGCCGTCTCGGACTGCGTGTGCCCGTGGTTTTCGACGGTCTCGATGTAGTCTTCGATCGTTTCGAGGCAGTGATCCAACACCGCCGGCGTCGGTTCCTCGGTGGCGACGAAGATCATCTCGTCTTGCTCGCCGATCACGACTTGCTCCGCGTCCGGCAGCACCGTCATCGTCGGGATCGCCGTCGATTCCTTCACCTGCGTGTTGTACGCGCTGAGCGGCGCGGTGATGCTGTGATCCTCGATCGTCGCGCCGCGATCGCGGAGACTCGCCCCGAACTCGTCCGCGGTGTCCTTATCGACCTTACTCGTCCCCATCCGGATCCGCTCATCGGGCGTCCTGACACGAGGGCGATCGAGCGTGTCCGTCAGCCCCGTTTCGTGCTCCGATTCGACGAGCCCAACGTCCGGTTCCGCATCCTCGTCGGCAGCGTCGCTTGACTCCTCGCTTCCGGCCGCTTCTGGTTCGACGACGGTTCGATCAGCGGCGTCCGGATCTTCGACGAACGCGACCGTTTCGTCGGCCTCCTCAGGGTCTTCGACGACGGCCGTGACGTGGTCCGCGACCGCTTGTAGATCCTCGACGGCGTCCTGGTTCAGCGCGGCCGTGTCACTCACGTCAAGATCGCCGGCCCCGACCCAGTACTCGATCCGGTTTTCGCGCTCTTCGGGGGAGTCCGCGTCTTCGAGCGCTTCGACGAGGCCTTCCAGCAGCGTCTGGCTGCTGTACCCGTCTCGGTACTGATCGATGAACCGTTCGAACGCCTCGTCCAGCTCCGTGCCGAGCTCGGTCGTCATCACCGAAATCTGGTTCGTGTGGTACTCCCACGAGTTCCGCGACAGGTTCGCCGACCCTTGAACGAGTTTCACCGTGTCGTCCGGCATGACGATCCGGTAGATCTTCGAGTGAACCGTTTTCCGGTTCTTCAAGCGAACGACGAGCCGGTCGTCCTGCCGAAGCTGGACCAATGACCGAGCCGTCGCCACTTCGTTCACCTGGTCGGCGTAATCGTCGGCGTTCCCGATCAGCACGTCGAGCGACCCGATACCGTACTCGGTCAGCATCTGTACCATCAGCTCAGGCGTCTCGGCGTACGTCACCGCGTCCACGTGATCCGCGCCTTCGAACAACTCCAAGAAATCATCCCGGCTTTTCACCATCGCCAACCGGTACTTCGCCGCACCTGACCCGTAGAACTCCGGCATATCCGCGAACCGGTCGAACGAGATGTTTGCCGTCAGTTCGTCCATGGAGAATACAGCGCGATGACACGAATAAAAGCGAGCCACGGAGTGATAGTAACACGCGGTGCTCACCAGTGAAGCCGACACTCGATCAGCGTAATTTGGTCGTGCTGTGAGTCGGGATCACATGCTGTGAATGCGTAGTAGAGGATTTCTAAGGCGGTTTCAGGGCGATCTATTTTGGCGCTGTCGGTGCTAGTTTTGAATATGCGATTGAGCCCGTTCGAAGCGGCATATGATGATCACTGGCTGAACGACGCCCCACTGTATGGGAGGCCTGGACTACGTGATCCTCGTGGGAGTTACGCATTCGAAGTGTTCCCGGCTCGTACGGATGATGATCTGAGCCGGTGTCGCCCTATCCCGCGTAACGAGGAAGAGTGTGACTGGTCTGCGATCGGCTTTGAGATTCCGAAGGCGACGGCATTCGATAACCACGTGTTGATGATCAACACGTACAACCGCCCGAGATTACAGTGGTACACCCCGGGAGAGTTCGAAAAACGCTTCTTCTACGATCCGCTCGACCCGCCGCGACCGCGCGGCGTTCTCCCGAAGGGATGGGAGCGACGAGTCTCGAAATCACTCGACCCGTCCGTCCCTATTACTGAGGACAGGCGAACGCTGCTGCGCCGGATTACGAAGCTGTGGAACGGTGACGTCGTGTGCGGCGTTCACTTGCTTGCTGACCGCTGCCCGACGATCAAACACATCACTCACGACCTGGATGAAACCGAACTCAATCGGCTATACTACAACACGAGGCTCGGCCGTGATACGCTGCTCGCGTTCACCGATGCCGACTGGTTCGAAACCACCACTGGCTTCCTCAAACCGACGACCCTGTTCCGCAAGCAGGCCTGGTACGACCTCAACGACAAGGCCCGCGTCCACATCAACGAGAGCGAAGCGTATCCGACCCTGCGCGGCGACCCACACGAAGGACTCACACATCGCGTTACGGTCGGCCTTGTCCGACTCCACGACACCATTCGTGGGTGGAACGGCGCAAGCTACTACGACTGGAACGGCTACACGATAGACGCGATCGCCAACGACCAGCGCGGTCGAACAATCGCCCGGGAAGTTCTCACCGGTCACAACAACTGGAAACTCCACCGGGCCACGTACCGAAAGCTACGAGAGTTAGACCGGCGAGGAGCCAAACCGATAGCCGTCTTCGACACGCGCCGCACAGCGTACCGAGTGTTCAACCACTGGCACAACCGGGACGGCCTCGGTACCCTCCCGAACGGTACGTTCAATTCAGAGTTCAGTATCTCCGCAGGCCGAGACCGAATCCAGGACGCGTACGACAACGACGCGCACGACTGGGCCGTCGCCGACTGGACGACTACATGGCGGCTCAACCAAGACACCCTCGGGGCAAACGCCCCGGAGCTCAGCCGAGATCAGATCACCTCAGTTAACTGGTAGCTCGATTTCCACACACCCCCACCACTTTCCCCTAAATGGGGTACACAACGGTACTATTACTGGTCTGATTTCGACACCCGGACATCGTGAATTCGCGCGTCACACCCCGTTCCGGAGTAGAAAATCACTCCGGAACTTGCCGTCCGGTACACCCCACTGACAGCCTTCGTACACATTGAGATGGACAACAACCTCTCGAAAATCGAGGGACCGGAGTTCGGAGTCCTGTAATGTAATCGTGTAACGATCTGGTCAAAACCAATGGGCAGCGGAACGATCTTGACACCACTCAAAATAGAATAATTACAATAACCAGATGTTGAATTCTATTCGGGTAATGTAGATCTACAACGCCTGATTCAAAACCGCACCCGGGCGTAGCAATTGAAAATTGGTACGTTCGATAGAAAACTCACCGACAGGACCCATTTCGATATCTAACCCGACCTCATCTACGTACTCCAGAATCTCATATCGATCGAATAGACAAACTGGACCGCCAAATCCAACAAATTCAATAAATCGTCAATGTCGTAATCTCCGACGTTCCCGAGATTTAGCGTCCAAGTTGACGTCCTCGCTAGGCGGACAGTACCACCGTACAGGTCATCTCCCACCAGCGATGACTCGTCCCGATCCAGTACTACAGGCTACCGAGATACACCTCTGCCGTCTCAACTCGCCCGTGCCTTCCATCGATCACATCCAGCGAGTCTAGCGTTTCACGGACTAAGGCACGAACTGCGTCGCTCCGATTTACCGGGTTCTTCTCGTCACCGACGTGCTCATTGAGATAAACATACTTATCGCTTTTTTCGTGATTGTAAGTAGTCAGTCTAGCAGTTCAGTCTTCGAGATTATCCAGGGCTAGTTGGGCGACTGATCTGACGTCGGCGTCGGGGTCTTTCGCTGCGATTTCGCGTAACGTGTCTACGGCGTGCTTCGCGTTAATGTGGTTAAGCGCCCAGCACGCGTTAAACCGCGTATTGGCCGGGTCATCATCAAGTACAGCGAGCAGTTGCTCTTCAGCTGGGCGCACGGCGTCAGGGTGCTCAGCGGCGACACGAGCCAGAATCGCGGTCGCGTTGTGTCGCACCTGTTCATCGGAATCATCCATCAGCTCAATCGCCTCTGGAACCCACGGTTTCACCTTCGTAGGGTATTCACCAGCGATATCAGCGAGCACTCCAGCCGCATTCGATCGCAGCGGCATCTCCTCAGCTGACAACAACTCGCCAGCGGTCGGCACCGCTTCGACAGTCATCTCCGGTTGCTCCTTGCTGAGCAGCCCGATCACCGTGAGTACCCGGGTGTGCGCGCGCTCTGGTTCGGTCTCTAGGAACAACTCCAATTTCGGCACGACATCCACTAACGCGTCAGGCTGGGCTCGCACAACCGCAGCCAGGATGCTTGCGACGACGTCCGCGTCCGTGGACTCATCCCGGAGAAGTGCGGCGAGGTCCGGTACAGCACTCGTTACAGCAGTCGGATCGTGCGCAGCGAACGTAGCGAGGAACTGTACTGCTTCACTCCGCAGCAACGGATGTGTAGCGGAATCAAGTAGCGTCACGGCCGGATCAACCCCTGATCGAGTGAGTTCCGGGTCGGACTCACAAACCATTGTGAGCACGTTGAGCGCCTCACCCTGGACCGCGGGCGGACTGTGACCCAGTAGGCCCACCATCGGTTCGACAGCCGCAGTACACGCAGCCGGCGCTTCTGCTGCTATCTCAGCGAGATGCGCGAGCGCCAATCGGTGTGGCTTTCCCGTTGACGACTCAATCGCTGTCAACACCTCATCGAGCCGCTCTGGATCAGGTGTCTCAGGAATCCGGTCAAAATCCGACTTCGTGTACGTGTTCCCTGCCCGGTCAACGAGACTGTACTCGGTCAGATCCCCATCTGGCCGAACTGACATTTCAGACAGTTTCAACCGGTTCGTGTGCGTCAGCGGCATCACCCGCTCGTCAGGCGGTTTCAGCAGATCCCACTCAACTGTCTGATACCCCACCTCTGGCGTCGCATCCGCCAATGGATCTTTCATTCGTTCACCCTCGCTTCACACCCGCGCTCGGTTCCCTCGCGTTCGCACCCGCGGCGCACTACGCATACCAACAACTAGTCGTTCATGAGTAAATTCATTTTCTATAAGCATAATGGGATCCTATGACAGGCGACCGACTCCTTCTTTCAACTGTTGGCGTTGGTCCATACGAGCAGACCACCTTCGGCTTAGAGAACCATGGTGAGACACGCGCATCGATCTCGCCGATCGCGTTGACAGATTTGCTTGAAATTGACACGGTACTCCTTGCTCACACAGCGACAATACGCGACGAAACCGCGTACCTCGACCAGATCCGTGACGCGTGTGCTACACAGAACATCGCCGTTCAGACAGTGGAAGTCCCGCTCGTTGAGGGCCGTACAGATGTCGATCAGATCCTTGACCGCGTCGGCGCATCCCTGACCCGGTCCGGAGCAGACTCCGTCGTGCTCGACATCACGCACGCACACAGGTCGCTTCAGCTCGGGTTCTACACGACAGCCGTCCACCTCGACGCGCTCGACGTAATTGACTTGGAGAACATCTACTACGCTGAAGACGCCGGTCACGGTGGGAACGCGCAGATATTCGACTTGTCGTATCTCGCCGCGTTACTGGAGTGGCACCACGCACTCCGAAGTTTCAGAACGCAGGGGACGCTCGGCCCGCTACAACAACTCCTCACATCGAAGAGAGACCGAGTCTACCGGCGAGGCGACACCCACCCCGAACTACTCCGACTCTCAAAAGCGCTCAACAGCGTCACATCATACCTCGACGCGGGACTCCCACTAGAGACCGGCATCGCAGCACGCGACGCAGTTGAGATCATCGATGAGCTCGACGACCGCGATTTCATCGGCCCGGAAGGGGCCTTCCTCACACCACTATCGAACCAACTCGAACGATTCATGATCGAGCAGGACGACGTAGCGGCGAAGACAGACATCGAACTCACACCAGGAGAATTACGGCGCCAACAAGCGCTCGTCCGGTTTTACGTTGACACCGGCCGAGAGTGGATTGCGCTTGAATGCGCCCGCGAGCTATTCATCACCCGACTCCTCTTCACCTCCGGCAGAAACTCGCACGACTGGCTGGAACCTGACACTCGTCACACCACGCGGAAAACCCTCACTGAGACAGCCAAACAATACCAAGCCAGCAGTGCGCCCGACACAGAGGCACTACAGGTCTGGGAAGAACTCTCCAGCTACCGCAACGCACACGCTCACGCCGGATTCGACCCGGACAACACACCAACAGGTGCGACGGTCAAGCCAGTGCTCGAAACCGTGTGCGACCGACTAGACGATGACCAATTCTGGAACGAAATCGCCGAACTAATAGACACCTCGTAATTGAGAGCCCTCACCGACTCATCGACAGGTTAGACAAAGAAGCTTACCGGAGTCGTCAGAGACGGTTCCTGAGCACAGCAGGTCGGGTTAGTGCCTCCTACTTCGTTTGAACGAGCTCGTCATCTCGTACGGGACGCCGGGCTCCAACTCCGATGCCGCGGCCTCGGATGCTGTCAGTAACGACAGACCAACGATCGTCGTTGGACATACAGTATCTCGAGTATGAAAAACGCGGTTACAATAAAATCCGAGACGCGCCGAGAGAGTAGTTTTGATCTACATTGCGGGGGATATCTCTCGAAACCATTTGAACGAGCGCACGAATTGACTGTGCGCCGTTCAGTGCGTCTTGGGTGCGCTACTCTGTCGTGTCTGTAATCTCTTCGCAGTACGCGTCCTCCCCAAGCACGACTTGAATCTCTCCTGTCTTTGTATACTCGTAATCAGTGCCGTTGAGGACGTACACCTTCCCCTTGTCTAAACGCAGGTCTTCGTCGTACACCACGAACGGCCGGACCTCATCGTCGCTCATCGACCGATCACGTAGCAATCCCTTCTGGTACGGCTTGTGACTGTCAAGATCTTGGATGTGCGTGACAAGCGCCTTCACCAGCACGTTATCACCGGATCCACTCAGGTCGGTGAGTTGGGTGAGCCCCTCTCGAACAGCCATTATCGGTCCTCCGTGTACCGCACGGTAATCGTGCCAGTCGTTCGGCCCTCGGGCGTCTCTACGCCACACCACGGGCAGGCGTCCATCAGCGCAGCCTCGTGTGGTTCCTCACACTCTGGGCACTGGACCGCGTCAGGCGTTCGGACACGGGTTGCCGCCGCGTTAAGGACGGTCACGATAGCGTTGCCAGTTCGACAGGTAACGACGCCGGCAGGCGGGTAGTACCGAGCGCCGTCAAAATCCTTGTCCGGGAGCTCTGCGGTGATCCCCTCGTTCCAGAGCTTCTGAACGGAGTGGCTGGTCTCGGGGGAACGTTCATCGAGGCGCAGCGTGGCGTGGGTGGTCGTGAGCGGCCGGTGCGTCGTCGGGTGCGGTGTGACGGACATGTGTTGTCGTGTTCGGCTGGCGGTTGGCAGGCGGTTCCTCAGTGACTTCCAAGCCGGGGGAAGCACAGAACTACAGATTCGGGGATATAATAAATAATTTTCTGCGATACTTTTACTTATTTCCGTATTTCGCGGACGTATGTGCGCATATGAGCGCATACGCAGCGCAGATGCGCACATGTGGGCGTCTGAGCGGCCGGGTGCAGGCACGCTCGGCTGTGTGCCCCCGGCCGCGCTCGGCCCCGGGGGCGCTAGCGCATAATTGACGCGCGTGAATTCACGCGCGTGGTAACCGCGCCCGCGCGTTGATGGCGCACGCGGGCGCGATTGGCGCGCGTTTTGACGCGCGTGATCATAGATGGGGTTCCTGCTGTAAGGGGGCAAAGGGGGTCCTGCCGCAAGAGGGTCGAAGGGGCCTCTACAAGGGGGGTTGAAAGGGGCCTTACTACAGGGAGCTGAAGCGGCCCTACCGCAAGGAGGCCCCGACTACGGAGGAACTGCGTGAAACGGTCACCATCAAATTCTGTACAGGTGGTTACAGCGGAGTTTCGTCGACATCGCCATCGTCGTCATATGCGTCCGTCACACCCGCTGGTTCGTTTTCGAGTCGGTCGTGCGCCGTTTTCCACTCCTTTGTCGCTTCGGGGCTATCGGCACCGTGTTCGGTGTGGCGTTCCCGGACGTTCATTAGGACGGGCGTGTTCATCGCGTCCCCTGCCACGACGGCTTGCCCGGGCGTGAGTCCGGGGAGTTCATCGAGTACGTCTTCGCCGGCGCTCTCGACAGACGTGCGGATCGCCTGCTGGTCGTTCGGGTTCTGTATCTGCATGATGATCTGCGTGCCGCACTGTGACAACACGTCCGGGTCGATTTTCGACGGGCGTTGACTGATGATACCGACTCCGAACCCGAACTTCCGGCCTTCCGAGAGGATCCGGCGGAGGATCCCGAGACTCCGAGCGTCCCCGTCGGGGGCGAACCGGTGGCCCTCCTCGAACAGCGAGAAAACGGGGTGGTCGATCGCGTCGTCCTCACCGCGCGTCGCGGCTTCCCGTGCCTCGTACAGTTTCCGGAGCAACGCCGCGGCAAGCATCTGCTGGTCGGACTGCGACAGTCGATTGAGTTTGAGAACCGTGACTTGCCCAGGGGCGACGAGGTCCGTGAGTTCGTCGCGCGCTGCCGGGACGAACAAGTCGCGGTTCAAAGACTTGTTCAACCGCCACGCGAGCGCATCGACCGTCCCGCTGCGCTCTCCCTCGATGTCCTCGCATTTGTTGATGATGTCTTGCGGCGTGATGTGGTTGCTCTCGTCGGTCAGGTCTCGCCAGGCTTCGTTGAGCACGTACCGCATCCGGTCGCTCGGCCCGTCGAGCAACGCGAGCAAGTCGCTGTACGTGAGGTCCGGAATCGGGATCGTGATCTCGTCGGGTGTGACGATCTCCACCTCGGGCCGGTACCCGTCGTCGCCTTCGAACACGTGGCTGTGTTCGTCGCGCCGCATCTCCGGGAGCGTGTCGTACTCCGCGTGCGGGTCGAACACCAGCATCGCGGCGCGCGACGCCGGCCGCATCATCTCCTCGATCAGGACGCTCGCCGTGTAGGATTTTCCGCTCCCGGTCGATGCGAGGATCGCCAGGTGCGTCGCCGCGAACTTATCGATCGGGATGTGTACGTTCGCGGCCCCATGCGGTCGATTCAACAGCCATCCGAGGTGCGCCGTGCCGCTTCCGGAGTCCCAGTCCGCGCTCGGCAGCACGGCCTCCAAGTACGCGTCGGCAGCGAGCTGGAGTCGCGTCCCCGGCTGCGGTTGGATACGCGGGTTCGTGAACGTCGATATCTGCTCGTCGAAGTACCCGATCGTTCGCGCCGTGAACCGGCTGAGTTCCGTGTCCTCCGTCGGGACACCGAGGGCACCGGCGACCTCATCCGGATCCACATTCGGGTTCGCCAGGAACTCGCCCGGTAACCCGCGTTCCTGTGCCGTGTTCGTCACCCGAGCGAGGATCGCTTCCTGCTCGCCGGCGACCGTCGCGTTGTACGCGACGAATTCTCCGGTGCGAAGCCCCTTGTCGCCGGGTGCGATGAACTCGAACTCCGACGGGTCGTCTCCGGGGCACGCGACCGTCCCGACAGGCGTCCCGGTGAGCGCTGACACGTCGCGCGTCGCCGGCGGACTCGGGAGGCCGTGTTCGTCGCTCGTCATCGAAGCACCCCGCGGCTCTCGCTGGATTGCCAGCGGACTTTCTTCTCGACGACATCTAACACGGCGTCGGCGTCCGTGAGCCGCCGTAACCGGTCCACGATGGCTAACGCGACTTCCGGGCCGAACTGATCGGCCGTGGCGATCAGTCGCTCGTAGTACTCTAGCTTCAGTGTCCCGTCGTGCGTGTGGAATTGCCGGAACCCGTCGTCCGAGAGCGCGTACACGAAGTCGTCGATGTCCAGCGTCCACCGCGGCATCGACTGCGACACTGCGGTGAACGACTGCGGATCGCCGTCCGCCTCGCCGTTCGAGTGCTGGTGCGGGTCGGCATCCAGTTCGGCCGTGCCGAGGAGCGCGATCCCGAGCATTGTCTGCTTCTCGTTCACGTACCCCGGGACGAACATCTCCTGATCCGGAGCGGAAAGCCGCGGGCCGTCCCGTCCCTGATCGGGGTCCACGAGCCGCGTGTCGTACACGACACCTACCACGGCGTGCGGAGTGCCGCGAACGGTTTCCGTGGCGTACACGGGCTGGCCGAACTCGTACTCGTCGCGTGACGGCGGGTCCTCCCGCTCGCCATCTCGGAACGCCTGCGCGACGTAATCCATCTGCGTGTTGGAGTGTACGATGCTGCCTAACGCCGTGTCGCTCGCTGCGATCGCCGGCGTCGAATCGTCCGCGTTCGGTTGTTGTGTCATGAGTTGTGTGATCGTGTTATCGGCGGCGACGTTCCTTCGAGAGGGCTTTCGCGTCCCACTCGATCGGTAAGTCGTGTTCGTCGGCGAACTCCTGTACGAGCGCCAGGAACCGGTTTTTTGCCCCGGTGTCAAGCACCGCGTTGGCGTCCGCCTGCTGA
This sequence comes from Halorubrum salinarum, assembly GCF_013267195.1. Taxonomy (NCBI): domain Archaea; kingdom Methanobacteriati; phylum Methanobacteriota; class Halobacteria; order Halobacteriales; family Haloferacaceae; genus Halorubrum; species Halorubrum salinarum. The sequence goes on along the minus strand of NZ_CP053941.1, from coordinate 2,322,581 downwards.
AGTATCTCCGGGTACCCGCGGCCGACCCCGGCTTCCGCCCGCACGACGTCGAACACGTACTCCGCCCGGTCGTCCTGAAGCACCCACCCCGGAAGCTCGACGCGATCGAGAGCGTCTCCGCCGGGGACGTTGAGGTACGCGAACAACACGTCGTCCCAGAACGCGTACTCTTCGCCGCGGTACTGCGTCGTCAACGCGTCAACCGCGCCGTCCTGCCGGTTACTGAATAACTGCGACCGGTCGCCCCAGTGGTCGATGAACGGATCCAGGATCCGGGAGTCCGCGACAAACGGCCGGTCACCCAGCACGTCCGGGTACCGCCGGCGCAGCAGTTTCGCCAGGTTCGTGCTGCCGCTCCCGGCCGTGTACCCGACGACCGGGACGCCGTGGTGTTCCGACGCCGCCAACACCATCGCCATCGGCTCACGGTAATACTCGTCGCGGACATCCGGCGCGAACGTGTTGGCGAACGACGGGACGAGCGGCCCGTCGTACAACACGACCGGCGGCGGCGTCACGTCCGTGAACCGCTCGATGCAGTCGATGATCGTCCGCGCCTCCTCGCGGTACCGTTCGTGCGCCGGTGCCTGCCCGTCCACGTACCGCCGCCCGTCATCACGGTCCTCCGTCAGGTCCGCGGGGACGAGTAGCCGCGTTGAGACGTCCTCCTCGTAATCGCGGGACGGTGAGTGCCCGTTCCGACACCACGCGGTCTGCACCAGGCCGAGCGGGACGGTGAACTCGCGCGTCGGCCCGATCTCCGACCCGTCCGCCGCCACCGTTGACACGCCGGCCAACACGTCCGCCGCGAACTCGTTCACCGCCTCGTGATTATCCCACGGCACCGACGCATCGAACGGCACGACCGGGCCCGACACCGCATCCCACTCGCGCGTCGGGACCGCACCCGGGTACGAATCGCGGTCATCACCGACCGCGTCACGAACCGCCGCCTGCGACTCCGTCACCGCGTCGCGGAGCCGATCACGGTACACTTCGACGACGCGCGTGTCGTCGTGGGTGAACCGGTGGATCTCCGCCTTGTTCGCTTCCAGTTGCTCGGCGACGCGTTCAGGGTACAACGGCATTACTGAGACACCACCCGCGTGACCTCATCGGTCTCGTCTTTTTCGAGCACGACCGCGCGCTCAGTCATCGCCTCGAACGTCCGGTCGTGACTCACCACAGTCAACTGCCCGAGCCCCTCCAGCGACTCCAACTGATTCACGAGGTTCTGCTTCTTCTCCGTGTCCAGGTTCGCCGTCGGCTCGTCAAGGAACGCCATCCCGACGCTCGCCAACCGTTCAAGAATCGCCAACCGGACCGCGAGCGCCGCCGCCATCTTCTCCCCGCCGGACAGCGAATCGAACGGCTTGTCCTGCCCCTTCACGCGGACACGGAGATTGTACGTCTTATCCCACACCAGCGTCTCCGTCGGATTCCCGCGGAGCTGCTGAAACACCTCGTTCGCTCGGTGCCCGATCTCCGTCGTGATCAACTCACGAAGGTCCGCCGCCCCCTGCTGTAACGTATTCCGCGACCACCCAGCGAACCGCTTGTCGCGCTCTAACTCAGTGATCTCCGCTTCGAGCGCTTCTTTTTCCGACTGTTTCTCGTACAAGTCATCCAGCTTGCTCTGCTTGCCACTCAGATTCTCTTCAACGGTTTCTCGCTTGCCTGACAGGCGATCTTTCTCCGTTTCGAACGCGTCAATATCGCTCTCCAACGCCCCTAATCGCTCCTCATCGAACTCCGAGTCCAACTCATTGATTTCATCCCGGACATCCTCTGCTCTCGATTGAAGGCTCTCTAACTCGGAGCGCGCTTCCTCTACCGCTTCCGCTCTCTCGTCGCGTTTCTTCGCCTCATCCTCTTTAGCGAGGTATGTTTCATATCCCTCTCTCGTCTCTGCTAACGTCTCCTTCACCGCCTCAAGCTCCGAATCAAGATCGCCGTACGACGCGATCTCCTCATCAAGCTCCGCGACTTCAGTTTCTAACTTCTCAATACGGTCCTGAATACATTCCAACTCTGACTCGGCGGACTTGTTATCCTCGTACCGAGTCTTGGCCCTCGTATACTCCTCCTTGACACCGTCGAGCTCTTCGAGACGACGCTGTTTCTCAGGGAGATCCTCTGTACGTGCTTCGAGGTCGGACCGCTCGCTCCGCAGCTCCTCGATCGTCGATTCGATGCTGGCGATCTCCTCCTCCAAGTCGGCAATCTCGGATTCGTACCCAGGAATTTCAGACACCGCATCGGCCGCGGCCTCCGCGTCATCGATCTCGCCGCTAAGCTCATCAAGCCGAGCGTCAATCTCCGGGAATTCCGACGACTCGATTTCCTCGATCCGCGCCGTGTTCTCCTCCATCACCGAATCACGGTGCTCCGCCGTGATCGGTCGATCGCACGTCGGGCACGGCACATCCGACGCATCGCCAACGTCGATATCGTTTAGCTCCTCGTTTTGCGCTTCCAACTCCTCCACTTCGTTTTCCAGCGACTCCCGCTCAACGGACAACTCACGCTGCTCCTCACGCAGCGTATCGAGTTCCTCGGCTTCATCGCGCTGCGCTTCAGCCGCCTCGATTTCGTCCTCCAGGTCCGATATTTCGTCTCCCAAGTCCGATATCTCGGCTTCGTGCTGGCTAATCTCTTCGTCGATCGCAGCGATCCGTTCGACGTCATCCTCAAGATCCGAGACCTCCTCCTCTAACTCTCGATACTCCTCGACATCAGACTCAAGCTCTTCGAGCCGCTGTTCGGCCTTGGTCGCGGTCTCAACGTCCTCTTTTTTCTGCTCAGCCTCGGCCCGCTTCCGGTCGATCTCCCCCTGAATCTCGTCACGCTCACCGACTAACTCATCACGCTCTTCGATTTCCTCTTCCAACCGTTCGCGCTCGCTCTCCGCCTCGCGGTGTGCCTCGTACTCATCTTCAACGTTGGACAACGTCTCGACTGCGGCTTCGGCGTCCTCCAGCGTCTCCTCGGCTTGTTCGAGTTGCTGCTCTGCGGCAGGGATCTTGGTCTCCTCAAGTGATTCCAACTCGCTTCGCTTCTCATCAAGCGCGGACTCGACCTCCTCAAGCGCCGCACGGTTCGACTGTAACACCGCCACACGGTGTTCAATCGTCGCAATGTCTGCTTCGTACTCTCGCAGTTCGTCTTCTAACCCCTCGACCTCCGATTCGACGGCCGGCAAGTCATTCAGTTCGCCACGGAGTTCACTGACCTCCTCGCTTTTCTCGCTGATCTCCTCATCGAATTCGCTCTGTAGGCCACTCAGCGACTTGTACGCCTCCCGGTACCGCTCGATGTCGAACAACGGGTCGAACGTGTCCACGCGCTCCTTCTCGCTTTGCGTGAAGTCCGCGAGGAAATTCGTCTGCGGCACCCCGACGCTCCGCTCCCACACTTCCGATAGGTCGTCCGCGTCGTCTACGCCGATTTTCTCCGCGACCCACTCTTTGATCGCCGACCCGGTGTCCAGTCCGAGCGCGTCCCCGTTCGCATCGAGCACGTCGAACTTGTACCGCCCGGCCCAGCGCCGCACTGTGTACACCTCACCCGTCTCGACGACCCGGAACGTCACTTCGACGTGCCCGGAATTCTCGCCATCTCGCACGAGGCGGTCTTGATTGTCGAACGGGTGCGTGTCGAATAACGCGAACCCGATTGCTTCCTGTACCGTGCTTTTCCCCGACCCGTTCTCCCCGACGATCGCCGTGACGCCGTCGCCGAGCTCGATCGTCGTCCGGTCCGCGTAACTCTTGAAATCCTCTAACGTCACCGACTCGATAACGACCGTCACTCCGCCTCACCTCCTTCAGCGGCGGCCGCTTCGTTCGTTTCTCCTGGCTCGCCGACGCCGTCCGGGAACAATTCCCGACGGCGCTCTCGCAAGTACGACGCCGCCTCACCGACACCGGCACCGTCCTCAGTGACGAGTCCCTCCAGTTCGTCAAGCGTCGACGCAACGTCGTCTGCGGCGGTACTGTACCGCGACTCCTCAGCGAGCGTCGTGAACACGCGTTCCTGTAACGCGTCCGTGTTCACCGTCCCGTCAGCCGCGAACGCCTCGTCACGATCGATATCCCCGAGCAGCTCCTGAATCGCTTTCCGCTCCGTGTTATCCGTCGGCTGTACGTACAACGCCTCCAGCGTCTCCTCTGCGATGTCTCGTAACGCATCGACGTCGAACGCGACGTGATCGAGCAACAGCGTCCCCGTCAACCGCAGGTTCACAATCGGATCACGACGCGACCCGTCACCCGCCTGGAACTCCACCTTACCACACACGCGCTCAACCCTGCCTTGTTCGTCACGCACCGCGTCCTCGAACGCTGCGCGGAGATCGTCGAACGTCCGGTACCCCGACACGTCGAACTCGACCGTCACGTACGGCCGTCGCTTCGACACGCGGTGATCCGCCGACCAGTCGGCCGCATCCACAACGTAGTACCCGTGCGCGTCGTCCCACCGCCCCTCCTGTACCGAGAACGCTTCCAAGCTCCCCGGATTGTACACGTTCTCCACCTCGTACCGCTTGTGAATGTGGCCGAGCGCCACGTAATCCACCGCGTCCATCAGCGGCGTCAACGACGCGACCGACACCGTCGCACCCAGATCCGGCACCGCATCATCCACACCGAAATGCGCCAACACCACCGTCGCCGCCGGCTCCCCTTCAGCCGCGTTCACGGCTTCGATCCCGTCCACGACGGCCGAGATCTGGCGTTCCATGTACGCACCCCGGTACTGAACACCGAACACGCGAACCGTCCCCTCGTCCGTCTCCAAATCAACGTACCCGCCGCCACCCTCCCGCGAAGACTCCACGTCAGTCGGAGCGAACGACGCGCGGTCATCAGCGAAATCAGCCGACAACAACGTGATCAGTCCCTTGTTATTCAGATACTGTAGCCACGTCAAATCCCGTCGGCGACTCATGTTCTGATCGTGATTCCCCGGACTCACGATCACCGGCACCTCGACGTCCGCGAGCACGTCTTCTACCGAGGCGAGCGTCTCCGGCCGCACGTCCCGACTGTCGAACAAGTCGCCCGGGAGTAGTATTGCGTCGGCATCCTCAGCCGAAACTTGCGACAGCGCGTGCTGGAACGAGAGTTTCGCATCAGTCGCTCGCTGCGGTACGCCGTACTGCTGCCGACCGAGATGAATATCCGCCAAATGGAGGAATCGCGTCACACACATATCACTTACCGGCGGGGTAATAAACCTACACTCAGCGGGGTGAAAGTAAAACGAAGAGTAGAGTTGAGCCCCCACAATTCCTCCACACTAGACTTTCAATCCAGTCTCCCGTCCAGTCTGATTACGATTCAACAGAACTGTTTGCCCCTGTAGTTGCGATGTAACCTCGTCAGAATTCCTTACCCGGTCGGTGTGTCGATCATATAGCAGAACCAATCAGCCCTAGAGAATCGCAATAGAATATTCAAACTATATTTTATTGAAACTAAGCATCGGATTATTTGTAATTTGGAATTCTATATCGAAAGACATGTTGTCGGAAATAGATACGACGTCGTTACCGACCATATTCGCAAGGCACAAGCTTGGTAGCGGGGTTCAGTCGCTCTGGGACAGCGAACAGATTGCGATTAACTGGGGGGACACCCCGAGCGCAAATCCAGATGATTACCAAGACCGCGGAGCGACTGAGATCGGGAAACTAAACGATGTTGCCTCAGGGGGCGCAATCGTTGGAGCAGCATACAGGAGCGTCCACAAAAACAAGATGCTGGTCGGCGTTATTCCACCGGGATCCGAAATCAATATTCTATTCATTCACGAAGATGACATACTCCGATCCGAGAGTGTCGAACCAGGCAGTAGTATAGAATACCCTGAAGGCCTGCCGAAGGAATGTACTGTTCATAAAGCCGTACAGGTGAAAGACTGCGTCACCGTCACAAGACAGGAACAGCCTCTGCTTTTCGATAACGGAGTGAGGCCTCCCTTCTGGTCGATTTGTGATTGGGACGGAGGAGAGGATCAGTTGCGTGCGATAATTCGTGGCGAGTTACCACCGTATGATGTCGGATCTCTCACTACCGACCAGTTAGAAATTGTCTGTGAAGAGTACCTACGTATTGTTGACGACTCATACCATCGAACTGCTGGAATTGGAGGGACCACTTCGGACGTGGATATTATCGGAGCGAGTGGTGACGACCTCGTATGGGCGCAAGTCACGCAAGGAGGGACTGAAAAGGTAGAACGCAAAATCGAAAAGCTAGGTGACTATACCGATGAGGAAGCGCGGGTAATCATGTTTGCGCCAGCAAGTTCTCGGCCAGCAACGATGGACGAGAATATCACGTTCATTCCAGTTGAGGGTGTTTTTGAGACCGTTAATCTAAACGAGACAGGTACGCTCCTGCTGAGTCGGCTCCTCGGACGGATGGACTAGCAATCCGTCCATCCAACGCCGAGAAAACCACCACGATATCCTTGTTCAGGCTATCAAGCGAAAGCAGGCCCAGTGTAACGATTTGATGAGGTTCAACAAACGCTCTGTCTCACTTATAATCAAAACACATGACAAATGGAACGCAAGATCTCGATATTCCACAAGCGATTGAACCGGGTATTTTCTACTATATAAAACCATATTCCTGGTGAACGATTTAATCCGTCAGGACCCAGTATTTAGAGTGTTCAGTAAATCGTTTCACGGGAATTTTTATTTATTATCAATCCCCTCCATATGGCTATTATGGGACTTGGAAAATACGTCCTCTGGAAGCAAACGCCACTTGACAAGCACACTTACCTCGCAGCGAGAGAGGTTAACTCAGATTTTCACTCAAAAGGTGAGATAGGCCCGACGTACAGACAGCATCTACTTCTTGAGTACCGAGAGCTGAAGGGGTGTCCACCGAAGCGGGACGAGAACGGTCAGTTGCGGAGTTCAAAACAGGCACAACTGGACCGCGCGTGGGCACCTGTCGCAGAGCGGTTTGACCGATCACCAGAGGCAATTCGCAGCTGCGTGATGAAACTCTATGACGATGTAGATCTCGAAGCGGCTCGTGAAAGAGCCAAACAAACAGGGGACGACGAACTATTGGCCGAGGTAAAAAAGTACGAACAGATGCCGAAGACAGCCTGGCTGCGAGAGGAATTCGACGAGATCTTGGAACTAGCGGCTGAGCGCCGGGAAGAAACGGAAACCGACGACGATTAGAAGGTTCTCACTTGACCGCCTAACCCTCCAGTTATATTGGTGAGCCAAGAGAAGATGTAGCAATGGCTGTCTCACTTGCGGAACCAACTGTGCTTGCTGCCGCGAAGGAGACGCTGTACCCTGACGTAGACACGACCCCGGACCAGTACGCAGTCACGGAAACACAGTTCACGCAATCCACATGGGGTGGGTGGACCGTCCCTGACACGATTCGGAACCGTCTCGCACCGTACAACACGCTCCGACTCCACGCAGGAGAACCCGACTTACTCGGCGTTGGCATGCCAGCCACCGATGTCCTAAACGGCGACGCGGCCACGACGCCAGTCACGGTGATAGAAGCGAAAGGCCACAACACTAACCCAGGTGACGCAGACGTCGCTCGGGGCATCACGCAAGCACACGCCCATCTCCCAGAGGTCAACCTCGGGTACGTCGCCGCACCAGCCCCCAGTATCACTGACGCGGCACGCGCACAAGCCAGGAACCTCAACGTCGGCGTCATCGCCGTGGAAGACACTGACTCTGCGCGTGTCGTCGAGCCTGCCCGGGTTACTGGTGCCGGTGAGTTCTCCACGACGATCGACGCGGTGCGACTCCAAGCCACCACGCACCGACTCACCGACGGGAGTTTTCCAGTGAATCACCCGAAAAACTATCTCGGATACGCGCTCGCACTCGCAGCCGATGGCGACACTAACACCGTGTACGCCGACAACGTCATCAACGCTATTTCTGGTGGGCGGCGCGGCGCGATCCTGTTGAATCTCGTCGACGACCAACCCACCGGCGACTCACTCACACACCTCGGCGCAGAAGTCGTCCGCTTCGCCCGCGATCAGCACGGCAGTATCACCGCTGCACTCGCCGAATTCGACACGTGGACCGGCCGGTCAAAGAGATTCACCGAGCTCGCTCCGCGATGGGCACAGCTCGCCCGTTCAGTCGCCATCCAATACGAACCCACGCAGCTCATCACCACCGCACTCGAACGCCTCCATCAAGACGGGACGCGGGACGCGACCCTCGCCGACGTCGCACTCGAAGCCACACGCATCAACCAGCCACTTGCCGTCGAAGTGTTCTTCACCCAACATCGCCGCGACGACGTTCTCACCGCAGACGGCGATATTAACCAGTCCGTCCTCGGAGACCCAACGATCTACAAATCCGGCATCCACTTCCAATTCAAATACCAGCTCTACCACCTCGGAATCCTCACCACCGGTGGCACTGACGACAAGGACGCTGTGTTGAGCGACACGTGGCGGTTAGAACACTCGATTAGAAGTGTACAATAGCTCGTTGAATCTCTTTTGTGTGTGAAAAGAACAGTTAGTACTCATTCTTACAGAGGTAGATCTGATCAAGGCAATGACCAGCACATGGGTGTGAGCCGGTAGCGTTATGATTCGCGTCAGTTTGTATACCAGATATGAGTGAGGAGTTCATCGAAGAGATTGACGACATTCTCTCAGATGTACTCAGCGACGTCGATTCTACATCACCTGCAGAGATTGAACAGAACATCACGTTCGGACAGTCGGTGTCTGCTGAGCGGCAAACAGCGATCGTAGATGGCCGGATCAACCAGTTAGCGGCTGAGTTAGATGTTCCCGAGGCGGCCGTCGATCTTGCGAAATCCCTGCGCGATCAGTACCGTAACCAGCGCGGAGACCTCATCGGGACCGCGCTCGAATTAGTCGCCGCCTCGTGCTTGTACTGCGCGGTCAAAGTCACGGAAGTCCCGTTGGATCCGACTGATTTCGTCGCTGCTGACGATACCGTTGTCACGCGGAAAGCACTGCTTCGCCGTTCGAAAGATATTGCGAGTACCGTCGGACTCGATCCGTCTGCGTTCTTTGGCAGCGAACACTACGTGGACCGGTACTGCGACGCGCTTGACGTGACTGACGCAGTCAACGAGCGTGCACGGGAAATCATCGAAATCACCGAAGAGTCCGGGTTGTCCAGCGGGAAAAGCCCGTCCGGGTGGGCCGCTGCCGCCGTGTACAACGCGTGTCTCGACGTCGGGGAGAAGCGAACGCAACAGGAACTCAGCCGTGTAGCGAACGTCTCCGAAGTAACGATCAGAAACCGGTATCAGGAACAGCGCGCGGAGCTGCGACAGGTAGATTCGCTCCCATCGGACCCAGTTGGCGTCATCAACCACGTTGTAGATGCGAGCGGAGTTGACAATCCTACGCGGGAACTAGCTGAACTCCTTATCCGGGAGGCACGCAGCGAACAGTACCCTGTCGACGCCGACGCGACACTGTGGGGATTAGCTGCACTGCGCCGCGCATCTCAGCTCACGGACGGGGATGTCAAGCTCAAAACTCTGTCACAGCATATCGACGAAGATTCAGATGCGATTAAATCTCGTGCTTCTGGTCTACAGTCTGTCATTACACAGGCAGAGTTAGATGAGTTCCGAGCGACTCATGTACAGTAACGGTCTCGTCAGATTCAGTACTACAGACACATGTCCCTACCTACTGGAAATAACACGATGATAACGGGTGAGTGGTGGGTATGCTACTAACCGCAGCAATCCTGTTGCTTCTAATTGCGTTGTTCACCCGGAACGCCGTGTGGGCAGGTATGAGTACGGTGATTTACGTTGCGGGCGTGGGAGTTGCTGCGATTGGTTGGATCTTGGATAGTTTAGCAACTGTTCTTCCGGTCGTGTCAGGATGGGGTGACGTGTTGTTATCGTTCGTAACCTGGCCATTCGATCTTCCGGTGTGGCAATCGGTTGTGATAGCGACAGTCCTGTTTGTTACTGCGCTCAATATCGTTGAGAGCGGAACGTCAACGACCGGTGACGGATCCGACACTCCAGACGCTGATGGGATACCAAACGTCGAAGAGCTCCCCGGAGTTGGCGAGCACAAAGCAGATACGTTGCGCGATGCCGGGTACAAGGATGCTGAAGATATTCTCACAGCAACGAAAGCGGAACTAACGGAGGTAGATGGTATCGGAACAGCGCTCGCTGCAAGACTCACAACAACGGTTACAGAGAGGTACGGAGACCGCAAGGGAGATTCACCGAAAACGCATGGCACTACATCGTCGCCAAGCGAAGATTCGAATGACGAAACAACGGCTCACGAATCCACCGGGACAGCACATACCGACCGTGAAAAAACCCGGTTAGTAGCCGGGCTTGAGCTGACGTGCGACCGGATCGAAACACTAGTTGAAACCGACGAGGTCAGCGAAGCAAACGAACGAATTCCAGCAACGCGTGCTGCGGTAAGCCAGACCCGAGACGCGCTCACCACGCTATCAAGTGACCGTGATTTGCGGTTGCGTGTGAACGACGTTGAAGACCGGTTAGACGCGGTTCCGACGGAAGCCGAAGCGCAGTATCACGAGCTCGTCACTGATGGCGACGAGCACGTCACAGCCGCGCAGGAGGCAGTCGAAACCGGGGAAATCGAGGCGGGGCTGGAAGCGTGTGAGAACGCACATGCTGTGTATCGGTCGGCTCGACAAATAGGGGAGACAGCGAACGAACAGTGGTTCACGGAGGAGAAGGCGGCGTTGGACGGCCGGATTACGTCGGTTGAGGCGCTCACGGACCGGCTTGAATATGAACGGGAGGTACAGCAAGCGGAAGCGACGATTGACACGTTGACACAGCGAGTTTCGTCACTCAAAGAGACATCCGAACTCCAGGAAGCTGAAGACGTCATCCAGTCCATCGTCGACGACGGGAACAACGCGCTCGACCGTCTTCCGGATGACATCACCGCGCCAGAACTAGAGCGGCGCGTCGCGCATCTGCGCGAGCAAGTCACTGAATTTGAAGCCGTCGCCGAGCATCTCGCGGCGCAATCCGCGTCCACACCGTCGCACACACCTACTGAGCCGGGGAGTGAAACGGCGTCATCAACGAGTGAGGAGACCCGTGATACCGTAGATTCACCGGCGACAGCAACGGATGACCGCGAAGACAAGAAATCGACAACGTCGGAACGATCGAGCGACGCAGTGCGTGACACGGAGGGGCCGCGTTCAGTTGTGCGGACCGCAGCCGGTATCGAAGAGACGCCACAGCACACCGCCCCAGTCGTGTTACGGATTCGAGAACAGTTGACGGAAGACGGCCGCCGACACGTGTTCCGCGCGGAGACGAGCGACGGCGAGTCAGTGCAACTCGACGTGTGGAACCGGCATCTCAGTGAGTTTAACTGGGAACCGGGCGCGTGGTACGCGTTCGAGAAGGTGCGCGGCCAGCAGTGGACGGTGAACGGTGAGTCAGGCGTAACCGTCAGCACGACACCAGACGTGACCGTCACGCAGCGCGATTCGGCACCTGACGCTGACGTGACGGCCGGGTAGCGGCACCGCCGATACTGTTTTATTTACTGGTTGATGACAAGTGGACAAGCAGTTATCGCCCCGAATAATGGATCCGTTCAAAAATCAGGTCGATGATCGCACTTCGTACACGGATCTTGACGAGCAGTTCTACGACGCGCGGCTCGCCAAAGACTCGTTGACGCAAGGCGACTGGCCGTCACAAATCGACCGGGCCGCGATCGATGTCACGTACGGGGTCGCGCTCGGAACCACTGATTCGGCGTTCGATCAGGGGGCGACGATTGGCCGCATGGACTTCGGTACCGCGTGCGGCCCGCACTACGTTGACGGGTTGCGAGCGCTTGCAGGGACACAGTCAGACCTGCCGCAGCTCATTAGCGAGCACGACGCAAGCGATATCGGGGATTTGGCCTTCCGACTGAACGAGCTGCGCGTCGAACTCACGAAACTCGGGTTAGACGACAGCGAAATCGGTGATCTCAACCGCGCAACCGAGGCGCTCATCGAGAAACTCATCACGCAACACGGCGACGAGACGTTATCCCGCCAACCGCTACAGCAACCGGAAGCCGTCGCTGACCTGCTGTATCAACTGTTCTCCGACCCGGCTGTGACGAACTACGCAGAGATTCTCATCGACTCAATCACCGCAGACACCGGAAACAGCATCGGCGGGGACAGCCTGTTAACACACCTCGATAGACCGCAAATGGTGACGCCGCTGTGGGATCATCAGCGACGCGCCATCACGAACTGGGTTGCCAACGGGACGACCGGGTACGTGAACATGGCGACCGCCACCGGGAAAACCGTGCTCGGCCTCGCCGCCATCGCACACCTGTTCGGTGACTTACACCCTACCGATACGGCTGACATCCCGGCAGCAACACGGTCACCGACCGGACGCGCAACCGTGCTTATCGTCGCCGGACAGGATTTACTCCTCGAACAGTGGCAAAGCGAATTCGACGAACACCTGAACATCCCGCGGAGCCGCACCGAAACAGACAGCGACGGTGACCGCCGCATCGAACTCGCGTGGGGCGACATCGAATTCCGCACCGCACAGGAACTCCTCGCAGCGGACCCCGGGCTCCACTACGACCTCGTCATTCTGGACGAAGCCCACCGGTACAGCAGCGGGCGGCGCGACAGTCGCGGATGGCGCGACCTGTTCGACGACCTCACGACGAACGCCGACAGCGTCCTAGCGATGTCCGGGTCGATAGACGACGAATGGCTCGGTGACTCCGGCGTCAAAGACGCGCTCGAAGCGAACCTCGCACAGTGCATCGAGTTCGGCATCACCGAAGCCCGCGAGCAGAACGTCATCGCAGATTTCCGGTGGGACGTGTGTTACGCCGCAAGCAACTCTGGAGACACGCTCTCCGGGGTCGCCGACTCGACGACCACACTCACACCGGCATACGACACCGACACGCACAAATTCACACCGCAAGAGCTCACCGGTGACGTCCCAGCGACCGTCCCGGACACGTTCGAGACGCTCCGGGACCTCCGGTCGTTCGCGCAGAGTAAAGACGGGAAAGACGCGCGCGATCAGTCAGAATCGTTCGACACGTTCGCCACCGCAGCGTTCTCCCGCCGACCGAAACGCTGGCAACTCAACCCGCCGCACAACACGATCCGGCAGCTCCTCACCGAACACGTTCCGGATCGGAAAGCCGTCGTCCTCGTACAGAGTTACGCGCAAGCCGACGCTGTCTCTGAACATCTTGCGGACTGGTTCGACGCGGACACCGTGTACACGCCGGCGAAGGACGAAGCCGCGCCGTACGACACGATCGCGGCGTTCAAACAAGCGGACGCCGGCGTGCTCGTCGGGCCCGGTGACGTGCTCGGCGTCGGTGTTGACCTGCCCGACGCCGGCATCGCCGTGAACCTCGCTAAAGGCGGGGTGAACGCGTCACTCATTCAACGCATCGGCCGGATCCTCCGGAATCCGACCGGCGACAAGCACGCGCACTTCTACCACGTCGTCACCATCCCCGGCGAGGCCGACGCGCGTCTCCCCGGCGAAGACGGCCGGCGACTCCTCCGCCGCGCCGCCGAATTCCGCGCACTCGGGTCCCGATTCCGCGAACACCCCGGGTTCGTCGCCGTCACCGACACCACCAGTCACATCCTCTGCGAACTCGAAACCGCCGGCGCACGCGCCACCATCGCCGACAACCGCGACACGAGCGACATGGTCGACGACGACGTCGCCCGCACCCTGTTAGATGAACTCATCGACGAGATCAGCTTGACACTCGACGACACGCGCGACCAGCCCGTACTCACGACGTACTGGCAGCCCGAATCACTCACCCCCGGCGCGATGCCCGTCCACGACAGCGTCACCCAACCCAAATCCACGGACCAGTCGGAGGACACGAGCGACACCACTCCGACGGACATCACCGTCACAGTCACCGACACGAACGACTCACCGATCGGGAACGCTGTAGTCATCGCCGAAACAACCACTGACTCCACCGAGAGCATTACCGACGCGGACGGCACCGTCACCATCACACCGCCAACGTCTGGCAGTGACCGGTCGCTGTTCGTGTCTCGCGCTGGGTACCAGAACCAAACCAGCGAGCTTCCAAGTGAGAACAACACGGTCACAATCACACTTCCGGACGCAACGCACACTGTCCTGACCGCACACGCAGACGAGGACAGTGACTCTGATGACACCGAAACCGACTCCGAAGACGAACATGCTGAGTCTGTACAACCAGACGTGGACGAACTATGTGCTGAAATTCAACGTGTTGATGGCGTCCTTGCCGGGTACCCGACTCTTGAGGACATGGACACGCACAGCAGGTACGCACCCGCACGCTACATGGACGTGTTCGAATCGTGGACCGATGCGCTACACGCTGCCGACATCGATCCGGACCAACGCGTCATCGATGACGTACAACGCGTCGCCGACACCGTCGATGGCGTGCCGACAATAAGTGACATCACCACGCACAGCCACTACACCCCAGCCACACTCGGCGAGCACTTCGGCAGTTTTGACGCTGCCATCGCCGCCGCCGGCGTCCACGACCAAGACCAGTCCTCACCATCTTCACCCGACACTGACACTGACTCCGCGAAAACTGGTTCGGCTAGTACCACGCAAAATACAAGCGAGCCGGCGGAGACAACGAGTACGTCGTCCACTGTCTCGGATACTGAGGCACCTGCTACGGACACACCCACTGAGACCTCCACGCGTGACAAGCTCATCAGTGAACTACAGGCGTTGGCGACTGACTGGGATAACATCAACCGGAAGCTCCTGTACTCCGTCGGCAGTCACCATCCGGACGAGTACGAAGAGGTCTTCGGGAGTTTGGACGCCGCACTCGTTGAAGCAGGCGTCGCCGACCCGGACACCGTGAAGACAGTCATCGCAGCCCAATCGACACTGACCGATAAGCAGAACGAACTCATCGGTGAACTACAGGATCTCGCAGATGAGTGGGATACGATCGACCGGAAGCTCCTGTACTCCGTCGGCAGTCACCACCCAGATGAGTACGATGACGCATTCGGCAGTGTGGACGCTGCACTCGTCGAAGCAGGATTGGCAGACACCGATGCGACCGGTGACGACGCAGCCGTCTCAACTGACGAGACCTCGACAGACACGACATCCACGGCGACGACCGAGAAACAACCGCAGTCAGTCGATTCGAGTACCACCGCTGAGATTCCTTCAAACGAACTTGCTGAACTGTACGTCGCGTTCGATCGGTTCCAGCACCTGTTAACCGAACTCGCGGACAAACTCGACACCGATGGTACCACCCCAATGGAGCGATGGGCCGAAGCCGTGGCCGATCACTGGGGCGAGGACGGGCCAGACGGCGCACCAAACTACGGAACCCAACAGCGCGACCGGAACGACTTCAGCATCAACGACTACCGCGACGCGCACGGCGACGGCGACCGCGTCACTGACTTCCACCACGTCGAATTCGCCGCCGTCAACGACCGCATCCAGCACTTACTCGGCGACGCAATCGAAGACTGGGACCACGCCGTCCCCGTCACACCCAAATCGAACACGCCGCTCCCCGTCGCTATCACCAGCACCGACGCACTCAACACGGCCTTCGAACTCCTCGACGAATTCCCTGCATACCCTGACGCCGACCGCCCAACACCGGACGATACCAAAATGGACACGGACGGTCCCATCCTGCCCGACGGTCGCGTCGACACACTCACCGTCACCGTCCTCGACCGCGACCAAAACCCCGGCTCGAAACGCGACGCCCGCCTACAAGTCGCACTCACAGACGGCACCGAAGTCCCGCTCGACATCTGGAGCACGCACGACCTCTCACTCGACTGGACCGTCGGCGACACTTACACAATCGAGCAAGCCCGACACAAAAGTTGGGAGACAAGCACCGGAACCGGCCACGAACTCAGCAGCACGAAAGACTTCCACGCCACGCCAACTGACACCGGCTCTGCGGGCAACACGCCGGATATTAACCTGCCGTCACAAGCGGGCACGGACACGAATTCGACTTCCGAGCGTAGCCGAGACGCCAGTACGAGCGGCGCAAAAAGCGCTTCGAGCAGTGGGAGAAGTCAATCGAGCAGCAGCGGCACCCCGAGCCGGGGCGATCTCCTCGACGCGATACAGCGCGTCGGCGAGACGATCGACCGGCCGTTGAAAGCGGGTGACGTAAGCGACACCACAGCGTATTCCGTGAATGACGTCACGCGCGTGTTCGGATCTTGGCAGAACGCACTCGACTCAGCCGGCATCGATAACAAAGCCCGACTCATCGACGACCTGCACCGCATCGCCCACAAACTTGGACACCGGCCCACCACGACCGAAATGAACGAGCACGGGCACGTCTCCGCCACCACCTACGCCACGTACTTCGGCACGTACACCGCCGCGATTGAGCAGGCATTCGATGAAACGGAAGCCACTGCCACTCGTTCATCGACCGAAGTAGACACCACAGATCGAAGTAAGTCTGCTAAAACAGATCCTGAGACAAGTACAGCGACGGATGCGACAGTGACCGAGCTAGACACTGAAGGCGGAAACCAGGAAGGTGCTAGTGATCACGACGACACTGTAACAAATTCCGACAAAGGGATTATTAGCGATATTATGAATGATTTCGACGAGCTTTCTGATTCTGGATCAGAGTGACACCACCAACGTCAGAACGGCTTCGCATATACGTTTGACAACGGTTACAACCCCCTTTGTCGAGGACCGGTTTTAGTACAACTTTCGCACAAAAATTTATAAATTAAATTGAACACTTGTTTAGGATCAAAGTAGGGTAACCAGCTATGATCCGCCTTGGCTGTGGCAAGTGTGAATATATCCACTTGTCATAGAAAAGCTACTCCACCGGCTGTCTGATTTTGACGTTGGAGTATGAGAGAGCGGTGAGTGGATCGCCACCAGCTTCGTCCCCGCTCATCCGTCTGTGTAAATGTTTTCTCGCTGGCAATGTCGAACGTACGACCCAGCGAGACGGGTACTACGGGACCGGGGTGCGACTACAGACAGAGTATCTGTCTTTATGGCCTCTAGCTCCGATAAATTAACAACACCTTCGAAAGTAGTGTGTATAAATGACAGACTCGATAGAAGGTTTTCGTGAAGAAATCGAAGAGTTGCTTGAAGACGTCAATGATGCCGATAAATTAGATAATTCACATACAACTACGAAGCATAATACTGATGGCTGGTTTAGAGAAGAATTCACTTTTCGAGACGCGCATACTGATGAATTTATTATTAGGTGTGCAGCTAGCGAGATAGAGCAGTATGCCACAGAACTGAATATCACAGGAGGGGCTGACACGATGGCTGAAGAGTTATTCGAGCAATATCTGAAGGCAAGTGAGAGGCAGTTCGTTACGGAGTTAATTGCTGCAGCAACTCTCTATTGTGCATGTAAAATCAACGGTGTGGGAATTAGTCCAACAGCTATTGCTGACATCGGTCCAGCAGTAGTCACGAAGAAACACCTCCTAAGAAGATCAAAAAAGATTGTCAATACTCTTGGACTTGATCCATCGTCATTTTTTGATGTTGGACAGTATATTGACAGGTACTGTGAGGAACTGGAACTGGAGCCAAATATACGTAAGACTGCCCACGAACTGATCGAAAACGCTGAAGAAAAAAACGTCATCAGCGGCAAAGCTCCTACCGCCCTAGCAGCTGGGGCTGTATACTGGGCCGCAAAAAAAGAAGGGGTCAAAATAACCCAGAACGATGTCGCAAAAGTATCTGATGTTTCGACCATTTCAATACGTAGCCGGTATCAGGATTTGGCTGAGTTGAATAATTAAACTAGATGCGGCTCAGCGAAATAAGTGTTAGAAATATATTATTATTGGCGCCTCCTCGACCGGCGCGTAATAGGTTCGTTGCTCTGACTGTGAGGTGGAGATCCCCACCGGCAACACCAAACATGCGACCCACCGAGACGGGTTCGGCGGTCCTGAGGAATAACCTCAGCTGCTTCTTTTGATTTTTGAATGCCGTCGAACGTGTTTTTATCAAGTAAAAGTAGTAAATAAATATTTTAAACACGTACTGCCAAGCCAAACACCGCTGGTAGTTGGTTACAAACGTTCCCTTCATACTGAACCAGCTTATCCAGACACTACCGAAAAATCAACTGTAATCATATAGATTAAAGATCTCTCAGTCAGAGGTGTCGACAAGAACGTAGAATGGTATCTAACATTCATTTCAGGAGGTGTGTTTCGATTCATGAATAGTGAGACATGTGAGTCTGCTGTTGAGCTGGAAATGCTTGCTTCAGGAATGGCAAAGCAACACGAGACATATTTAGATGCGTTACAAGAACTTATTGATAATTCAGTTGCGGCATCTGTAGATGACGAGTCATACTTTGAAGACCCAGATGAACAGGTGACAATCTCGCTGACGTTTGTGCGTGGCGAAGATACAGTCACGACCTATATCTCAGATAATGGGCCAGGGATTACTCGTGAGCAACTCCAAAACCATGTATTTCGAACAGGAAATAAAGAGATTTCCGATGGCATTCTAAATAATGTCGGATGGGGTCTCAAAGCCAGCCTCGCATGGTTTGAGGAGTCTCTCAAACAGCGTGAGCTCCAGAATGACACGAATCAATTTACCCTCGTAACACAGACGAAAACGAGCGACTGTTTGCGTGTTGATGGACCCATTACAGGTGACCTTCCCATTTCTACTGGGAGTCAGAATGATTGGGAGATCGGAATTCCAGACAAAATTTCTGAATTAAATCAGGCCGATCACGGGACACGTGTTCATGCTACTTGTGCCAGGGCCCAATTTGATAATGATGTTTGGCCGTCAGCGGACTCACTCGATAAAAAAGTCCAATACGTCCGTGAGCGACTAGGTACTCTCTTTCGACGGTTACTGTCTGCACGTGAGGACAATCGAATTGTAGTGAGTTATCACGACCTCAAAACAAATGAGAGAGAGTGTTTCGATGTAGTTCCAATCTGGCCAAGGTACTCTGATGAGACACAAAAGAAGAGCCACGAATTTGAGGTTACGACCCCGAGGGGCGAGCAATACAGAGTAGAGTACGAGTCCGGGACACTGGATATTGACGCGATGACAGACCGTGCTAAAGAGGAGTGCCCGGGTTTATTAACACAAAGCGAAAAGTTCCGGTACAGATACCGCCCAAGTCAGAACAGACAGGGTATTGATATTTACGCAAACGGTCGGGTCTTGATGACTTCCGTATTCGAGGACGTGTTTGATCTCACACGCAATAACCAGTATAACTACTTCGGAGGGACACTCCAAATCATACCGATAGGAGACACCAGCGAGGTGCCAACGGATAATAAAAAAACTCGGCTAGATACGAACAGCGAGTTATGGAGAGAGATTCAATCTGAACTGTCTACCGAGGAATTTCTTCCTGAAGGGCGTGAGTACGGGAAACGGATTTCAACCGGCGGGGCATCCGGAGAAGATACGACACCAGAGGAAGATGGGACAACTGAAATCCGCAGTCAGTCCACAACAATTGACAGCGATTCAGATGTATTCGGGCTCCATAATGCGGATGCTCGGAGTGCTGTCTCTGAGCTCCGTACCTACCAAAAAAATACTACAGAGACTGACGAACAACTCTTAGATACGACTGTCACGTCTCCGCCATACTACGATCTGAAAGAGTATGGCTCAGATGACGACGACGAAGTAGGTCAGCACGGCTCGTATGTAGAGTACCTCAATGAACTCCGAGAAGTGTTCGGTGATGTATATAAACTAACGAAACAGGACGGGTCGCTGTGGGTCGTTGTCAACACATTTCGGCGGAATCGAGAGATCGTTCAGCTCCCGTTTGATATCGCCAGAGTCTGTCAAAACCTTGACCACGGTATAGAATGTCCAAGCTGTGAGAGTACTCTCTTAGGAGGTGTGGACATGGTGGAGGGTCGCAAAGCGAATTGTCCGCATTGCGGTCATTCCATACAGAATAACGATTCGTGGATTCTACAAGATATCGTCGTCTGGAACAAGAACAAGGCGCTCCCGTACACTAAGCAAGGACGGCTCCGGAATGTGTTCGAATACATTCTTTGTTTCAGCAAAAAACCCGATTTTGATCTGAAGATGGACCGAATCCGCGAATCACATCCAGACAATTTCAAACAGTGGTGGGCAGACTTCCCCGAGCGGTATCACCCACGTGGCAAGCTCCCCGAGAATATCTGGGAATTTGAACCACCAACACGTGGTTCCTTTACGGGTGACGTAGACGTGTTCGATCATCCGGCCGCGTTCCCACCTGCGCTTGTTGAGCGAATGCTAACCCTCTCAACGGATCCAGGTGACGTGGTGTTGGATCCGTTTGCAGGATCAGGTGTCACTATCGCACAGGCCGAGCTCATGGAGCGAAACGGCATTGGAATAGAACTCAATGAGAAGTACTGTAACGCGTATCCAGAGCTTCAGGAACACCTCAAAACACAGCACGAGAGAGCAGAGCCAACTACAACACAGGACGATCTAGACCGACTAATTTGCGGGTTACGTCAAACGAAGTATGCACGCGAATTGGTTCGGACACTCGCCGGGGAACTCGGTCTTTCCAATCCAGCTCAGCTCGACGTACACACGATCTTCTTAGTCAGTCGAGAACTCGGATACCAATCTGTCGCGCCTGATACGCACGGACAAGTCGATATCGTGTTAATTGTGGATGAGGAAACAACAGCTCGTGATGCGCTCACTTATGATGAGACTGCTGAAGAAGTTACAACAATGCGACCTTGCTCCGGATTCGGCGTCAAAGCCCGCCCGATTGTGCTAACGGCCGACGAATTCACGACTGAAGTCGCGGACGGTACGTACACACACCTGCCAGACGACTTGTTCGTGTACGAAGACGGGCGGCACTACGTGTACACGGAGAAAACCACTTTCTCAGAGTGGAAATCAATGACACAGAACAGCGCAGAGTGGACGCAACGATATGCCGACGACGAAACTCCACCGATCGTTACCAACCTCGGTCTCGAAGTAAACCATCCAAAACACTCGATGGATACTATTTCTCGACCGCTGTCCGGAAATCACGAGTTCCAACTCACCCAACCATCCGGTAAATCAATCGAGTCGGTGATTAAATCGGACTAGCCAGAAGAACATTTGAATGTAGTCTCATAGTTTCTACATCCTCTAATCAGAGGACGGCATCACTGTTGGGGATTCAAGAACAGAGTACCAACTCATTTATCAGTGGTCCTGCCATCGTCACTGACGAACAAATGAGCGACGAGCCAGACTCTCGTTTTCGTATCTACCAGCATGACTCACGAGAGCTGAAATCACGGTTGGAAGCCGAATTCGAAGACGTCGATGGGCTCGTCGATACCATAATTACCTCTCCGCCGTACGCAGATCTGATCGACTACGGCGATCACGATGAACAGGTCGGTCAGCAAAACTACGAATCATTCCTCGACGACATCAGATCAATATACAAGCAGTGTTACGAAATCGCCGCTGACGACTGTACACTGTGGATAATCACAGACACGTACAAAACTAATGGCCGAGTCGTACGGTTACCGTTCGATATCGCTGACGAACTCGAAAATCTACAAAATCACAAAACGTGTCTTGAACCAGACTGTAGCGGTCATCTTCAACGAAACCGCGGTAACGGGACACTCGTGTGTCAAACGTGTGGTGAAGTACACGACCCACTACCTGAATCTTGGCGTATGGAGGATAACATCATTTGGGATAAACTTCGTACGCGGCCGTGGCATCAGAAGGGCAGGTTGCGGAACGTCTACGAACACATTACCATGTACTCGAAGACAGATGAGTTCACATACAACAAAGACGCAATCCGCATCACTGACCCCGACGAATTCAAAAAATGGTGGGTGAACTACCCAGAACGATACAGCCCAAAAGGGATCGTTCCGAGCAACGTATGGGAATTCCCGATCCCGAAACAGGGTCAGTGGGGGCCAAAAGTCAGCTACCATCCGAGTCCGTTCCCGGAGGGGCTTGTTCGACGAATTGTCCACCTCGCCTCTGATCCTGGTGACGTTGTCTTCGATCCCTTCGCGGGGATTGGTACAACCCTCGCTATCGCAGAGGCACTTGGTCGGAAGCCGCTCGGATTCGAGCTTAATAGTGAATATATAGACTACTACGAGGATCACGTCCGCCCCACTGCGCTACGCGAAGTTGGTAGCGTCCAATCAACACTCCAGGATGAGCAAGCACTCCTCCAGGATCGGATCTACACCCTACGCATACACAAGTATGCCTATGAACTCTACAAGGAACTGATCACAACCGATAGAAACAGCCTCCGTGATGGGCAGATCGAATTTATTCAAGCTACCAGCGACCCCACTCAATTCGATCAGGACGCAGATCCAGCAGCCAGCCTTGTGTTCGTCTGCGAATCGGCAGAGGATTTCAATGACGTGTCAATGGACGCTGCAATGGAGGGTATGCTTTCAGAAGACAAGGGATCTGGCGACTACTATGGCGTTGATTTTGATCCTATGTTCAGTACGGTCAACGAATATCTGGATACACTACGTACTGATCCACCCACACTCCTTGATGAGGAGGTGTACCTCTACCAAGGCAAACACAACTGGGCCGAATCCAACATGGAAATCGGGGACTGGATCGAATGCGTCGCTAGTAACGATTGGTTACAGTATTGGTCAAAAACACGCCCTCCACTCGTCTCGAATCTCAATATTCAAGTCGAGAACCCCATGGAAGATCGGGGACAGAAGCAAGCGGGCCACCAAGCAGGTTTGAACTCATTTGATTAACACGGCTGTTACTCAGCCGTTCCTGCTTTCCACCCGGAATGGTAATGTGCGAGATTCTGCGCTGAATTAAATTGGGCTCCTGTTGGTACATGTACCAAGATTGGCTCGTCGGGTGGCATCTCGACGGTACCCTTCTCAATCAACTTTTCAACCAGCATCATCGCTTTTTTTTCGTACATATCCATTGTATCGTACGTTGATTCGCTCATATTGCGTTAAGATACGTGAGCATCCGCAAAAGAGTAGCGGGGTATTCAGACAGTTATTCTCTCAGGCGTGCCGGTAACAGTACTGCCCGCAATAATCAGGAGAACCTTGGATTTATTCGGTACGGTGAGTAGATGTGAGCAAATGGCAGAACCGATTCTCAAATGGGTAGGTGGAAAACGCCAACTCCTCTCCGATCTTCGTTCTCGTTTCCCGATTAAATACGATCAATATCATGAACCATTTATCGGCGGTGGCGCTGTCTTCTTCGAACTAGAACCGACAACCGGATCAATAAACGATCTAAACCGTCGTCTTATCACATTTTACAAGATTATACGTGATTTCCCAGAGCGACTTATCGAAGAGAACCAACGACACTCGTATGAAGAGGAGTATTATTACGAGGCTCGGGAGCGATTCAATGAGTTACATGCTCTTGATGAGCGGTCTGTAGACCAGGAAATTGAAGAGGCTAGTCTTATGTTGTATCTCAATCGCACCGGATATAACGGACTCTACAGAGAAAACCAGTCCGGGGGATTCAATGTACCGTTTGGGGAGCACAGCAACCCGGATTTTATCCGGAAACGACAAATTCGTGCTGGGAGTGTTATTCTGGATGACATCGACATCCACAATGATGATTTTACATATATTGCTGAACGTGCTACATCGAAAGATCTCGTTTATTTTGACCCTCCATACGAACCAGTCTCAAAAACCGCTGACTTCACTCAATACCAATCAGATGGATTCAGTAAATCCGATCAAGAGCGGCTTCGAGATCTTGCAGTCAGACTGGACAAAGATGATATCTATGTTGTAATATCGAATTCCCCACCAGTGTGGGAACTGTATGATCACCTCTCGGATTTCACCGTTAGTTACGTCAATGCCGCTAGAATGGTTAACAGCGATGCGAACAATCGCGGTGATGTCGCTGAGGTTATTATTACCAACGTTCCTCGAGAACAACAACAACAGCAAAATCTCCAGGATTATACATAATAACGCCGAACAAATTCTAAGTACTTGTATTATTACATGTTTGTGTACATCAGTTAGATGGAAGTCACTATGCTGAACATATTTGCGTGCCTCCATTTAGATACTCATCCAGTAGCATATTCTTCGGAACCTACTGAATACAGCGCGTGAGTCGATCACAGAGGTCTAATATCCTGTCCCGATTGATGTGATAACACCATCATGGAACTCAAGGGCTTCTTCGCCTTCGTACTCTCGCGTAATTGAGTTCGCTTTGGTCTCGTCAAGTTCTGTAACAGGCACACCCCGGATATTCCTGATGAGGGAGAGCACACTACACTATAAGTATCAATGAGACTCATTACCTCTCAATCGAATGGCAGCATTGTCCAAACCAGATTGGCTCGAACCACGTGAATATCAGGATAAAGCCGTACAAGCATGGGTGAATAGCTCAGGACAAGGAATTCTGAATATGGCGACGGGAACAGGCAAAACAGTCACTTCTTTATTGGCAGCATCCCAGCTCGCGTCACTCCAAGGCGACTCATTAGCGCTCATCATTGCCGCCCCGTACCAGCATTTAGTGGACCAGTGGAAGTCCGACCTGAATGACTTCGGCGCTTCGCCAATCCTCGCGTATCAGTCACGAACCCGCTGGACAGATTCGTTGGCTGGCCAAATCACTGAATATAACTCTGGTGTCAGGGATATACTCGCTGTCATAACGACGCACAAAACATTCTCCAGTGACCACTTCCAGAGTATTATCGGCCGGCTCAACGGGGCTCGCACGATGCTCATCGTAGACGAAGTCCATCATATGGGTGCCCCACATCTTCGATCGTCGCTCCCTCAAAACATCCGTGCTCGACTGGGTTTATCCGCAACACCGCAGCGGTGGTATGATGAGGAAGGGACAGAGGTACTAACAAATTACTTTTCCAACGGGGTTGTGTTTGAGTACGGACTTGAGGAAGCCATCGAAAACGGTTATCTCGCTGAATACTACTACATACCTCATATCATTGAACTGACTGAGGAAGAGCAGGAAGAGTATCTCGCGCTTTCACGATCGATAGGCAAGCGGATGGCGGCTGTGAGCGGTGATATCGGTGACGCGGATTCACAGGCGGATGAAACGCTCAAGCAGCTACTGTTCAAACGTGCGAGACTGGTTGGTTCTGCGGCCAATAAGATCCCGGAGCTCAGAGAGTTACTCGTTAAGACCGGCCTCGAAGATCTACACCATACACTCATCTACAGTGGTGATGGGAATGTTGGAGAGGAGGGTGAAGAAACGAGACGGCAACTGGAAGCGATCACTGAGCTCATGGGAAATGAGCTGGGACTCAGAGTTCACCAATTCACTTATGAAGAAGATCAGGCGGAACGAGAACGTCTCTTAGGTGAATTTGAAACCGGTGTTCTACAGGCACTCGTAGCTATAAGATGTCTTGATGAGGGTGTTGATGTGCCAGCGACACAGACGGCGTTCATTCTCGCTAGTTCGTCCAATCCGCGTCAATTTATCCAGCGCCGTGGACGGATTCTTCGGACTCATGCGGATAAGGACCACGCAATAATTCATGATTTTGTCGTTGCGCCTCCAACTGACGTCCGGAAGTCAGGTGAAGATTCGCTCTTTTCTCTTGAGCGAAATCTCGTTCAGAAAGAGCTCCAGCGTGTGAGTACCTTTGCCGCATCAGCTCGTAATCACCCGGACGCATCGATTCCAGGCATTCCGACTTCCACCGGATCCATACGTCAGTTAAAGAAAGATTTTAACCTACTTGATGTATGATGATTCTTTATAATGAGCGGTCAGGACCTGCCAGACGGCGTTGACGAAGAGACGGTTACCCGGATGATGCGGCGAGTCCTTGAGGCGGAGAAAGATAAACTACACATGGGCAACCCGATCGGCATCAATGATGATATCGAGTCCATCATCGAAGACGAAATTAAATAAATGGAGTTAATAACCCTCAAGCTACAGAACTTCCGCCAGTTCTATGGAGAGCAATCGATTCACTTCTCCACAGACCAAGACCAGAACGTGACGGTTATCCACGGATCGAACGGCTCCGGGAAAACGACACTCCTGAACGCGTTTACATGGTTATTCTATGATAACATCTCTCTTCCTAAGCCTGGTAAACTCGTATCTGAGCGTGCTGTCGCAGAGGTCAACTCTGGTGACAGTGTTAGGGTCAGCGTCTCACTTGTGTTTGAGCACGAAGGAACTGAGTACGAGGCAACGCGCATCAAGAAATTCGGTAAACGCGAGGGTATTTCTGCTGTCGAACAGTCGAGCGAGATTCGGCTAGAGTTCACCGACGAGCACGGAAATCTGAAAACCAGATCGAATCCGGGTACCATGCTCAATCAGATCATGCCTGAACGTCTCAAAGAGATATTCTTCTTCGATGGTGAGACTATCGACGAATTATCTGCTATCGATGGCCAGGAGAAGATACAGGAAGCTATTCGAAATATTATGGGGCTGACTATTCTAGAGCGCTCTAAGAGGCATCTTGGGCATGCGGTTGAAAAGTATGAGCAAATTGCTCAGGAACAGGGGAGTGAAGAACTATCAAACCTCATCAGTGAAAAACAGGAGATCACACAACAGATTACCACTAAGGAGGATACGCTGGAAAGCCATCGAAAGTCGAAATCCGAAACGGAAGATGAGGTTTCGGACATTGAAGATCGACTGAGTCAGCTCGAAGGGAGCCGAGAACTCCAGATAGAGCGCGACAATTTGAAAGAAGAACTCGCGGATGTCAATTCAGATATCGAGGCCATTAACGACGATATTGCGCGCGAAATCTCGGAGCGTGGCTTCCTACCATTTGCGATGCCCGCGGTCGAAGAGACGGGTAAAATGCTTCAAAAGAAGCGGGAGAAAGGTGAGATTCCCTCTGATATCAAGACTCACTTCGTGGATGACTTGCTTGACCTGAAGGAATGTATCTGTGGCCGCCCGCTTAAAGAGGGAACAGATCCTTACGAAGAGGTGAAGGGATGGCGTGAACGCGCAGGCTCGACGGAAATTGAGGAGACGGCGATGTCGATCGTAGGTCGGCTGAGTGAGCTTGGTGGTGACCAGGAAAAGCTATACTCAGAGATCGAACGCCACCTGAGCAGACGGGCACAGAAGGCCGATAAAAAACAAGAGATTCAGGAGCGCCTTGACGAAATCAGCTCTCAGCTGAGTGACGAAGAGCAAGAAAGTATTTCGGAACTTGAGTCCAGACGCAGTAATCTTCTTGGGAAAATCGGAGAGTACGAGGAGAAAATCCGTAATTTAGACTCAGAAATAGAGGAACTCAAAGACAAACGCGAGACACTCGAAGACGAGATCGCCGAAGCAAAAGAAGAGAACGAGAAAGCACAATTAGCTCGAAAACGAGCACAAACGGCGGCTTACCTACAAAGCCAGATATCAACACTGTTCCAGCAGTATCAGGATGAGGTTCGCCAGAACGTTAATGAGCGTGTGAACGAAATATTTCAGGACATCATCGCAAAGAACTACTATGCGAAAATTTCAGACAATTATACTCTACAAATCTTAAAAGATGTCGGCGAAACATCGGAGATTCCGGTCGCGCAATCGCAGGGAGAGCGGCAGGTGGCCAGCCTCTCCTTCATAGCCACTCTGATTTCACTGGCCCGAGAGCGATACGAATCTGACGAGGATGCCACGTATTTCAAGGGTGGCATCTATCCGATGATAATGGACTCTCCATTCGGCTCGCTGGACCCGACGTATCAGGAGCGTGTGAGCCGGATGCTCCCGGAGATGGCACAACAAGTCGTGGTCATGGTAACCCAGTCCCAGTGGAGCGAAGCAGTCGCCAACGAGATGGAGCATGTTGCCGGTGAGCGTTACTACCTGGATTACCATGACCCTGGAGAAGAATCCGGCACGAATTACGAGTACACTGACTTAGTCAGAAAGACTGGAGGTGATTATTAATGTCCTCAGGTACGCTTACATTCAAATACGAAAATAACGAAGCGTTCGAAGAGCTTGCTGATGGCGACTCACCGATTTTCGATTCCCGGGTTCGGTTCCTGGTTTTTGCGGCAAGCGTTGGGTACGCAAAAGATCGGTCGGTCGATGACCCAGGTGAGGACAACTACATCAGGTGGAACTACATCGGCCAAGATAGTCAGTTGTCGGTGATTACTGCGTCCTTAGCCTATGCCGTGACAGAGGACCCGGAGGTTATTCTGGATCCCCACGACCAATTTGATGTATTGAGCCGGTACGGCGCTGGTGGTGCCCGCCTCATTGAGAAGGAAGTCGTTGATGAGCCAGGAGATAATTTGGATAACCTCGTAGACTTTATCCAAGACCATCGCAACGAAGATGAAATGAAGGAACGGGTTGGCGTACTCGAAGAGATTGAGAGAGAAATCAGCAGCCTCAAACCGTCCGCGGAATAGCGAATAGCGAAACTATCACATGACTCGTCATACAGATACCTGGGTTTTCAATATCGATTCAGAAGTTTGGGACGATTGTCTCGGTCACAAGGCCGGTGACGAAGGTGACGAAGATGTCACTCCCCGATTCGGCTTCACGGATACAGACGGCTTGTCACCGGATGACTTTCGAGAAGGAGATACTGTCCTGGCGCGGATCGTCTCAGACGACTCTGGGATTGGAGCAGTCTTCGAAGTAAGAGAAATTGTTCCCGCGGACAAAACATCTCATTCAGTCCCCGGTTATGACTTCGAGTGGATTGTCTTCTGTAATACTGTCCAAGATGAATTTAATTCGATATACCGAGAGAATTGGGAGCGATTCGCGGAAGTGTCTAACGCCAATCTCGAAGCGGTGAAAACGCTCGCCACGCGAAATGTTGTCAATCTCTTTCCCGAGTACAAGCAGACGTACATCGACGGACTCTTAGAACACGACAGTGTTACGGAAGCCGTCCGTACACGACTCGAAAATTCGAGGGAGTCCAGCGATGAGGACGATTCCTCCATTTGGCCCGAAAAAAAAGAGATCGAGGGACGCAATTACAAGCAAGATGGAATCGATCCCGATCATCCCCTTGCGGTGTACATTCAGGAGACAGATGCCCGCATCTACAAACTGACGGCACCACCGGACAGCTGGCTCACAACCTTCGAATACGCAGCATTCGCCTTCGGGGAATCCGATCACGGACTGTGGGTGGATCTGTCGCCTGGTGACATCGTGCTCTTCCACTCTCGCAGCGAGCCAGCGCGGGAGGCGCTCGACGAACAAGCAAGCTGTATTCTCGGTGTAGGCATCATCGGTGCGCTGACGACCAAGCCCCAAGACGAATCCTGGTGGTACGATGAGCGACCCAATTCGCCAAAAGATCAGTCGTTCCCCTATCTTGTGACGTTTGACCGACTTTACGCTACTGGGGATATCGAGGACATCGATTTCTCACGATCCATCCTGAGCAAGGACACCACGGAGGCGAACGACAATCTCACAGCTCTGACAGCTAACGGAATGTCCTTCGAGACAGCGGACACAATCTGTAATGAGACCACAGAAGCTGGCTTTCCTCGCCACCGTATCCAGGAGCCACTCGATACAACGGCCGACTCGGAACCTGGCCGTACACTCGTGAACGCTATCACAGCGCACCTCAAGGAGGTCCCCCCGGTTGCGATCCACAAACCGTTTACTGGGAATCTCGACACAGGGTCACTCCTTGATGGGTTATACTTCCCGGATGAGCTGGGTGAAACCATCATCGAACAAATCGAAGCCGCACTCCTCGCCGGCGACCACATCATCCTAACCGGCCCACCCGGCACCGGGAAAACCGAGATCGTAGAACGCGTCGCCACGTACCTCGCTGACGCGTACCCGCACCTGTACTCCGGATCTGAACTCACCACGGCGACCGCTGACTGGTCCACGTTCGACACCGTCGGCGGGTACATGCCGACCGAGACCGGCGGCGACAACGCAGACTCCGATCTCGCGTTCACCCCCGGCATCATTCTCAATCGGCTCAAAGACACGCGGACCGGCGTTCAATCGAACGAGCCCGTCATCATCGACGAGTTGAATCGCGCCGACATCGACAAAGCCTTCGGCCAGTTATTCACGCTGCTCTCCGGTCAATCCGTTCAACTCCCCTTCACGCGAAATAACCGCGAAATCGAACTCCTCACCACCGACCACCTCGACGGCCTCCCCGCTGAACACCAGTACGTCGTCCCCGACTCCTGGCGGATCTTCGCCACCATGAACACGTACGACAAAACCTCGCTGTACGAAATGAGCTACGCGTTCATGCGGCGCTTCGCATTCATCCGCGTTCCCGCACCAGAATTCACCACCAGCGACGACGACACCGCACGTACTGAACTGACGACCGAGATGAACGCGTACATCGACGCGTGGGACGGGCTTGACCCGAGCGACGAGGAACGCGACGCGATTGGGCAAGTGTGGAAGCAGACGAACCAAGCCGTTGACGACCGGTCGATCGGCCCCGCAATCGTCCGCGACATGCTCACGTACGTCACGAACCGCCGCACCTCCGCGACAGACGACCTGTCTGAACGCGTCACCGAGGCCGTTATCAGCTACATCTTCCCGCAGCTCGAAGGCGTCCCGGAACGCAAGCAAATCATCACGCACATCGCAGCCGTCGACGCAACCGACACCGACACGCTCAGAACCGCTGCGAGCGACATGCTCCAAGTCACGATCGACACAGAGACTGAGTCATGAACCGCGAGGACCTCATCGACGGGCTCACCCAAGACATCCTCGCGTACGTCATGAACGGCGGGTTCCCCAAACGAGAACTCGCTGCCTCGATCAAACCCGAAGCGCTCGACCAACGCTTCGAGGACTACGAGCTCCTCCTCGACCTACACTTCATCCTCAAACCCGACGTCGTCGAGTTCGTCGAGCAACTCTCACAACGCCTGCGAAACGTCCGCACCGAAACGAAAACCGTCGCCCGCACCCAACGCGGTGGCATTGACGGGCACATCAACTGGGGCTCAACCGTCAAAGCCCGGTACTCCACCAACCCGAACGACCGGTCGCTGTTCGTCACCGAAAACCGGTCCGAAGACTACAAC
Organism: Halorubrum salinarum; assembly: GCF_013267195.1. NCBI lineage: Archaea > Methanobacteriati > Methanobacteriota > Halobacteria > Halobacteriales > Haloferacaceae > Halorubrum > Halorubrum salinarum. Next base: position 2,291,362 of record NZ_CP053941.1, on the reverse strand, counting down.
ATCCCCGAAAACATCGTCCTCAAACGCCTCCTCTCCGTTATTTACACAACGCTGCGCGACGCCGACGAGTACCTGAAAGGCAACTACGACTGGGTCACCGACCGGTGGCAAGCTAACACCGACCTCATCGACCAGGTACAACGCACCGTCGAACGCAACGTCCACGTCCGCCGCATCCGCGACCCAGAAACGTACGAACCAACCGAACGCATGCTCACCACCGCCGCCAACTCCCGACAAGAAATCTACCGCGATGCCGCCACGCTTCTCCGCGCCCGTCAAGAATTATTCGACGGCAACCCCGATGCGCTACGTACACTATTGAGTCAAACCGCCATCACCCCAGACGACCAAGCCCGACTCTTCGAGCTTTATGTCCTCTTCCGATTCATCACCACGCTCGAAGACCTACAAGACACACAGCCCGTCTTTCAAACAATCAAAAGCGGACGCCAAGAAGTCGCCAAGATCGACGGCGAGCAAGAGATCGTGCTATACCACGACACATCCGCCAGCAACCGCGGCCTCTCCTTCCGCACAGAAGCGACGCCAGACGGCCGAGAGCCAACTCGTGCTGAGCACGTCCAACAAACCGCACGCGACGTCGCCAGCACGTACTTCGAGAAGAACTTCCAGAATCACACGGGCCGTCCCGACGTTATCGTCCTCGAAGTCAAATCCGACGAACCGATCACGTACGAATACCTCATTGCCGAAGTGAAGCATAGTACCCGCGAAGAAACAATCCGAACTGGAATCAAAGAGACCCTCGAATACCTCGCCTTCCTCCGAATCAACGAAGACTACGTGTTCGGGCGAGACACAACTGGTGAGGCAGATATCTTCGGCAACGGGTGGAATGGCCTCCTTGTCGTACAGGACCTTGATCGGGAGACGCTGTCCGTAGACGCACAGGTAGACGAGCCAATAACCATTCTACAGGCAGGGGAACTCAGTGAGGAACTGCCCGGAATTCTAAAGAACGTGCTAAATAGGTAGCTGAGTATATATGTGAACAGCAGGAAGACTGTGACTTTAGTTTTCTTTTGTTCTACTCCTCTCCCACAGTAGCGTGTTGCCCATTTTACGAGAAGAGATCATTCCTTCTTTTTCAAGCTCTTGAAGCCGCTTATACGCCGTGTCGTGCGCGCAGCCTACGTGGTCCGCAATCTCACCGGTACCGGCCATTCCTCCTTCTTCATCAATAGCATTAAGAAAATCGTCAGTAGGGTACTGACCGGTATATCGCCCTGTTTCTTCGTCACGGCCAGGCATTATTCTCCTGTTTTCGGTCACACTGATTAGTCCTGACGGTATTTCAACCTCCATTATGAGATATCCGAAAGGTATTTACCTATATGAGTACTCATAATGGATGTGGAGCCCAGCCCCGACGGGGCGTAACGATCCAACGAATGCCTGGGTGGTAGTGACACCCGGGCTGGGCTTCCCACGGACGTGAGAATCCCATGGTAAAGTCAAATCCGAAATGGCAAGAGACTATCGGTGAACAGTTTATTGAAGCTATATACCAGTTAGAAAAATATGCGCTCGGGGAAGGGGCCGCGATGTGTCAGGTGTGCGGCTGCGGACTCGGGGAAGGCGACGACGTAACGGCGTATGCCTTCCGGGCGGCTGGCAACCCGATTTTTGAAATTGGGTTCGTGATGTGCGGGGCGGATGAACACGAACACCCGTCGGTGTTTACGCGTGGTGTTCATGAACTGGTCGTCACGGGCAGGATCGGTCTCTGTACGGATGTTGCGACGCAGTCGTCGTGGTTGGTGCTGGTTGACCCGTCGCTGGTGGTGGTGAGTGCGGCGTCGTCGAGTGCGGCTCGTGCGGTGGGTGATGCGTCGCGTGACGGGATCACTGAGAGTGCTGAGACGGATGAGCATCGTGATGGCCCGACTTCACTCCTGACGGCTGTTTGTGAGCACATGCGGGCTGGTGGGGGTGGGCGGTGATGGTGCCGGAGTTTGAAACGGAGCACCTCGATTACGAGTTCACACTCCCGGACGACGTAGACGATCTCACACTCCCGGATGTGTACGTGGGGCTTGAAATCCCACTGCTCGCGCCGGGCGACGGGATTGTCACGGACAGACACCACGCCTCGGCTGACCGGTACGAGGCCGACGACCCGCAGAACCAAATCGGGGGCATGGTGTCGCCGTTCCCACTGTCGGGGTGGTTGCGGCACGGGTGTGAACGCGTCGTACAGGCAGCGGGAGGCACGGCGTGCCACCCGGGTGCGGCGGATGCGGAGTACATGCTTGACGACGTGTACGAGCGTGATCTCGATGCCGGCTACCATGAGAAAGGCTCGTGTGTGGATGGCGACGAGGGGTGTGTACTCTACGATTTGTTCGGTGGGTTCAATGACCGGGCGGGGCGTCTCGTCCGCAGACCGATCGGGTTCTCGCCGATCCGCAGGCAAGTGGACGTGCTCCAAGGCGAAGCAGAGGCGCACTACCGTCAACTGAACACGCAGGTCCGCTCGCGGAACAGCGAGGATGACGGGCAGCCGCTGCGGATGGCGTCGCGGGACGTCGTCGGGAACCTCGTGGGGACGTGGAAACTCTCGCTTCGAGAACTGAAACCGGAGTACGTTGGGCTGCTCGTGGAGGCGGTCGATTACCTCGACGCGCACAGCAACGAGTTCGAGTTACAGCTCGGTGGGGCGCGGAATTTCGGGGCGGGCATGGTTGATGCGCGCGTCATCAACCCGCTGTACTCGGACGCGGAGATCAAGCGCGTGTTTAATCGCGCGCAGGATGCGACGTCGGGGATGGAGTGGAAGGATGATGTGTGGCGGGAGTCGGTCCGCGGGGAGTTCGTGGCGGCGTTACAGGCGCGTGTGGCGGCGCGTGATGGTGACTCACCGGTGCCGGGAGGTGGGTCGGCGTGACGGACTCGGACGAGCCGAGCGGCAAGGATGAAGAAGTTGATCTCGATGAGCCGCGGCCGCCGACGACGGCGACGAATCCTGCGCAGGACCCGATTGAGTGGGAAGCGCAAGGCGAGAGTGATGCGGGGGTGGACGGGGAGTTGAATGAGCTGCAGTCGCCGACGACGGTGACGGAGACGGTGCAGGAAACGCCTGCGAGTATCTGGGAGCGCCGAAGTGAGAGGGTGTCGGGTGAGGACGAGGGCGAGTCGGGCGCGGGTGATGGGGCGTGACGGGGTCGGAGTCCGCTCAGGTGCCTGGTGGTGATGGTGAGTCGGGCGGGTTGGTGGCGGCGTTCCGGCACGACGTGCACAAGCTCCGCGGGAAGCGGCATGCGTCGGCTGACAGGGAGGTGTGCGGGGTGCGGGTGAATCAGTCGGTGCCGTGCGGTGCGGATGGGGATGCGGCGGTGTTGAGTCGGCCGTCGGGTGAGCCGGAGCAAACAGTGGCGAATCACGTGTCGCCGGCACGGCTTTCCCTGGTGACGGGGGCGACGGTCGCGGATCCCGGGGAGGTGCCAGCGTCTGTGGAGGATGTGCGTGGGCTGGTCAGGCCGGGGTGTTCGGACCCGGCGCGACTCCACGCTGAGTGGTTGACGAGTGATGTGGCGGCGCGGTTCAACGAGTCCGTGTACGTCCCGTACACGTCACTGAAGTACCACACGTTGCTGGTGGCGGCGCTGCTCGATAATTACCGCGCGGGGCACGCGTTCGAGGATCTCTGTCTCGTGGCGGAGCGGCCGGCGCGCGGCCCGCCGACTGGCGACGGCGATGATGGTCGTGTGGCGGCGGCGCTTGACGCCGAAGTGGTGGTGCCGTGCCGGACGGTGCTGTGGACGTCTGAACTGGCGGTCCGCGTGACGGGTGACGCACCTTCGACGGGGGCGGTGGCGTCGCTTGGGGCGGGGCCGGCGCGGGCGTTTGCGGATACGTGGTCGCGGTTGTCGGCGGAGCCCCTGGATTTGGAGCGGAAGTGGCTGCGCGTGGTGGATGCGCAACTACGGCGAGTCCGGTCGTTTTCGACGGCGCTACAGTACGTGGAAGATGTCGTAGAGCGCGATGTGGGTGCTGCGGTGCGTGGCGGGGTGGGGAGGTGATCCGGGCGGGTGGGCGGGGTCGACGGGGCGGTGCGGTCCTGGGGAGGCGACCTGGTCGTGGGTCGGGGCTGCGGGTTGTGGTGGGCTCGCAGCCGCGACGGGCGTGTGCCGCGGGCCGCGGGCTTGGTGCCGGGTTGTTCGTGGTGGGACGACGCGGGGCCGGTGCGCGGCTCGGAAACCGGTGGTGCGGGTCGCAGTTGGGAGTGCCGCTTCGACCCTGCCACCGAGACACGGTGCGAACACTGGACACGAGGTGTGCGGATCGCGTGACGGGTCGGCGAAGAACACTGGAAACAGGGTGTGTGGATCGCGGGGAGAGTACGTCGTGGAGAACACTGGAAACGGGGTGTGTGGTGCGGGGTGCTGGTAGTGTGGTGTGTGAACGTGTGGCGGTCTCTAGTGGGAGCGTGGGGTTGGTCGCGTGACGCGGATTCAGCAGGTGTTGTTCGCGTTGGAGGGGCCGTACATGGGGCACCCGTACTTTGTGAGCGGTAACGCGTTGTTTAACGCGATTGCGCCGCGCGTGAATGACGAGACGCGGCGACGATTGCGGGTGAGTCACGGGGTGTTCGTGCCGGAGGAGTACGGTGAGTATCCGGACGCGCATTCGATGCCGGGGTATGCGGGGAAGCTCGGCGGGTCGCTCCCGACGGTGGACGCGTACGAGGACTTGTTCCTGTACCGTGACCCGGCGCACCGGTGGATGCTGGATTCCAGGCCGCGAGATGCGCAGAACACGCACGATGTACAGACGCACGGTGGGCGCGTGGCGTACGCTGACACGTCGTGGTTTGGCCGGCCGGAGGAGATGCGGAACACGCGGCGGTCCGTGTCGTGGTACGTGCACTGCTACGTACATGTGGACGGGGCCGGTGACACGGTTCCGTTGAGTGACGCGGTGCTTGACGGGATCCAGGTCGGGGCTGCGCGGAACTACGGGTTCGGTGAACTGTCGGTTGCGGACACGCAGGTCGTTGAGTTAGCGGACCTGGATTACGCGCGGTTGGAAGCGGCGCAGCGGGACGGCGAGCCGTGCTTGATTGAGTTGGTGACGCCGTTCGTCACCGCGTCGGAGTACCCGGGTGCGGACGATCAGGACGTGCCGTGGTGGTGGAAGGTCGGGGATGACGAGGTGCGGCGGCGAGACACCCGCGTCGTCGATGACGGCAAGGTGTACGTGGTGGACACGATCGATCACGGGCAAGTTGTTCCGTACACTGGGTCGGAGCCGGTGCGGACGGCGGTGAACGGCGTGCGTCGCGTCGGAACGCATTCGAAGTACGGATTCGGAGAGTTCCGCGTCAGACCGGCTGGTGAGCGGCGCGTGCCGGGCCGGGCAGACGCCGGGGGTGACGGGGCGTGACGTTGCGGCAAGTGCCGTTCGATATCGAGACGACCGGGTTCGACGCGGATGACGTCGTCACGGTGGTCGGGTTCGCGGTGCCGCTCGGTGTCCGCGTGTTCGTGAACACGGGCGGCCGCGCCGCTCCTAGTATCGACGAGGTCGACGGCGACGTGGTCGTGAAGGCGTCGACGCACTCGTCCGAGGACGACCTACTAGCGGCCGTGTCCGGGTTCGTTGCGGAGCGGTTCCGGGACGCGGACGTGTTGCTCGTCGCGTACAACGGAGAACGGTGGGGCGGCGGGTTTGACCTGCCGTTCCTCCGCACGCGGTTCGCGCGCCTTGATTTGTCGTGGGCGTTCGCGGGGGTGCCGTACGCGGACGTCATGCCGGTCGTTTCGAAGCGGTTCAACACGACTGTTGACGGGGACGCGCGCAACGATCTCGACACTGCGTACGACGTGCTGTGCGACGGCGAGTACGGTGAGCTCGACCCGTTCGCGGAGAGTAGCGAGGCGGTGACGGCGTTCGAGGAGGCGCGGTTCGCGGCGCTCGCGGCGCATAACGTGGCGGACGTGCTGCGGACGCGTGGCCTCGGGCGGCTCGCGGAACGGTACTGTGCGAAATCAGAGTTCGACGTGAAGTCGCTAACACCGACACGGACCGACACATGACACGGCACGCAACGCGGTTGACGGCGGGTGATGGACAGTGAGTACGGACGACTTCCCCGATGACATCGACGGATTCCGAACCGCGGGGAAAGAGTCGCGGGCGCATCTCTGGCCGAAATTAGAGTTGGAGCGGCGTCGCCGCGCGCAAACCGAGCCGTTCTTCCACGGTGAGTACCGGTTTGAGCGGACGGTTGCTGACCGCGTTCCGGACTGTGCGGTGATCGGGGGCGACGTGAACCGGTGGATTGAGTTCGTCGCTGGATCCGACCAACCGTTCCGGGCGAAGACGCGGGAAGCGCTGCGCTTGGGATTCGTGGTTCACTGGGTGTTCCACACGGAGCATCGAGACCGGATGCGTGACGCGTGTGAGGCGTTGACGCCGGAGTTACAAGCGCCGTTCCGGTTCGGTGAGTATGACCCGGTGGCCGAGACGTTGTCGCTGGGCGATCCGGTGACGTTCAAGAACTATGCGTTCCCCGTGGAGTCGATGACGGAGTTTGAGCCGCGGGAGCTGCTCGGGTATCGGCGTGGGGCGGCGCGGATCGCACAGCGGGACGGCGCGTACGATCTCGGGATGTTCGATGTCGCCGGGTGTCAACGCCGGATCCTCGCTGAGTACCCGCAAGGCGCGTACTTTCGGTGTGTCGCGCCGGGCCGCCCAGTCGAAACAGGGACGTTCGGCTTCCCGACCGAAGACGGGCTTGTGCGACTCGTCGAAGACGGGCAAGTAACGCGGCTCGGACCGGTTCAGTACCGTCAGTGATCCGCGAGTGTAGTCGCGGGGTGCCACCTCGCCATGTGGCGAGCACCAACTCACGAACCCTGTCCGCTCAGCGGTAGAAAGATCTGGTCGTTCAGCAGAGCCGGGAGAGGAGCGGGGTTGAAGGTAGGGTTTCGATAGGGAGCCAGTCGTGCTGGCGCGGTGTCTGCTGTGACGTGCCGTGTGCGTGCCGCGAGGGGTGGGGGAAAAGTTGATAATCACACACCATCTCGACGTGATTGTAAGCCATCACCGGACAGCTCAGGAACGACGTGGATGCGTGATCTGTGCATCCGTAGTACTTTGAGGGAGGGTCCGGCTTCCTCGTCAGCCGACGGCACTGTAAACGACGCAACCGGCAACCCAGTCACAACTACGGATACACCAATGCCAGACAAACCCATCCGCGAGCAGTTCCCGACTGACTCGCAACGATACGGTAACGAGACGACAATCGACGAGACGTTCAGTAACCCGTACCATCCGCTGGACAACGAACTGAAAGCTGCGCTTGAGGACACGGCGCTGCTGAGTGGACCGGAGGCCTTCGCGTTCGTGTGGGGGCAACTCGGGACATCTCCAGTCATGACGGACGAGGAGATGGCTGAACAGTTCGTTCAACGACACGGGTTCGAGAGCTTGTCCGGCTTCAGGGAAGTCGCAGCCGAGGCTCGGTCGAAGATCGCTGAGGCGATCTGGATTTACGAACTGATTGACGCGTACCGATTCCCGGACTTCCCGGAGGAGTGCGCTGAGTGCGGCCGGTCACTCGACGGGATGTGGGTTGAACCAGATGACGGGCCGAGCCCGATCTGTCGGATCTGTGCCGACGTCGATCCTGAACGGCACTTCCCGTCAGGGAACCCTGACGACCCTCGATAGTAACGCGCGGCGAACACATTTTTATTTGAGCTGACGGGTGGAGGGCTGCTCATAAGCGATCGGGAGACGGTCAGCAGTCGCTGCTCGCTACTGCTTGAGATGATACTCTTGAATACGATACTCTGGAATATAATTATTCAGAGTATTGTATTTCGTGCGCGCTGAGTGAGCGGTATGATTGGGCTCGTGAAGCGTTCGGATGAGTTGGATCGGCTTCACGGCCTGTTCGAGTCGGGGAACGCGCCGCTCGCTGTCGTGTACGGGCGGGGACGACTCGGAAAACCGAGCCTCGTGAAGAAGATGCTTGAAGATCGGGGGAACGCACCGATCGTCGATGTCGGCGGTGGTAGTATCGGGACCACGAGATCGACGTCATCGGACTCACCGACGGCAAGGCGCTCGTCGGCGGCGAGCCCGAATAGGTGTGGCTCCCTTCACGCACTTCCCACTCCAGAGGAACCATGTACTACCTCGGAATCGACCTTCACAAAGATGAGTCGCACGTCGCTGTTTTGGACGACGATGCCGAGGTCGTCGAAGAGATTCGCGTCGCAAACGCGAATCTTGACGAAGTCGCCGAAGAATACGCTGGAGCCAAAGCGGCGATCGAAGCAACCAGCAATTACTACACGGTCTACGACGCCCTCGACGTGGTTGTCGCAGAGCCGAGCCAACCAAGCCGATCGGCTATGCTGGGGTGAAAAACGACCGGCTCGACGCGAAGTTGCTCGCGCAACTTTGCCGAGCCGGCATGATCGCTGAGAGTTACGTTCCGCCCGAAGAACTCCGGGAGCGCCGCACACTCGTGCGCGGCCGGGAGCGACTAGTCGAGAAGCGGACGGATTTCAAAAACGAAGTCCACGCTGTTCTCGACAAACACGGGATCACCTACGACTGGGATCCGTTCAGCGTGAACGGGAGAGAAATCCTCGCCGGCGAGGATTTCTCCCTCGGTGTGGTCGGCGATCAGTTGATGGAGTCGTTCCTCTCGATCATCGACGAGCTCACCGCTCAGATTGAGGAACTCGAAGAGATGATCGAAGAGACCGCTGCGTCTCTGGACGAGACGCAGCGGTTGATGACGATTCCCGGCGTGAGTTTCTACTCGTCGTTGCTGATCACCTCGGAGATCGGTGAGATCGACCGGTTCAACGAGGCGAATCAGGTAGTGAGCTACGCGGGATTGGATCCGGTCGTCCGCGAGTCAGGTGACTCGCGGACTAAAGGATCAATCTCGAAACGAGGAAGTGGAGACTTACGATGGATCCTCGTCCAATGCGTCCAAACGGCGGTTCATCGGTGTAACGATCTGTACCTTGGGCGGTTTTACGCTCGGTTGAAACAGCGGAAGAACCACCAGATAGCGATTGTCGCAACGGCGCGAAAACTGCTCGTGTCGACCTTCCATATGCTGGAGCGTGAGGAGGTGTACGATCCACCAAAGGTGAGTCGATGCTTGTCCACGTTTGTGACCTCTAGCGAGTAGCACCAGAATTTCCCACAGATTTTTAACATCTGCTTTCTTGGAAATTTGTTGATGAAGATATTGCGTGAAGAGAGTTATCAGTCTACTCCTAGCTTATGGCCTGGTGAGGAAGAAGTCCAATCTCCCGATGGCAGGGCTGACCCATGGGTCAAGAAAGATTCTGTCGTTATCCAATTACAGGATAGTGGTCCATATAATAACAGATTGGTTGTGAAATTGAAAGATGGTAGCGAGACTATTGAGCAGTATCAATTTGAGGTTCTCTCGGATGAGTATCGGATCTGCCGGCCGGAAGGTGAGGATCTACCAATTATTATTCTCCACTATGTCGCTGAGTTTGGGTACTACGTCGAAGGAAGTGAGAACGGGCCTTGGGGGCAGTATGAATATTTGATTGATGCAGCTGGACGCTTCCAAAAGCGAGCGCAACAGGCAAGTTCCCCAATTACTAATTATTTTTTCAGTATTGTCTCGTCTCACGTTGAACTTTTGTGTGTGAAGCTCGCCTCAGAGTCCAAGCTTAACGATGAGAAGTATGATTTAGAAGCATTAGAGCAAGAGACTGAAGCGGACAGTACAGAGGAAGCAGAATTCATCCACGGGATGACTGAACTTGAGAAACTCCCTCTCTCTGAAAATACGAAAATACCTGAGCAACTCAAACAATTTGGTCTTACTCCTGAGATCGTTCGTCCAAATGAGGGTCTTCATGGAGTTGATGTCAGTATATACTACGAGGAGCACCACAACACGATTGCGGTGGTCGTGACTCTCCCGTGGGGCATGAAGTATTTCAAATTTGATGGGGAAGTCGACGGTAAATGTACTCTTGAACTCACAGGTCGAGAAGAGCTTCCGGGGACCTTCATAGAAGAGTATCTCAAGAATGACGCTAATGTAGAAGTTATGAATATCCCAAGAGTGAGAGCCTCAGACACGAATGTGGAGATGCTTAGAAATTGCCGGATGCTGCTGGATAACATCCGTGAGACTGAAGGGATAAAAAACAGCTCAAGTATGGATTGGTTAGAAACGACCGAGCTTACAATCAATCTTAGTGAGATGTTCTTGAGTCTTCAGGAGTCAGTCGGAGAGGAACGGTTCTTACAAGTGCTAGACAACGTGTTGTCCGAAAGAGCAGATGATATTCGTGTTGATAACATAGTAGAGGCATCTTTCGAGCAATTTGAAACGATCGTGGTGCTACTTGGATCAGCAGCGCGACAGCTAGATGACGATGAAAAGCAAGAGGCCAGTGCCTACATTGAGCGGAAGAATCTGGATGAAGTTGATACTAATGCAATCAGCATCAAGGAATATACGGAATATCTCGCCAAGAAGTTATAGTGCTACTGTTGACTCTCTTACGTGCCTATAAGCGGAGATATACTTGCCGAAGTGGCCTTGTTGAAACCCTTGCTGACAAACATGACTGGTGAGTATCTGGAGGAAGATGGTTACTCTCCCGAAGTCACGACTCCTTCGGTTCGTTGAACGGGCTATGATGCTGGCTCGCCGTGCTGTGACACGGTTTTCGACACGCTACTCACGGAAGCGGTTCACGCTCCGCCAACATGTCGTCCTGCTCTGTCTCAAAGTGAAAAAGACGACCACGTACCGCGATCTTGTTGACCAACTCATCGAGATGCCTCGCATCCGTGATGCCCTCAATCTCGATTCAATCCCTACACCCTCGACACTCTACAAGGCGTTCGACCGCTTGGAGATGGCCGTCTGGCGGGTGTTACTGAACGTCTCGCTCACAGATTTACCGGTCAGTGGTGTCACTGGTATCGATGCGTCCGGGTTTGAGCGGGCGCATGCCTCAACTCACTACACGAAACGAACGAACCTCACCACCCAGCAGCTGAAGACGACGCTACTGGTCGATACGGCGTCCAACGCCGTTCTCGATGTTCACGTAACGACAACGCGGAAGCACGATACACAGATTGCGCCACAGGTGGTGAAACGGAACGCGGAATCCATCGCGGTGTTGACCGGTGACCAAGGGATACGACGACCAGAAACTCCGGCAGTTCGCCCATGACCACGATATTCGACCACTCATCAAGCATCGGGAGTTTACACCTCTCCACAAAGCGTGGAATGCGCGACTGGACAGCGATCTCTACCACAGGCGGAACATGAACGAGACAGTCAACGTGGCGATCAAACAGAAGTTCGGTGCATTCGTCCGGTCACGCCTGTGGTGGAAGCAGTTCCGCGAACTCGTCATTAAGTGCATCGTTCACAATCTGGAGCGAAGCCTCGCCATTTCACACGAGGGAGGCGAATGTCCGTGATTTCGAGAGGAACGGACTGCTGAATATAGAGGTTCTATACAGCAGCTTGGTCACGCCCGAGCTGCCAGATATACGACTGCCAACTCATGGAGCGCAGGATTCGCCGTTGCGCTTGGCCGTGCCTGTAAGACGGCCGAGAATGTATCGCGGAGCGGCCGGGATTCCTCGGCGGCGAGCGCTGTCGCAATAACCGTACTGCTCCGGGAGATGCCCGCAGTACAGTGAACCAGAACTGAGCCGTCCCTCCGATAGAGCCGTCGTGTAGTATCGACCGCCCCTTCGAACTCCGTCCAGTCGTTACCTGGCCCATCGTCCAGTGGATGATGATGTGTTGTCAGTGGGTGGTCGTCCGTCGAAACCGAGAGGACGTATTGAAACGACTGATTGTGCCGCTCAGAATCAGCCGCATGCTTGTTGCCCAAGTATAGGTTCCGCTCCCCGATCCGCCGGATGACGGGCTCGTCTTCAGCGTACCCGACGGGCCGAACGACAATCTCGGACATAGAAACTGTCTAACTGACACACGTACGGAGGGTACATATTTTTCCACGTTTCGGTGTGACCGACTTGCGCCCTCTATGTATCACGGTTCGGCGGTACTCCCAATCTCCCACCATGTGAACGCCCACTAGTGTCTCACCACAAGCAACCCGGAACTGAATGGGCCGACCGACATCGACAGGCATTGACGACTCGGCACACTCACGAAGATGTCCTCACCGACCGCCAATTCGAGCTCCTACTTGAAGCATGCTCAGATCTTCCAGCACCACGCGATTTTGAGGCACGATTTATTTGCCTCATCGCAGGCCGACTTGGGCTCCGAGCAGGGGAGATCGCACACTTCCAGACTGAGTGGGTGAATTGGAACCGTCGCACGATTCGTATCCCACAGCACGAACCGTGCCAATGCGGGTACTGCCGACGTCAGGCCAAGCAAGAAATCACTCACAACGACGACCTATCTACCGTAGATGCTCTTGAATCCCGATGGCATCCGAGAAAGTCGCTTCCGCACGGCTCATTCCATTTGATCTCTCGCTTCGGCTTGAGCTGTGCGTTGAACGTTTTGCTAGCCGGTACGATGCGTTTCCCCGCTCGCGGTCTACAATCAACAGGCGAGTACAGGCCGCAGCCGACGAAGCCGACCTTTCGGGACGTGTCTACCCACACTGTCTACGAGCGACTGCTGCCAGCTACCACGCTTACAAGGGCGTCGCCCCTGTACCGCTCCAAGCTCTGATGGGGTGGAGCAATCTGGCGATTGCGCAAAAATACATCCGCATCTCAGGGACAGCAACGGCTGATGCACTACGTCGTGTCCATCACGGGTAGGAACTTCACAAACAACGTTCAGTAGCGACGTGACCGATACAGAGGGTGTATGTAGCAGAGCAAATACTGGCAAACCGAAGTGTAGCTAACAGACTGGATCATCTCTGCGCGAAGAACACGCCAGCTTCGTCACATACGACATCAGTCTGCTCGACAGTACCACAGGCCGAAAGGAAACGAAAAACTACACACAGCCGAACATCACGCTGCCGGAGGCGGACAGACAGCCCAACGTGGAGCGGTCAGTTGACCTGCCCCGACAGTTCTGCTCCCGCTTTGAACTTCACCTCGTTCGACGCGCTTCCCGCATTTGCGAGGTGGAGAATCGGTGCAGTCATATCAATGGTCGTCACGAACCCGTACTCGTCTCCATCAACCGTCCCACGCGACAAAACGCCGGCCTCGGCCAACAACTCAACCGACCCCGAAATGATCTGCGCTCCCCGTGCGTTGTAGCGAAGGGCTCCTGGAGTACCTCGGGACGCCCGCTCCAGCGCATCAAGGATGCCGTCACCATCCGAGTCCGAATCCACGTCGTCGAGGTCGATGCCCACGACTGCTGTCGCTTCTCTCATGGTCAGCACGGTCACCGCCCGTTCGTAGAGGGCTGCGTCGTCGATGATCCAGCCACCAGTGTAGATGAGTTGGTCATCGTTCCGATACTGCTGGACGTACAGCAACGCCGGGAACGGATGTGGACACTCGGGGGGCTGCACCATCACCTGAAAGACGGAGACACCAGACCCCGAACTCGGCAGCGACGGTCGCGTCCACACGCCCTCTCCACACGAGCTATCAGCCCCAATACGCTCACAGACTCTTTCCAAGCCGGGAGGAGTGCGGTCGCTGACCACCGCCGTCATCTCGTCTCCGCGGATGACTTCGAGACTCCCGCCTGTCGACACCGGGCCGGAGATTGCCGCCGACAGATGTGGCGACCAACACACGACCTCACCATTATGTGCCACACACCCGCTGTCTCCGTCAGCATCAGGAGCCGCTGCGAGATCGAACACCAACGGTACCCCATCAATGAGTATATCGTCGTGTTTGTTCCCCGTGATGTAGTCGATGAAACGCTGGGGCGTTACCGCCTCCCTGATACTTCCGTTCCCGCCCGGCACTTCCGCGTCAGGCAGACAGACCGTGAACCGTTCCGCTACGATTGGCTCCACATCCAGATATCGGAACAACGCTGCCCGTTCTCCGAGGTCGGACGCACCGGGCGCATCGAAAATTATCGGGGGGGCAAGATACTCACCCGTCAAGATAGCGGCGTCCTCGTCGGTAACGCCGAACGCCGCCCACTCACTCTCCGCGGCGTACTCCTGTGCCCGGCGAACGTCTGCCTCTCTGGCCCCGACGTTCTCCAGCGCCACCCTGCACACGTCGTCGGAACACCGCTCTAACTCGGCCCGCATCTCCGAGAGCGTTCCTGCCATCGCCTCCAGCGCCGCCGAAACCTCACGGTCGAGTTCCGGGTTCCGTCCCGTCCGGGCACTCCGCTTCGAGATCGTCGCCCACGCCCTCGCAGTCGCCTCCTGAAGTTCTGTGTCCAACCTCGACACGACCCGGAACGTCTCGTCGTCCTCGTCGAGGTCGTCGTCGAGTATGTCCGGCGGGCGCACCGTACTCCGGTTGCTCCGTGTGTTGTTGTAGTTCGCCCGTGTCTCCGCGGTCCCGTCTCCCACGCCATCGCTGTCGGTGTCAACGTCATCGAAGTCGGGGGCTGTAACGCCTGCCTTGTTGCTCCGGGTGTTGTTGTAGTTGGCCGCGCTGATAGCCGTCGCCGTGACCCACCCCTCCAGTTCGACATCACCGGACAGCGACCCCGATCCAACACTCAATGCGGGAGTCAATCGAGTAACACGCGGCTCGCCAAGCGTGGTGGCGGCGCCGTCCACAGTCCTCCCCGCAAACACAGCCGCCGGAGATGCTCCGGTGTTCGTCGCTGTCGAGGCCACCCGATCCAGACAGCCGCTGAGTCCGACGACAGTAACGGCACCAGTTGCGGCGAGTAGGCTCCGGCGGCGAAGCGGCAGATCGTCCGTGTTGGCGGCACTGCTCTTCGGAGATGATGAATCACTCATTTGGTATTAAATGTCACGCATTCATATAAGTTTTCTTATGTTTGAGGCGTAGACGTTACACTCATCTCTGGATGGATGCTGTCGAGGCATCGAACAGAGACGTAGATGACCGGCTCGCGCGCTGTATTCAGCAGAGCCCTGGGAACGTATCACCGGCTGAGGATTTCAACAGAGCCATTTGAGGTTATCCCATGCTCTCCAGGCTTGTGCGGCTCATCTGTTGTCCTCGCGTGTCGTGCCTGAAGAGGACGGAGGGATTCCGCGGACTGATCGGTGCGCGGCCCGCTGACGATCACTCACCGTCGTCAGTTGATTCGTCGTCCGGGCATGGTTGCTTTCCTGCGCTGGGATCGGGTTCGTCGATGATGTCCATGTCCTCGTCCTCGGGGTGGCCTTGCGTCGTCTCTTCGATATCGTCCGGGTCCGGTCGCTCCCCCGCGTTCGGTTCTTCGTCGTTGCTGGGCATGTCTGGTCGATGGGTGCGGTCAGGTAAGTGTGTGGCCCACAGGTCATCCAGAGTACCCCGTTACGGGTGTTCTTAGTACACTGTATGGTCGGGAACCGGTGAACGTACTCCGGCAAAAGCTGTCCGCTATTCGGTAGTGCCGCTGAAATCCATCGCCAGAACGGGTGACGGGATGAAAGCTGCGGTATTGGGAAAATTTGATTGTTATCCCACGCGTTGTATGAGGTATGACGACTGAGACTGATGATCGAGGGAGAATTTACCTCTCGAAGGATCTCCGAGATCGTCACGGCGAGCGGTTCCGCGTGGTTGACCTGCCGAGTCGAATCGTCCTCGTTCCCGTGGACGACGACCCGCTACAAGCGGTCCGTGAGAGCGTGGGCCCCGCTTTCGAGGGGAAGGATATCGATGAGCTTCGTGAAGACGCGCGGGCAGCGATCGCGGAGGAGGCCCGCCGAGAAACCGCGGAGGAGTCTGACACGTGACGGCGACGTACGTCGAAACCAATTTTCTCTTCGCCGTGGCGAAACCCGACGACTGGCTGAGCGAGGAAGTCGAAGCGGTCCTCGCCGAGGAATCCGTCGAAACGTCGCTGCTCGCGTACGCGGAGTTTCTCGTCGCCGCGTACAGGGAAGACGACGGGTTCGAGTTCGAGGTGACACCGCTCGTTGCGAACATGCTTGATTTGGTTCCGCTGCCGTCACCGGAGGAAGAGGAACTGCTGCTCGCGGCGGCAACGTACCTCGATGACCACGATCTCACGCCGTTCGACGCGCTTCACGCGGCACACGCTGCGACGCGCCACGGCGGCGTGCTCATCGGCTCCGACCAGGCGTACAACGGGCTGTCTGATCTTGACCGTCGGCCGCTCACTCCCGACTAACATGCTTTCGACCGCGCGGATCGCGGCGTGCTTACACCAGTTGGTGTTGTACGACTGGTGGTCTCCGAGCGGGAACGGGACGTGAGTGACACCGCGGCTGTCAGCGTCGGCGACGACGTAGTGGACGGCTTGCCCCGGGGTGAAGACTGGGAGCAGGGTGTTGTGTAACGAATGCGAACAATGTCTCAGATATACTACGTATTGCACAAGCTATACCCGGGTTTGGCTGCTACGCGGCAGCATCACATGACGACACTTCGGAGCCGGCTGTCGCAGCTCACCGATCCCAATGTTAAAGCGGCTGAACAGACGCGTGACGCGCTGCTTTCTGAACTCGATATCCCGGCGGACTGGACGGTAGCCGACACGGACGTCGAAATCGCGCAGGACGGAACGGAAGACTGGTTTCTCGTGGCGTTCGAACACCGGTCGGACCGGGCGCAGCGAGCGTCCGTCTTTCTGCTAGCAGACTCGCACGCGTTACAGGTCTACGTCGAAGCTGCTGATACCGATCACTGGAGCGAGCCGACGCGAGACGCCACGGAGATCTCGGCGACACTCCGCGGCCACGCGTGATCGACGTCGGACTCACGGTTGTGAACGCAACAGGGCAGTGACTGGCGAGGGATATACAGACTGCCATACTGATTGACGGGTGAAACTGGGAACGCAGCGTACTGAACGCGCTTTCCGGTGGGATCGTTCCTTGGACCACTCCTGATGCCGTTACGGGTCGTTGTTATCGGGATGTGTTGGTTCGTCTCGCGTGGTCCGCGCGCCTGGGTCGTACCCCGCGTCTTGGAGGTTTGAGAGGACGTCGTTGATGGTTTCGAGGGTGGTGTACAGGTTTTCCGTGGTGCGGCCGCTGGTGAGGAAGTCGGTGCTGTCCGTGTTTTCGACGAGGAGGTTGGCGTGCGCGACGTCGTTGCGGAGGTCGGTGATTTCATGGAGGCGCGAGTCTGCGCCGCCTTTCGTGGTGAATCCGCAGGCCTCCCGGCAGGCTTCGACGTTGGTGACGATGGTTTCGAGCGTGGAGAACTGCGCGTAGTGGAGTTCGTCGAGTGCGACGTTGGCGGCTTGCGCGTCTTCGTGCCGGGCTTCGATGTCGTCGATTTCGTCCGGGGTGACCGGCGTGGTTTTCCAGTCCGGCTTCGTGTCGAGGACGAGTTCGCGGAGGTGTTCTTCGAGGTATGTGATGCGGTCGAACAGGTACATGCGGGCGGGGGCGGTGTTCAGGTCGGCGCGGGTGAGGATTCCGGTGACGTGGGCGGGGCCGCCGAGGAAGTAGACGGGGGTGTCGATGAGTGCGGACAGCACGGCCGTGAACGGGGTGTCGCCGCTGACCATGTAGTCGATGGTGAGTGGGGTGAGGTGGTCGGCGAGCGTGGTGCCGTCGTCGTCGGTCGTGACGTCGGTTTTGTGGATGAATCCGACGGGACCGTCGTCGGCGTACACGGGGGCTGCGTCGTACCCGTGTTCGGCGAGCCACGCGGCGGCGGTGCTCGGCGGCGTGTCGTGATCGAGGTGTTCGACGGAGTGCGTGGCGAGCTCGGCCGCGGTACAGTCGTACAGGTCACGGGGCATGCGAGTGAGTGTGCCAGCCGCGGTTGTGAAATTACGGGAACGGCCGCGTGAGGGTGACTGATCGAGACACCCACTCACCGCAAGCTTGATGTTCAAAAAGCATATATTATTGCTTGATTATGCTTAAAAGGCATTTCTTGTCGGCGGGGGCGAGCGTCGAATACGGGGATGCGAAGTGCCTCTTCCCTGTCGATGAGCTGGATGCGACGGTACTCCAGTATCGAGATGCCCAACTCGCGCTCGACGGTGCCGACGGGGCGAGCGTCATCGTCGTCGCGCCGACGAGCCTCGCAACGAGTTACCATCTCACCCAGCACGCGCTGACCGCGATTCGCGTCGAGAGCCTTCCCGGCGCAGTCCGCAGGGAGATCGACGCAGCGATCGATGCTCTGATCGATGCGTTCGAACTCATCCAGATCGGGAAATGGAACAGTGACAGCCGGAACCACTCGCTCGCTGAATTCGCCGACACCTGACCAGTACCCGTTGACGCACGGACCAAACACATCCCTTCCACTACCTGTAATTCAATGACCGAGTCATTCGCTGACGAGTACCCGGAAGCCGCTCCGTACATTCAGAAAGCCGTCGACGAACACGGCGAAGACTGGGTGTTGGAGAACTACTACGAACAACTCTACCCGCTCGGACAGATGATGGCGATGCCGGAAAAAGAGGAACTCCCGTTCTACGATGCGGACGAACACGAGACGATGACGGAGGAGGAACGGGTGGAGATGTATCAGGCGTGGGCGGAATACCGAGAGAATCTCCGCACAGGGACGAAGCCCGGCGAGTAGCTGCCGCCCCACATTTTTCTCAGCGGTAGTCGTTGGTGACGTATGGACTCGGATCGAGCGCGGGGTGTGCTGCTCGGGTTGGCGTGCGGGGATGCGCTCGGCCGGCCGGTCGAATTCCAGTCGGCGTCAGAGATTCGGCGTGAGCACGGACGGCTCGACGAGATGATTGGGCAGGGGACGTGGAACCAGCCGGCGGGGACGATCACGGACGACACCGAGCAGGCGCTGTGTATCGCGCGGAGTCTCGTCGAACACGAGGAGTTCGACCCGGCGGACGTCGCTGAGCGGTTCGTCGCGTGGTATGATACCGGTCCGTTCGACATCGGCGGGATGACGCGGCGATCGCTCGACCGGCTCAAACGCGGTGACGCGTGGGACGAGGCGGGCCAGCGTGTGTGGGAGCAAAGCCGAGAAGGGCGGAACGCGGGGAACGGGAGCGTGATGCGGTGTGCGCCGCTCGCCATCTCGTACGCCACGGACCGGGGTTGGCTTGTGGGGGTGAGTCGGGAGTCCTCGCGGATCACGCACGCCGACCCGCGGTGTACGTACGGCTGCGCGGTGCTGAATCTCACACTTGCCGGCCTGCTTACAGACGCGGACGCGCCGTTACAGGATGCGCTTGACTACGTTGGTTCAGACGCGCCTGACGAGCTCGTGACGGCGCTTCGACCGCTCGCTCGTGGCGACCCACCCGACACGCTGGAAACGTCCGGATACGTGGTACATTCGCTACAGACGGCGCTCCACGATGGACTGTTCGCGGACAGTGCCGAGGAGGCGATCGTGGCGGCGGTAAATCGCGGCGGAGACACCGATACGATTGGAGCGATTGCGGGTGCGGTCGCTGGTGCGCGGTTCGGGGCGTCACGGCTTCCGGACCGGTGGCTTGCTGCTCTCGATGCGACTGACGAACTCGAATCACTGGCAGAGCGACTTGCGTCGGTGTCAGACAGGTGATGGAAGAGGCACTCGCGTTTTGTATCGGTGTCGGAGACAGATTTAGAGTCTATGTATTCTGAGCGGCTGTGAAGACAACTTCTGTTAAAATAACTCGTAACGACCAGCTTTATGTCGGGGCCGATTTAGATTCTATGTACGCTGAGCGGCTATGAAGTCAACAAACGACGAAGAGATTCAACGGAAGAGCCTGTCGGCGCGTGAGTCGCGGGCACTGTCACGGCTCGCAAGCGAGAACCGGCAGGTAATCAGTATTAGTGACATCGCGGACGCGCTCGACATTCCACGGAAGTCGGCCAAGGACATGGCGTATGCGCTCAAGGAGAAAGGGTGGCTTGAGCGGATCGCGCAGGGAAAATACCTGATTCTGCCGCTCGCTGCGGGTGAGAACGCCGTGTATACCGCACACGAGTTCGTGATTGCGTCAGCACTTGTGGAGCCGATGTACATTGGGTACTGGAGCGCGCTGAATCAACACGGATTGACAGAGCAGATGTCCCGCACGGTGTACATCGTGACGACAGAGCGCGCTCAGGAGCGTGAAATCCACGGGGTCACGTACCGTCCGGTGACGATCACGGAGCAGAAGTTCTTCGGGTATCAACCGACTGCGATCGGGTCGAACCAGGTGAACATGTCGAGTATCGAAAAGACGCTGGTCGATTGCGCCGACCACCCGGAGTTCTGCGGGGGTATCAGCGAGGTTGCGAAGGCGATGCAGAACGCTGTCGATACGCGCTGTTCGTGGGACCGCGTCGTCGAGTACCTGCGGCAGATTGGGAACGGTGCCGCAACGAAACGACTCGTGTATCTCGCCGATCAGTTGAACATCGACCTTCCGGAGTACCGGGACCTCGTCGAGAACTTCACGACCGGGTACCCGCTGCTCGACCCGACGAGAGAAGCGACGGGAACCCGGGACAGCACGTACCAACTCCGCCTAAATGTTGACCCCGAATCGTTCCTCCCCGGTGACTTCTCATGATTTCCGAAGCGCAACTCAGACGACTGGCCAGAGAGCTGGATGTCCGACTCGGCTACGCGGAGAAGAATTACGTCAATTCATGGATACTGTGGGCGATCTACACGAGTCCCTACGGTGACAACCTGCTGTT
Source organism: Halorubrum salinarum (assembly GCF_013267195.1). Classification (NCBI taxonomy): domain Archaea; kingdom Methanobacteriati; phylum Methanobacteriota; class Halobacteria; order Halobacteriales; family Haloferacaceae; genus Halorubrum; species Halorubrum salinarum. The sequence goes on along the minus strand of NZ_CP053941.1, from coordinate 2,270,636 downwards.
CAAGGGCGGCACGGCACTCAGCAAACTGTATTTCCCGGAGACGTGGCGCTACTCGGAAGACCTTGATTTCGGTGTCGAGGGAGCGTACCACGGGACCGAATCGGACTTACAAGACGCATTGGAAGACGCAACGAGAGCCTCCGGGATCGGCTTCGAGGTGACCAAACACCGCGAACTACAGACAGAAGCGTATCCGACGCACTACGTTGATATCGATATCCAGTACGACGCTGTGCTCGGTCACAAGAACACGACGAGTCTGGACGTGATGATCGATGAATACGTCGCGTTCGCTTCGGTGAACCATCGTCACAGCTACGAGGATGTCCCTGAATTCGAGGTGACTGCGTACAGTCTGGAAGAAATCTTCGCGGAGAAGTTGCGAGCGCTGTATCAGCGGTCACAGGCGCGTGATTACTACGACCTGTATCGGATGCTTACGGAGGCTGACGTTGATGACTCGGTTATTCTCCCGGCATTCACGCGGAAGTGTGAACACGACGGGCTGGATATCGACCTTCGTAACGGGCTCCCCGATGAAAAACGCGGTGAGATCCGTGACGGCTGGCAGAACACACTTCCCGATTTGGTTACGGGTCTTCCTAAGTTCGATTCAGCCTATGACACGCTCGAAGACTACATCGAGTCGCTAGTAGACGAAGAAGAACGCTAATCTTGGACGTAGTCGACGGTGCGACCGAGTTGAGGCTGCGCTCCACCGGTGTTCGGTTTTCTGCTTCGACGATCGGTTCGTATCAAACGCTTCCGATGTGCGGTTCCGCGCTCAGACACGGAACGGGGTGTTTCCGGAATTGCCGGTGCGAGACTGTAACTGGAATCCACGGGGCGAGAGCGCAACACGACCCGCATCTTCGGTCACTCTCTCAAGCACCGAGTGACCACGCTCGGCGTCATTGACGACCTGAGTTACTGATCCGGGCGTTCGGTAATCGCTCGGTGATCGGGCACGCGGTTTCAACGACACGCGATATGGTCGTGCTGGCAGTCCCCGCTCCCGATTCACGGGCAGTCGGTCCCGCCTGCGTCCCCAGTAAGTGTCGATGAGCGCCGTCCCCGCTGTCTGCCTCACCTCATCGAGAGTCCCTCTGGATCGCTTCTGGACGCCCTGTCACTCCGGCCGCATCTGCTCGATGGCCCGCTGAACGAGCGCGTCGATGGTGTCGATGATCTGGTCGTGTGAATCGCTGTGCCGAGAAGTTTCACGGAGGGCGTCGAATGCGTCGGCAAGGCCCTGGACGATGTCTTCGGACACGTTCGACGGGTCGATGACCGGGAATTGTCGAACGGTCGTCACGCTGTGTGACTCCGCCCCGCCGCTTCGAGTCTCGCTGTATTGCTGGGCGACCTCTCCGAGGATGCCGCTGTTCAAGTACGCGAGTAGCGCTTTCCGTTCGGTTCCGACCCGGTCGATTTCGACTCCGAAGAAACTGTTCGTTGTCCGGAGTCCGGCTTCGTTCACGACGAACCGTGACTGCTCTTGTCCCGCGTTGTTGAACACGACGGGTGCCGGGTCGCATCGCTCCGGCCGCCACCAGTACTCCCGGGTTCGACACGTGTAATTGCCTCGCAAGTCGTGTTCGCGGATGCTGTCGCGCAGGTACTCGAAGAGGTTCTCAAGATCGCTCGCGGGATCGGCGGTGGTGGATTCCCCCGCGTCGTACTGTTCGAGGGTGCCTTGTTCGCTCGTCCCGTCGCCGGTGAGGGCTCCAGCTTCGTACTGTCGAACGAACTCGTCCATCGTGTCCGGGATCGCATCAATGTCGTTCGGATCGAGCAACCACACTTCCTTACCGGCATCGCGTGCGGCGATCCAGTCACTCTCTTCGAGGTCGTATCCCGTCACGTCCGCCGGGTGGCGGGCGAGTCGTGACAGGTGGCGTGTGCTGATCCCGTACGTTTCGACGGTGTCGTCCGACAGGCAGAACACCTCGACTTTACCGGTCGGAGGGACTGAGCGAACGGAGGCGAGGCTCGACAGCTCCGGGAGGTGACTCACGTCTCGCTCGATCGGATCGAACCGCGCCTGCCAGTTCTCCGCAACTGTGAGCGCCGACTGCTCGACGGTGTTGATCATGCCCCAATCAGTATCATCCGTGGCCGTGCTGTCCATCGCCCTGTGAAGCGTCGAGAACCCTTTGTCATCGACGGTGATGAAACGCGTTTCACTCCCAGGATCCGGGTCGTTACGAGCTTCGAGGAGCGTGAACACGGCCGTCGTGTCCGCATCGGGGAACAGCGACCCTTCCTCTGGATCCACCCTGATCAGCGCCTTGACGTCGAACCGGTCCAACAGGAACTCTTTGAGTTCGCGCCCGTACTGTTTCTGTAACCAGGATTGCGGGGTGAGGAACGCGACTCGGGTCCCGTCGTCAGCCAGCGTCTCCGCGTGAATCATGAAGTACACGTACAACGGCGAGAGCTTGCTCACGTCGGCACCTGCCTCCCGTCTGACCTGCTCGCACCACCGTCGCTTGTCGTCACCGTCGAGCCGGTCGTGGCTCGTGTACGGCGGGTTACTCACGATGGCGTCAGGGCTCGCCGGAAGGTCCACTCGCGTGGTCCCCAGAAAATCCGATTCGAGCGTTTCGTGCGACTGGTTACCGAGCGTGAACGCGGTTTCCGCGAGGAGAACCGAGAGGCGACTCCGGTCGATCCCGACGACGTGACGCGGTTCCCCGTGTAGACTCCAGGACGGGTGGAGCGACGCGGACAGCGCTCCGGCTCCGACGCCGATATCGAGCATCGTCTCCTCGCCGTTCGCCGCCCACGCACGCATGGCGCGTCCGGCCCACCGCGGCGAGCGGAACTGACTGAGGGTCTGCCGCGCGTCGCTGTCGATGACCGCGGCGTACAACGCGCCGAGATCCGCCGACGGAACCGTTGACTGTTGAAGCTCGTGCCGCGCGGCGATCACGGGAGCGAGATCTGCCGCGCCCGCGAGCCACGCAACGTCGTCGAGCACGCACCACTCCACCGCCGGACTCGCCTCCGACGACGCGTCCGCCCGAAACGATCGCTCTGCTTTTTCAGGCGTCAATTCAGCGTCGTGACGAGCGTCGAATATCGCTGCTCGAAGCAGGACCGTAAGCGCGGCTTGCGGCGCGATCACGGTCTCTACGGGATCGCCGTCAACTTCACTGACGCCGTGCGCATCGACCCACTCGCGGGCCCGGTCGCGTAAGTCGGCGGACGCATCGGGGGTGAACGCGTCCGCGATCGCTTTCGCCGCGTCCGTAAGCGTCTCTTCGAGCGCATCAACGTCGGCATGTACCTCAAGCGGCGGTATCGGGTCGTCCGGATTGTCCCCGTCGGCGTCCGGCGGAGTCGTGCTGATCGGCACGCGCGGGCTGGCATCTCTAACCGTCGAATCGAGCTGAGCGGGTGCTGGAGACGCGTAACGCGTCGATGAGTCCGTTCTCGTGAACGCTACCGTGGAACTGTTGTCTCGCATTTGCCTAATTACTTAACTTGAACCTCCGACGTTTGAACGTTAGCCCTAAACCTCGCGCCGAGATCTCGGTCGAATCCCGGTACGGCGGCGGATCGACCGCGAAGACGCGCGAACGATGGGAGCGCTAACCGGCCCGGCCAAACTGGAATCCGCTCGGAACAAATCGTCTTCCCGGTACCGCTCCCGCTAGGCCCCGTGGTTCCTCGCACATCTTGTAAGGGGTCTCGACGACCCGGCACCGGATTCTGTAGAGATCATGTTCTAACGCTCAGTGCCACCGGTACGCACTACCCACCGGACGCCCGGCACCGGATTCTGTAGAGATCGTGTTCCAGCAGTTAGCGCCACCGGCACACACCACGCATCAGACTCCCGGCACCGAGTTCTGTACTTTTCATGTGTGGTGACACGTACTCCGGGAAAAGCGCGGTGAGAAGCCACTCAAACCCTGATTCGATAGGTTTCATGATCGAGAAAACGTGGTCTACAGCCTAGAATCCCGGGCGGTACTCACTCGTCGAACCGGATCGGGCTACCAGTCAACCGGGATCAGGTGCGGGGTTCGCTCTGTCTGACTGACTGGTGGCGGCTCCTGACGGGTTCTCGGCTGAGATTTAAATTCATCTGGTTAATATGGCGTCCGATCCGAAATGATGAACCAGGAGTTAGAGCCGATGGGGCCGCGGGAAGCGAGAGATGACTACTTACAGGAACGGCAGGAAGACGCGAGCTTCGAGACGCTTCGAACGATTCGGAAGGGACTCAATCTCTTCGTGGAGTGGTGCGAGGAGAAGGGCATCCGGAACATGAACGAGATCAGCGGCAGGCAGCTCAACAAGTACAAGAACTGGTGTAAGGACACGAGCGACAACAACACCGTGAGTCTCAACGGTCTCCTCGGGATCCTCCGGCGGTTCCTCGTCTACTGTGTACGGGTCGAGGCCGTCGCGGTCGGAACGCCGGACAAGACGCCGACCCCTAACGTGCCGGACGACGAGGACGTAAGTTACGAGAAACCGACGGAAGAAGAGGTTGAAGCGACGCTGGAATACTTGGAAACGTACGAGCGGGCGTCGCGTCGCCACGTCGAATACAAACTCATGGAGGAAGTCGGGTGTCGTGTAGGGGCAGTCCGAGCGATCGACATCGAGGATATCGATCTCGAACGACAGGCGATCCATCTCCGCCATCGACCTGAGAACGACCACCCGGAGGAGAAGGGTACTCCGTTGAAAAACGGGCCGGACGGGGAACGGCACGTCAACATTCCGATCGATTTGGCGGGCCTGATCGCCGACTACATGGACAACCCGGACCGCCACGACATCACCGACCGGTACGGTCGGAAACCGCTGTTCACGACGGCGCAGGGTCGGCCGTCGACGGATACGATTCGTCGAGACCTGTACAAGGTGACTCGGCCGTGCGTCTACGCGGACAACTGCCCGCATGACCGGGACACGGACGCGTGCGACGCGTTCAAAAACGAGTACGCGAGCGAGTGTCCGTCCAGTCACAGTCCGCATCCGCTCCGCCGATACGCGATCGAGTCGAAGATTGATGGCGGAGTCCCGAAGGACAGGCTGACCGGCCGCGTGGATGTCTCGATGCCCGTGTTGAACAAGCACTATGACACCCGTAGCAAGGAGCGAAAGCGGAAGCACCGCCTCAAAATATTCGAGAAACTGTTCGACGGTTACGGGGATCCGGACGAAACGCTGGACTTGGACCACGTGCCGGACGACCTAGTCAACGAGAACGAGATGATCGACCCGCAGGTGCTGTTACAGCTCCAGTCGGACGGGACGGACTCGGAGACCGACTCGATGTCTGATAGCACGACGGACAGCGGAAGCGTCGGAACTACGAACGCCGGAGAGGAACCGAACGAGGAACCAGAAGAGACGGACGGGGAACAACTGAGTATAGACGACTTCGGACGGAGTCCGAAAGCGGTCTTCGGCCCGGGAACGGCGGCGGTCGCGGGCACCGCAGCGCTCGGGTCGAAGACCATCGATCGGCTTCACTCAGAGCTCGAAGCGCTGACGCCCGGCGAGACCGGCGTCACGCCGCCGGGGCCGGAACGCGCCGCCAAGGGAGTCGCCGGGTACGCGCTGTTCGTGGCGATGATCGCGGTGAACTTCGCGTTGCTCGGGATCGTTCCCGCCTGACCGGCTTGGAGGTCCCGGCAGAATTCATATAATGTATAAGACTACGTGTTGGGTGAGGGCATGTCCCGAACCACTGCCACCATCCCAGACGATCTCACCGACCTCATGGAGGGGGCGGTTAAAACGGGCATCTTCGAAAACAAGAGCGACGCCATCCGCCACGTCCTCCGAGAATACTTCGACGAGAATCAGAACGCCCGGTTCGCCGCCGCAGTATCACTGTACGAAGAGGGAAACATCACCCTTGGAACTGCTGCCCGCCTCGCTGGCGTCAACCGGTTCGAGATGCGAGATATACTGCGGGAAGAGGGTGTTGAGCTGCGGTTCGGTCCTGAAGACATGGCGGCCGCGAGAGACGAGATCGACGCCGCTCGAAATCTTGAATGACAGGCCTACCCGGCAACGCAACGGTACTCAACACCACTGTCCTTTCGAACTTCGCGCAGGTCGATCACGTCGAACTGCTACTGGACCTTCCCCGACTCGTGACGGTCACTGCTGTCCAGCGCGAACTCGAAGACGGAGCTGAAACCCACCTGTACATCGAACGCGCACTAGCCGTGCTTGACGACGGGATTCCGGTAATCTCCCCGTCTTCGTCAGCAGAGCAATTAGAAGAGGAACTACTGGGAAAACTCGACCCAGGGGAAGCACAGGCGTTGGCGGTCGCAGAGGCCGCTGACGGAACGGTTGTCACGGATGACGGCGATGCGCACGTAACCGCCAACCAGCGTGGGGTCGAGTTGACCGGATCGATCGGGCTCTTGGTGCGATTCGTCGAAGACGACTACATTACGGCAGCGACAGCAGATGAGTACCTCAAACGCTGGATCGAGGAAGTCGGGTTTCGTTCACCTGCCCGTGACTTCGACGCCTTCCTTGAGGAGTAACCCGGTCTAAAACAGGCCCCGACTGTAGTTGCGGATGCCAAGATTACAGTACGGAATTCAACAGATCCGTGAGTCTTCCTCTAGTGGATAGAACCCGGGTGATGGGAGGGTTTGATCGTCGCTTCGGCGTGAGTTATTCTTCGGCGCTCGCACACGGTCCGCGGAGCGGACAGGAAGAACACGCGGGGGAGCCGGCGGTACAGACTTCGGCCGCGAAGTCAAGCATCGCGTGTTGGAAGTCAGCGCTCCGGGTCGGAGGAGCCAGCGCGTCGGCGAGGACGGCGATCCGGTCCCGGTCCGGCGTCACGTCGAAGAACCGGGACAGCAGCCGTCGGACGTTCGTGTCGACGGCCGCGATTCCGAGCCCTGTGACGTGTATCAGGACCGACCGGGCCGTGTACTCGCCGACCCCGTGAAGACCCACCAGCTCCGGGTACTCTCGCGGCACGTCGCCCGAGGGCCGCGCGAGGATCTGCTGTGCGCACCGTCGAAGGTACGCGGCGCGTTTCACGAGCCCGAGCGGTGCGACGAGCGCCTCGATCTCCTCGGTCGGGGCGGCCGCGACCGTTTCCGGCGTCGGGTACCGGGCCGCGAACGGTCGGTACGCGCCCGCGACCGCTTCGGCGGTCGTCCGCTGTAGCAGGATCTCCGCGAGCAGTACCTCGAACGGTGTCCGGTCGGGCTCTCGCCACGGCAGGTCGTGGCGACCGTTCCGTTCGTGCCAGTCGAGTAGCGGATCCACGAAGTCGTGCTGCGGGTCGAACACGCGGCGGTCTCGCCGCGGCTTCGGTGAAAAATGCGAGCGGCGGTGGTTACGACGGGCCGGTCGTCAGATGTCGTCTAGGTACCCGCGGCGCTGCTCCATTTTCACCTCCTCGGACCGCTTGTCGTAGTGCTCGTCGAGGACCTTCCGACTCACGTTCATCCGGTCGCTGACGACGTCGACGGGCACGTCGCTGGTGAGGAAGTGCGTGATGCTCCCTCGGCGGATCGCGTGCGGGCTGACCGCCTCGGGACACTTCGACTCGTCGCTCTCGCAGCCCGGACAGTCGACGCCCCGGTAGCACGGCGCGGTCACGCGGTACGTGAGCCGCCGGATCGTGTTGCCGTGCATCCTGCCGTGCGCCGTGGTGAACAGCGGCTCGCGTCCGTGCTCGTCGGTCACGTCCCTCCGGTGGGTTCGGATGTACTCCGCGAGCACTTCGGCGACGTCGGGCGTGAGCGCGACGGGGCGCTGACCGCTCTTCCCGTTCTTCAGCGTCGTCCCCTCGTCGGGTCGATGGATCAGCCGAACGTAGTTCTCGTCGAGGAAGACGTCGTCCACGTCCAGCGAGTGCGCGGACCCGACGCGGATCCCCGTCTGCCAGAGCAGCGCCATCACCGCGTGCTCCTTCGACGCGTACTCGTACTTCGACAGGTACTCCAGGATCTCCCGCGCGTCGTCGGCGTCGAGCGTCTCGTCGCGCTGCCGCTCTTCCGGGCGGACCCGCGGCACCATCACCTTGTCGTACAGGTTCTGCGGCACCGCTTCGATCGACCCGGCCCACTTCAGGAACACGCGGAGCGTGGACATCTGCATCCGGAGCGAGAGCTTGTTCAGGTCGCCGTCCTCCTTCCGCCAGAGCCGGTACCGCTGTAGGTCCCGGCCCGTGAGTTCGTTGAGATTGTCGATCTCCTCCTCGCCGCACCACCGAACGAACGGGTTCAACCGGTATCGGTGGTTCTGAACGGTCGAATCGGTACAGTCGGTCGCCTTGTGATCCAGGAACAGCTCCTGCGCGGTCCCCGGCTCGATCGGTTCGAGATCGTCTTCGTCCGTGTTCATGCTTGTCACAGACCCCCGTTAGGAGACGCCTCGACGCCGAAACCGGGAGGGAAGGAACCCCGCGCAGTCCGCTGATTATCCGCCCCAACCCATACGTTTTCCTGCCGTTCGTGAAGGAGGTGCCGAAAGTCTCACGCGCTCGTCTTCCGTCGCGCACCCGATAGCGACGACGCAGAAGGTCACCGTCCGAGCCGACCGGAACCGCGTCGCAACCCCGTGAGTCCGCCGGATCAGTCGTCGACACACACTCAGGCGCCGAGCGAGCCATTACCGCTCGCTCCGGACCGACACCGTCTCCTGTTCGAACTCGTCCGCGTCGTCGCGCCAGCGCCACGAGCCGACGAACGGGTAGCCGTCGAGCGCGCAGATGACGTACGAGCGGTCCGGCCACGTCGCCCGCGCGGCGTCCGTCTCGCTCGGGTGCGTCGGGCCGGTCGGATGGGAGTGATAGAAGCCGACCACGTCGCGGCCCGCCGCCTCGACGGTCTCGATCAGTTCGAGCTGCGTTTCGGGGTCCATCCGGTAGCGGATCTCGGGCGTGTCCGCGACGTTCTCGGCCGGGTGCGTCTCCGTGACGACGCTGGGATCACCGTCCGTCCCGCGGTCGCCGGCGAGGACGCCGCAGACTTCCGCCTCGCCGCCCTCGTAGGCGCGATACACGATGTCGTCGTACGCCGCCCGCGTGAGTTCGATCATACCGGAGGAAGGCCCGACGACGGGATAAGTCCGATCCGACCGGCATGGCTACGACTGGTCGGCGATACCGGCAGTCGCTGGCGAGGTGAGAGCGTCGATAAAGGCGTGAGTGCGGTTCGGCGGACCGAGCCGCTCAGAACGTGATGATCTCGTAGTCGTCGTCGACGAGCGAGCGGATGCTCGGGTGGCCGTCGTACTCCGCGAGGGTGGCGAGCCCGGACTCGGAGACGGCGTCCGCGACGTCGAACGCGCTCGAACAGTAGTCACAGACCGCGGCGTCGTCGCGGACCGCGCGGTAGAGTTCGTGGTAGTCGCTCTCCTCGTCTTCGAGCTCCGGGACCCACTGCGTCCTGGCGCCGTCGAAGATGAGCTTCAGTTCGTCGTCGTCGTTCTCGGCGAACTCCTTGGCCGCCTCCAGGGCGTTCGCGAGGCGACCGTAGTCGGCGTGCGACTCGTTACCGGCGAGGATCACGATTGCTGCTTTCGCCATCGTGGCTCCCGATACATGGCACGCACACAAAACCCGCCCGCGGCTGTGTGTTCGGATCACCGGACCGGCGAGAGGGCCCGAACCGGTCCGCGAGCGCACCCTCCCTCACCAGTCCCGGGACACCGGCGTCTCGCTCGCGTCGGCGTGCTCCAGCAGCCACGCCGCGGCCGCGTCGAGCGCGTCGTCGTCGGTCCCGGTCACCTTGAGCCGGTTGTGGTCGGCCTCGCGGTCGGGGTAGCAGCCGACGGCGACGTCGAACCGCTCCATCGACTCCTCCAAGGCGTCGATGATGTTCGACTCCGGCTCGACGGTGTAGAGGAACCGCGAGCGCCGGTCGCCCGCGAACTCGTCTGCGACGGTCTCGAACGTCGCCTTCAGCTCGTCCGGGATCCCGGGCATGACGTAGACGTTCTCGACGACGCAGCCCGGCGCGAGCCCGGCCTCGGTCACCAGCGGGCGACCCCCCTCGGGGACCGACGCCTCGGCCTCGACGTCGACGTCGAACTCGCGGTCGGGGACGCGCTCGCGGATCGCGGCCAGCCGGCGCTCGACCGACTCGCGCGTGAGGTCGGTCGGGGCCATCTCGCGGTCGAACGCGTCCGCGACCGCCTCCATGGTCACGTCGTCCGGGGTGCTGCCGATCCCGCCGGTGACGATCACGGCGTCGAAGTCGGCCGCGTACTCGCTGACCCGGTCCGCGATCTCGGCCCTGTCGTCGGGGATCGAGAGGATCCGCGACACGGCGACGCCGCGCTCGCTCAGCTCCGGGGCGAGCCAGTTCGCGTTGGTGTTCACCGTGTCGCCCGAGAGCAGCTCGTCTCCGACCGTGATCAGCGCGACCTCCATCGGACCGTCGTACGACCGGCCGACGGATGTACGTTTCCCGCCGCGGACGGACCCGAATAATAATGAGGGACCGCGGCCTCGGTCGGGGAGTGACACGCGACACCACGCGCCGCGCGGTCCTCGCGAGCGTCCTCGCGGCCGGCAGCGCCGGACTGGCGGCGAGCGACGTGGCCGACCTCCTCGACTCGTTTGCTCCGCTGTCGGGCGAGGCGTGGGACGCGGCCGACCGGTCGCTCCCGGAGACGGTCGAGAGCCCGCACGGGGCGGCGAGCGTCTCGCGCGACGAGTTCGGGGTCCCGCAGGTCGAGGCCGACGCGGAGCCCGCGGCGTACTTCGCGGTGGGGTACTGCCAGGCGTTCGACCGCCTGTTCGCGATGGACCTCCAGCGGCGGGTGATGCGCGGCCGGCTCTCAGAGGTGATCGGCGAGGCGACGCTCGACAGCGACGAGTTCAACGTCGCCATGGGCTTCGCCGACGCCGCCGCGGTCACCTGGGACGCGGTCGCCGACACCCGCGCCGGCCCGCTCGTCGAGGCGTTCGCCGACGGCGTCAACGCCGCGATGGACGACCTCCCGCTCCCGCTGGAGTTCGAGCTGATCGGCTACGAGCCCGAGCCGTGGACGCCGGTCGACTCGATGCTGATGGAGAAGCAGATATCGTGGACGCTCACGGGGAGCTTCTCGGAGCTGCGTCGCGCGCTCGTCGCCGACCGCCTCGGCGCGGAGCGCGCGGAGACCCTGTTCCCGACGCGGTACGACCACGACGACCCGATCCTCGACGGGACCGAGACGCGGCTCGACGGGGCGCGGGAGTCCGCGCTGGCCGACGCGGGCGAGCGCGGGTCGAAGGGTCGAAGGCGGGCTTCGAACGGTCGGGAGCGCGGCTCCGTCGACCCCGTCGACCCCGCGCTGACCGACTGGCTCTCGGGCTTCGAGTCGCCGACCGGCGTCGGCTCGAACAGCTGGGTCGTCTCGGGCGAGCACACCGCGAGCGGGACGCCGACCGTCGCGTACGACCCGCACCTCTCGCTTCAGGCGCCGCCGCTGTGGTACGAGCAGTCGGTCGACACCCCCGAGCGCTCGGTGCGGGGCGCGACGTTCTCGGGCGTGCCCTTCGTCATCGCGGGCGCGAACGACCGCGGCGCGTGGTCGTTCACCAACCTCGGGGCCGACGTGCTCGACTGCTACCGGTACGAGATCGACGAGGCGGGCGACCGCTACCGGTACGACGGCGAGTGGCGCAACTTCGAGGTCGACGAGCGCGAGACGATCCCGGTCGCGGGCGGCGAGGACCGCGAGCTCCGCGTGCGCCGCACCGTCCACGGCCCGCTGATCGAGCGCGAGGGGCGGACGGTCGGCGTCGCGTGGACCGGCCACACGGCGACGCGCACCACGACCGCCATCGAGGCGTACGGGCGCAGCGAGGGGATAGACGACCTGCTCGAAGCCACCCGCGACTTCGACCTGCCGACGCAGAACCTCGTGTACGCGGACGCCGACGGCCGGACGCTCTACTTCGCGACCGGCCGGCTGCCGATCCGCCGGACCGACGGCGAGGTCGTCGACGGCGACCGGGTCTTCGACGGCTCCGCGGGCGAGGGGGAGTGGGAGGGGTTCGAGCCGTTCGGCGAGTCCTCGTGGGAGGGGTTCGTCCCCTTCGAGGAGAAGCCGCACGCGATCGACCCCGACGCGCTCTCGACGGCGAACCAGCGCCCGATCGACGACCCGACCCACTACGTCGGCGTCGACTACGCGACCCCGTACCGCGGCGCGCGGATCGCCGACCGGTTGGCCGAGCGGACTGCCGACGGGGGGACGACCGACCCCGAGTTCCACCGCGGGCTCCAGAGCGACGTGCGCGACGGGCGCGCGCCGGAACTCGTCCCCGAGGTGGTCGCCGCCGTACGCGACCGGTCCGACCCCGACCCGGCGCTCGTCGACGCGGCCGACGCCCTCGACGACTGGGACTACCGGATGGCGCGCGACTCGCGCGGCGCGCTGCTCTTTGCCCGCTACCTGCCGGCGTTCCGCGAGCGCGTCTTCGGGCCCGCGTTCGACGAGGCGGACCTCGGCGACTCCTACTACCCGAGCGACTGGACGCTCGCGCGGCTCCCGGACGACGACCCGCTGTTCAACGGCCGCTCGCGGGCCGACCTCGCGGTCGCCGCCCTCCGCGACGCGCTCGACGAGGCCGACGAGGCCGGCTGGGAGGCCTACGGCGACTACAACACCACGCGGGCGATGACCCACCCGCTCGGCGGCGAGGCGCCGTTCCTGAACTACGCGGAGCGCCCGGCGGACGGCTCGCCCGCCACCGTGAAGAACTACCGCGTCGAGTCGTCGGTCGGGTCAAGCTGGCGGATGGTGGTGCGGCCGGGGACCGACGCGACCGCCGTGCTGCCGGGCGGGAACTCCGGCGACTACTTCTCCGAGCACTACGACGACCAGCTCCGGCACTGGCTCGAAAACGACCAGCGCCCGATGCCGCTCGGCGGGGGCGGCGACCCGGCAGTGCGGTTCGAGCCGACGGAGGGGTCGCGATGAGCGACGCGCCGTCGCCGGTAGAGCGCGTCAGGACGGAGCCGCGGGCGCACGCGGTCGCGGTCGTCGCCGCCGCGGCGGTCGGCGTCGCGTTCGCGTCGGTCCACTGGCTCGGGCTGATCGCGGCCGGCGCGCTCGCGTCGCTCGTCGCGCCGACGGTCCGCCGCGGCGTCGCGTACGCGCTCGGCGCGGGCGTCGTCGCCCTCGCCGCGTTCGCGGTCTCGCTCGGCCCGGCGGCCGCCGCGGTGCCGGGGATGCGGCCGATCACCTACGTCGCGGTCGGCGCGGGGCTGGCGCTCCCGCTGTTCGGGTCGCTCGCGCGGGCCGTCGCGACCTGACGCGGTCCGACGCCCGGCGCTCAGTCCAGCCGCTCTACGTCGGTGACGGTCTCGTCGGTCTCGACGTCGCCCGTGTTGCGCGTCTCGCTCGGCTCGAACAGCAGGATCTCTGCCTCGGGCTCGGCGACGGGCCGGTGTTCGGTCCCGCGCGGGACGACGGTGAAGTCGCCGGCCTCCAGCACCGCGTCGTCCGCCTCGCGGAACTCGATCCGGAGCCGGCCGTCGTGGACGAGAAAGAGCTCGTCGGCGTCCGCGTGGCTGTGCCAGACGAACTCCCCGTCCGCCTTCGCGAGCTTGACCGCCTGTCCGTTGAGCTCGGCCGCGAGCCGCGGCGACCACGTCTCGTCGAACGAGCCGAACGCCTCGGCGAGGGACACCGTCTCCATACCGGCTGTCGGGGGCGGAGCGGTAAAGTCGCTGTTCACCCCGGGCGCCGCGCGCCCGCGACGGTCCGGATCGTGTGCGTGGTATATAGCGCTCCGGAGCGGTGCGGACCGCTCGGGCGCGCGCCGGACCCCTCATATAAGCGCTTAGGAGGGGACTCTGCGTGCCGCGAGGTATGGCAGCGACCCACGCGGACGAAGCGAGCGATCCGATCCGGGCGGCGCGGGCCGCGCTCCGCGTCGAGCGCCGCCGGACCGTCGACGAGCGGGAGGCCCTCCGTGCGTTCCGCGGCCGCGTGTCGTCGGTCCCGACCGAGGACGGGAACGCGACCGCGGCGGGTCCCGCCGCGATGGATCCGACCCGCGGCGCGGGCGGCGCGATCGGCGGGGCGGCGGGCGGTCCCGACGGCGGCGCCAGCGGGGCGGCGTCGCCCGGGTCGAGCCTCGTCGCGGTCCGAGACGCGTACCGGGCGACGGTGATGTCCGTGCCGCACTACGAGGCGGAGTACGACGACACCTACGAGCGGAGCGTCGCGGCCGAGTTCGGCCCCGAGATCGCGTACGCGCTCACCCGGACGGACAGCTTCCACGAGGCGTACAAGCGCTCGCTCCTGAGCGCCGTCGAGACCGCGGTCCAGGAGCGCGAGGCGTTCCTCGACGCCTTGGAGTCCGAGGTCGAGTCGGTCGAGCGCGGCGGGTCCCGGCTCGACACCGTCCGCTCGGAGGTCGCGGCAATCGACGACGAGCTCGGCGACGGCGACGCCGCGGCGGCGGCCGCCGGGTTCGGCGCGCTCGACGCCTGCCGGACCCGGACCGAGGCGCTCGTCGCGGACTGCGACCGGATCGCTGCGCGGCGCCAGCGCGTCCTCGCCGACCACGAGCGCCGGCTGGCGATCGGGGACGATATCGACTTCGCGGCGTACTGCTATCAGGGCCTCGACGCCTCGTATCCGGTCCTCGCCGCGGTCGGGGCGGTCGGCGACCGGCTGGAGCGGCTGCGCGACCGGATCGAGCGGGCGATGGCGCGGACGCGGTGAGCCGCCCGTCGGCCGCGGCCGGGACCCGGTAACACCCGTGTCCGCGCCGATTCAAGTCCCTCCGCGACGTAGTGCGGGGCATGACAGACGCCACCGACGACGGCGCCGACCGACCCGCGAGCGACGGCCCGACCCCCACGCCGGGGATCCACCACGTGACCTGCGTGGCGGGCGACCCGCAGCGCAACCTCGACTTCTGGGTCGAGACGCTTGGGCTCCGCCTCGTGAAGCGGTCGATCAACCAGGACGACCCCGGCACGTACCACTTCTTCTACGGCGACGCCGAGGGGACGCCCGGCACGAGCATGACCTTCTTCCCGTGGACGGACCTCCCCGAGGGCGAGGTCGGCTCCGGGCAGGTCTCCCGCACCGCGTTCCGGGTCCCCGAGGGGAGCCTCGACTACTGGGAGGAGCGGTTCGACGAGCGCGGCGTCGACTACGACGCCCGCGAGGAGCGGTTCGGCGAGACGGTGGTCCCCTTCCGCGACCCCGACGGGCTCCCCGTGGAGCTCGTCGCCGTCGAGATTCCGGACGACGACCCGACGACCGCGTGGACCGCGCACGTCCCCGAGTCGGCCGCGATCCGCGGCTTCCACTCGGTGACGCTGTGGATCGACGAGCCCGAGCGCACCGAGCGCCTCCTCCGGACGATGGGGCTGACTGAGGTCGAGTCCGAGGCCGACGCGAGCACGGACGGCGACCGCACCCGGTTCGCGGCCGGCGGCCCCGTCGGGAAGTACGTCGACGTGGTCGAGGTCGACCGCCGCGGGCGCTCCGGGCGCGGCACCGTCCACCACGTCGCGTTCCAGACCCCGACCGACGACGACCAGTCCGGGATGCGCGACGCGGTCGCGTCGATGGGCCTCCGCCCCACCCAACAGATCGACCGGCACTGGTTCCGCTCCGTGTACTTCCGGGAGTTCGCCGGCGTCCTCTTCGAACTCGCCACCGCGGACCCCGGCTACGCGAGCGACGAGCCGCTGGACGCGCTCGGCGAGCGCCTGGTGCTGCCCGGGCGGTTCAAAGAGCGCCGCGACGAGATCGAGTCCGGCCTCGCCGACGTGACCGTGCCGCGGGCCGACGGCGAGTTCGCGGCGAACCGCGCCGACTGAGCGCGGTCGGCACGGAGGTCGGACGAGACGGACAGCGCGGACGACGCCGCGGACCGATCCTTCTAATCCGTCGCCGCCGAATCCACGCCCATGACCGAGGACCTCGGCACGCCCGTGCTAGACGACCACCTCCACCTCGACCCGCGACACGGCCGCGGGATCGAGGCCGTCGAGGAGTTCGCGCGGCTCGGCGGCACGCACCTGCTCGTCGTGAACAAGCCCTCGTGGCTGCTCGGCGTCGAGCCCGACGAGCCCGACGACTTCCGCGCCGTCTTCGAGGAGACGTTAGAGACCGTCGCGGCCGCCAGCGAGACGCTCCCGGGGCGCGCGTGGCCCGTCCTCGGCGTCCATCCGGGACTGATCAGCCGGCTCGTCGACGAACGCGGCTTCTCGCCCGAGGCGGCCCGCGACCTCATGCGCGGCGGCCTGTCGGTCGCGAGCGAGTACGTCGCGGACGGCGACGCGCTCGCGCTGAAGTCCGGCCGCCCCCACTACGACGTGACCGACGCGGTGTGGGACGCGTCGAACGCGGTCACTCGTCGGGCGTTCGAGCTGGGCGCTGAAGTCGACTGCGCGGTCCAGCTCCACACCGAGGCGACCGAGGACCTGACCGACCTCGCCGCGGTCGCCGACGAGGTCGGACTCGACCCCTCGAAGGTCGTGAAACACTACGCCGCGGGCGAGCTGGCGGGCGTCACGCCGAGCGTGATGAGCGACAAGGAGCGGCTGGAGCGCGCCGCCGAGGCGGGCGAGCCGTTCCTGATGGAGACGGACTTCGTGGACGACCCCGACCGCCCGGGGATGGTGCTCGGCCCGAAGACCGTCCCCCGGCGGGTGCGCTGGCTGCTGGAGGAGGGTCACGAGGAGGCGGTCCGCCGGGCGCACGTCGAGACGCCGCGCGACGTGTACGGGATCGACACCGAGGCGACGCTGGAGCGGGGGGAGCCGTGAGCGGGGCGACGGCCTCGCGGCCGCCGGCGGTCCTGTTCACCGGGTTCCCCGGCTTCCTCGGCTCGGCGCTGCTCCGGCGCGTGCTCGCCCGCGGCGACGGCCCGGTCGCCTGCCTCGTCCAGCCCCGGTACCGCGACCTCGCGGCGCGGCGCGCCCGCGACATCGTCGCCGACGTCGGGGACGAGGCCGGCGACGGGGCGGCCGTCCACCTCTACGAGGGCGACATCACGGAGCCGGACCTCGGGCTGGGCGCGGCGCTCGACGACCCCGACCTGCTCGGCGGCGTCGACGAGGTGTACCACCTCGCCGCGGTGTACGACTTGAGCGTCGACGCCGACCTCGCCGAGGCGGTGAACGTCCGCGGCACGGAACACGTCCTCGACGCGGCCGAGCGCGTCGGCGTCGACCGCCTCCACTACGTCAGCACCTGCTACGTCAGCGGCCGGTACGACGGGGTTTTCACCGCCGAGGACCTCCGCGAGGGCCAGTCGTTCAACAACCACTACGAGGCGACGAAATACCGTGCCGAGGTCGCGGTGCGGGAGCGGATGGCCGAGGGGCTCCCGGCGACCGTCTACCGCCCGGCGATCGCCGTCGGCGACAGCGAGACGGGCGAGACCGACAAACTCGACGGCCCCTACAACCTCCTGCGGCTGCTCCTCGCGCAGCCGCGGCGGCTGGCGGTCGCGTTCTCGATCCCCGGCGCGGCGGACACGGAGCTGAACGTCGTGCCCCGGGACTACGTGGTCGACGCGATCGCCGAACTGAGCGGTCGCGCCGAGACCGTCGGGGAGACGTACCAGCTCTGCGACCCCGACCCGCTCACCGTCCCGGCGTTCGTCGCCGCGATGAGCGACGCCGCGGGGCGCCGGACGGTCACGGTCCCGACGCCGAAGCCCGTCGCGAAGGCGGCCGCGAGGCTGCTCTCGGCGCGCGGCGTCGACGTGGAGCCGGCGACGATCGACTACTTCGACCACCCGACCCGCTACCGCTGCCCGAACGCGAGCGACGCGCTGGCGGACACCGACGTCTCCGTCCCGCGGTTCGGGTCGTACGTCGACCGGATCGTCGCGTTCGCGCGGGACCACCCCGACCTCGGCGACGACCCGATGACGTGAGTCCGGGAGGGGCGACGGAGGCGCCCGACCGCGGGACGGAGGCGACCGACCCCGGACGGAGACATCCGACCCCGGGGCAAAGGCGTCCGACCGCGGGACGGTGGCGCCGCCGGGAATCCGGGATTCACGCGGGTGAGACGCGGTCTCGCGCGGCGATCGATAGGAAAGGCATTTGAGTTGGCCGGGCGACGTACGGCACATGACCGACGACGACGCCGTCGAAACGTTCTATACCGACGAACGCTGGCAGAACTGGCTCGACAGGCTGGCCGAAGAGGAGCTCGACCCCGAGAACGAGGACTCGGCGCGCCTCCTCCTCAACCTCCAGGACGACGCGGCGATCGCCGTGGTGAAGGTGCTCGCGGCGTTCGACGACGACCGCATCGGCGAGGAGCGCGCCGTCGAGGAGGTCCGCGACATCCGCGAGATCGTCCTCGCCGACGTGGAGTTCGACGACGAGGACAAGGTGATGCTGATCGACGGCGTCCAGACCTCGCTCGTCCCCGTCTTCTACGCGGCCGAGGAGTACGTCGTCGGCGGCGTCGTCGACGGCGACGTGAGCGAGTTCGTGCGCGCGGCCGCCGAGGCCGAGGAGGGCGACGACCTCGACGCCGCGCTCGGCTACGTGGTCCAGGCCGGCACGCGCGTCATCGACGGCGAGGCGCTCGACATCGAACTCGTCGAGGACCTGGAGTACGGCCTCGTCTCCGAGTGGGTCAACGGGCTCGACTCCCTCCAGTCGGCCATCGAGGACCCGGAAGTCGTCGAAGAGGAGGACTGACGGCGTCGCCGGACCCGCCCCCGCCGGGTCGATCGAGGTGAAGTGTTTTCAGCGCCCGTAGCGTCGAGTCCGCATGGTCTCTCTCGCGGCCGGCCTGGCGATCGCCCTCCTCGTCGTCTGGACGGCCAGCTCGTTCGTCCCGTTCGTGCCGGGCGGCGTCCTCGCGGCGCTGACGGTCGTCGGCTACGCGTACACCACCGGCTTCGCCGAGCCGAGCCTCCCCGCGCTGGTCGCGCTCGTCGCCGTCTCGCTGCTGGCCTCCGCGGCGGACCTCGTGTCCGGAATGGTCTCCGGCCGGCTCGGCGGCGCCTCGACTCGGACCGTCGTCGTCGGGACGCTGATCGGGATCGTGCTCCTGATCCCGCTCGGGCCGATCGGGCTCGTCGTCGGGCTGGGCGGCACCGTCTTCGTCGCCGCCCTCGACGAACACGACGGCGACACGCGCGAGGCCGCCCGGCAGGCGGCCTACGCGGTGGTCGGGGCCCTCGCCAGCGCGTTCGTCCAGGCCGTCCTGCTCGCGGGCGTCACGGTCGCGTTCGCGCTGGCGGTCGTCTGAGCCCGGCTCGGCCTCACGCCGCCACGGAGAACAGGATGAGGTTGTGCGCGGCCGGGCCGAGCCCCATCGCCGCGACGAACCCGAGGAGGAGGTACCCCTCGGCCGGCGTCTCGCGGACGTACGCCGCGAACAGCCACACGACGGCGCTCGCGACCGCGAGCTTCACGAGGAGGAACAGCCACCCCTCCCCGATCACCGGGAGCGACGGCAGCCCGCCGACCTCCAGCAGGAGCCGCGAGAGCGGCGTGCGCTCGCCGAATCCGAGCTGGGTGGTCCCGACCGCGGTCGAGACGCCGTCGAGCGCGTGGCCGAACACCGCGAGCGCGCCGACGGAGCCGGTGACCGCGGCCTCCGGGCGGAGCCGCGTCAGCCCGGCCCAGGCGGCGCCGGCGACGGGGACGGTGAGCGCGAGCGCGACCGTCGACCAGCGCGCGCCGACCGGGGAGATCCCGGTGCCGACCGCGACCGCGACGACGGGGACGAGACAGAGCGCGCCGAGGGCCGCGAGCGTCGGCGCGACGCGGTCCGGCCGCGCGGCGTCGGCGGCGAGCCACGCCGCGCCCGCGAGCGCCCCCACGGTGAGGTAGACGGTCGGCGAACCGGCGAACGGGGCGAGGAGCGGCGGGAGCGCGTCGACGACGTAGAGGACGTGGGCCGCGGAGCCGAGCGCCATCCACGGGGCGAGCGCGAGGACGCGCCGCGCGGTGACCCGCGGGCGACGGCGGCGGAGCGCGACGACGACTCCGCCGGTCGCGAGCAGGACGGCGAGGAGGTGCGGCAGGGGCGGCAGCGTCGTGCCCGTGGGGAGGAGGCCGCCGACCATCAGACGGACAGGACGGGCTGGCTCGCGTACAGCAGCACGTACTCGGCGGCCTTCCCCAGCACCTCGCCGGGGTCGCCGGAGACGGGCTCGCGCGGGACGACGATGAAGTCCGACTCCAGCTCCTCGGCCGTGTCGAGGACGACGCTCCCCGGGTGGACCGTCTTCACCGACGTAGAGAAGCCGTAGGCGATGGAGTTGCTGTGGGGCACCCCGGCCGCGTCCGCGCGGCGGGCGACGGAGTCGGTGAACGCCTCGGAGTCGTCGGCCACCTCGCTCTCGTCGACCACCCCGTGGTCGATGGCGCGGACGACCTCCTCGTCGAGGACGTACAGCGCGTGGACGCTCGCGTCGTACTCCGCCGCGAGCGCGATGGCGTAGTCGACCGCCTCGTGTGACTCCTCGCTGCCGTCGACGGGCACGAGGACGAGGTCGATGTCGAGATCGGTCATACCCGACCCGTCGGCGGGGGAGGTCAAAAAGCCCGCCCCAACGCCCCGCGCCGGGGCCCGAAACCGACGGCGGCGACCGCGGTACCGGGGTGGCCCGGCGGCGCGCCGCCGCCGGCTCAGTACCCCGACAGCTCGCGCTGGCCCGCCTCCCGGCGCTCGGCGGGCGGGACGTTCGTCGCCACGATCTCGTCGACCGCGTCCCGGTTGTCCGCGTCGCTGTTGATCGCGCGGGTCGCGCCCTCGCGGTCGACCCGGAACCCCGCCTCGGCGTAGGCGTCGTACATCACGCCGCTGTTCGAGAGGACGACCCACACCCCGGCGTCGTCGAGCTCGCCGGCGACGTCGAGCAGGCGGCGCTGGTCCTCGCGGTCGAAGCCGTCGGCGCTGTACTCGTTGAAGTTCGCGGTCGCGCTCATCGGCTCGTAGGGGGGATCGAAGTAGACTACGTCGCCGGGCTCGGTCGCGTCGAGGACGTATGCGAAGTCGCCGTTGCGGATCTCCGCGTCGGCGAGCAGGTCGCTCGCCCGACGGATCCGGTCCCGCTGGACCCAGTCGGGATCTGCGTACCGACCGATCGGGACGTTGAACCCGCCGTCCGCGTTCTCGCGGTAGAGCCCGTTGTAGCAGGTGCGGTTGAGGTACAGGAGGAGCGCGGCCTCTTCCAAGGGATCGAACGAGCCCTCGTAGGGGCGGCGGTTGAACCGCGCGCGCTGCTGGTAGTAGTAAGCGTCCACCTCCCTGCCGCGGGCCGTCTCCTCGGCGTACGGGAGGGCCGGGTCGGGGTCGCTCTCGGGGTCGTCGAACGACGCGAGCCGCGAGATCAGCTCGTCGGGGCGGTCCCGGACCTGCTCGTAGAAGTTCACCAGCCGCGGGTTCGCGTCGTTGACCGTCGCGCGGGCGGGTTCGAGGTCGAAGAAGACCGCGCCGCCG
This sequence comes from Halorubrum salinarum, assembly GCF_013267195.1. Lineage (NCBI taxonomy): Archaea > Methanobacteriati > Methanobacteriota > Halobacteria > Halobacteriales > Haloferacaceae > Halorubrum > Halorubrum salinarum. Next base: position 2,249,228 of record NZ_CP053941.1, on the reverse strand, counting down.
CCGACGAACGGCTCGTGGTACCGGCCGAACTCGGCCGGGAACCGGGCGTACAGTTCGTCGAGCAGCTGTCGCTTCCCGCCGGCCCACTTCAGGATCGGCTCGGCCATCGCTGTCGGGTGTCGCCCGCGCCCGGGGATAAACGTCCCGGGCCGCGTCCGGGGCGGCGGGGTCCCGCACCCGTTCGACCGCCCGCGGCGGTCAGTCGTCGGAGGCTTCGACGCCCGGCATCGGGAGGTCGTCGACGTGGCTCGCGGCCTCCTCGAAGTTGGGACCGGGCTCGATGGTCCCGGCCTCGCGGTCCCACTCGATGTAACCGGCCTCCTCTAAGGCCGGCAGGTGCGTCTCGCGGAGTTCGGCGGCGATCTCGTCGGCCCGTCCGCGAACGCGCAGATCCGCGACCGTCTCGACGGCGCCGTCCGCGAGGGCGGCGACCGCGCGCCTGCGCTCCGGCGCCGAGACGACGGCCGCTGGATCGGTGGTGGGAGTGTCGAGTGTCATTGTGTGGCTCCGTTCGTATCTACGAAAGCGGTCGTAACGAAATAAAAGCACCGCCGAACCCGTTCCCCGCCTCGTCGGCCCGCTCGACGGCGTGTGACGCGACGCCGGCGTCCGCGACCGGTCGCCCCGGCCGGCGAGGGAAGAGAACCCGCGCCGAACGGCCGCTCGTTGCCGACACTTCACAGAAATATGAGAAGTGTACCAACGAGTACCATGGTACTATTTACACCCCGTAAACAACCGTTTCAGATGTTTTAAATGCGTGACGTGTGGTACCGTTTCTCAAAACTTATTTGGAAAGTGAAAGGTTTTAGTCGGCCGAGCGTGTACGGTGAGATATGTACCAAGGCTCTATCACCTCGGCGGAGACGCACCGGCCGATCGGCGCCGACTCGCCGCCGGGCAGCCGCTCGCCGCTGGGGACGCTCGCGTTCCTCGCGCTCGTCGTCGCACCGTTCGTCGCGTTCGCGTACCCCGTCGCGACCGTCGCGCTGCTGACCGGCACCGTCGCGCTCGCCGTCGTCTCGCGGTCCGTCCTGCGGACCCTGCGCCGCCGCAGCGGCCGCGTCCGGACGCTCACGCTCCCCGGCCTGGGAACCGTCGAGTACCGGATCACGAGGAACTAACGCGAACGACCGGCGTGCGGCCGAACCGCCGCCGAACTACCGCAGAACAGCTTTTCGAAGGGACTCGCTCGCCCAGCGGTGACGCCGAGGGCGGCCGCGGACTCGCCGCGGATTTCCTTCTCGTCGATTCCCTCAGATACCGTACGCGACGCGCTCGCCGACGTCGAGCCCGTTCGCGAGCGCGGCGTGGAGCCGTCCCTCGCCGGCGACCCAGTCGCCGAGCAGGTACAGCCCCGCGTCGCGCGCCGAGTCTACCGGGCCGCGGTCGACCCCGCCCTCGGGCAGCGCGTAGCGCCATCCCTGGTGGTCGGTCCACACGGGGTCGGCCAACCGCTCGTCGCCGACGATGTCGGCGGTGTGCTCCGCGAGCGCGGCGACGTTCTCGGCCGGGTCCTCGTCGTAGCGCGCCGTCGACCAGGCGTCGTTCGCCTGGACGACGAGCAGCGTCTCGCCGTCCGGGACGTGGCCGGGCTTACACTCCTCGCGGGAGATCCAGCCGACGGCGTGCTCCTTGTCGGTGTTGACGAGCGCGTAGTAGGGCACGTCGAGTTCGAACGGGTACCGGAGGACCGCGGTCCAGACGCTGCCGTACTCGACCTCGCCGACGGCCTCGACGAGCGTCTCGCGGACCGGGTCGTCCCACTCGGCGGTCGCGAGGAGGTCCCTCGTCTGCGGGGCCGGCGGGTTCATGAGGAGGGCGTCGAACGGCCCGCGCGTCTCGCCGTCCGCGTCGACGAGCTCCCAGCGGCCGTCGCCGTCGGCCGCGCCGTCCAGGCGTCGGACCGTCTCGATCCGGGTCCGTCGGTGGACGGTCGCGTCGGTGCGGCCGAACAGGCGCTTCGCGATCTGCGTGAGCCCCCGCCGGTAGCTCCACTTGTGGTCGTCGGCGTCCCGGCCCGGCGACACGGTCTCGTCCGCCTCGAAGGTGTACACCGGTTCCGTCACGTCGACGAGCCCCTCGTCGTCGAGCGTCTCGGTAATCAGTTCGACGACGCGGTCGTCGTCGCTCTTCAGGTAGTTCGCGCCGTAGTCGTACGTGAGCTCCTCGTGGCGCCGGGTGGCCGCGCGCCCGCAGAGCCCGCCGGACTTCTCGAAGACCGTCACGTCCGCGTCCGGGACCGCGCCGTCGATGACGAACGCCGCCGCGGCCGCCCCCGCGCCCGCGCCGACGATGCCTACGTGGGTCACACCGATCGTAGGGACCGCGACCACTTAACCGGTCGCCGCGCGGGTCAGTCGTCGTCCGGGCCGACGACCATGACCGGGACGTCGACGCCGCGCCGGACGCGGGCCGGGACCGGATCGGGGTGGAGCAGGCGGTCGAGCCCGGTCCGGCGGGCGGCGCCGACCACCACGAGGTCCGCGTCGTGCGCGGCGGCGAAGTCGACCGCCTCCCGGTGCGGCGTGCCGTAGCGGAACCACTTCTCCACCTCGACGCCGGCGGCCGCGCCCGCGTCCGCGGCGGCCTCGACGAGCTCCTCGCCGGCCCGCTCGCGGCGCTCGACGACCATGTCCCAGCCCTCGGTTGTGTCGACGACGTACAGCGCGTCGACGGTCGCCCCGTGCGTCGCCGCGAGGTCGACGGCCGCCGAGGCCGCGGCCCGTCCCGCGGGGTCGTCGGTCGTGACGACCAGCACGCGCTCGAAGCGCCCCGTCCCGGGCGACTGGGCGGGGCGGTCGGCGTCGCGGGACGCGGTCGCGGTTCCGTCGCGCGGGTCGGCGGCGTCGGTGTCGGTGGACATGGTGTGGGGTTCGGGCGTCGGTCGGGTGACGCCCCGTGTTCGAATACGGCTACGAGAGGCGTCCTCTTAACAATTTTCGACAGGATAGACGATTATCATAATTTATTCGCGGCGGCGCGTGAGCGGTCGCGACCGCCGCCGGGCGGTGACTCGCCGCCGGCCCACCGCGGGCGGTTCCGGGCCGACGAGCGACTTGCGGGGACCGACCGCAGCGACGAGTTTTAGTCGGCGAGCGCGGTGGGTGGAAACGAGAACTCCCCGAACCGGGGGAGCGGTGCCGAGAGGCGGACCGACAGGGGGTACGCACGTCATGACACAGACCGACACCACGCGGACGACGGACGACGATGGGTGAGGGCGAACCGATGGCGGGAGACGCCGACGGGGAGGCAGAGGCGACGGCCGCCGGGGACGGGTCGACGGGCGGTGTCGACTACGCCGCGCGCGCCGCCGACACGCTCGGCTTCTCCCGGTGGTGGCAGATCGCGGCCGCGGCCGGGATGATGGCCGCGGTGAGCCCGTACCAGTACGTCTGGTCGTCCATCTCGCCGGCGCTCTCCGAGGGCCTCGACATCGCGCTCCCGGCGCTGGGCGCGGTGTTCTCGTTTTACGTCGTGTTCCAGTCGCTCTCGCAGTTCCCGGCGGGCAAGTGGCGGGACAGCCGGGGGCCGGGCGCGCTCACCTTCCTCGCGGCGGTGCTCGCGGGCGGCGGGTACATCGGCCTCGCGTACGCGACGAGCCTGTGGCAGCTGTACCTGCTGTACTCGCTGGGCGCGGTCGGCGTCGGCATCGTCTACACGGTCGCGGTCAACACCGCCGTCAAGTGGTTCCCCGACCGCACCGGGCTGACGACTGGGGTCGGGACGATGGCGTTCGCGGCCGGGAGCGCGCTCGTGGTCCCGTACGTGCGGGCGAACGCGACCGTGGCGGCGTACAGCGACGTGCTCCGCAACATCGGGATCGGGATCCTGGTCGTGACGCTCGTCGGCTCGTTCCTCCTCCGGGACCCGCCGACGGACTGGCTGGACCGCGACGGGGACGACGACGGCGACGAGGGTGACGACGGGCTGGCCGCCTCGATCCGCGGCCGCAACTACTCGACGCGGGAGATGCTCTCGACCTGGCAGTTCTGGCTGCTGTACGCGATGTTCATCGCGATGGCGAGCGCCGACCTCCTCGTCATCGCGAACGTGGTCCGGTTCGCGGAGAACTTCGGGCTGGCGGCGCTCGTCGCGACGCTCTCCGCGACGCTGCTCCCCGTCGCGGCCGGCGTCTCGCGGCTGATCCTCGGCGAGGCGACCGACCGCTTCAGCCGCAAGCGCGTGATGGCGGGCTCGTTCCTCCTCGCCGGGCTCTTCCGGGTCGGGCTGGTGGCGGCCGGCGAGGCGGGTAACGGCGCCGTCTTCGTCGCGTTCGTCCTCGGCGCGATGTTCTTCTCCTCGCCGCTGTACGTCTTCTTCCCGTCGCTGCTGGCAGACTACTACGGCTCGGCCAACTCCTCCGGCAACTACGCCGTCCTGTACACCGCGAAGGTCGGCGGCGGGGTCTTCTCCGGGACGGTCGCCGGCTACCTCGTCGCGAGCCTCGGCTGGAACCCGACGTTCCTCCTCGGCGGCGCGCTCGCGCTCGCCGCCGGGGCGGCGGTGTTCGTCCTCCGCCCGCCCAGCGGCTCCGGGCTGGAGTCCGCGCCGTCCACGGCGGACTGACGAGGGGAACGGGCGCGTTCCCCGCCCGATTCCTCTACCGCGTTAGCCGGCCACTACCGCGTCCGCCTACCCCTATCGCGCCGCCCGGCGGACCGCGAGCGACCAGAGCCCAACGGCGACGCCGCCGGCGGCGAGCACCGCGTTGACGCCCGCCGGTTCGAGGCCGAACGGCGTGAACGCGGGGGCGATCGACGCGTGGAGCAGGAAGCCGACCGCGCCCGCGGCGGCGACGCGTCTGGGGCGCCACACCCACGAGTCAACGGTGCTCCCCACCGGGCCGAAGACGCGGTCGCCGGAGGCGACGAGGACGTGGCCGAGGCCGAACACGGCGCCGAGCGCGACGGAGCCGGCGAGGTCGACGGCGACGCTCGTCTCGAAGAGGCGGTACCAGAACACGTGCGCCAGCCGCGCGGCCGCGCCGAGCGTCAGGGCGAGCGCGAGGTCGAAGGCCCCGGCCGCGACGCGGCGAGGCGTCACGAGAGCGTCCCCACCAGGGCGTAGAACGGGTCTTCGCCCGGCCGCTCGGCGATCCGATCGGCGACCGCGAACCCGCCCGCGTCGAGGTACCGCTCGACGAGGTCGGCGCGCTCGGTCATCGAGGCGGCGCGCCACGCACGGACGGCCTTCGTCGGGAACATGCGGTTCGAGAAGCTCACGACGACCGTCCCGCCGGGCGCGAGGACGCGGGCGAACTCCGCGAACACGGGGCCCGGGTACTGGAGGTACTGGACCGACAGCGCGCAGCAAACGGCGTCGAAGGACCCGTCGGCGAACGGGAGCGACGGATCGGCGTTGAGGTCGCTGACGACGAACTCGTCGAGGCGGTCGTTGGCGGCCAGTTCGGCCTCGTTGAGCCCGTGGCCAACGACGCGCTCGTAGTCGGTCTCGGGTAGGTGCGACACCCAGCTGCCCATCGCGTCGAGGACTCGGTCGCCGGGCTCGGTGACGGAGTCGTACAGCGCGGTGAGCCGGTCGAGGAACGCGTCGTCCGCATGGGTGACGAACCGCGGCTCCTCGTAGAACGTCCCGTCCGGCCGGTCGTCGCGCTTGCGGCGGTCGAGCTCCGAGAGGACGGTCGTCACGGTACCGGACCGAGGTGCGCGGGACAAAAGAGCGCGTCGCCCCCACCGGACGGCTTTTGCCGGCGGAGATTTTACCAATTGGTAATGGACTCCACTCCCACCGCCGCCGACCGCGGGCTCCACCCGGCCCCGCGCTCCGACGTCTTCCAGAACCAGGGGAAGTTCCGCACCCGGTTCAATTTCCCCGGCCGCAACGTGCCGGACCACGACGACCACGGCTACGGGCCGCTCTCGACCGTCGTCGAGTCGTTCATGGACCCCGGGACGCTGATCCGGATGCACCAGCACCGCGACGAGGAGATCGTCTCGTGGGTCCCCGCGGGCGTGATGCGCCACGACGACCGCGAGGGCAACGAGCTGGTCACGGACCCCGAACACCTGCTCGTGATGAACGCCGGGTCGGGCTTCTGGCACGCCGAGGAGACGCTCGCGGACGACCCGCCGCTCCGGATGCTCCAGATATTCGTCCGACCGCACGAGCTCGGCCTCGAACCCGGGATCCAGCACGGGCCGCTGCCCGACCCCGAGCCGAACGAGTGGCGCCGCGTGTTCGCGCCCGCGGGCGCCGACCACCCGTTCACCGTGCGCAACGCGGTCGACTGCTACGACGTGCGCCTCGACGCCGACGCGGGCGCGACGCTCCCCGAGATCGAGGGGCGCGACGCCTACGTGTACGTCTTCGAGGGCGCCGTCGACGTCGACGGCGTCGCGCTCGATGAGACGGAGAGCGTCCTCTGGACCGGCGACGGCGCCCCGCCGACCGTGACCGCGGGCGGGGAGGGCGCGACCGCCGTGGCGTTCCTGATGGACCCCGACGCGCCCGTGACGCGGCAGGGGACGATCGGTCGGTAGCGCGGCGGCGACCCCGAACGCTCAACTCTCGGCCCGCCGAACGCGACGTATGCGCACCCCGCTCGCGGCCGCCGGGCTCGTCGCGCTCGGCGTCCTCCTGATGGCGAACCCGCTGTTCCTCCCCGTCTCGGTCGGCGAGCCGACCCCCGCGTACACGCACACCGTCCAGCCGGTGACCGAGGGGTCCGTCGCGGGCTTCGAGTCGCCGGCGAACGGCTCGAACGCCTCGGACGCCGTCGTCGCGTACGCCGACCTCTCGCCCGACGCCCGAGCGGCGTTCGACCGCGCTCGCGACTCGCCGGAGGGGGGCTTCGGCGTCGAGCGCCCGGACGAGCGCGTCGACTCGCTGTCGTACCCGACGGAGCCGACGCTCGGGGACGGAATCTTGATCGTCGAGCGCGACGGCGAGCGGTACGAGTTCTGGACGCGGACCGTCGAGCGCGAGCCGGGCGCCGTCGTCGCGCAGCGCGTCCTCCTCCAGCCGGCGGCGTTCCTGATCGGGTTCCTCGCGGTCGTCGCCGGCGCGGCGGTCGGACTCCGGGGACGGCTCGGCGGGGAGTGACGGGGCCGCGACGGCGCGACCGACCGACTCACTCGGACGGCGTCGGCTGGCCGACCGGGCTGGGCGCGTCGCCGGCCTCGATCGCCCGGCGGGTCGACTCGCCGATCTCGACGAGGTGACACAGGGGGTTGCCGGGGTAGACGACCGGGTTCTCCAGGAGGCCGATCAGGAGGCCGGTGAACGGGGCCTCGACCGCGACCGCGTCCTCCTTGAACGGGTTGGTGATCGTCGCGATGCGTTCGCCCTCGCGGACGAGCGACCCGCTCTCGAAGTGCGTGTCGACGATGCCGCCGGAGTCGGCGCGGAGCCACGTCTTCTCGCCCGCGCCGGCGACGATGGTGCGCCAGCCGGGCCAGCGCACCGCGTCGGTCTCCAGGAGCCCGTACTCCGCGAACACGGAGCGCACCCCGTCGAGCGCGTCGTCGATGAGGGGGCGCTGGAAGCGGTGGGCCTCCCCCATCTCGATTGTGATCGTGGGGATGCCGTCGTCGGTCGCCTCGCCGCGGAGGGTGCCGCTCGGCCCGTCGCTGTCGATGACGACCTTCGAGCCGAACGCCATCGCGAGGCGGTAGACGGCCTCGTCGGTCATGTCCGCGCGGACGTGGAGCATGTTCGTCCGGCCGCGCGTGGAGGTGTGGAAGTCGAGCCCGAAGTCGCACGGCGCGATGAAGTTCTCGTAGATCTGGTAGGCCATGCGCTTCGAACTGGTCGACTCGGGCTTCCCCGGGAACGACCGGTTCAGGTCCCGGTCGTAGACGGGGAGGTACCGCTGCTGCGCGAGGAACCCGGGGACGTTGAGCACGGGGAGGCAGACGAGCGTGCCGGCCAGCTCGGAGAGGTCCCACTCGTGGGCGACCTCGCGGACGACCTCGATCCCGTTCAGCTCGTCGCCGTGGGCCGCGGCGGTGAGGAACGCGGTCGGCCCGTCGCGCTCGCCGTTGACGATGGTGACGGGGATCCGAACCGGGTCGCCGAGGTACGTCTCGCTGATGCCGTAGCGGATGTTCTGCGTGTCGCCGGGCGGCACCGCCCCGCCGTTGTACGTGAACGCCCGGTCGTCGCTCATGCCTGAGCGGAGCGGGGGGCGGGCTATATATATGGCGACCCGTCCCTCCCCGGGCGACCGGTCGGCCGAGTCGATCGGTCGAACTTTTAGGCACGCCCGCGCAGGAGTCGCTATGAGTTCGGACCCGGTTCGGGTGGGAGTCCTGTCGCTGCACAACAGCAAGGAGACGAAGGCGATCTGTAACGCGGTCGAGGATCTCGGCCACGAGCCGGTGTGGCTCCGCGAGGAGAACGCCGCCGTCAGCGTCGAGGACGGCGACGTCTCCGTCGAGCCCGCGGTCGACGTGATCGCGAACCGCCTCCTCCTGTCGAACACCGACCAGCCCGCGGAGCTGCTAGGGCTGGCGGCGACGTTCGAACGCATCCGCCCGATGCTGAACGAGCCGAACGCGGTGCTGGCGTCGATCCACAAGTTCGCCACGGCCGCGACGCTCGCCGACTGGAACATCCGCGTGCCCGACGCGCTGCTGGCGCTGTCGAACGACCGCCTCAACGAGGGGCGCGAGCGGTTCGGCGACGTTGGCGTGTATAAGACCGCGATCGGCACCCACGGCGGCGGGACGTGGAAGGTGGACCTCACGGAGCGGGTGAACCCGAAGGTCGGCAACCGGCAGGCGTTCCTCCAGAAGCTCATCGACCGCGACGACGAGAAGCACCGCGACCTGCGCGTGTACGTCGTCGGCGACGAGATCGTCGGGTCGATGTACCGCTACGCGCCCGAGGGCGACTGGCGCACCAACGTCGCGCTCGGCGGCGCGGTCGAGGACGCCACCGACGACATGCCTGACGAGGCGGCCGACACCGCCCTCTACGCCGCCGAGGTGATGGGCCTCGACTACGCCGGCGTCGACCTCGTCGAGGGGTACGACGGCTGGTACGTGCTGGAGGTGAACCCCACCGCCGGGTTCAAGGGCCTCTTCGAGGCGACCGGGACGAGCCCGGCCCCGTACATCGCGAAGCACGCGATCGAGACGGTCGGCGGCGAGGTGGACGACGAGGCGGTCGAGCGCGTCGCCGCGACGCTCGACGACTCGCGCCCGTCCTGCGCGCCCGCCCCGAAGCCGAGCACGACCGAGCAGCCCGACATCGGCTACATCGAGGAGGTCGTCGTCACCGGCACCTCCGGCTCGACGCAGGCGCTCGCGAAGTCCGACACGGGCGCGACCCGGACGAGCATCGACACCCAGCTGGCCGCCGAGATCGGCGCCGGCCCGATCAAGAGCATGACGCGCGTCAAGTCGGGCAGCGTGAAGGGCGGCAAGGCCCGCCCGGTCGTCGACCTCGTCATCGGGATCGGCGGGAACCAGCACACCGTCACCGCGAGCGTCGAGGACCGCGGGCACATGGAGTACCCGCTGCTGCTCGGCCGCGACATCCTCACCGACTACCGGGTCGACGTGCGCCGGCGCGCCGACACCGACGAGGCCGAGCGCGGCGAGGCGGGCGAGATCCTCGAAGAGGAGGAGTAAACCGCCCTGTCGGCGCCGGTTCGAGCGCCGGGCTCGTCTGGCGAAGGTATAAGACCGGGGGTGTCAATGTGACGGCATATGGTGAAGAGCACGGTTCGATTCCCCGAGCCGGTCGTCGAGGAGATCGAATCGCTCGTCGACGAGGGGCAGTTCGAGAGCAAGTCGGAGTTCTATCGGTTCTCCGCCGACTACGTGCTCTCGCGGACGCTCGACGAGTACGAGCCGTCGACGATCGACTACGACGCGATCGAGGCGGAGGTGATCCCCGAGACGGAGCGGAAGCTCGGCGGCGACGACGGCGAGACGGGGGAGCCGCCGTTCTTCGACTCGGTGGCGTTCGTCCGGAAGCTCGCGCTCCGCGGGCGGTTCAGCGACGCCGAGGACTTCATCGACCACCAGTACGTCCCGGGCGACCGGCACGCCGTCCTCCTCGAAGAGCTGCTCCGACTGTACCGGGAGGACGCCGCCGGCGACGACCCGGCGCCGGTCGAGGGCGAGGGGCGGCGCCCGCGACAGGGCAGCGAGGCCAACTGACCCGCGCGTCCGCGACCGACGCCCCGCGCTCGACCGCCGCCGGCCCGTCACCGGCCCGTCGCCGGCTCACGACTCGTACTCGGCCCAGACGTACCGCGTGCCGTAGCTCCGGTAGGGGCGCCACGCCTCGCCGATCTCGCGCATCTCCGCCCGCGACAGCTCCTCGCCGTCGTTGTAGACCTGCTCTATCCCCTTCCGCACCGCGAGGTCGCCGAGCGGCAGCACGTCCTCGCGGCCGAGCGCGAAGATCAGGTACATCCGCGCCGTCCACTCGCCCACGCCGCGGATCTCCGTGAGACGATCGACGACGGCCGCGTCGCTCAGGTCCGCCAGCCCCTCCCGAGTGAGGTCGCGCCCGCCGTCGCGGAAGGCGTTGGCGACGTTCCGCAGGTACTCGACCTTCGTGGCGCTGAGCCCGGCCTCGCGCAGCGCCGCCTCGTCGGCCGCGAGGACGCGGGCGGGCGTCGGGTCGCCGCCGAGGGCGTCCACGAACCGCTCGTGGATGGCCGCCGCGGAGGCGGTCGAGAGCTGCTGGTTCACGATAGAGGTACAGAGCCGCGCGAACTCGTCGTCCGCGGGCGCGACGTCGAGGGGGCCGTGGCGGTCGATCAGCGCGGCCATCGTCGGGTCCTCGCGCAGGGTCGCTGCGACTCGGTCGTCCATGTCGGGACCCGGGACCGCACGCGGGAGTACGATTCGGTTCTGACCGCCGTGGTGGGGGCGGCCCGCCCGAATAAACTTACTTCGAGTTTGGCGTTTGGAAGATGGAAACGTTCAACCATGACGGTTCCGACCGTTCGGGTATGCAACTCGAAGACGTCCAGCGCGTGGCAGTGCTCGGCGCCGGGAACATGGGACACGGCATCGCGGAAGTGGCCGCCCTCGCCGGCTACGACGTGTCGCTCCGCGACATCAACGACGACCTGGTCCAGAAGGGGTACGACCAGATCGAGTGGTCGCTCGGCAAGCTCGCCGAGAAGGACCGGATCGGCGACGACGAGGCCGACGCGGCGCTCGACCGCGTCGACGCCTTCGTCGACCTCGGGGACGCGCTCGACGGCGCCGACGTGGTCGTCGAGGTCGTCCCCGAGAAGATGGCGATCAAGAAGGACGTGTACGACGACGTGGTCGAGCACGCCCCCGACGAGGCCGTCTTCGTCACCAACACCTCCAGCCTCTCTATCACCGAACTGTCGGAGGTCACCGACCGACCCGAGCGGTTCTGCGGTATGCACTTCTTCAACCCGCCGGTGCGGATGGACCTCGTCGAGGTCATCTCCGGGAAGCACACGAGCGACGACACCCTCGAACTGATCGAGGGGCTCGCGGAGTCGATGGGGAAGACCCCCGTCCGCGTCCGGAAGGACAGCCCGGGCTTCATCGTCAACCGCATCCTCGTGCCGCTGATGAACGAGGCGGCGTGGATCGTCGAGTCCGGCGACGCGACGATGGAGGCCGTCGACTCCACGACGAAGTTCGACATGGGCCTGCCGATGGGCTCGTTCGAGCTGGCCGACCAGGTCGGCATCGACGTGGGGTACCACGTGTTGGAGTACATGCACGAGGTCCTCGGCGACGCCTACCGCCCGTGCCCGCTGCTCGGCGAGAAGGTCGAGGCGGAAGACCTCGGCAAGAAGACCGGCAAGGGGTTCTACGACTACGAGGACGGCGACGGCGCCCAGATCCCGACCGACGCGGTCGACGCGGACGTCCGCCGCCGCCTGCTCGCGGTGATGGCCAACGAGACGGCCGGCCTGATCGGCGACGACGTGGCCGACGCCGACGACATCGACGAGGCGGTGAAGCTCGGCGCCGGCTTCCCCGACGGCCCGGCCAAGCTGGCGGACGAGGAGGGGCTCGACGCCCTCGTCGAGACGCTCGACGCGCTCGCGGCGGAGACCGGCGAGGCGCGCTACGAGGCGACCGACTACCTGCGCGAGGCGGCCGAGGAGGGCGGGTTCCGCGGCGACGGCGGCGGCGACGCCGACGACGGCCCCGACTACGAGGTGCTGAACGTCGAGGTCGACGCCGAGAGCCGGGTCGGGCACATCGAGATCGACCGCCCGCACCGGATGAACACGATCAGCGGCGAGGTCCTCGACGAGCTCGCCGACGCGGTCGACCGGCTGGACGACGACGACGAGGTCCGGGCGATCCTGCTCTCGGGCGCGGGCGACCGCGCCTTCTCCGCGGGCGCCGACGTCCAGAGCATGGCCGCCGGCGGCGCCGACCCGATCCACGCGGTCGAGCTCTCCCGACAGGGCCAGCAGACGTTCGGCAAGCTGGAGTCGTCGGACAAGCCCGTGATCGCCGCGATCGACGGCTACTGCCTCGGCGGCGGGATGGAGCTCGCGACCGCCGCGGACATGCGGATCGCCTCCGAGCGCTCCGAGCTGGGCCAGCCCGAGCTCGACCTCGGCCTGCTGCCGGGCTGGGGCGGCACGCAGCGGCTCGCGCGGGTCGTCGGCGAGGGCCGCGCGAAGGAGATCATCCTCACCGCCGACCGCTACGACGCCGAGACGATGGCCGACTACGACTTCGTCAACGAGGTCGTCCCGGACGACAAGCTCGACGAGCGCGCGCGGGAGCTGGCCGAGCAGCTGGCCGGCGGCCCGCCGATCGCCCAGAAGTACACGAAGCGCGCGATCCACGCCGGTCGCACCGACAACGAGGCCGGCCTCGAAGTCGAGGCGATGGGCTTCGGCCACGTGATGAACACCGACGACCTCATGGAGGGCATCACGGCGTTCATGGGCGACGGCGAGCCGGAGTTCGAAGGGAAGTAACTCGGCCGGGAACCGTCGCGCGCGCCGTTCAGAACGGCGTGTCCGCCGCGGCGGCGACCTGGCCCCCGAGGCTGCCGACGAGGTAGGCCAGGGCCGCGACGAACAGCACCGCGCCGACCGCGTCGGAGAGGCCGGGCAGCGCGGTCTCGACGAACGCGGGCAGCGTCGTCGCTCCGGACAGCGGGATCAGGAGGAGGGCGACGCCCCGGCGGAGGGATCGGGTCTGGTCCGACATGACGGGCGGGAGCCTCTCGCCGGAGCGGCAAATCGGTGACGGACGGGGGCGCTCAGACGTACCCTTCCTCGACGAGCAGCTCGCCGTTGAGCAGCGAGGCGCCCGCCGCGCCGCGGATCGTGTTGTGCGCGAGGCAGTTGTACTTCGCGCCGGCGTCGGTCGACTGGACGCCGCCGGCGACGATCCCCATCCCGTCGGCGTACGTGCGGTCGAGGCGGGGCTGCGGGCGCTCGGGCTCGTCCTCGCCGAACACCTTGATGAGCTGGTCCGGCGAGCTGGGGAGGTCGCCGACGCCCTCAAACGAGCGCATCGCCTCGCGGAGGTCCGCCGGGGAGGGGTCCTCGGCGAACTCGGCGAAGACGTTCTCCAGGTGGCCGTCGAGCGTCGGGATCCGGTTACACGAGGCGGCCACGTCGGCGTCGTGGAGCGCGACCTCGGCGCCGTCGAACTCGCCGAGGAGCTTGCGCGACTCCGTCTCCATCTTGTTCTCCTCGCCGCCGATGTGCGGGATGGCGTTGTCGATGATCTCCATCGAGGTGACGCCGGAGTAGCCGGCGCCGGAGACGGCCTGGAGCGTGGAGACGCGGACGCTTTCCAGGCCGAACTCGTCGATCGCCGCGAGCGTCGGCACCATCGTGATCGTCGAGCAGTTGGGGTTCTTCACCAGCGCGCCGTCCCAGCCGCGCTCGTCGCGCTGGACCTCGATCAGGTCGAGGTGGTCGGGGTTGATCTCGGGGATGGTGAGCGGCACGTCCGCGGCCATGCGGTCGTTCGAGGAGTTCGAGGAGACGACGTAGCCGGCCTCCAGGAACGCGGGCTCGACCTCCGCGGCGACGCCCGAGGGGAGCGAGGAGAAGAGGAGGTCCACGTCGGCGTCGGCGATCCCCTCCGGGGTCGTCTCCGCGACCTCCATCTCGGCCACGTCCGCCGGGATCGGCGTGTCGACGCGCCACTTGGCCGCCTCGCGGTACGTCTCGCCCGCGCTCTCCGAGCTCGCCGTGACCGCGGCGAGGTCGAAGGTCGGGTGGTCGTCGAGCAGCTGGATGAATCGCTGGCCCACGGCGCCCGTCGCGCCGAGGATACCGACTCGGACTGACATTGCGCGTGGGTCCGTGACAGGGACGTAAGTGCGTTCGGATACGGGTCGATTCCGCCGGTCGCGGGCGGCGGATCGGCGGAACGGCCGATCCGACGACGATGCGTCGGCGATGGCGCCTCGCGCCCGACGGACCGTCACCGAGCGGCGCGATCCGTCCCGGGTCTCCGGATCCGCTCCGACGGCTAACACGTGACAAATAGGAATGCGTGACACTCTCACGCTACGTCCGAGTTCGACGCCGGGCGCCGCGGACGGACGTTTTAACTTCGGTCGGCGGGTATCGGCAGCCGCGCGCCATCAGTCCCCGCCCGAGTACTCCCCGATGGGAGCGATGACAGCGCGGAGAACCCAGGCGCGTGACATCGGTCGCAGACGCGACCCGCCCGTCGCCGCGCAGGCGACCGCCCGCCACGAGGGTTTCCCGGTCGACGCGGCACGCCGCCGGAGATGAGACCGGTCGTTAGTGTCGCGGGCGACATCTTCCGCCCCCGAGCGCGCCGTCTCTCAGAGAGCGACCGCGCCCGCTACTCGGAGTCGCGCAGCACCAGCGGCCCGATGGCGAGCGTGCGCTTCGCGAGCGTGAGCACGCGGAGCAGGTAGGAGACGAAAAGCGAGAACGGGAGGAGCGCGACCGCGAACGCGCCGCCGACGGCGAGCGTCACGTGGGCGACGCCGAGCGTGCTCCCCGGGAACGTGCCGGCGTCGACGACCGTGACCATGAGTCCCGCGACGACCAGCGCCGGCACCGCGGCGTAGAGGATGAGCCGCGAGAGGTCGATCAGCGCCCACTGGAAGTACAGCGTCTTGACGTGCTCGCGGGCGGGCCCGAACAGCGACACGGTCGCTTTCAGCTCGTCGAGGAGCCCCCGCTCGTCGTCGGTGAGGGCGTCGTCGTGCTCGGTGGCGATGCGCTCTATCTGTCCGATCTTCGGCCCGTAGTCGAAGTTCAGCGCGGCGAAGACGACGTCGAAGGAGCCGAACTCGGCGCCGTCGAGCTGGCCGCGCACGGCGTCGGCGTTCCCGGTGAGCCCCGTCGCGAGGTCGTCGACCTCCGCTCGGAGCGCGTCCCGGTCCGACTCGTCGCCGTCGTCACCCTGCCCCGCAACCGAGTCGCGGAGGTCCCGAGCGCGCCCCGCCGCGGCGCCGAGGATCGCGTCGAGGAACGCGGCCGGGTCCGTGGGCGTCGGCCCGCCGGTCAGGTCCGCGATGTCGTCCCGGACGGCGAGCGTGTCGTCCATGCGGTCCCGCTGGTCGCCGAGCGGGCCGTTCTCCTGCGTGAGCACGAGCTGTCCGATCGTGACGACGAGCGTCGCCCCCGTGACGATCGCCGTGATCATCGACGCGAACAGCGTCTCGACGGGGTCGCTCGACCCGACCTTCGTCGCGAGCGACGGCGATATCGCGACCGCGACGGCGACGAACGCGACGAAGACGGCGAGCGTCAGCACCGCCGCGACGACGAGCCGGTCCGCGCGCAACAGCAGCCAGAGCTTCACCCGGTTCTCGCCGGCGCGCTCGCGCATCGTGTCGGCGGTGTCCGTGCCGCCCGCGTCGGCGGCGTCCGCGTCGCCGCTCGCGCTCGACGACCCCTCGGTCGACCCGCTCATCGCGGTTCGACGCGCACCGAGAGGTCGTCGCCGGTCCCGTCGCTCGTTGAGCGCAGACCGCGCGGGCTCACGTCGACTCACATCCGTTCATGACGCACGGGTTGACCCGCGGCCGACAAATAACTCGCGGACGCCGCGGTCGGCGGGGGTCCCGCCGCAAGCCACAACACCGCGCTCGCCGAAGGGGCGGTATGTCGACCGACGCCGCCCTCGACGTCACCCTCGCCCGCAACGCCACGGTCCTCGCGACCGTGGACGAGACGACCTTCCTCGTCGATCCCCTGTTCGCCGAGGAGGGCGCGCTGCCGCCGATCGACGACACGCCGAACGACCGGAACAACCCGCTCGTGCCGATGCCGGACGTCGACCTGTCGCACGACGCGGTGGTCGTCACCCACCGCCACCCGGACCACTTCGACGAGGCGGCGGTCGAAGCGCTCGACCCGGACGTGCCGCTGTTCTGCCAGCCGGCCGAAGAAGACGCGTTCGTCGAGGACGGGTTCACCGACGTGCGGCCCGTCGAGGAGACGGCGTCGTTCGGCGGCGTCACGCTCCACCGGACGCCCGGTCGCCACGGACACGGAGAACTGGCCGAGGCGATGGGGCCCGTCTCCGGGTTCGTCGTCGAGGGCGCGGAGACGCTGTACCTCGCCGGCGACACGGTCTGGTACGAGCCCGTCGCCGAGACGCTCGCCCGGTTCGATCCCGACGCGGTCGTCCTCAACGGGGGCGCGGCGCGGTTCAACGAGGGCGAGCCGATCACGATGGGCGTCGACGACGTACGGGCCGTGCGCGAGGCGACCGACGCCGCGGTCGCCGTGGTCCACATGGAGGCGATCAACCACTGCCTGCTCTCGCGGGAGGAACTCCGGGCGGCGACGGAGGACGTGCTGGTTCCCGAGGACGGGGAGCGGGTCGGGTTCTAACCGCCACGCCGTTCCACCCTGCGGACCCCCGGCGACTTTGTGCGTCACCCCGGAACGGACTCGCATGTCCCGTGCCGCGGACCTCGGTCGGTTCTACGACCTCCTCGATCGCCTCGAAGCGAACGTCGGCGGGAAGCGACGCCTCGCGGAGTGTACCGGACGCATGGACTGGCCCGAGCGAGGGGTCTACTTCTTTTTCGCGAGCGGGGAGACCCGAGAGGCCACAGACCAGCTACGAGTCACGCGCGTCGGAACGCACGCCGTCTCGACGGGGTCCGGAACGTCGCTGTGGAATCGGCTGCGGACGCACCGGGGAGCGAACCGCGGGAGCTACGAGGGCGGCGGGAATCACCGCGGCTCGGTGTTCCGCAAGCACGTCGGGCGAGCCATGATCGAGCGGGACGGGCTCGGCGACGAGTACCCGCACTGGGGTGAGGGGGCGACCGCCGACCGTGAGCGTCGCCTCGCGGAGTTGGCTCACGAGCGCCGAGTCAGCGAGTACATTCGCGACCTCCCGTTCCTGTGGGTCGAGATCGAGGACGAGCCGGCCCCCGAGAGCGACCGCGCATACGTCGAGCGGAACGCGATCGCGCTCCTCAGCAACTACGAGCGTGACACCGTCGACGCCCGGAGCGACGAGTGGTTAGGGCGGGAGAGTCCTCGCGACGAGATAGCCGACTCCGGACTGTGGAACATCGCGCACGTCGACGAGCAACACGAAACGGGGTTTCTGGACCGGCTCGAAGACGCCGTCGGCGAGACCTCCGGGCTCTAACGCACCCTCGGTTTGCCAAAGGTCCGGGTGCGAGAATTGAACTCCGGTCGCGCCGCTCGCGTTCGCTCGCGTCGCTCCCTAGTTCAATTCTCCGCGCAACCGCGCGGCTCGCGGTGTTGCTCGCCGCGAGAAGGTCCGGGTGCGAGAATTGAACCCGCGTCTCAGCCTCCACAAGGCTGAAGGATAGTCCACTACCCTAACCCGGACACGCGTCGAAACGTACCTCGCTTCGGTAAATAACGGTTACGACTCCCGGACGGGCGTGGCATCGAGTGGCGCCCCGAGCGGAACGGCCGAGCGAGTCGCCGCCAGCCCCCGCTCACCGCGTCGCTTTTGGGGCGCGCCGGCGTATCGGCCGATAACCGTGGCCTTCACCGACAAGATCTACGTGAAAAACCACCGGCAGCTCGCCTCGCAGCTGGAGGCGAACATCCCGAAGGGGGCGTTCGCCGGCGCCACCCTCGACCTGCTGTTCACCGGCGACGGGCTCTCGAAGCTCGACGAGACGACCCGCGACCGCGTCCTCGACTTCGCGGAGGACTTCCTCGACTGCGACTGCGATTCGAACCCCTACTGCGGCTGTCCCGAGGAGAAGTTCATGCGCTACGTCCTCGAACTGCGCGCCGAGGGGCTCGGGCCGCAGGCCATCGTCGACGTGATGACCGACGACTACATGGTGTACGCCTACACCGGCGACGTGCTCTCCTTCCTCGACGACTCCGTCCGCAAGTTGGAGGCGATCGGGACGCTCGCGGACGTCGACGGCAACGGCGAGATGTCCGAGCGGGCCCGGAAGGCGAAGCGGGAGCTGTCCGGATAGCGACAGAAACGAGGCCAATCCGCCGACACGGCGCCCGCCCGCCGACGCCCTGAACGATTCGGGCGTCAGTCGCCGTCGGCGGACGGGATGTCGGACCCGATCTCCTCCGCCGGCGAGTCGCTCTCGGTGAGGTTCCCGTCGCGCCACGTGTCGCGTTTGAACCAGAGGTACGCGACGACGCCGCCGACGACGTTCGAGACCGGGAACGCGATCCAGAGGCCCATCGCCCCGAGCGAGCCGGCCGCAACCCACGCGACCGGGAGCCGGACGAAGCCGAGCGTGATCAGCGAGATGACGGCCGCGATCATCGTGTGGCCGGCGCCGCGAAAGCCGCCAGTGTAGGCGCGCATGGCGCCGATGAACCCGAACGACAGACCGCTCACTCGGAGGAACGTCGTCGCGTGGTCGACGACCGCCGGGTCCGGGGAGAAGACGCCCGCGATCGGTCGCGCGGCGAGGACGATGACCCCGCCGCCGACCGTGAGCAGCCCGAGCATGGCGCGGGCGCCGAAGTGGTTCGTCTCGGCGGCGCGGTCCAGCTCCCCGGCGCCGATGTTCTGCCCCGTCATCGTCTCGATCCCCTGCGAGACGGCGAGCGCCGGCAGGAAGATGACCGAGAAGATCCGCGTCCCGATGCCGTACGCCCCGCTCACCGCGTTCGGGAAGTTGGCGACGACGAGGAGGAGCGCGGTGATCGAGACCGAGCGAGCGGCGCCCTCCGCGGAGGCCGGCAGCCCGATGCCGAGGATCGTCTTCCCGAAATCCGGGTCGGGGAGCATCTCCGAGAGCCGGATCTGGACCCCGCGGTCCCCGCGGAACATGATCCGGAGTCCGACGAGGAGCGCGAGCGCCCGGGACCCGACCGTCGCGATCGCGGCGCCGCCGATGCCCCACCCGGTGAACCCGGTCGCGTCGAGGGCGGCGGCCTCGACGCCGCCGAGGCCGAGCGCGCCGAACAGCGGGTTCGCGTCGAACCCGAAGATGAAGATCGGGTCCAGGAGGATGTTGAGGACGACCGAGCCGGCCATGACGTACATCGGCGTCACGGTGTCGCCGTAGCCGCGCATCAGCGACATGAACACCGCGAAGCCGAAGACGGCGAAGAGGCCCACCGCGTACACGCGCATGTACTCGACGACGAGCGGCGCGACGGTCTCGTTCACGCCGAGGAGCGCCGTGATGTCGTCGACGAGGACGTAGCCCAGCACGCCGAAGACGACGGAGATGACGGCGGCGTACGCCATCGTCTGCGAGGCGGCGTAGGCGGCGCGCTCCTCGTTGCCGGCGCCGGTGTGTTGGGCGACGAGGACGCTCCCGGCGACGGAGA
The DNA here is from genome assembly GCF_013267195.1 of Halorubrum salinarum. Taxonomy (NCBI): domain Archaea; kingdom Methanobacteriati; phylum Methanobacteriota; class Halobacteria; order Halobacteriales; family Haloferacaceae; genus Halorubrum; species Halorubrum salinarum. The sequence continues at coordinate 2,229,517 of NZ_CP053941.1, read as the reverse complement.
CGCCGAGCGCCAGCGAGATCATCAGGAAGACGATCGGGAACGCGAACGTGATCGCGGACAGCGCCTCGGTGCTGTAGCGCCCGAGCCAGAAGGTGTCCGCCAGGTTGTACAGCACCTGAAAGAGGTTCTGGACGACGATCGGGAGGGAGAGGAAGAACAGCGGCCACCCGATGTCGCCGGAGGTGAGGTCGAGTTCGTCGGCGCCCTTGAACAGCGAGCCGACGGCGTCGCGGAGGCCCATCAGGCGACCGCCTCCGCTGGAGCCGAGCCGTCGCGTTCGGGGAGGGGACTGTGCGGGGGATCGGGGATCCGGCGGTCCGTGTCGGCCATTCGGTGTATACCAATACTGACTGACTAGTCAGTCAAAAGGGTTCGGAAGCCGGCGGCCCGCGGCGAGCGCTTCCCGGCGACGAGGAGCGGCCGAACGGTCTAAGTGCGCGCACGCCCGAAATCCGCCAATGAGTCTTCGGCCCGCGTGGCTAACGTTCAGGCGATACGCGGCGGCGACGACGGGGATGACGCTCGTCCTCTTCTCGCTCGGCGTCTACACCGCGGCGACCGGCTCCGGGCTCGCGTGCCAGGCCCAGTGGCCGCTGTGTTCCGACCAGCTCATCCCGGCGCTGACGATCAACCCCGACTTCATCGAGTGGTTCCACCGCGCGTGGGCGATGGTGACCGGCTTCCTCATCATCGGGGTCGCCGGGTGGACGTGGCTCGGGTCCGGGTTCGACCGGCGGACCAGGCTGGCGGCGACGCTCGCGGTCGCAATCTTACCCCTCCAGATCACCGTCGGCGCGATCACGGTCACCCTCAGCGGGCTCGTCCCCGGCGGGTACACGGTGTCGACGCACGCCGCGCACCTGGTCGTCGCGCTGACCATCTTCACGCTGCTCGGACTGGCGACCATCTGGGGCGGCGGGCGCGGGACCGCGCGGCTCCTCCGGGTGGCGGCCGGGATCGCGGTCGCCGGCGTCGTCGCCAGCGCGGCCTTCTCGCGCGCGGTGCCGTTCCTCACCTACGCGCCGCCCGCGCAGGCGGCGTTCTACATCACGGGCCTCGCCGGCCACCTCGGGCTCGTCGCGACGGTCGCGTACGCCACGGAGGCCGTCCGCGGCGGGTACGACGGGCTCGACGCCGGCACCGCCGGGAGCGTCCGCGCGCTCGCCCTCGGCTCGATGGGCGCGCTCGTCGGCACGCTGCTGCTCGGCCGCGACCTCGTCCTGTACACCGCCGTCTGGCAGCAGGTCAACCTCGTCGCGCTGGGCGTCGCGATCGCGCTCGCCGCGGGCGCGGCGTGGACCCTCCGCGGGGCCGACGAGATGCGCGACGGCGCCGCGCCGATCGGCGGCGACTGAGCGGCGCCCCGGCGTCGGACGCCCTCGGTCGACCCGAACGGGCGGCGTCGGACCGGCAGATGCGCGTCTGGGCCGCCCGAGGGAGGAAAGGTTGAAATCGCTCCCCGTACTCGCACAGGTATGACACGCCGCACCCACACCGACGTGAGCCGTCGGACGTACCTGAAGCTGACCGGCGGATCGGCCGCCGTCGGACTGACCGGCGTCGCCGGCTGCCTCGGCGACGGCGGGAGCGCCACGACGATCACCCCCGGGACCGCCCCCGGGTTCCCGCCGTTCGAGATGCGGCAGGACGGCGAGCTGGTCGGGTACGACATCGACCTGCTCGAGGCGGTCGTCGCCGAGACCGACTACGAGATCGGCGAGTGGGCGACCTTCGAGTTCGAGGGGCTCATCCCGGCGCTCACACAGAACGAGGAGATCGACGTCATCGCCGCCGCGATGACGATCAACGAGGAGCGCCGGCAGACGATCGCCTTCTCGGACCCCTACTGGGAGTCCGACCAGGCGATCCTCGTGCGCGAGGGCGGCGACTTCCAGCCGTCCGGGTGGAGCGACTTCGAGGGCACCCGGGTCGGCGCGCAGTCCGGCACCACCGGCGCGAACCAGGTCGAGACGAACCTCGTCGACGAGGGGATCATCTCGTCGGACAGCTTCTCGACGTACGGCAGCTACGTCCTCGCCGTCGAGGACCTCGCGAACGGCAACATCGACGCGGTCGTCGTCGACAACCCCGTCGCCGAGACCTTCGCCGCGAACCGCGACGTGACGATCGCGTTCGTCGAGGAGACCGGCGAGCAGTTCGGCTTCGGCATCCGGCAGAACGAGTCGGAGCTCCAGTCCGCGCTCAACGACGGCCTCCAGACCGTCCGCGACGACGGCACGTACCAGGAGATCACCAACACCTGGTTCGGGCAGGAGTAGGATGTCGGTTTCGGGGTCGCTCGCGCTCGCCGCGGCTGCCAGCCTCGCCAGCCTCGGGGCCCCGGACCCGACGGCGGGCGGCGCCCTCCTGTCGGCCGCCGAGTCGGTCGACTGGTGGCTCGTCGGCGACCCCGCGGACTGGTGGTTCGTCGTCCGGAACGCCGACTACCTCGGCGGCGGGCTCCTGTTGACCGTCGGGCTCACCGTCGCGTCGATCCTGCTCGGCTTCCTCGTCGGCTTCCCGGCCGGCGCGGTGGAGGTGTACGGGGACGGGCTCTCGAAGCGGCTCGTGGAGACGGCCGGCGTCGTCCTCCGCGGGACCCCCATCGTGGTCATCCTCCTCGTCATGTACTTCGTCCTCGGCGTCCCGCAGGTGAACCTCGGGGTCGGGTCGATCTCGCCGGCGATCTCGGCGGGTATCCTCGGACTCGGGCTGCGGAGCGCGGCGTACCAGTCGCAGATCTTCCGCGCGTCCCTGTCGAGCGTCGACGACGGACAGCTGGAGGCGGGCCGGGCCGTCGGGCTCTCCCGGTTCGAGGCGATCCGGTACGTCGTCGTCCCGCAGGCGCTCCGCCGGTCGATCCCGGGGTTCCAGAACGAGTTCACCATCGTGTTGAAGGACACGAGCATCGTCTTCGCGATCGGCCTCGCGGAGCTCCTGACCCGCGGCTACGACCTGTTCACGGAGCAGACGACCGCGGTCCTCGAAGTCATCCTGTTCATCAGTGCCATCTACTTCGTCCTCACGTTCACGACGAACCGCGCGCTCGATTACCTCGGCACCCGCTACGCGATCCCGGAGGGGGAGTCGGCGTGACTGACGACGACTTCCTCCGCGTGGACGCGGTCTCGAAGTGGTACGGCGACGAGCAGGTGCTCGACGAGGTCTCCTTCGAGATGGACCGCGGCGACGTGACCGTCCTGATCGGGCCGTCCGGCTCCGGGAAGTCGACGATGCTCCGCTGCGTCAACCGGCTCGCGGAGGCCCAGGAGGGCTCGATCACGCTGGACGGCGAGGAGGTGCTCTCGCCCGACACCGACGTGGACGAGCTCCGCCGCGAGGTGGGGATGGTGTTCCAGAGCTTCAACCTGTTCGCGCACCTCACCGCGGTCGGCAACGTCGCGCTCGGGCCCCGGCGCGTGCTCGGGCTCTCCGAGGACGCGGCCCGGGACCGCGCGGCGGACCAGCTTGAGCGCGTGGGACTCGCCGACCAGCTCGACTCGTACCCCGCGGAGCTGTCGGGCGGCCAACAGCAGCGCGTGGGGATCGCCCGCGCGCTGGCGATGGAGCCGAAGCTCATGCTGTTCGACGAGCCGACGAGCGCGCTCGACCCCGAGCTCATCGGCGAGGTGCTGGAGGTGATGCGCGGACTGGTCGAGGACGGGATGACGATGCTCGTCGTCACTCACGAGATGAGCTTCGCGCGGGCCGTCGCCGATGAGGTCGTCTTCCTGGACGACGGCCGGGTCGTCGAGCGCGGGCCGCCAGAGCAGCTGTTCGAACGCCCCGAGAAGGACCGGACCGCCCGCTTCCTCGACCGAATCGCGAGCCACGAGTGATGGCGGGGGCGACGCGACCGCGGACGGTCGGCGAGCGCGTGGCCGACGCGGACGAGTCCGCCGGCCGGATACTGCTGGTTGCCGCCGGCGCGCTGTTCTGGGGCTGGCTCGTCGTCAGCTGGGGGAACCGATGGCTCGGCGGCGTGATCGCCCCGGTCGGCGAGCCGCTCGTCTCGCCGGACGCCGTCGAGGCCGCGCTCGCCGGCGTGCCGGGGCTCGCCGGGCTGGCGGCCGACGCCGCGTTCGTGGTCGAACTCTCGCCGATCCTCGCGCAGGGGACGTGGCTCACCGTGGTCATCACCGGCGTGAGCCTCGTCTGCGGCTTCTTCATCGCCGTGCCGCTGGCCGTCGCGCGGGTGTACGGTCGGTTCTCCGCGTGGCTCTCCTTGGGCTACACCGAGCTGCTGCGCGGCACGCCGCTGCTCGCGCAGCTGTTCGTGCTCTACTACGGGCTGAACCTGGCGGCGTCGGTCCCGGCGGTGCTGTCCGGCGTCTTCCCGCGCGAGGTGGTCTGGGTGGCGATTCTCGGGTTCACCCTCAACGGGGCGGCGTACCAGGCCGAGTACATCCGCGGCGCGGTCGAGAGCGTCGACGACGGGCAGATCACCGCGGGGCGGGCGATCGGGCTCTCGAAGCTGGAGTCGATATACTACGTCGTCCTCCCGCAGGCGCTCCGCTACGCGATCCCCTCGTGGACGAACGAGTTCGTCTACCTGATCAAGTACTCGTCGCTGGCGGGCTTCATCACGGTCCCGGAGCTGTACTACCTGGCCAATCAGGTCGCGAGCGACACCTTCCGGTACACCACCGTCTTCCTCGTGCTCGGCGCGATGTACCTCGCGCTCGTGTTGACGGCGTCGAAGGTCATGGAGCGCGTCGACGAGCGCGTCGCGATCCCCGGGCTCGGGGCGGACCGGGAGCGGTGACGCTCACCCCTCGAAGTCGGTGACGACCTCGACGCCCCGCACGTCGTACTCGTCCATGGCGGCGAGCCGGTCCGAGACCTCCGACAGCGACAGCTCGCGGGCGACCAGCGCGCCGGGGTCGATCCCGGTCGCCTCGATCAGCGCGAACAGGTCCGGGTAGCTCGTCGGCGGCATCCCGCGCGAGCCGAGGAAGGATATCTCCCAGCGCGTCATCCAGTCGGTCGGCAGCGACACCTCGCCGCGTTCCGCGTCCGTGGTGAGCCCGACCTGGACGTGCGTGCCGCGCGGGCGCAGCGACCGGATTGAGTTGCGGCAGGTCTCCGCGATCCCCAGGGCGTCGAGCGAGACGTCGGCGCCGCCGTCGGTGAGGGCGCGGACCCGCTCGGGGACGGACCCGTCTCCTTGGAGCGACTCCGGGTTCACGGTCTCGGCCGCGCCGAACTCGGCCGCGAGCGCGAGGGCGTCGGGGTCGAGGTCGACCGCGACCACGCGGGCGCCCAGCGCGGCGGCGATCTGGACCGCGGAGAGCCCGACGCCCCCGCAGCCGTGGACCGCGACGGCGTCGCCCCCGCCGACGGTCGTCCGCTCGGCGAGGGCGTGGTACGCGGTCATGTAGCGACAGCCGAGCGCCGCGGCCGCGGTCGCGCCGAGCCACTCGGGGCGCTCGACGAGGTTGTAGTCGGCCGCCGGGACGGCCACGCGCTCCGCGAACGCGCCCGGCGCGGCGGCCTCGAACCCCAGCGCCCGGCCGTCCTCGCAGACGTTGCCGGCCCCGCGGCGGCAGTGCGGGCAGGTGCCGTCGCCGAGCGAGAAGGGGACGACGACGCGGTCGCCGGGTTCGAACCGGTCGACCTCGCCGCCGACGGCGACCACCTCGCCGGCCGGCTCGTGGCCGAGGACCTGGCCGCGCGGGACGCGGTCGTCCGCCCACTCGCCGTGGCCGGCCCAGGCGTGCCAGTCGCTGCGGCAGACGCCGCAGGCGTCGACGCTGACGACGGCGCCGTCCGGGTCCGGATCGGGCTCGGGGAGGTCGCGGACGGTCAGCGGCTCGCCGTACTCCTGGAGGATCGCTGCGCGCATACGACGATCCATCGGGGGCCGCGACAAAGGTCTCTCGGCGTCGCGGGGGCGTTTCTCGTTATTTTCGCACTTTTCAGACTTGATCTCAGCGTATGACAAGTGATAGGCGAGTAAGGTTTATACTGGCCGAGTAGTCTCGTTGACACGTGTCCCCAGCGATGGAACGACGCCCCGGGATCGCCTACCACCGGCCTGCGGGGGATCCGTCGCGGTTCGTGATCGAGGCGTCCGGGGAGTCCCGGATCGAGGTCCCGGAGCGCGCGGAGGGCGGCTGGCTCGACTGCGTGGTCGACGAGGACCGCGAGCGGCTCCGCGAGGCGCTCGACGCCGCCCCGGTCGACGTGGTGTACCGCGTCGTCTCCGACGGGGAGCCGCAGTGGGTCCACGAGCGCGGCCGGGCGACGGACGGCGGCGACGTGGTCGGGTACCTGTTCCCCGCGGACGAGCGCGTCGAGCGCCGGAAGCGGCTGGAACGCCAGCGAGAGCGGCTCGACGAGTTCGCGAGCGTCGTCTCGCACGACCTCCGGAACCCGCTCTCGGTCGCGTTCGGGAACGTCGAACTGGCCGCCGAGCTCGACGGGGACGCGTCGAGCGAGCGGCTGGACCGCGCCCTCAACGCGCTCGACCGCATGGACGACCTCATCTCGGACCTCCTGACGCTGGCCAAGGAGGGGAAGACGGTCCGGACCGCCGAGCCGACAGACCTGCGGTCGGTCGTGGACCGCGCGTGGCGGACCGTCGGCGAGCCGGCCGACGCCGCGCTCGTCGTGGACGGACCGCTCCCGACCGTGACGGGCGACTCGGAGCGACTCCGGCAGTGCCTCGAGAACCTCTTCCGGAACGCCATCGAACACGGCGCGCCCGACGAGTCCGGGTCGGCCGACGCCGCCCCCGCGGACGACGAATCTGACTCGGCCGGTCGCGTCGCGCCGGGCACGTTCGCACCGGGATCGGGTTCGGCGGGCGGCGACCCGAGCGCCCCCGACGCCGCCGCGGTCCGCGTCCGCGTCGGGCGGACGGACGAGGGGTTCTACGTCGCGGACGACGGCCCGGGGATCGACCCCGACCAGCGGGACGCCGTCTTCGAGCCGGGCCACACGACCGCCCCCGACGGCACCGGCTTCGGGCTGGCGATCGTCGGGCGGATCGCGGCGGCGCACGACTGGACCGTCTCGGTGACCGAGAGTCGCGAGGGCGGCGCGCGGTTCGAGTTCCGCTGCGCGGACGCGGTCGACTCCCCGACGCCGAGCGGAACCGACACGGATCCGAACTCGCCCCGGCTCAGCGGCGGCGGGAGTCGATGAGCGACCGGCTCCGGCTCACATGAAGTCGGTCAGACCAGCCTGATCGTCGTCGCTCTCGTCTGAGGACTCGTCGTCGGCCGACTCCTCACCCGAGTCGGCCAGGTCGCTCTCGGGATCGGTCGACCCGGAACCGTCGCCGTCGCGGTCCGCGGTCTCCGCGGCCGCGTCGCCCTCGTCGCCGCGGCGGGCGCCGTCGAGCGCGAAGGCCCCGTCGGCGTGTTCCTCGATCAGCTCCTCGCGGCGGGCCTGCGCGTCCTCGACGATCGACGCCACCTTGTTCGTCGACTCGCCGGAGCCGGTGACGAAGGCGACGCCCGCCTCGTCGAGGTCGTAGGCCGCCGCCATCGCGACGGTCAGCTCGCGGGGCTTACAGTGGTGGGTGACGGCCTCGAGGAACGGCAGCACCTCGCGGCGGGCGGTCGCGACGCTACACCCGCTCGCGGCCGCGATCTTGCCGACGATCTCGTCCGCGGTCGCGTCCGACGACGACCAGAACTGCGGGCGGCCGTACCGCGTCCACCCGCCCTTCTCGCCGTCGCGGGCGGCCGCGACGCCCGCGGCCGCGTTGTCGGTCGCGTACCGCCAGTAGGAGTAGTTCTGCGTGGCGCGCACGCGGCCGAGCCACACGTCCGCGTTCGCGAGGAAGTCGTACGCGCGGACCGCCTCCGCGGGCTCGTACACGTCGAGGACGTTGTTCTCGATCCAGCGCGAGAGGTCGTCCGGCGTCTCGTCGACGGCGTACGCGGACTGGAGCGCCTCCTCCGCGGACTCCTCCTTGAGGACCGCGTCGAGGAACGGGAAGAGGCCCAGCGCCTTGTCCCGGTCGCCGGTGACGACGTCCTCGACCGTAATCGAGTCGCGCCCTTGCGTCGCGGCCTGGAGGTCGTTTATCGCGCCGCGGAGGTCGCCGCGGTTCCCCTCCGCGATCCGCTGGAGGGCGTCGGACTCGAACTCGATCCCCTCCTTGCGGCAGACGTCGCGCAGGACGGGGACGATGGAGCGCGCGGAGACGTCGCGGAACTCGATCTCCTGGGTCGCGTTCCGGAGCCCGCGCGACATGTCGTAGTAGTCGTTGGCGATGAGCACGATGGGCTGACCCGACTCCTTGACCAGCTTCGTGATCGCCGAGGCGCCGCCGCGGTCGTAGTTGCCGTGGATGTTGTCCGCCTCGTCGAGGACGACGAGCTGACGCGAGGCGGTGTCGCCGCCGGCCGCGCCGCCCCCGGCCGCGCTCCCGCCGAGGGTGGCGTTGCGGGCCGCCCGGCCCGCGAACCGCTCGATCACGTCGGCGGTACGCTGGTCGGAGGCGTTGAGCTCGACCGTCTCCCACCCCATGTCGTTCGCGAGCGCGTGGGCCGCGCTCGTCTTCCCGACGCCCGGGCTGCCGTGAAGGACGACCGCCTCGCGGTGCTCGTCCCACGACCGGGCCCACTCCGCGAACGCGTCGCGGGCCTTGTCGTTGCCGCGCACCTCCGAGAGCGTGCTCGGGCGGTACTTCTCCGTCCAGTCGGCCATTACCGGAGCAAGGAGCGAGCCGCGTTTAGTGGTTGCGGAGCGGGCGGGATCGCCGACCTCCAGAGCAAACTGACTCCTGGGTGAGCGGTAATCGGTGCGGAGTACTCGAGCAGGCCCGCCTCCCATTCCGCGGGTCCGCGATCCGGAACGCCGCCGGGTACTTTGTCTCGGCACAACCCCGAGATCCGTCTCGTGTGCGTCCCCGTCGTTCGACGGGCCCAGGCCTCGTCACCACTTCCACTTTCACCGCCCGTCCATGGCTCACCCCTTTTACCCAATTCCACGTCGGCCCTACCATGTCCACTCGTTCCCGACGACCGACCGCCGACCTCCCGGAGCTCGCGCCGGGCGTCACGCTCGTCGACGTCGACGACGAACTCGGTGTCACCCCTGTCCAGGCGCTCCTGCTCGACCGCGTCCTCGGCGCCGACGGCCCCGCGTTCTGGGTCGACGGCGCGAACAGGGCCAACACGACGCGCCTCCGCGAACTCGCCCCGGCCGACCGCGTCCTCGACCGCATCGAGGTCGCTCGCGGGTTCACAGCTCACCAGCACACCTCGCTGCTCGACCGATTGGCCGGCCGGCTCGCCGCCCGCGAGTCGCCCTCGGTCGTCGTCGCGACCGGCCTCGACGGCATGTACCGCGCCGCCGATGTCGACGCCGACACCGCCGAGCAACTGTTCATCCGCGCGATCGCGTCGGTCGCCCGCGTCGCTCGCGTCCACGACACGCCGGTTCTCGTGACGCGGTGCCGCGACGACGCGTTCTCGAAGCCCCTCCGCCGCGCCGCGGGGACGCACCTCACCTGCCGGAAGACGCCCTTCGGCCCGCGCTTCGAGGACGCCGCCGGCGACACGGAGACGCTCGTCTACCATACCGACGACGGCTGGCTCCAGACGACGCTCGCGTACTGGCAGGAGGTCCTCGAACACCGCGCCCGGATGTACGAGGGAGCGACCGTCGACCGCGCCGCGGCCGCGCCGAGCATCCGGTAATGGGCCGGACGAACCCGACCTACCGGGACCAGTTGAGCGCGATCGAAGACGACTGGCGCCCGTTCCGACGCGTCCTCCGGCGGCAGGACAAGTCTCGATTCGACCGGCTGTTCGTGTACGCTCGCGACCACGCCGACGCCGCGGGGAACCTCAACCCCGCCGACCCGCTGGCACCGATGTGGATGGCGATCGCCCTCGAACAGGAGCGCCGAATCGCCGAACTGGAAGACCAGGTCGAGGCGCTCACCGAGGCGTAGCCCGTGACGCTCACGCTGGAGTACCTCGGTGACGGCCGCGTCGCCCGATGGACGCTCACTCCGGACGGCGCCGCTCGCGAGGTTCACGAAGACCACCACCCGACGCTCTTCGTCGGTGACTCAGCGGGGGATCTCTACGGTCGATCGGGCGGCCCGGATCCGACGCCGCCGCCCCGCGACGGGCTCTCGGACGCGCTCCAAGACCTCTGGTCCTTCCTCGACGGACAGGACGCGGTCGAGCGGCTCAGCGTCGAGGCCCACCGGCAGACGTTCCGGACCGACGCCCGGCCGCTGCTCCGCGTCGACGCCGCCTCGATCGAGGCGGTCCGAAGGATCGCGAGTCGCGTTCAGGAGTTCGGCCAGCCCGACGCCTACACCTGCTACAACGTTGATTTCACTCGCCAGCTCCGCTTCTGCCTCGAAACAGACACGCCCGCCGCTCCGGACCGCTCGGTGCGCGACCTGCGGACGCTCCACCTCGACTTGCCGAGTCACGAATCGGGCATCGAGTCGCTGCCGCAGCTCACCGTCGACGGTGACCGAGTCGGCACGTCGCCCGGTGAGACCGTCGCCGGCGTTCAAGCGATTCTCGACGAACGCGATCCCGATGTCCTGGTCGTCTCGACCGCGGACCTCGTGCCGCTGCTGTTCGAGGCGGCCGACGCCTACGGCATCGATCTCGAACTCGGTCGGCGGGAGGGCTACATCAAGCTCGCCGGCGAGTCGACGTACACCTCGTACGGCAACGTGGGGCACTCGCCGGCCCGGTACGCGGTCCCCGGACGCGTCATCATCGACGAGTCCAACTCTTTCTTCTACCATGAGTCCGGGCTGGAGGGCTGTCTCGACCTCGTCGAGCGCTCCGGGCTCCCGTTACAGGAACTCGGGTGGGCGTCCATCGGGCGAGTGCTGACGGCGATGCAGATCCGAGAAGCGAGAGACCGAGACGTGCTCGTGCCGTGGCGCGCGTGGCGCCCGGAACTGTTCAAGCGGGCGTCGACGCTCGACGACGCCGACCGAGGCGGCACGACGTTCGCCCCCGACGTCGGCGTCCACGAGGACGTTCACGAACTCGACTTCGCATCCCTGTACCCCAACATCATCCGAACCCGCAACATCTCGCCCGAGACCGTCCGCTGCGGGTGTTGTGACACCGAGGAAGTGCCAGGACTCGGCTACTCCGTCTGTGATCGAGACGGCTACCTGCCGGAGGTCCTCGGCCCGCTGATCGACGCCCGGAGCGAGATCAAAGCACAGATCCCCGACGCCGCCGGTGACGAACGCGAGCGCCTCGAAGCCGCCTCGTCAGCGATCAAGTGGATCCTCGTGTCCTGCTTCGGGTATCAGGGCTTCTCGAACGCCAAGTTCGGCCGCATCGAGTGTCACGAAGCGATCAACGCCTACGCTCGCGAGCTCCTCCTCGACGCGAAGACCGCACTTGAAGCGGCCGGCTGGCGCGTGGTACACGGCATCGTCGACTCCATCTGGGTGACTCCGGCCGACGATCGCGAGCAGCGTCCCTTGGAGGAAGTCGCCGCCGAGATCAGCGCGGAAGCCGGTATCGAGCTAGAGTACGAATGCGAGTTCGAGTGGGTCGCGTTCTGTCCGATGCGAAACTCCGAGTCGGGAGCGCTCACTCGGTACTTCGGCAAGCGCTGCGGTGAGGACTACCCCGAGGCGGGGCTCGGCGACGCGGTCAAAACGCGGGGCATCGAGGGGCGACAGCGCTCAACGCCGACGTGGGTCGAAGAAGTACAGAGCGAGGCGCTTCGTGTGTTCGACGAGACGCGCTCTCCAGAGGCGGTGTGCGACGTACTCCGGCGGCACCTCGACGAGCTACGAGAGGGGACGGTCGACCCGAACGCGCTCGTCGTCGACAATCGCGTGTCGAAAGACGTCGACGACTACTCGATGGAGACGCTCACCGTCGCAGCGCTGAAGCGGGCGTCAATCGAGGGTGCGGGACTATCCCCGGGACAGGCCGTTCGATACGTGGTCGTTGATGCGGACGCACGAGGCGCGTCGCGGGTCAGGTTGGTGTTCGAAGAGGTACCACGGTACGACGCCGCGTGGTACGAAGATGCCGCTGTGCGCGCCGTCGAAAGCGTGCTGTCGGTGGTCGGTTGGGACGAGGGAGCGATTCGGCAGTATCTCAGTGAGACGAGAGACGAAACGCTGGCGAGCTTTTGAGAACGGGCATCTGATTCTCCGGTCTCTCTGACCCTAATCAGAACTGATCTTGTGTCGCCTCGGTCGGCAGGGATTTCGACTCCATCTCCCGCGGGGAGATGGGGGGCTGGCGCACACGCGGGCGCGAAATCTCGCCGGAGAGACGTTCAGTCCCGATTGGCGTGAAATCGCCATGTGCCGCAGTTCCTCTCGGCACGTGGTGATTTGGCTGCTAATCAGGTATCAATATCTGTTGCTGTAAGCGTTATCGCCCCGGATTCGTGAGATCACTCGTCACATGAGGGCCGGGGCGACGCCGAGGGCGGCGGTCACGAGAAGGACCGCGACGTACCCGGTAGTGACGAGGTAGACCACGCGTCGCGGATAGTCGACGAGTCCTCGACGGTGTCCAACTGCCGCGAGGTAGCCGGCCAGCGGCAACAGCTGGAGGGCGTGGAGGCCGACGAAGTGTGCCAGACGGAAGTCGCCGACGAGCTGCCAGCCGACGACCGGGACCGTCGGCTCCGTCGTCTCGACGACCCGGGACTGGATCGCGATCATCGCCGCCCCCTCGAACGCGCCGACGACGAACCACCCGATCCCGAGGAGGATGCCCGCGGCGAACGCCGGATGGACATCGAACTCGTTGCCGCGCGCGCGGACCGCCAGCGCGGCGATCGCGACGGTGACGATGACGATTGTAACGCCCATGATGCCCCCGATCGCCCCGTCGAGGATCGTTGCTCGATTGAAGTGGGAACCGACGCCGCGCGCGGCCTGTCCGCCGATAAGGACGATTTCGATGAGGAGACCGACGCCGACGATCCGGGAGACGCGGCGGCGAAAGTCCGGGTCGACCGGGAGATGGACGCCGAGCCAGCCGAGCGTCGCGCACACGAGCGCGATCGAACCGGCGAACTTCGTCGGCTTGAGCCACGCCGGCTCCCCGTTGACGACCGTCGGGTCCAAGACGGTGCCGACGGCGAAGGCACCGAACAGGACGGCGTTGATCGCGGCCACGGCGGACAAAACCGGATCGCGGCACCACAGCTCTCCGATCGGTCCGGTGATCGTCCGCAGCGTCGCCCGTCCGCTCGTGGCCGTAGCGGCCGACTCGGAGTTCATACTACAGTGTTGCCGGGCGATTCATGTGTGAATGACCCCAACGTGTTGGTATCTGTCCGAAGCGGCAGTACCCAGCATGATCGACGCCCGATTCCGCATTCGCCTCCCGCCGGACCTGTACATCGCCGACCTGTCGGAGGCGTTCCCCGACGCGACCTTTCGTCTACTGTCCGGCGTCCGCAGCGGCGCCACCGCGACGGAACTCGGAGAGGTGCTGACTCGGACTCCCGGGTCGATCGCAGCGGCGTTTCGCGAACACGGGGCGGTCGACGCGTACGAGGTGTTGGAACGCACCGACGACCGGCTCCTCGCGACGTACGAGACGACCGACGTCGACCTCTACGCCTTCGTCGAGTCCGGAGGGTTCCCGCCTGAGTTTCCGATCGAAGTTCGGAACGGGTTCTATGAGTTCGACATAACCGGTACTCGCGAGGAGTTCGACCAGCTCCGGAACGCGCTGGAATCGAGCGGTACCGAGTACGAACTCCTCTCGAAGGTGGACAAGAAGCGGTCGGACCGACTCCTCACACGACGACAGGAGGAGCTCCTCGCCGCCGGCCTCAGAGAGGGATACTTCGAGGTCCCGAGAGAGTGTACCCTGGCGGACCTCGCCGACGTGGTCGGCGTGGACAAGTCGACCGCGTCGGGCATCGTCCGCCGGGCACAGGCGCGGCTTATTGCGTGGTACCTGACCGACGTGACCGCCAACAGCTGACGATAGCCCCCGAAGGACCACTCGACCGAGGTGGTCGTAGACGCGCTCGGTCGTCTGACTGCTCGCGTGTCTGACCCGACTCCGAACGTCGTCTCCCGCGTCCTCGACGGACGTAACTGACGGGTGAACCGGGCGGGTCACTGTCACACCAAATGACCGTAATAGCGGCCAGTCTAGCCGGTTTCGGACGCCTCGTGTAAAATTCCGTATGGGACCGCTGAGAGTCGAACTCAGGTCATACGGACCCCATCCGCATAGGATACCACTACCCCACGGTCCCTGACTACACGCAGATGAACGGCGGTCCGGTAATTAAGGACTTCGCTTCACTCGTCGGCGGCGTCCCGCGACGCCACGAGGTCGCCGTCGTCCCGGACTGCGAGGCTCCCGATCGGGTCGCCCTCGTAGACGGCCAGCCCCTCGCACCGGCCGAGGACGTAGCCGTCGCGGTCAGCGCGGACCGCCGCGCGCGTCGTTCCCGCTGCGTCGACCACGTCGGCGAGCGCGTCGCCCTCGCCGAACGCGTCGCCGGCGTCGACGCGGTGGCGGACGAGTCCGGCCGCGTCCGTCGCCGGTCCGCGGAATCGTCGCACGGGGAAATCGACCGGCGCGGGATCGACGCCGACGCCGGGGTCGCCGACCGACTCGGGCGCGTCGCCGGGGGGCAGCAGCCCCATCTCGACCGCGACGCCGACCACGCCCGCGACGCCCGCGTCGAGGAGGGCGTCGTCGACGACGCTGTGCGCGCCGAGTTCGGCCGTGAACGCCGGGATACCGGCCTCGTTGAGCACGGCCCCCGCGGTCGAGCGCTGGAGGTTCTCCTCGACGTACTCGGCCGCGGGGTACTCGCGCACGACCGGGAGGCCGAACGCCTCGACGAGCCGACCGAGTTCGGCGGAGAGCGCGGCCGCCTCGGACTCGTCGCGGCGGTCGCCGTATAGGACGCGGTCGCGGATGACGAAGGGCTCGCTGCCGACCCCCGCGGTGTGACAGTCGATCAGCGCGTCCGCGGCCGTGTTCGTCCCGACGGAGTCAACGGGGTCCGCGGTCGCGTCGCCCGCGAATGCGTCGGTGCCGGCCGGGAATTCGTCGTTGCCGTCGACTGCTCGGCCGGTGATCGCGGCGTACAGCCGGGCGTCGATCCGCTCCTGGAGCTTCGGCGGGCGGGCCGACTCGGCGTCCGCGTCCGGGAAGTGGCGGTTCGGATCCTCGTCGGCGTAGTACGTCTCCCGTGCGTTCCGTCGCAGTCCGGCCGGCGAGACCACGGGCACCGCCACCACCGCGCCGGCGAGGTCGGCGAGGCGGTCGCCGAGGGCGGCGACCGCGTCCTGGACGACCGCGACGCCCGTCGCCTCGTCGCCGTGGACGCCGCCCGTGAGCCACAGCGTGGGCCCGTCAGTGGCGCCGTTCGCGACGACGACCGGGAGCCGTTCCGAGCCGCCGGTCGGCAGGTTCGCGACCGGGAGCTGTCCCCTGTTGAGCGTCCCCGGCGCGGCGCTCGCGCTCCCGAGCGTTATCCGTCCGTCCGCCTCTCCGTCCGCGTCCGGCTCGTCCATACCCGAACCCGGCGTGGCTGACTTATAAAAGAACGCGCTCTAAGTCGACGACCTTCCCGCCGTCTGCGCTCGGGTCGCCGACGACTCGCCCGAGACAGATCGCGGTGCCGTCCGGGGTGAAACACGCGACGAGGGGGGTGTCCCCCTCTTCGGCGTCGGTCTCCCGACCGCTGACCGTGCCGGGGACCGCCGCGTCGTCCGCGTCGATCACCCCGGGCGCGTACACCGGCGCGCCGGTCGCGACGCTGCGCGCGGCCGACCGCGCGACCGTCACCGCCGGGAGGTGCGTCAGGGCGTCCTCGGCGGGACGGACCACCTCGCGGAGGAGCGCGTCGTCGCCGTCCTCAGCCCACGCGAGCGCGTCCACGAGGTCCTGGAGCGGGCGGAGGTCGCGGTCGTCGAACGGGTCGGTGGCGGTCCGCCGGAGGTGCCCCATGTGCGCGCCGACCCCCGTCGCGAGCCCGAGGTCGTGACAGAGCTTCCGGACGTACGTCCCCGACTCACAGCGGATCCGGAGGAGCGCCTGACGGTCGGCGACCTCCAGCACGTCGAGGTCGTGGACCGTCCGGGTGCGGAGCCGACGGCTCACGGCGCTCTTTTGCGGCGGCTTCTGGTATATCTCGCTCTCGAACTCCGCAGCCACCTCGCGGAAGTCCGCCGGCGGAGGCCCGTGGAGCTCCAGCACCGCGACGTACTCCTTCGCGCCTTCGAGGAACACCTGCGCCATGCGCGTCGCGTCCCCGGTCAGCGTGGGGAGGCAACCGGTGACCTTCGGGTCGAGCGTGCCGGAGTGAGCGACGCCGCCGGTGGGAGGACCGCCCGGGTCGAGCGCGGCGAGCGTTTCGTCTATCGCGTCGCGCACCCACGCCGACACCTGATGCGATGAGGGGCCGGCGGGCTTGTCGAGGTTGACGACGCCGAACCGGAGCAGTTCCGGCACCGAGCGCTCGCCGGGCGGCGCCCGAAGCGGGTCCTGCCCGTCGGCGGGAGCGTCGGCGTCGGAGTCTGAGGCGTCTGTCATGCGGAGGCGGAGTACGGTCTCAGAAGTCGTACACGACGCCCTCGACGGGCGATTTCCCCTCGTCGTCCTCGGGGTCGTACGCCTCGACGGTCGCGACGAGGACGTCGAGGAACGGTTCGGGGCCCCAGCGGGCGGTGTTGTACGCGGCGTCGTAGATCGAGAGGTCCTCGATGTCGATGTTGTAGTACTCCCGGTACCGCTTGCGCTCGGAGGCCTCGCGGCGCTCCGTCTCCGTCCGCGCGCGGTCGACCGGCTTCGCCTCGCGCTCCGCGATGCGCTCGGCCCGGACCGACAGCGGCGCGTCGAACCAGAACCGGAAGTCGGCGTGGTCGGCCGCGAGCCACCCAGCGAGCCGCGATTCGAGGACCACGTCGTCGCGCTCGACGGCGATCTCGCGGAGCCGGCGGTCGAGGTCGCGGTCGATCTGGGGGTCCTCCTCGGCGAACTCGTTGAACTCCACGGGCGTCATGTCGCGTTCGGCCGCCATTTCGCGGAAGATGTCGCCGCCGGAGACGTGTCCGAGGCCGAGCGCGTCCGCCAGTTGGACGGCGTTAGTGCTCTTCCCGCTGCCGGGCGGGCCGGAGACGGTGATCAACATATCACCACTGCGCGGGTGTCGTTCAAAACGGTTGTCGTTCGGCCGCGGCGGGGCCGTCCGTTCGCGGGCAATCCGGCCCCGCTCGGTCAGGGCTCGTCGTCGGCCGTCGCGGCCGTCATCGACCAGACCGCGACGAGGCCGAGGAGGAGCGCGGGGACGAGCGGGAGCGCGAGGTAGGTCGCGAAGAAGGGGAGACCGAACCAGCCCGCGGCGTACGGGTAGACGTAGATGATCCCGGGGATGACGAGCGCGCAGGTGAATATCGCCGCCGTCAGCGCCCACCCCTTGCGGCCGAAACCGTCGGCCGCGGGCTCGTCGGCGGCGGTCGGGCCGCCGGCGCCGTCGCTGTCGGTCGCGTCGGCGCCGTCGTCGGTGCCCGGGACGTGGACGTAGCCGCCGTCGGTGGTGCCGTCGGCGGTCGCGTCCGCGCCGGCGTCGGTCTCAGAGCTCACTGTCCGGCTTTACCACCACTTTGCCAAAGCCCTCACGGTTCTCGATCATCTCGTGTGCGCGCGCGGCCTCGGTCATCGGGAGGACCTCGCGGACGCGGGGCTCGAAGGTGCCGTCCCAGACGAGTTCCAGCACGTCGTCGACCTCGCCGGGGGTCGCCATCGTGGAGCCGATGACGGACAGTTGGTTCCAGAAGATGCGGTTGAGCCCGGCGCCCGGGTTCGGGCCGGTCGTGGCCCCGCAGGTGACGAGCCGGCCGCCTTTCGCCATCGACTTCAGCGAGTCGGGGTAGGTGGCCTCGCCGACGTGGTCGACGACCACGTCGACGCCGCGCTTACCGGTGAGCGCGGTGATCTCCTCGGCGAAGTCGTTCGCCTCGTAGTCGATGACGTGGTCGGCGCCGCACGCCTCGGCGTGCGAGAGCTTCTCCTCGGAGGAGGCGGTCGCGTACACCTCACAGCCCGCGTGGTCGGCGATCTGGACCGCCGCGTGGCCGACGCCGCCGGAGGCGCCCAAGACGAGCACCTTCTCGCCGGCCTCGATGTCGGCGCGCGTCTGGAGCATGCGCCACGCGGTCTGGAAGACGAGCGACGCGGAGCCGGCGACCTCCCAGTCGACGCCGGACGGGACCGGGATGAGGTTCGCGGCTGGCACCGTCGCCTTCTCCGCGTGGACGCCGCGGACGTGCTCGCCGATGATGTGGAAGGAGACGCACAGCGACTCCTCGCCGTTGCGACAGAACTCGCAGTCCCCGCAGGAGACGCCGGCGCTCACGGCGACGCGGTCGCCCGGCTCGAAGCGCGTCACGCCCTCGCCGACGGCCTCGACGACGCCCGCCGCGTCGCTGCCGGGGATGTGCGGCATCTCCAGGTCGATGCCGGGCATCCCGCGTCGCGTCCAGATGTCGAGGTGGTTCAACGCGCCGGCCTTCACGTCGACGAGGACCTCGCCGCGGTCCGGCTCCGGGTCGGGGAACTCGCCGTACTCGATCACGTCGCGGTCGCCGTGGTCGTCGAACTGAACGGCCTTCATGCCCGGACCCTCCCGCGGGACCCACTAAACAGTACGCTTCACGGAAGCGGGCGATCACCCTCTCGTCGCGACCGCGAATACACGGGACTGCGCGCGCACCGACCGTGCGAGTGGCCCACAGCGACCCGACCGTTTCGTGATGTTTAAGTACCGAAAGCGGGAGCATACGAACGCACGAACTGCAGGGGCGTCGGGCCCCGAGTCCGCAAGGGCGATGATACAACGCGGGTTGCGGTAGCCAAGCCTGGCCCAAGGCGCAGGGTTGCTAACTCTGTGGCGTCACTGCCTCCGGGGTTCGAATCCCCGCCGCAACGCTCGAACGGACGAGTACCGCCGATTCGCGTCGGTAGGGCTCACCACAACCAACACATGAGCACGGAAGAATCACAGGACGACTCGCCGGAGGAGGAGGAAGACCTCCAGTACTTCGTTCGGATCGGGGGCGCGGACCTCGACGGGACGAAGACGGTCGAGCGAAGCCTGTCCGAACTCGACGGCATCGGCACGCGCACGGCGCGGCTGGTCGCCGAGAAGGCCGACGTGGACCGCAACGCCACGTTCGGGCTCCTCGACGAGGAGGACATCGACGCGGTGGTCGACATCGCCGAGAACCTCGAAGACCACGTCCCGTCGTGGATGACGAACCGACAGAACGACTTCTTCACCGGAGAGACGACGCACCTCGTCGGCACCGACGTCAGCGAGAAGCGCCGTCACGACATCAACCGGATGAAGGTCATCGAATCGTACAAGGGCGTGCGCCACAAGCGCGGGCAGAAGGTCCGCGGCCAGCGCACTAAGTCCACGGGTCGCTCGGAGGGGACCATCGGGGTCAACGTCGAGGAGATCCGCGAGGAGATGGCGGACGACGAAGGCGGTGACGACGAATGAGCACCGGAAAGAACACCAAGGGCTACGAGACGCCGAACCACCCGTACCAGGGCGAGCGCATCGCCGAGGAGTCCGACCTCCTCTCGCGGTACGGCCTGAAGAACAAAGAGGAGTTCTGGCGCGCCCAGTCCGAGCTGCGTAACATGCGTCGGGAGGCCCGACGGCTGCTCGGCGAGGCGCAGGGCGACGTCGAGGCCGCCCAGGACGCCGGCGCGGAGTTCGTCACCCGGCTCCGCCGCATCGGCATCCTCGGCGACAACGACGACATCTCGACGGTCCTGTCGCTCGACGTGACCGACCTCCTGGAGCGTCGCCTCCAGACGGTCGTCTACCGACAGGGCTTCGCCTCCTCGACCCAGCAGGCCCGCCAGTTCATCGTCCACGGCCACATCACCGTCAACGGCGCCCGCGTCACGCGCCCGTCGGTGAAGGTGGACGTCGACGACGAAGGCGCCATCGCCTTCGACGAGACGAGCCCGCTCGCGGACGATCTCCACCCCGAGCGCGCGGAGTCACAGGAGTAACCAACCATGAGTGAATCCGAGGACGGAAAGTGGGGCATCGCCCACGTGTACGCGTCGTTCAACAACACGCTCATCACGGTCACCGACGAGACGGGCGCCGAGACGATCGCCAAGTCGTCCGGCGGCACCGTGGTGAAGCAGAACCGCGACGAGGCGTCGCCGTACGCCGCCATGCAGATGGCGGAGGTCGTCGCCGAGCGCGTCAAGGACGCCGGTCTGGAGGGCGTGCACGTTCGCGTGCGCGGTCCCGGCGGCAACCTCAACAAGTCCACCGGTCCCGGTGCGCAGGCGACGATCCGCGCGCTCTCGCGTGCGGGCGTCGAGATCGGGCGCATCGAGGACGTCACGCCGATCCCGCACGACGGGACGAAGGCGCCGAAGAACAAGCGAGTCTGACATGACCGAAGACGAATTCGACGTCCAGTACGTCGAACGGGACGAACGCAGCGCGCGGGTGCTGATCCGCGGGCTCACGCCGGCGTTCGCCAACGGCATCCGCCGTGCGATGATCGCCGACGTCCCGACGTTCTCGATCGACACCGTTCGGTTCGTCGAGAACTCCTCGGTCATGTTCGACGAGATGATCGGCCTGCGTCTGGGGCTCGTGCCCCTGACGACGCCGCTCGACGACTTCGAACTCGGCGACGAGGTCACCCTCGCGCTCGACGTCGAAGGCCCGGCGACGGCGTACTCCGGCGACATCGAGAGCAGCGACCCGCTCGTCGAGGTCGCCGACGAGAACGTCCCGATCATCGAGCTGAAGGAGGGACAGCGGTTGGAGTTCGAGGCCGACGCGGTCCTCGACACCGGCAAGGAGCACGCCAAACACCAGGGCGGCGTCTCCGTCGGCTACCGCCACCTCCAGCGCGTCACGGTCGAGGGCGACCGGGGCGAGTTCGACGACGACGAGCCGAACATCCTCCGCGGCGTCATCGAGACGCCCGAGGGCGACATCGAGCTCACGGACGAGTTCGACAACGACCTCTCGGAACGGTTCCCCGGGAAGGAGGTCGCGGTCGAGGACGTGCCGGGCGCGTTCGTCTTCCACATCGAGACGGACGGCTCGTTCGACGTCGAGGAACTGCTGCTCCGCGCCATCGACTCCATCGAGGAGCGCGCGGACGAACTACAGACGAAAGTCGCAGTCTAAGGAAATGACGGCCCTTCGAACCAACACCCTGACCGTCGCCCCCGCCGACAGCCGCGGCGCCGCTCCGACCGCCGGAGCGCCCGCGGCCGACGCGGCGGACGGCGGGACCGAAAGTGGTTTGAAGGGAGCCGGAATACGGTGGAGTGCACGCAGGGATAGCCAAGTCAGGCCAACGGCGCAGCGTTCAGGGCGCTGTCCTGTAGAGGTCCGCAGGTTCAAATCCTGCTCCCTGCACTCCGTTTTCCACGAACTCTCCGTTCAGGAGGGACAGCTATGAGTAGCAAGACGAACCCGAAACTACAGAACCTCATCGCCGATCTGAAGTCGGTCTCGCGTGACTCCGGTGCCAACGTGTGGCAGGACGTCGCCGACCGACTGGAGAAGCCACGGCGCACGCACGCTGAGGTCAACCTGGGCCGCATCGAGCGGTACGCTCAGGAAGACGAGACGGTCGTCGTCCCCGGCAAGGTGCTGGGCAGCGGTGTGCTCGAAACGAACGTCACCGTCGCCGCCGTCGATTTCTCCGGGACCGCCCGGACGAAGATCGACCAGGCCGGCGAAGCGGTGACGCTGGAACAGTTCATCGAACAGAACCCCGAAGGAAGCGACGTGCGGGTGATCCGATGAGTCTCGCGAAGATCGACGCGGACGTCGTGGTCGACGCCCGCGACTGTATCCTCGGTCGCGTCTCCTCCGAGGTCGCGCAGCGCGCCCTCGCCGGGGAGACCGTCGCCGTCGTCAACGCCGAGCGCGCCGTCATCACCGGCAACGAGGAGGCGACGATGGAGACGTACCACAAGCGCGCGGAGCTCGGCTCGGACAGCGGGCCGTACTACCCCAAGCGCCCGGACCGGATCTTCAAGCGCGCCATCCGCGGCATGCTGCCGTACAAGTCGGAGGACGGCCGCGAGGCGTTCTCGAACGTGCGCGTGTACGTCGGGAACCCCTACGAGCGCGACGAGGACGTCGAGAGCGTCGTCCTCGACGGCACCTCGCTCGACCGCCTCTCGAACATCAAATTCACGACGCTCGGGGACATCTCCGAGTCTCTGGGAGCCAACGTCACATGGTAACGAACACCTCAGGCAAGAAGAAGACGGCCGTCGCCCGCGCCACCGTGCGCGAGGGCGAGGGTCGCGTGCGCATCAACTCCCAGCCAGTCGAGCTGGTCGAACCGGAACAGGCGCGGCTCAAGATGCTGGAACCGTTCCGCATCGCGGGCGAGGAGCTCCGCGAGGGCGTCGACATCGACATCGACGTCGAGGGCGGCGGCTTCAGCGGCCAGGCGGACGCGGCGCGGACCGCGATCGCCCGCGGCCTCGTCCAGCACCTCGGCGACGCCGAGCTGCGCGACGCGTACATGAACTTCGACCGCACCCTGCTGGTCAACGACGTGCGCCAGTCCGAACCCAAGAAGTGGGGCGGACCCGGCGCGCGCGCTCGCTACCAGAAGTCCTACCGCTGAGGTGATCCAGTCATGATGATCCCGGTCCGGTGTTTCACGTGCGGCAACGTCGTGGGTGAACACTGGGAAGAGTTCAAAGAGCGGGCTCGCGAGGGCGACGAGGACCCCGGCGAGGTGCTCGACGACCTCGGGGTCGACCGGCACTGCTGCCGGCGCATGCTGGTCAGCCACCGCGACCTGGTCGACGTCGTCTCGCCGTACCAGTAACCATGTCAGGACAGCGATACAATCGATACGAGAAGGCACGCATCCTCGGCGCGCGAGCGCTACAGGTGTCCTACGGGGCGCCCGTGCTGATCGACACGGACCAGACGGAGCCCATCCTCGTCGCCGCGGAGGAGTACGACGCGGGCGCGCTCCCGTTCACGGTCCGGAGGGAGAGCTGATGACGCGGATCACCAGCGTCTCGCTCCGCCGCGTCCTCGACTCGCGCGGGAACCCGACGGTCGAGGCCGACGTGCTCACCGAGTCCGGCGGCTTCGGCCGCGGCGCGGCCCCCAGCGGGGCCTCGACGGGCGAGTACGAGGCGATCGAACTGCCCGCGAGCGAGTCCATCGCGAAGGCCCGCGAGCACGCGGTGCCGCGCCTCGAAGGCGTCTTCGCGGGCGACCAGCGCGCGGTCGACAACGCCTTGCGCGCCGCCGACGGGACGGACGACTTCTCCGCCATCGGCGCCAACAGCGCGGTCGCCATCTCGATGGCGGCGGCGAAGGCGGCCGCCGACGTGTTGGGCGCGCCGCTGTACCAGCACCTCGGCGGCGCGTTCCGCGGCGAGAACTTCCCCGTTCCGCTCGGCAACGTCGTCGGCGGCGGGGAACACGCCAAGGAGGCGACCCACATCCAGGAGTTCCTCGCGGCCCCCGTCGGGGCGCCGAGCGTCTCGGAGGCCGTCTTCGCGAACGCCGCGGTCCACGCGGCGGTCGCGGACGTGCTCGACGAGCGCGGCGTGCCCGCGGCGAAGGGCGACGAGGGCGCGTGGGCGCCCCCCATCTCGGACGCGGAGGCGTTCGAGGTCGTCGACGAGGCGGTCGACCGGGTCGAGGAGGAGGTCGGCTTCGAGATCCGCTTCGGGCTCGACATGGCCGCCGCGGAGCTGTACGACGACGACGCCGAGGCGTACGTCTACGGCGACGAGACGAAGTCGGCCGACGAGCAGATCGAGTACGTCGCCGGCCTCGTCGACGAGTACGACCTCGCGTACGTCGAGGACCCGCTCGACGAGAACGACTACGAGGCGTTCGCGGAGCTGACCGACCGGGTCGGCGACCGGACGCTGATCTGCGGCGACGACCTGTTCGTCACCAACGTCGAGCGGCTCCAGGACGGGATCGACGCGGGCGCGGCCAACAGCATCCTGATCAAGCCGAACCAGATCGGGACGCTGTCGGACGCGTTCGACGCCGTCGAACTCGCCGCCCGCAACGGGTACGAGACGGTCATCTCGCACCGCTCGGGCGAGACCGAGGACGCGACCATCGCACACCTCGCCGTGGCGACCGACGCCGGCTACATCAAGACCGGCACGGTCGGCGGCGAGCGCACCGCCAAGCTGAACGAACTGGTCCGCATCGCGGACGACGCGGTATGACGGGCCCACACCACGCATGAGCGAAGACAACGACGCGGTCGAACTCGACGACGACGCGGAGACCGAGGCGGTCGACGCGGGGGTCGAGGAGGAGGCCGACACGACCGAGGAACCGACCGCCGACGCGGGCGCCGAGGGGGCGTCCGCTGACGCCGAAACTGGGGCGCCGGCCGACGCCGAGAGCGAGGCCGCCGAGGAGGACGAAGAAGAGGCCTCCCCGTTCGACGACGACGTCATGCCCGACGACGACGTCGACCTGCTGATCCCCGTCGAGGACTACCTCTCCGCCGGTGTCCACATCGGGACCCAGCAGAAGACGAAGGACATGGAGCGGTTCATCCACCGCGTCCGCGACGACGGGCTGTACGTCCTCGACGTGAGCCTGACCGACGAGCGGATCCGCACGGCCGCGGACTTCCTCGAGAGCTACGACCCGGAGCAGATCCTGGTCACGTCCTCGCGGCAGTACGGCCGGTTCCCGGCCGAGAAGTTCGCGGACGCCATCGGCGCCCGCGCCCGCACCGGGCGCTTCATCCCGGGCACGCTGACGAACCCCGACTACGCCGGCTACATCGAGCCGGACGTCGTCGTCGTCACCGACCCGATCGGTGACGCGCAGGCCGTCAAGGAGGCCATCACCGTCGGCATCCCGGTCATCGCGATGTGCGACTCCAACAACCAGCTGTCGAACGTCGACCTCGTCATCCCGACGAACAACAAGGGTCGCCGCGCGCTGTCGGTGGTCTACTGGCTCCTCGCCAACGAGACGCTCGACCGCCGCGGCGCCGACACCGTGTTCGCCCTCGAAGACTTCGAGGACGAACTCTAACGCGGTCGGTTTTCGAGTCCACTTTCGTTTCGTTCTGTCGCCGCTCGCCAGCCGCCGGCAAAGCGACCCGACGCGCGGCGCGCTCAGGTGATATTAGGGACGGACGCGGGTGGTCGAACTCATCACGCCGCAGAGACACCTAACAGTCCGAGCCCGCCGGTCATCAGACCCACTGCGATGAACACGAGTCCGAGAATTCGGACTAATCCCTTGACCACGGCCTGCGCTATCGGGCCAGCGCTCTCGACTCGTTCTTTCGCTTTGTATCCGCGAGAGAACGACCCGTCCGGCCGTAACACTGCGACGGAGCCGAAATACATCAGAAACGCGCCGAATAGCAGGAGCCCGATTGCGAGCGACAGTTCACCGACGTTCATCGGGTGGGAGGACACCCGCTTCCGACAAAGCGTTACGGGTTCGTCAGTTCGGTCCCGTAACGCCTCACGCAGTTGTCGCGGCACCGACCGAACTGCGTGGCGAACATGACGGTTGTAGAAATGACAGATTTAAAAAATTACTCGGTTTTTTGACTAATTCTTTTTACTCGGCGGTCCGTTAGGCGATCCACGGGCAGATCTGTATGAAACGACGGCAACTGCTGGGCGCTGTCGGTGTGTCGGTGACGGCGTCCCTCGCCGGCTGTTCCACCGAGTGGATCGACGCGGTAGACGATCAGGGGGGCGCGAGCGGCGACGACTCCGCTTCGGAGACGCGTTCACGGCTCTCGACGGGCCTCGCGCGGATCGACATCGACGAGTACGACGCCGAGGCGCTCGTGGTTCGGACGTTCTCGCCGAACGACCTCAGCGGAGTCAAGGAGTCGATGGCGTATCTCAGGCGCCTGGACGCGGCGATCCCAATGTCGCTCGATATCGACCTCGGGTCGCTCGCCGACGCGGTGGTAGTATCGGACGGGACGTTGGTCGAGCTGACGGCCCCCGGTGACGGCTCGTTCGAATCGGCCGTCTCGGGGCTCGAAGGCAGCAGTGAGCAGATCGGCGCGTTCGACCTCTACTCGGTCGACGACGGCGTCGTTGCGATCGACGGTCGTCGGCTGCTACTGGCTCGGGCGGACGACTCGCTCTCGCTTTCGCCGCGGGAATTGGTGCGCCGCGTGATCGAGGGCGAGTCGACTGAGGGTTCGACCGCGACGACGACCGAACGGGCCGCGGTCGAATCGGTCGTCGACGCCGTAGAGGCCGACGCGCTGCGGTCGGTCGCCGTCCCGTTGAACGGAGACGCCTTCGGGCCCGAAACGCGGTTCGTGCCCGGCGCTCGGGCGGCCGCCTGGGGAGTTGCCGTCGGCGATTCGATCGGTGGGCCGAGCGTCGAAACAAAACTGGCCGTCGGATTCCCGGAGGGGGAAGCGTCGACGCGGCCGGTAGTCGACGCGCTCCCCGAAGAGTGGGGAGAACACTATACCGGCGGAGACGACGGAGTGGCCGGTCCCCGCGTTGTCGGGGCCATCGACGAGTCGGAGTTCGTTCACGTGGACGCGGACACGGCGTCGGTCGAGGGGAATACGGTGACCGTGACCGCATCGGGTGACGGAGAGCCCCACGACGGACGCAACCCGTACCTGCGGCCGCGCGGGGTGGACGACCTGCTGATCGTCGAAGTGACGGCGAGGCAGTATGAATTCCGGTTCAGTTACCCGCAGTACGGTGTGACGGGCCGAGAGGAACTCGTCGTCCCCGTTGATCGGCCGGTAGCGTTCGGCCTCAAAAGCGAAGACGTTCACCACAGACTACACGTCCCGGACTCTGACCCCGAACTCGTGTACGACATCTATCCAGGGATCGAGCGGTTCACCGACGTGGTGACACCGAGTGGTTCCGGCGAGTACGCCGGAGTCTGTCGCGAGTACTGCGGTGCGGGCCACACGAACATGGTTACGAACGTGCGGGTGACGGGATCGTCTGCGTTCGACGACTGGATCGGTGCGGCGTAACGCCGTCGGGGAAATACGCCGCCGCTACGAGCCTCCTGATCGGAGGCGGTCGTTCTCAACCGGCTTCTTGCTCGAACGCCCCGACTCCGGCGAGAAGACGTGCCGGACGACGACCTCAGACGATGTCCGGCGTGAACGGGTACGAGTAGACCTGCCCGTCGTTCGCTTTCACCGTCGCGACGAGGACCAAGACCAGGTCGACGATTGCGATGACCGGGAACAGCAGGAGCCCGACGAACACGAAGCTCAGCACGGCGGCGAGCATGAGCGCGGCGAAGACGACGATCTGGAAGTTCAGCGAGTTCTTCGCGTTCTGCTTGACGAGCTCGTCGTCGTCGTCCGCGAGGATCAGGAACAGGATCGGCCCGAGGAAGGAGGCGAACAGCGCCGACGCGTGAGAGAGCGCCGCCAACGTCGTGTCGCCGTCGACGCGACCGTTCCCGGTGTCAGTGGCTGGTGTCGACATAGCGGGAGTTTGGTTTCGTAGCTGAGAGATAAGCTTTGGGAGAGGGCACGCCGCTCGTCGGGAATCCGTCGACCGCCGCCCGCGTCAGTCGGCCGTCGACGCGGCGTCGTCGCCCGTCGCGCCGTCCCCGGCCTCCGCGGGCACGTCGTGGGTCCACCGCGGCTCTATCTCGCGGTTCGCCACCACGATCCGGTCGCCGGCGTCGGTGTCGATCCGCGTCTTCCGGAGTTCGATGGCGGCGACGGTGCCGGTGACGCCCTTCGCCTCGACGCGATAGCCGACGTTGAAGTCGGGGTCGCGCAGGAGGTAGACGCCCGCGACCGTGTCCTCGATCATCTCGGAGAGCGCGTAGGAGACCCCCAGGGCGATGAAGCCGACGGCGGTGCCCAGACTCGCCGCGATGTCGCCCATGCCGAGCACCTTGAGGAACGTGAGCGCGACGCCGAACCAGAGGAAAATGGAGACGAGTGTGACGATCAGGTCGCCGACCAGTTCGCGGTCGCCGACGTACAGCCGCCCGATCGACCGCCGGACGAGCGCGAGGACGACCCGGACCGTGGCGTACGCCAGCGCGAGGAAGATCAGTCCCGAGAGCAGTCGGGGGACCGCGACGACCAGCCCCTCGACGAAGTTCGCGAGCGATCGGGCGGCGAGCGACGAGATCCGCGTCATGCCGACCCGGACGCGCGCCCGGATGGAAAAGGTACGGGGCCGCGACGGGGCCGGTTCGCGTCGGCGGGATCGGTCTCGTTCGGGGGCAGTCACAGCGATCGGGCGCGACGGAGCGACCAGCCCGGTCGACGGCGGACGGGCCGGTCGTCGTCACTCGGCGGTTCCGGCGACCGAGCCCCGGTGACCGTCCCGCTCGTCGGTCGACAGCGCCGCCCGCGCCTCCGCGACCGCGCCGTCGACGCGGCTCCACGCGACCGGCGGCTCGACGGTGCCGAGCTCCGCGTCGAGGGCGTCGAGCCGCGCCGCGAACCGGTCGTCCGGCTCCGGACCGTCGGCGAGCGCCGAGGCGCTCGCGGTCACCTCGGCCGCGAGGCCGTCGAGCCGCGCGTGGACGCCGTCGGGGAAGGCGACGCCGTCGCGCTCGGCCCACGCGCGGAGATCCTCCGCCTCGGCGCGGAGGTCGGCGACGACGAGGTCGAGGACGCGCGCCTGGACGCCCGCGTCGAACCGGCGCTCCGGGTCGGGCGCCTCGGCGGCCCGGAGCCGGTCGACGGTCTCCGCGAGGGACTCGGCGGACTCCTCGGCGGCCTCGACCTCGTCGACGAGGCCGTCGTGGCGGCGGTTCGCGGAAGAGAGCCACGCCTCGAACGCCTCGAGTTCGGTTTCGAGGTCGTGGGCGACCCGGACCACGTCCTGTGCGCCGGTCGTCACCTCGTGGAGGTCGACCGCGGCGCGGTACACGTCCATCGGCGACTCGGGGTCCGCCCTGGCCGCCGCGAGGTCGTCGCCGAGCGCCTTGACCTCCGCCCGGAGGTCGTCGAGCCGCGCCCCGAACGCCCGCCTGCGGACCTCGACGACGTCGAGGTCGGGCGCGTCGTCGGCGGCCGCGGTCGCGTCCTCGTGAGCGCGCGTCGCGAGGTCGACGCGGGTCTCGGCGGTGGCGAGGATCTGCGACACGTCCGTGACGGTCGACTCGAAGGCAGCGGCCGTCACGGTCCCGTCGTCGGTGACGGGGTCGAGCCGACGGCGGATCGACTCCGGATCCGCATCGACTCGATCGGAGACCTCGTCGACAAGTACGTCGACTGAAACGTCTTCTGTCGCGGGTCGAGACATGTCCATCCGTTTTCGACGCGGCGGAGTAATACCTTCGGTCAGATACGTATTTATGCGATAGAAGCCAGTAAAGCGCTATATTTGTCTATATATTCTATTGAACTCGATATTACTAATATGGGATCTACAGACGCCTCTACCCTGCCACGGATACCGACATATCAGAAATATAAACCAGTTTAATACACTACTTCCTGTCTCCACTCGATGTCAGACCGGAACTGGGTCGACGGCGGCGTGTCGCGGCGGAAAGTTCTCATCACGTCCGGGGCGCTCGGGTCCGCCGGATTGGCGGGCTGCGGGGGCAGCAGCGACGGCGGCGACGGGGGTTCGGGCGGCTCCGGCGGTTCCGGCGGCGATGGAAGCGACGGAAGCGACGGCGGCGACGGGGACTCCGGCAGCAGCGACGACAGCTCCGGACAGAGCACGGCGCTGCTCAACGCCGAGGGGTCCTCGACGGTGTACCCCATCTCGAACACGGGCAGCTCCTACTGGAACTCCAACGCGCCGCCGAGCGACGGCGAGTACTGGGGGTCGAACGACGAGGGGTCGGTCCCGGGCTGGAACCAGCTCTCGGCCGACGGCGCGGACGACATGCTCATCGCCGACTACTTCGCGTCGAAGTTCGGCTTCGAGCCGAGCGAGCAGCGCTCCTCGCCGCCGTTCCCGACGACCGTCGGCCTGAGCCACTCGGGCACCGGCTGCGAGGCCGTCACCGAGGGGCTCGTCGACATCGGCAACTCCTCGGGCCCGATCACGGCCGAGCTCGACTGGAGCGAGGAGAAGGCCCAGAGCACGGTCGTCGACAACGTCGTCGGGCGCGACGGCCAGCCGGTCGTTATCAGCTCCGACGTCGCCGACGCCGGCGTCAGTCAGCTGACGGGCGAGGAGATCCGCGCGATCTACCAGGACGAGATCACCAACTGGAGCGAGATCGACGGCGTCGACTACGACCAGGAGATCTACGTCATCGGCCGCGCCGAGGGCTCCGGGACGGACACCTCGTTCCGCCTGAACATGCTCGGTGAGGCCGACGCCTCGATGTCCGGCGTCGACACGCGCTTCGGGCAGAACCAGCAGGTCGCGCAGGCCGTCGCCCAGAACGAGGGCGCCATCGCGTACATGGCGCTCGCGTTCACGGGGCCGGAAGTGACGCCCATCGCGATCGAGTTCGACGGCACGCTGTACGAGACCAGCCGGGACGCGGAGAACACCATCTTCGACAGCGAGTACCCGCTGAACCGCGACCTCCACATGTACACGCTCATCGAGGAGGACAACCCCGACGGCGGCGGGTACGACCCGCGCGAGGCGGCGTTCGTCAACATGTTCCTCAACGAGTTCGGCCAGAGCGTCTTCGTCGAGGGGAACAACTACATCCCGCTCCCGACCAGCGACCTCGAAGCGATGAAAGAGAAGGTCTCGGCGGTCGCCACCGAGGACCTCATCTCGCCGTAACGGACCGGAGTCCGGTCCTCGATCGCGCCACGGGTCGCCGGTTCACCGGCTGACCCCGCCGTTACACCCCGAAACACACGTTCACAATGAACTCCACTTCTGCGAGAGACGCCACGCACAGATGACACCGCTAACAGACCCATGTCGTCGGTAGGCCGACTCCGCGGGCGCGCGAGTCGGGCGCTCGGCGAGCAGCTGCGACGGCTCAGCGAGTTCGTCGACGACACCGAACCCCCGGCGCTGGCGATCGTCGCGACGATGACGCTGTCGCTTTTCGCCACGCTCGTCGGGTTCCTCGCCGTCTCCGACCTGACGATCGTGCCCTTCGTCGTCTTCCTCGGCGCCGCGGGGATCGGCTGGTTCCGGTATCAGGAGGAGACGGCGTACACCGTCGCGCTGATGATGACGGCCTCGACGATCCTCATCCTCGGCCTGATCATCGTGTTCATCTTCCGGGAGTCGATCCCGGTGATCCGGTACGAGAGCGCGACGGTGTTCGGCGTCACCGTCCCCGGGATCCGGATGTTCATCCAGCCGAACTGGGACGCCGTCTCGCCGCCGATCCGGTACTCGATGGTCCCGATGATCCACGGGACGGTGATGGTGACGCTCATCGCGTCGGCCGTCGCCGCGCCGCTCGGGGTCTCGGCGGCGCTGTTCCTCTCCGAGATCGCCCCGCCGACCGTCCGCGAGGTCGTCAAGCCCGGCGTCGAGATCCTCGCCGGGGTCCCCTCGATCGTCTACGGGTTCATCGGGTTCACCGTGCTCGGCCCGTGGGCCTCGGACCAGTTCCAGACCACCGGGCAGGGGTCGTACCTGTTCGTCGGGATCGTCGTCGGCCTGATGGCGCTGCCGACGGTCGTCTCCGTCGCGGAGGACGCGCTGAGCAGCGTCCCCGAGTCGATGAAGAGCGGCTCGCTGGCGATGGGCACGACCGACTGGCAGACGATGACCTCGATCACGCTCCCGGCGGCGTTCTCCGGCGTGTCGGCCGCGGTCCTGCTCGGCGTCGGCCGCGCCATCGGCGAGACGATGGCCGCCACGGTGATGCTCCGCGGCGTGCCGCGGCTCACGGACCCGCTCGTCAACGTCTTCTACGGCCAGGAGACGCTGACCTCGATCATCGCGCGGAACTACGGGGAGGCGGACGGGCTCCAGATGGACGCCCTGTTCGTCGCGGGCGTCATCCTGTTCGTCACCGTCCTCGTCATCTCGATCGGCGCGCAGTACATCGAGTGGCGGATGCACAAGCGGCTCGGGGGTGAGGTCTGATGGCCGGTGCCAACGAGACCGACGCGAAGCTCGTCGAGTCCGAGACCACCGAGACGGACGCGGTCGCCGGGGTGGCGGTCGGCCTCTCGGCGGTCCTGTTCGCCCTCGCGGTCGCGGCGCTGTTCGAGCGCGTCAGCCTCACCGGCTCGCTGTTCGGCGTCCGGACCGTGACGCTGCTCGGGGGGCTCCTGACCGCCCTCGGCGTCGCGGTGGTCGCCTTCGGCGCCGGGTCGCGGCTCGGCTACGTCGAGACCGACCCGGACCCGAGCGCCGGGCTCGTCGCGGGCTTCGGCGCCGCGGTCCCGTGGGTCGCCGTCGGCGGGGGCGTCGCGAGTCAGACGCTCGGCCTCGGCACCGCCGGCGGCGCCGTCGCCGGGATCGCCGCCGGCGGCGTCGCGTTCGCACTCACCGTGCTCCCGCGGGAGGACCTCGGGTCGACGCTCCCGCTCGGGAGCCTCCTCGCGCTGACCGGGCTCGTGTTCCTGACCGGCGTCATCGGTCCGGAGTGGGTGTGGGAGCTCGACTGGGCCCAGCAGGCCGCGATCACCGCCGAGTTCCTCATCCCCGCGTCGACGCTGTTCGCCGCCCTGTACGGCGGGTGGGCGTCGGCGAAGGCGTACGGCGGCTTCGGCGCTCGGGGGCGGCACATGGGCGCGTACGTCCTCGTCTACCTGAACGCGGTCTCCATCGTCGCCTTCCTCTTCATCCTCGTCGCCTTCGTGGTCGTTCAGGGGCTCCCCGGCCTGCTGAACGGCGCCGAGTTCGGCTTCGGGACCGGACCGGAGACGACGATCCTCGGCGCGTCGGTCACCCTCCCGGCGTCGGTCCCGTTCGTGATGAACGGCGTCGCGCTGTTCAACGACTTCCAGGGCGTGTTGCCGGCCATCGTCGGCACGCTGTGGCTCGTCGCCGGGGCCGTCGTGCTCGCCGTCCCGCTCGGCGTCGGCGCGGCCGTCTTCCTCACCGAGTACGCCGACCGCGGCCGGTTCACGCAGGTCGTCGAGATCGCCACCAACGGGCTGTGGAGCACCCCGAGCATCGTCTTCGGCCTGTTCGGGTTCGCGTTCCTCGTCCCGCGGTTCGGCAACGGGAAGTCGCTGCTCTCGGGGATGATCACGCTCGGGTTCATGCTGCTCCCGCTCGTCGTCATCACCTCCCGCGAGGCGATGCTCTCGGTCCCCGACGAGTACCGCGACGCGAGCGCCGCCCTCGGCGTGTCGAAGTGGCAGACGATCCGCAGCGTCGTCCTCCCGGCGGCGCTCCCGGGCGTCGTCACCGGCGTCATCCTCGGCGTCGGTCGCATCGCCGGCGAGACGGCGCCGATCCTGCTGACGATGGCCGGCGGGACGTTCCTCCCGGGCTCGCAGACGGCCGACGTCCTCGGCAGCTTCCAGTTCACGACGGCGCCGCCGTTCGTGGCGAACCCGGCGCTGATGGAGGCCACGTCTGCGCTCCCGTACCAGCTGTACGCCCTCATCGCGGCCGGCGTCGGCGCGAGCAGCAACGTCGGCAACGCGGACGAGTTCCGGTGGGCGACGGCGCTGGTCCTGCTCGTCGTCGTCCTCTCCTTCTACGCGATCGGCATCGCGACGCGCTACTACTTCCGGCGGCGGCTCAAGCACACCTGATCACCGATGAGCGAGAACACGACACCACAGACCCAGACCACGACCGCGGCGGCGGAGAGCGACCAACCACTCACGACGACCGCCGGCGAGACCGCCGAGCAGACGCGGTCGGAGTGGACCGACTACGAGTTCCCGGGCGACGCGAAGATGGCCGTCGAGGACCTCCACGTCCACTACGGCGACGACCACGCGCTGAAGGGCGTCTCGATGGAGATCCCCGAGAAGAGCGTCACCGCGCTGATCGGCCCCTCCGGCTGCGGGAAGTCGACGTTCCTCCGGTGTCTCAACCGGATGAACGACCGCGTCAGCTCCGCCCGGATCGACGGGTCGGTGAAGCTGGACGGACAGGAGATATACCAGGACGGCGTCAACCTCGTCGAGCTCCGAAAGCGGGTCGGGATGGTGTTCCAGTCCCCGAACCCGTTCCCGAAGTCGATCCGCGAGAACATCGCCTACGGGCCGGAGAAGCACGGCGACCTCGACACGGGCCTCCTCGCGCGGCTGCTGAACCGGAGCGACGCCGAGGAGCGCGACGAGCTGGTCGAGCGCTGCCTCCGCGACGCGGCGCTGTGGGACGAGGTGAGCGACCGACTCGACGACAACGCGCTCGGCCTCTCGGGCGGCCAACAGCAGCGCCTCTGTATCGGCCGGTGCCTCTCCGTCGACCCGGAGGTCATCCTGATGGACGAGCCCGCGTCGGCGCTGGACCCGATCGCCACCGCGAAGATCGAGGACCTGATCGACGACCTCGCGGAGGAGTACACCGTCGTCATCGTCACGCACAACATGCAACAGGCCGCGCGCATCTCCGACCAGACGGCGGTGTTTCTCACGGGCGGCGAGCTGGTCGAGTACGGCGACACGGACCAGGTGTTCGAGGACCCCCACAGCGAGCGCGTGGAGGACTACATCACCGGCAAGTTCGGGTGACTCCGATGCCACGAGAACGGTACCGCGACTCGCTCGACGAGCTCCGGTCGGACGTGCTCGCGATGGGCGACCTGGTGACGGAGCGGCTCGGAGACAGCCTGGAGGCCGTCGAGACCCGGGACGAGTCGCTGGCGCGGGCCGTCGCCGAAGGCGACGACGAGGTCAACGAGACGTACCTCGCCCTGGAGGACCGCTGCGTCGACCTCTTCGCCCTCCAGCAGCCGGTCGCCGGCGACCTCCGGTTCGTCACCGCCTCGTTCAAGATCATCACCGACTTAGAGCGGATCGGCGACCTCGCGGTGAACCTCGCGAACTACTCGCTGGCGGCGCGGGAGACGGTCGCCCCCGAGGTGGCGGTCGACGCGATCGGCGCGGCGGCGCTCGATCTCCTCGAACGGAGCCTCGCGGCCTACGAGACCGGCGACGCCGCGGCGTGTCGGGCCGTGGCCGCCGGCGACGACGAGGTGGACGCGCTCTGCCAGCGCGCGAGCGAGAGCGTCACCCGCGAGCTGATCGCCGAGACCGACGACGACGGGTGGGCGGCCGAGCGGCTGTTGGACGACGTGTCGCGGGTGCTGTTGACGGTCAGGGACTTGGAGCGAGTCGGCGACCACGCGGTGAACATCGCGGCGCGAACCCTGTACATGGTCGAGAACGACCCGGAACTACTCTACTGAGCATGGAAACCCGTAAGGTCCAGACCGTCGGAAACGGAACGTACACCGTCTCGCTGCCGAAGGAGTGGGCGGAGTCGCAGGGCGTCACCGCCGGCGACACCGTGAGCCTCCACGACCACATCGACGGCGTGCTGGCGGTCCAGACGCCGGAGGGCTGCGACGCCGACGCGCCGGCCGCCGGCCGGATCGAGTCGACCGATCCGGAGGTGATCGCGCGGGCGCTGCGAGCGGCCTACGCCGCCGGTCTCCGAGAGGTCACGGTCGAGCGCAACGGGCCGCTCACCTCGGCGCAGCGGCGCGTCGTCGAGCGGACCGCCCGGGGTCGCATCGGGATGTCCGTGGCCGCGGAGTCCGAGACGGAGACGACGGTGCGGATCATGCTGGACTCGGAGGAGGTCTCCGTGAGCCAGTCGCTCCGCCAGCTGTCGTTCACCGCGCGCTCGATCCACGCGGACGCCGTCGAGGCGCTCGCGGCGGCGCCCGACGAGTCGCCGGTCGGCTCCCGAGACGACCAGGTCGAGCGCCTCGCGGCGATGGTCGAGCGGTCCGTGTCGCGGGGGGCGGCTGACCTGAGCGAGGTCGACGCGCTCGGCGCGACGCGGCCGGAGCTGTTCGAGTCGTGGACCGCGATGCGCGAGCTCCGCCGGTTCGGGGACGCCGCGTCGGAGATCGGCGCCGCCGCCGCCGCGCTCGACGAGCCGCCGGACGGGCCGCCGCTGGAGGCGTTCCGCGAGGTCGGCCGAACGGTCCGCGAGGTCGTCGTCGACGGGGTGGGCGTGGCCCTCGGCGACGAGCCCGTCGCCGTCGCTCGGGACGCGGTCGTCGCCGCCCGCGAGGCGCGCGAGCGGATCGACTCCTTCGACCGGCGGTTGGACGAGGCGGGGGCGAGCGCCGCGGAGCTGCGATGGGCCTCGCGCGCGCTCCGGCGGACCGCTGAGCGCGCGGGCGACGTGGCCGAGGTCGGGCTCCGGCGGGCGGTCCGGTGCGGCGAGCCGGTCCGCGACGCGGAGTAGCGGCGCGACCGCGGAACGCGCCGCTCCGGCAAGCGCAACGACTGTAAGCCCGCGGAGCGACCGTCGTCGTATGACCGTTTGCGAGGCGCCGGGGAAGGTGTACCTCTTCGGCGAACACGCCGTCGTCTACGGCGAGCCGGCCGTGCCGGCGGCCATCGAGCGACGCGCCGCGGTGACCGCCGAGCCGCGCGCGGACGACCACGTGCGCGTCGAGGCGGAAGACCTCTCCTTGGACGGGTTCACCGTGGAGTACTCCGGGGGGACGAGCGACCGCCCGGACGTGGACGTGCCGACGCCGCTCGTCGAGGCCGCGATGGGGTACGTCGACGCCGCCGTCGAGCAGGCGCGCGACGCGGCGGACGCCCCCGACGCCGGCTTCGACATCACCGTGGAGAGCGACATCCCGCTGGGCGCGGGGCTGGGGTCGTCCGCGGCGGTGGTCGTGGCCGGCATCGACGCCGCGACGCGCGCGCTCGGCGAGCCGCTCGACCGCCGCGAGCTCGCCGAGCGGGCGTATCGGGCCGAGTTCGAGGTCCAGGACGGGCAGGCCTCCAGGGCGGACACCTTCTGTTCGACGATGGGCGGCGCGGTCCGGGTCGAGGGCGACGACTGCGAGCCGATCGACGCCCCAAACCTCCCATTCGTCGTCGGCTTCGACGGCGGCGCGGGGGACACGGGTGAACTGGTCGCCGGGGTCCGCGCGCTCCGCGCGGAACACGAGTTCGCGGCGGACACCGTCGAGTCCGTCGGCGACCTCGTCCGGGAGGGCGAGCGGCTCCTCGCCGACGCCGACCCCGAGAGCGATCCCGACCCGGAGCTGCTCGCGGCGCTGGGCGAGCTGATGGACTTCAACCACGGGCTGCTCGCGGCGCTGGGAGTCTCCGCCCGGTCGCTCGACGCGATGGTGTGGGCCGCTCGGGACGCGGGCGCGCACGGCGCGAAGCTCACCGGCGCGGGGGGCGGCGGCTGTATCGTCGCGCTCGACGAGAGCGACGCGACGGAGACCGCGCTCTCGTTCACCCAGGGCTGCGAGGAGGCGTTCCGCGCCGAGCTGGCGACCGAGGGCGTCCGGGTGGTGGAGCCGTGACGGGCCCCGGCGCGGCGAGGGGCGGTGCGGACGACGCGGACGACGCCGCCGACTCCGAAGCCGGCGCGCCGCCGGTCGTCCTCAAGCTCGGCGGCAGCCTGATCACCGAGAAGGACCGGCCCGAGACCCTCGACGGCGACGCGCTCGACGCCGCCTGCGACGCGGTGGCCGACGCGCTCGCGGCGGGCGACGTCGACCGGCTCGCGGTCGTCCACGGCGGCGGGAGCTTCGGGCACCACCACGCCAGCGAACACGGCGTGTCGACGACGGCCGGCACGCGCGACGCGGACGCGGTGGCGGCGGTCCACGGCGCGATGAAGCGGCTGAACGCGCACGTGTTGGACCGGCTCCGGGAGCGGGGCGTGCCCGCGGTGCCCGTTCACCCGCTGTCACTCGCGGCGCGGGCGGCGGGGACGGGCGGCGACCTCGATCTCCCGCTCGGGTCGACGGCGACGCTCCTCGGCGAGGGGTTCGTCCCGGTCCTCCACGGCGACGGCGTGGCGACGGCGGGCGACGGGGTGACGGTCGTCTCGGGCGACGAGCTGGTCGTCGAGCTCGCGGCGGGGCTCGGCGCGCGCCGAGTCGGCGTCTGCTCGACGGTGCCCGGCGTCCTCGACGGCGACGGCGACGTGATCGACGCGATCGACGAGTTCGAGGCGGTCGCGGACGCGCTCGGCGCGAGCGACGCCACCGACGTGTCGGGCGGGATGGCCGCGAAGGTGCGCGAGCTGCTCGCGCTCGACGCGCCGGCGCACGTGTTCGGCGCGGAGGGGCTGGCGCCGTTCCTGCGCGGCGAGGACGCCGGGACCCGGATCGACTGACCTGGCGACCGCGGTCGCGCCGGGAACGGCGGCGCGCCCGGGTACAGAACCCTTATTCGACCCACGGCCCTCCCCTTGGGCATGAACGAATCGGACGTGCGGGAGCGGCTCGCGGACGTGCGCGACCCGGACCTCGGCGGCGACATCGTCTCGCTCGGGCTGGTGAACGACGTCGCGGTCGCGGACGGGACCGCCCGGATCTCGCTCGCGCTCGGCGCCCCCTTCTCGCCGACCGAGTCGGCCATCGCCGACGACGTGCGCGACGCGCTCGCGGACACCGGCCTCGACGTGGAGCTGTCGGCGTCGATCCCCGACGACCTCTCGGCCGACGAGCAGGTCCTGCCGGGCGTCCAGAACGTGATCGCGGTCGCCTCGGGGAAGGGCG
This sequence comes from Halorubrum salinarum, assembly GCF_013267195.1. Lineage (NCBI taxonomy): Archaea > Methanobacteriati > Methanobacteriota > Halobacteria > Halobacteriales > Haloferacaceae > Halorubrum > Halorubrum salinarum. The sequence goes on along the minus strand of NZ_CP053941.1, from coordinate 2,191,012 downwards.
GCGTCGGGAAGTCGACCGTCGCGGTGAACCTCGCGGCCGGGCTCTCGGCGCTCGGCGCCCGCGTCGGCCTGTTCGACGCCGACGTGTACGGGCCGAACGTGCCCCGGATGGTGTCGGCGGAACAGCGGCCGGAGACGGACGGCGAGACGATCGTCCCCCCCGAGCGGTTCGGGGTGAAGCTGATGAGCATGGACTTCCTCACGGGCGAGGACGACCCCGTGATCTGGCGCGGCCCGATGGTCCACAAGATCATCACCCAGCTCGTCGAGGACGTGGAGTGGGGCGACCTCGACTACCTCGTGATGGACCTCCCGCCGGGCACCGGCGACACGCAGCTCACCATCCTCCAGACGCTGCCGCTGACGGGGGCGGTGATCGTCACGACGCCGCAGGACGTGGCCCTCGACGACGCGGTGAAGGGGCTCCGGATGTTCGGCAAACACGACACGAACGTCCTCGGCATCGCGGAGAACATGGCCGGCTTCCGCTGTCCCGACTGCGGCGGCTTCCACGAGATATTCGGCTCCGGCGGCGGGAAGGGGCTCGCGCAGGAGCACGACCTCCCGTTCCTCGGCGGCATCCCGCTCGACCCCGACGTGCGCACCGGCGGCGACGACGGCGAGCCGGTCGTCTTGGAGGACGGCGAGACCGCGGACGCGTTCAAGGTGCTCGTCGAGAACGTCGCGAACAACGCCGGCGTCGTGCGCCGCCGCGGGGTGGGCGAGGGCCGATGACCGACGCGGACGACGACGACGGCGGAATGGCTTCGGACGGCGCCGCGAGCGGTGACGACCGCGAGGACCCCCTCGCGGCCGCCGGCGTCGATCCGGTCGTGCCGGAGGACGCGGGGGGCGGCGAGTTCGCCGCGGACGAGGAGGTCCGCGAGTTCCTCCGCGAGGTCGCCGAGGACGTGCGGGGAGACAGCTCCGAGAGCAAGCAGCTCTCGGCGATACTCTACCGCGTGTCGGACCTGTACGACGCCGGCGAGGAGACCTCTCCCGAGGAGATATACCTCAACGTCCGGCACATCATGCGGATCAAGTCGGAAGGCGGGCTGCGTCGCTGAGCCGGTCGGGCCCGCGGTCGGCGGTCGGTGCCCGCTCTCCTCCGCCCGTTAGTCGTCCGAACGGGCCGCCGCGGGGTCGATCGGCCGCTCGTCGAGCGGGGTCGCGTCGTCGGCGACCCCCGCGAGGCCGAGGCGGTCGAGCGTCTCTGGCGTCGGGAGGCCGCGCTCGCCCCACCCCCGCGCGGCGTAGTAGCGGTCCAGCAGGCGGTCGAAGGCGTCGGCGTCGACCCCGGGCGTCCCGTCCGCGGCGGGCGTGCGGAGCGGCTCGGGGAGCGCGTCGTCCGCGCGGTCGAACCCCTCGCGGGCGTTGAACAGCCGCGCGAGCGTCCAGATCCGCTCGCCGGTCCCCGCGAGCGCGTCGACCGGGTCGTCCGCGGCGTCGTCGTCGCGCCCGGCGGGGTCGACCGCGGGGTGGTCGACCGCCGCGAGCCACTCCGCACCGAGGTCGGCCCAGACCGCTTCCCCGACGAAGTCGTCGACGACGAGGCTCCACAGCACGGAGCGGGCGTTCTGCTCGCCCACCACGTCCCGCACCTGATCGGCGGGAGAACGGTCCGGACGGGCGAGGGGCTCGGTGTCCTGCGGCCGCGCCCGGCGGTGGCACGCGCCGCGGTCGCTCGTCGCGTACGCGAGCGCGACCCCGACGGCGGCGCGGGGGTCGAACCCCGGCAGCGCCATCGACTTCACCGTGGGCACGAGGGCCGCGCCGCCGAACCGGTCGACGGCGGCGTCGATCCCGTCGGCGAGCGCGTCCGGCAGGTCCGGGTCGACGGCGAGTCCCGACGACGGCTCGCGGGCCGCGATCGACTCCAGCAGCCGCTCCGCGCCGTCGGCGTCGCCGAACGAGACGGGACAGTCGACGACCCCCGCTTCGCCCGCGCGGACCGCCCACGCGACCGCGTTGCCCGCGCCGATCACGTCGAGACCGAGCCGGTCGCAGAGCCCGCAGAGCTCCACGACGCGGTCGAAGTCGTCGATCCCGAGCCCCGCGCCGAGCGTGATCGGCGCCGCGCCGCGCGGGACCACCTCGCCGTCAGGGGTGTCGATCCGGAAGCCGCCTGAGACGGTCTGATCCTCGCCCTCCCGCCCCGTTGCGCGCTCCAGCGCGGCCTCGACGCCGATGTCGTCGGCGCCGTCGAAGCCGGTCGCCGTCCACCCCTCCGCCGCGAGGATCCCGACCTCGTCGGCGTAGTCGACCGTCTCGACCGTCTCGCCCGCGGCCTGCCACTCGCCGGTCGGGTCGCGGCCGTACGCCGCGGCGTCGCGGTCGCGGAGCGCGGCGAGGTCGTCCGGCACCGCGGGCGGCGGGTCGCGCGCGACGATCGCCTTCAGCCGCTTCGAGCCCATCACCGCGCCGGCGCCGCCGCGGCCGGCGTGGTGGTCGCCGCCGTCGCTCGCGACCGTCGCGTAGGCCGCCCCGCGCTCGCCCGCCGGGCCGACGCAGGCCACGCCGGCGTCCGGGAACCGCGCGGCCGTCTCGGCGGCGTCGTCGCCCCACGCGTCGCTCGGCTCGATCCGTGCGCGCCCGCCTTCGACCTCGATTCGCACCGGGCGGTCCGCGGCGCCCGTCACGAGCAGGCCGAGGCAGTCGCCGAGCGACCCCGCGAGGCGGTCGGCGAAGTCGCCGCCGGCGTACGAGTCGAGGAACCCGCCGGTGAGCGGCGACTTCGTCACGGCGGCGTAGCGCGTCTCGCCCGGGAGGTAGCCCGCGAGCGGCCCGACGAAGAGCGCGAGGACGTTCCCCGGGCCGGTCGGGTCCGTCCCCGGCGACAGCTCCTCGTAGAGGTAGCGCGCGCCCAGCCCCTTCCCGCCGACGTAGTCGCGCCGCCACCCCTCGGGGACGCGCTCGCGGGCGGTCTCGCCCGCAGAGAGGTCGACCCGGAGGACGCGGGTGCGGCTCCGACTCATTCAGGCGCTCTGCGCGGCGGAGACGTATCAATCTGTTCGCCGCGCGGGTTGAGGCCCGCCCGACCGCCTCCCGCTCGCCCCACCGTTAGAGTGACCCCGGCGGCGGGCGAACGACCGGGCATGGACCTGACGACCGCGCTCGACGCCCGCGACGCGACCGTCTGCGTCGTCGGCGCGGGCGGCAAGAAGTCGACGCTGTTCGCGCTCGCCGACCGGCTCGACCGGGCGGTCGTGACCGCGAGCGTCCGGATACCGATCTTCGACGACCGGGTCGCCGCGGTGCGCGTGACCGAGGACCCCGTGGCCGCGCTCGACGAGGCCGAGGAGGCCGACTGGCCGCTGGGGCTGGTCCCCGAGCGCGACCGGTCGGACCGATACCTCGGGTACGACACCGCGACCGTCGCGGAGGTCGCCGACGCCGCGCCCGGTGCGACGCTGGTGAAGGCCGACGGGGCGCGCCTCCGCGAGTTCAAGGCCCCCGGCGAGCGCGAGCCGCAGATCCCGTCGAACGCGGACGTCGTCGTCCCGATCGCGAGCGCGCACGTCGTCGGCGAGCCGCTCACCGACGACCTCGTCCACCGGCCGGAGGAGGTCGCCGCGATCACCGGTCGCGAGGTGGGATCGGAGATCCACCCCGCCGACGTGGCGACCGTCCTCGCGAGCCCGGCCGGCGGGCTGAAGGGCGTGCCCAGCGGCGCGACCGCGATCCCGGTCGTGAACAAGGTCGACGACGACGCGGACGCCGCCGCGGCGCGGGCGGTCGCCGGGGAGATCCTCTATCGCGCCGACGTGCCGCGCGTCCTCCTCACGCGCCTGATCGCGGGCGACCCGGTGGTCGAGGTCGTCGAGTAACGCTACGGGCTCCCCCCGGAGACCCCCTCGAACGACCGCCACAGCGCCCGGTACAGCGTCCACGCGTCGACGCCGGTCCGGTCCATCACGGCCCGGCAGGCGTCGTCGAACCGCCGGTAGTCGGCCGCCGACGGCGGGTCCGGATAGTCGCCGTCGAGCTCGCCGGCCGCGACCAGCACCGCCCAGGTCCGGCGGTCGATCGCGACGAACCGCGAGGGCGCGAGGAACTGGCAGAAGGCGGACGCGACCGCGACGTCGACGCCGCCGAGCGCGGTGAGCGCCGAGAGGGCGGCGTCGACGTCGCGGTCCCCGTCGGCGGGGGCGTCGGAGCCTTCGTCGGACGGGGCGTCCCCATCGGGGTCCCCGGCGTCGAGCGCGTCGAGCGCGGCGTCGAGCGCGTCGATCACGTCGCCGAAGTCGTTGTCGCGGAAGGCGTCCTCGCGCTCCCGCCGCTCCCGGTCCGGGTACTCGCCGAGGTACCGCCGGAAGTACCACCGGACGATCCACTGGGCGTCGCGGCGGCCGTACTCGTCGCCCGCGAACGTCTTCGGGACCGTCTCGACGTGCTGGCGTTCCACGTCGTACAGCGGCTCCGTCTCCGCGTACGCCCGTGCGCGGTCCCGCACGGTCGACTCGCTCAGGTCCATCGCCTCGCGGTACGGCGGTGGGACGGATGAACGTTCCCCGACCCACCCGATCGATCGTTTCATACAGCCGTGGTCACTGGTAGCACACATGACAGACGCGCGCATCCCGGTCACCGTCCTCAGCGGTTACCTCGGCGCCGGGAAGACAACGCTCGTGAACCACCTCCTCTCGAACCCGGGGGACCGGCGGATCGCCGTCATCTTGAACGACATGGGCGAGGTGAACGTCGACGCCGAGAAGATCGCCCGCGAGAACGACGAAGAGGGGGTCGTCGACCTCTCGAACGGCTGTATCTGCTGTCGGCTTCAGGACGACCTGCTCTCGGAGGCCGCGGCCCTGGCCGATTCCCGGGAGTTCGACTACCTCCTCGTGGAGTCGTCGGGCATCTCGGAGCCGGTGCCGATCGCGCGGGCGTTCACGGAGGGCACCGACGACAGCGACGTCGACCCGCGGGAGCGGTTCCGGCTGGACACGATGGTGACCGTCCTCGACGCGTACGGCTTCTGGAAGGAGTTCGACGCGGGCGAGACGCTGCCGGGGGGCGCACAGCCGGAGACGGACCGCCCGCTCGCGGACGTGCTCGTCGAGGGGATCGAGTTCTGCGACGTTCTCCTCGTGAACAAGACCGACATGGTCCCCGACGACGTGCTCGACCGGATCGAGTCGGTCGCGGAGCGGCTGGGACCGAGGGCGAAGCGGATCCGGACCACCTACTCGGCGGTCGACCCGGACGAGGTGCTCGACACCGGCCGGTTCGACTTCGCGGCGGCGAAGGGGTCGGCGGGGTGGAAGCGCGCCATCGCCGACGAGGAGGCGGACGGTCACGACCACGACGGGGACGGAGGAGGAGCTCATGAGGGTGACGGAGGCGGCGGCCACGACCACGCGCATCCGGAGGGCGCCGCCGCGGCCCACGGAGTCGGGTCGTTCGTCTACCGGTCGAGTGACCCCCTCGACCCGGGCGGGCTCGCCGAGTGGCTGGACGACTGGGACGGGTCGATCGTCCGGGCGAAGGGCGTGGTCCGCGTCGCCGGCACCGACGAGGTGATCGGCGTGAGCCAGGCCGGCCCGTCGGTCCAAGCCGGACCGATCGGCGAGTGGGGCCCCGACGACGACCGCCGGACGCGGCTGGTGTTCATCGGCGAGGACCTCGACGAGGCGCGGATCCGCGAGGAGTTGGGCGGGCTGGCGGCGGACGAGGGCGGGCCGACGGCGGACCCCGGTGCGGTGTTCCCAATTTAGATTCCCAGTTCGCTCCGGAGGTCGTCCCACTCGTCGTGGAACCCGTGGGTCGACTCCGTCTCCGCGCCGACCGCCGACTGGTACGTCTCGTCGTACTTCAGGAGCTCCCCCCACCCGTCGTGGAAGGCCCAGTTACAGTACTGACACATGGCCGTCACCACGCCCCGGAGTGACATACCCGTTTCGCCGGGACGGGTCCGACCGCCTCACTCTGCGGCGGGCCTCGCGCGGCGGCCGTCGACAGCCTGAACCCTGGTGAGTGCGTACACGACTCAGACGCGGGCGCGACCCGAGTCGACGGAGCATCAAATGCCGACCTACAGACGCGGCGGCCACGTCCGCGGCGACGACGACGGAGTGGAACGGGAGTGCGACCTCTGCGACTGGCACTGCGTGGCTGACTCGTACCCGGCGCTCGTCCGGGAGTACCAAGCGCACCTCCGGAGCGACCACCCGAAGGCGTGGCTCAGGGCGTGACGGCGGGCGCGGAAAAATAGCGGTTCTCGGGGCGCGACGCGGTCGGTCTCAGGGCTCTAACAGGACCTTCGTGACGCCCTCCTCGCGGGCGTCGAACGCCTCGTACATCTCCGGCGCGTCTTCGAGGTCGACCCGGTGGGAGACGACCCAGCTCGGGTCGGCGCGGCCCTCGATGATCATGTCGCGCAGGTACCGGTTGTACTCCTTGACGTTACACTGGCCGGTGCCGCACTTGAGCCCCTTCTCGAAGAACTTCCCGAAGTCGATGCCGAGCCGCCCCTGCGCGGCCATGTCGTCGGGCGCACCGGGGTCCTCCGGGACGTACAGGCCGGGGATCCCCAGTTCGCCGGTCGGCCGGACCACCCGGATCAGGTTGTTGATCACGACCGCGGGATTCTCCTTGGCCGGCTGGTAGGAGTAGTCCTCGGTCTCAGTGTCGACGTCGTCGGGGTCCGTCGCTTGGTAGCCGACGGCGTCGACCCCCTTGTCGACCATGCCGCCGTGCTCCTCGATGATCTGGTCGACGGGGTCGCCCTCCGAGAAGTCGATGGCGTGGGCGTCGCAGTGCTCCTCCGCGAGCTCCAGTCGGCTCGGTACCTGGTCGACGACGTATATCTCGGCGGCGCCCTTGATCTTCGCGCTGTAGGCGGCCATCAGTCCGACCGGACCGGCGCCGAAGATGGCGACCGACTCCCCGGGCTGGAGGTTCGCCAGTTCGGTGCCGTGCCAGCCCGTCGGGAAGATGTCTGCGAGCAGCGAGAACGCGTCCTCGTGTTCGCGTCCTTCGGGGAGCTTCAGGGCGTTGTGGTCGGCGTACGGGACGCGAAGCTTCTCGGCCTGTCCGCCCGGATAGGGGCCCATGGCGACGTAGCCGTACGCGCCGCCCGCGAAGCCGGGATTGACGTTGGTACAGAAGCCGGTGAACCCCTCCTCGCAGTTCTGACAGAAGCCGCAGGAGACGTTGAACGGCATGACGACGCGGTCGCCCTCCTCCAGCGTCGATACGGCGTCGCCCACCTCGCTGACGATCCCCATGTTCTCGTGACCGAAGACGATCCCCTCCTCGGCCGCGGTCCGCCCCTCGTACATGTGGAGGTCCGACCCGCAGATACAGGAGGTCGTGATGTCGACCACGACGTCGTTCGGGTGTTCGATCTCCGGTTCGTCCACGTCCTCGACGGCCACTTCGTACGGGCCTTGATAAACAACTGCTCTCATGTTGATCCCAATTGTAACGTGTTAACAATCCGTAGTAAATGTTTTTCCATTATAATTATGCTTAGCAATTTTGAAACGCCGGCTGTTAACGAGGGTTGTACGGCAGCGGACGGCGCGGCGACCGGACTCCGCGCGTTCGGCGACGCTGGGGCTCCAGCCCACCGGTACACTGATGGACGCCGACGATAGATCGTGTGGTATGAACACACACGGGGGCGGTGAGACGGATGTCCAGTGAACCGGACAACGCGACGAAGACGATCTGCCCGTACTGCGGCGTGGGGTGCGGGATCCGCGTGCTCGAAGGCGACGAGCCGGGCGAGATGCGCTTCATGCCGTGGGGCGACGCGCCGGTGAACGAGGGGAGCGTCTGTATCAAGGGCGGCGCGGCGACGCAGGTCGTCGACCACGAGGACCGGCTGACGGAGCCGCTGATCAAGGAAAACGGCGAGTTCCGCGAGGCGACCTGGGAGGAGGCGCTCGGCCGCGTCGTCGACGAGATGAGGTCGATCCGCGAGGAGCACGGTCCGGACGGGATGGGATTCTTCGGCTCCTCGAAGACGTTCAACGAGGAGAACTACCTCATCCAGAAGCTGGCGCGCCGGTACGGGACGAATCAGGTGGACAACTGCACGCGGATGTGCCACGCCTCCACCGTCTGGGCGCTTCGCACCAGCCTCGGCATGGGCGCGATGACGAACAGCATGGCCGACTTGGAGGACTCGGCGGACGTGCTGTGGATCCAGGGCGCGAACCCCGGCGAGCAGCACCCGATCGCCAACAGCCAGTACTTCCGGCAGGCCGTCCTGGAGGGCGCGACCGTCATCCAGGTCGACCCGCACGCGAACAAGACCACCCGGTCGTTCGAGATCGACGAGACCGACCGGCACATGCACCTCCAGCTGAAGCCCGGCACCGACATCCCGCTCCTGAACGTCGTCCTCAAGACGATCTTGGACCGTCACGAGGAAGAGCCCGACGCGGGCTGGATCGACGAGGAATTCGTCGAGGAGCGCACGAAGGGGTTCGACCACCTGAAGGAGACGCTCGCGGACTTCGACGTGGAAGCGGCCGCCGAGGAGTGCGGCGTCCCGCTGGAGGACATCGAACTCGCCGCCGAGAAGTACGCGATGGCGAACGACGCCGCCATCTTCACCGGGATGGGGATGAGCCAGCACACCTGCGGCGTCGATAACGTCCAGAACGAGATCAACCTCGCGCTGGTCACGGGGAACCTCGGCCGGCCCGGCACCGGCGTCAACCCCCTGCGCGGGCAGAACAACGTCCAGGGCACCTGCGACGTGGGCGCGATGCCGAACGTGCTCCCGGGGTACCAGCTCGTCGACGACGACGAGGCGCGCGAGAGCGTCGAGGAGGTGTGGGGCTTCGAGGTCCCGGAAGAGCCCGGGCTGACGAACGTCGAGATATCCCACGCGATCGGCGACACCGTCCACGGGCTCTACGTCATGGGGGAGAACCCGATCATGAGCGAGCCCGACGGCAACGAGACGGAGCGCCGCTTCCGCGAGGAGCTCGACTTCATGGTGGTCCAGGACATCTTCATGACCGAGACCGCCGAGCTCGCGGACGTGGTCCTCCCGGCGACGACGTGGGCCGAGCGCGACGGCACCGTCACCAACACCGACCGCCGCGTCCAGCGCATGCGCGGCGTCCACAAGGTCCACGAGAACACGCGCCACGACCTCGACATCCTCTGTGAGGTCGGGACGCGGCTGTTCGACGGCGACGAGTTCGACTTCGACGGGCCTGAGGAGGTGTTCGAGGAGCTGCGCGAGGTCTGCCCGATCATGCACGGGATGACCTACGACGCGCTCGGCGAGGCCGGGATCCACTGGCCCTGCTACGAGGAGGGCGACGAGGGCGACTCGTTCCTCTACGAGGACTCCTTCGAGACCGACGACGGCCTCGGCCGCATCGAGGGCGTCGTCCACCAGGAGCCGAAGGAGACCCCCGACGAGGAGTACCCGCTCGTGTTGACCACGGCGCGGCTCGAAGAGCACTACAACACCGGGACGATGAGCCGCCGCTCGCCCACGCTCTCGAAGCAGCACCCGGAGAACTTCGTCGACGTCCACCCGAACGACGCCGAGCGGTACGGCATCGAGGACGGCGACCACGTGACGCTGAAGTCCCGGCGCGGCGAGATCACCGTCCGCGCCGACGTGACCGAGGACATCAAGGAGGGCGTCGTCTGGACCACGCCGCACTTCGCGGCCGCGTCCGCGAACCGCCTCACCAACGACGTGCTCGACGAGCGCGCCAAGATTCCGGAGTACAAGGCCGCCTCGGCAGAGATCGAGGTCGGCATCGAGCCCGCGGGCGACGGCGCCGCGTCCGCCGACGACTGAGCGGCGTCGGAGTTTTCAGACGCCCTCTTCCAGCACCGTCTCGTCGCCGTGGTGGACGACGACCCGCTCCGGCACGGGCGCCTCGGGGAACGCGACGGCGACCGAGTACGGGTGAGGTTCGGCGACGTCCGAACAGCGGTCGACGTCCGAATCGGGGTCGTCCTCGGCGACGATCCGGAGGCGGAGCGCCCCCTCGTCGAGCGCGGCCTCGAACAGCGTGACGCGGTAGCAGCTCCGGGGTCCGTCGAGGAGCGAGCCAGCCACGACCAGCCGCGGCGGGTCCTCGTTGAGGCGGCGGCGGACCTCGGCGACGTCGTTCCCGCCGCCGGGAGCGTCGATCTCGCCGTCGTACTCGCGCCGGAACGTCACGTCGGCGCCGTCGATTTCGGTGGGGTCGTCGGTCCACGGCGGCGTGGGACAACCCGCGACGGAGGCGGTCGAAGCGGCGGCCGCGGACGCGAGGAGGGCTCTGCGGCGCATACTGAAGGCGACGCGGACTGGCGGGAAATGTCTTGTGCGCCGGTCGGGGTGTGGAGCCGCGTCGCGCGCGGTCGGCCGCCACCGCCGCATCCGAAACCACTATCCCCGATCCGGCGAACTTCCCCACATGGACTGGCCACACGACCCCGACGGCGAGCAGGGGAGCGAGGGCATGCGGCAGTACGGCCACGCCGTGCTCGCGAAGAAGATCGACGAGGAGGAGGACTTCCCGCTCACGGCGGCGGAGTACGTCGAGCAGTACGGCGACCACCCGATCCGGATCGACTTCGAGACGGTCGTCTCCGTCGAGGAGATCTTCGAGCACGTCGAGAAGGAGGAGTTCGCGGACTTCGTCGAGTTCCACCAGGAACTCGGCCGGGCGATGCGCGAGAACGGCTACTGGTTCTACGAGGGCGCCGACCAGTTCGTCGACGGCAGCGCATAGGACGCGCTTTTTGATCGCAGGGTCGTTCTCTCCGAGGAATCCTCAAGAGCTCGCTTGGAAATGGCTGCTGGCGGAACGACGACCACTGCCTCCAGAGCCCCGGCCGTTCAGTTATAAATGACTGACGGTGAATCGGCGACGAATACCTCCAAATCCCCAGCCGGGAGGCGGGCGCACGCTCGCTGCGCTCCTCACTCGGTCGCTACCGCTCCCTCGTTGCGGTGCTTGCGTCGCCTGCGCCCGCCTCCCGGCTGCCCATTTGAGTCCCGCCCCGGTTCGCACCGCAACCGCAGCCTCACACCTCCCCAGCCTCGCCGCTCGCTCCCTCCGGTCGCTCGCGGCGTCCCTCGCGCGTGCTCCTCGCGGCCTCCGCTTCGCTCCGGCCGCTCGCAGGCACGCGCCACCGCAGTTCGGTTGTAAGTGTCGCAGCTGTCGTTCGGATCTCGTCGGACGGAATCGGCGCGGTCGAGTCGATCGCCCGGTCAACCCTCGACTCTTTTAAGAACTCCCGGGGCGAGCGACCCATCATGGACAACGAGCGGATCGCCGTCCTCGCCCACGAGAAGTTCCCCGACCGCGCGAAGACCGCACTCGGCGTGCTGCGCTACGGCGACCAGGAGGTGTGCGCCGTCCTCGACCGCGACCGCGCCGGCGACCGCGTGGCGGACCACGTCGCCGACGTCTCCGACGCGCCGATCGTCTCGTCGTTCGCGGACGCGCACGCCGCGGCCGACGGCGACCTCGACGCCTTATACATCGGTATCGCGCCGATCGGCGGCGGCTTCGACGAGTCGTGGCGCGCGGACGTCGAGGCCGCGATCGAGGCCGGCTGCGACGTGGTGAGCGGCCTCCACTACTTCCTGAACGAGGACGAGGAACTGGCCGCGCTGGCCGCCGAACACGGCGTCGATCTCATCGACGTGCGGAAGCCCGACGACGACCTCAGCGTGGCGACCGGGGCGTCCGGCGACGTGGACGCCGACGTGGTGCTCACGGTCGGGACCGACTGCTCGGTCGGGAAGATGACCGCCTCGCTGGAGATCGTCGCCGCCGCCCGCGAGCGCGGCATCGACGCCGCGTTCGTCCCCACCGGACAGACCGGGATCATGATCGCCGGCTGGGGGAACCCGATCGACCGCGTCGTCTCCGACTTCACCGCAGGCGCCGTCGAGGAGATGCTCGTCGCGGTCGGCGACGACCACGACCTGCTCGTCGTCGAGGGGCAGGGGAGCATCGTCCACCCCGCCTACTCGGCCGTCACCTGCGGCATCCTCCACGGGTCGATGGCGGACGGCCTCGTCCTCTGTCACGCTGCGGGCCGCGAGGCCGTCCACGGCTACGAGTCGTTCGACCTCCCGCCGCTGGCCGACTACGTCGACCTCTACGAGGACCTCGCGGCGCCCGTCCGCGAGACCGCGGTCGTCGCCGGCGCGCTCAACACGAAGGACGTGAGCGACGACGCGGCCGCCGCCGAGGCCGTGACCGAGTTCGGCGACGCGGTCGGCGTCCCGGCCGCCGACCCCGTCCGCGACGGCGCGGAGCGGATCGTGGACGGAATCGTCGACGCGGGGCTCGGCGGCCGATGAGCCTCGACGCCGAGTTCGAGCGGGTCTCGCTACCGCTCGACGACCCGTTCACCATCTCGCGGGGGACGCAGACCGAGGCGGAGAACGTGGTCGTTCGGATCACGGACGAGGCGGGAATGACCGGGGTCGGCGGGGCTGCGCCGTCGGCGCACTACGGCGAGACGGCCGACACCGTGACCGCGGTGCTGCCGGCGCTCCTCGATGCGGTCGAGCGCGTCGGCGACCCCCACGCGAATCGCGAGATCGAGTCCGAGCTCCGGGAGGTGGTGAACGGCAACCCCGCCGCCCGCTGCGCCGTCTCGATCGCCGTCCACGACCTCGCGGCGAAGCGGCTCGGCGTGCCGCTCTACCGCCTGTGGGGCCTCGACCCGAGCGACGCGCCGAAGACCTCGTTCACGGTCGGGCTCGACGAGACCGACCGCGTGCGCGAGAAGGCGGCCGACGCCGTCGCGGCCGGGTACGACGTGTTGAAGATCAAGCTCGGCACGGACCGCGACCGCGAGCTGATCGACGCGGTCCGCGACGCCGCGCCCGACGCCCGGCTCCGCGTCGACGCCAACGAGGCGTGGACGCCGAAGGAGGCGGTCGCGAAGAGCGCGTGGCTCGCCGACCGCGACGTGGAGTTCGTCGAGCAGCCGGTCCCCGCCGAGAACCCCGAGGGGCTCCGCTACGTCTACGAGCGGTCCGAGCTCCCGATCGCCGCCGACGAGTCCTGCGTCACCGCGGCGGACGTGCCCGCGATCGCCGACCGTTGCGACATCGCGAACCTGAAGCTGATGAAGGCCGGCGGCCTCCCGGAGGCGCGGCGACTGATCGCCGCCGCGCGGGCCCACGGCTTAGAGGTGATGTGCGGCTGTATGATCGAGTCGAACGCGTCCATCGCGGCCGCCGCGCAGCTCGCGCCGCTCCTCGATTACGCCGACCTCGACGGCTCGCTGCTGCTCGCCGAGGACCCGTACGCGGGCGTCGACCTGACCGACGGCGAGATCCGACTCGCCGACCAGGACCGCGCGGGGACCGGCGCGCGCCTGGCCTCGGACTGAACAGCTCGGAAACGGGAACCGGAAGGCGGGGACCGCGGGGACCGACCGGGGATCTGACGGGGGACTCAGTTCCGCTGCTCGTCCGCGTCGGACTCCGACTCCTCTAGCTCGACGTCCAGCTCCTCGTCGAGGTCGGCGCTCGAATCACCATCGAGGTCGCTCTCTAACTCGTCGGCGTCGATCTCCGACTCGATGTCCGCCAGCTCGGCGTCGACATCCTCGTCGCTGACGGCGGCGTCGCCGTCGCCGGCCGATTCACCCTTCCCGAGCTCGCCCTTGAGCGTCTCCAGCTCGGCGTCGACCTCGCTGTCCGTCGAGAGGCTCTCAAGCTCGCGGTCGATGCTGTCCTTGTCGGAGAGCGCGTCCTCGAAGGCGCCGGAGTCCTCCAGCTCGTCCATCGCCTCCGCGCGCGCCTCCATCTCCTCGGTGCGCTCCTCGGCGCGCTCGATGGAGCGGCTCACGTCCTCCATCTCGTCGCCGACGCCCGTCATGGCCTCGGAGACGCGAGAGGAGGCCTCGGCCGCCTCGTAGCGCGCCTTCATCGTCTCCTTCTTCGTGCGGAACTCCTCGATGCGGTTCTGGAGCTTGTTCTTCTTCTCGACGAGCTGCTCCTGAGTGTTGTTCAGCTCGGCGATCTGGCCCTCCAGCTCCTCGATCTGGTTCATCTTCGACTTCTTCTTCTCGAGGGCCTTCCGCGCGAGGTCGTCGCGGTCCTGCTGGACCGCCTCGCGGGCCTGGCGGTTGTGCTTCTCGACGTTCTCTTCGAGCTTGCGCTTTTGGATCTCCAGGCGCTTCTTCTGGGTCGTCAGGTCGGCGATCCCCTGCTTGACATCCTGGAGCTCGTCGCGCATCTGTTCGTACGAGTAGTCGAGCGACTCCGTCGGGTCTTCGGCCCGGTTGAGGAGGGCGTTCACCTTCGAGCGGACGACGTAGGAGGCGCGCGAGAGGATTCCCATGTCCCGTCATACGCGTTCCACCCGTTAAAACCTCATGCGGTTCGCGGCGGAGCGACGCGGTTCGCGGCGGGAACGCACGGTCACGGAGACGGCCGCGCGGTCGTCCGGTCGGCCGGACGGAGCCCCGCCCGTCGGCGCTCCCTGAACACTTATCGGGGGCGTCGGTGTAGGCCCGCGCATGGACATCGGCGTGCTGACCGTCCCCCTCGGCGGCGAACCGATCGACGACGCGGCCGCGTACCTCGACGGCCTCGGCGTCGACGCCGTCGAACTCGGCGTCGGCGGCTGGCCCGGCGAGGACCACGTCGACCGCGAGCGGCTCCTCGGCGACGGGGAGGCGCGCGACGAGCTGGTCCGCCTGCTCGACGGGCACGGACTTCGCATCTCCGCGCTGGCGACCCACAACAACCCGCTCCACCCGGACGAGGAGCGGGCCGCGGCGGCCGACCGCGAGCTGCGCGAGGCGATCGAGCTGGCCGACCTGCTCGGCGTCGAGACGGTGACCTGCTTCTCCGGGCTCCCCGCGGGCGCGCCCGGCGACTCGACGCCGAACTGGGTGACCGCGCCGTGGCCGACGGAGCACGCCGACGCGCTCGACTACCAGTGGGACGAGGTGGCGGTCCCGTACTGGCGCGACCTGGCGAAACACGCCGCGCATCACGGCGTCGACGTGGCGATCGAGATGCACCCGAACATGCTCGTCTACGAGCCGACCGGGATGGCCGCGCTGCGCGAGGCGACGAACGAGCGGATCGGCGCCAACTTCGACCCCTCACACCTCTACTGGCAGGGGATCGACGTGACCGAGGCGATCCGGTTCCTGGGCGAGCGCGACGCGATCCACCACGTCCACGCGAAGGACACGCGGGTGTACGAGGCCAACTCGCGCGTGAAGGGGGTCCTCGACACGACGGGCTACGCCGAGGAGGCCGACCGCTCGTGGCTGTTCCGCTCGATCGGCTACGGGCACGGCGAGGAGCACTGGAAGGACGTGGTCTCGACGCTGCGGATGGTCGGCTACGAGGGCGCGCTGTCGATCGAACACGAGGACTCGCTCACCTCGGCGCGCGAGGGGTTAGAGAAGGCGGTCGACGTGCTCGACCGCGCCGTCTTCGAGACGGAGCCGGGCGACGCCTACTGGGCGGAGTGAGGCGGCGACCGAGGAATCCAACAATGACCGACGAACCACTGCGGATCGGCGTACTGGGGTATCGATTCATGGGCAAGGCGCACGCGAACGCGCTGGCGCGGCTCCCGATGTTCTTCCCGGACGCGCCCGAGGTCGAGCGGCACACGCTCGTCGGGCGCGACGAGGAAGCGCTGGCCGAGGCGGCGGAGCGGTTCGGCTTCGCGAACACCGCGACCGACTGGGAGGCGGTGATCGACGAGGTGGACGCCTTCTACAACCTCGGGCCGAACCACGTCCACGCCGAGCCGTCGATCGCGGCCCTCGAGGCCGGGGTCCCCGTCCTCTGTGAAAAGCCGCTCGCGCCGACGGTCGAGGAGGCGGCGGCGATGCGCGACGCCGCCGCGGCGACGGGCGTCACCGCGGGGACCGCGTTCAACTACCGGTTCGTCCCCGCGATCCGGCACGCGAAGCGGCTGATCGAGGACGGCGAACTCGGCGAGATCCGACAGGTCCGCGGGCGGTACCTCCAGGACTGGCTCGTCGACCCCGAGGCGCCGTGGGCGTGGCGGATGGACGCCGAGATGGCGGGGTCGGGCGCGCTCGGCGACCTCGGCGCGCACACCATCGACCTCGCGAACTTCCTCGTCGGCGACCGCGTCGGCGAGATCGAGCGCGTGTCGGGGCGCCTGACGACGTTCACCGACGAGCGCCCGGTCTACGACGACGACGGCAACGTCGCGGAGTACCGCGACGTGACCGTCGACGACGCGTACGGCGCGCAGGTCGCTTACGAGTCCGGCGCGACCGGGACCTTCGAGGCGAGCCGCGTCGCCGCGGGCCACAAGAACGACCACACGGTCGCGGTCCACGGGACGGAGGGGAGCCTGAAGTTCTCCTTGGAGCGACTCAACGAACTGGAGGTCCTCCGCGAGGGGAACCGCGGCTACGAGACGGTGTTGGTCACCGAGGAGTCGGACCCGTACGTCGACCGCTGGTGGCCCCCCGGACACGTGATCGGGTGGGAGCACACGTTCGTCCACGAGAGCTACGAGTTCCTCTCGGCGGTCGCCGAGGGGCGGTCGTTCGAGCCGTCGTTCGAGGACGGCTACGAGGTCCAGAAAGTCCTCGCGGCGATCCAGCGCGCCGACGAGCGCGGCGAACGGGTCGCGGTCGAGTGAGCGGTCGGGGACGGGCGCCGCCCCGAAGTCGAGCGACGATCGGTCTCAGACGCCCACGGCCCCGCCCGCGGCGCCCCCGTTCTCCTCGCTCCACTCCTGTATCGCGGAGTCCTCGCCGTTGTAGCTGCCGAGCGTCTCGCGGGTGTCGAACGCCACGGGCTCCCAGACGACCTCGAAGTTCTCGTTGCCGGTCGCGTTGGGCACGACGACCTGATCGCCCGGTCTGACGATCCCGTCGCCGGGCCACGCGCCGAACTGGACGTTGCCGTCCGGGTCCTCGCCGCGGACGTACAGCTCCTCGGCCGGGACCGGCTCGGGACCGAGCGCGACGACGACGAGGGAGCCGTTCTGCTGTTGCCCCTCGAACTCGGCGTCCGGCGGGGCGACGCCGTCGATGAGTCCGAACACCGCCGCGCCGACGAGCGCGAGCAGCAGCACGACGACCCCGACCAGCAGACCCGTCCCCGCCAACGGGGTGAACCCTCGCTCGTCGGTGCTGAACGCGGCCATTCGAGCGACAGTCAGAGAGGGCCGATATAAGGGTTTGCGCGCCGCGTATCAGCGCTGATAAGTTCGGCGGCGGCCTCCCGAACGCGCGGGCCGACTCCGCGGACGGGACCGAACCGGAAACGGGTTATTCCGCGCGGTCGAACTACCCGCGTGACCTCTCGGATGAGCGGTTCGTCGGGCGGTCGGCCCCGCGGCCCGCGGGGGATAGCGCGGACGTGGGCCGAGGTGCTCGTCCGGCCGCGGCGGGCGTTCGCGAACGGGATCACGCCCGGCGACCAGGCGCCCGCGCTGACGTTCGCGGTGGCGGTCGCCGCGGCGTTCACGCTCGGGTGGATCGCGTCGGACCCCGCCGCGATGCCCGCCGTCGTCCCCTCCTCCCCCCTGCTCTCGCAGGCCGTGGTCTTCCTCGTCGTGGTCGCGCTGGCGGCGCCGGTCGGCCTCCACCTGACCGCGGCGGCGGCGACCGTCGCCGTCGTCGTCGCGAGCGTCGAGATCGCCGACGGACATTTCGCCCTGCGGGACCGCGGGGGCGTGAGCGAGACGGTTCAGGCCGTGGCGTACGCGAGCTCGCCGATGGCGCTGGCCGGCCCAGTGATCCCGGAGCTCAGGGTCGCCTGCGGCGCGTACGCGGCGGTGCTTCTGTTCGTCGGGTTCCGTGAAGTCCACGGGCTGGGACCGCTCCGGACGGCCGTCGCCGCGGTGCCGCCGGCCGCGCTCGGCTACGGGGTCGGCTACCGCGCCGTGGCCGCCGCGCGAACGCTGCTCGGCGCGTGACGCGCCGGGCGCTCGCGCCGCCGCCAGCGGGCTTTCGACAACCGTTTTAGGCCCGAGACTCTCGGTGTACTCAAATGGGATCCTGTATCATCTGTGGCACCGACGTCGGGGGCGGTCGCGTCTGCGACTCGCACCAGGAGGACGTCGTGTTCGATTTCCGCGGCGACTCCCCCGAAGACCTGGTTCCGAGCCGGTTCTACCGGGGGGTCGTCGACGGGTACGCCGAGTTCGGCGTGTTCGTCGACCTCGCGCCGGGCGTCACCGGGCTGCTCCACCGCTCCGAGCTCGACCGCCGGCTCGACAGCCTCAGCTGGGAGCCGGGCGACGACGTGTTCGTCCAGGTGAAGGGCGTCCGCGACAACGGCAACGTCGACCTCGCGTGGTCGATCCGGCAGGCCGACCGCGAGTTCCGCGGCGTCCTCGTCCAGGAGTCCTCCGGGGAACACCTCCCCGACGAGGACCCGGACGACGACGAGCCGACGACCGATGAGTCCGACGAGAGCGCGGAGCCGACCGACGAGAGCGACGACGAGGCGGCCGAGGAGTCCACCGAGGCCGACGCCGGCACCGAAACGGCGGCGCCGGAAGACGAGGCGCCTGAATCCGCCGAGACCGCCGAACCCGACGACGAGGCGGAGGGTGACACGGAATCCGCGAACGAGACGGAGGCCGCTGAGCCCGAGACCGACGACGTCGCGACCGCGGACGACGAGGAGACGCCGGAGGCCGAGACCGACGAGGACGACGCGGAACCGGAGCGCGCGTCGATCGCGACGCTCGGGGACGCCGTCGGCGACGTGGTCCGGATCGAGGGCGAGGTCGTCGGCGTCCGTCAGACCGGCGGCCCGACGGTGTTCGAGGTCAGCGACGAGACGGGCGCCGTCGACGTGGCGGCGTTCGTCGAGCCGGGCGTCCGGGCGCACCCGGACGTCGAGGTCGGCGACGCGGTGCGGGTCGACGGGGAAGTCGAGAGCCACCGCGGCGACATCCAGGTCGAGTCAGAGGCGCTCGCCCTCCTCGACGGCGAGGCGGCCGAGGCGGTCCGCCGCCGCCTGGCCGAGGCGCTCACGGACGAGGCGCGGCCGGAGGGCCTCCAGCCGCTGGCCGGCGACGAGACGGTCGCCGAACTCGCCGACGGCCTCCTCGACGCGGCCGAGGCGGTCCGCCGGGCGGTCCTCGAATCGCGGCCGATCGTCGTCCGCCACCCGGCGACCGCCGACGGCTACGTCGCGGGCGCCGCGGTCGAGCGCGCCGTGCTCCCGCTGATCCGCGACGAGCACGCGAAGAGCGACGCCGAGTACCACTACTTCACCCGCCGCCCGCTCGACGAGCCGGTGTACGGGATGGACGCGGCTACCAACGACGCGACGCGGATGCTCCAGGACCGCGACCGCCACGACGAGAAGCTCCCCCTGTTCCTGCTCGTCGGCGCGGGCTCGACGACCGAATCCGCCGACGGCATCGACCTGCTGTCGGTGTACGGGGTCGACGCGGTCGTCGTCGACGCCGCTGTCGCCGACCCCGAGACCCGGGACGCGGTCGACACGCTCGTCTCGCCGGAGCTGTCCGACGTGGGCGGCGACGAGACGCTCTCGACGGGCGCGCTCGTCACCTCGCTGGCGTCGGCGATCAACGGCGAGGTCCGCGAGGACCTGCGGCACCTGCCCGCCGTGAGCTACTGGGCGGACGCCCCCGACCGCTACGTCGACCTCGCCCGCGACGCGGGCTACGACGCCGAGCGCGTCGCGGAGCTCCGCGAGGCCGTCGCGCTGGAGGCGTACTACCAGTCGTACCAGGACAAGCGGGAGCTCATCGCCGACCTCCTGTTCTCGGACGGCGGCAACCTCGCGGCGCACGTCTCCGAGCAGTTCCGCGAGAAGCTGGAGACGGAGGTCCAGACCGCGGACGCGAACGTCGTGACCGAGGCGGTCGACGGCGTCGAGTTCGCGCTGCTCGACACCGACGGCTACACGCACCGCTACGACTTCCCGCCGACGCCGCTGCTGCTCGACGACCTCCACCGGCGCCGCGCCGACGGCGAGCCGTTCGCGACGGTCGGCGTCGGCACCGACGAGCTGTACGTGCGCACGACCGCGGACATCTCCGTCCGCGACGTGGCCGAGCGCGCGGCCGAGCTCGCGCCGAACGCCGACATCGCGACCGCCGGCGTCCGCGAGGGCAAAATCGAGTTCCTCTCCGGCGAGCGCGACGCGGTCGAGGACGCCGTCGTCGCCGCCGTCGCCGAGTCGTTCTGACCTGTCGGGCCGGTTCGGCCCGGGGTCCCCGCTCCCGACCGTCAGCCCGGGCCGAATATGTTCGGTGGTTTTGATTTACGCTTCGCGTAGAACCGACGAGCATCGGATCCGTCGGTAGATTATTGCTGATGTGTGAAACTTCCTCACGTGAGGTGTTACATAATGGCAACACAACCGTCGGAACGGACGCTTCGCGCGGACCTGCTCGGTCGCAACGTGGACTTCAACTACTCGGAGACCTGGCTCGCGTACTCGATGCTCGGACTCCGGGTCGTGATGGCGTGGGTGTTCCTTCAGGCGGGGCTGTCGAAGCTGTTCGAGGGCGGCCTCGCCGACCCGCTCGCGTGGAGCTCGGTCGGGTTCCTCCAGAACGCCGTCGCGGACGCCAACCCGCTCCAGGGGCTGTTCCTCTTCTTCGCGGACTACGCGGCGATCGTCGACCCGATGGTCGTGTTCGGACAGATCCTGATCGGGCTGGCGCTGCTGTTCGGCGTCCTCTTCCGGTTCGCCGCGCTGATGGGCGCGATCATGATGTCGATGTTCTGGACCGCCGCGTGGCAGGGCGGACTCATGGACGGGTTCCCGGTCGCGCACGGCTACTTCGTCGACAGCTCGCTCGTGTACCTGCTGATCCTGTTCGGCCTCGGCGCCTGGGGCGCGGGCCGGATCGTCGGGATCGACCGGGCGTTAGAGGAGACGGAGCTGGTTCGGAACGCGCCGGCGCTCCGGTACCTGCTGGGGTGAAGGGACCGGCGCCTCCCGCGGCCGCCGGCGGTCGGCGAGCCGCGGTCCGCCACGGAGATTTTTGCGGCGCGCGATCCGCGCTCAGCGGCGCGTGAACGGGCCGGGCGGGAGGATCAGGTCGTCGAGCTCCGGCCGCTGCTTCACGTTGAACACGACCGACAGCTCGTCGGTCAGCGGGTAGCCGTTACAGGAGAGCCGGAAGCCGCGCTCGGCCAAGTCCTCGGGCATGATGTGGTCGGTCGGCTGCGAGAGCTCCCCCTCCGCGAGGTACACCGCGCAGTTCGCGCAGGCGCCGCCGCGACAGGAGAAGGGCCACGCGAAGCCGCTCCGCTCGGCCGCCTCTAAGAGGCTCTCGTCGGGGTGGACCAGCAGCCGACCGTGGGCATCGGGGCCGAGGTCGGCGTGGCCGGCCTTCCGGAACAGCTCGTCGTCGTCGAGCGACCAGCCGTAGTCGACGACGGCCTCGTAGTCGAGGAACTCGACGCGGGTCGAGGCGGGCTCGCGCGCGTCCTCCCCCTTCGTGAGGTCCACGTCCGCCGGGTCGGCCCGGTCGTCGCCCCCGTCGCCGTCCCCGTCGCGCTCGGACAGCTCCCGGTAGGCGCGACGCACGAGCTGGAACTCGTCGATCGAACCGCCCTGGTCCGGGTGCGCCCGCTTGACGCGCTCGCGGTAGGCCCGTTCGATCGCGTCGTCGTCGGCGTCCTCGTCAACCTCCAACACCTCGAACGGGGAGACCATTCAGACGGGAGTCCGTACGCGCGTGACGCACATAAACTGCCCAGAAGTCGGCAGGCGGGTCCCGGGGGCGTGCGGGAGGCGGACCGGACGCAGGGGAGACGGACCGGGCGCAGGGGAGACGGACCGGTGGGCGTTTAATAGCGGCGCGCCCCAGTGACCGACGATGGGAAACGCCGACCTGCGCGACCTCGCGTCGATCCGCGACGTCCCCTTCGCGGACATCGAGGGGAGCGTCGTCGCCGTCGACGCGCACAACTGGCTGTACCGCTACCTCACGACCACGGTCAAGTGGACGAGCGACGAGAAGTACACGACGGCCGACGGCGTCGAGGTCGCGAACCTCATCGGGGTCGTCCAGGGGCTCCCGAAGTTCTTCGAACACGACCTGATCCCGGTGATGGTGTTCGACGGCGCCGTCACCGACCTGAAGGCCGACGAGGTGGCCGAACGGCGCGAGAAGCGCGAGGCGGCCGAGGAGCGCAGGGCCGCCGCCGAGGAGCGCGGCGACGCAGTCGAGGCAGCGCGCCTGGAGGCCCGCACCCAGCGGCTCACGGACACGATCCAGGAGACGACCCGCGAGCTGCTCGAACTGCTCGACGTACCGATCGTCGAGGCGCCCGCGGAGGGGGAAGCGCAGTGCGCGCACATGGCCGCGACCGGGACCGTCGACCACGCGGGCAGCGAGGACTACGACACCCTGCTGTTCGGCGCGCCGACGACGCTCCGCCAGCTGACGAGCAAGGGCGACCCGGAGCTGATGGACCTGGCGGCGACGCTCGACGACCTCGGACTGGACCGCCAGGGCCTCGTCGACGCCGCGATGCTCTGCGGGACCGACTTCAACGAGGGGGTCCGCGGGATCGGTCCGAAGACGGCGGTGAAGGCGGTCCGGGAACACGGCGACCTGTGGGGCGTCCTCGAGGCGCGCGGCGCCGAGATCCAGAACGCCGAGGCGGTCCGAGAGCTCTTCATGGACCCCCCGGCCGAGGACGTCGCGGTCGACGCCGACGTGAACCCGGACGTCGAGGCCGCCCGCGAGTACGTCGTCGACGAGTGGGGCGTCGCCGCGGACGAGGTCGAGCGCGGGTTCGAGCGCATCGCGGAGTCGCAGGTCCAGACCGGGCTCGACCGCTGGACCTGACGGGGCGGCGCGACGCGGGTTCGGCCCGGCGTTCCCCCGCTCGACCGCCGCGAACACACCTTTTATTTCCTCGTCGCCGGAAGGGTGATTCACACGTGTCGCGGACCGCCACCCGATCGCGGACGCCGCCCGCAGCCGACCGACGGGTCGCCCCCGGCGACGGCGCTGACGGCCCGGCGCCCTCGCGGCCAGGCCTCCGAGCGGACCGCGGCGACCCTGACCAATGAGCTTCGACGTTCCCGACGACAGACGGTACCTGGAATCGCACGAGTGGGCGACGACCGGCGGCGACACGGTCCGGATCGGCGTCTCCGACTTCGCGCAAGACGAGCTGGGCGACGTGGTGTTCGTCGAACTCCCCGAGGTCGGCGACGAGGTCGCCGGCGGCGAGTCGTTCGGCGTCGTCGAGTCGATCAAGGCCGTCTCCGACCTGTACGCGCCCGTCTCGGGCGAGGTCGTCGCGGTCAACGAGGCCCTGTTCGACCGCCCGGAACTCGTCAACGAGGACCCGTACGGCGAGGGCTGGATGCTGGAGGTCGCCCCCGCCGCGGACGGCGACGCCGACGGCCTGCTCGACGCCGACGAGTACGACGACCAGATCGCGTGACGCCGGGGGTTCCCCGGCGCGCGGACCGCGGACACCGGACCACACACCCATCCGACACACGACCATGACCACGCCACCTTCCCACGTTACCGCACCCGCGAACCGACGAGTCGCGCCCGGACGGGCCACCGGCGGACGGCCGAACGACCGCGGACGAGGCGAGACGCACCGATGAGCCGGGCGAACGGCACGCCGTACGCGCCCCACACCGACGAAGAGACCGCGGCGATGCTGGCCGAGATCGGCGTCGACGACGAGGAGGCCCTGTTCGACATCCCCGACGCCGTCGCCTTCGACGGCGAGTTCGGCATCGATCCCCGGACGGAACGCGAGATCCGCGACGAGTGCGCGCGGATCTTCGCCCGGAACGACGACCTGACCGAGTTCCTCGGCCGGGGCCACTACGGCCACTACGTCCCGAGCGTCGTCGACCACCTCGCGGACCGCGCCGAGTTCCTCACGAGCTACACCCAGTACCAGCCGGAGGTGTCCCAGGGGTTCCTCCAGGCGCTCTTCGAGTACCAGTCGATGCTGGTCGAGCTGACCGGCCTCGACGTCGCGAACTGCTCGATGTACGACGCCGCGACCGCGCTCGGCGAGGCCGCGACGCTCGCGGACCGCGTCCGGTCGACCTCGGGCGACACCGTCCTCGTCCCCGAGCAGCTCCGCGAGGGGAAGCGGGCGGTGCTGGAGAACTACTGCGACGGCGCCGACCTCACGGTCGAGACGTATCCGATGGCCGACGGGACCGCCGACGTCGACGCCCTCGCGGACCGCGCGGGCGACGACGTGGCGATGCTGTACGCCGAGAGCCCGACCGTCCGCGGCTGCATCGAGGAGCGGCTCGCGGCGATCGGCGACCTCGCCGACGAGACGGACGCGCTGTTCGTCCTCGGCTCGGACGTGGTCGCGCTGTCGGTCCTCGAGTCGCCGGCCGCGGTCGGCGCCGACGTGGTCGTCGGCGAGGCGGGGTCGCTGGGCCTCCCGACCGCCTACGGCATGGGGCTGGGGATCTTCGCGTGTAGCGACGACTTCCTGCGGCAGGTCCCCGGCCGGCTCGTCGGCGCGAGCGAAGACGCCGACGGCGACCGCGCGTACACCCTGACGCTCCAGACCCGCGAACAGCACATCCGCAAGGAGCGGGCCACCTCGAACATCTGTACGAACCAGGCGTGGGTCGCGCTCCGCGCGGCGATCCACGCGGCGACGCTCGGGCCCGACGGGCTCGTCGACCTCGCGAACGACTGCGTGCGCGAGGCCGCCGACCTCGCGGACCGGATCGACGGCCTCTCCGGGGCGAAGGCGCCGGTCCACGACCGCCACCACTTCCGGGAGTTCGCGGTGCGCGTCGACCAGCCGGCGCCCGCCGTGGCCGAGGACTTAGAGGCCGAGGGGTTCGCGGTCCACGCGATCGGCGACCACCTGCTTCAGGTGTGCGTCACCGACCTGAACGCCGGGAAGACGGACGGCCTCGTCGCGGCCTTCGAGGAGGTGCTCTGATGATCCACGACCAGGCGAACTACGAGCGAGAGGCGGAGGGCGTCCGCGAGCCGCTGCTCTCGGAGAAGGGGCAAGAGACGGTCGACGTGCGCGAGGACTCCCCGCTTCCCGACGACCTCACCCGCGAGGAGCTGACGCTGCCGAACCCCTCGGAGCCGGAGACGGCGCGCCACTACACCCGGCTCTCGCAGATGAACTGGGCGATCGACGCGGGGCCGTACCCGCTCGGGAGCTGTACGATGAAGTACAACCCCAAGTTCACCGAGGACGTGGCGGCCGACCCGAACGCGGCGATCCACCCCGACCGCTCCGCGCGCTCCGCGCAGGGGAACTTGGAGCTCCAGTACCGGCTCCAGGAGGCGCTCGCCGAGATCGGCGGGATGGACGCCGTGACGCTCCAGCCCCCGGCGGGCGCCGCCGGCGAGCTCACGGGCATCCTCGTCGCGAAGGCGTACCACGAGCACCACGGCAACGACCGCTCCGAGGTCGTGATCCCGGCGTCCGCCCACGGGACGAACTTCGCGACGGCCGCGACTGCGGGCTACGACGTGGTCGAGCTGCCCTCCGGCGATGACGGCCGCGTCGACCTGGAGGCGCTGGAGGCGGCGGTCGGCGACGACACCGCCGCGCTCATGCTGACGAACCCGAACACCGTCGGGCTCTTCGAGCGCGACATCACGGAGGTAGCCGACATCGTCCACGACGCCGGCGGGCTGCTCTATTACGACGGCGCGAACCTCAACGCGCTGCTCGGGCGCGGCCGCCCCGGCGACATGGGGTTCGACGTGATGCACTACAACGTCCACAAGACGTTCGCGACCCCCCACGGCGGCGGCGGCCCGGGCGCCGGGCCGGTCGGCGTCGTCGACGAGCTGGCGCCGTTCCTCCCCACCCCGCGGGTGCGCGAGACGGACGGCGGGAAGGGGTACGAGCGGTTCGAGCCCGAGCACACGATCGGGAAGGTCCACGGCTTCGCCGGCAACTGGCTCGTGGCGATCAAGGCGTACGCGTACATCGCGCGCCTCGGCGACGAGGGGCTGGCGGACGCGGCCGCGAAGGCCGTCCTCAACGCTAACTACCTCGCCGAGCGGATCGACCTCGACGTGCCCTTCGGCCCGTTCCACCACGAGTTCGCGGCGACCGCCGGCGACCGCGACGCCGCCGACGTGGCCAAGCGCATGCTCGACTTCGGCGTCCACCCGCCGACGACCAAGTGGCCGGAGATGGTGCCGGAGGCGATGCTGACCGAGCCGACCGAGATAGAGGGGCGGTCCTCGCTCGACGACCTCGCGGAGGCGTTCAACCTCGCGTACGCCGACACCGACGAGGCGCTCGACGCGGCGCCGAGCCGGACCGCCGCGAGCCGGATCGACCAGGTCGGCGCCGCGCGGAACCCGCGGCTCTCGTGGCAGGCGCTCGACGGGGAGTAACCGTCGCGACGGACGCGGCGACCGCGGGCCTCAGGGCTCGGTCGCCGCGGACCGGACCGGCTCCTCGCGGTCGGCGGCCTCGAACTCGTCGCCGTCGGACTCGTCGTCGCCGCGCGCGGCCGCGTCGAACTCGTCGCCGTCGAGCGCGACCGCCTCGGCGGGGTCGGTCGCGTCGTCGCCCGCCGTCTCCGGCGGCGAGAAGGGCCCTTCGCCGTCGACGAACCGCCGCATCACACGTCCCTCCGCGCGGTGGAGCGTCTCGCTACAGGTCGACTTCGCGATGTCGTTCGCCGCCGCCAGCTCGGTGAGCGTACACCGCCGCGGGGTGTCGTAGTAGCCGGTCTTGACCGCCTCGAACACTAACTCGCGCTGCGCCTCCGTGAGCGTCCGGTCCGGCTCGTCGCTCCCGGTGGCGGCGACGCCGACCGTCACGCCGTCGGCCGCGAGCCGTCGACCGAACGCCTCGACCCGGTCGCGGTCGCCGACGACGCTCACCGTCGCGCGGCCGTCGACGACCTCGACCGCCGCCGCTATCGGGAGGCCGACCGCCCGCGCCGCGGGGAGGTACGCGGGCGCGCTGCCGACGACCCGGAGCGTGCGAACGTCTCCCCGGCGCTCGACCGCCGTCGCGCGGTCGACCCGGTCGTGCTCGCGGAGCGCCGCCTCGACGCGGTCCCTGTCGGTGCCGCCGACGCGGACGGTCGCGGCCGCCGTCAGGCCCTCGCCGGTCGCACCCGGGCCGTCGTCGTCGGTCGCCGCCGAGCCGTCGACCGCGATCGTCTCCGCGACCCGGAGCGTCGCCGCGGGGACGCGGCGGGAGACGTCCCCGAGCCACGACCCGGTCGGGAGGTCCAACCGCAGTTCCGTTCGGCTCATCGGTTCCACCTCGCTTCCCCCGGCGGACCGGACGCGGTCGCTGAAGCGGGCATCTCCCGTGGAGGTACGGCGGCGGCCGCCGTCGGCGTACCCCTTCATACGTTTCGAGCATAAGTACCCGCGGCCGGGACGACGAGCGCCTCGCGGCGCGCCGCGACCGCGGCACCGAAGCGCTCGGAGCCCGTCGCGATTACGGCACCGAAGGCCCCGGATCGCGCCGCGACCACAGCACCGAAGTCCCCGGCACGCGAGCCGAGGTCCATGGAGACGACAGACGCGTTCATCGGCCTGACCTGCGTCGACTGCGGCGAGACGTTCGACGCGGAGACGGCGACGCACCGCTGTCCCGACTGCGACGGCATCCTCGACCCCGACTACGACTACGACCGGATCGACCCGACGCCGGAGGCGCTCGACGCCCGACCCGACGGGTCGATGTGGCGCTACGACGAACTGCTCCCGTTCCCGGCCGAGGCGGCGGTGTCGCTCGGCGAGGGCGCCACGCCGCTCGTCGAGTGCCCGGCGCTGGCTGACGCGATGGGCGTCGGCCGCGTCCTCCTGAAAGACGAGGGCGCGAACCCCACGGGGACGTTCAAGGACCGCGGGCAGGCGGCCGCGATGACGGCGGCGCGCGAGCACGGCGCGGCGGAGGTCGCGCTGAACAGCGCCGGCAACGCGGGGCAGGCGGCCGCGGCGTACGCGGCCCGCGCGGACCTCGACGCGCACGTGTTCCTCCCCTCCCGGGCGGGGTTCACCCAGAAGGCGATGACGGAGGTCCACGGCGCGGACCTCACCGTCACCGACCCCGTCGACGGCAACTCGCAGATCGGCGACGCGGGGAAGGCGTACGCCGAGGCGATGGACGAGCACCCCGAGTGGTACTCGACGAAGACGTTCGTCACGCCGTACCGCCACGAGGGGAAGAAGACGATGGCGCTGGAGCTCTTGGCGCAGCTCGACTGGGAGGCGCCCGACGGCGTCGTCTACCCGACGGGCGGCGGCGTCGGGCTGGTGGGGATGCACAAGGCGGCGCGGGAGGCGCGCGACCTCGGCTGGACCGACGGGCTGGTCCCGATGTACGCCGCGCAGGCCGCGGGCTGTGCCCCGATCGTGCGCGCCTACGAGTCTGGGGCGGACCGCCACGAGCCGCTCGCGGACGACGAGGTCGACACGGCCTGTAACGGGATCGCGATCCCCGACCCGGGCGCGAGCCACCTCATCTTGGAGGCGGTCCGCGAGTCCGACGGCGGCGCGGTGGCGACGACCGACCGCGAGATCCTCGACGCCGCGATCGAGGTCGCGCGGAGCGAGGGGCTGGAGGTCGGCGCCACCTGCGCGGCCGCGGTCTCCGGGGCGTTCGCGCTCGCCGAGTCCGGCGAGTTCGGCCCAGACGACACCGTCGTCCTGCTGAACACCGGCGCGGGCAACAAGGACGTGGACGCGCTCCGCGCGCACCTCGGCGAGCGCGAGGCCGAGGCGGGCGAATAGCCCCGCGGCGGACGGGCGGGCGAGGAGCCGAACCGGAACCACTACGGCGGGCGGTCGCCACCCCTCGCGCATGGAACTCGGGGTCATCGGACTCGGTCGGATGGGGCAGATCGTCGCGAACCGGTCGCTGGAGGCGGGCCACGACGTGGTCGCGTTCGACCTCTCGGCGGAGGCGACCGCCGAGGCGGCGGCGAACGGCGCGGAGCCGGCCGACTCGGTCGCGGACCTCTGCGAGCGGTTGGACGGGTCGGGCGAGACCGACGGCAAGCGGATCTGGCTGATGGTGCCCGCGGGCGACGCCGTCGACGCCACCCTGGCGGACGTCGAGCCCCACCTCGACGGCGACGACGTGGTCGTCGACGGCGGGAACTCTCACTTCGAGGAGTCGGTCCGCCGCGCCGAGGCGACGGACGCCGCCTACCTCGACTGCGGGACCTCCGGCGGCCCCGCGAGCGCGGAAGCCGGATTCTCCCTGATGGTCGGCGGCCCCGAGTGGGCCTACGAAGCGATGGTCCCGGTCTTCGACGCGGTGGCGACCGGCCCGGACGGCCACGACCGGATGGGCGAGTCCGGCTCGGGCCACTACGTGAAGATGGTCCACAACGGCGTCGAGTACGCGCTGATGCAGGCGTACGGCGAGGGGTTCGAACTGCTCACCGACGGGCGCTACGACCTCGACATGGAGTCGGTCGCGCGCACCTGGAACAACGGCGCCGTGATCCGGTCGTGGCTGCTGGAGCTCTGCGAGGAGGCGTTCCGCGAGGAGGGCTCCGACCTCGGCGACGTGGCGGACCACGTGGCCGGCGGCTCGACGGGGACGTGGACCGTCGAGGAGGCGCTCGAACAGGAGGTGCCCGTCCCGATCATCTACCAGGCGCTCGCGGAGCGGTTCGACTCGCGGAACGAGGGGCGGTTCTCCCGGCGGCTCGCGAACCGCCTCCGGTACGGGTTCGGCCGCCACGAGGTCGCGCGGCGCGACGACGCATAGCCGTCCCGGCGCGCGCGGCGTCGACGCCGCGCGCCGGTGCCCGCACGCGGCGGGACCTCTTCCTCGAACGACACGTATTACTGAAGGCTGGCCGACAGTTCACTCGTGCTCGACCTCGCCTTCAGTCGTCGGCAGTACCTCGTCCGCCTCGCAGACGGTCCCGCGCGGATCCGGGACCTCGTCGACGAGTTCGAGCACTCCAGGTCGACGGTCAACCGCGCGGTCCGGGCCCTCGAAGCCGACCGGCTCGTCGAGCGCGGCGCGGACGGCTACGAGGCGACGTACGCCGGCCGGATCCTCTTGGACACCGTCGACGAGGCGGTCGCGGTCGCGGAGGCGGTCGAGACGGCGAACGGCGTCCTCAACGAGCTCCCGTCGTCGCCGCGGAACCACCGGTTCTTCGCGGACGCCGAGGTGGTGACGATAGCCGAGACGCCGCCGGCGACGGTGTTGTCCCGGCTTCAGCGCGTCGCCGAAGCCGCCGACCGGCTCCGGGGCGCGTCGATCGCCGCCAACGACGAGCGGTTCGTTTCGACGCTGTACCGCCGCACCGTCGTCGAGGAGTCGCTGGCGCTGTCGTACGTCCTGACGGAGTCGGTCACGGACTACCTGGCCGCGGAGAGCCCGGAGCGGGCGCGCGCCATCGTCGAGGCCGAGGTCGGGGTGAGCGTCGTCACCGACCTCCCGTTCGCGTGGTACCTGAGCACCGTCGACGGCCGGACGACGGCGTACCTCGCGATCCACGGCGATAGGGGCAACTTCCTCGGGTACGCCGCGAACGACGACTCGGACGCCGTGGCGTGGCTCGCCGACCTGTTCGAGTCCCACCGCGAGCGCGGCACGCCGCTTGCGGCCTACTACCGGGCGAACGGCGGCGACGCGCTCGCTCCGTAGCGGACATCCCGCCCGAATCTCAGCGCGCGTGAGCCGCGGGAAACGCTTATATGGGTCATGGCAGAGAGTACCACGCATAGAATGTTCGAGCGATTCTCGAGCGGCTACTACCTGGGGGAACTGTACGTGGAACCCCACGGCGGCGAGCGCGCCGTCATCCAGCGGGCGGACCACGAGCACGTCAACGAGCAGCTGTACGCGGACGGCGAGGGCGTCGAACGACTCGACGCCCCGCTCGTCATGAAAGTCGACGGGGGCCACATCCCGGTCGCCGGCGACGACGACGTACCGAGCGGGACGCTCGCGATTCCGCGGGAGCTCGCCGACGAGACGCTCCCGGACCGCCGGAACGTGCTGTTGGCGGACGCGGACCGCGCCGAGAAGCTCCTACGATGGGAGGGGTGGGAGCCGTTCGTGAACGCGTAGGACTACGTGATTGACCCCGTTTTCGCTGATTTCGTCCCCGTGACCGGCTATTTATAAATAGCTGCTGACGGGTCGACGGCGAACACCGCCAAAGCCCCAGCCTCGTCGCTGGCGGCGCCAGCCGCCAGCGACTCCCTCGCGCGTGCGACTCGCGGCCTACGGCCGCTCGTCGGCACGCGCCACCGCACGGGCTTCGTTTATAAATAGGCTCGACGACGTCTCCGCCGCAGACGCACCTTTTAGGTCGCGGCGGGTCGCGGATTCGGTATGATCGACAGGCTGCTCGGGCGCGCCGAGCTGAAGGAGCGTATCGAGGAGTTAGAGGAGGAGAAGCGCCACCTCGAACGGCGCGCGGAGGCCGAAGAGGAGCGGCGGTCCGAAGCCGTCGCCGACCGCCAGCGCGCTGAGGAGCGCGTCAACGAGCTCGAACACCGGATCGAGTCGCTAGAGGAGCGGCTGGAGCGCGCTGAGGGGACCGAGGCGTCCGTCGAGTTCCGGCGCGTGAGCGACCTGCGCGGCCCGAAGCTGACCGACGCGCTCGACCGCTTCCGCGCCGTCGAGAGCGACGACCCCGAGGGGCTGTTGACCGCGTTCGTCCCCGACGCCGACTCCGTCCCGGCGACCGTCTCGGACTGGTTCGGCGAGCGCGCGGCGCTCGTCCGGCGCGCGGCTCCGGCCGTGGTCCTCGCCGACGACACCGGCGCGGTGAGTGTCGCGCTGACCCCGCCGATAGCGCCCGACCCGTTCGACCGGTGGAGCGACCGCTTCCGGCTCGACGAGTCGTGGTTCCGCCCGACGGGCCGGTTCGCGTTCGCGCTGGTCCGCTCGGACACCTTCGCCGTCGGCACCTACGAGGGCGCCGAGCGCGTCGCCTTCGAGGGGTTCACCAGCGACGTGAAGGAGGCCCACTCGAAGGGTGGGTTCTCGCAGGGGCGCTTCGAGCGCCGCCGCGAGGGACAGATCGACGACCACCTCGACCGGGCGGCCGAGGCGCTCTCCGAGGTCGCCGACGCGGACGACCTCGACCGCGTGATCGCCGTCGGCGAGCGCAGCGTCCTCGGTCGGGTGCGCGACCGCGCCGACGTCACCGACGTCTCCGACGCCACCGGGAAGCCGGAGGCGGCGCTCGACGACGCGTTCCGCGACTTCTGGCGGGTGCGGGTTCGCGCGATCTGAAGGCCGGGCCCGGAGCGGCCGGCCCGCGTCAGAAGGGCGACTCGGGGCCTTCGTCGGCGCCGTCGTCCCCTTCGGGCGCCGGCGACTCGGTCAGCTCGCCGACCGCTTCCTGCCAGCCCTCGATGCCGCCGCGGAGACTCTCGACGCGCGCGTCCTGCGTGCCCTCGTAGCTGCCGATGAGCTGGGCCGCCTGCTGACTGGCGACGCCGTGGGGACAGACGGTGACGATCCGGTCCGCGCCCTCCAGCTCCGCGATCCGGCTCGTCAGCTCCGGGAAGGGGATACACTCGCTGTCGGGGAGGTGGCCGCGGTCGAACGCCCGCTGATCGCGGATGTCGACGATACGCAGCGACTCGTCGGGGGAGCCGTCGCGCTCGTCCAGCAGCGCCGACAGCTCCTCGGGATCGATTTCGCCGTCCATCAGGGGAGGGGTGCGATGCTGGCCGTGAGCACGGCCCGATCGTCGGTGTCGTTGCGGGCGCCGTGAACCGCGCCGCGCTCGTTCGGCACCACCGCGGGCGCCGCGAGCGCCGCCTCCTCGCCGTCGCGGACCACGGTCGGCTCACCCTCAAGCACGTGGAACACGTTCGTGGCGTCGGCGTGTTCGTGCGGGTCGACCGCCGCGTCGGGGCCGAGGACGAACGCCTTCACGAGCACGTCGTCGCTCACCAGTAGCTCCGCCGTCTCGACCTCGCCGGGGCCCGGGTCGAGCCCGTCGACCGCCGCCGCGTAGCTGTCGAGCGTCATACCTCCACCTCGCGGGGGACGGGGAAAAATCGCGCGCTCGGGGCGACTCAGTACGTGGGCGACTCCTCGGGCTCGCCGTCGCGCGCGTTGACGACCCGACCGAGGGTGAAGAGGAGGTCGGAGAGCCGGTTGAGGTAGGTGACGACGGCCTCGTTTATCGGCTCCGAGCGCGCGAGGTCGACGACGCGCCGCTCCGCCCGCCGCACCACGGCGCGCGCGTGGTGGAGCGCCGCGCCGGCCTCGCCGCCGCCGGGCAGGATGAACGACTGGAGCGGCTCCAGCTCCTCGTCGAACGCGTCGATGCGGTCCTCCAGCTCCGCGGCGTGGTCGCCGTCGACCTGCGGGTCGTCCGGGTCGGGGTCGGGGTTCGCGAGGTCCGCCTGGACGATGTGGAGGTGGTTCTGGACCGTCTCCAGGAGGTCGTCGACGTCGTCGTGGCCCGTCGGACGGACCGTGCCGAGGAGGGCGTTCGCCTCGTCGACGGAGCCGTACGCCTCGATGCGGTGGCTCGACTTCGACACCCGGCTCATGTCCCGGAGGTCGGTCTCGCCCTCGTCGCCCCGGCCGGTGTAGATGCTCATGCGAGGGTCCTCTCGACGTACTCGACGATGTTCGCGCTCTCGGCCATCGTCACGCCGCGCTCCTCGTCGACGAGAACCGGGACGCCGCGCTGGCCGCTGACGCGCTTGACCTCGTTCCGCCGCGAGTGGAGCGCCTCCACCCACTCCGTCTCGTAGTCGACGCCCGCCTCGTCCAAGGCGTCGGCCGCCTTCTCGCACCAGGGACACCCGTCGAGGGCGTACAGTCGAACGCTCATACCGATCGATCCGTCCGCGGCGTCAAGAAGGTGTGCGTCCGGAGCGGATCGGCCGGCGGGACCCGGTCCCCCGAGCCCCTCAGAGGTCGTGGTACGACTCCATCTTGGTCCGGTGCTCCTCGGGGATCGGCGCCGGCTCTCCGGTCTCCGGGTCCAACGCGACGACCGTCGCCTCGGCCTCCGCGGCGACCGCGTCGCCGACGCGGATCTCGTGGGTCATCGTCGCGCTCGACCGCCCCAGGTCGGCCAGTTCGACGGTGACGGTCACGTTTTCGTCCGGTAACTCGATCGGGCGACGGAAGTCGATCGACAGCGACGCCAGCACGTTCGACGACTGCGAGATGTCGATGTCGAGCACGTCGCGGAAGTATCGCGTCCGAGCCTGCTCGATGTACGTCGCGTAGACAGCGTTGTTGACGTGGCCGAGCGCGTCGATGTCGCGGAACCGCACTTCGATGTCCACGGTGTAGGGCGCCATACCCGACCAACTGGCGGCGGTCGTATGTAGGCGTCGGGATCGAGGCGACGACCGGCGGCGCGCCGAACCGCCCCGACAACGTATAAAAGCGGCACGCGCCTATCGGCGGGGTATGGACAACGGCGCGATCGACGACGTCGACAGGGCGATCCTCTACGCGCTCCAGGCCGACGCCCGGAACACGTCGTCCGGGGACATCGCGGAGCGGACCGGCACCTCGGACAGCACCGTCCGCAAGCGCATCCAGCGGCTCGAGTCGGAGGGCGTGATCAAGGGGTACAGCGCCAGCGTCGACTACCAGCGGTCGGGGTACCCGCTCCGGATGCTGCTCTACTGCACCGCGTCGATCCCGGAGCGGGGCGAGCTCATCCCCGACATCTTAGAGATCGACGGCGTCGTGTCGGTCCAGGAGCTCGTGACGGGCGAGCAGAACCTGCTCGTGACCGTCGTCGGCGAGTCGGACAGCGACATCACGCCCGTGGCGCAGGCGCTCCTCGACATGGGGGTCACGGTCGCCGACGAGGTGCTCGTGCGGACCCACGAGACCACCCCCTTCGGGCGGTTCGACGCGGAGCGGCACGAGGGTGACTGACCGGGGCGGTCAGCCGACGACCCGCTTCACGTCCAGCCCGGTCGCGCGCCGGACGACGGCGCTGACGGGGTCGGCCGTCCCGGAGGTGTTGTCCGAGTCGCCGTCGAGGACGAGCAGCGCCGCGCGCCGCCCGGGCTCGACGACGCCGCAGTCGAGGCCGGCGATCTCGGCGCCGGCGGCGGTGGCCATCCGCAGCACCTCCCGGTCGGTCACGTCGAACCGCTTCGCGGCGGTCGCCATCTCGCGGAACATCGACGGCTGGTTCAGCATGACGTTGTCCGTGCCGAGCGCGACGGTCGCGTGGTCCACCAGGTCGCGCATCGGCGCCGTCCCGACGCCGAGGACCGCGTTCGCGCGCGGACAGACCGCGATCGGAACGGACTGGTCCGCGACCCGTTCGAGGTGCTCTTCCTCGGCGTGGACCATGTGGACGAGCAGGTCCGGGTCCAGGTCGAGCGCCGGGTGGATGTCCGTCGCGTCGGGCTCGCCCGCGTGGATCGCGAAGGGGACGCCGCGCTCCTCGCAGGCGGCGCGCTCGGCGGCGAAGTCGTCGTCGTTGGCGCCGGAGGCGCCGTAACCGTCGGCCACGTCGAGCACCGCCGGGTCGCCGCTCCCGAAGATGAACGGGTCAACGCCCGTGTCTTCGGCCGCCTCGCGGAGCGCGCGCGCGCCGGGAGGACCCGACTCGCGGAAGTCCAGCGCGGAGACCGTGCCCGTCCGGCGCATGTACCGGAGGGTGCGACGCGTCGCCGACACCAGTTCGTCGCGGTCGGCGGCCGCCAGCCGGCGGTGTTTCAGGCTGTCCGGCGGCGCCACGGCCTCGTCGAGCGAGAGGCCGACGGCCGCCTCCTTCGCGACGGAGTCCCCGAGGTGGGTGTGCGCGTTGACGAACGCCGGCAGCACGATGTCCGTCGACTCCGTGGCCGTCTCCTCGACCGCCGCTATCCGCCCGTCCTCGACGACGACCCGTCCCCGCACCGGCTCGAACGACTCGCCGGCGAGGACGGTCCCCGAGAGTTCTTCCATACCGCCCCTCCGGACCGGGGGACGTTATGGTTTCCTGAGTGGCGACGGGGGCGAGCGGAAGTCGAGTGGGGCCGCAGGCCGGGCTCGTCCGCTGTGCGCTCGCGAGTCGGTAACCATAATGTTCTATAATGCGAGATAATCGAACGAATTGTGAATACAGACAATTTTAATAGACGGTGCGTTCTCGAGGGGGAGTAGATGCGACCGAATTCGGATCCGGACGCGGTCCGGACTCCGACGGCGGTCGCGTGACGACTCGAACGATGTCAGGACGCACCTCGAAACCGACGGTCGGAGCGCTCCGGGAGACGGCCGAAACCTCGTCACTTCCCGTCGCATTAACCCGGCTCGCGTGGACGCTGTTCGCCGCGAGCGTCGCCGTCCTCGTCGCCCGACTCCGACTCGGCGGGGTGTGGGAGATTCCCGGCGCGGTCGCCGTCGACGGGCTGACCGTCCTGATGTGGGTGGTGGTCACGTTCTTCAGCGGGATCGTCCACAGCTACTCGCGCCGCTACATGGCCGGGGACGCCCACGAGACCGACTTCTTCCTCGGCGTCTTCGGGTTCACGCTCGCCGTGATGGCGCTCGTCGCGGCCGACCACGTCGCGCTGTTCTGGACCTGCTGGCTGGCGATGGGGCTCCTGATGGCCCGGCTCGTCGGCACCGTCGACGGCTGGCCGCAGGCCCGCGCCGCCGCGGGCGTCGCCCGGCGTCACTTCCTCGCCAGCAGCGCGCTGCTCGGCGTCGCGCTGACGGCGCTGTGGCGGACGACGGGCGAGACGACGATATCCGGCGTCGCCGCGAGCGCCGACGCCCTCGGCGGGCCCGCGTGGCTCGTCGCCGGCGCCGCGCTCGTCCTCGCGGCGATGATCCAGTCGGCGCTGGTCCCGTTCCACGGCTGGCTGCTCTCCTCGATGACCGCCCCCACCCCCGCCTCGGCGCTGATGCACGCCGGGTTCGTCAACGCGGGCGGGATCCTGTTGACCCGGTTCGCGCCCGTCGTGACCGTCGAGACCGGGCTCATGCTCGCCGTCGTGGTCGTCGGCGCCGCGAGCGCGCTGGCCGGGAAGCTGCTCAAGACCGTCCGGGCGGACGTGAAGGGCGAACTGGGCTGCTCGACGGTCGGGCAGATGGGCTTCATGATCGTCCAGGCCGGGCTCGGCTTCTTCGGCGCCGCCGTGACGCACCTCATCCTCCACGGCTTCTACAAGGCGTACCACTTCCTGAGCGCGGGCGACGAGGTCGAGCGCGCGGCTCCGGGGGAGGCCGACCACGACGCCGGCGGAACGGGCGTCGCCGGCGCGGTCGTCGTCCTGCTGACGGGGCTCGCGGGCGGCGCGACGTTCGCGCTCCTGACGGGGAAGGGGACGAGCGTCGACACCGGGCTGCTGCTCGCCGGGTTCGTGACGCTCACGACGCTCCACGCGGCCCGGAGCGCCGTCCGGCAGACCGCCCTCTCGACGGCGGCCCGCTACGCGGCGGTCCCGCTCGTCGCGCTCCCGGCCATCGGCGTGTACGCGCTCGCGTACCGGGCCGTCTCGGGGGTCCTCTCCGGGCTCCCGCTCGTCTCCGCGCCG
Source organism: Halorubrum salinarum (assembly GCF_013267195.1). NCBI lineage: Archaea > Methanobacteriati > Methanobacteriota > Halobacteria > Halobacteriales > Haloferacaceae > Halorubrum > Halorubrum salinarum. The sequence goes on along the minus strand of NZ_CP053941.1, from coordinate 2,153,631 downwards.
ACCGAGCTGACCGCGCTCCACGCCGTCGTCGCCGTCGCCTTCCTCGCGGCGTACGTCGCGGTCGAGACCGGCGTCCACGAGCGGAGCGAGCGCCTCTACGTCGCGCTGCTGAACGCGGGCCAACCGGCCCCGAACACCGTCCTGACCGCCACGGAGGAGTACAATGACAACTGAGACCGGTACCGACGACGACGCTGACGACATCGAAGCGGAGATCGACGCGGCCGCGACCGCGGTGGGCTCGGTCTGGCCGGTCCACTCGTTCGTGACCGCGAACCCCCTCGCCGGCTTCGAGGACCTGCCGTTCGACGAGGCCGTGAGCCAGGCGGCCGACCTCCTCGGCGGTCGCGGCTACCCGCGCGCGGAGACGTTCCGGGCGGCCCTCGACGAGGGGCGGATCGACCCGGAGCGCCTCGACGCGGAGCTGACCGACCGGGGGTACGAGGCGGACCCCGAGGCCATGCTGGAGCGGCTGGCGGCCGCCGAGGACGCGGACGGAGCCAGCGGCGCCGGCGAGGCGGACGGCTCGGACGCGGGCGCCGACCGCGTCGACCGCGTGCTGACGAAGTGGCTCTCGGCGTTCCTCGACGAGGGGCAGGCCGAGTGGGCGATGCCGAACCGCGAGGCGGGGTTCTACGACGCGTTCCGCTCTGTGGCCCGCCACGACGACGAGATCCCCGACGACGGGCTCGTCGCCGACCTGCCGGCGTCGCCGACCGAGGCGATCGAGGCCGCGCTGGCGCCGTATCCCCGCGAGCGGTGGGCGGCCGTCTTCGAGGCGCAGTTCGCCGCGCTCCCCGGGTGGACCGGCCTGCTCAAGCGGCGCGCCGACGACGGCGGCGCGTGGCAGTCCGCGTACCCGATCACGCTGACGGGGTACCTCGCGGCGCGGCTCGCGCTGGCGGACGCCCTCGGGGTCGACCTCTCGCCGCCCGAGACCGACGGGCCGGCGGTCGAGCCGAGCGACGAGATCGCCGACGCGTTCCTGAGCGCGTGGGAGGCGACGTACCGCGACGGGCTCGTCGAGCGCGTCGCCGCCGAGAGCGAGGCCCGCGGGGAGGAGCGCGGGGCGCGCGCCGACGGCGGCGCGTCGGGTCGCCCGGACGCCCAGCTGGTCTTCTGTATCGACACGCGCTCGGAGGTGATCCGCCGGCACGTCGAGGCGACCGGCGACTACGAGACGCACGGGTACGCCGGCTTCTTCGGCGTCCCGATGGAGTACAGCGGCTACGACGCCGACGTGTCCGTCGACGCCTGTCCGCCGATCCTCGACCCGCAGCACCGCGTCGAGGAGGTCCCGACGGACGGCGCCGCGCGCAGGAGCCGCGACCGCTGGGGCGGCCTCCGTGAGGCCGCCGGCGAGGTGATCGAGACGGTGCGGTCGAACCCCGCCACCGCGTTCAGCTTCGTCGAGGGCGCCGGAAGCGGGTACGGGCTCGCGCTCGCCGCGCGCACGCTCGTCCCCGGCCGGGTGCGCGACCTGCTCGGCGGCGCCGACGACGCGGTGCCGGGCGACCACGAGTTCTGCGAGCCCGGCGTCCACGGACACGACGACGCCGGCGAGGGGCTCCCGACGGGGCTGTCTCGCGACGAGCGGGTCGAGTACGCCGCGACCGCGTTCGAGCTGATGGGGTGGGAGTCGTTCGGCCGCCTGGTCGTCTTCACGGGCCACGCGGCCGAGACGGCGAACAACCCCTACGACTCCAGCCTCGACTGCGGCGCCTGCGCCGGCAACCCGGGCGGCCCGAGCGCCCGCGTGCTCGCCGCGATCTGTAACGACCCCGAGGTCAGGGACGGATTACGCGAGCGCGGGATCGACGTGCCCGACGACACCGTCTTCCTCGCCGCCGAACACAACACGACGACCGACGAGGTGACGCTGTACGACCGCGACGTGCCGGACTCGCACGCCGACGACCTCGAACGGCTGCGCGCGGACCTCGACGCCGCCCGCGAGCGCGCCGCCGACGAGCGCACCGGCGGGGCCGCCGAGGGGACGGGCGTCCGGGAGACCGAGCGCCGCGCCGGCGACTGGGCCGAGACGCGCCCCGAGTGGGGGCTGGCCGGCAACGCCGGCTTCGTCGTCGGGCCCCGCGATCTGACGGACGGGCTCGACCTCGACGGCCGCGCCTTCCTCCACTCGTACGACTGGGCGACCGACGCGGACGGCGACGCTCTCGAAGCGATCCTCACCGGACCGATGGTCGTCACCCAGTGGATCAACGCGCAGTACTACTTCTCGACGGTCGACAACGCGGCGTACGGCAGCGGGTCGAAGGTGACGCACAACCCCGTCGGGAACGTCGGCGTCTACCAGGGCAACGGCGGCGACCTGATGACCGGCCTGCCGCTCCAGTCGGTCATGGCCGCCGCCGACGAGCCGTACCACCTGCCCCTCCGGCTCTCGACGGTCGTCCACGCGCCGGTCGACCGCGTGACCGAGGTCCTGGCCGACAACGAGTCGGTGGCCGGGCTCTTGGACAACGGCTGGCTCTCGCTGACGGTCGTCGACCCGACGCGCGACCACCGCGCCTTCCACTACGACGGCGGGCTGGAGTGGACGCCGACGCCGGAGTCGGCCGACCCCGCCCGCGAGCGGCGCGCGGCCCCCGCCGTCGCGGACGACTGAGCGCCGCCCCCGGGCGACGACCGGTCCGCCGCCCGGCGCCGCCGACCGCGCGGTATCAAAAGTGATTGTCGGGAGGTAACGCCTATGCGTCAGGCGTCGTTCTCGGCGGTATGAGGAGCGAACGGCCCGTTGACCTGCTGTACGTCAACGACGACGATCAGCTCCGGGAGCTGGTCTCGCGGCAGCTGCGGGCGGAGAGCGACCGGCTCCGGATCGAGACCGCGGACTCAGCGGCCGAGGGGGAGCGGCTGCTGGCGGAACGGGCGATCGACTGCGTGCTCTGCGACCACCACATGCCGGAGGTGACCGGCGTCGAGTTCCTGCGGTCGGTCCGCGAGGACCGGCCGGACCTCCCCTTCCTGCTTTTCACGAACACCGGGACCGAGACGGTCGCGAGCGAGAGCATCGAGGCCGGCGTCACCGACTACGTGATCCAGGACGCCGTCGAGAACCAGGCGCCGCTGCTGGCGCGGAAGATCGTCACCTACGTCGAACACCGGCGGGCCCAGCGCGAGCGCGACCGGACGAACAGGCGGCTCCGCGAGATCGCCGCCGTGACCGACCAGGTGTGGTGGGTGTTCTCGCCGACGTGGGACGAGCTCCGGTTCATCAACGACGGCCACGAGGCGATATTCGGGCAGCCGGCGGCGGAGATCCGGGACGACCCGACGACGTTCTTAGACAAGATCCACGGCGACGACGTCGCCCGCGTTCGGCAGGCGATGGAGTCGGCCTCGGCGGGGACGCCGCAGGTGGTCGAGTACCGCGTCGAGAAGTCCGACTCGGTGCGGCTCTGGGTCGAGTCGCGGTGTAAGCCGATCACCGACGAGGACGGCGCGGTCGCCTCGCTCGTCGGGCTGACGCGCGACATCACCGACCGGAAGCTGTACGACCGGGAGCTGACCGAGACTGTCGACCAGTTGGAGGAGTTCACGGCGACCGTGTCACACGACCTCCGGAACCCGCTGAACGTGGCGGCCGGGAACCTCAGCCTCGCGGCGTCGGACATCGAGGACGACGGGATCGACACGGCCCTCGACGCCGTCGGCCGCATGGACACGCTCATCGACGAGCTGCTGACGCTCGCGAAGGAGGGCCGCACGCTCGGCGAGCGGCGCGACGTTCCGTTTCGGGAGATCGTCGAGAAGAGCTACGAGAACGTCCGGGCGCCGGAGAGTTCGCTGCGGGTGACCGACAGCGTCACGCTGGCGTGCGACCCCGCGCGGGTCACGCAGGCGTTCGAGAACATCATCCGGAACGCCGTCGAACACGGCGGCAGCGGAGTCACGCTCACGGCCGGCGTCCTGCCGGACGGCGGCGGCGTGTTCATCGAGGACGACGGCCCGGGGATCCCGCCCGAGGAGCGCGACCTGATCTTCGAGAAGGGACACACGACCCGGGAGGACGGCAGCGGGTTCGGGCTGGCGATCGTCGAGCGGATCGTCGACGCGCACGGCTGGGAGGTCCGCGTCACCGAAGACCCGGGCGCCGGCGCTCGGTTCGAAATCGCGACCTGATCGGCGCGGTCCCGTGAGGAGACCGTTCGTCGGGCGGACGGTCGAGGGGAACCGGCCGCGACGCCTCGGTCAGACGCCGGGCACCCCGAACGCGCTGATCCCGAGCCCGAGGACGCCGTTCAGCACGGCGATGACGACTAGGGCGGCGGCCCACGCGACGAGTCCCATGACCGCCGCGTCCCTCCAGCCGCCGGGGTACCGCCACTTGATCACCCACACCCACGCGACCAGCGCGACGACCGGCCCGATCAGCGGGATCAGCGATCCGAGCGCCCAGGCGAGGGCGCCGAGCAGCGCCGTGACCACGGCGTGCGAGTAGTCGTCGACGCCCGCGACGATCCGACCGCTGACGTAGATGCCCAGGCCGCCGACCAGCAGCGCGACGACGAACGAGACGATTGCTCCGAGAACCATGCGTCCGACCTCGCCGCTCGGACGGATATAACAGGGGGGAAGCGTCAGGCTCGGTGACAGGTTTCGGGCCGGCGAAGCGGACTGTGCCGGGTCGGTGACGGAGACTGCGACCGGACCGTCGACGCGGCGGAAAATCGGAAGGGGACGGGCGCCGGTCAGTACAGCAGTGCGTCGTCGTTCTCGATCATGTACAGCGACCGGGCCGCGATGTTGACCGCGTGGTCGCCGACGCGTTCGAGGTCGCGGATCGTGAGCAGGAGCCGCGAGACGTTCCGCATCGTCGCCTCCACGTCCTCCTCCTCGCGGAGTTCGTCGCGCTCGATGAGGTCGCGGACGACGAGGTCGCTCGCGGCCTCGCAGGCGGCGTCGAGGTCGTCGTCCGCCTCGGCGACCGCGTAACAGCGCTCGGGGTCCGACTCCGCGTAGGCGTCCATCGCCTCGTCCAGCATCGCCAGCGTGTCGTCGCCGATGCGCTGGACGTCGACGTCGGGGAACACCTCGCGGTCCGCCCGCTTCGCGTACTCTCCGAGGTTCGTCGCGAGGTCCGCGATCCGTTCGAGGTCCGTGATGATCTTGAACGAGGCGGCGATGAACCGCAGGTCGCCCGCGACCGGCTGCTGGAGCGCGATGAGGTCCGTACACTGCCCCTCCAACTCCAGGTAGAGGTCGTTGATCTCGGCGTCGCCGGTGATCACTTCTTCGCCTAACTCCTCGTCCTGCTGTTCGAGGGCGTCGAGCCCCTTGCGGAGGCGCTCGGCGACCACTTCGCTCATGTACAGCACGTCGTCGCGGAGCCCCTCTAACTTCGTCTGGTACTGTTCGCGTGGCATCGTGTTGGCGTATCCGCCACGCCGAACGCACAAAAACACGTCGGCGGCCGTCGGTTCTCGGCGACAATCTCCGGTTGTCCGGCGTACGGTCGAACGCTGCCACGGAGTCTCCTGATTTATCCCCCGGAGCGATAGGGGAGGGCATGTCAGGTGAACTCGACCCGTCGCGGCGGCGCGTCCTGCGCGGCGTCGCGACCGGGGTGACGGCGGGGGCGATCGCCGGCTGCGCCGGCCGCGGCCCCGACGCCGAGGGGAACGGAACCGCCGAGACGAACGGGAACGGAACGGACGACGAGAGCGGAGGCGGGAGCGAGCCGGTCAGCGGCGGGGAGCTGGTGTACTCCCAGCAGGTGTCGCCGATCGAGTTCGACCCGATCGTCGTCAACGACATCTACTCCCAGCAGGTGTGCTCGCAGGTGTTCGAGCCGCTGTACGCCTACGACGAGGGCACCGACCCCGTCCCGCACCTCGCCCGCGAGGAGCCGACGATCGAGCGCGACGGGACGCGGTACGTCGTGGAGCTGCGCGACGGCCCGCGGTTCCAGAACGGCGAGCCGGTCACCGCGGAGGACGTCCGGTACTCGCTGCTGGCGCCGGTCGAGGAGGAGACCGCGAACGCCCCGGACGTCGACATGATCGACGCGGTGGAGGTCATCGACGAGCGGACCGTCCAGATCGACTTACAGTACGGCTACGGCCCGTTCTACGCGCTCGGGCTGACGCGGAACGTGGTGCCCAAGTCGGTCCGGGAGGAGGACAAGGATGCGTTCAACCTCGAATCGCCGGTCGGCTCGGGGCCGTTCGAGTTCGTCGACTGGACCGAAGGCGAGTTCGTCGACCTGGTGAAGTGGGACGACTACTGGGGCGACGAGCTGCCGCACCTGGACCGGCTCCGGTTCGAGCCGGTCGCGGAGAGCACGACGCGCGTCGTCTCGCTGGAGACCGGGCAGTCGGACGTCGCGGACGGGATCACGCCGCAGACGTGGCAGACGGTCCAGAGCGCGGACAACATGTCGCTCCAGTCGGAGCCCGGCATCTCCTACTACTACCTCGCGTTCAACTGCAACGAGGGGCCGACCGCGGACCCGCAGGTCCGCGAGGCGATCGACTACGCGGTCTCGATGGACCAGGCGGTCTCCGACTTCATCGAGCCGGCCGGCGAGCGCAACTACGGACCGGTACCGCTCCCGGTCGCGGACTCGTGGGACTTCTCGGTGGACGAGTGGGCAGATATTCCCCACGACCGCGACGTCGACCGCGCCGCGGAGCTGCTCGCGGACGCCGGCGTGCCCGAGGACTACACCTTCCGGATCATCGTGCCGCCGGACGACCTCCGGGAGCAGATCGGGATCTCGGTCTCGAACGGGCTCAACGAGGCCGGCTACGAGGCGGAGGTGCGCCGCTACGACTGGGGCACCTTCCTCGACTCGTACAGCACGGGGAACGAGGACGACTACAACATGTACGCGCTGGGGTGGCTCGGCGGCCCCGACCCGGACTCGTACGTGTACAACCTGTTCTACGACGGGCAGATCGGCGCCACAAACGGCACCTACTACGAGAACGACGACCTCATGGACGAGATCGTCGAGGCCCGGCGCGCAAGCGACGTCGACGAGCGCCGCGAGCGCTACGAGTCGATCATCCCGACGCTGCTCGAAGACCGGGTCCACCTCCCCAGCTACAGCCTGCGCGTCTCCATCGGCGTCCGCGACTACGTCAACGACTTCGTCGCCCACCCGCGCTCGCAGTACAACCCGCGGGTGCTGAGCGACTACAACAACGTGTGGATCGACGAGTGACCGACCGCTTCGACGGGTAGCGCGGCGCTCGGTCGAAGCGTTCAAACCCCGCGGCGACGAGGTGGCGCACATGCAGAACCTCGAAGACGTGGTCCTCGACGAGAACGAGGAGGCCCTCGCCCCGGCGGTCGTGATCGCGACGGTCGCGCTCCTCGCGGTGTTCGTCGTCGGATTCGCGGTCTCCCTCGTCGGACTCGTCGCCTGAGGCCGGCCGCTCCGCCGGCGAACGCGGCCCGTCCCGGCGAGGCTCCGCGCACGGCGTTTTTTATTCCCGCGTGCGGTCGGGACAGTATGGACAGCCGGATCCTCGCCGACCTCCTCGACCGCAACGACGACCACGTCGCTGCGCTGCCGCCCGGCTCCTTCGACCGGCACCGCGACGACCAGCGGCCGGGCGTGGTCTCCGTCTGCTGTTCCGACTCGCGCGTCTCGCAGGAGGGGATGTTCGCCGTCGACGAACCGGGGTACCTCTTCACGTCCGGCGCCATCGGCAACAGCGTCAGCGCCGTCGTCGACGGCGAGCGGGTCCTCGACGGGAGCGTGGCGTATCCGCTCGGACACACCCACACCGAGGTGCTCGCCGTGGTCGGCCACACCGGGTGCGGCGCCGTCGACGCCGCACTCACGGCGGCCCGCACGGGCGAGTTCCCGAGCGAACCGGGCGTCCGCGCCGACGTCGAGGCGCTGCTACCGATCGTCGAGGACGGGCTGAGCGATCCGCGGGTCGGCGGCGGGGCGGCCGACGGGAAAGGCGGGGATGCGGCGGGCGAGAACCGGGGCGACGGCGCCGGCCCCTCGCTCCGCGACCGCCTCGTCGAGCACAACGTCCACGAGCAGGTCGCGTTCGCCCGCGGGCGCGAGGAGGCGGCGGACGCGACCGTGTACGGCTTCGTCTACGACCTCCACGGCGCGTACGGCGACCGCGACGGCGCCGTCTACCTCGTCAACGCCGACGGCGAGCGCGACCCCGCGGCGCTGCGCGACCTCGTCGGCGAGGAGCGCGCCGACCACGTGGGGACGCTGCTGGGGCGGTAGGGTCGGACCTGGGCACGGCTCCCCGCGGCGCGGGCCGGGGGGCTGCATCCGACAACCGTTTCACGGCGACGCCCGAAGGGGGTTCAAATGGACCGACGCGTCCTGTTCGCGACGCTGATCCTGCTGGCCGGCGGGGCGACCGGCGTCGGCGTGGCGCTGTTCGCGTTCGTCGGCGTCGACGACGCCACCACGGGGACCACGGTCGTGTGGGAGTCGGAGCCGGCGGCCGGCGACGACGGCAGCGGCGCCGTGGTCGCGACCGTCGACGGCGACCCGCTCCTCCTCCGGCCCGCGGTCGAGAACGGGTCGCGGGTCGTCCGCGCGACGGTCGTCGGAACCGGTGAGACCCCGTGGACGGTGCCGGTCGCCGGCCCGGACGCGGAGCGCGGCGGCGGCGACGACGGGGACGGCTCCGAGGGCACCGGCGATCCCGTCGGCGTCAGCGGACTCGCGACGGGCACCCTCGGCGGCGACCCGGTCGTCGCGCTCACGACCGCGTCCGGCGAGCTACTCGTCGTCGACGCGGCCGACGGCGCGGAGCGGTTCGCGGTCGACCTCGGCGGTCCCTCGGGGATCCGCCCCGCCGTCGGCGACCTCACCGGCGACGGAAGCGCGGAGGTGGCCGCCGTCACGACCGACGGGGGCGTCCTCGTCGTCGACGGCGAGGGCGACGCGGTCGCGGAGGCCTCGCTACCGGGCGAGGTGGCCCGGCGACCGCTCGTCGTCGAGCCCGCCGCCGAGGCCGGCGAGCGGGGCGGGCTGGCGGTGCTGACGACCGCCGGCGACCCCGCGACGGTCCACATGCTCGACGCCAGCGGCGGGACGCGCTGGACGACGGAGCCGAGCGTGAACCCGCTGAGCTGGAACGCGGCCGACAGCCGCGACGGACCGGTGCTGGCGCTCGGCGGCGCGAACGGGAACATCGAGACCGTCGAGACCAGCGACGGGTCCAACCGGTACGAGGTGAAGCTCCAGGACCGCCCGATCGCCGTGGGGGACGCCGACCCCGGTCGGGTGTACGTCGGCGGCTCCGGGAGCGTCTGGGCCGTCGACCTCCTCGACGGCGAGGTGGTCTGGAAACAGCAGTACGGCGCCTCGACCCGGATCAACGAGCCGCGGATGGGCGACGTCGACGGGAACGGCGAGCGCGCGCCGGTCGTGGTCAACCGCGCCGGCGAGGTGCTGGCGATGACCCAGCAGGGCGAGGTGCTCGCCCGGGGCGGCCCCGCCGAGGTCGTCGTCTACGGCGGCCCCCTGTTCGCCGACGTGACGGGCGACGGCGGCGACGAGGTGATCGTGGTCGCGGACGACGGGACCGCCGTCGCGGTCGACACCTGAGCCGGCAGGGACCGTCGCGGTCGTTTATATACGGTCCGTTGGGGGAAACCGGACGACCGAGCGGAGCTTCTCGGAGAAATTCACCGGAAACGCGGTGTGTCGAGCGAGCGATGACTCTCCGAGGGCGGGGCGGCGGCGAAAAGTGAAATCCGCGAGCGGCGTCAGTGGTCTTCTTCCTCGTACACCCACGCCGAGGTGTCGAGGTCGTAGTCGACGAGTTCGTCGTCGTCGAAGAACAGGTCGATCTCGCGCTCGTTGGCGCCCTCGTCCTCGTGGTCCGACGCGTGGATCACGTTGTGGCCGAGGTCGAGGCCGAAGTCGCCGCGGATCGTGCCCGGGGCGGACTCGGTCGGGTCGGTCTCGCCGACCATCGCGCGGACCTGTCGGGTCGCGTCCGCGCCCTCCCACACCATCGCGAAGACGGGGCCGGAGGTGATGAACTCGACGAGGCCGTCGAAGAACGGTTTGTCCTCGTGCTCGCCGTAGTGCTCCTTCGCGAGCTCCTCGTCGAGCTGAACGAACTTGCCGCCGACGAGCTTGAGCCCGCGGTCCTCGAAGCGAGAGACGATCTCGCCGATGAGGCCGCGCTGGACGCCGTCGGGCTTCACCATCACGAAGGTGCGCTCGTCGTGGTGGCTCACTGCTCGTCGCCTCCGGCTCGGTGACCCTCCTCGGTCCACTCGACGTCGCGCGCCTCGCGACCGAGGAAGTAGTTCTTCTCCGCCTTCGAGTCGACGAAGTGGAGGACGGTGCCGTCCTTCTTGACGAACATCGTGCCCGTGCCGGGCTCGATCTCCTCACCGCTGTAATCGCAGGTGCGTGTCTCGACCATTGGTTATCGGCCTCCGATGGAGTCGGCGTCGCGCTGGGTCTCCCGAAGCTGGAGCACGTCGCCCAGACGGACGGGACCCAGGACGTTCCGGGTGATGATCCGGCCCTGGTTCGATCCCTCCTGGATGCGGCACTTGACCTGCATGGCCTCGCCGTGCATCCCGGTCTTGCCGACGACCTCGATGACCTCCGCGGTCGTCGAGTCGCCGGTGCCCTCTTCTGCGCTCATGGGAGGTTATCGGAGCTCCGCGACCTTCTCGCCGATGTCCTCGACGTCGTCGGCGGCGTCGCCGGCGTCGACGACGGCGGCGGCGGCCGAGCCGACCTCGAGGCCGGCGGCCTGCCCGACCTCGTCCTGCGTGTCGACGAAGGCGACGGGGATCCCCTTCTCTTCGGCGAGCTCGGGGAGGTGCATCACGATCTCCTCGGGGGAGACGTCCTCCGCGACGATGACCAGGTCGGCGTTGCCGCGCTCGACGGCCTTGGTGGTCTCGTTGGTTCCTTTCTTCACGGTGCCGGTGTCTCGGGCGACCTCGAGCGCTTCGAGGGATCGCTCCGCGAGGTCCGCCGGGGTGTCGTAGTCTACGTAAACGGGCATATGTTGTTCACCTATCCTCCGTGTAGGCTCGCGTGTCCGTCCCGTGGTCGGTCCCTAACGGAACGGCACATCATCAACCCCACAGAGGCTGTGCCCCGTCGTAGTCCGGACATCCATAAAAGCGCTTTCAATGTCCTGCGCGTGTGCGAGCGGGGATCACGGGGCGAAACCAGGGGCGGGGGAACGGACGGCGCGCGATCCGGCCGCGCCCCGACCGCGCGGGCGCCGACCGACTCCGCGATTTTTAAACCCCGCTCGCCCCTCTCGTTTCACATCGAATGGTCCGCCTCGTTCACTACTCCGACATCGAGAACGTCTTCGACGCCCCGGAGCGGGCGGCCCGCCTCGCCGGCCGGATCCGCGCGCTCTCGGGCCCCGACGCCGCGGTCGTCGGGACGGGCGACACGACCGCGCCGGGCGTCCTCTCGCTGGTCGCGACCGGCAGGCAGGTCCTCGACTTCTACGAGGCGACCGACACCGTCTTCGACACGTTCGGCAACCACGAGTTCGACTACGGCCCCGACGCGCTCCGCGGCCTCGTCGCCGACTCGCCGGCGACGTTCGTCTCCGCCAACGTCCGCGACGAGGCGGGGGAACCGTTCGGGCGCGCCGAGGGCGTCGTCCCGTGGGCGACCCGGGAGGTCGACGGCGAGACGGTCGGGTTCGTCGGCGTCACCGACCCCGCGACGGACTCGCTGAACCCGATGGCCGCCGACCTGTCGTTCGACGACCCCGTCGCCGCAGCGCGCGACGCGCTCGCGGAGATGCGGACCGCGGTCGCCGAGCGCGGGGAGAATAGGGCTGGCGGCGACGCGGGCCCGCTCGATCACGTGGTCGTCCTCTCGCACCTCGGCGCCGGCGACGACGACCTCGCCCGCGAGCTCGACGTCGACGCGGTGCTCGGCGGCCACGTCCACAGCCGCCGGAACGAGGTCGTCGCGGACACCCTGCTCGTCCGGCCCGGGGTCAACGGCGAGGCGGTCGCGGAGGTCGACCTCGACGCAGAGCCCCCGACCGCGACGCTCCACGAGCCGGACGGGGCCGACCCCGCGCCCGGCCTCGAGGCCGCGCTCGCGGAGCGGATGGCCGCGGCCGACCTCGACGAGGTCGTCGACACGGTCGCGGAGCCGATAGCGCGGACCGGCGACGTGGTCCACGGCGGGGAGTGCCGCGTCGGCAACTTCGTCGCGGACGCGTTCCGCTGGGTCCACGACGCCGACGTGGGGCTGTCGAACGCCGGCGGCCTCCGGCAGGGCGACCCGTTCGCCGGCGACGTGACGAAGGCGGACCTGATCAGCCTGATCCCGTTCGAGGAACCGGTCGCGCTCGCGTCGGTCACGGGCGCGGAGCTCCACGACGTGTTCCGCGAGATGGCCGCGCCCGACGTGGACTTCGGCGAGGACGACTGGTGGCACGGCCACGTCTCGAACGCCCGGGTCGTCTGGGACGACGACGCCGAGCTAATCCTGGAGGCCACCGTCGGCGGTGAGCCGATCGACCCCGACGCCCGCTACACGGTCGCCGTCTCCGAGTACCTGCTCCACTCGGAACACGAGTACCCGACGCTCGCCCAGCGCCACCGGATCGACGAGGCGGACATCCAGTACGAGGTGCTGGCCGACTACGCCCGCGAGCGGGGGATCGACCCCGAGATCGAGGGCCGGATCGAGATCCGGAACCGCGCCGCCGCGGCCGACGACGACTGAGCGGCGAGCGCTACGGTAAGTTCACGTCAACGCCGCGCTGGAGGCCGGCCGCCTTCACCGTGTTGTAGAGGAGCATCGCGCGCGTCATCGGCCCCACGCCGCCGGGGACCGGGGTGATCGCCCCCGCCACCTCGCTGGCCGACTCGTAGTCAACGTCGCCGACGAGCTCGTACCCCTTCTCCGTGTCCGCGTCGACCCGGTTGATTCCCACGTCGATCACGGTCGCGCCCTCTTTCAGCATCGAGCCGTCCACGAACTCCGGGAGGCCGGCGGCCGCGACGACGAGGTCCGCGCCCGCCAGCTTCGCCTCCAGGTCCTCGGTGCGGGAGTGGCAGACCGTCGTCGTCGCGTTGCCGGTCGGCGACTTCTGGATCAGGAGGTTCGCCATCGGCTTGCCGACGATGTCGGAGCGCCCGACGACGACGGCGTCGGCGCCCTCCGTCTCCACGTCGTAGGCGTCGAGCAGCTTCTGGACGCCGTGGGGGGTACACGGCTTGAACCGGGCGTCGCCCGCGACGAGGCGGCCGACGTTCTCCGGGTGGAAGCCGTCCACGTCCTTCTCCGGGTCGATCCGCCGGAGGACCGTCCGCTTGTCGACGTGGTCCGGCAGCGGGAGTTGGACCAGAATTCCGTGGACGTCGCCGCGGTCGTTGAGGTCGTCGATCGTCTCGTACAGCTCGCTCGCGGGGGCGTCGGCGTCGATCTCGACGTGGAAGCTCTCGATGCCGACCTCCTCGCAGTCGCGCTGTTTCATCGAGACGTACGTCTCGCTGGCCGGGTCGTCGCTCATCAGCACCGTGGCGAGCCCCGGCTCGACGCCGGCGTCGGAGAGCCGCGTCACCTCGTCGGCGACCGCGCCGCGCACGTCGGCCGCGACCGCCTCCCCGTCGATGATCTCTGTCACGGGAGGATGTCGACGGCGGCGGGATAAAAATCATACGGGATCGTGGTTATCAGCCTCCCAATTTCGAATATTGTATACAAGAATGAGGATCAATTACTCGGGGAACAGCTCTTCCTCGCGCTCGACGGCGTCGATCGCCGCGACCTCCGCGTCGGTGAGGTCGAGGTCGGCCGCGGCGAGGTTCGCCCGGAGGTGCGCCTCGCTCGACGCCTTCGGGATCGTCACCACCGGCTCCTTGGCGGCGGCCCACGCGATGGCGACCGCCTCGGGCGTCGTCCCGTGCGCCGCCGCGGCTTCGGCGACCGCGTCGACCTCGCGCACCCGCCCGTCGGCGAGCGGCGAGTAGGCGACGACAGGATAGCCGTGCTCGCGGGCGTGGTCGAGCAGCTCCGGTCGGTGGAACAGCGGGTGGAGCTCGGTCTGGTGGGCGGCGGGCGGGCGACCGAGGACCTCAACCGCGCGGTCGAGGTCCGCGACCTCGAAGTTCGAGACGCCGACGTTCCGCACGAGGCCCTCCTCGACCAGTCGGTCGAGCGCCGGCAGCGTCGCCTCGGGGTCGTAGTCGCCGCGCGGCCGGTGGACGTACAGCAGGTCGATCGCGTCGACCCCCAGCCGCTCCGCGCTCTCGCGGGCCGCGGGCGCGACGGCCTCGCTCCCGAGGTCGTCGATCCACAGCTTCGTCGCGACGGTCACGTCGTCGCGGTCGAGGTCGGCGGCGGTCAGTCCCGCGGCGAGCCCGTCGCCGACGACCGCCTCGTTGTCGTAGATTCGGGCGGTGTCGAGGTGGCGGTAGCCGACCGAGAGCGCGGTCGCGACCGCGTCCGGGTCGTCGATCCCCATCGTTCCGAGGCCGACCGGCGGGAGGTCCATGCGCCGGGGTCCGGGCGACGCGGACAAAAGCCTCCCGTCACGTCCCCGACCGCGGTCCGACGCGGCGCCCGGAGGCCACGGATCACTTAGGTGAGCGGCGTTCGTAACCCCGCCCGTCGATGTCAGTCCGCCCTCCGCGTAGTCCCCGCGCCGGACTCGCTCCGTCCGCACCGCCCGCGCCGCCCGTCGAACAAGTGTCGATCGATCCCCGCGCCGCGTGACCCGGACCGGGACGTGGTCGTTCGCGACGACCGCGGGACGAGTCGAGGTAGCCCCCGGCGAGATCCGCGTTCGGAAGCGGCTCGCTCGCGTGGCCGAGACGACCGTCAGGCGCCTCGCGAGCGGCCGAGCGCCCCCAGTCGGACGCGAGGTTGGCTGGTCGGCCGTCGCGAGCGGGATCGCCCTCCTCGGGGCCCTGATCGAGCTGGCCGCCGGGTCCGGGGAGGGGATCGAGGTGGCCGGGTTCGCGCTCGCGACGGCGCTCGCCGGGACCGGCGTCACGGCGCTCCAGAACGCCCGCGTCGAGGTGTCGACCCGCGATGCCCAGTACGTCAAGTTCAGGGACGGCGACGTTGTCGTGGTCCGCGACGACGACGGCGACGAGGGCGAGACCGTCCTTCACCCTCGGTCGCCCGCGGCCCGGAACGACGCGGCGCTCGCGTTCCGGCTGCGCGGGATCGAGGTCCGCGGCGTGGCCGACGCGGAGGGCGTCTCCCGGACCGTCGTCGACGCGCCGAAGGCCGAACTGGTCGCGTGAGTCACCGCGTCATCGACACCGACCGCTCGACGACCTCGTAGCCCTGCGCGGCGAGCACGTCGGCGTAGTACCGCTCCGCGACCCGTCCCTGCGGGAGGCGGCGGAGGTCGAACCGCCGCGTCGGCCGCAGTTCGACGTCGACCACGCTCCCGCCGTCGGCCGCCTCGCGGACCGCGACCGCGTACGACGCCCACGCCTTCCCGCCGGCGGTCCCCTCGATTTCGACCGTCGCGACCGGCCGGCGCTCGTGCTCGCCCCCGTCGACCGCGCCGTCGAGCGCGTCCCCGTCGCTCACGTCGACGGAGAGGTCGAGCTCGACCGTCTTGAGCCCCAAGAGGTACGAGAACTCGTACGTCGCGGCCGTTCCGGACGCGTCCCCGTCGGCGGAGTCGGCCGGGCCGTCGTCGACTCCGCGCACCTCGTCGGCGACGGCCCACTGGAACGCGAGGATCGGCGGCCTCGCGGACGCGAACTCGCGCAGGACGGTCGCCGGCGGGGCGTCCGTCCGGAGCCGCGCGGTACCGCGCCGTCGGAACGCGGGCGCGCGGAGCGCGAGCAAGAGGAGACCGCCGACCGCCACGCCGGGCCAGAAGGAGAGCGCGGTGACGGCCGCGAGGACGGCGCCGGCGGCGAGCAGCGCGAGCGTCCAACTGACCGCGCGTTCGGCGCGGCGGTAGCGAGCGGTCGCGTCGTCGAGGGCGTCTCGGTCGGTGCGTCGGCGCGACCCGACGCGGGCGGAGGGCGCGGACACGGCTCGGACTCGTCGGGCGCGCAGTTCAGGATTGCGGTCGAATCCAGGTCGGTCGGCGTCTTCCGCGAGGGTCGGCGGTCAGGCCGGACCGTCGGTCGGCGCTCGGCCGCAGATGCTGACGAGGTCGTGGAGGTCGTCTATCTCGTAGGTCGGGTGACAGGCGAGCTCCGTCGACCGGCGGTGCGGGCGGCGGAGGAACGCGGAGTCGATCCCCGCGTTGTCGGCCGCGCGCACGTCTGACTCGTTGTCGCCGACGAACAGCGCCGTCTCGGCGCCCAGGTCCTCGAGGGCGCGTTCGAGGTAGTACGGGGAGGGCTTCTTGCGCGAGAGGCTGGCCACCGAGGGCTCGCGACCGTACGCGACCTCGAAGTGGCCCGCCAGCCCGAAGTGGTCGAGGAGGGCGTCGACGGTCTCCTGCTGGTTCGAGGAGACGACGCCGAGCGAGGCGTCGAGCGCGCGGAGCGCGTCCACGTCGTCGTACGGCGTCTTCTGCCCCTTCCGGGCCGCGCCGATCTGCGCCGCGGCGGCGGTCTCGTCCCTGACCCGCCAGAACTCCGTCGGGTCGACCCCGTACCGCTCGCAGATGTCGGTCAGGGTCGCGGGGTCGACGCCGACGGCCACGTCGTCGACGTGCGAGAGGTCGGGGTCCTCGACGCCGAGGCTCACGAACGCGTCCCACGCGGCCTCGCGGAGCGTGTCGAACGGCGTCCGTCCGACCAACACCCCGTCGTTGTCGAGGACGACGGCGTCGTACACGCCTCCCTGTGCGGGGGTAACGGGCAAAAAGCTTTCACACGCCGGGGGGACGGCGCCTCACACGCCGAAGAGGCGGAGGAAGAGCCCGGCAAGCACCGCGAGCGCGCCGGCGATCACGCCGACGAACGGGATCGGAACCGGCAGCGGGATCACGATCAGCGCGACGCCGACTGCGATCAGCGCGGTCGAGAGCTTCACGAAACGGGTTCGTCGGCGACGCCCAAATACCTTCAGGCGGATTCCGGTGATCGGACGAGACGTGTCGGCGGGCGCGACGACTCCCGCACTTTCAATACCCGGCCCGTCGAACTCTCAGAGTGGACTATGAACATCTCTGATATCGCGGTCGCGGAATACGTGGAGGTCGACGTCGACGAGCGGCTCGCCAAGGTCCGTTCTATCTTCGAGCGAGAGAACCCCAAGGGGATCGTCGTCGTCGAGGACGGCGAGTACGCCGGCGTCGTCGGCGAGAAACAGCTGATGCGGTCGCGCATGGAGGACGACACGAAGGTGTCGGCGGTGATGAAGCCCGCGCCCTCCGTCGACCGGCACGAGGACGTGCGCGAGACCGCTCGGCTCCTCGTCGAGGGCGACGTGAAGATCGCGCCCGTCTACGAGGGAGAGAAGCTCTACGGGATCGTCACCGTCGACCAGATCCTCGAGGCCGTCATCGACAGCCTCGACGCGATCACCGTCGCCCAGATCGCCACCGAGGACGTGATCGGCATCGGCGAGACGGAGAGCGTCGGTCGCGCGATCAACCGCCTCCGAGAGAACGGCGTCTCCCGGCTCCCGGTCCTCGACGACGAGGGCGACCTCGTCGGCGTCGTCACCACGAACGACATCGTGGAGTTCGTCGTCCGCGACCAGGAGCGCCAGGGCAGCGGCGACCGCGCCGGCGACATCGACCGGATGCTCGACATCCCCGTCTACGACATCATGTCGAGCCCCGTCGTCACGGCGACGAACGACGAGACCGCGCAGGCGGTCGTCCAGCGCATGTTCGACAACGACGTCTCCGGGCTGGTCGTCACGCCCGAGGGCGCCGACACCGTCGCCGGGATGGTGACGAAGACCGACGTGCTGCGCGCGCTCACGTTCACCGAGGAGGACTCGATGGACGTCCAGATCACCAACGTCGACCTGCTGGAGGGCACCAGCCGCGAGCACATCGTCGAGTCCATCGAGCAGGTCGCGGACAAGTACGCGGAGATGCAGGTCATCCACGCGCACGTTCGGCTCCACGCGCACAAGGAGAAGCTCCGCGGCACGCCCCTGATCCAGTGTCAGATCCGCCTCCGCACCAACGAGGGACAGGTCGGCGGCTCCGGCGAGGGGTACGGCGCCGAGCACGCCTTCCACGTCGCGCTCGACAAGTTAGAGCGGAACGTCTTAGAGATCAAGGGCGTCAACGCCGACGAGGAGTACCGCGGCCAGCTCCTCCGGAAGCTCGGCGAGCTGTGAGCCGGTAGGCCGCCGTCCGGTCGACCGACCGCTCTCCTCTTTTCCGCCTCCCGCGGCCGCTCGCCGCGTCGGCTACCCGTCCGCGCCCTCCGCGAGCCCGTCGCCGACGATCCGGAAGGTCGCGGTGTCGCCCGCGGGCTTCGACCGGTGCTTTTCGAGGGTCACGCGGCGGTTCCCGCCCCGGAACCGGTCGACGCGGAGGATCGCGCCGGTCCAGTGGTTGAGGGTGTTACCGCCGAGCGCGCGGTCCCGGTCCCCCTCCGGGTCGGTGAATACCTGGTTCGTGATCACCACGGCGACGTCGTGACGCCGGGCGAGAGAGAGGAGATGGGTCACCTGCTTTGCGACCTTCCGGAGCGACTCGCCGCCCTGGGTGTCGCCGGCGCGCTCCAGCCGGTAGAAGCCCGTCGCGGAGTCTAAGACGATCAGTTCGACCTCCTCGGCGAGCTCCTCGGCGTCGCGGACCGCCTCGCGCTGGTCGTCAAAGTCGTACGCCTCCGAGATGACCAGCCGCGAGGCGAGCGCGTCGAGGTCGTCGTCGCCGTCGCCCCGGTCGAGCCGCCCCTCGGCCAACTGCTCGAACCGGTCGATGGAGAGGCCCTCGGTGTCGATGTAGAGGGCGCGGTCGCCGCCGGCCGCGACCTCGACCGCCGCGGCGAGCGCGAGGTTCGTCTTCCCCGCGGCCGGCGGGCCGTACACCTGTGTGACGACGCCGCGCTCGAAGCCGCCGCCCATCAGCTCGTCGACCGGTCGACAGCCGGTCGGGATCGGATCGCTCACTGGAACCGCCTTGGCCCGCGCTCGTATTTAAACGGTCGATCGCGTCGCTCAGCGGAGGACAGCCGTCGCGTGACCGACATTGGCCGTCGCTCGTCGAGGTATTATAAGTGTGAGAGAAACGGAGATGGCGCCGATCGCGTCGAGCGACGGCCGAAATCCGGTAGTTCGTGCGGACGCGCCGTCCGCGGTGTGAAGGGTTAGTTGCGGACGAGGTTCGTCGCGCGGGGTCCCTTGGGGGACGACTCGATGTCGAACTCCACTTCCTGCCCCTCCTCGAGGTCCGGGCCGCCGACGTCTTCCATGTGGAAGAACACGTCTTCGTCGTCGTCGAGGTCGCCGTCGTCAGTCGAGATGAAACCGTAGCCGCCAGTGTCGTTGAAGAAATCAACCTTACCGTTTGCCATTACAAATAAACGTACAGCCGGTTCGGGGATAACCCTTGCGAGGGTCACGGTACCACGGGGGTTCCGGACGTTCGTCCAAGCGCGCAGTCTCCGGAGAACGGCCGCTCACGGCCGCCGAACCGGCTCTTCTGGCGGCCGCGGTCGTGTTCATCGCGCGCCACCAGCCGCGGGGTTCATTTACGAGCGCCCACGTAGGTCGGACAACGACATGGACCGCCGCCACTTCCTCCGCACGCTCGCCGCGACCGGCGCCGTCGCCGGGACCACCGCGACGGCCGGCTGTGCCGGCGTTCTCGGCGACTCCGGTCCCGAGGGGACGGTCCTCGGCCCGCCGGAGCAGAGCCGCGGCGATCCGGTTCATCCGATCCAGGGCGACCAGATGCCCGAATTCACCGTGCCGGACCCGATCACCGGCGAGGAGATATCGACGGCGCAGTTCGAGGGGGAGCGGGCGTTCCTGTGGACCTCCTTCTACACGAGCTGCCCCGACGGCGTCTGTCCGGCGCTCATCCTCCGGCTGCGGCGCGCACAGGAGGTCGCCGCCGAGGAGGGGTTCGGCGACGAGGCGGCGTTCCTGCCGCTTACGTTCGACCCCGAACGCGACACCGCGGCGGTGCTCCGCGAGTACGCGAACCGACGGGGCGTCGACCTCGACGCCGGCAACTGGCACTTCCTGCGGCCCGAGAGCTACGAGGCGGGCGTCGAGCTGATGGACGAGAACTTCGGGCTCAAGATCCAGAAGACGGACGCCGAGGGGTACGAGAACCTGGAGTACGCGTTCCCGCACTACGGGCTCATCCTTCTCGTCAACAAGCGCGGCATCGTCGAGCGCGCGTACCCGCGCGGGCCGGCCACCGACGTGGAACGGATCGTCGACGACTTCAGACGGGTGGTCACGGCGTGAGGCGGCGGCACCTGCTGGCGGGGCTCGCGAGCGTCGGCGTCCTCGGCGGAGCGGGCGCCGTCGCGACCGGCGGCGTACCTGACTCACTCGGGGGCGAGGAGGCCCCCGAGCCGGTCGAGCCGGTGACGATAGACGCCATCGACGCGCCGGGAAGCCGCGACGGCGAGGTGACGATCCCCGCGCCCGACCGGCCGACGTTCGTCGACTTCTTCGGGACGTGGTGTCCGCCCTGCGCCGAGCAGATGCCGGCCCTCGTCGCGGCGCACGACCGGATCGGCGACGACGTGCTGTTCGTCTCCGTGACGACGGAGCCGGTCGGCGAGGCGGTCAGCGAGGAGACGGTGGTCGACTGGTGGCGCGAGCACGACGGCGACTGGCTCGTCGCGGCCGACGTCGCGGCCGAACTCGCGGCGCGGCTCAACGTCGGGAGCTACCCGAGCGCGCGTGCCATCGACGCCTCGGGGCGCGTCCGCTGGGCGACCTCCGGGACGCACACCGCCGACGAGTTCGTCGCGGGCATCGAGCGGGCGCTCGACCGATGACCCGGCGGCGCGACCGATGACCGACGTCTCGCTCGCGACGAACGTCCCGTTCGCCGTGACCGCGGGCGTGGCGACGTTCTTCTCGCCGTGCGCGTACCCGCTCCTCCCGGGGTACGTCGGCTTCTACGTGAACTCCGTCGAGGCCGACTCCGCGTCGGTGGTCGGCGCTGGCGCCCGCGGGGTCGCGGCCGCGGTCGGCGTGTTGGCCACGTTCGCGCTGCTCGCCGGCGCCACCGTCCGGATCGGCTACTCGACGCTGTCGAACATCACCGTCTTCGAGACGCTCGTCGGAGCGCTGCTGATCGCCTTCGGCCTGCTCGTGATCAGCGGGCGCGCGCCGTCGGTGTCGGTGCCGCTGCCGGAGCGGCGCGCGAGCGTGTTCGGCTTCGGCGTCTTCGGCGCGGGGTACGCGCTGGCCGGCGCGGGCTGCGTCGCGCCGGTGTTCCTCGGCGTCGTCGCCCGCGCGGTCGCGCTCCCGGCCGAGGCGGCGACCCTCGTCGTCGGCGTCTACGCCGGCACCGTCGCCGTCCTGATGGCCGCGACCACGGTCGCGACGGGCGTCGGCCTCGTCAGCAACGCGAACCGGGTGATGGCCCACGCCGGCCTGCTGAAGCGGATCGCCGGCGCCGTGATGGTCGTCGCGGGGATCGGACAGCTCTACCTCGCGCTGGTCGTGTACTGAGCCCGGCGCGTCGCGGGCGCCCCCTGTGACGCGCCCGCACGCCGCCCCATACCTTCTTAACCAATAGCGGGAAACCTCCGTACAGCCGAACCGAACGGTTCGGTCCCCGCACCATGAACCTAGACGAGTTCACCGCCGCGAACGCACCGACCGACAGCGCGGAACCCTTCCAGCGCGAGAACAGCTACACCCTCGACGTCGAGGTCGCCGGCACCGTCATGGCGAAGGCCGGCTCGATGGTGGCGTACACGGGCGACGTGTCGTTCACCGGGAAGGCCTCGGCCGAGGGCGGGATCACCGGCTTCCTCAAGGAGGCCGCGACCGGCGAGGGGACGCCGATCATGGCCGTCGAGGGCGACGGACACGTCTACTTCGCGGACGACGGCAAGAAGGTCCAGGTGATCGAGCTCGGCGCCGGCGAGTCGATCACGGTCAACGGCGAGGACGTGCTCGCGTTCGAGGAGTCGCTCTCCTACGAGATCAACACCATCGACAGCCTCGCCGGCGCGCTCGCCGGCGGCTTCAGCAACGTCTACCTCGAAGGGCCTGGCTACGTCGCGATCACGACGCACGGCGACCCGATCGTCTTGGAACCGCCGGTGGCGACCGACCCGAGCGCGACCGTCGCGTGGGGCGGCACGTCGCCGGACGTGGAGGTCAACCGGAGCCTCTCGGACATGATCGGCCAGGAGTCGGGCGAGCGCTACCAGATGCGCTTCGACGGCGCCGACGGCTTCGTCGTGGTCCAGCCGCGCGAGGAACACGTCTGAGGCGGGGAGGCGACGCCCCCGCGACCGCGGTTACCGCGCGGCCAGCCAGTCGGCGAAGCCGCCGGTGAGGAAGTCGACGTAGTCGGTGACGCCGAGGACTAACGAGACGAAGATGACGACGACGAGGGGGAGTCGAACGACCCAGATCCACGCGCCGTCGAAGCCGGCGGGGGAACCCATCCCCTTGCGGAGCTCCTCGCGGCCGACGCCGGGCACGACCCAGCCGACGAACAGCGCGAGCAGCAGCGATCCGAGGACGAGCAGGATGCCGTACGCGAGCCCGTCGTACAGGCCGAGGAAGATCGAGTCGATCGTCACCGGCACGCCGAGCAGGAACACCGCGGCGCCCAGCGCGGCCGACGCCGGGACGCGGGCGACGCCGACCTCGTCGATCAGGTAGGAGACGAGCACTTCGAGGATGCTGATCGCCGACGAGAGCGCGGCGATCCCGACCATGCCGAAGAAGACGATCCCGAGGATCCGGCCGCCGGGGATCCCGGCGAACGCGGCCGTGAGACTGACGAAGATCGCGCCGGGACCGCCGGAGCCCGGTTCGATCCCGACCGTGAAGAGGACGGGGAAGACGACGAAGCCGACGAGGACGGCGACGAGCGTGTCGAGCGTCGCGATGATCCCGGCGTCGGCCGCGAGGTTCCGGTCCTCGCCGAGGTAGGAGGCGTAGGTGATCATCACGCCCATCCCGAGCGAGAGCGTGAAGAACGCCTGTCCGGCCGCGGCGGGGAGGATCTCCGTCCAGTTCGCCGCGATCGTCCCGAAGTCCGGCGAGAGGTAGTAGGCGTACGCCGCGCTCGCGCCGTCGAGCGTGAACCCGTACGCGGCCAGGCCCACGAGGAGCACGAGGATGGCGGGGATCATCACCTTCACGCTCAGTTCGATCCCGCGTCTGACGCCGGCGGCGATGATGCCGACGACGAGGAGCATGAACAGGGCGTGGAAGACGAGCGTGTCGAGCCCCGTCGAGACCGTCTGGTACAGCGCCTCGGCCTCTGCCGGGTCGGTCAGCGTGTACCCCTCGGTGATCCCGATGAGCGTGTAGCGCAGGAACCACCCGGCGACGACGCTGTAGTACGAGAGGATGATGAATCCGGTGACGACGAATAGCCACCCGGCGGACCCCCAGACGCCGCTGCCGAGTTCCCGCAGCGCGCCGACCGGGTTCCGGTCGGTCCGGCGCCCGATGACGAACTCCACGAGGATCGCCGGGAACCCGATCAGCGCGACGAACGCCAGGTAGGTTATCAGAAACGACGATCCGCCGTACTGGCCGGTGATGAACGGGAACCGCCAGACGTTCCCCAACCCGACCGCGCTGCCGACCGCGGCGAGGATGAAGCCCGCTCGCGTCGCCCACGTCTCGCGTGCCATTTGTGTGCCGGATGAATCCTCACTGCCCCCTAAAAACGTGTCTCTCCGGCGCTCTTACCACCGATCATCGAACATGATCAATCGGTCACCGGCGACGGCGGAGGGGGACGGCGACCCGCGGTGGCGCCGGGAGGGCGGTCCGGTCCGCGCCGCGTCGGGGACCGTGAATTTAATAGCCGGACGGCAACCTCTCGAGGTATGGAACGCGTAGACGTCGCGATCGTGGGCGGTGGGCCGGCCGGGTCGTCCGCGGCGCACGCGGCCGCGACCGGCGGCGCGGACGCCCTGGTCATCGAGAAGGGGGTCCCACGGGCCGACCGCGACCGCCTCGGCCCGGACTCCACCGACGCGGCCGGCATCTTGGACTACTGGGTGGACATCATGGGGATCCACCCCGACGAGTTCGACGACGGGGTCGTTCAGCGCGAGCTGAACCGCGCGGAGTTCCGCGGACCCGACGAGGCGGCGACGCTGACCTCGACCGGCATCGACTCCTCGTACGACAAGTTCGGCTACACCTTCCAGCGCGCGCGATTCGACGACTGGCTCCGCGACCGCGCCGAGGACGCGGGCGCCGAGTACCGCGTCGGCACTTCGGTCCGCGGCGTCGACACCGACCTCTCGGTCGCGCCCGGCGACGACGGCCCGCGCCACGTGCTCGACCTCGCGGACGGCGGGAGCGTCGGCGCCGACTTCGTCGTCCTCGCCGACGGCCCGCAGCGGACGGTGACGAACCGCGTCCTCGACGAGTACCTGCCGGCGGACGCGCAGGCCTCCGAGCGGTTGGCCTCCCGCACGGCGAACCACATCGCCTACCAGGAGTACCGGCGCGTCCCCGAGGAGGTGTTCGAGGAAGTGAACGACGCCATCGTCTTCTGGTGGGGCGTGATGCCCGGAGAGACCGCGTACCCGTGGATCTTCCCGAACGCGGACCGGGTCTGCCGCGTCGGCCTGACGATGCCGATCGGCCTCGATATCGACGAGGTGGACGCCTCGGAGTACGCCCTCCTCCGCGAGGACGACGAGTCGATCCCGCAGGGCGGCGAGTACATCCGCCGCCTCCTGGAGTGGCAGTACGGCGACGAGTACGACGTCGAGGAGGACTTCCCGCTGGTCGAGGGGGCGGGCAAGCGGAAGGGGACGGAGACGTACCCGATCTCGTCGACGCGGCCGATCGACTCGCCCGTGGACGCCGGCATCGCGGTCGCGGGCGGTGCGATGGGGACGACCTCGGCGTTCCACGAGGGCGGCGACCACGTCGCGGTCCGCACCGGCGCCATCGCGGGCGAACTCGCTGCCGAGGGGGACCTGGCCGCCTACAACCGCCGCTGGAAGGAGGCGATCGGCGACGAGGTCGTCCGCAACGTGACCATGGCCGACATGGTTGCCGACTACGGCCCGGACGACTGGAACCGCGTCATCGGGGCGGCCGACGCGATGCTCGCCGCCGAGGCCGGCGGAAACCTCCTCTCGCAGCCGTACCGGTCCGGCTGGGAGTCGCTGAAACTCATGCTCGGCTACAAGTGGAACAAGCGGCGCGTGAAGAAGGGGTACGTGGGCATCGACGAGAGCGAGTACGTCTACTGACTCGCTGCGCGCGCCCCGGTCCGGAGCGAGCTATTCGGAACCGGCGCCGCGCCGGAGCCCCCGTTATCGGATGACCGGCGCCGCCAGCTCGACGGGGTCGCCGTCGACTCCCGCGACGTCGACCGGCTCGACCTCGTGGGTCGGCCACCGGCCGGTCTTCGTGAGCCGCTCGGTCAGCTCCGGCGCGACGAGGTGCGTGTCCTCGCTTTTCGTCCCCTGGACCGTCGGGTTCCACGCGTAGCCCATCGGCCACCGGACCGGCTCGTCACCGTCGGGCGTCGCGAACCACTCCCGGCCCGCGAAGCCGGCCGCGCCGCCCTGATGGTGGTTCTCCCACTCGTCGCCGAAGCCGACCGCGTCGTACGCGTCCCGGATGACGCCGAAGAGGTCGCCGGCGGTGTCGGAGCCGTCGTCGTCCCCGGAGAGGGCCCCGGCCGCCGCGGCCTCGGTGGCGCGGACCGCGGTCGCCTCGACGCGCGCCGCGGCGCGGTGGCGCTCCTCGAACCAGTCCGGGGCGTCGAAGGCGACGGTGCGCGTCATCGAGGCGTACAAGCCGGCGCGCTCGGCGGTGACGGACACGAGCGCGTAGTCGCCGAGCGCCGCGTCGGTCGGCGTGTAGTGGCGGAACGACTGCGCCCGCTCCGCGCCGCCGACGAGGACGACGGGCGTGTCCACGTCGCGGGAGGCGAGCGAGATGTCGATGCCGGCCGCAACCTCGTACTCGGGGTCCTCGGGTTCGAGGTTCCGGCAGACCGTCTCGACGGCGGCCGCGACCTCGCGGCCGAGCTCGCGGTACCGCTCGACGTCGTCGTCGGTGAGGGGCTGTCTGAGCCGGCTCCCGTCGACGGCCTCGAAGCCCGGCACGTCGAAGTCGGCGGCCGCGGGCGCGGGCGAGCGCTCGGCGACCGCCTCCGGGAGCGAGTCGGCGTGCCACGGGAACGACTCGACCGCGAACGCGTCCGGCAGCTCCTCCGCGGCGAGCCGCTCCGCCTCGATGTTGTCGGTGATGACGCGGAGCTCGCCGTCGTAGCCGGCGGCCGCGACGCCCGTCGTCGCGTCGTCGTCGACGACGTTGTCGCCGCCGGTGAGCCACGCGAACCCGTTCGGGCGCGCGAACCAGACCGCTTCGAGCCCGCGCTCGTCGAGGTACGCGTCGAGCCTCTCCGTGCGGGCGGCAAGGTCGACCATACCCACGGACTCTCACCGAACGGGTAAAACCGGTCGGAACCGCGCCGACGGCCGAGAGACCGCCGCGCGAGGTCGGTGGGGTTCTATCCCGGACGACCCGAGACGACCCCGGATGAGCCCGAACGAGACGGGATCGTCGCCGCGCCGTCTCCCGATCGATCGCTCGGAACCGCGGCAGCGGGCAGGCGGAAACGAAAGGTTCAATTACGTCCCTCGGAAACGAAGAGATGCGTCAGTAAGCCCCTGCGGGTTGGTAGTCTAGTCCGGTTATGACACCTCCTTGACATGGAGGAGGCCGGCAGTTCAAATCTGCCCCAACCCACTCGCTTATACCCGAAAACCGCACGACGGCGAGAGACGTTTATATCGTCGAATGAGGCTCGGACCGGTGGTCCGGTCCAAGTCGAGCGCGTTTCGGGTCCGGTCACTGTGCTCCACGATATTGGGAGCACTGCGATGTCCGACCACCGACCGAACAGGCCGTCGGAACGGCGGCACCGCCGACTCCGCCGACCGGCCGGTCGGGAACGGTACCGGACACGTACCTCTTTCCGTGTGTGGCGCAGTAAGGAAATATGAAACGAACAGGAGGTGCGCTCAAGGTCCTCCTGGTCGTGGGGATCGTCGTCCTCGCGGGCTGTGCCGGCGCGGCGCCCGGCGATCAGTCGCCGACGGGTCCGGACACGGGCGACGAGACTCCGGCCGGGACGGCGAACGGCACCGTCGAGGTCCACTACATCAACGTCGGACAGTCGGTCAGCACGCTGATCTTCGGGCCGCAGGGCGAGACGATGCTCGTCGACACGGGGCACTACAACGACGACGGGGAGTACGTGCTGGAGTACCTCCGGCGACACGACGTCGCGCGGATCGACCACCTCGTCACCTCGCACAACGACGCGGACCACATCGGCGGCAACGCGGCGATTATCGAGTACTACGAGACGGAGGCCGACGGGATCGGGGCCGTCTACGACCCCGGGATCGCCGCGAGCACGCAGACGTACGCGGAGTACCTCGACGCCGTCGAGGAACACGACGTGACGCTGTACGAGACGCGTGAGGGCGACGCGATCTCGTTCGGCGCGGTCGACGTCGACGTGCTCGGGCCGCCCGAGCCGTACCTCGAAGGCGAAGCGCGCAACGAGAACAGCATCGTGCTGAAGCTCACGCACGGCGAGACGAGCTTCCTCCTCTCCGGCGACGCCGAAGACGACCAGGAGGCGTACCTGGTCGACACCTACGGCGCGGAGCTGCGGTCGACCGTGCTGAAGGCCGGCCACCACGGGTCGTCGAGCTCGTCGAGCGGCCCGTTCGTCGACGCGGTGGCCCCGCGGGCGGTCGTCGTGTCGAGCGCGTACGACTCGCAGTACGGGCACCCGACCGAGGAGGTGCTCCGGCGGTTCGCGGACCGGTCGATCCCGACGTACTGGAGCGCGACGCACGGGAACGTCGTCCTCGTGAGCGACGGGAGCGGCGTCTCCGTGCGGACGCAACGCGACGCCCCCACCGACCCGCTCGCGCTCCGCGACGCTGAGCCGATCGAACCCGGCACCGCGGGCGAGGTCGTCGAGCGCGCTCGGCTCGGGGGCGACCCGGTCGCGGGCGGGACCGACGGCGAGACTGAAGGCGAAAACGGGGGCGACGGCGGCGACGGCGGGGACGACGGGACGGCGAGCGGCGCGGACGCGCTGGCGGTCGCCGCGATCAACGCGGACGCCGAGGGCGCGGACGGGGAGAACCTCAACGACGAGTACGTGGTGTTCGAGAACACCGGCGAGGAACCGATCGACCTGTCCGGGTGGACCGTCGCGGACGAGGCGGGCCACAGCTACGAGTTCCCGGAGGGGTTCTCGCTCGACGCCGGGGCGACGGTCACGCTGCGGACCGGGAGCGGCACGGACACCGAGACGGACCTGTACTGGGGCGCCGGGTCGCCGGTCTGGAACAACGCCGGCGACACCGTGATACTCTCGGACGCCGACGGGGACCGCGTGCTGGAGGTGAGCTACGAGTGAGCGACGTCGACCTCCCGGACGGCGAGTACACCGCGGTCGTCGACGCCGTCGAGGACGGGCTCGCGACCGTGTTCTTCGAGCGGGACGGCGAAGAGGTGGGAGACGCGGTGGTGGACGCCGCGCGGCTCCCGCCGGACGGGCGACGCGCCGACGCCGTCCTCTCGGTGACTCTCGGGAGCGGGCACATCGAATCCGCCGCCTACGACCCCGAGCGGACGGAGGCGCGGGCGGAGGCGGCGCAGGACCGGTTCGATCGGCTTTCGAAGCGGCCGCCGTCCGACGACGACGCCTGACCGGGTCGGGCGGTCGGAGCGCGCCGCGTCGGACGGCCGGAAGCGGAGCGCAGCAGGGGCTCGCGGGGCGGGCGATGCGAAGTTTCTTTAGCGTCACCCCGGAGGGTACGGGTAGATGAGCGACGGAGGCGGCCGACGACCGGACCGGGCCGAATCGCCGACTTCGAAGCGTGACGCGTCCGATTCTCTCCCCCCGGAGGCGTCGACCGCGGCCGCTCCGGTCGCCGAGGACGGGCCCTCGTCCGGGCGGCTGGTCGTCGTCTGCGGCCTGCCCGGCGTCGGCAAGACGACCGTCGCCGAGCGGGTCGCCGACCGCGTCGACGGTCGGATCCGCCGCACCGACGTGATCCGCAAGGAGCTGTTCGACGACCCCGAGTACACCGACGCGGAGACCGCGGCCGTCTACGCCGAACTTCTCTCTCGCGCCCGCGACGACGTCGACGCCGGCGACGCCGTCGTCCTCGACGCGACGTTCGCGGACGCGCGGTTCCGCGCTGACGCCCGCGAGACCGCCGCCGCGGCCGCCGCCGAGTTCGACCTCGTCGAGGTCGCCTGCGACGAGGCCGTCGTCGAGCGCCGGATCGAGCGGCGCGACGGGATCAGCGACGCGGACTTCGACATCCACCTCCGGTTCAAGGAGCTGTTCGACGAGATCGCGACCGACCACGTCGTCGTCGACAACTCCGGGACGCAGGCGGAGACGTTCGCGCAGGTCGACGCCGCGTTCGGCGGCGCGCCCGGCGAGGACGCGTCGAACGAGGAGGCCTCCGCCGCCGGCGACGACCGCTCGGCCGCGGTCACCGACGCGGAGTGAGGGCCCCGTCCACGACGCGGCGGTCGTGTGAACAGACCGCATGACGGGAGTACACACGCGTCTCCCATCACTTATACGGGCGAGCGCACTACGGGTGGTATGAGCGAAGAATCCGGGCGGAAGAACCTCCGCATGCCCAACGACGACGAAGTGTTCGCCGTGGTGACGGAACACCTCGGCGGCAACCACGTTCAGCTGCGCTGCGCCGACGGCGTGGAGCGCCTCGGCCGGATCCCCGGCCGCATGAAGTACCGCACGTGGATCAGCGAGGGCGACGTGGTCCTCGCCGAGCCGTGGGACTGGCAGGACGAGAAGGCGAACGTCGAGTGGCGGTACGAGGACGAGGACGCCGACCAGCTGCGCCGCGAAGGCCACATCCAGTAATCGAAGCGCCCGCCGCGTCGCCGCCGACCGGTCCCTCTCAGTCTCTCTCAGTACTCCGACGCGCTGCGTTCGGGCGGTCGCCCGGTCAGCGTCGTTTCTCACCTCGATAGCGGCCGGGCCGGCTCGCACCGCGTCCCGATCGGGCTGACCGCGCCAGCCGTGTTACGTAGTATTGTGATTTCTATCCAAAACCATTATCACGTCGAGGCGCGTAGACGGGGATATGAGTTCGACAGAAGCGGCCCCCGCGGAACCGATCCAACTGACCGACGCGGACGCGTTCGACGACCACGTCGCCGACGGCGTCGTCCTCGTCGACTTCTACGCCGACTGGTGCGGCCCGTGTCAGATGATGGAGCCGGCCGTCGAGGCGGTCGCGGCGGACACCGACGCGGCGGTGCTGAAGGTCGACGTGGACGTCCACCAGGCGCTGGCCGGCGAGTACGGGGTCCAGGGCATCCCGACGCTGCTCGTGTTCGCGGACGGCGAACTCGCCGACCGGATGGTCGGCGCGCAGTCCGAGCAGGCCCTGACCGACGCGATCGAGAAGCACGCCGCCTGAGCCGTTCCGGACGCGCAACACGCCGAAGCAACCGGGGCGCGGTCGGCGGTCGATCCGCCGCGGCCCGGGTCGCCGAAACCGACACCATGAGAACGATTCGACTCGACGACGACGGTATGACCCCCAGAGAGCTCCGCGCGGACGTCCCGGCCCTCGGCGACGCGGCGTACTTCAACTTCGGCGCGCACGGGCCGAGCCCGGAGTACGTCGTCGAGGCGGCGGCCTCGTTCGTCGAGGACCACGAGTACGGCTCCGCGACGACCGACCCCTACGAGCACGCCTTCGAGACGTACGAGCGAGTGCGCGAGCGGATCGCGGCGTTCGTCGGGGCCGACCCCGAGGAGATTGCCCTGACCGAGAGCACGACCGACGGGATCAACCGCGTCGCCGGCGCGATCGACTGGGAGCCGGGCGACGTGGTCGTCCGGACCGACCTCGAACACCCCGCCGGCGTCCTCCCGTGGCGGCGCCTCGAACGCGAGGGCGTCGAGGTGCGCGTCCTGGAGACGGAGGACGGTCGCCTCGACCGCGACGAGTACGCCGCGGCCGTCGCGGACGCCCGCCTCGTCTGCTTCAGCGCGATCACGTGGACGCACGGCACCCGGCTCCCGGTCGCCGACCTCGTCGAGGTCGCGAACGACGCCGGCGCGTTCACCCTCGTCGACGCGGTCCAGTCGCCCGGGCAGATGCGCATGGACGTACACGAGTGGGGCGCCGACGCGGTCGCGGCCGCGGGCCACAAGTGGACGCTCGGCCCGTGGGGCGCCGGGTTCCTCTACGTCGACCGCGACGCCGCGGCCGACCTCGCGCCCCGCGCCGTCGGCTACCGGAGCGTCGCGGACCCGACCGGCGACGATATCGAGTTCAAGCCGGCGGCGGGGCGGTTCGAGATCGGGACGACCACGGCGGCGGCCCACGTCGGCCTCGTCGAGGCGCTCGACGCGATCGACGCGGTCGGGGTCGACGCGATCGAGTCGCGGATCGAGTCGCTCACCGACCGCCTGAAGGCCGGCGTGCCCGACGACCGGCTCCTCAGCCCGCGAGCGTACGAGTCGGGGCTCGTCACGATCGACGTCGACGACCCCGAGGCGACCGTCGAGCGGCTCGGCGAGGAGGACGTCGTCGTCCGCTCGCTCCCGCACCCGAACGGGATCCGGGCGTCGGTCCACGCGGTCTCGACGGAGACGGAGGTCGACCGGCTCCTCGACGCGCTGGAACCGGAGTGGTGAGCCGCGGCGCCCCCCGGCGGTCCCGCAGCGCGCGACCGGACGCGTTTTAGCACTCGACGGACAAGACCGCGTATGGGATTCCACACGTTCGACGCCGAGCAGGCGGACCGGCTGGAGCGCCCCGGCCGGTACCGCTGGGTGTCCGCGGAGGAGCTGGTCGGGCCGCTGGTCGAGGCCGACGCCGCGGTCGTCGCCGACCTCGGCAGCGGCACGGGCTTCTACACGGACGACGTGGCGCCGCACGTCGAGACCGTCTACGGCGTCGACGTCCAGCCCGAGATGCACGACCGGTACCGCGAGAAGGGGACGCCGGCGAACGTCGAACTCGTCGCGAGCGACGTGGAGGACCTCCCGTTCGCCGACGGGGAACTCGACGGGGCCGTCTCGACGATGACGTACCACGAGTTCGCGAGCGACGCGGCGGTCGCGGAGGTCGCGCGCGTCGTGCGCTCGGGCGGCGTCGTCGCGACGTTCGACTGGTCGGCCGACGGCGACGGCGAGCAGGGGCCGCCCGTCGACGAGCGGTTCGCCGCCGCCGACGCGGTCGCCGCGCTGGAGGCCGCGGGCTTCGAGGTCGTCTCGGCGGCGACGCGGACCGAGACGTTCGCCGTCGTCGCGCGGGCGCCGTAGCGCTCGCCGCCGCGGGGGCGAACCGACCGTCTCAGCCCCGGGGACGAACGTTCGTGAAGAAATAGGGTTAGGTGCGTTCGGCCCGTAATGAGAACATGTCCGTTCGTCACCGATCGGTCGCCGCGGTCGCGGTCGCACTGCTCGCGACGCTCGTCGCGCGGCCGGTCGCCGCCCACGTCGACTACGTCACCGAGGACTCGGGCGACCCGCTCGACGCGGTGGCGTTCGTCGCCGAGGTGCTCTCGGACCCGTTCAACGCGGCCCTCTTCGCCGGGTCCGGGCTCGTCGCGGTCGCCGGGCTGGCCGCGTACCTCCGGGTGCGCCCGACTATCGTCGACGTCGTCGTCCTCCGGGAGAAGCTCGCCGGGTACGGCGACCTCGTCCCGTGGATGCTGCGGCTCGCCGTCGGGCTCCCCCTCGTCGGCGCCGGCTTCCAGGGGTACCTGTTCGCGCCGACGCTGTCGTTCGACCCCGCGGCGAGCCCGCTGCTCCGGCTCCTGTTCATCGGGCTCGGCTTCGCCCTCCTCTTCGGGCTCGCGACCCGGATCGCCGCCGCGGTCGGCCTGCTGACGTACGCGTGGGTGCTCGTCGCGGTCGACCCGCTCGTCGTCCTCGCGGTGGAGTACGTCCCGGTGTTCGTCGCGCTGGGAATCCTCGGCGGCGGGCGGCCGAGCGCCGACGACATGCTCCTGGAGGTCGCGAGCACGCCCGGGTCGTACTACGGTCGGGTCGACCCCGTCCACCACCTGAAGTCGTTCCTCGACGAGAGGACCGGGCCGCTGCGGCGCTACGTGCCGACGGTGCTCCGGGTCGGGATGGGCGTCTCGTTCGTCTACCTCGGACTGATCCAGAAGCTGGCCGACCCGGCGAGCGCGCTTCAGGTCGTCGAGAAGTACGACCTCACGTCGGTCGTGCCGGTCGACGCGGGGCTGTGGGTCGTCGGCGCCGGCGTGACCGAGGTCGCCGTCGGCCTCGCGCTGATCGCGGGCTTCTTCACCCGCGGCGCGGCCGCCCTCTCGTTCGTCCTGTTCACGACGACGCTGTTCGGGCTCCCCGACGACCCGGTCCTCGCGCACGTGGCGCTGTTCGGCATGGCGTCGGCGGTGTTCACGCTCGGCTCCGGCCCGCTGGCGTTCGACCGCCGGGTCGGTCGGCCCGCGCTCGGCGAGGAGGAGCCGGTCGCGGCCGCCGACTGACCGGGCGCCGATCGACCGAGGGCCGACCGACTCCCGGCGCTCGCGCGTCGCGCCGACGGGCGGCGGGGCGACGGCGGTCCGCCGGCGGTTATTAAGTTCCTCTCGCGCGGTGAGACACGTATGCGAGTGGACCTCGGCAACGCCCTGGAGACGACCCCGGGGCTCACGACGGAGACGCTAGACAGGCTCGACGACCGCGTCGCGGCCGCGCACGAGCGGATCGCGGCCGGGATGGCGGACGACGAGTTCGGGTACGCCGCCCTGACCCTCCCCGAGACCGCGGACCCGGACGCGATCCACGCCGCGGTCGACGGGTTCGACCGGCCGGAGGCGGTGCTGACGGTCGGGATCGGCGGGAGCGCGCTCGGCGCGGCGACGCTGTCGAACGCCCTCGCGAGCGACGTGGACGCCTACGTCCTCGACAACGTCGACCCCGACGACGCGCGGGCGCTGCTCGCCGACCTCCCCCTCGACGACACCGTCGTCAACGTCGTCTCGAAGTCGGGGACGACGGCCGAGACGCTCGCGAACTTCCTCGTCGTCCGCGAGGCGATGGCGGACGCGGGCGTCGACTGGACCGAGCGCACCCTCGTCACGACGGGGGCGTCGGGGAACCTCCGCGAGTTGGCCGACCGCCACGACCTGCCCTCCCTGCCGGTCCCCGACGGCGTCCCGGGCCGCTTCTCCGTCCTCTCGACCGTCGGGCTCGCGGTCGCCGCGCTCCAGGGCCACGACGTGGAGGCCGTCCTCGCAGGCGGCCGCGACGGGATGGACGCGCTCGCGGGGTCGCTGTACGAGTCGCCCGCCTACGCCTACGGGGCGGCGACGTACGCGCTCGCGGAGCGGGGCGCGCTCACCAACGCCGTGATGCCGTACGCCGAGTCGCTGGAGACGTTCGCGGAGTGGTTCGCCCAGCTGTGGGCCGAGAGCCTCGGGAAGGACGGGCTCGGGCAGACGCCCGCGCGCGCGCTGGGCGCGACCGACCAGCACTCCCAGCTCCAGCTGTACCGCGCCGGCCCGCCGGACAAGCTGGTGACGCTCGTGCGCCCGACCGAGCGCGCCGACGCGCCGATCCCGGAGACCGACCTCGACGGGCTCGCGTACCTCGGCGGCTCGTCGCTCGGCGACCTGCTCGACGCGGAGTTCGAGGCGACCGAGGCGAGCCTCGCGGCCGCCGGCGTCCCCAACGTGCGCGTCGAGGTCGACCGCGTCGACGAGCGCGCGCTCGGCGAGCTGCTGTTCGGGATGGAGGCGGCCTGCGTGCTGTACGGCGAGCTCGCGAGCGTCTCGACGTTCACGCAGCCCGCGGTCGAGTGGGGGAAGAAGGCGGCCCGCGGGCTGCTCGGCGGCGGCGACTTCGCGGAGGCCGAGGCGGTCGACGAGAAGCGCGAACTGCGGATCGAGTGAGCCGCGCGCCCGTCCCGGACCGGACGCGCGGCGACCGCCGATCGCCATCCGGTGCGTCTAAGCCTCGGGGTCTCGTACGCCCTCCAATGAGCGACGACGCACCGGGCTCGGAGATCGCCGAGCGAGTGCTCCGAGTCGCGAGCGCGCTGTTCGCGATCGTGTTCGCGCTCCTCGTCGCGAGCGCGATCACCGTCCCGGCGGCGGACCTGGCGGTCTCGATCGGGCTGGTCGCGGAGGGGTCGACCGGCTACCAACTGCTCCGGACGGTGCTCCAGTTCGGCGGGTTCGCGGTCGCGGTCGCCGGGTACCTCGCGATCACGGGCGAGTGGGAGCTCGCCCGCGCGTCCCGGCCCGACGCGCGACAGGCGGCGATCGTCGTCGGCGGCGGAGCCGTCCTCTTCGCGTTCCAGTACGGCGCGCTGTTCGCGCTCGATCAGGTCGGGCTCTCGACCGGACAGAACCAAGCGGTCGTCCCCGCGGGCGACCCGGTCACCTACTACCTCGCGATGATCGCGGTGTCGCTCGCGGTGGTCGGACCGGTCGAGGAGCTGCTGTTCCGCGGCGTCGTCCAAGGGGGCGTCCGGCGCGCGTTCGACGCGGTCCCCGCGGTGCTCATCGCGAGCCTCGCGTTCGGCCTGATCCACCTCCCCTCGGTCTCCGGCACCCCGGCCGAGCGGTGGGCGTACGTGGGCGTCGTCGTCGTGCTCGGGTCCGTCCTCGGCGCGCTCTACGAGTGGACGGACAACGTCGTGGTCCCGGGGCTGGCACACGGCGTGTACAACGCCGCGATCTACGTGGTGCTGCTCGCGCAGGCGCTCTGAGGGCCGGAGCGGCGCGGATCTCGGTTGCCCCCGGCGCGGGTCATTCGTCGGTCGAGCGCTCGGTGACGGCGAGTTCGCCCGAGAGCGACTGCGCCGACGGGGGCGCGATCGCGATCTCCTCCTCGTCGAACCGGCGCTTCACTTCGCGGCGGAAGTCGGACCGGAGGGTCGCCACGTCCCTGTCCCCGGGGTCGTCGACCCACAGCTCGGCCTGGACCGTGACCGCGTTCTCGCCGGGGTCGAGGACGCGCGCGTTCGGCGCCGGCTCGTCGAGGACCGCCTCCGTGTCCGTCGCGACGGAGCGGAGCGCCATGAGCGCCCGCTCGACGTCCTCGTCGTAGGCGACGTACACCGCCTCCGTGATCCGGTAGGTGTCCCGGCCGTAGGGGCGGGTGAGCGCGTTGCTCGTGAGCTCCGTGTTCGGTACCGATATCGTCTCGTTGTCCGGGGTCCGGACCCGCGTCACGCGGAAGTCGACGGCCTCGACGGTCCCCTCCCCGCCGGGCCACGCGATCCAGTCGCCGACGTTGAAGTCGGGGTCGGCCACGAGGAAGATCCCGCTTATCAGCGACCCGAACACCTGCTGGCCGGCGATGCCGAAGACGAAGGTGATCGCCGCGATGACGATCGCCGAGTCGGTGAGGACGCTCCCGTAGCCGGCCGCGATCACGCCCGTCAGCGTTGCGAACCCGATCAGCGCCACCCGGACGTACGTCCTGACCGCCGTCTCGATCGTCGGGTTGTTGCGGTTCCGCGCCCGCACGACGCGGACGACGAACGGCACGACGACGACCTGTCCGAGGGCGTAGACGACCGCGAGCGCGGCGAGGAACCAGAACAGCTCCGAGAGCACGCGGTCGTACGCCGACACCAGTTCCGTCGCCCACCTCGGCAGCGCCGTCAGCCCGGTCATACGCTCGCGTCGCGTCGCACCGGTAAAAACCCCGGACCGCGCGGGAGCCGGGCCGGCGGGTCAGTACCCGTCCTTCCCCCAGCGCAGGTCGTCGTAGGTCGCCTGCTGGTCGCTGCCGAGCCGCTCCTCGAACTTCCGGCGGAGCGCCGCCTTCTCGGTGGCCGAGATCCGGGCCAGCTCGTCGGCCTTCGCGACCGGCTCCGGGGGGCCGCGCGTCGCCGCCACCTCCGCGATCACCTGCCGGGTGAGCCGCTCGCGGGTGGCCGCGTCGCGCGTGAACGCGTACGGCGCCTCCAGCTTGTAGGTCACGTCGGTCCGGGGGTCGTAGACGACCATGAACGTCGGCTCGTACAGCGCCGGGTCGAGCTCGCGCTCGACGCCGAGCGCGTCGCCGTCGGCGGCCATCGGCGCGTCCGCGCCGCCGCGGCTGCGGAACCACGTGGTGAAGGTGAGGTCGTCGTCGAGGCGGGCGCCGCGATCAGCGTCGGGACCGCCGGCGTCGTCGCCGCCCCCGACGCCGGCCGCGTCCGGCTCGCGCCGCTCCAGCAGGCGGGTGAACAGCGCGGTGTCGTCGGGCCACGGGGACTCCACGCCGGCGCTCGCGAGCGCCCGGACCGCGGTGCCGCTCGCGGGGTTCTTGACGAAGCCGGCCAGCGGCACGTCGCGCTCGACGAACCGCTCGACGAGGCGGACGTACTTCTCGACCACCGCGCGGGGCTTCGCCTCGCGGGCGAGCGCGCCCAGCTCCGGGTCGCGGTCGGCCCAGGTGAACAGCTCCTTCGGGTAGACGGGGCCGTCGAGGACGAGGAGCTCGTCGACCTCGTCGGCGTGGTCGAGCGCGTGGGTCCCCTCGGCGAGGTACAGGGCCAGCGCGTGGACGACCCGCTCCGCGTAGCGGTTCACCCGCGGGACGTGGAACACCCGCTGGCGCGTGTGCCCCTCGTCGCGACGGGTCCACTCGCTGTCGAAGCCGGCGGTCGAGTCGCCGGCGTGGACGGTGGCGACGATGGTCCGGTCGCGGTGGAGGTCCAGGTCCGTCGGCGAACTCGCCATCGCCGCGTGCGCCACGTCGACGACGAGCCCGTTCTTGAACGTCGTGGGGTTGATCGTCCCCGAGTCGAGGCCGTGGACCGTCTCGAACGGGCGCGCCGCGAGCGCCACGTCGTCGATGGCGGCGCGCCGGCGCTCGTGGTCGCCGAGCGCCTCGACGACGACCCGGCCGTCGGCGCGGAGCTCCGGGAGCCACTCGCGCCACACGCGCTCCGCGAGGTCGTCGTGGTCCGTCGCGTCCACGTCGCCGCCGATGCCGTACGCGAGCTGGGCGATGTTCTCGACGTGGATCGGATCGAGCGTCACGGGCGTACGGCGGACCGGACCGATATAAAAACCGTCGGCCGCGCCGCCGACGGCGTCGCCCGACCGAGGGCGACGAGCAGACCGGGGGGATGCCGCCCCGTCCGCGAACACGTTCGACTATCGCCGAAGAAGGAGCAAGGGCGGCCGGTAGCTGGTGTCAACTCGATATCACGCTTCGGCTTATTTTCCGGCTTCTCAGAGCCTAAACGACGATATCAGCGATAATAGTTGGAGGCGATGTCCTTTTATGATATACGACAACCAACGGTTATGGCAGAGACTGCGACGGGGGTCGACGCGGGGGGATCGGGCGGGCTGACGGAGAAGGTGCGCGAGGTGCTCCGGTACATTCCGGACGGCACCTCGATGCCGACGGAGATGTGGGCGCCGCGGCATCGCAACATCCTGATCGCGACGCTGGTCCAAGTGCCGTTCCTGATCGCGCTCGGGCTCTACGAGGGGACAGAGTCGTTCACCGGGGCGCAGATCCCGGCGACGCCGCTGTGGATGCTCGGCGGGTTCGTCGCCGTCATCGTCGGCACCGCCGGGCTCGCGGCCTGGTCGGGGCTCGGCCGCCGCCAGCGGACGGTGCTCACGGCGTTCAGCCTGATGACCGTCTCGATGGCGATGGTGAAGCTGTCTGGCGGGTACATCGAGGCGCACTTCAGCTTCTTCGTGTTCATCGGCGTGCTCGCGCTGTACGAGGACTGGCTCCCGTTCGCCGTCGGCGTCGGCTACGTGGCGATCGGCCACGGCGCGTTCAGCCTCATCGATTCGAGCCTCGTCTACAACCACGCCGCAGCGGTCGAGAACCCGATCATCTGGGGCGTCATTCACGCGATCTTCGTCCTCGGGCTCTCCGGCGCGCTGATGGTCAACTGGTACTCGATCGAGAAGTCGCGCGAGGCGGCCCAACAGCAGCTCGAACTGGCGGAACAGAAGCAGTCCGAGATCCAGGACGTCGAGGCCGCGAAGGCCGAGGTCGAGGAGCGCCGCGAGGAGGTCGAGCGCCTGAACAGCCACCTGGAGACGAAGGCCGACGCGTACAGCGCCGCGATGGACCGGGCGGCCGACGGCGACCTGACCGTCCGGCTCGACGCGGAGAGCGAGAGCGAGGCGATGGCCCAGATCGGCGAGGCGTTCAACGGCATGATGGACGACATCGACGACGCGATGGGCGAGGTCCGCTCGTTCGCCCAGGAGGTCTCGACCGCGAGCGCGAACACGGTCGACGGCGTCGAGACCGCGGCCGACCGCAGCGAGGTCGTCAGCCAGTCGGTCTCGGAGATCGCCGAGGGCGCCGACGAGCAGCGCGAGATGCTCCGGCAGGTGTCCGACGAGATGAACGACCTCTCGGCGACGATCGAGGAGGTCGCCTCCTCGACCGAGACCGTCGTGGACGTCGCCGAGCAGACCGCCGACATCGCCGACGACGGCGAGGAGACCGCCGAGGCCGCCATCGAGCGCGTCGAGGAGTCCCGCGAGGCGCTTGACAACGCGGCCGACACCGTCCAGCAGCTCGACGAGCGGATGGAGGACATCGGCGAGATCGTCGACCTCATCGGTGACATCGCCGAGCAGA
This sequence comes from Halorubrum salinarum, assembly GCF_013267195.1. Lineage (NCBI taxonomy): Archaea > Methanobacteriati > Methanobacteriota > Halobacteria > Halobacteriales > Haloferacaceae > Halorubrum > Halorubrum salinarum. Next base: position 2,113,981 of record NZ_CP053941.1, on the reverse strand, counting down.
CGAACCTGCTCGCCCTGAACGCGAACATCGAGGCGGCCCGCGCCGGCGGGGGCGGCGGCGGGAGCGACGGCTTCGCGGTCGTCGCCGACGAGGTGAAACAGCTCGCCGAGGAGACCCAGGACGCGGCCACGGAGATCGAGGAGCTGATCGGCGCCACGCAGTCGCAGACCGAGGGGACCGTCGAGGCGGTCCGGAGCGCCGAGGAGAACATCGCCGCCGGCGCCGACGCCGTCGACGACGCCGCGGACGCGTTCGCGCGGGTGTCGGACAACGCCGCGGAGGCCGGCGAGGGGATCCGCGAGATCAGCCGCGCGACCGACGACCAGGCCGCCAGCACGGAGGAGACCGTCTCGATGGCCGAGGAGGTCGCCGACATCAGCCAGTCGACGGCCGACGAGGCCGACGCGGTCGCCGAGGCCGCGGACGAGCAGCTGAACGCGATGAGCGAGGCGACGAGCGAGGCGGGGTCGCTCGCGGAGCAGGCCGAGCGGCTCGGCGCGCTCGTCCGCGAGTTCGACGTCTCCGGCGAGGGGGCCGACCCCGGCGCCGCGCCCGGCCCGAACGTCGCGGTCGGCGACGGCGGACAGCCCGAGTAACGACCACCCGAGACGGGCTCTCCCGCCCGTCAACGACGGCTTCTCACCCGGCGCCGGTCACTCGGCGTCGGACCCCGTGCGAAGCGCTTCGAGGACCGCGAGCGCCCGCTTCACCGCCGCGCCGTCCTCGACGAACACCAGCGTCCGCGGCGGGCGGACCGCCTTCGGTCGGACACGGAGGCCCGCCGCCGCCGCGGCGTCGGCGACCGCGTCCGGGGCCGCGAGCGCCTCGATCCGCGCGCGGTCCGGCTGGACGTACACCTCGGCGACGGGGTCGCCGGCCTCGCGGGCGATCCGGTACGCCAGCGCGCCGTCCGCCGTCGGCTCGACGTCGCGGTCGGCGTCGGCGACCGTCAGCCCGCGGAGCCCGCTCTCGTTGCCGGTCACCTCGGAGGCGAGCAGCTGCGCGATCCGGACGCCGTCGTCGAGGCGGTCGACGACCATCTCACGCGACCTCCGGGTCGTCGGCGTCGGTCGGCTCCCCGGTCCCGTCGTCGCCCGCGTCGGCGGCGAGCTCCTCGCGCACGTCGGCCGCGAGCCGGTCGACCGCGGCGCCCTGCTCGCGGGCGTACAGGACGGCGGCGGCCTCGATGGTGACCGCGAGCGCCCGCTGGCGCTCGTTGATCGCGGCGACCGCGCGCTGCTTCTCGACGCCGGCGGCGACGATGGCGTCGAGCGCGCTCTCGAAGGTGGACTGCTCGCGGAGGACCGACTCGTCGGGGACGAACCCCTCCGGGACCGTCACCTCCGCCGGGTCGAACTGCGGGACGAGGTCGCCGTCCTCGGAGGCTAACAGCCCGCGCCCGACGGCGACGTCGACGAGCCGCTTCGCCTGGTCGGGGGAGAACCACTCCCGCTCCAAGGACAGCGCGACGACGAACTCCCCCTCCCCGAGCCGGTCCTGGGCCCGGGTCTTGAACGGGGCGGCGACGGCGACCTCCAGGCTCATGTGAGACGGACGGCGCGGCGGCCGCGTAAACGTGTCGAACGCGGGGCCGATCGGACGCGCGTCACCGCGTCGCACCCGGGCCGCCGCCGTCCACCCGACGGCCGACGGCGAGCGCGACCGCCGCGCCGGCGAGCACGAGCGCGCCGGCCGCCGCGAACGCGAGCCCGTACCCCATCGCGGCGAGCCAGCCGCCGAGGACGCTCCCGATCCCGCCCGCCAGCGCGCCGAGCGCCGCGTACGCGCCGAGCGCCTCGCCGCGGATCGCCGCCGGCGCGAGGCGCGTGACGATGACGCCGGCGGTGACCGCGATCACCGCCCAGGTGAGCCCGACGGCGGCGAACGCGACCCCGACCGCGACGAAGCCGAGCGCGCTGGCGCCGAGCGCCGCGCCGGCGACCGCGACCAGCGGGAGCAGGACCCCCCGGGCGACCAGCCCGCCCACCTGGAGCCGCACGGCGTTCCCGTCGGCCGCGAGCCGCCCGGCGGCGCCGAACGCGACCGCGGCGGCGACGCTGTTCACCAGGTACAGCGCGAACGTCCCGCCGGAGCCGAACCCGGTCTCGGTGAGGAACGCCGGCAGGGGCGCGAAGAACGCCGAGAAGCCGGTGAGGAACAGGAGCGCGGCGAGGAAGTACGCGGCGAGCGCGGGGGTGAAGCGCGCGGCGACGCGGCGGGGGTCGAGCCCCCGGAAATCGGTCCGCGCGAGCGCCCCGGGCAGCGTCGCGCCGCGGACGGCGAACCGGTCGGCGCGGCGGAGCGCGCGACGCACGCGGCTCCCCGAGGGCAGGTCGACCGGGCCCTCGGCCCCCGCCCGCGGCGGGTCCGCGGGGAGCGACCGCGCGGCGGCGACACAGGAGAGCCCGGCGGCGGCCGCGAGCGGCGCGAACAGCGTTCGGGTGGCGGCGGCCGGGGAGGCGACGGCGGCCCCGCCGACCGTCCACGCGGTCCCGAGGAGCAGCCCGAGCGCCCAGCCGATCCCCTGGTACCGGTTGAGATCGGCGATTCGGTCGCTCCAGGCCGACTCGGGGGCGTCGGCGACGACGAGCAGCGTCACCACGGGCGTCGCGGCCGCGAAGGCGAACCAGACGACGGCGTTGGCCGCGATCACGGCGGCGATCCGCTCCGTGAGCGGGACGACCGCGACGGCGAGCGTCGCGCCGACGAGCGCGACGAGGACGAGCCCGCGGCGGCGGCCGGTGCGGTCGGCGACGCGCCCGAACCACAGCGCCCCCGGGACGCCGACGACGGCGGCGACGGCCGCAAGGACGCCGAGGACGAACGGCCCGCCGCCGAGGTCGACGACGTACAGCGGGACGACGAGCGAGGCGCCCCCGAACGCGACGGAGGCGAGTCCCCACGCGTACAGCCACCGATCTGACATGTGTCGAGTCGGTTGCCCCCGGGACAAAACGGATCCGGTTACGATCCCCTGTTCCGCGACCGCGCGACTCTCAGTCGTCGCCCCCGGTCGCCGCGGCGCTCTCGCCCGCCCCGTCGGCGTCAGCCCGAACCGGATTCACGTCGATCGTGAGGCCGGTCCCGGCCATGACGAGCAGCACGAACGGCGAGAGGAACGCGAACAGGTAGTACGGCGCGTACTCTATGGTCGGGACGCCCGTGGCGCTCGCCATGAAGACGGCCCCGGCGTGCCACGGCATCAGCGCGCCGGTCGGCGTCCCGGCCGCCTCGACCGCGCGGGAGAGCTGGTCGGTGTCGAGGCCGAACTCGTCGTAGGTGTTCCGGAGCGTGACGCCCGGCAGGACGATGCTCATGTACTGCTGGGCCGTGAGGGCGTTGATGACGATGGCCGAGACGCCGGTCCCGGCGACGAGCGCGCCCGGACTCCGCACCGACGAGGTGAACGCGTGGGCGATCACCGCGAGGACGCCGGTGCGTTCCAGGATGCCGCCGAGCGACAGCGCGGCGACGACGACCGTGATCGTCCACGCGGAGCCGGTGAGCCCACCGGTCGCGAGGAGGTCGTTCACCGTCGCCGAGGCCGACTCCGGCGCGGTGCCGTACATGAACGTCTCCCAGGCGGCGACGAAGCCCGCTCCCTGAAGCAGGATCGTCGTGAACGCGCCGGCGAAGACGCCGGCGACGAGGGTCGGCAGCGCGGCGTAGCCGCGCAGCGCCAGCCCGAACGTGACGACGAGCGGGACGAAGGCGACGACGGTGATCGCGTACGTCTCGGTGAGACCGCCCTGGATCGCCGCGATTTCGCCGGCGGGAATGTCGCCGCTCGTGCGGAGGCCGAGCGCCGCGAAGCCGAGGACCGCGAGGCCGAAGGCGATCGCGGTCCCGATCCGCATCCGGCGGATGTGCGCGTACAGGTCGGTGTTGGTGACGCCGGCGGCGAGGTTCGTCGTGTCGGAGAGCGGCGACTGCTTGTCGCCGGCGTACGCGCCCGAGAGGACGGCGCCGACCGTCATCGGTGCGGGGACGCCGAGCCCCGCCCCGATGCCGACGAATGCGACGCCGAGCGTCCCGACGGTGGTCCACGAGGAGCCGATCGCGAACGCGACGATGGCCGCGAGGACCGCGGCCGCCGGGAGGAACGTCGTCGGCGAGAGGACCTCCAGCCCGTAGTACATCATGCTGGGGATCGTGCCGGCGCTGACCCACGTGGCGATCAGCCCGTAGATGGTGAAGATGATGAGGATCGCCTGGAGGCCCATAAGGAGACCGTTGGCGATACCGTCGAACAGGTCGTCCCAGTCGTAGCCGAGCCAGAGGCCGAAGGCGCCGACGAAGGCGATACTCCAGATGAGCGGCGGGTGCGGGTCGAGGCCGAGGACGGCCGAGCCGATTCCGAGGAACGCCACGACGGCGAGGACCGGGACCAGCGCCGCCGCCAGGCTCGGGCGGCGGTCCGGGTCGAGGTCCTCGTACGACGTCGGCGTGAACGAGCGTGCCATGAGCGGTTGTATTTCTCTGAAGCATAAGTATGTCTCGAAATATGAGCGTCAAAGATAACGATCGTTCATCGCAGACGCGGTCCCTCGGCGCCGGCCGCTCCCGCTGTCCACAGGCCCCGCGTCCGCCCGTGTGCCGCCGTGTCGCGGCGGTCCGCGAACGGACGCTCTTATACGCGTCGGCGGTGAAACGCGGGTAACAATGATATTTGAGGGCCTCCCGACGACTCCGCGCGCGGAGGAACTCGTCGACAAGGCGTTCTCGCGGGCGTCGCGGGCCGGGCGCGCGAAGCGCGGCCACGAGGCGCAGGAGTCGATGCTACGGACCGCCGGCAACGTGCTCTCCGACAACTTAGAGAACGTCGTCACCTCGTGGCCCGACTTCGGCTTCGACGTCGACCCGTTCTACTACGAGCTCGCCGACGCCATCGTCGACGTGGACCGCCTCCGCCAGGCGCTCTCGCAGGTGATGTGGGCCAGCCGCCAGATCGAGGACCTCCGCGACGAGTACACGACGAAGATCCGGAACTCCGACGTCGACACCGCGCGGAAACACCGGAAGCAGGCGTTCGCGCGCATGGCCGACGTGATGGACCAGATCGAAGACGACCTGCGCTACATCGGCGACTCGCGGGACCAGCTGAAGGTCCTCCCGGACGTCAGGCCCGACGAGCCCGCCATCGTCGTCGCCGGCTACCCGAACGTCGGGAAGTCCTCGTTCGTCAACCGCGTCACCCGCGCGTCGAACCAGATCGCGGAGTACCCGTTCACCACGAAGGGCGTCCAGATCGGCCACTTCGACCGGAACCACGTCCGGTACCAGATCGTCGACACGCCCGGGCTCCTGGACCGCCCCGAAGACGAGCGCAACGACATCGAGCGGCAGGCGGTGAGCGCCCTCGAACACCTCGCCGACGCCGTCGTCTTCGTCATCGACCCCTCCGGCGACTGCGGCTACCCGCTCGACGTCCAGCTCGAGCTGCGCGAGGAGGTCCGGGAGCTGTTCGGCGCCGACGTGCCGCTGCTCACCGTCGCGAACAAGCACGACCGCTTCGAGGCGGTGAAGGCGGAGTCCGTCGACGCGACGATGAGCGTCACGGAAGAGGAGAACGTCGAGGCCGTCCTCGACATGGCCGTCGAGGCGGTCGGCTTCGAGCCCGACCTCCCCACGCGCGACGGGGAGTAACCGAGCCGCGGTCGGACGGGAAAAGAGCGGTCGCCGCCGGTCAGGCCGGGACGGCCTCGTAGACGACGTTCACCGAGACGCGCACGGTCACGTCGCCGGTCTGGACGCTCGTGGACGCGCCCCCGGCGTCGCCGCCGGCGGCCGCGTAGCGCTCCGCGACGAACGGCGTCGAGCCGGACTGCGCCGTGGAGACGTCGTACACGCCGACCACTTCGAGGTCGCTCGCGTTCGCGAGGACGGCCGCGTCGTCGTCGGCGTTCTCCATCGCCGCCGTGATCGCCTCCTCGCGGAGCTCGCGCTCGCGCTCCTCGCTCAGGCCGAACCGGATCCGCTGGACCTGGTCGGCGCCGGCGTCGATGGCGACGTCGATGACCTCGCCGACGGCGTCGACGTCGCCGACTTCGATCGCGTACTGGTGGACGCCCTCGTAGCGCGTCCGGTTCGGGTCGTCCCGGGTCTCGTAGCTCTCGCGCACGTCGTACCGCTCCGTGCGGATCGCCTCCTCGTCGAGCCCCCAGTCGGTCAGGGCCGCGCGGAGGTCCGCCTCGCCGGCGGCCAGCTCGTCGCGGACCGCCTCGGCGTCGCCGCCGGTCGCGGTGACCGCGACCCGGAGGGTGGCTCGGTCCGGGGCCGACGCCGCCTCGCCGGTGGCCGTCACTTCGATGCTCCGCTCCAGTTGCGCGTCGTCGCCGCCGGTCGGGGTGGCGGTGCCCGCGAACCCCGTACAGCCGGCCAGCGCGACGAGCGCCGCGATGCCGATGAGTGCCGTCAGTCGCCTGTTCATACGCGACCGTTCGCGTCCGGACGACGTATAAGCCGCAGATAACACAAAGAGCCGTTTTGCCTATCGGTCGTCGTCGCGCTCGGCGTCCGCCTCCTCCGCGGCCTCCTCGTCCGCCTCGTCGTGGTCCGCCACGAACGTGTCGTCGAGGTGCGGCTGCTCGTCCTCCGGGCCGTCGTCGTCTGCGGGCGCCCCGTCGTCGGCGTCGGACGCCGCGTCGGCGTCGGCGGACGCCCCGTCGGCGTCGGCGAGGGCGCCGTCCGCGTCGTCTTCCGGGGTCGCGTCCGCGTCGTCACCGGCGTCCGCCTCGTGGTCCTCGATCGACCGCACGTCGGTCCCTTCAGACCGCTCCGGGTCGCGCTCGACGCCGCGCGACAGGTCGGTGGCCCGGCGACCGGAGCCGAACAGGCGCTCGCGCAGCGACCGGCTGCTCGGCCGCTCGGTGAGCAGCACGGAGGCATCGACTTCGTGGATCACGTCGAGGTGGAGGGAGTTCGAGACGAGCCGCGAGAGCAGGCCCTTCTCCGTGGCGCCGATGATGACGAGCGTCTTGTCGGCGGCGGCCCGGCAGATCCCGTCCTCCACGTCGCCGCCGTCGTCGACGACGAGATCGGCGTCGCCGAGCCCGTGTTCGTCGGCCCACGACGCGAGGAACGCCTCGCCGCGCGCCCTGTCGCCCGGGTCGTCGACGACGTGGAGCAGCGTCACCTCGGCGTCGGTCGTCTCGGCGAGCACCCGCGCCACCTCGGCGCTGAGCGCCGAGTCGGGCCCCCCGGAGGTCGGGATGAGGATCCGCGAGGTGTCCAGCTCGTGCTCGTTGAGAATGAGGAAGTCACAGGGGAGCTGGTTGGTGAGCTCGTCGATCGGCCGCTCGGCGCGGGCGGCGCTCCACAGCTGGTCGTCGCCCCAGCCCATCAGCACGGCGTCGGGGCGGGTCCGGCGCGCCATGTTGAACATCTCCTCGAACGAGCGGTGCGAGACGACCGTCGAGGTCGACACGTCCACGTCGTAGTCGGCCGCGGTCGACCGGAGGTTCCCCATCCCCTCGGCGGAGACGTCCGCGATGCGACGCCCGGCGTCGCCGGAGGACAGCGACATGCGCTCGGGCGCCTGGACGACGTGGACGATGTGCACCACGCCCTCTTCGTGGCTGCTCGCGAGCCGCGCCGCCAGCTCGACGATCGGACTGTCGGTCCGGGGGTTCGTGATCGGCACCATGATCCGGTACCCCTCGCCCGCGAACAGCGTCGCCTCGGTGGCGTCTAGGATGGGGACGTACGACCGCCCCGCCGCCCGGCCGAACACCCACTCGGGGACGGTGAGGCGTCGGCTCACGCCTTCGAAGCGCGCCTCTTCGAGGCGCTCCTCGCTGGTCTGGAAGTAGTTGACGAGCGTGACCAGCACGACCCCGCCGATCGTGTTCCCGAGCAGCACGGGGATCACGAAGCCGACGATACCGGTGTAGAGGCTGATCTCGGCGCCGTACAGCGGGATGCCGTCCTCGAAGAACAGGAAGAGGACTTCGGTGAAGGAGACGACCACGTGGAAGAGGTCGCCGAGCGGGATCGCGAGGAACGCGAGGTAGACGACGAGCATCCGGCTCACGGAGTCGGTGGAGGCGAAGCCGACCCAGACGACGCCGGCGACGATGAGCCCGGCCATCGCGGCCTTGAAGAACAGCGGGACGAACTCGACCGTGAACCCGCCCTGCGAGATGTACCGCGCCGCGTCGACGGTCTCGCCCGTGAAGACGCCGCCGTACGAGAGGACGAGCGCCCCGATCGCGCCGCCGACGAAGTTGCCCGCTAAGACGATCGACCAGTGGCGCAGCAGGGTCGGAACGCTCGCGAGCCGTTCGAGCGTGAGCGCCACCGGCGGTAGCGTGTTCTCGGTGTACAGCTGGTAGCCGCCGATGATGATGTAGATGAACCCGAGCGGGTACAGCAGCACGCTCAAGATCGGGTGCGAGTCGGTCGCCGCCGTCAGCGACGCGTACAGCATGAACGTGATCGTGATCGCCAGCCCGGCGGCGAGGCCGCTGAAGAAGAGCTCGCGGCTCCCCGAGGTCACCTCCTCGTCCGCGGCCGCGATGATCCGCTGGAACACCTCGTCGGAGGAGAACCGGTCCCTGACGGCCTCGCCGACCGCGGGCGCGCCGCTCCGGGACCGCTCGACGACCTCCCGCATGGAATCGTCGTCGGGTTCGGTTGCGTCCGTCACTGCCGACTCCCACGGTACCCCCGTAAAAAGTAGTTCCTCTTCGGCTCACGTCGACGAAATTCCGGCGCGGACTCGGCGGGACGGCTCAGGCCCGCTCGACGGTCACCGTGCGGACCTCGACGCCGACCTCGCGGCCGAGGACGGACTCGATCCGGTCGTCGAGCGCCGGTGCCGTCCCCGCGGCGGCGCTGCCGGGCGGGACGCCCACGGTGACCACCACCCGATCGGTTTCGAGCGGCGGGACGGTGCCGCTGCGCTCGACCGTCAGTTCGAGGAGTTCGAACTCCGAATCGATCGCGGTCAGCTCGTCGCTCGCGGCGGCCCGGATGTCCGCCTCCGTGGTCGAGGCGACGTACGAGTCGTAGGTGACGCCGCCGAGGAACACCGAGAGCAGCGCGATCGCGGCCGCCAGCACCGCGGCGCGCTTGAGGAACGCGGCGCGCGCGTCGTCCTCGCGGAACCACCGCTGCGGCCGGTAGCCCTCGTACCACAGCACCACGAGCGCGGAGAGGTTGATCGAGAGGACGTTCACCGCGACGATGATCCCCGCCCCGAGGACGAGCCGCGGGATCCGGAAGGCGATCCCGATCCCGACGGCAGCCGCGGGCGGGATGAGCGCCACCGCGATCATCACGCCGACGAGCGTCGCCGAGACGCCGGTCATCAGCGAGACGATGCCCGCGACCCCGGCGCCGACCGCGACGACCAACACGAGGACGTTCGGCGCGAGCCGCTCGGACACCTCCGCGAGCTCCAGCGGGTCGAGTCCGGGCGGCACTAAGGCGAGCGAGCGCAGCGCGAGCGCGAACAATGTCGCCGCGAGGACCGCGACCGCGACGCCGAGTACCTGCATCCGCACGCCCCGCCGGAACAGCGCCTCGTCGTCGACGACCGTGCCGATCGCGGCCGACATCGCCGGCCCGATGAGCGGCGCGATCACCATCGATCCGACCACGGTCGCGGGGGAGTCGAGGAGCAGCCCCGCCGTGGCGATCACCGCCGAGATGACGGTCATCAGCACGTAGGTTCCCAGCCCGGACGCGAGGTCGTCCGCCTTCGCCTGGAGCTCTTCGCGCGAGATCCGGTCGCCGCCGTGGTCGGCGTCTTCCTCGTACTGCTCTTCGAGCGCCTCGAACCGCCGCGAGATGACCGTCTCGGCCGCGACGATGACGGTGTAGGTGCTCTCGTCGATCCCCGCCTCCCGCAGCCGGTCGAGGACGGGTTCGACGGCGGCCGTCGGCAGCGGGAACGTCGCGACCGCGGTGTACTCCCGGCCGCTCGTCTCGTCGGTGACGACGTAGTCGACCCCCTCGTCGTCGAGCGCGCGGACGACCGCCGCCCGCTTGCCCGCCGGAATCATGACCTGAACGAGTCGCACGGTCTCCGGTGGCACCGGCGACCCTTATACTATCGGCACGCCGCGGGCGCCCCGGCCACGAGAAACGGAACTTTAATGCGCGAATCGCTCGGACCTTCGGCCAAGAATGCTCTCGCCGCTGGTCATCGACACGTTCCTGCTCGACTACCACCTCGGGCACATCATCCTGTTCGGGCTCCTCGTGTCGCTCCTGGGGGCTGCGCCGCTGAAGTCACAGAAGGTCATCGCGTCGATCCTGGCCGTCTTCGGGGTCGTCTTCCTGATGGCGCCGTACACGACGATGCCGCCGACGTTCATCCTCCTCGGCGTCCCGCTCGTCCTCGTCGGCGCGCTGCTGTGGACGATGGCCCGGTAACGCCGCGGACCGACCGCCGACCGCCCCGCCCGCTCGAACCGCCCGCGACGCCGCCTTCTCCCGTCTCTCTCCGCCCGACAGCGACCGATTCGGTCCCCGTCTCGCTATCTGTTCGATCCCGCTCCTTTTTGCCCCGCGGGGGACACTCCCCGCCATGGTAACGGTACGGGCCCCCGCGACGAGCGCGAACCTCGGGAGCGGCTTCGACGTGTTCGGGGCGGCCCTCTCGCGGCCGGCGGACGTCGTCACGGTCGAGAAGGCGGCCGAGACGACGATCGAGGTCACGGGCGTCGGCGCGCAGTACATCCCGGAGGACCCGGAGAAGAACACCGTCGGCGCGGTCGTCGAGGCGCTCGACGCGCCCGCGCGGATCCACATCGACAAGGGCGTGCGCCCGGCCTCGGGGCTCGGCTCCTCGGCCGCGAGCGCCGCCGGCGCGGCGGTGGCGCTCAACCGGCTGTACGACCGTGGACTCTCCCGGAAGGAGCTCGTCCCGATCGCGGCGGAGGGCGAGGCGGTCGTCTCCGGGGTCGCGCACGCGGACAACGTCGCCCCCTCGATCCTCGGCGGGTTCACCGTGACGACCGCCGAGGGGACCAGTTCGGTGGACGCGGCGATCCCCCTCGTCGTCTGTCTCCCCGACGTGGCGGTCTCGACCCGCGACGCGCGCCGGGTGGTCCCCGAGAGCGCCTCGATGGAGGACCTCGTGGCGACCGTCGGCAACGCGGCGACGCTCGCGATCGGCATGTGCCGCTCGGACCCGGCCCTCGTCGGGGCCGGCATGAGCGACCCCGTGGTCACGCCCGAACGCGCCCGCCTTATCACCGGGTACGACGATGTCCGCGAGCGCGCCTTCGACGCCGGCGCGACCGGCGTCACGGTCAGCGGCGCCGGCCCCGCCGTGATCGCCGCCTGCCGCGAGCGCGACCGCCGCGACGTCGCGGCCGCGATGCTTGACGCCTTCGCCGGCGCTGGGGTCGAAGCGCGCGCGTACCAGACCCGGATCGGACGCGGCACGACGTTCCTCGACGGCTGACTCGGGGTGAAACGGCGCGGAGCGTCGCGCGCCGACCGCTCCGCCGACACTCCGGTACGCTGACGCCCGTCATCGTCACCGAAAGGGGTATATATACGCAGAAAGCTAGGATTAGACGAGTCTAACAATTGGATGTGGTTAGTGATATGATATCCGACGCGGACGGCGGACGGTCGGTGACGCGACGCGACGCGCTTCGCATCGGCGGCGCGACGGCCCTGGCCGGGGCGGCCGGGTGTACGGCGCTCCCGAGCGCGCCGGTCGGGTTGGGGCGCGCCGAGGGCGACGACGGCGGGCCGGTCGCCGTCGCCTCCTTCTTCAGCTTCTACGACTTCGGGCGGAAGGTCGCCGAGGGGACCCCGCTGACCGTCGAGAACCTCGTTCCGACGGGGCTTCACGGCCACGGTTGGGAGCCGAACGCGAGCATCACGCGGCGGATCGTCGAGGCGGACGCGTTCGTCCACGTCGGCGAGGACTTCCAACCGTGGGCCGACCGCGCCATCCGGACGGTCGAGGCCGACGGGACAGACACCGCGCTGATAAACGCCCGCGAGGGCATCGACCTGGTGGACCTCGCGGCGTCGCTCGACCGCGACGAGGAGGGAGTTGGCGCCCAGCGCGGGAAGGACCCGCACTTCTGGTTGGACCCGCTTCGCGCGAAGCGGTCGGTCGACAACATCGCCGAGGGGTTCGTCGACCTCGTCCCGGACCACGCCGAGACGATCCGCGAGAACGCGGCCCGGTACAAAAGCGAGGTGCTCGACCGCATCGACGCCGACTACGAGGCGATATTCGAGCGGTCGGACCGCGACGTGGTCCAGCTGGCCGCGCACAACGCCTTCCAGTACATCGGCGTGCGGTACGGCGTCCGGATGCGCCCGCTCGTCACGAGCCTCGCGGCGAGCGGCGACGTCAAGCCCGCGGACATCCGCGAGGCGACGCGCGTGATCCGCGAGAACGACATCCGGTACATCGCGAACGGCGTCTTCGAGTCGCAGCGCCCGGCCCAGCAGCTCGTCCGCGAGACCGCCGTCGAGGCGTACTTCCCGGTCACGCCGTACGCCGGGATCCGCGAGGAGTGGCTCGCGGAGGACTGGGGGTACGAGGAGATCGCGTACAACATCAACATGCCGACGTTCGAGATCGTCTTAGGTAACGAGACGCCCGAGGCCGCGGCGCCGACGGACGGGTGGGTCGAACAGTGGCGGAACTTCGAGCCGGTATGAGCGCGGACGACGCGGACCGGGCGGCGGTCGCCGAGCGCGCCGACAGCTCGGCCGAGGCCGACGCCACCGGGGCGGCGGAGTCGGTGATCGACCTCGCCGGCGTCACGTTCGGCTACACGGCGACGCCCGTCGTCGAGGACGTGTCGCTGACGGTCGAGTCCGGCGAGTACGTGGCCGTCGTCGGACCGAACGGCTCCGGTAAGTCGACGCTGATGCGGCTCATGCTCGGGCTGCTCGGGCCCGACGCGGGGACGGCCCGGCTGTTCGGCGAGGACGCGGCGCGGTTCGACGACGGCGAGCGGATCGGCTACGTCGCCCAGCAGGCCAGCGCGGCCCAGGACATGCCGATCACCGTCCGCGAGGTGGTGAAGATGGGCCGGTTCCCGTACCTCGGGCTCGACCGGCTGGCCGACGGCGCGCTCGCCGACGGGCTGGCCGACGACCCCGTCCGCACGGCGCGGTGGGCCGCGAACGTCGTCTCGGGCCGGCTCACGGCCGCCGACTGGGCGGTCGTCGACGACGCGCTCGCGACCGTCGGGATGAGCGCGTTCGCCGACCGGCGCGTCGGGCGGCTCTCCGGCGGCCAGCGCCAGCGGGTGTTCATCGCCCGGGCGCTGGCGGGCGAGGCCGACCTGCTCGTCTTAGACGAGCCGACCGTCGGCGTCGACGCCGAGTCCGTCGACGCGTTCTACGACCTGCTCGACGCGCTCAACGACGCGGGCATCACCGTGGTCCTCATCGAGCACGACCTCGGCGCGGTCGTCGAGCACGCCGACCGCGTCGTCTGTCTCAACCGCGAGGTGTACTTCGACGGCCCGACCGAGGAGTTCGTCGAGAGCGACGCCCTGGCGCGGGCGTTCGGGACCGAGGCGCGCTTCCTCACCGGGGGTGCCGAATGAACGACCCGCTGACCGCCGCGCTCGCCGCGTGGCTCCTCGCCGCGGTCGACCAGTCGCTGCCCCTCGCCGCGGGCGCGCAGCCGGGGGCGCTCGCGTTACAGGGCGGCCTCGCCGGCGTCGGGGAGGCCCTCTTCGCCGCCCTCCGCTGGGTGCTGGCGCAGTGGTACTGGCTGATGGACTGGGCGTACTACCTCTCCGGCCTGGAGATGTTGAACCCGCGCTACCGGTACATGCACCGGGCGGTGCTCGTCGGGCTCTGCGTGGGCGTGATGGCGCCGCTCATCGGCACCTTCCTCGTCCACCGCCAGCTCGCGCTGATCGGGGACGCGCTGGCGCACACGGCGTTCGCCGGGGTCGCGGTCGGGCTCTTCCTCAACGCCGTCATCGACCTCGGGGTGTCGCCGTACCTCACCGCGGTCGTCGTGGCGATGATCGCCGCGCTGTTCATCGAGCTCATCTCCGAGACGACCGACGCGTACAACGACGTCTCGATGGCGATCGTCCTCTCGACGGGGTTCGCGCTGGGGACGACGCTCATCAGCCTCAACGCGGGCGGGCTCGCGGTCGGGGTGAACCAGTTCCTCTTCGGGAGCCTCTCGACGGTGTCGCCCCAGAGCGCGGGGATCCTGCTCGTGCTGTTCGTCGTCATCGTCGGCACGGTCGCGGTGACCCGCAACCAGCTCCTGTACGTGACCTTCGACGAGACCGCGGCCGCCGTCTCCGGCATCTCCGTCAACTGGTACAACCGCGTGATGGTGATGCTGACGGCGATGGTCGTCGTCGGCGCGATGCAGATCATGGGCGTCATCCTCGTGGCGGCGATGCTCGTCGTGCCCGTCGCGGGCGCGACGCAGGTGTCCCGCAGCTTCACCGAGTCGCTCGTCGTCTCGGTCGTCTTAGCGGAGCTCGCGGTCCTCCTCGGCATCGGCGTCGCCTACTACGGCGGCGTCACCGCCGGCGGGGTGATCGTGCTCGTCGCCGTGGGGATCTACGTCTGCGCGGTGGTCGTCGGGAAGGTCCAGTCCGCCCGCGGCGGGCGGGAGGTCCCCGAGATGGAGAGCATCGAGACCGACGACGCGGCCGCGGACGCCGGAACGGGGGGTGACCGACCGTGACGGGCGACGAGGACGGGGCCGACGCGGGCAGCGGGAACGGAACGGCCGGGGGACGCGAGGCCGGCGCAGACGGCTCCGGGCCGCGGGCGTCGTCGGACGTCATCAGCGCGGTCATGGAGGACTACATCAAATCGATCTACGCCATCGAGCGCGACACCGGGGAGCGGGTGTCGACCTCCGCCCTCGCCGACTACCTCGAGGTCACCGCGCCGACCGTCTCCTCGATGGTGAAGAAGCTCGAAGAGCGGGGGCTCGTCGACCGCGAGGAGTACAAGGGCGTGACGCTCACCGAGGAGGGCGAGGTCGTCGCGTTAGAGATCCTCCGGCACCACCGGCTCTTGGAGGCGTTCCTGACCGAGCAGCTCGACTACAGCTGGGTCGACGTCCACGACGAGGCCGACAGGCTCGAACACCACGTCTCCGAGAAGCTGAGCGACCGCATCGCCGAGGCGCTCGGCAACCCGCCGGTCGACCCGCACGGCGACCCCATCCCCGACGCCGACCTCTCGCTGCCGACGGCGGGCGACACCGTCCGACTGGTCGACGCCGACGAGGGCGACCGCGTCGTCGTCCGCCGGATCCGCCACCAGGGCGACGCCGAGTTGCGCTACCTCTCCGACGCCGGCGTCCGCCCGGAGGTCGAGCTCGCCGTCGTGGACGTGGCGCCGTTCGGGATGGTGACCGTCGAGACGCCGACGGACGACCAGAGCCTCCCCGAGGAGATAGCGCGACTCATCGAGGTCGAGCCCGTGGACGGCGCGAGCGACGGCTCCTGACGCTCGTGCGAGGTGGGGACGGACCGAACGCGAGGTAAGGACGGGCCGGACGCGAGGTCGGGACGGGGCCGGACACCGCCGTCGGCGCGGCTCAGTCGCGCTGAACGAACGGGCCCGAGCAGTCGTACTCGATCAGCTCGAACCGGTTCGCGGCCTCGACCGTCCCGTTGTAGGGGTTCGTCCGCTCGTACCCCTGATAGATAGTCACGTTCTCCACGGCCGTCTCGTGGGTGCGGTTCCACTCCCCGCAGAGGTAGTTCGCGAGGTACGAGCGGTGGTTCTCGTTGTCGGCGCCGTAGACGTTCTTCAGGTACTTCCGCCAGCGCGAGGTCGGATAGGTGGTCTCGGCGCGCGCCGGTCTGTCGAAGGTGACCGGGGCGTCGCGGAACACGTCCCGCTCGCTCCCGTCTTCGAGCGTGCCCGCCGCGACGTACCAGCGCGTCGTGTGGATCGGGTCGGGCGCGAACATCTGCCACGACTGGTCCATCTCGGCGGCGTCTAAGGCCTCGTCGGCGGGCTCCGGCACCTCGGCGTAGCCGACCGACGCCGCGCTCGACAAGAGGATCAACACGAGGAAGACGTACGGCAGGACCGTCGTGAAGAGGACGCGCCCGCGGGCGAGGCCCGCGCCGAGGTCGCTGCGACGGAGGGAATCGAGGCGTTCAGACGCGGCCGGGCGCGGGAGCGACGGGCCGGCGGAGAGCGCGGTCCGCGCGAGCGACTCGGAGCGGGCCTTCCAGCGCGCGAGCGGCGCCGACAGGTTCAGGCGGTCGGCTACCCGACCGAGGGCGTCCCAGACGGGCGTCTGGAGGAACGGGATGAAGCCGACGACGACGATTATCGGGAAGAGGCCGACCCGTATCGTGACCGCCATCCCGAGGTGCATGCCGACGAACAGCGAGGCGAGGCCGGCGCGCGGGAGCCCGGTCAACAGGAGCAACAGCGGCGACGCGAACAGCAGCGCGACCCACAGGACCGTGAACACGCGCAGGAGGCCGGTGAACTCGGCGAGGTACGCGCCGAGCAGGTAGGTGAACTGGTCGGCCTGCATGACGTACGCGACCGCCTCCCCGCTCATCCAGGGCTCGCTCGCGAATTTGTGGACGGCGTTCGTCAGGTACATCACGAGGATCTGTAGCAGGACCGCCATCGTGGCGACGCTCGCCACGGCGGTCCCGCCCGAACTCAGTGACCGGGAGTCCTCGTCGCCGCCGGCCTCGCGGTCGGCGCGCCTGACGGCGTCGACCGACCAGCGCGCGCCGAGCGGGAGGAAGACGCTCCAGAACAGCAGCATGCGGAGCAGGGTGTCGCCCGAGTTCAGCACCATCGGGTTGCGGGCGTGAAGCGAGACCAGCAGCAGCCACGAGGCGATCGTCGCGAGCCGCGTCCGGTACCCGACGGCCAGCGAGAGGGCGAGGACGCCCGCGAGCGCGAACAGCAGGCCGACGGCCCACGGCTCGCCGGAGAGCGCGTGGAGCGAGTTGTTCGTCGCGTAGTCGGAGGCGAACGCCCGGAGCGGCAGCACGCCGGCGTCGGTGTAGAAGGCGGTGAACGAGCGCGAGCGGAGGAGCAGGTCGACGATCAACAGGGTTCCGAGCCCGATCCGGAACGCCGCCAGCGCGCGGCGGTCGACCGAGACGCGCGCGGCGACGGCGTCCCCGAGGCGTCGGACGGCCGCCGAGAGCCGCGACCGGGCGGTCGAGTCGGAAGGGGTTCCAGCCATGGTCTTGCGGTCCAACTTGTTGGTGACGACGAGGAACGCGTATAAGTTTTCCGTGCGACGGCACCGTCATCGCCTCGCGACGCCGGAGCGAGCGCCGCCCGCACCGGAATCCTGAACTGCGGCGGCCGCGTAGGTCCGCCAGGCAATGGACGAGGACATCCCGGACGACGCCGCCGTCGTGCTCTTCGACGGCGTCTGTAACCTCTGTAGCGGGTTCGTACAGTTCGTCCTCCCCCGCGACCCGGAGGGGAAGTACCGGTTCGCCTCGCTCCAGTCCGACGTGGGGCGGTCGCTGCTGGCGGAACACGACCTCGCGACCGACGAGCTGGACTCGGTCGTCCTGATCGAGGACGGCGAGAGCTACGTGAAGTCGGCGGCGATCATCCGGATCGCGACCGGGCTCGGCGGGGCATACCGGCTGCTGTCCCCGTTCCGGTTCGTGCCGCGAGCGGTCCGGGACCGCGCGTACGACTTCGTCGCCGACAACCGGTACCGCTGGTTCGGGAAGAAGGACCGGTGTATGATGCCCCCGGGCGACGCCGAGTCGCGGTTCTTAGAGTGAGCGGCGGTCCGACGGCGAGCGATAGCCACGTCCGGGCGCTCCTCACTCCGCGTCGCGCCGCTCGTAGGTGACGAACGCGAGGTCGCCGTCGGTCTCACGGTCGCGCTCGGCCCACGCGTCGGCGTCCCACTCCGGGAAGCGGGTGTCGCCGTCCGGGCGCTCCGGGATCTCGGTGATGACCATCCGGTCGGCGCGGTCGAGGTAGGCCGCGTAGACGGTCGCGCCCCCGATGACGTAGACGGCGTCGACCCCCCGCTCGGCGGCGTCCGCGGTCGCTCGCGCGAGCGCAGACTCGATATCGTGCGCGACGACCGCGCCGTCGGCGAGGTCGGCGTCGCCGATCGAACGGGTCGTCAACACGACGTTCGTCCGGTCGGGGAGCGGCCCGCCGATCCGCTCGGCGATGCGCTCGTACGTCTTCCGGCCGACGATCACCGGGTGGCCGGTCGTGAGCCGCTTGAAGTGCGCGAGGTCGGCGGGGTAGTGCCACGGCATCCCGCCGCCGTCGCCGATCACGCCGTTGTCCGCGACGGCGGCGACGAGGACCACGTCTGGGTCGGCGTCGCGCGCCGATTCGAGCGTGTCGGCGTCGCCCTCCGACCCGGGCGCGTCAGCGTCCGCCATCACTCCGCGACCGCGAACGAGATGCCGTCCGCGGAGTCGTAGTCGACCACCGAGACGTCCTCGTAGGCGAGCTCGTCGAGGGGCTTGTCCGCGATCTCGATCCGCGGTCGGTCGCGCGGCGTCCGCGAGAGCTGTTCGAGGAGGCCCGGGACGTGGTCGTACCCCTCCTGACCGTTGGGCTCGTCCGGCGCGGTCCGCTCGACCCAGCTTTTCACGTCGAGGTACCCCTCCTTGCTCTCGACGTTCGCGAGCCGCTCTTGGACGTACCGGAGGTTGTTCGCGTACCACTTCCCGCGGTCGCCGCGGCCGCAGTAGACGTGCGCGTCGACGACGGTGTGGCCGAACTCGCCGACCTCGAAGCCGGTCCGCTGGGCTAAGGCGTTCGCGAGCAGCGCGTACGCGGCGATGTTGAACGGGACGCCGAGCGCGATGTCGCCCGAGCGCTGCGTGAGGTGGAGGTTGAGCCGGCCGTCCTGGACGTTCACGACGAAGGTGTAGTGACACGGCGGCAGCGTGGAGACGGCGGCGTTCGCCGGGTGCCACGCGTTCACGACCATCCGGCGCGAGTGGGGACTCTCCTCCAGCGTGTCGAGGACGTACTGGATCTGGTCGAAGGTCCGTCGCGTCGTCCCGTCGGCGTCCTCCTCGACGGTGACCCAGCGGTGCGCGTCGTCCGGCCACGTCTCGCCCGGGAGCGCGGCGTCGTCCTCCGGGACCGGGTAACGGCGCCAGAACCGACCGTACGCGGTGTCCAGCTTCCCCTCCTCGTCGGCCCACGCGTCCCAGATCTTCGTCTCCTTGCGGAGGTTCCGGATGTGCTCTTCCCCGGAGAGGTACCACAACACCTCGTGGATCAGCGAGTTCCACCGGTAGCCGTCCATCTTCTTCGTGGTCAGGAGCGGGAACCCCTCCGCGAGGTCGACGGTGTACTGCCCGCTGAACGTCGCGATGGTGTCGACGCCGGTTCGGTTCGGTTTGTACGTGCCGGACGAGAGCGCGTCGTCGACGAGGTCGAGGTACTGTTGCATGGTGGATTCTCCGCGCCGGGACTGTGGCGGTCGCCGGCGCGGACTGTTATCGACTCGTGTGCGGCGGGGAAAGTAAGCGCTTGGTTCCCGGAGTTCGCCGGGGGGTCACCGGTACCGCTCGGGGAGGTACGGGTCGAGCGACGACGGGAGCAGCGGGATCACGGCCGCCGCCATCTCGGCGAGCCGCCGGCGGAGCACGGTGTACACGACCGCGACGGCCAGCGTCCCGATCACGACCGCGCGGAGCGGGGGGTCGACCAGCACGAGCAGCGGGACCGAGAGCCCGACGGAGAGGGCGAGGTCCTCGACGGCCCCGTCGTACCGGACGCCGCGCCGCGGCGCGACCCACGTCTCGCGGTAGTGGTCGTACACGGCGCGGTCGGAGTTCCCCTCCCACGGGCGGAGCTCCAGGCCGCCGCCGTACATGTCGGCGACGCTGTGGAGCGCCGCGCCGAGGAAGAAGAGCGCGACGGCGACGGTGAGCGCCGACGGCGCGACCGCGGCCGCGACGAGCGCCGGGACGGAGAGGACCGAGTAGTAGACGGGGTAGTGGAGGGTCCGCCGGTGGCCGGTGTACATGTCGAGGTCGGGGACGAGCCCGCCGAGGAACCCGGCGACCAGTCCCACCGGCGCCAGTTCCGGCGCGACGCGCACCAGCGGGGCCGCGAGCAGCATCCCCGCCAGCACGTGGGTCGGAAGCATCATCGTGACAAAAATCAGGCGACAGAAATATATGAACGTGTCGGCGCGGCGGTCTCGGGCCCGCACCCGCGTCGACGGCCGCCTCGGCCACCGCAGCCGTCGTTTCGCGGTCCGTTTATATCCCGTCGCGCGAACCGGGGCGTATGCTCATGACGCCGGGGCCGACCGCGGTCCCAGAGCCCGTGCGCGACGCGATGTCCCGCGAGCTGATCAACCCCGACGTGGACCCCCGGTTCCGGGAGATATACGACCGCCTCACGGACCGGCTCGCGACCGTGTACGGCGTCGATCCTGCCGTCTCGGCGGCCGAGGGAGGGCGCGACGTGGTCGCCCTCGGGGGCGAGGGGATCCTCGGCCTGGAGGCGGCCGTCGCGTCGCTCGTCGAGCCGGGCACCGAGGTCCTGTGCCTGTCGAATGGGCTCTACGGCGAGGGGTTCGCCGACTTCGTGGAGTCCTACGGCGGCGACCCGACGCTCGTGGCCGCCGAGCACGACGAGCCGCTGCCGCTCGACGCGCTCGACGAGGCGCTGGCGGCCGACGACGCCGACTTCGACCTCGTCACGATGGTCCACTGCGAGACGCCGACAGGGACGCTCAACGATCTCGAGGCCGCGCTCGACCGGATCGAGGCGGCGGCCCCGGCGGCCCTGACGGTCGTCGACGCCGTCTCCTCGCTCGGCGGCGTCGAGGTCCCGACCGACCGGATCGACGTGTGCCTCGGCGCGTCCCAGAAGTGTTTCAGCGCGCCGCCGGGGCTCGCGACCGCCGCCGTCAGCGACCGCGCCTGGGCCGCGATGGAGGCCCGAGACCCGCACTCGCTGTACGCGAACTTCCTCCCGTTCCGCGACGTGAGCGACGGCTTCCCGTACACGCACCTCACGACCGAGGTCGTCGCGCTCGACGCCGCGCTCGGGCTCCTGCTCGACGAGGGCCTCGACGCCGTCCGCGAGCGCCACGCGGCGGCCGCCGCGCGGTGCCGGGAGCGCGGCGCGGAGCTGGGGCTGGAGACCGTCCCGGGCCCGGAGCGCAGCTCCCCGACGGTGACCGCCTTCGAGGTGCCCGGGCGGGCCGAGGCGCTCCAAGAGCGGCTGCGCGAGGAGCACGACGTGGTCCTCGCGACGGGGCTCGGCGAGGGGTCGGAGGACATCCTCCGCGTGGGACACATGGGCCACAACGCGCGGGTCGAGCGCGTCGAGGAGGCGATGGACGCGCTCGCCGCGGTGCTGTGAGCGCGGGGTGAGAACGCGCCGCACGCCGCCGGAACGTTGAACCGTCGCGCGACGGGGCGTCCGCACATGGCGTCGCCACGCGAGGCGATCCGGGAGCGCGGCTGGACGGTCGAACACGTTCCCCACGAGGAGATCGCGAAGTACAACGCCTGCTACCGCGTCGTTCTCGACGGCAAGCTCATCTATCCGCCCGCGGCCGACGACCTCGGAATTCCGCGCAACGAGATCTGGATCTCCGAGAAGTGGGCGAAGTACGACCGGTTCATCCTCTACCACGAGCTCAGGGAGATCGAACACCGCGCCGCGGGCCACGACAAGACGACGGCCCACGAGCTTGCGGAACGCGACGAGCGCTCGCTGTGGCGGGACAACCCCCGCTGGCGGGTGATGAACGCCGAGTGGGACGAGGGGCGGGCACACCTCCCGTTCCCGGGCGAGTAGGGGGCCTCAGTCGCGCGGGTTTCCCACAGTAACAGTGCGATCCCGGAGAGCGACACCGACACCCCGAACAGGATCGTGCCGAGGTATCCGACCGCGACGGAGCCGATATCAGCTATCTGCGAGTGGTACCTGTTGGTCACGTGTGGGTAAAGTACGAGGGTACCGACCGCGCTGATCAGCAGACCGACCGCGTTCACCGCCGGTCCGAGCCGCTTCATGACATGCCCGAGTCGTTTCGGTTCCCTGTTAAAACGGATGATATCCGGCGATGACGGCGATCACCCGCCTCCGGAACGCCCTTGCGTCCGGCCGAGAAACGTTCGGGCGACATGAACCACCGCGAACTCGGCGATGTCGGCGCGGTCAGCGAGGTCGGCTACGGCGCCTGGCAGATCGGCGGCGACTGGGGCGAGGTCACCGAAGACGAGGCGGTCGCGGCCGTCGAGGCCGCCCGCGAGGCCGGGATCGACTTCTTCGACACCGCCGACGTGTACGGCGACGGGCGGTCGGAGCGGATCGTCGGCGAGACGCTCGCGGACGACATCGCCGCGGGCGACGTGACCGTCGCGACGAAGGCCGGCCGCCGGCTCGACCCCCACGAGGCGGACGGCTACGCGGAGGCGAACCTCCGGCGGTTCGTCGACCGCTCCCGGGAGAACCTCGGGATGGACACGCTGGATCTGGTCCAGCTCCACTGCCCGCCGACGGACGTGTACTACCGGCCCGAGACGTTCGACGCGCTCGACGCGCTCGAATCGGAGGGACGGATCGCGAGCTACGGCGTCAGCGTCGAGCGCGTCGAGGAGGGACTGAAGGCGATCGAGTACCCGGGCGTCGAGACCGTCCAGATCATCTTCAACCCCTTCCGGCAGCGGCCGGCCGAGCTGTTCTTGGAGGAGGCCGCCGCGCGCGACGTGGGCGTCATCTGTCGCGTCCCGCTCGCGTCCGGGCTGCTCACGGGCGCGCTCTCCCGCGACGCCGAGTTCCCCGAGGACGACCACCGCAACTACAACCGCGAGGGCGACGCCTTCGACGTGGGCGAGACGTTCGCGGGCGTCCCCTTCGAAGCGGGCCTCGACGCGGTCGACGCGCTCGACGAGCGCCTGGCGGACGACCGCCCGCTGCCCGAGTTCGCGCTGCGCTGGATCCTCGACCACGACGCCGTCTCGACGGTGATACCCGGGTCGACGACGCCCGAGCACGTCCGAGCGAACGCGGCCGCGAGCGAGGCGGCGCCGCTCTCCGACGCCGAGCGCGACGCGGCGAGCGAGGTGTACGACGACCACGTCCGCGAGCACGTCCACCAGCGCTGGTGAGGGCGGGCGAGCGCCGGCGAGCGCGGCGCGGAGCGGCGTGAGGACGCGGCGAGGCGCGCCCCGTCACCTCACTCGTCGAGCGCCGCCGCCAGCTTCTCGATCGGATGGGGCGGCGTCTCGGCGCCCTCGCGGTCGCCGAGCTGCGACCGGCAGGAGGCGCCGGGCGCCGTCACCGCGTCGCCGTCGCTGTCGGCGACCTGCCCGAAGAGGATCCGGCCGATCGCCTGCGAGAGGTCGTAGTGCTCGCTCTCGTATCCGAACGACCCCGCCATCCCGCAACACGAGGAGTCGAGCGGGTCGACGCCGTAGCCGGCGCGCCGGAGGACGCCCACCGCGTGGTGGTCCGTGTTCGCCGCCTTCTGGTTACAGTGGCCGTGGTAGGTGAGCGTCTCCGCCGGGGCGTCGAACGAGATCCGCTCGTCGACCCGGCGCGCGTCGAGGTACTCGCAGACGCCGGCCGCGGCCGCGGACACCGCCTCGGCGTCCGCGCCGTCGAGCAGGTCCAGGTACTCGTCCTGGAACATCACCGCGTCGGAGGGCTCGACGAAGAGGACCGACTGCCCCTCGCGGGCGCGGGGCGCGAGCGCCGCGACGTTCTCGGCCGCGCGCTCCCGGGCCGTATCGAGGAAGCCGGTCGAGAAGGCGGCGCGGCCGGAGGGCGCGAGGCCCTCCGGGACCTCGACGCGGACGTCGGCGGCCTCCAGCACGCGCACCGCCGCCTTCCCGGCCGCCGGGTAGCTGTAGTCGGTGTAGGTGTCGGGGAACAGCGCGACCGTGTCGACCGCGTCGTCCGGGTCGACCGCCGGGCCGCCGCGGGCCGCGAACCACGCCTCGAAGCTCTCGGACCGGAAGGTCGGCAGCGCGCGCTCGGGAGCGATCCCGACGAGGGCGTCCATCGCCCTGCGGGCGCCGGGGACCTTCGCCGCCGCGTTCGACAGCGGCGCGAGCCTGCTCCCGAGCGCCGAGAGCCGGTCGATATCGCGGAAGAGCCGCTCGCGCAGCCCCGCGCCCTCCCGCTCGTGGTGCTCGTGTTTCACCTCCGCCTTCAGCTTCGCGAGGTCGACCCCGGTCGGGCAGTCGCTCTGACAGCCCTTACAGCCGACACAGAGGTCCAGCACCTCCGCCTGGAACCGGTCGGAGTGGATCTCCTCGTCGTCGAGCTCGCCGCTTATGGCGGCCCGGAGCATGTTCGCCCGCCCGCGGGTCGTCTGGATCTCCTCGCCGGAGGCGCGGTAGGTCGGACACATCGTCCCGGAGTCGGTCTCGCGGCAGGTGCCGCAGCCGTTACACAGCTCGACGAGCTCCGAGAAGCCGCCCTCGTCGGAGAAGTCCAGGTTCGTCTGCGGCTCGACCGACCGGTACGTCGGCCCGTACCGGAGGTTCTCGCGCATGTCGGTGTCGGCGGCGGCCTCCGGGTAGCCGCGCTCGGCCGCGGTCTCGCCGTCGACGTAGACGACCTTCCCGGGGTTCATCCGCCACTCGGGGTCGAACGCGGACTTCAGCTCCTGGAACGCCGCCCAGAGGTCCTCGCCGTACATCTTCGGGTTGAACTCGGTGCGCGCGAGCCCGTCGCCGTGCTCGCCGGAGAAGGCGCCGTGATGCTCTAAGACGAGGTCGGTGACGTCGTCGGCGATGGCGTGCATCGTCTCGACGCCCTCCGACTCCTTCAGCGAGAGGATCGGCCGGATGTGGAGCGTCCCGACGCCGGCGTGCGCGAAGTACGCGGCCGAGGTGCCGTGGTCGTCGAGCACCTCCTCGAAGGCGGCGACGTAGTCGGCGAGCTCCGCGGGCGGCACCGAGGCGTCCTCGATGAACGGGTACGGCTTCGCGTCGCCGTCCATGCTCATCAGGAGCGGTATCGCCGCCTTCCGGAGGTTCCAGAGGTCCGCCTGCCTGCCCTCGTCGTACGCCTCGATGACGTCGAAGGCCTCGCGGTCGCCGTCGCCGCGGAAGCGGTCGTTCGCGTCGGCGACCGCGGCCTCGAAGTCGTCGACTAGCTCCGAGTCCCACTCCAGCATGAGCGCGGCCGCGGCCCGGTCCGGGATCGGCTCCGCGTACTGGGCGTACTCGGGCGACCCCGCGGCCAGCTCCACGACCGCGTCGTCCATCAGCTCGACCGCGCTCACCGGGAGCTCCAGCGCCTCGGGGACCGCGCGCATGGCGGCGTCGAGCGAGTCGAACGAGTACAGCGCCAGCGCGGTCGCCTCGGGGCGGGTGACGAGCGAGAGGGTGGCCTCGACGACGACGCCCAAGGTCCCCTCGGCGCCGACGAACAGCTTCGAGAGGTTGATCACCTCCTCGCCGTCGTCGTTCTCGTAGATCACCTTGTGGAGGTTGTACCCCGAGACCGATCGCTTGAGCGTCGGGTACCGCTCGGCTATCTCGTCGGCGTTGCCCTCGACGAGCGCGCGGACCGTCTCGTACAGCGCGGCCTCGCGCTCGCCGCCCGCCTCGCCCGCGACGATGGCCTCGTACTCGGAGGAGTCGAGGACGACCTCGCGGGTGTGAACGAGCGAGCCGTCCGCCAGCACCACGCGCAGCTCCTCCGTGTAGGCGTCGGTGATCCCGTACCGCACGGAGTGGGCGCCGGTGGAGTTGTTGCCGATGCCGCCGCCGACGGTGGCGCGCGCCGAGGAGGCAGGGTCGGGCGCGAACTTCAGGCCGTCCGCCGCGAGCCGGTCGTCGAGGTCGTCCTGGACGACGCCGGGCTGGACCGTGGCGCGGCGGGCGTCGGGGTCGACCGACAGGATCGCGTCCATGTGACGCGAGCAGTCGAGGACGACGCAGCCCGGCCCGACGGTCTGTCCCGCGAGCGACGACCCCGCGCCGCGCGGTAGCACGGGGACGCCGTGGTCGGCCGCGACCCGCGTCGCGGCCCGCACGTCGTCGACGCCGCGGGGGTAGACGACGCCCGCCGGGCGGGCCTGGTAGACGCTCCCGTCGGTCGCGTACAGCACCTGCGCGTACTCGTCGAACTCGACGCCGCCCGCGACCGCGTCGCGTAAGTCGGCCGCGAGCGACCGGTACGCCTCGACGTCCGGCCTGTCGTGCCCGAGCGCGGCGGCCGAGACGCCCGACCGGTCCGCACCGGCGGACCCCGCGGCCACGCCGCCGTCGGACGCGGCCCGCCGCGGTCGGTCGTCGTCGGCCTCGTCGCGCGATCCCCCCGGGCCGCCGTCGCCGGCGAGTCCTCCTCCGTCCATGGGGTAGGTGGACGGGATGAGCGTGATAAATCTATCGTGAACGATAATTATATTCATTTAGGCCGGCGGCGAAGCGGGCCGCTTTTTCCGCGGCACCGCGACCGACCGACGGAGACGACCGTGGCGCACGAACGCGACGAGGACGCGAGCGGCTCGGAGGCCGACGGCCGGGAGAGCCACGAGCGCGCCGGGAGCGGGCGCGACGCGCGGTCCGACGATGGAGGGGACGCGCCATCCGAGGACGGAGGCGACGCGATCCCGGACGACGAGCGGGAGGCGCTGGAGACGATCGCGCACGGCGCGGTGCTCACCTCCGGCGGCGTCGCCGGCCAGCGCGCGCTGATCGCGGCGACCGAATTCGCGCTGACCCGCGGACTCGGCCCGACCGCCTACGGCGTGTACGCGCTGGCGTGGCGGATCGCCCAGCTGTGTTCCCGGCTCGTGACGTTCGGCAGCGTCCCCGCTATCCAGCGCTACCTCCCCGAGTACGCGGACGAGCCGGACCGGCAGGGCGCGGTCGCCGGCCTCGCGTACGCCACGACCGTCGCGTTCGGGGTCGCGATCGCGGCCGGCGTGTGGGTCGCGGCGCCGGCGATAAACGCGCGCACCGTCACGGAGCCGGCGTTCGCGGGAACCATGCGCGCGTTCGGCGGCCTCGTCGGGCTCCTCGGCGTCGTGATGGTCGCGTCCGCGCTCCTTCGCGCGGTCGGGTCGGCCCGCGGCGAGGTCCTGTTCAACAAGCTGCTGCGCCCGGGGGTGAGGCTCGTCGGCGCCTTGGGGGCGCTCGCGCTCGGCTACTCCGTCGTCGGCGTCGCCGGAGCGATCGTCGCCGCGACCGGCCTGCTCGCCGCGGCCGCGGTCCCGCTGTCGGCGTCCGTCGCCGGCGTCCGCCCGACGCTCCGGGGCGCCCGCGCTGAGGCGCGCCGCTTCTACGACCACGCGGCGCCGGTCGCGATGAGCAGCCTCGGGAAGGTGTTCCAGAACCGCGTCGACGTGCTGCTCGTCGGCGCGCTGCTGACGGCGACCGCGGCCGGCGTGTACAACGTCGTGCTCGTAGTGATCGCGGTCGCGTGGATCCCCCTCCTCTCGTTCAACCAGCTCCTTCCGCCGGTCGCCTCGGAGCTGTACGCGGACGACCGGACGGCGACGCTCAACGCGGTGTACGGCTCCGTCACGCGGCAGATCGTCACCGCGGTCGTCCCGATCCTCGCCGTGCTGGGTGTGTACGGCCGCGAGATCCTGTCCCTGTTCGGCGCGGCGTACGCCGACGGCTACCTCCCGCTCGTCGTCTACCTCGGCGGCGTCTTCGTCGGGAGCGCGGTCGGCGCGACCGGCTGGCTCCTGATGATGACCGACCACCAGTACGCGCGGATGGCGCTCGACTGGCTGCTCGCGGTCCTCAACGTCGGGCTGACCTACGCGTTCGTCGTCCGCTACGGGCTCGTCGGCGCCGCGCTCGGCACGTCGCTCGCCATCGCGGTCCAGAACGGGATTCAAGTGCTCCTCCTCCGCCGCTTCGAGGGACTGTGGCCGTTCGACCGCACCTTCCTCACCCCGCTGGCGGCGGGCGCCGTCGCCGTCGCCGCGATGTACGCGGTCCGAGCGGCGCTGGCGGGCGCCCCGGCGGTCGTCGCGGGGAGCGCGGTCGGGCTCGTCGCGTACGCGGCGTCGCTCCGGCTCGTCGGCGTGGACCCGCGCGACCGCTTCGTCGCGCGGCGGCTGGCGCGGCGGTACCGGACGGCGATCGCCGACCGGTTCGACCGCTGATCCCGCCGGGCGCGGATCGCGACGATTTATGGGCGGACCGCGACGTACTGACGGTATGCAAACGTTCGACCGCGGGTCGGCGGGATCGGCCCGCGTCGCGATCGTCGGCGGGATCCACGGCGACGAGCCCGCCGGCGTGCGGATCGTAGAGCGGCTCGCAGCGGAGCTCGCACCCCTCGACCCGTCCGACGGCGAGGGGGAGTCCGCGGGGCTCGTCCGACTGATACTCGCCAACGAGCCGGCGATCGAGGCCGGAACGCGCTACACCGACGCGGACCTGAACCGGGCGTTCCCGGGCGACGCCGACAGCGACGAGTACGAGCGGGCGCTGGCGCCGCGGCTCGCCGCCGAACTGGAGGGGTTCGACGCCGTGCTCGCGCTCCACACGTCGCACAGCGCGCCGCCGCCGTTCGCCATCTTCAGCGACCTCACGGAGTCGGTCCGCCGCACCGTCACCGGCCTCCCCGTCGACCACGTCGTCGACGCGAGCGGGCTGCGGTCGACGACGCTCGACTCCACCATCCCGCACACCGTCTCGATCGAGGTGGGCCGACAGGGCAGCGAGGAGGCCGTCGAGTTCGGCCACGAGGCGTGCCGCGCGTTCCTGCGGGTCCACGGCGCGCTCGCCGACGAGCCGCCGGCGTTCTCGGAGACGACCGTGGTCGCGGGCAGCGAGGAGGTGCCGAAGGGCGGCGGGACGCCGCACGTCCACTTCAGGAACTTCGAGCCGATCCCGGAGGGCGCGGTGTTCGCCGAGGACGACGTGTACACCCACCGCGTCGAGGAGCCGGGCGTGGTCCCGATCCTCGCGAGCGAGGACGGGTACGACGACATCTTCGGCATCTACGGCCGCGTCACGGGCACGCTGAAGCCGCCGGGGGAGGGCGACCTGCGGGTGTACCCGCGCGAGGAGAGCGAGGAGGGGGACGACTGAGAGAACGGGGCGGACCGATCGCTCGAACGGCCTACGGCCGGGCGGGGACCGTCACTTCGCGGTGGGCGTGATGTCGCCGACGGCGTCCATCACCTGGACCGCCGCGCTGGCGGCGAGCCCGCGGGCGACCTCGTCGGTGTCGGACTCGGCGATGCCGGCGTCCAAGTCCTCCGGGTCCGGCGTGAAGCCGGCCGAGACGGGGTGGCCGGCCGGGGGGTTCACCGCGACGGTCGCCTGCGGACCGTCGGCGCCGACGGACAGCTCGGAGCCGACCGCGTAGCTGTCGGGGAGATACGACTCCGTGCGCGATACGATTCCGGCGACCGCGCGCCGGAGCTGTTTTTCCTGGTCCGGAGAGAGGTCGACGGCCGCGGGCGAGCCCGCGTCCGTCACACCCGGTGCCCCGGCGTACGGGTTGTTGCCGTTCATTCGAAGACACGACTCGTACGCGGAGCCGAGTCAAAAAGGCGTCGGCGGCGGCCGGGGCTCCGGCGCGGTCCGGCCTCTCTCCGCGCAGCCCGTTACAGGATCGGCTCCGACTCCCCGTAGGCGGCGATCACGACCGCGGTCGCGTACCGGTCCGGCTCGGCCGCGACCGTCTCGACGCGCGTCTCGCGGTCCGGCAGGTCCCAGTCGCGGAGGCCCGCCCCGCTGTCGAGGCCCGCCTCGATCCGCTCGCGCACGTCGTCGGGGTCCTCCCCGGTCACCTCGTAGAAGAGGCCGGGTCCCGGGCCCGTCGCCCAGCCGAGCCCCGCGACCGCGTCGGGGTGTCGCCTCGGGGCGCGCTTCGACTCGGCGCCCTCGGCGCCGGCGCGGCCGCCCTCCCGGAAGTCGACCTCGTCGCCCGGCCCGACCGTCCGGCGCGCCTCGACGACGGTGAGCCGGTTGCCCGCGGGGCCGAGGTCGGGCGCCTCCGCGACCGCCTCGACCGTCGCCTCGGCGGGGACGACCGAGGAGACCGCCACGAGGTTGTAGTTGTGGAGGTTCGCGTCCGCGAGCGCGGCGTCGTAGGAGGCCATCGCCGTGTCGGCGATCCCGACGCCGCCGGCGACGTGGATGGTGTTCATTACGGGCGAGTCGGCGGCGGGCGCGCTAAGGGGTTACGAACTGACCGCTCCGAAACGCGCACCGCGAGGACGGGGACCGGGGGTTCAGTACTGGTAGTTGATGACCCGCTCGTCTTCCGTGTCCGCGTCCTGAAGCTTGTCGCGGGCCTGCTCGAAGTCCTCCTGGGTCACCTCGGTGCGGCCGTCGCGGATGGCGAACATGCCGGCCTCGGTCGCCAGCGACGCGATGTCGGCGCCGCTGTACCCGTCGAGGTCGCGGGCGACGACGCCGAGGTCGACGCCGTCGGCGACGTTCATGTCGTCGGTGTGGATCTCCAGGATGCGCTCGCGGCCCTCGGCGCCCGGCTCGGGCACCTCGATGAGGCGGTCGAAGCGGCCGGGGCGGAGGATGGCCTCGTCGAGCATGTCGAAGCGGTTGGTCGCGGCCATGATCCGGACCTCGCCGCGGTCGTCGAAGCCGTCCATCTCGCTGAGCAGCTGCATCATCGTGCGCTGGACCTCGGCGTCGCCCGAGGTCTTCGAGTCCGTCCGCTTGGCGGCGACGGCGTCGATCTCGTCGATGAAGATGACGGCGGGCTCGCGCTCGGCGGCCAGCTCGAACAGGTCGCGGACGAGCCGCGCGCCCTCGCCGATGAACTTCCGGACGAGCTCGGAGCCGGCCATCTTGATGAACGTCGCGTCGGACTCGTTGGCAACGGCCTTCGCGAGCATCGTCTTCCCGGTGCCCGGCGGGCCGTGGAGTAGGACCCCGCTCGGCGGCTCGACGCCGACCGTCTCGAACTGCTCGGGGTTTTCGAGGGGGTCCTCGACGGCCTCGCGCACCTCCCGGATCTGGTCGTCGATGCCGCCGATGTCGGCGTAGGTGACGTCTGGGGACTCGGTGACCTCCATCGCCTGCGCCCGGGAGTCGGTCTCGTCGTCGAGCACCTGCTGGACGGCGAAGGAGTCGTTGATCGCGACGCGGTCGCCGGGGCGGAGGTCCTCTTCGAGCCGCGAGGCGGCCTGCGTGAGCACCTCCTGGTTGTTGCCGTGCTGTTTGATGACGACGCCCTCGTCGGTGATCTCCTCGACGGACGCGATGTACAGCGAGGTGGTCTTCAGCACCTCGTTTTCGCGTTTCAGCTGCTCGACGTCGTCTTTCAGCTCGCCGCGGCGCCCCTCGGCGTCCGCGAGCCGCGTTTCCAGTTCCTCGTTCACCTGAACGATCCGCCGGTAGTGCTGGCGGATCGCCTCCAACCGCTCCGCGTCGCTCATCTCGGGGTCGAGCTCCAACCGCGGGCGGTCGGGCAGTGAGGGGCTGTGAGACATTCGTTGTGCCCGACTAAGATGCGGGCGTAAATGTGCCTTTGGGTCACGGAGAGACCGTTGGATCCGCGGGAGAGACGCCCCCGGCGGCGCGACGAGCCCCGGCCGGTCGGGCCCTCTCGACGACCGATATCGGTTTTGATAACCGAGGGTCAACGCTTTAACGCGAAGGGGGGCAAGGTGGCCGTATGGACGCACGAACGGCGGGCGGACGCGCCGGTCCGAGGGTCGCGGACCGCGAGACCGGGAGGGCCCGCCCATGAGCGGCACCCCGGACGCGACCGTCCTCGCGGTCGACGACGAGCCGGACCTCGCAGAGCTGTACCGGGTGTACCTCGACACGGAGTACGACGTTCGCATCGCGACCGGGGGCGAGGAGGCGGTCGACATGATGGACGAGACGGTCGACGTGGTCCTCCTCGACCGCCGGATGCCCGACATGTCGGGCCACGAGGTGCTGAACGCGATCCGCGGCGACGGGTACGACGCCCGGGTGGCGATGCTGACCGCGGTCGAGCCCGACGTCGACATCGTCGAGATGCCGTTCGACGACTACAAGACGAAGCCGGTCACGAAGGAGGACCTCCTCACGCTCGTCGAGGTGCTCCTCCACCGCGCCGCGTTCGACGAGCGGAGCCAGGAGTTCTTCGCGCTCGCCTCGAAGAAGGCGGCGCTGGAGGCCGCCGGCACGACGAACTCCGAGGAGTACGAGGAGCTCATCGAGCGGATGGAGTCCGTGCGCGTCGAGGTCGACGACACGCTCGACCACCTCTCGGCGCGGGACGCGTTCGTCGAGGTCCCGGGCGAAGTACCGTAGCGGGGCGGGGACCGCCCCCGGACCGTCACTCGATCGTCAGCTCGCCGTCCGCCGCTTCCTCGCCGCCGTCCTCGTCCCACTCCAGTTCGAACTCGACGCTCAGCTCGCCCGGCCCCTCGGCCGGCCCCTCGCGCTCCGCCTTCACCTCGAAGGTGGGCCGCGCGGGCGGTTCCAGCGTCGTCGACTCGTCGCCGCGCGTGAGTGTGATCGCGTTCCCGGCGTCGAGCGAGTCCGCGACCGTCCGCAGGTACGCGGCGATCTCCTCCCGGCTCCGACGGCTTTCCGACTTGAACAGGACTTCTTCGGGCATGCGAGGCCGTACGCGCCCACGAGTGATAAACACCGACGCGGCGCGGGCGGCGGGTCGCGCCGGGACGCCCCCGATCGTTTTGTGCTCCCCGAGCGAACTCACGTCCCGTGTCCGTCCCCGACTCGCTCCGCACGGTCGTCGCCGTCGCCGTCTACTGGACGGCGATCGCGCTCGGCGGGAGCGTCCTCCTCCCGGACCCGACGAGTCCGCTCGCCGCGGTCCCGATCCTCGGCGGCGGCGCCGTCGTCGCCCACGCGGCGCGCACCGGCCGCCTCGTCGAGCTCGGGTACGCGGTGGGAACGATGTGGCTCGCCGTGCTCGCGCTGTCGGTCGGCACCGGCGTCGTCGACGTCTTCGTCCTGCCGGCGGGCGAGATCGCGCCGCTCGCCGGCTATCCGGGCGTCGCGGCGATCGGCACGGTCGGGCTGTTCGGCGTCCTCCTCGTCGCGTACGCGGCGTTCGCCCGCCGGACCGCCGCGCGCGACGCGGACGAGTGAGCGGACGCGACGTTCTCAGAACCCGTCTTCGAAGACGAACGTCCCGTTCCGCTGGACGACCTCGCCGTCGACCTCGATGACGGAGTCCTCGCTCATGTCGACGATCATGTCGACGTGCTCGGCGGACTCGTTGACCGCGTTCTCCTCGCCGACGGTCTCCGGGTACGCGGAGCCGACCGCCATGTGGACGGTGTCGCCCATCTTCTCGTCGAACAGCATGTTGTAGGTGAACCGGTCGATCTGTCGGTTCATCCCGATCCCGAGCTCGCCGAGGCGCTGGGAGCCCTCGTCGGTGTCGAGGATGCCGGAGAGCAGGTCCTCGTTGCGCTCGGCGGAGTGGGAGACGACCTCGCCGTCCTCGAACCGGAGCCGGACGCCGTCGATCTCGCGCCCGTAGCGGTAGAGGGGCAGGTCGAAGTGGACCTCGCCGTCGACGCCGTCGCGCGTCGGCGCCGTGAACACCTCGCCGCCGGGAAGGTTCGCCTCGCCGTAGTCGTTGAGCGTGGAGTTGCCCGACACGTCGAGCGTGAGGTCGGTCTCGTCGCCGGACTTGATGCGCACCTCGTCGGCCGCGTCGAGGATCTCGACCATCTCCGCCTGGAACTCGCGCTGTTCGTCCCAGTCGAGCGAGACGGCGTCCCACACGAAGTTCTCGTACGCCTCGGTGCTCATCCCGGCGAGCTGGGCGTGGCTCGCGGTCGGGTACTGCGTGAGACACCACGTCTTCGAGAGCCGCGTGCGCTTGACCTCCTCCATCGCGCGGTTGTACGCGGCGTTCGTCTCGGGGTCCACGTCGGCGTCCTCGGTGGCGTTCGCGCCGCCGCGCGCGATGACGAACGCGTCGGCCTCCTCGTAAAGCGCGCGCCGGTGGCTCGGCTCCGTGAACTCGTCGGACGAGCGCTTGAACGCGCGCTGGGCGCGCTTCGAGTAGTTGAGGTAGACGGGGTTCGCCCCGCGGTCGCCGCAGACCTCGTGGAGCGCGACCGCGAGGTCCTCGGCCTCCTTCGGCATCTGGATGACCACGTCGTCGCCCGACTCGATGCCGGTCGAGTGGTCGGCGATGATCTCCGCGTGTTCGCGTACGCGTGCGTCCATGACTACCGGTTTCGCGGCCGGGGAATTACCGCTTTTCCTTCCGGCGGGACGGGCGGGGGAGCCCGGACCGGCGGGGCCGGAGCGACGGCCCTCACCGACCGTCCGGGCGGTCGGCCGCAACGCGTTTGCCCGGCCGCCGCGTAGTTCCGACCATGTCTCGGCTCGCGTTCCGCGCGGCCGCGGCGGCCGTCGGCGTCGGCCTGCTCGTGGTGTACCTGGCCGCGGCGCTGTTCGTCGCCGACCTGCTGCGCGCGGTCTGGGCCGCCCGGCCGGACCTCCCGGTCCTCCTCGCGCTTCTCGCCGCGACCGCGCTCGCGTCGGCGTACCTCAGCTACCGGCTCGGCACCGCGCAGATCCTCGCGAACCTCGAGGGCGACCGCGTCCCTCGGGAGCGGGCCCCCGACCTCCACCGGCGGATCGACTCGCTCGCGGCGCGGATGGACGTCGAGCGCCCGGCGCTGTACGTCACCGACGCCCGCGCGCCGAACGCGTTCGCGGTCGGCGGCGGGAGCGACGGCGGCGCGCTGGTGATCGACCGGTCGCTGTTCCGGCTGCTCGCCCCCCGGGAGGTCGAAGCGATATTCGCGCACGAGCTGGCGCACCTGGAGGGGAACGACGGCCTCGCGATCGCGATGGCCGACGGGGTCGGCCGCTCGCTGGTCGGGTTCGCCACCGTGGCCGCGCTCCCGGCGCTGCTCGCGCTGTCGGGGCTCGCGGCCGCCTCGGCGTGGATCCGCGGGCGACCCGGCGACCGCTCGGGACCGTTCGCGCGCCTTCACCGGGGGCTCGCGGGCGCCCTGTTCGCGGGGTTCGTCCTCGCGACGCTCGTCGTCCGGTCGCGGTCGCGCAGGCGCGAGTTCGCGGCCGACGACCGCGCGGCCGAGGTGACGGGCGACCCCGCGGCGCTCGCGCGGGCGCTCCGCCGGATCGAGCGGGCGACCGACCCGGAGTGGCCCCTCGCGCCGTTCTCGTCGCAGAAACGGACCGACGAGACCGCAGAGCGCTGGCTCTCGACGCACCCCTCGACCGACGAGCGGGTCGAGCGCCTGCGGGAGCGGGCCGAGTCGCAGGGGCCGACGCGGCGGATCCCGGCGGGACCGTCGCGGGCGACCGTCGGACAGGGCCGCTCGCTCCGGTGAGGGCTTACAGCCCGTACTGTTCGCGCGTCACGTCGTCGAGGCCCGACTCCGCCAGCACGTCCGCGGGCACGAGCATGTCGAGCTGGACGACCCCCGGGAGCCGACCGATCTGGACGCCGCCGGTGAAGGTACACCGGGCGCGGACCTCGCCCTCGCTCATGCCGAGCAGCGTCCCGGCGCGGTCGAAGGCGTTCTGCGTGGCGTCGTTGACGGTCGCGCCGGAGCCGATCACCTGGATCGGGGCGGCGTCGGTGTCCACGTCGACGCCGTGTTCCGCGCCGAGGTCGTCCCCCGCGGCGACCTCCTCGTCGCTGTAGGGCTTGCTGATGAACGGGAGGTCCTCCTCGTTCGGGAGCAGGACGGGGCCGTCGAGGTCCACGTCCTCGATCACCTCCACGTCCATCGTGACCGTCCCGCTCACGTCGGTGGTGTGGAGGGAGAGCTCGCCGTCGCCCTGATTCGCGTGGAGGTCGCCGACGTAGACCCCGCCGCCGTCGACGGCGACCGGGCAGATCAGCGTCGCGCCCGCGCGGACCTCGGGCACGTCCATGTGGCCGTCGGTGCGCAGGTCCAGGTCCGCCTCGGTCTCGACGCCGTAGTCGTGGTCGGCGCCGATGAGGTTCTGCCCGAAGTCGCCCGCGTTGTGCGAGTCGGGCATCGTCACCGGCGGCGTCGTCCCGATGTTGCCGATGAACGGGCGGAGCCGGCCGAGCGTGCCGGGCATCTCGTCGGGTTCGTACAGCAGGATCGGGTGCTGACGGGCGTTTTCGGGGATGTCCATCACGCGCTCGGCGTCGGTCGCGAGCGCGTGGGCGCCGTCTTTATCGAGCGTGATCCCGACCGCGTTCTCGTGGTCGAAGGCGACGGTGTAGCCGTACTCGAACCCGAACGAGGAGGCGTTGGCCCCGCACTCCGCACAGCGGATCGCGTCCTCGCCGGTGCCCTCGACGACGGAGTCGGGCCACGTCGTCCCGCACTCCGGGCAGCGGTGGTCGACGAACGGGTCGTCGCCGAACGCCTCGTCGCGCTCCGCCATCGACCCCGTGCTGGTGGCCATGCTCGTCACCTCCACGTCACGGATGTGGATCGCGACGGCGTCGCCGACCTCGGCGCCCTCGACGCGGATCGGGCGGGTCACCTCGTGGCCGCCGCGGAACGAGGGCGTCACCATCGGCCCCCAACAGCCCGGCGGCGTGTACGTCGTCACCGTCCCGCCGTCCGCGACCGTCCCGGCCCACTCCTGGTCGGGCCCGACGAGCCCGAGCGTGTACTGGTCGACGTACAGCTCCTCTTTGACCTCTGTTTGCGCCATACCGTGTAGTGGTACGGCATGGCACATGATAATCGTAGGGGAGGCGGCACTCGCACGGGGAACCGCGAGGGCCGCCAAGCCCGAGGACCACGAGGCGCGCTCGCTCGACGGGCCGTCCGGGGCGAGAGCCAACCGCGCGCTCGCGGTCCGCCCGGCTCGCAGTCCGCGAATTTCGGCCCTCGGTCCGCGACCCCGCAGAGGGGTCACCGACCCACGATCCGGAGTTCGCCGGCGAGACCGTACGTACCGTTCGAAGATCGCGATTCTGAACGGACTCGGAGAGTATACGACTAGCCAAACCGAACTATTGAAGACAAAATCTTTTCACGACATAGTTCTGTGAGCGAATACGCGACGGAGACTCAGAATGCCAGCAATGGAAACCGCCGAGTTCGATACCGAACTCAGTCTCTTCAAATACGACAATCTCGAACAGCTTCCATCTGAATACCGCGACCTCGACGAGAGCGAGCGAACGCGACGGATCGAGGGGGCGCTGGACGCGCTCGGCGACGACGTGGTGATCCTCGGTCACAACTACCAGCGGCGGGAGATCGTCGAGCACGCCGACTTCGTCGGCGACTCCTACCAACTGAGCAAGGAAGCCGCCGCGGCCGACGCGGAGTACGTCGTCTTCGGCGGGGTCACGTTCATGGCCGAGTCCGCCGACATCATCACCGACGACGACCAGACGGTCGTGCTCCCGAGCATGGAGGCGTCGTGCCCGATGGCGGGGATGGCGGAGGCGCTCCAGGTCGACGCGGCGTGGGCGGAGCTGACGGCCGCGACCGACGCGGACGTCGTGCCGGTCACCTACATGAACAGCTACGCCGACCTCAAGGCGTTCTGCGCCGAGCACGGCGGGCTGGTGTGTACCTCCTCGAACGCCGACCGCGCCTTCGAGTACGCGCTCGACGAGGGCGACAAGGTGCTGTTCCTCCCCGACAAGCACCTCGGGGAGAACACCGCTCACCGGCTCGGGCTCGAAGACGAGATCGCCGAGTGGGACCCCTGGGACGCCGCGTCCGCCGACGCGGCGGCGGTCGTCGACAACGACGTGATCCTCTGGGACGGCTACTGTCAGGTCCACGAGCGGTTCAGCCCGTCGCACGTCGAGCGGGTCCGGGCGGACCACGAGGACGCGCGGGTGGTCGTCCACCCCGAGTGCCGCCGGGAGGTCGTCGAGGCGGCGGACGTGGTCGGGTCCACCGCGACGATCCGCGAGACCGTCGCCGAGGCCGAGCCCGGCGAGACGTGGGCCATCGGGACCGAGGTCCACCTGACCCGCCACCTCCAGCGGTGGCACCCGGAGGTGAACGTCGTCCCGCTCTGCGGCGAGGCGTGCATGGACTGTAACGCGATGCGCCAGATCGACCCGAACTACCTCGCGTGGGTGCTCGAAGAGCTGGCCGCCGGCCGCGAGCGCAACGTCGTCGAGGTCGCGCCCGAGGAGAAGGACCTCGCGCGCGTCGCCCTCGACCGCATGCTGGAGGTGTGAGATGACGGACCACGAGACCGCGGACGTGCTCGTCGTCGGCTCGGGGATCGCCGGACTGACGGCGGCGCTCGCCGCCGCGCGCGAGGGACGCGAGGTGACGGTGGCGACGAAGGCCACGCGCCCGGCGGACGCCGCGTCGTGGTGGGCACAGGGCGGGATCGCCGTCGCGCGCGGCCGGCCGGAGCGGTTCAAGCGCGACGTGCTGGCGGCCTCGGACGGGACGGCCGACCCGGACGCTGTCGACGTGCTCGTCGAGAACGCCGACGACGCCGTCCGGGACGTGCTCGTCGACGCGCTCGGCGTCGAGTTCGACCGCGAGGCGGGCGGCGACGCGTTCGACTACGGCCGCGAGGCGGCCCACGGCGAGGACCGGATCCTCCACGTCGGCGCGGCGACGGGCGAGCACGTCCACGTCCCCCTCTTGAACCACCTCGACGGGCGCGACGGCGTCGAGGTCGTCGACGACGCCGCGGCGCTCGAACTGATCGCGCGCGAGGGGCGCGTCCACGGGGCCGTCGTGGCGTCGGACGACGGTCGCTTTTCGGTGTACGCGGGCGCGACCGTACTCGCGACGGGCGGGATCGGTGACCTGTTCCCGCGGTCGACGAACCCGCGCGGCGCCACCGGCGACGGGGTCGCGATGGCCGCGCTCGCGGGCGCCGACGTGACCGACATGGAGTTCGTCCAGTTCCACCCGACGGCGTACGACGCGGGCCCGGACGAGGAGGGGTTCCTCGTCAGCGAGGCGGTCCGGGGCGAGGGCGCGCTGCTGCGTAACGGCGACGGCGAGCGGTTCATGCCCGCCTACCACGACGACGCCGAGCTCGCGCCGCGCGACGTGGTCTCGCGGGCCGTGGCCGCCGAGCGCGAGGCCACGGGCGAGGTCCGCCTCGACGTGGGGCCGCTCGACTTCGCGGGCGCGTTCCCCGGCCTCGCCGAGAAGTGCGCCGACCGCGGCGTCGACCCCGCCGAGGGGATCCCCGTCGCGCCCGCCGAGCACTTCCTCTGTGGCGGCGTCGCCGTCGACGACCGCGGGCGGGCGAGCCTCGACCGGCTCTACGCGGTCGGCGAGTGCGCGCGGACCGGCGTCCACGGGGCGAACCGCCTCGCGTCCACGAGCCTCCTCGAAGGGCTCGTCTGGGGGCTCCGCGCCGGCGCCGACGCCGCCGAGTCCGGCGGGACGCCCGCGAACCCGGAGCGCGTCGCGCCCCCGGAGCTGTTGGACCGCGACCCGGATCTCCCGCCGGCGTTCGCCCGCGAGAAGTTCCGACGGCTCCGCCGGGTGCTGGGCGAGCACGTCGGGATCGAGCGCGACCCGACCGAACTCCGCCGGGCGCTCGGCGTGCTCCGGCGCCTGAAGGGGGAGGTCGACGCGTACGTCCGGACTCGGACCTCGCGGTCGCTCTACGAGCTTCGGAACGCGACCGTGACGGCGCTGCTCGTGACTCGACAGGCGCTCGCGAACGGCGAGAGCGTCGGGACGCACTACGTCGCGGACGACGCCGAGCCCGCCGAACCCGGGCCGGCGGCGGACGACTGATGCTCACCGACGCCGACGTGGAGCGCTGGCTCCGCGAGGACGTGGGCCACCACGACGTGACCAACGACGTGCCGGGCGAGACGAGCGGCCGGCTCGTCGCGAAAGAGCCCGGCGTCGCGGCCGGCGTCGACGCCGCGAGCGCCGTGTTCGACTACCTCGACGCGACTGTGACCGAGCGCGTCGCGGACGGGACCGCCGTCGACCCGGGCGACGCGCTGCTGCGGGTCGCGGGCCCGGCGAGGGCGGTCCTCCGCGGCGAGCGCGTCGCCGTGAACGTCGCGGCCCACGCTTCGGGAGTGGCGACGCGGACCGACGCCGCGGTTGAGGCCGCCCGCGAGGTCGATCCGGACGTCCGGGTCGCCGCCACGCGCAAGACGACGCCCGGGCTCCGGGGAGTAGAGAAGCGCGCGGTCGCGGCCGCCGGCGGCGACACCCATCGGCTCGACCTCTCGCACATGGTCATGGTCAAGGACAACCACGTCGCGGAGCTGGGGCTGACGGAGGCGATCGAGCGCTTCCGCGAGCGCGCCTCCTTCGCGACGAACGTCGAGGTCGAGGTCGAGGGGCCCGACGCAGCCGCACGCGCCGCCGCGGCCGGCGCCGACGTGGTCCTGCTCGACAACATGACGCCCGCGGAAACGGCGGCCGCGGTCGAGCGCGTGGCCGCCGCGGACGGCGACGCGCTGACCGAGGCGTCGGGCGGTATCACGGTGGAGGCCGTCCCGGACTACGCCGGGACCGGCGTCGACGTGATCTCGATGGGCGGGCTCACGCACTCCGCGCCGGCGCTCGACCTGTCGTTCCGGACGGGAGGCGACGGGTAGCGCGCCGGTGTCGGGGCGGGCGCCGGCGGCGGGGTCGGCTCCGTCCGCGAGCGTTGGCGTCGCGGAGTGATCTGGTGGTTTTTATAAATCCCACACCCACGGTCAGGGTATACAGACCCACGTCGTGCCCGTCGGGTTCGACTACGACCGGATGATCGCCCCCCTCCTCGCTCCCGACGACGGTGCCTCCCTCCCCGTACCCCTCCTCGGGATCGAATCGGTACGTACACCGGCCCGCCATAGAGATATTGACAAGTCATCGTACTTATAGGAACTTTAATTTTGGTGCTCGCCTGTACCGCTGGGGGACGGCGATTCGTCGGAGGCGCCCTCTCGGTCGAGTCGGCGCGTTGGTCCGCAACCTCTCGTTTCGGATCGGAGACGCGCTAACGGGACGGTACCGTAGTCGATGACGGACTCGGCACCGGGTTGAACTATTCGGACCGTTCCACGGGGAACTCCATCAGGACACGCGTGCCACCCGACTCGCGCTCCGTAATCGAAAGCGAGGCGTCGGAGACCTCCATGGCCCAGTGGATCACCTGTAACCCGAGTCCCTGGCCGTGCATGAGTTGTGATTCGGTCTTGTTGCCCAGCGATTTGACTTCGATCGGTGGGATCCCCGGGCCGTCGTCTTCGACGATCAAGCGGACACAGTCGTCGAGGTTCTCGGTTCGGACGGTGACCGCTGTGTCGTCATCGGTGTGCGTCAGGGCGTTGTCGACGGCTTCTTCGAGTGCCCAGTGGGCGAACGGGGGGGAAGCGACTATCGCGTCGTCGTCCAGCGCCAGCGTGAGACGCTCGGACTCTCGGTACTGGTTCTTGGACAGCGCTCGTTCGGTAAGCGATTGGATCGACGTTTCGACGGCCTCCTCAGACGTTTCCCAGATGCGGCGAAGCCGACGCACGTTCTTCGATATCCTTTCGAGTCGGGACGCGTGTTCGCGTAAGGTGTCGGCGTACTCCTGGGTAGGACCATGGGCGGTCCCCGCGATGAGGTCCGTGTACCCGAGCATGATGTTGGCCTCCGTCCGAATGTTGTGCCGCGCGACGCGGTAGAGGATCCTCATACGTCGCGAGTTCCGCCGTAATTGGTCCTTTTGTAGCCTCTCGACCACCCTTTGGCGTCGTAGCTTCGCGTAGCCATCGCCGATCGGAATGCCGACGGCCAGTCCGGCCAGCCCGCCCACAGCGACGATGAAGCTCCAGTCAAGTGCCGCTCCTGCCCCGAGCGTGTGCGCCGTCGAGATGAGGACCGCGATACCGAACCCATACGCGCCGAACGCGGTGCCGACGCGGATAGTCGTCCCGAACCGGTCGGCGGTCTCACTCCAGCGGTTCGCGGCCCAGCCGGTTCCGAGGACGGCCACACTGAGGATGACGATGACACCGGCCTTGAGACCGGGAGATCCGGGTTCGTTCGTCGACCGGAACACGTGTTCTACACCGAGAATCGCGAGGGGGATCGTGATCGCACAGAGGCCGCCAGCGTATAGGTACCGAGCGTTAAACCGGGATGTTGTTTTACTAACCGATCTTAACGGGGCAGCCATGCGAGGAGTATTCCAAGCTAACAATTATACGAGATACTCGAATATAAACATTATTTAAAATTTTATATACGTTGTGCCTCTCACGGATCGGCGTTCAGACACGGACTCGTCGGTTAGGGTTCGGGTCGAACACGCACGTGCTAAAGCGATCTGGTGGTTTTTATAAATCCCACACCCACGGTCAGGGTATGCAGACCCACGTCGTGCCCGTCGGGTTCGACTACGACCGGATGATCGCCCCCCTCATCCGGGACCAGTTCGACGTCGACCGCGTGATCCTCTTGGAGGGCGCCGTCGGCAGCGAGGCCAACGTCGAGTACTCTCGGAACATCGCGCGCAAGCTCGAACAGGACTTTCAGAACCTCCTCGGGGCCGAGACGGTCCGGGAACGCTTGGACGACGTGTACGACTACGACGCCGCCTTCGAGCGCGCCTTCGACCTGA
This sequence comes from Halorubrum salinarum, assembly GCF_013267195.1. Lineage (NCBI taxonomy): Archaea > Methanobacteriati > Methanobacteriota > Halobacteria > Halobacteriales > Haloferacaceae > Halorubrum > Halorubrum salinarum. The sequence goes on along the minus strand of NZ_CP053941.1, from coordinate 2,071,619 downwards.
TCAACGCCGAACTGGACCGCGACGAGGGCGTCGACGACGCCGACGACCGCGAGGTGTGGGTGAACCTCTGTTCGATGCCTCGGCCCGTCTCGTTCGCGTTCGCGACCGCCGCGCACTCGATCATGGTCGAGCGGCAGGCGGACCGCGACCGCATCCACACCTACTACACGGCCCCCGAGAAGTACCTGGAGACCGAACTGGCGGAGGAGCTGCGCGCGACGCGGGACCTCTTGGAGGACCTCGACGGCGCGAGCGACGAGGCCATCGCCGAGGCGGGCGTCGACCCCGACCGCGTCGCCGACCGCCTGGCGAGCACCACGGACCTGCTCGCCGAGTTCGACGAGCGCGGCACCACCATCGGCGCGAAGCGCATCGGCGACCGCCACGTGATCGAGCTGCCGGTCGCCTCGTTCCAGAACGTCAAGCCGTTCGAGGAGCTGGTGCTGTTCACGCTCGGCGAGCACGGCGAGTTCGAGTCGGTGTCGGAGCTGGCGGAGACGCTCGCGGCCGAGCTCAACGAGGAGTACACGGAGTCGTTCCGCTCGAAGGTCATCTACAACGTCGACCGGCTCGGCCCCGGCGGGAAGGGGTACATCGAGCGCGAGGAGCACGGGAAGTCCTACCGGACGAGCCTCTCGCGGATCGGGGAGCTGTGGGTCCGCGCGCACGCCGACGAGGACCGAGACTACCGGGACCCGGCGTGAACGCGCCCGGACGAGACGGTCGCTTATGGATCGATTATCGGTAGCTGTTCGGCGACGAAGGCCGTCGGAGCCCCAACCGATTCTCGACCCGTACCGCAACCGCAGCCTCGCGCCTCCCCAGCCTCGTCGCTGGCGGCCTCGCTCCGCTTCGGCCCCCAGCGACTCCCTCGCACGCGCTCCTCGCGGCCGCCAGCGGCGGCCGCTCGGAGGCGCGCGCCACCGCACTGACTTCGGTGCCCGATTATCAGCTGTCGACTGTCTCGACCCGCCCGTTTATCAGGGTGGAACCGGGAGCGTTAGGGGATGAGTTCGGGGGGCAGTTCCGACGCGAGCGGGTCGAACGGTCGCGGGGGCGGCGACGGCGAGAGCGGCGCGAACGAGTTCGACTTCGCGGCGCCGGCGACCGATCAGTCGTTCGAGAACGCGCTCGCGAAGGCCCGCGACGGCGCCCGGCTGACGGTCGACGACGCGACCGAACTGCTCGCCACGGGCACGGACCGCGAGGGGATCGACCCCGTCCGCAAGGAGGCGGTGCTGGAGGCGGCCGACCGGCGCAGGGCCGAGGAGGTCGGCGACGAGGTCACCTTCGTCGCCAACCTCAACAACAACGTCACCACGGCGTGTAACACGGGCTGTCTGTTCTGTAACTTCAAGGACACCGCGCACGCCTTCGAGGCCGACAGCGACGCCGAACACGCGGGGTTCACCAAGCCGCCCGCGGAGTCGCGCGCGGTCGTCGAGGACGCCCTCGACATGGGGGTCTACGAGGTGTGCTCCGTCTCGGGGCTCCACCCGGCGTTCGCGCTGAACGAGGAGCACCACGAGATACTCGCCGCGTACGACGACCCCGCGAGCGAGGTGAACTACAAGCCGCCCGAGGCGTACGCGACCGACCCGGGCACCTACGTCGAGCAGATGGCGGCGATGTCGGTCGGCGGCGTCCACCTCCACTCGATGACCCCGGAGGAGGCGTACCACGCCAAGCGCGGCACCGACTGGGCGTACGAGTCCGTCTACCGCGAGCTGGCCGACGCCGGCCTCGACTCCGCGCCGGGCACCGCCGCCGAGATCCTCGTCGACGAGGTCCGCGACGTGATCTGCCCGGGCAAGATCCGCACGGGCGACTGGGTGGCGGCGATGGAGGGCGCGGCCGCCGCCGGCCTCGACATCACCTCCACGATGATGTACGGCCACGTCGAGACGGTCGCGCACCGCGCGCAGCACCTGAAGGTGATCCGCGACCTCCAGGACCGGACGGGCGCGATCACCGAGTTCGTCCCGCTCTCCTTCATCCACCAGAACACCCCGCTCTACCGGCGCGGCGTCGTCGACTCCGGCCCCTCGCGCGCCGAGGACGAACTGGTCGTCGCGGTCGCGCGGCTCTTCCTGGACAACGTCGACCACGTCCAGGCCTCGTGGGTGAAGTCGGGCGACGCCCACGGGCTGAAGCTGCTCAACTGCGGCGCCGACGACTTCATGGGCACCATCCTCTCGGAGGAGATCACCAGCCGCGCGGGCGGCGAGTACGGCGAGTACCGCTCGTTCGACGACTACGTCGAGATGATAACGGCGATCGGTCGGATGCCCGTCGAGCGCTCGACGGACTACCGCACCCGCCGCCGCATCGACCCCGACGACGGCCCGCACGGCCCGCGGCTCGGCCCCCGCGCGGACGGGACGCCGATGCTCCCGGACGGCCCGTCCGGCGGCGAGAGCGGCGCCGACGCGACCGGGACGCCGCCCGCCGACGCCGACGACTGAGCGCCCGGAGCGACGCCGCCCCGACTGGTTCTTCGCCGAACATGTTCTGCCGACCGCCGGCAACTCCCAGCGAGTGGGAACCCGCGGTATCCCCTTTATCGTGGTACACGTCACCACGTGTGAGATGGCCCGACCCGACGCGCAGTCCGTCGACCGTCCGGAGAACGCCGCCGAAGACGGGAGCGGCGACGAGCGGGTCGACCCCGAGCGGCCGTCGCTCACGCGCTCCGACGAGCGGCTGCTCTCGTACCTCGCCGACGTGGGCGCCGACTACCAGGCGTTCATCGCCGGGAACACGGGCCTGTACGCCGACCACGTGGCGTCGCGGCTGACCGCGCTGGCGGACGCCGGACTCGTCGAACGCGTCTCCGGCGAGGCGGTGTATCGGATCACCGACGCGGGGCGGGCGGCCCTCCGCGAGGACTGCCCGCGCTGGTCGGACTGAGCGGGAGAAAGGGGAGTTCCGCGCGGCGCCGCGCCCGTCTACCGCCCGAGCTCCTCGTGGGCCGACGAGAGGTGCCGCGACCCGAGCGCCGCGAGCAGTGACAGCTCGCCCGCGAGCGCGCAGACCGCGATCGACTCCGCGAGCGCGTCGGCGTTGCTCCCGGCCGGGTCGCCGCCGCCGGCGACGCCGAGGATCTCCAGGCTGGCCTGCTGCGTCGGCAGCTTCGTCCCGCCGCCGACGGTCCCCACTTCGAGGCTCGCCAGCGACACGGAGACGTAGAGGTCGCCGTCGGCGGTCGTCTCGGCGGTCGTGATCGCGTTCGCGCCCTCGACGACCTGCGCCTCGTCCTGCCCGGTGGCGAGGAACATCGCCGCGACCGCGTTGGCGACGTGGGCGTTGAACCCGAGCGCGCCCGCCTTCGCGGAGCCGACGAGGTTCTTCCGCGTGTTGATCTCGGCGATCGCCTCCGGCGTCGTGTGGAGGCGGTCCTCGACGACCTCGCGCGGGATCGTCGCGTCCGCGACGACCGAGCGACCGCGCCCCTCGACGGCGTTGATCGCGGCCGGCTTCTTGTCCGAACAGAGGTTCCCCGAGAGCGCGACGAGCGAGGCGTCCGTCTCCGCCTCGACCACGTCGCAGGCCTCCCGCGTGGCGATGGTGGCCATGTTCATCCCCATCGCGTCCTTCGTGTCGTACCGGAACCGGCAGAAGACGTTGTTGCCGACGACGTACGGGGTCACGTCGAGCAGCTCGCCGTGGCTCGTCGTCGACTCCGCGGCCTCGGCGAGCGCGGGCTCGTTGTCGCGCACCCAGGCGACGAGCGCCTCGGCCTCGGCGACGTCGGCGACCCGGAAGACGGGCGCGCGCGTCATCCCGCTCTTGGTCACCCGCGCCGTCGCGCCGCCGGCGTCCTCGACGACGGAGCAGCCGCGGTTGATCGACGCGATGAGCGCGCCCTCCGTGGTCGCCAGCGGGAGGTAGCGCTCGCCGGAGGCGGCGCCGCCGTCGATCGTCACCGGGCCGGCGACGCCGACGGGGACCTGGACGCCCCCGAGCGTGTTCTCGATGTTCGAGCCGTGGACCGCGTCGGCGTCGAAGGCGTACTCGCCGAGCGGGTCGAGGTCGGCGTCGGTCGCCTCCGCGACGAGCAGCCGGCGCGCGGCGGTCGCGGCGTCGGCGTCGGCGTGGTCTTCCAGCTCGTGGAAGCGGAGGTCGCCGTCGCGGACCCGGGCCGCGAGGTCCGCGGGAGTCGGTTGCGACATGCCGGCCACTCCTCGCGGCGGGCGCTAATTACTGTCGGTTCGGCCGGCTTCGGTGGGAGCGGGACGGGGACGGAGGACGGTCGCCTACCGGCCGACGAACCCGGAGAGGCGCTCCCGGAGCGACTCGCCGCCGAGCTTCAGGTAGTAGGCGTCGCCGCCGTCCTCGTAGTAGTCGTCGATGCGGCGGATCACCTCGAAGCCGAGGTGCTCGTAGAAGCCGAGCGCCTGCCGGTTCGTCGTGCGGGCGTGGCACGTGACCGACCGGTGGTTCGCGGCGACGTCGGCGACGAGCCGCTCGGCGTGACCGCGGCCGCGGTGGTCCGGGTCGACGGCGAGGAAGAGGATGTAGCCGTCGCGCCGGACGGAGGCGAACGCGACGAGCCGGTCGTTCTCCACGAGCAGGTGGGCGGTCGACCGGCGGTACGCGTCGACGAAGAAGCCGCGTCGCTGTCGGAGGACGCCCTCCGCGGACCGAATTCGCTCCTTGAGCTCCCACGCGGCGGTCGCGTAGTCGGACTCGCCGGGCGGGTCGGTCCGCTTTTCGACGTTGACGCTCACTGCGATGACCTAACACGTGGACGGAATATAACTCCACCGCCAGCGGGGACCGTTGCGGGCGCGTACGGCACCGTGCGCGGGTCGGCGCCCGCGCCGACGGGTCGAGGCCGAGGGGGGCGCCGACCCTGACGGAAACGATTTTGTCGCGGTCGCGCGTGGAGTCACACAATGACCGACGAGTCGTCGGAAGTCGAACTGCTCCGACGAGCCTTCCTCACCGGCATCGCCGTCATCGTCCCCGCCGTCATCACGCTGGCCGTCCTCGCGTTCGCGTTCAACGCGGTGTACGACTACCTCGACGCCTTCTCGTCGGCGATCGTCGCCGTGTCGCCGGGGAACGGGCTGCCGCTCGTCGGCGCGGTCTCCCGGGAGCTCGCGATCGAGATCGCGACCCCCGTCGTGTTCGTGGCCGCGATCCTCCTCATCGGCGCCGCCGTCGAGTCCTCGCGGTACGGCGAGCGCGCCGTCGACTACGTCGACTACGCCGTCGAGCGGGTCCCGGGCGTCGGCTCCGTCTACCAGGGGTTCCGGCAGATGAGCGACGCGATGCTCGACTCGGACGGCGGGAACTTCCGCGAGGTCGTCCTCGTGGAGTTCCCGACCGAGGAGACGTACACGCTCGCGTTCGTCACGAGCGAGACCCCCGACGTCATCGCGGACCACGCGGACGGCGAGGGCGACGGCATGCGGACGCTGTTCATGCCGATGGCGCCGAACCCGGTGATGGGCGGCCACGTCGTCTTCGTCCCCGACCGCCGGATCGTCGACGTCGAGCTGACCGTCGACGAGGGGATCCGCGCGCTGGTGACGAGCGGCGTCGCGTTAGAGGAGGTCGCCGCCGACCTCGACGACGTGGACGCGGAGGACCTCCGCGCTCCCCAGCCGGAGCGGACCATCGACGCCCGGTTCCAGCCCGACGAGCGGACGGAGAGCCACGAGGAGTCCCGCGACGAGCCCGAGCGGAACGGTGACGGATGACGTACGAGCTGCGCGAGCACACCGCCGACGTCGCCGTCGAGGCGACGGCCGACACGCTCTCGGGACTGTTCGCGGCGGTCGCCGACGGGCTCGCGGCCGCCAGCGCGGAATCGGTCCCGGCCGCCGGCGAGCGGTTCGACCTCGAGGTCGCCGCCGAGAGCCGCGAGGCCCTGCTGTTCGACTACCTCGACCGCCTGATCTACGAGCGGGACGTGCGGCTCGTCCTGCCGGCTGACCACCGGTGTACGGTGGTCGAGCCGGAGTCCGTCGGCGCTTCGGACGACGCCGCGGACGCGGACGAGTGGCGGCTCACGGGGAGCGCGCGCGGCGTCCCCCTCGACGCGGTGTCGGCCCGCGAGGTCAAGGCGGTCACTTACTCCGAGATGGCGCTCGAACGGCGCGGCGACGGGTGGTACGCGTACGTCGTGTTCGACGTGTGAGGCCGCCCCGCGGGGCGTGACAAACCGTTATGTTTGTCGAGTACATTGTTACCGTATGTCACGCACAGAGCTTCGCGACGGGACCGGACCGGACGGCACTGGTCGACGCTGGCGCGCGGGGGCGAGTTCGGGGCTCGTCGCCGGCGCGGCGATGGGCGCCGTGTTACACGTCGGCCTCGGGCTCATGCCGACGATCGGCGCGCTGGTCGGCGTCGAGACGGTCGTCGGGGGGTGGGCCGTCCACCTGTTCAACAGCACGCTGTTCGGCGCGCTGTTCGTCGCCGTCTTCGACCGGTCGTTCTTCGCCGACCTCCGCGGGGACGTGGGCGGGTGCCTGTCGCTCGGCGTCATCCACTCGGCGCTGCTCGGCGTGCTCACCGGCGGCCTGCTGCTGCCGGCCGCGATCGCGATCGAGGGCGCCACCTCGCTGCCCGTGCCGACGCTGCCAGTACCCGGCCTCACCGCGAGCTTCGAGTTCGGCGTCGTCATCGCGGTCGCGCACCTCGTGTACGGGGTCGTCTTGGGGCGGGCGTTCGCCGCGTTCACCCTCGCGGAGGGCGCGATCGACTGGCTCCCGATCGACCCCGCGAACCGGTAGCCGGCTCGCCGGCCCCCGGGCGGCGTCGTGGCGGCCCGCCGGCGACCGCCTGACGCAACGCCCTTGGCGCCCCGCGTCGAAGTGGCGCGCATGACAACGCGCGAGTTCGACGGGATCCGGTTAGAGAAGGTGCGAGAGCACGTCTGGGAGATCCCTCGCGAGGGCGAGATGAACGTCCCCGCGCGGGTCCTCGCCAGCGAGTCGCTGCTGGAGGCGATCGGCGACGACGACTCGCTTCAGCAGCTGAAGAACGCGACGCACCTGCCCGGCATCGTCGAGCCCGCGATCTGTATGCCCGACGGCCACCAGGGGTACGGCTTCCCCGTCGGCGGGGTCGGCGCGATCGACGCCCGGACCGGCTGTATCTCGCCCGGGGCGGTCGGCTACGACATCAACTGCGGCGTCCGGATGGTGCGGACGAACCTCACCTACGACGACGTGCGCGGCCGCGAGGAGGAGCTTGTCGACGCGCTGTTCGAGGCGATCCCCTCGGGGCTCGGCGGGGGCGGCGTGATCGACGGCACCGCCGACGCCGTCGAGGGCGCGCTCGAACGCGGCGTCGAGTGGGCGGTCGAGGCGGGCTACGGGATCGAGAGCGACCTCGCGCGCTGCGAGGACGAGGGGCGGCGCCCCGACGCGCGCCCGGAGTACGTCTCCCAGAAGGCGATGGACCGCGGGCGCAACCAGATGGGGTCGCTCGGCTCGGGCAACCACTTCCTGGAGGTCCAGCGCGTCACCGACGTGTTCCGCGCGGACGTGGCCGAGTCCTACGGGCTGAGGGAGGACGGGATCGTCGTCCTGATCCACTGCGGGAGCCGGGGGCTCGGCCACCAGACGTGTAACGACTACCTCCGGCGGATCGAGCAGGAGCACGGCGACCTGCTGGACGAGCTCCCGGACAAGGAGCTGGCGGCCGCGCCCGCCGGGTCCGAGCTGGCCGACGAGTACTACGGCGCGATGGGCGCGTGCATCAACTTCGCGTGGGTGAACCGCCAGCTGATCACCCACCAGACGCGCGAGACGTTCGGCGAGGTGTTCGACGCGGACCCGATCGAGGACCTCGGGATGGAGCTCCTCTACGACGTGGCGCACAACATCGCGAAGAAGGAGACCCACGAGGTCGGCGTCGACACCGAGGGGCGCCCCGCCGTCGGCGACGCGGCCGTCGACCGCGCGGAGCGCGAGCTGTACGTCCACCGCAAGGGCGCGACGCGGGCGTTCCCCGCGGGCAACGAGGACGTGCCCGAGGCGTACCGCGGCGTCGGCCAGCCCGTCATCATCCCCGGGAGCATGGGCGCCGGGTCGTACGTGCTCCGCGGCGGCGACGAGTCGATGTCGGTATCGTTCGGCTCGACCGCCCACGGCGCCGGCCGCCTGATGAGCCGGACGCAGGCGAAACAGGAGTTCTGGGGCGGCGACGTCCAGGACGACCTCGAAGACGGCCAGCGGATCTACGTGAAGGCCCAGTCCGGCGCCACCATCGCGGAGGAGGCCCCCGGCGTGTACAAGGACATCGACGAGGTGATCCGCGTCAGCGACGATCTGGGCATCGGCGACAAGGTGGCGCGGACGTTCCCCGTCTGTAACATCAAGGGGTGACGGCGGGCGCGGATACGGCGTCGCCGACGGCCGCGGGGCCTTTGTTTCCGCGGGCCGTTGAGCGGGTCGATGGGCGACACCCCTGTGCCGTACCCCGTGGAATCACTACGTGATCCGGAGACGCTGCTCGACCGGGACGCGGTCGCGGTCGAGCGCGTCGCGAGAGGACTCGACGCCGAGAGCTACGAGGCGCGGCGCGAGCGGTACGAGGACATCGACGGCGTCGTCCAACTCGGCGTCACGGACGGCGACGGCCGCGTGCTGCTACAGGACTGGAACGGCACGGGCGAGTGGGCGCCTCCGGGTGGAACCGTCGACCCTGGCGAGGACTGGGCGGCGGCCGCGCGTCGGAGCGCCGAGCGCTTGACGGGCGTCTCGGTCGGCGTCGACGGGGCGGTCCTCGTCGAGGACCTGCGGTTCGAGCGGCGCGACGGGTCGGCGTCGTTCTCCGCGTACGGCGTCTCGTTCGTGCTCTCACTGGCGGAGACCGCCCCCTCGTTCCGCGAGGACCCAACCGTCGCCCCCGGGAGCCGATTCTCGGGGGGCGACGCCGAACTCGCCTGGGTCTCGGCCGTGCCCGACGACACAAACGAGAACCACGTCGACCACGTCGATCTGTTCCTCCGGTTCGCGGGCGCCGACTGAACGCCGGCCGCTCGCGGATCAGCGCTCCCGCTTCGCGTCTCGGCCGAGGTGCTCCTCGACGGCGTCGACCTTCGCCGCGGCGGTCCCGTCGCTCGTCCGCTTGTCGTCTATCTTGAGGAACGTCGAGACCCGGTCGCCGTCGACCGCGTCGTGGGCGGCCGCCGCGGCCGCGAACAGCGTCTCCGCGTCGTCGGCCTCGATCACCGTGCCCATCGGGTTCGTCTCGTAGCTCACGTCGAAGTCGTCGAGCGCGGCGACGGCCTTCGCCACCTCCTCGGCCATGCTCTCTTCGATCACCGGCGCGACGCTCAACATCGCGATCGCTGTCATACCCCAGCGTGCGCCGCGGGCTCACTTAAGCTGTCGCGCGGGCCGGTCCGCGGTCGCGGGCGAGCCCGACCGCCCGCCTATTCGAGCGCGTCGCGCAGGAAGGAGAGCTGGTGGCCGACCGCGCCCTCGAAGTCGTCGCCGAGCACCGAGAAGTGGTCCGCGGGCATCGTGACGACGGTCCCGCGCGAGAGGCGCTCGCCGGCGGCCGCGACCGCGTCGGCGTCGACGATCGCGTCGTCGGTCCCCGCGAGCAGCAGGGTGGGCGCGTCGACCTCGTCCAGCCGCGTCACGGGCCGGTAGCCGACGAGGCCGAGCAGCGACCGCGCGGGCGTCTCGTTGCGCCACGCCGACTCGCGGTCGACGAGGTCGATGTACTTGCGCTCCGCTCCCGGCTCGGTGATCGCGGCGCGCTCCTCGGGGTCGCCGACGATCGGCACGGTGCGGCCGCGACCGACCCGGTGGCCGAGCAGGTCGCGCAACCCGGCGGCGCCGGACCGGAGGAGGTAGCGCCCGCCGCGCCGCAGGGCGATTGCGCGCCCGTCGAGCATCGGGACGAGGCCGACCACGGCGTCGACGTCGCGGCGCTCCGCGGCGAGCGTGAGGACGTGCGCGGCCGACAGCGACGCCCCCCAGAGCACGAGGTCGTCGCCGGCGTCGTCGACGCGCTTCGCGCGGTCGATCGCGGCCGCGTACGCGTCGCGCTGGCGGTCCAAGTCGACGAGCTGGGAGTCGCCGTCGGACGCGCCGAACTCGGGGTGGTCGAAGAGGAGCGCGGCGTAGCCCGCGTCCGCGAACCGCTCCGCGACGGCGGGGTAGCCGAAGCTCCGCTCCGCGCCGAGGCCCGGGGCCATCACGACGACCGGCGGGTCGTCCGCGTCGCCGCCTGGCAGGTACAGCGTCCCGCGGCAGGTCGCGCCGTCGACGTCGAACGCGACCGCGCGGGTGGCGAACCGCTCGCGGGCCGGGCGCGCGAGGCGGCGCTGCGCGCGGTTGACCGGCTTGCGTCGGGTCACCGGTCCGCCTCCTGCCCGTCCGCGTCGGCGTCCGCCGCGTCCGACGAGCCCTCGGCCTCGTCTCCGGGCTCGTGGCTGAGCGTCTCCAGCACGCGCGACGAGAACTCGGTCTCGGAGATCTCGTAGCCGATGAGCGCCTCGAACCACTCGGCCTCCGCGTGCCACGTCCCGAGGACGTCGCCGGGCGAGCGGACCACCGTCCCCTCGACCCGGACGGGGTCCCACTCGCCGGCCTCGGCCTCGTCGATGAGCGCGTTGAGCGCGCGCCCGATCTCGCCGCGGTGGACCTCGCGGCCGGGGAACGCGGTCATGTACGTCAGCTCCAGCGGGTCGCCCCCGTCGATCGATTCGACGCTGACGCCGTAGCTCCTGAGCTCCGGCTCCAGATCGGTCGTCCCCTCGTCGCCGGTCATACCCGATCCGTCGGCGGGACGGGATAAATCGGTACCGGCACGCGGCGGCGACGCGTCTGGGGGAACGGCGTCGGCAGAAAGCCGCGGACGGGGGGCGGCCGCCGAGTGGCGGCCGCGGGTGGGTTGTCAGAGGCACACGATTGTCCCGCGCGGCCGGACGGCAATACTCCGCGAAGCGATATAAACGCTCGGGCCGGGTACCATTTATGCGGCTCCCGTCCCTGTGTCCGGTCACATGCTCACCGCGGCCGCGACGGCGCTGACGCGAACCGACGACACCGCGGGCGTCGTCCTCGTCGGCGGGTCCGTGACGCTGTTGGGGTGGATCCTCACGCCCCTGTGGCTCGCCGGCGTCCTCTTCGTCAGCCCCGCCGTCGCCGTCGCGGCCCCGGTCGCGCTCGCGCCGTCGCTCGTGGCGCGCGGCTACCTCGTCCGGGTGACGCGGGCGGCGATCCAGCCCGGCGAGGCCGCCGGCGCCCCGTCGCTCGTCGCCTGGGGAGAGCTGGCCAGGGACGGCCTCAAGTCGGCGCTGCTGTCCGCGGCGCTGCTCGCGCCCCTCGCTGGCGGGCTCGCGGTCGCGGGCGGCGCCGTCGCCGCGCTCGTCGCGGGCCCCGTCGAGCCGACGGCGACCGCGACCGCCGTCGAGTCGGCGCTCGGGCCGAACGGCCCGGCCGCCGTCGCCGTCGTCGCCGCCGGCGCCGTCCTCGCGCTCGTCGGCGCGTACCTGGCGGCGTTCGCGTACGTCCGCCCCGCGGCGCTCGCCGCGTTCGCCGCGTCCGGCCGCCTCCGGGACGGGCTCGACCCGCGAACGGTGGCCGGCGTCGCCGCGACGGGACCGTACGCGACCGGCTGGACGCTGGCCGTCGGGGCGCTCGCGGTCGGGTACGCCGTCGCGGCGCCGACGGTCCCGCTCGTCGTCGGCGTCGCCGTCGCCTTCCTCGCTCGGATCGTCGCACACGACCTCTACGGGCGGGGCGCGGCCGACAGCCTGACCGAGGAGACGGCGGCAGCGACCGCGCCGACCGCGACGCGGCAGCCGGTCGGCACGGCGCACGACGCCGCGCGCTCGGGCGAGGAAGCGGGAGCCGGCGCCGGGGCGAGCTCAGGTGTCGGTCCGGCCGGCGACGGACCCCCGGCCCCCGTGGTGTCGGGGGACGGCGGACGGCCGATGCGGAGCGAGCCGCCGGCCGCGGTTCAGGTCGGCCGCGGCGTTTCGGTCGGCGAGGGGAGCGACGCGGTCGGCGACGGCGATCCGACCCGCCCGGGCGGGGCGGGCGAGGGGGACGCCGATCCGACCGGCGGCTTCGAGTGGGGGCCGGCGCTGTCCGAGGCGGAAGACAAGAGTTGATACGGGCGCGAGCGAACGCCCGGACATGCGCATCTCCGAGCGGGGGTACGGCGAGGAGGGCCGGGAACGGCTCACGCTGGTCCCCGAGAACGTGGACGACCTCTGGCACCTCGCGCACGTCCTCGAACCCGGGGACCTGGTCGAGGGCGACACCACCCGGCGGATCCAGCGGAACGACGACCAGATGCGGGACACCGGCGGCCAGCGCGAGCACATCTTCGTCACGCTGGAGGTCGAGGACGTGGAGTTCGCGCGGTTCGCCAACCGGCTCCGCGTGGGCGGCGTCATCGTCGGCTGCTCACGGGAGGACCAGCTCAACGCCCACCACACGCTCAACGTCGAGGAGCACGACGAGATAACCGTCGAGAAGCACTTCAAACCGGACCAGACGGAGCGGCTGGAGGAGGCCACCGAGGCCGCGGAGAACCCCGACGTGGCCATCGCCACCGTCGAGGAGGGCGCCGCCTACGTCCACACGGTCCAGCAGTACGGCACGGAGGAGTACGCCTCGTTCACGAAGCCGACCGGGAAAGGCGAGTTCTCGCGGCCGCGCGAGGAGCTGTTCGCGGAGCTCGGCGAGGCGCTCGCGCACCTCGACGCCGACGCCGTCATCCTGGCCGGGCCGGGGTTTACGAAGAACGACGCGCGCGACTACATCGACGAGGAGCACCGCGACCTGACCGACCGCATCTCGGTCGTCGACACCTCCGCGGCGGGCGACCGGGGCGTCCACGAGGTGCTGAAGCGCGGCGCGGTCGACGAGGTCCAGAAGGAGACCCGCATCTCGAAGGAGGCGAGCCTCATCGACGAGCTGACCGAGAACATCGCGAAAGGCGAGAAGGCGACGTACGGGCCCGACGACACCGCCGAGGCCGCCGAGTTCGGCGCGGTCGAGACGCTGCTCGTCGTCGACGAGCGCCTCCGGACCGAGCGCCAGGGCGACGGCGACTGGGACATCGACGTGAACGCGGTGATCGAGTCGGTCGAGCAACAGGGCGGCGACGTGGTCGTCTTCTCCTCGGAGTTCGCCCCCGGCGAGCAGCTCGCCAACCTCGGCGGTATCGCCGCGATCTTACGCTACCGGCTCCAGTGAGCGCCTGGCAGTCGAAGTGCGCTGGCGCGTGCCTGCGAGCGCCCGGAGGGCGCGAGACAGCACGCGCGAGGGACGCCGCGAGCGACCGGAGGGAGCGAGCGGCGAGGCTGGGGAGGTGTGAGGTGCCGTGCGGGGCGGGGCTTCGGTGGCGTCCGTATCGATCGCCAGTTTACAAGTGTCACCTTCGTACGGCCGAGCGACCGGGACTTCGGCGCGCTCGGCCCGCGGACCGTCCACAGCGAAACCGGTCACGTACGCGGCCGTGACCTTATGAGAGCGGGCCGCCAACTCCGGATCGATGGCGGACCGACCCGGCGGTGACGAGAGCGTCTCGACGACCGCCGACCGCGAAAGGACCGACGACGTGGACGTCGACGCGCTCCCCGACGCCCGCTCCGACACCGACGCCCTCTCGGACGCCGACTCGCTCCCCGACGACCTCGACGACGCGGGCGTCGACGAGGAGGTGAAGCGGCGGCTCCGCGAGGCGTACCTCAACGACGAGGAGAACGCGCTGATCGTCACGCGGGTGCGCTCCGTCGGCGACCGCGTCGTCGTCGAGATGCGCCCGCCGCACGGCGACGCCACCCACACCGAGCGGTTCGACGCGCCCCGCGACGGATCCCTGCAAGAGTCCGAGGCGTTCCTCGACTTTCTGGAGGCCGCCGGCGTCTCGCCGCTGGACGTGGACGAACTGGTCGGGACTCGCGTCCCCGCGACGTACGACCCGGAGACGGGGTGGCGGGTCGACGCCGCGTACCGCGACGAGTCCGAGGCCGGCGGCGGAGACCGGGTCGCGGCCGCCCGCGAGTGGCTGTGGACCTACCGGGCGTGGCTGCTCGCGGCGCTGCTCGTGGGCGGCGAGCTCGCCTTCGTCGCCGTGCTCATTCTGGTGTACGCGTGACTGAGAGGGACGACCTGTTCTGGTCGCGGCGCGGGCGCGAGCGCGGTCGCCCGCTGGTCAGGCCGACTCGGCGCCGTCGACGTAGCCGATGACCAGCTGCGGCGCCACGACGGCGACGAGCAGAAGCACGCCGATCAGGAGGCGGTCGCCCAGGTCCGTCACGACGCGAGCGCCGTAGGCCAGCGCGAGGCCGGCCGCCATGAACAGGAGGATGATCGCGTTCTCTCGGGAGACCATGGGTGGCGCTGATCGCTCGGCGGAAAAGTGTCTTCGGGGGCTTACTTGCCCCAGAAGGGGTCGCGCTTCCGCCGCGTCTCCAGGTAGCCCTGAAGCGCCTCGCGCTCGTCGGCGGTGATCTCCTCTTTCAGCTCCTGTTCGAGGATCTTCGCGTGCTTCTCGGGCACCTCGGTCCAGAGCGTGTCGCCCTCCTCGATGCCGCGGCCGACGGTCGGCCCGTCGATGGCGATGCTGACGCGCTCGCCCGAGCGCGCCTCGTCGACGTCCTCGCCCTGCTTTTGAATGCCGGAGAGGCCACCGACGCGCTCGAACTCGTTGCCCTCGAAGTAGCCAACGTTGCGGTTGTTCTGGAGCGTGCCGGAGATGACTTCGACGCCGACGACCGCGGGGTCGTTCTGCCGGAAGGTGTGGTCGGGGAGGATGCGGAAGCGGGCCGGGCGCACGACCTTGTCGAGCACCGTCTCCTGTTGGGCGCGCTGCTTCTCCTCGACGTAGCGCTCGTAGTCCTCGACCAGCTGGTAGATGACCTCGTTCTTGAACAGCTTCACGTCCGCGTTCTCCAAGTCCGACTCCGCGTTCTGGAGGAGGTCGACGTTGAAGCCTAAGATCGCCTTGTGCTCGTCCTGGTTCGCGGTCTCGGCGACCGCGATGTCGCGGGGCGCGATGTCGCCGACCTCGGCGCGCAGGATGGGGACCTCGGCCTCCCGCAGGGCGTTCGCCATCGCCTCCAGCGAGCCGAGGGTGTCCGCCTTGACGACGACGCCGTTGTCGGCGGTCTCGACCTCGATCTCGGCCAGCTCCGCCTTCACCTCCTCGACGACCTGATCGACGGTGCGGTCGCGGACGACGCGGACCGGCGCGCCGGCCATCGCCTGATCGAGGTCGGGGGCGGCGATCTTCACGCCGGCCGCGGCGGCGACCTCGCCGACCTTCTCGAACTCCTTCTCGGTGCGGATCTCCGCGAGCGGCCGCGGGCGGAGCAGCGCGCGGATCTCGGTGACGATCGGCTCGTCCTGTCCGCCGACGACGACGGTGTCTCCGTTGCGGATCACGCCGTCGTAGACGACGGTGTCGACGGTGGCGCCGAACCCGCGCTCGTCTTTCACCTCGAGCACCGTCCCCTCGCCCGGGCCGGTGACGTCGATGGCCATCTCCTCTTTCATGAACCGCTGGGAGAGGCCCATGAGGACCGTCAGGAGGTCCGGGACGCCCTCGCCGGTGAGCGCCGACAGCGGGACGACGCCGATGTTCTTCTGGAAGTCCTGGACGCGCCAGTAGAGGTCGGCGGAGAAGCCGGCGTCCGACAGCTGGCCGATGATCTCGTAGAGGTTCTCGTCCAGCATCGACTTCGCGCGCTCGGACTGGGCGTCCATGCTCCGCTGGATCGGTTCGCCGTCCTGCGGGTTCCACCCGGGCGTCGTGTCGACCTTGTTGGCGGCGACGACGAAGGGCGTCCCCGTCCGCCGGAGGATGTCGATCGCCTCCTCCGTCTGCGGCTGGAAGCCGTCGTTGACGTCGACGACGAGCACCGCGATGTCGGCGAGCGCGCCCCCGCGGGCGCGCAGCGTCGAGAAGGAGTGGTGCCCCGGCGTGTCGATGAACAGCAGGCCGGGTAAATCGAAGTCCGACGGGTCGATCAGCTCGCCCGCCATCCCGGAGATGGTGTCGAGCGGGATGTCCGTCGCCCCGATGTGTTGGGTGATCGCGCCGGCCTCGCCCTCGCTGACGGCGGAGCCGCGGATCGTGTCGAGCAGGCTCGTCTTGCCGTGGTCGACGTGCCCCAGCACGGCGACGATGGGGGTTCGCAGGGTGTCCGCGTGTGTGTGGTCGGTCATATGTGATCGCCCCGAGAAGGTTATACCGTCTCTTGCGCCCGGCCGTCAGTTAAGCCTTTCAAAATGCCGCGACGAACGGCGGCGGTGAGCGCCCGATCCGCGTTCGTCGCCCGTCCGACGCCCCGTGGCGTTTAATACCGTCGCCCGGGACCGTGCGGGTATGGTCGACATCCTCGCGGAGAACCTCTCCGGGAAGGCGGTGATGAGCTCCGACGGCACGGAACTCGGGGACCTGTACAACATTACGATGAACCTCGAGTCGGGAGAGCTGAACCACCTCCTCGTCAGCCCACACGAGCAGCTCAGACACGAGCGCGTCGACTTCGAGTTCGACGAGATGGGGCGGCTCCGAGTCCCGGTCGCGAACGTGCAGGCGGTAAAAGACTACATCGTCGTCGCCCGCTGATGCAGGTCCTCGACTCGTCCGCGTTCATCCACGAGTACACGACCGACGAGGACGTGGTCTCCATCCCGGCGGTCCACGAGGAGCTCACCGGCGAGGTCGCGCTCCGGTTCGACGCCATGGAGGGCTCCGGGATGACCGTCCACGTGCCCGCGCCCGAGGCGGTCGACCGGGTCCGCCGAGCCGCGAAGGGCTCGGGCGACGCCGCGGAGCTGTCGGACACCGACATCCGGCTCATCGCGACCGCCCTGGAGCTTCACGCGACGCTCGTCAGCGACGACTACGCGATGCAGAACGTCGCCGAGCGGCTCGACCTCCCGGTCGAGCCCATCGACAGGGAGGGGATCACCGAGGAGCGGGAGTGGCGCTTCCAGTGCGTCGGCTGTAACCGCACCTTCGACGAGAACAAAGAGCGGTGTCCGATCTGCGGCAGCGACCTCACGCGGAAGAACCCGGCGTGAGCGGGCCGGCGAGGTGACGCGGTCCGACAAGGTGACGCGGTCCGACCGGAGAGGGCGGGCCGACCGGGCGCCCGCGCCGCCGCGCCGCACGGGACCGACCGATTGAACAGGCGCGCCGCCGACCCGCCGCCATGAACGCCTTCGAGGAGCTGTCGCCGGACGCGCTCCGGGCCGGGCGGGCGGACGCGCTCGACGACGCCGTCGCGACCGCGCTGGCCGCGCACCCGCTCGACGGTGTCGAGACCGAGTACCCGCACTACCAAGGGACCGTGGAGGGGCCGGACGCGCCCCCGCGGCCCTCGGAGGCCCACCCCGTCTTCTACGGCTGCTTCGACTGGCACTCCGCCGTCCACAGCCACTGGGCGCTCGTCCGCGCGCTGCGGCTCGCCCCCGACCACCCGAACGAGACCGAGATCGCGGCCGGCGTCGACGAGCGATTGACGCCCGAGAACGTCGCCCGGGAGGTCGACTACCTCGACGAGAACCCCGGCTTCGAGGAGCCGTACGGCTGGTCGTGGCTGCTGCGCCTCGCCGCCGAGTTCGACCTCTGGGACGACCCGCGCGCCGACGCGTGGCGCGAGACGCTCCGCCCGCTCGAAGACCGGATCCGCCGCGGAACCCGCGAGTCGTTCCTCGGGGTCGACCGCCCGCAGCGCGTCGGGACCCACGGCAACACCGCGTTCGCGCTCGCCGGCGTCCTCGACTACGCGCGGGTCGTCGGCGACGCCGCCCTCGAACGCGAGGCCGAGGCGACGGCGCGGCGGCTGTACGCCGACGACACCGCCGCGGTCGTCGGCGCGGAGCCGGTCGGCTGGGACTTCCTCTCGCCGGCGCTCGTCGAGGCGGACCTCATGCGCCGCGTCCTCGACCCCGACCCGTTCGCGACGTGGCTCGGCGGATTCCTGCCCGATCTCAGCGCGCCCCCGCACGACGCGCTGCTCGCGCCCGTCGACGTCGAGCCGGACGAGGGCGACGGCGCCGCGATGCACCTGATCGGGCTCAACGTCTCCCGCGCGTGGTGTCTCGCCGGGCTGAGCGACGCGCTGGCGGAGCGGACCGGCCCCGTGGCGGCCCGGCTCCGAGAGCCCCTCGACGCCGCGGCGCGCCGCCACGCCGAGGCGGGGGCCGCGGACGTGCTCACCGACGACTACGCGGGGTCGCACTGGCTCTCGTCGTTCGCGCTGTACCTGCTGACGCGGAACGAGGCCGGGATCGCGCCCGGCGCCGCTTAGTCGGCTCCCGACGCGTCGCGCGCGTCGCCGTCGGTCCGGCCGACCGACTCGCTGTCGGCCGACCCGACCGCCTCGCCCTCCGCGATGCCGAGGGCGTCGTCAGAGAGGTCGCTCCCGTCGAGTCGGGGGACGCGCTCTCGGAGCCGGGCGGCGGCGGCGCGCGCCTCCGCGAACTCGACCTCTGCGAGCGCGCGCACCAGCGCGGCGGCCCGCTCCGCCCGGGCGCGCTGCCACGACTCCTCGCGCGACTCGTAGGTGCGGATCGCGCGCAGGAAGTCGGCCTCGGAGAACTCCGGCCAGTAGGGCGCACAGAAGTAGACGGCCGCCTCGTTCCCGTTCGCGTGCCACGGGAGGAAGTTCGACGTGCGCTCGTCGCCGCCGGTGCGGACGATCAGGTCCACGTCGCGGATCGGCCGGTCGTACAGCCGCTCCTCGACGGTCTCCACGTCGACGTCCTCGGGGGCCATCTCGCCGGCGTCGACGTCGCGGGCGATGGCGCGCGCGGCGTCGAGCAGCTCGGTCCGGCCGCCGTACGCGAGCGCGACGTTGAGCGTGAAGCGGTCGTTGCCGGCGGTGCGCCGCTCCGCGTACTCGACCGCGTCGCGGACCCGCGGCGGGAGGCGGGGCACGTCGCCGATGGCCCGGACGCGGACGCCCTGCTCGTGGACGCGGTCGGCGTCGGCGAACTCGCGCAGCTTGTGTTCCAACAGGTCGAAGAGGGGCTCTAACTCCTCGTCGGGGCGCTCGAAGTTCTCCGTCGAGAAGGCGTAGAGGGTCAGCTCCGAGACGCCGAGGTCGGCGCACCAGTCGAGGACGCGCTCGGTGGTGTCCGCGCCGGCGCGGTGCCCGTCGGGGGCGTCGTCGCCGCGCTCGCGGGCGTACCGCCGGTTCCCGTCCTGGATGACGGCGACGTGGGCGGGGACGTCGTCGATCTCGCGGCGGAGGTGTCGCCGGTACGCGCGCCCGGCGAGGCCGCGGAGTCGCTGCCACATGGTCCGAGGCCACGCCCCCGAGCGGTATACCTTTATGGATCGATCGGGCGAGGAGCGACCCATGGAGGCCGCCTACGTCGTCCGCGTCGCCGTCCGCCTCGACCCGCCGGCCGCCGCCGTCGACCCCGACCGCTTCGAGACGACGATGGAGCTCCCCGCGAGCGAGCCCGGAACCGACGGCTGGCTGTTCTTCCGCGACCGCCTGTGGCGCGGCGAGGTCGGCGACGAGCCGTCGTTCCGGCGGCTGGCGGAAGAGCGGCTGGGGCTCGCGAACGCGCCCGGCGCCGCGGTCGTCGCCGCCGACTTCCGGGAGCTGCGCGCCGACGAGGCGTACCTCGGCGCGCTGAAGGAGGCGATCGCCGACGACCTCGGCCGGTTCAACGCCGACTCGGTGGACGAGGCGCTTCACAAGTACCTCGGCTCGTCGGTTCACGTGCGGGAGTGAACGTCGGGCTCGGGACGGAACGGCGCCGCGGGACGAAGCCACAACGCACTTGCCCGCCGCCGTCGTACGGAGCGATCCGTGACCCCCGCCGACTACGATTTCCACCTCTTCGACCTCGACGGGACGCTCGTCGACGCCGAGTGGGAGTACACCCGGACGGTGTTCGACCGCGTCGGCGACCGGCTCGGCCGCGAGTTCTCGGACCGCGAGGCGCGGGTCCTCTGGCACGGGCTCGGCGGCTCCCGCGCCGAGACCCTCCGCGGGATGGGGGTCGACCCCGACGCGTTCTGGCCCGCGTTCCACGCCGTGGAGGACCCGGTGGCCCGCGCGGAGGCGACGTACCTCCACGACGACGCCGCGCGCCTGCTCGACCGCGTCGGCGAGGTCGGCGGGCCGACCGGCCTCGTCACCCACTGCCAGGAGTTCCTCGCCGAGCCGGTCCTCGATCGCCTCGACCTCGGCGGCCGCTTCGACGCGGTGGTCTGTTGTACCGACGAGACCGGCTGGAAACCGGCGCCGGACCCGATAGAGGCCGCGATGCGCGAGCTCGGCGTCGACCCCGCCCGCCACCGCGGCTACTACGTCGGCGACGGCGAGAGCGACGTGGCGGCCGCCTGGAACGCCGGCCTCGACGCGGTCCACGTCGAGCGCGTCGGCCACGAGGAGCGCGGCCGCTGCGTCCTCGGCGACCGGCGCGTGCGCCGCCTCGACGAACTGGTCGGCGCCGAGGGCCGGATCGACGCCGGCCGGAGCGGCGACGAACCGCTCGGCGCCGGCGGACCGGCCGACGCGTCGTGAGCGATTTATCCCCCCGCGGGGCGAGGCGCCGACCATGACGAAGTGGTTCCACAGCGGCCGGCGCCGCGACCTCTGCGCGCTCCTGTACGACCACGGCGAGCTGCGCGCGCAGTCGGCGAAGAGCCGGCTCGAATCCCACTACGACGAGCGGATCGATCCCGGGTCGTTCTACGGCACCCTCTCGGCGCTCGTCGAGGCAGGGTACCTCGACCGGCGGACCGAGGGGATCGCCGACGTGTACGCGCTCACCGACGCGGGCGAGGCCGCGCTGCTCGACCACTACGACTGGCTCGGCGAGCGGATCGAGGGCGGCGAGGCCGCCGGCGACGACGGAGCGTAGCGGGGCGGCGGGCGGGGGCCCGGACCGCGACGGGGCCCGGACCTCAAGGATTAACAACTTCGTCGGCGTGGATTAACATATGACAGTCGTCAGCGTGTCCATGCCGGAGGAGTTACTCGAACGGATCGACCGGTTCGCGGACGAGCACGGCTACACCGGGCGTAGCGAGGTCGTCCGCGAGGCCTCGCGGAACCTCCTCGGCGAGTTCGAGGACGCCAAGCTGGAGGACCGGGCCCTGATGGCCGTTGTGACCGTCCTGTTCAACTACGAGACGACGAGCGTCGAGGAGCGGATGATGCGGCTGCGACACGAGGACGAGGGGATCGTCGCCTCGAACTTCCACAGCCACGTCGGCTCGCAGTACTGTATGGAGCTGTTCGTGCTGGAGGGGGGCTTAGAGGAGATATCGGCGTTCGTCGGGAAGGTCCGCGCGACGAAGGACACGCTCACGGTCGATTACAGCGTCACGCCGGTCGACGAGTTCGGCGCCGGCGCGCTCGGCGACGCCCACGCCCACGGCGGGCACGGGCACGGAGCGTCCGAGGAGGCGGAGGGGGAGGCGGACGCGACCGCCGAGGCGAACGAGGACGACTGATCGGGCCGCGGTCCCGGGCGACGGACCGGCCGTTCGCCCGCCTCAGGCGGTCTCGGGGCGGACGGACTCGAGCGCCGCGTCGAAGTCCTCCCCGGTGATCCCGACCTCGTCGGCGTGGTCGTTGGCGGCCTCGCCGTGCTCGTCGGCGACGCGCTCGATGGCGCGCATCGCGGCCGCCCGCGACAGCGAGGCGATCTCCGCGCCGGAGTACCCCTCCGTCTCGTCGGCGACGCGCTCCAAGTCGACCCCGTCCGTCAGCGGCTTCTCGCGGGTGTGAACCTCCAGGATCTTGCGCCGGGCCTCGCGGTCCGGCTCGGGCACCTCGACGTGCGTCTCCAGTCGGCCGGGACGGAGCAGGGCCGGGTCGAGCGCGTTCCGCCGGTTCGTCGCCGCGAGGACGACGAGGTTCGGGTTGTCGCTGGCGCGGTCGAGCTCGGTCAGGAGCTGGGAGACGACGCGCTCGCTCACGCCGGATCCGTCGCCGCCGGCCGCGTCGCGGTCGGTCGCGACCGCGTCGATCTCGTCGAAGAAGACGATCGCGGGGGCCGCCTGCCGCGCCCGGTCGAACAGCTCGCGGACCGCCTTCTCCGACTCGCCGACGTACCGGTCGAGCAGCTCCGGCCCCGCGACCTGGATGAAGTTGACGCCGCTCTCGCCCGCGATGGCGCGCGCGAGCAGCGTCTTCCCGGTCCCCGGCGGGCCGTACAGCAGGACGCCGGTCGGCGGGTCCGCGCCCGCCGCGTCGAACAGCGGGCCGTACGACAGCGGCCACGTCACGGCGCGGTCGAGCTCCGCCTTCGCGTCGTCGAGCCCGCCCACGTCGGCGAAGTCGGTCGTCGGCTGCTCGGCGACGTACTCTCGCATCGCGCTCGGCTCGACGTTCGCGTGCGCGGCCTCGAAGTCCGCCTTGGAGACGGTCACCTCGTTCAGCGCGCGGGAGTCGGACTCGCGGGCGCGCCGGAGCGCGGTCATCGCCGCCTCCTGTGCGAGCCCCTCGATGTCGGCGCCGACGAACCCGTGGGTGCGGCCCGCGATCCGGTCCAAGTCCACGTCGTCGGCCAGCGGCATCCGGCGCGTGTGGACGTCGAGGATCTGTCGGCGCCCGGACTCGCCGGGGACGCCGATCTCGATCTCGCGGTCGAACCGCCCGCCGCGTCGGAGCGCGGGGTCGATAGTGTCGACGCGGTTCGTCGCGCCGATGACGATCACGTCGCCGCGGGCGTCGAGCCCGTCCATTAGCGAGAGCAGCTGGCCGACGACGCGGTTCTCCACGTCGCCGCCGTCGTCGCGCTTGCCCGCGATCGAGTCGATCTCGTCGAAGAAGACGATGGCCGGCGCGTCCTCGCTGGCGCGCTCGAACACCTCGCGGAGCCGCTCCTCCGACTCCCCCTTGTACTTCGACATGATCTCCGGGCCGTCGACGGTGATGAACGTCGCGTCCACCTCGTTGGCGACGGCGCGGGCGATGAGCGTCTTCCCGGTCCCCGGCGGCCCGTGGAGGAGGACGCCCTTCGGCGGGTCGATGCCGAGCCGGGTGAACACCTCCGGCTCGGAGAGCGGCAGTTCGATCGTCTCCCGGACCAGCTCCAGCTCCTCGTCGAGCCCGCCGATGTCCTCGTAGGTCGCGCCCGCGGTGTGCTCGGCCGGCGGGGCGTCGCCGCCCTTCGGTCGGGCGTCGGCTCCCGGGGGATCAGCCCCCGAGTCAGCGGCGGGCGCGGACCGGTCGTCCGCCGACGGGCCGGCGCTGTCGGCCGCGCCCGCCCCGTGGCCGGCGTACTCGACCGACACGTCCGTCGACGCCGTGATCCGGACGGTCCCCGCCGGCGCCGTCCGCGCCACCACGAAGCGGAGGCCGCCGAGCCGCTCGACGTGGACGGCCTCGCCCTCGGTGACGGGGCGGTCGCGGAGCTCCCGGGAGAGCGCCCGCTCGACCACCTCGCGGCTCACGTCCACCTCCGCGAGGCGGCCGGGCGCGGTCAGCGTCGCGCGCTCGGCGTCGGACACGTCGACGGGGGCGATCGTCACGGTGTCGCCGACCTTCACGCCGGCGTTCGCGCGGGTGTCGGCGTCGATGAGGACGGAGCCGTCTGGCGCGTCGGGACCGCCCGGCCACACCTTCGCGACCGCGGTGCGCTCGCCGCGCACCTCGACTGTGTCGCCGCTGAGGAGGGCGAGCCGCTTGCGGGCCGACTCGGGGAGCCTGGCGATGCCCCGGCCCGCGTCCCGCTTCTCGGCGGCACGCACCGTGAGCCGGAGCCCTGCGGTGTCGTTCATACGCCACGTTCTCGCCGGCGGCTCTTTATCCTTGTCCGGTCGCCGCGAGCGACCGTCCGAACGCGCTTCGGAGCCGCCGGTCGCCGAACCTCTCGCGCCGGCGCCGACCCGGGCAGCGAGTCGGGACCAAAACCGGTTTGTGCGCGCTCCGGAACCGACGGGTGTCCCCGATGAAACGCGAAATCGCCGAACGGCTCGACGCGGCGTTCGACAGCCACGAGGTCCGTCGCCGGCTCCACGACGTGCCGCCGCACGAGGTGTACGAGGTGTCGGTCGACGGCCGCCGCGCCGTCTACAAGGGGAACACCGGCCCGACCGGGAACGCGGAGCGGGAGGGGCGGGTGATGGCCGGCGTCGCCGACCGTACCTCCGTCCCGGTGCCCGAGCCGCTGTGTATCGGGGACAGCTACTACGTCGCGGCGTGGCACCCCGACGCCCCCGCGGCCGAGGCGGACCACGAGGCGGACGAGGCGTGGGCGCGCGCCGCGGGCCGCGGGCTGGCGACGCTCCACGGGGAGACGGCGCCGCTCGTCGACGCGTACGGCGCGTTCCGGGCCGACGAGGCGTTCGCGGTCCGCGGCCGCGACGAGTGGGGCGCCGCCGCGGTCGAGTACGTCGAGGCGCGCCGCCCGGTCCTCGCTCGGTACGGGCACGGCGACGCGGCCGACCGGGTGCTCGACCACCTCGCCGAGCGGCCCGACGCGTTCGCCGGCGCCGGCGAGCCGGTCTGCTGTCACGGGTGGGCCACGCCCGAGCACGTCGCGGTCGCCGACGGGGAGGTGGCGTGCGTGATAGACTTCGAGCACGCGATCGCCGCGCCCGGCGAGTACGACTACTGGCGGACGGTCCTCCCGGCGTTCGGGCCGGGGGAAAGCGAGCCGCGGACCGCGTTTCGCGAGGGGTACGAGTCGGTCCGGTCGCTGCCGCCCGGATTCGACCGGCGAGCGCCCCGATACGCGCTGTTGAACACGGTGTACTACTTCGAGTCGCTGTACGTTCAGGACCAGAACGGCCCGGCGGAGACCGCGCGGAAGGCCGACCGACTGCGGAGCCGGATCGACGCGATACTGGACGACCTCGCGTGAGGGCGACGCGGCGCGCCGGCCGGGCGCGACCGCAACCCCCTTCCCTCGGCCGCCCGGCCCCACGGGTATGCAACCGACCGGCCACCTGCGGGGCGACGCGGTCCGCGTCGGCGGGGACGCCCGCCAGCGCTTCTACGACGCCCGGGGGTACGGGCGACCGCTCGACGGCAACGAGATCGCGCTCTCGCGGGTCGAGGCCGCCCACCTGCTGTTCCGCGGCGACCTCTCGGGGATCGAACTCGGCGGCGACGGGAGCGCCGGGACCGACGCCGACCCGGTCGGCTTCGAGCGCTTCTTCGTCGCGAGCGCCGCCGCGGCCGACCGCTTCGCGGTGCGGTTCCTCGTCTACTCGGACCTCCGCGACCGCGGCTTCTACCTCTCGCCCGCACGCGAGCCGTGGCCCGGCGGGCGCGACGCGGCGAGCGACGCGGTCGACTTCGTCGCCTACGAGCGCGGCGAGACCCCGGACACGGGGAACGTGAAGTACCCGATCCAGGTCGTCGGCGAGCGCGAGTCGGTCGCGGCCGCCGGGCTCGCGGGGCGCACGCTCGCGGTCGTCGACGAGGAGTCGGACATCACCTACTTCGCGGCGGAGGGGGGCGCGATCGACGGCGCGACCGGGTACGAGCCGCCGACGGGCCTGAGCGGCGTCCTCCTCGCGGACCGCGTCGTGGTCTGGGACGCCCCCGAGGGGCTGTACGACCGCGGGTTCTACGGACGCCCGCTCACCGGTCGCGCCGCCGACGTCGAGGGCGCGCTCCAGCTCTCACTCGTCGAGGCCGCGTCGCTGGCCGCCGACGGGTGCCTGTCGCTGTCGGCGTCGGTCGGGAGCCCCGAGGTCGCGGACGCGGACTCGGGGGACGCCGCCGCCCGGATCGTCGCCCGCGGCCGCGACGTGGAGGGCGAGCGCTTCGACCGCCGGCTCGCCGTCTACCGGCGCCTCCGCGCGGCCGACGCGGTGCCGAAGACCGGGTTCAAGTTCGGCGCCGACTTCCGGACGTACCTCGACGTGGAGACGGTCGAGGACCTCCCGCACTCCGAACACCTCGTGCGCGTGGTGGGGCCGGGTCACGAGTTCTCGCCCCGGGAACTCTCGCTCGACGTGCGGCTCGCGGGCGGCGTCCGCAAGGAGATGGTGTTCGCGCTGACCGAGGTCGGCGACGGGCCTCCCGCCGACGGCGCCGACGTGGAGTGGCTCGCCGTCGACCGGCTGACGCCCTGACTCCCAGGTCGGCGCGAACAGAAGGCTTTTTTGACCGCTCGCCGTCGTCGCGTCCATGCCGTTCCCCTCCGCGTCCGACGCCGAGTCGGGCAAGTACGACATCTCGACCGTCGACCTCAGCGACGACCGCTACGAGGTGACGCAGTCACTGGTCCGGAACAAGTACGCCGTCCGGGACAGCGCCGGGAACGTCGTCCTCCGCGGGAAACAGAAGATGTTCAAGCTGAAAGAGGAGTTCCCGTTCGTCACCGGGGACGACGAGGACGCCTTCTCGGTGAAGGCGGGCGGGATCGTCGACATCGGCGGCAACTACGCCATCGTCGACGCGGGCACCGGCGAGGAGGTGGTCGTGCTCGACGAGGACTACTCGCTGTTCGTCGAGAACTGGACGGTCCGCGACCCCGACTCGGGGGAGGCGCTGGCGACGATCAAGTCCAAGAACAAGCTGCTGTCGGGTCTCCGGCACCTCGTCGGCGCCGCGAACCTGATCCCGAACAAGTACGAGATATTCGACGCGGACGGCGGCCACGTCGGCGACATCGAGGGGCAGTTCTCGATGCGGGACGCCTACACGGTCACCATCGACGACGCGAGCGACGTGCCCAAGGAGGCGGTGATCGCCGCCGCCTGTATCCTCGACGCCCTGGAGAACCAGTAGCGGCGCTCGACGGCGCCCCGGTGGAGACCGCGGCCGCGCTACGGTCGGAACTCGTCCGCGTAGTCCGCGACGAACTCGCGGACCGTCCGCGGCGGGCGCCCGAGGACCGCCTCGATGTCGCCCGTCGTCCGGCCGGAGCGACCCAGCCGCACGACCGAGTATTCGATGGTCATGAACGCGACGAACCCCGGGGAGAAGCCGCGTTCGTACATCCGCCGCGCGAACGTCAGCCGCGACGGGTCGGCGTACGCGATCGGTCTGTCGAGCACCTCTGTGAAGACGTCGGCCACCTCCTCGAAGTCGAGCGCGGCCGGGCCGGTGAGGTCGTACGCCCGGTTCGCGTGGCCCGGCTCGGTGAGCACCCGCGCGGCGACCGCCGCGACGTCCCGCGCGTCGGTGAAGCTCAGGACGCCGTCGCCGGCCGGGACGAATATCTCGTCGCGCTCGACGATCTCTCGGCGGTGGATCTCGCTCAGGTTCTGGGCGAACCACGAGGCGCGGAGGAACGTGTGGTCCATGCCGGTCCCGGCGAGGTGGCGCTCGATCCGACGATGGGGGAGGACCGGGAGCTTCTCCGCGCCGAGGATCGAGAGGAACACCACGTGCTCGACGCCCACGCGGTCGGCGGCGTCGGCGAACTCGCGGACGTCGCTCACCGCGCTCCCCGGCGGGTACAGGAGGAAGAGCCGGTCGGCGCCAGCCAGCGCCGCCCCCCACGTCTCGGGGCGACCGAGGTCGAACGCCACGGGCTCCGGCCCGTCGCCGAACGCGTCCCGCGCGTGCTCCGGGCTCCGGGTCGCCACGCGGACGGACGCGTCCCGGTCCGCGAGCGCTCTGACGAGCGGATCGCCGACGGTCCCTGTCGCGCCGGTGACGAGCAGCCGGTCCGTCATCGCTCGTCCGCGACCTTCGGCATCTCGCCGACGTACGTCTCCGCTTCGAGGCAGTCGAGGACGAACGCCGCGACGTTCGCCCGCGCGGCGGCGTCGCGCATCCCGAGCGTGAGGTCCGTCCCGTGTCGGAACGCGCCCGTGTGCTCGTCCTCGGTGAGGCGCGGGGCGCGAACGACCGTCCAGCGCGCGTCGCTGGTCCGAACGGTCTCGACGTGGTCGCGGGCGTCTTCGAGAGCCGCCCGCGCCAGCAGCTTCAGGAGCGACTCCATCACCCTCCCGCCGAGACTCACCGACTCGCCCTCCTCCCTGACACCCGCGCCGACGAGCGTCACGAAGCGATCGACGCCGTGCTGGTCCATCGCCGCGAGCACGTGCTCGCCGGCCGCCGTGAGGAGGTCGTCCGGGCTCCCGTCGGTCTGTCCGAGGACGCTGACGACGGCGTCGACCGAGGCCTCGTCCCCGCCGACGGCGCGGTCGACGCCGTCGCCGGTGTACGCGTCGCCCGCGACGACGGCGACCCGGTCGTCGTCCCGGACCGACGACGAGAGGCTCGCGGGGTCCCGGACGAACGCGACCACCTCGTGCCCGCGGTCGAGCGCCTGTTCGACGAGCGGTCGGCCGGTTCGTCCCGACGCACCGAATACTGCGATTCGCATACCGGAGAGTGGCGCGCCGAGGACATATACTTGTAACTTCGAAGCTTCGAAGTGTTAGCCCGCGTTCGGCCTGTATCCCAAAGATACAATAGCAATAGCGTCCAGTGATCGCTCGATGAACGGACAGAGCGATGTGCCGGACGTGCCCGGACTGAGCGGGGGATTGACTCGCGCGGAGGCGACCGCCCTCCGGGAGTCGTTCGCCCCGGAGGAGCAGGAGCGCATCGGTCGGACGGTGGCCGAGCTCCTGGATCTCCTCGGAAAGACCCACACGATGGCGGTGTTGAGCGCGTTCGCGTTCGCCGAGGACTCGCTGCGGTTCAGCGACCTGGAGAGCGAACTCGACGCCGCCCCGAACACGCTCTCGGCGCGGTTGAAGGAGCTGACCGAGGCGGGGCTGCTCGACCGCGAGGCGTACGACGAGGTGCCGCCCCGGGTGGAGTACACGCCGACGGAGAAGGCGGAGTCGCTGTTCCCCGCCTTCGCGCACCTCCACCACTGGGCGATCGAACACGAACTCTGACGTGCCGAGCGGTCGACCCCGCTCGCAGACTTCATTTTTCGTAGTAACGTCGGACGTTCGAAGTCGGGAGTATATGCCGCCGGATCCGGTAATACGGATATGCCTACACAGGACACGGCGGGACCGACCGATCGGTCCCGAGACGGCAGCGCCGGCGAGCCGGCGGCCGCCGCCGCGATCGACGTCGACGGGCTCGAACTCACCTACGCGGACGGGACCGTCGCCGTCGACGGGATCGACATGACCGTTCCCGAGGGGGAGTTCTTCGGCTTTCTGGGGCCGAACGGGGCCGGCAAGACGACGACGATCAAGGTGTTCGCGACGCTTTTGTCCCCGACCGGCGGAGCGGTCCGGGTCAACGGCTTCGACGTGCGCTCCGACTCCCGGAAGGTCCGCGAGTCGATCGGGTACATGGCTCAGGAGACGAGCATCGACCCCGAGCTCACCGCCGCGGAGAACATCCGGTTCGCCTGCGAGGCGTACGGAGTCCCGCGGGACGAGCAGTCCGTGCGGGTCGACGAGCTGCTCGACCTCGTCGACCTGGCGGACGTGGCCGACAAGCGGGCCGAGGAGTTCTCGGGCGGGATGAAAAAGCGGCTCGACGCCGCGACCGCGCTGGTCCATCGGCCGCCGCTCGTCTTCCTGGACGAGCCGACGACGGGGCTCGACCCGAAGGCCCGCAACCGACTGTGGGAGTACTTCCGACGCATCAACGACCTCGGGACGACGATCTTCCTGACGACGCAGTACCTGGAGGAGGCGGACCAGCTCTGCGACCGCCTGGCGGTCATCCTCGACGGCGAGATCGTCGCCGACGGGAGCCCGAGCGAGCTCAAACGCGAGGTCGGGGGTGAGGTCCTCGACGTGGAACTGGAGGGCGACGGAACGGCAACCGAGCGGGCCGCGGCGATAGCGCGGGAGTTCGACGCCTTCGCGGACGCCTCGGTCGCCGAGACCGAGGAGGGGATCAGCGTCACCGCGGAGACGGCCCGGGAGCACGGCACCGACCTCCTCGTGGCGCTCCGGGACGCGGACGTAACGGTGACCGGGTTCAACATCCGCGCGCCGACGCTCGACGACGTATTCCTCGCGATCACCGGGGAAGAGCTCGACACCGACGACGGGGAGGTGGCGCAATGAGCGCGCCCGCGAACGACCGCTCGGGGTCGAGCGCGCGCTCCGGGAACACGTTCGTCGGCGACGCGTGGGTGAACTTCAAGCGGTGGAACCTCAAGGCCGTGCGGAACCCGTTCATCCTCGTCGTCTCGCTCGTCCAGCCGATCATCTTCCTCGTGCTCTTCACGGAGGTGTTCGGAAACGTCGCGGGCGGCGCGGTCAACCGGGGGCTACCGGGGATCAGCTACGAGACGTATCTCGTGCCGGCGATCACCATTCAGGTGGCGCTCGCGGCGGCGATCACCTCCGGCGTCGGGCTCGTGAACGACATCGAGAACGGGATGTTCGAGAAGGTGCTCGTCACGCCGATGAGCCGCACGGCCGTCTTCGTCGGCAAGACCGCCGCCGAGGTGTTCCGGATCGCGGTCCAGATCGCGATCATCCTCGGGCTCGGCGTCCTCCTCGGCGCCGACATCGTCACCGGCGTCGCCGGGGCGGCGGGGATCGTCGCGGTCGGGATCCTGTTTTCGCTCTGGTTCGTCGCGTTCTCGAACGCCGTCGCGATCCTCACGCGAGACCAGGAGTCGACGATCATCAGCGCGAACCTGCTGCAGTTCCCGCTGTTGTTCCTGTCGAGCGCGTTCCTCCCGCTCGAAGCGCTCCCGGGGTGGATCCAGACGTTCGCCCGCGTCAACCCCGTGACCTACGGCGTCGACGCCGCTCGCTCGCTCATGATCGACCGGGACGTGATGACGGTCATCGACGTCGCGTGGTTCGGCGGGACGCTCGACGGCGTCGCGCCCGGCGTCGCCGTGCTCGTCGGGCTCGACCTCGTGTTGGGCGCCGTCGCCGTCGTGCTGCTCTCCCGCGCGTCGAGTTCGGACGTGAAGTAGGTGGGAGCGCCGGCGCCGCTTCGGGGCGCGAGCGGTCGGAGGGCGTGACCTACTCCCCGCCCAGCTTCGACTCGCCGACCGCGTCGCCGCCCTCGATGACCTCGGTGCCGCCCATGTACGGGCGCAGCGCCTCGGGGACGGTGACGGTGCCGTCGTCGTTCTGGTAGTACTCCAGGATGGCGACGACGATCCGCGGGACCGCGAGCCCCGAGCCGTTCAGGGTGTGGAGGTACTCCGCGGGCTCGTGGTGCTCCTCCCGGTACCGGATGCCGGCGCGGCGCGCCTGGAAGTCCTCGAAGTTCGAGACGGACGAGACCTCCAGCCAGCGGCCGCCCTGCTCGGGGCCCTCGTCCATGTCGTCGGCCGGCGCCCACACCTCGATGTCGTACTTCTTCGCCTGCGTGAACCCGAGGTCGCCGGTACACATCTCCAGGATGCGGTAGGGGAGTTCGAGGCGGCGCAGCACCTCCTCGGCCTCGTCGACGAGCCCCTCGAAGCGCTCGTCGCTCTCCTCGGGCCGGACGAAGTTCACCATCTCCACCTTGTTGAACTGGTGGACCCGGACGATCCCGCGGGTCTCGGTGCCGTGTTCGCCCGCCTCCTGCCGGAAGTTCGGCGTGTACGCCTGGTACTTCAGCGGGAGGTCCTCGCCGAGGAGGATCTCGTCGCGGTGGAGGTTCGTGACGGGCACCTCCGCGGTCGGGAGCAGCCAGAGGTCGTCGTCGTCGTACGCCTCCTCGTTGGAGCCCTCGACGCGGTAGGCGTCCTCGGTGAACTTCGGCAGCTGGCCGGTGCCGCGCATCGACGCGGAGTTGACCGGGATCGGCGGGAACACGTCCTCGTACCCCTGCTCGCGGTGGACGTCGAGCATGAACTGGATCAGCGCGTGTTCGAGGCGGGCGCCGTCGCCCTTCGCGACGTAGAAGCCGCCGCCCGCGACCTTCGCGCCGCGCTCGAAGTCGAGGATCTGTAGCTCCTCGCCGATGTCGTAGTGCGGCTCGACGTGGTCCGGGAGCTCGCGGCGGTCGTCGAACCCCTCGCGGCGGCGCTCGACGTTCTCGGACTCGTCAGCGCCCACGGGGACCGAGTCCTGCGGGATCTGCGGCAGTTCGAGCAGCGACGCCTCCAACTCGGCCTCCAGTTCGTCGGCCCGCTCCTCGACCTCCTGAAGCTCCGACTTGAGCTCCTGCGAGCGCTCGATCGCCTCCTGGGCCGCCTCCTCCTCGCCGGCCTGTTTCAGCTCACCGATCTTCGAGGAGACCTCGTTGCGCTCGTGACGGAGGTCGTCGCCCCGCTGTTTCAGCTCCCGCCACTCCTCGTCGACGTCGAGTATCCGGTCGAGGTCCACGTCGACGCCCTTGTTGTCGAGCGCCTCGCGGACGACCTCGGGGTTCTCCCGGACGAACTGTCGAGACAGCATTTGACGGGAGTTCCGCGGGGCGACCCAAAACCGTATCGGAGCGTCGGCAGCGGTTGGCACGGGGGTCCACGGCGGACGGCGCCGCCGAGTTCGCCTCAGGGGATGAACGCGAAGTTCGCGACGACCATCAGCAGCGCGAGCGCGGCGACGACGACGCCCGTCGCGCGCATCGCCAGGACCCGCGTGTCGCTCGGTTCGATCCGCCCGGTCGAGCCGTCGGGCGAGCGCGTCTGCCAGCTCATCATCTTTCGGGGGAACGCCGCCATCGCCAGCGCGCCGCCGGCGACGAGGAGGGGGACGGCGACGAAGAACAGTCGGAAGGGTGCGGGGAGCATGCGCCGGGGACTGCTCGCGCGAGCCAACAAAACGTTACGGAGTCGAACCGTTCGCGGGACCCGCTGCGATCGGGCGGCGTGGCGCGGACGAAGCTCGCCGTCAGTACCCGCCCGGCAGCGCCATCCCGACCGCGAGCGCGACGAGCGGGACCGCGGCGACGGCCGCGTACCACAGCCCCGCGCCGCCGAGGAGGAGGTACGTCGAGACGCCGTAGCCGGTCGGGTCCCAGTCGGCGCCGAGCCGCGGGAGGCCGAGCGCGGCGACCGCCGGCGCGACGATTCCGACGAGGACGGTGCCGATCAGCGCCGTGAGCAGGAACCCGGAGCTCCAGGCGGGGCCCGCCTCGGCGGCGCGCGTGACCGTGATCGCGACACCGACGAGGTACGGGACCGAGAGCCCGACCGAGACGCCGAGGTACGAGGGGAGGAGCCGCCCCGTCGGCGGCAGCGCGCGGAACAGCGCGCGGAGGCGCTCGGCGGCGAGGAACGGCGCGCACAGCCCCGCGGCGACGATCCCGGGGAAGAGGAACAGCGCGACCGTCCACAGCCAGCCGACGACAGCGTCGGCAATGGCGGGGACCGCGAGGGGCGCGGCCGAGCCCGAGAGCGAAAGAACGGTGCCCGAAAGCGGAGGGATGGCATCCGAGAGCGGAGGGGCGGCGCCCGAGAGGGCGGAGAGGGCAGAGACCATGCGCGAGGGAGCCCGCGCCGGCGACAAACGTCTTGTGGTGCCCCGTGGCGGGTCGCCGCGGAGCCCGCGACCGGGAACCACCAGCGTTTATCCCGCTCGCCGCGACCGGCCGACAACGATGCTCATCACGGGCGCGACGCTGGCCGACGGCCGGGTTCGAGACGTGCGGATCGGCGACGACGGACGGATCGACGCGGTCGCCGGAGGGCTCGGCGCCGACGCCGGCGAGCGCGTCATCGAGGCCCGGGGGAGACACCTCCTGCCGGGCGCGGTCGACGTCCACGTCCACTTCCGCGAGCCGGGCGGGAGCCACAAGGAGACGTGGACCTCGGGGTCGCGGAGCGCGGCCGCGGGCGGCGTCACGACCGTCGTCGACCAGCCGAACACCTCGCCACCCACCGTCGACGGCGCGGCGTTCGACGAGAAGGCTGCGCTCGCGGCCGACTCGCTCGTCGACTACGGGATCAACGGCGGCGTCACGGCGGAGTGGGACCCGGAGAGCCTCTTCGACCGACCCCTCTTCGCGCTCGGCGAGGTGTTCCTCGCGGACTCGACGGGCGACATGGGCATCGACGCCGACCTGTTCGCCGA
The DNA here is from genome assembly GCF_013267195.1 of Halorubrum salinarum. Lineage (NCBI taxonomy): Archaea > Methanobacteriati > Methanobacteriota > Halobacteria > Halobacteriales > Haloferacaceae > Halorubrum > Halorubrum salinarum. The sequence continues at coordinate 2,037,833 of NZ_CP053941.1, read as the reverse complement.
CGCGCTCGAAGCGGCGGCCCGGCGCGACGTGCCCGTCACCGTCCACGCCGAGGACGCGACGCTGTTCGACGAGGGGGCGCTCGACGGCGACCTCGGGGGCGTCGGCACGGCCGCGACCGCCGACGCGTGGTCGGCCTACCGGACGGCAGACGCCGAGGTCGCCGCCGTCGAGCGCGCGCTCGCGGCGGCCGCGGACCGCGACGCGCAGGTCCACGTCGCGCACACCTCGACGCCGGAGGCCGTCGACGCCGTCGTCGAGGCCCGCGACGACGGGGCGAACGCGACCTGCGAGGTCACGCCGCACCACCTGTTCCTCTCCCGCGAGCGGGCGCGGTCGCTCGGGACGTTCGGGCGGATGAACCCGCCGCTCCGCTCGGAGGAGCGCCGCGAGGCGCTGTTCGCGCGGCTCGCCGAGGGCGCGGTCGACGTGGTCGCGACCGACCACGCGCCCCACGCCGTCGCGGAGAAGCGCCGCGGGCTCGTCGACGCGCCGAGCGGCGTCCCCGGCGTCGAGACGCTGTACCCGCTCCTCCTCGAATCGGCCCGGACCGGGGAGCTGTCGCTCGAACGCGTCCGCGACGTGGTCGCCGCGAACCCCGCAGAGACGTTCGGCCTCGACCGGAAGGGACGGGTCGCGGAGGGGCGCGACGCCGACCTCGTCCTCGTCGACACGGCCGACCCGCGGGAGATAGAGGCCGCCGCGCTCCACAGCGCCTGCGGGTGGACCCCCTTCGAGGGGCTCCGCGGCGTCTTCCCGGAGGTCACCCTCGTCCGGGGCGAGGTCGTCTACGAGCGCGACCCGGCGACCGGCGCGGCGTCGTTCGGCGAGCCGGTCGGTCGGAACGTCGGGGAGTCGTAAGTCCGCGTCGAACGGCCCGGTCGCGAGGCGCGAATCGTCGCCCGCGACCGTCGGCGCCGAAGGGCCGAAATCGGCCGAGACGAGCGGACCGCCGCCGGCGGAACGCATATGCCGTTGCTCGCCTTACCCGTGGTATATCGATGATCACGGGGAGCATTCGCACGGTCGCCTCCGGACGGGAGCCCGACCCGAACGAGGCCGGCCGAACATGACGGACCCCGGAGAGTCGGGGCCGTTCGGCGCCGGTCCCGCGGAGCCGGTCGACGGCGAGTCGGAATCGACCGGCGGCGAGGTCGGCGGGGCGGCCGCCGCCGGCGTCGAGCCCGAGACCCCCGCGGACGTGGCCGCGCTCGCGGACCGAATCGTCGAGGAGGTCGAGGACGTGATCGTCGGCAAGCGCGACGCCGTCGAGCACGTCCTCGTCACCGTGCTGGCGCGCGGGCACCTCCTCGTCGAGGACGTGCCCGGCGTCGGGAAGACGACGCTCGCGAAGTCGGTCGCGCGCTCGATCGACGGCTCGTTCAAGCGCGTCCAGTTCACCCCCGACCTGCTGCCCTCCGACGTGACCGGCGTCAACGTGTTCAACCGCCGGACCGACGAGTTCGACTTCCAGCCCGGGCCGGTGTTCGCGAACGTCGTCCTCGGCGACGAAATCAACCGCGCCCCGCCGAAGACGCAGTCGGCGCTGCTGGAGGCGATGGAGGAGAACCAGGTGACGACCGACGGGACGACCCGCGCCCTGCCGGACCCGTTCTGCGTGATCGCGACCCAGAACGACGTTGAGCCCGGACAGACGTACGAGCTGCCGGTCGCGGAGGTCGACCGCTTCACGAAGAAGATCCGGCTCGGCTACCCGGACACCGAGGAGGAGGCCGCGATCCTCGGGCGGCTCACCGGCGACCACCCGGTCGACGCGGTCGAGCCCGTGGCGACGATCGCCGACGTGCGCCGGGCCCGCCGGATCGTCGGCGAGATCGAGGCCTCGGAGGCGGTCCGGGAGTACGTGGCCCGCCTCGCGGTGTTCACCCGCCGGAACGCCAAGCTCGGGGCGAGCCCGCGCGGGAGCCTCGCGCTGGTCCGCGCGTCGCAGGCCCGCGCCGCGCTGGAGGGCCGGGGCTACGTGATCCCCGACGACGTTCAGGCGGAGGCCCCGACCGTGCTCTCGCACCGGATCCGGACCGAGTCGGGCGGGACCGACGGCGCCGACGTGGTTCAGGACGCGCTCGACCGGATCCGCGTGGAGTGACGAGATGACGCCGACACCGCCCCCACTCAGATGACGCCCGAACTCACCCGTCGGGGACGCGTCGCCGGCGCCGTCGGCCTCGTCGCGGCCGCGAGCGCGCTCGCCGCCGGCGGCCGCGCGCTCGACGCGATCGTCATCCCCGTCGCCATCGCGCTCGCGGCCGGCTACGTCCAGGTGTCGCGCGTCGACGCCCCGACCGTCCGGCACGTGACGCCCGCCGACGGGTTCGTCGGGGAGACGCGCGAGGTCCGCCTGGAGTTCGGCCCGCCGGCGCGGGACGGCGGCGGCTCGTCCTCGTTCCTCGCCGACGTTCGGGTCCGGGTCGACGAGGGGCTCGACGGACCGACGGCGCCGATCCGTGCGGCCGTCGGCACGGAGCCCGTCTCGTACGCCGTCACGTACCGCGAGCGCGGCGAGCGGACGCTCGGCCCGGTCGAACTCACCGCGACCGACGTGTTCGGCCTCTTCGAGCGCTCGCTGCTCGTCGACGAGACCGACGCGGTGACCGTGTACCCGCCCCGCGACCCGGTCCCGGCGCGGTTCCGGCGGGCGCTGTACGCGGCCGACGCGGTCGACGTGAGCCGCCAGCGCGAGGAGTTCGACCGTCTCCGCGAGTACACCCGCGGCGACGCGGTCCGCGACGTCCACTGGGCGACGACCGCCAAGCGCGACGAGATCGTCGTCAAGGAGTTCGCGGCCGAGACCGCGCGGAACCGGGTGGCGATCGCGGGCGGGACGGAGGTCAGCGGCGGCGGGCGCGCCGACCGCGACGGCGACCCGTTCGGCGGCGTGGGCCGCGACGGCGACGCGGACGCCGACCGCGCCGCGAGCGCGGCCGCGGCCGACGAGCTCGCGCGGGCGACCGTCAGCCTCGCGCTGGCGCTGCTCGACGACGGCGTCCCGGTCGACGTGCGGCTGCCCGGTGGACGGGTCTCGGCGGCCCCCGGCGGCCGCGGGCGGCGCGAGGTGCTGGAGCTGGCGGCGCGGACCGGCCCGGGCGCGGTCGCCGACGACGAGGCTGACGTGACGGTCGTCGCCGGGCCGGACGACGCCCGGTTCCGGGCGGGCGACCGGTCCGAGTCCTTCGCCGACCTGCGCCGCGAGGCCGAGGCGGAGCGCGCGACCGGGGACGGCGCCGGGACGGGCCGGGCCGACGCGGCGCCGGACGGACGGGAGGTGGCGTCGCCGTGAGCCGCGGGGCGTCCGTCCGGGAGCGGCTCGCCTCGGGCGGTCCCGCCGGGGACGAGCTGCGGCTGGCCGACCCGGCGGTCGTCGGCGTCGCGGTCGTCGCCGCGGCGTACCTCGCCGTCTTCTTCGAGGTGACGAACGTCGTCGGCGGGACGGGGCGGACCGCGGCGGTCGTCGCGGTCGCGGGGCTCGGCGGGGTCGCGCTGGCGCGGGCGGTCGGCGAGCGGACCGCGCTGTGGCTGGCGGGACTGCTGTTCGCCGCGGGGCTGGCGGGGTACTTCCTCGCGATCCCCGAGAGCCAGCGCGCGCTGTTCACGGTCCGGAGCGTCGCCTTGGACCTCCTCGCGCTGTCGACGGGACTCTCCGTGCTGCGGCTGGCGCTCGCGGACGTGTGGGTGCTCGCGGTGGCGCCGGTGCCGACGTTTCTCGTCGGCTACTTCGCCGGCCGCGGGCGCCACGTCGCGGCCGCGAGCGTCGCCGGCGGGACCCTCGGCTTCCTCGTGCTCACGGGCGACGCGGAGACGGGGGCGGCGGTCGCCGGCGTGGTCGGCCTCGCGCTCGCCGTCGGCCTCTCGACGCTCTCGACGCCGAGCCGGCGCCGCGGCCACGCGGGCACCTTCGCGCTGGTGGTCGCCGCCATGGTCGTCGCGAGCGCGACGATCACCGTGATCCCGGCGGGCGCGGCGGCGCCGCTGGGGCTCGACCGCGGCACGACGACGCTGGAGTCGAGCCTGAGCGGCGAGGACGAACTCGACGTGATCGGCACCACGCGGCTCTCCCCCGAGGTGCGGTACACGATCGAGAGCCCCGTCGAGCGGAACTGGCACACCGGGGCGTACGACACCTACACCGGCGACGGATGGGTGCGCACCGGCGAGCGGACCCCGCTGAACGGCACGCTGGCGGGGCCGCCGGGGGAGGCGGAGACGGTCGACGTGACGGTCACCGCGGAGACGGAGTCGGGCGCGCTGCCCGCGCCCTGGAAGCCCGTCTCGGTCTCGGGCGGCGGGGCGGTCGAGGTCGACGAGCGCGGCAGCCTCCGGCTCGCGGCGCCGCTCGAACCGGGCGAGGACGTGACGGTGACGAGCCGCGTCCTCGACGCCGACCCCGCGGCGCTACGGAACGCCAGCACCGACTACCCCGAGGCGATCGAGGAGCGGTACACCCAGCTGCCCGAGAGCACGCCCGACCGGGTCGGCGAGCGGACAGAGGAGATACTCGCGGCCGCGGACGCCGAGTCGCCGTACGAGCGGGCGGCCGCGGTCGAGGCGTACCTGCGCTCGGAGTACGAGTACTCCCTGACCGTCGAGCGGCCCGAGGGCGACGTGGCCGACGCGTTCCTCTTCGAGATGGACGCGGGCTACTGCGTCTACTTCGCGACGACGATGGCGGCGATGCTCCGGACGCAAGGGATCCCGACGCGGATGGAGACGGGCTACACTCCCGGCGAGCGCGTCGGCGACGACGAGTACGTCGTCCGCGGACAGAACGCCCACGCGTGGGTGTCGATCTACGTGCCGGACCACGGCTGGGTTGCGTTCGACCCGACCCCCTCGGACCCCCGCGACGAGGCGCGTGCGACCCGGCTCGCGGAGGCGCGCGCCGACGGGGCGGAGAACGTCGACACCGAGGCGTCGTCGCCGGACGCGGCGACAGAGACAGAGCCGAACCGGACCGACGCGGAGCCGACGGACGACGCTGGGGCGTCGACCAACGGGACGAACGGCTCGACGGCGGTGAACGCGAGCGACGGCGGGTCGCTCGGGCCCGGGGCCGTCGCGCGGCTCGACGGGACCCAGACGGGGACCGCGCCGCAGACGGCGACCGGCCCGGCGACGGAGACCGGAGAGAGCGGGGCCGACGGCGGCCCGCTCGGGTCGCTCCCCGACCCGGAGACCGCGCTCTACTGGCTGCTCGTCGCCGGCCTCGGCGTCGCGGGGGTCCGGCGGACCGGCCTCGCGAGCCGCGCGGGCCGGCGGATCGGTCCGTTGCTCCCGCGGCGGCGCGGCGACCCGACCGCGGACGCCGAGCGGGCGTTCGCCGACCTCGAACGGCTGCTCGCCGAGCCCTACCGCGAGCGGCGGCCGGGGGAGACCCCGCGGCGCTACGTCGAGACGATGCGCGCGCTCGGCGCCGACGAGCGCGTCGAGACCGTCGCGACCGCGTACGAACGCGCCGCCTACGCCGGGTCGGTGACGCGGTCCGAGGCCGACGCCGCCCGGCGGGCCGTCCGCGGGCTCGCGCTGGAGCGACTGCCGCTCATCGGGCGGTTCGTCCGCTGATCGGGGGGCTTCCCGACACTATTTAATACGGGCGTCCTGTAGATTCGGGCTGTAATGTCGGAAGTCTGCTCGACGTGCGGACTGCCTCAGGAACTCTGCGTCTGCGAGGACGTCGCGAAGGAGTCCCAGCAGATCAGCATCCGCATCGACGAGCGCAGGTACGGTAAGGAGGTAACGGTCATCGAAGGATTCGACCCGAAGGACGTGGATCTGAGCTCCCTCTCGTCGGATCTCAAGTCGAAGTTCGCCTGCGGGGGCACCGTCGAGGACGGCGCCATCGAGCTCCAGGGGAACCACTCGGGTCGCGTGGAGGACTTCCTCCGCGACAAGGGTTTCAACGTCGCGTGACCGTCACCTGACCGTCCGCCGTCGAGCATCGCCTTCGAGCGAGACCGTTTTTTCGCTGCGCCGCTCGCCCAGTAGCGGCTGCGTGACCCGTCTCACGCGACCATGGCTGCGTGGGCTCCCTCACGCGACCACGGCGGCCCGCCCGACGACGAACGCCGCCGCCGCGAGGAAGGTGCCGTACTTGAACCGGCGCTGGGCCGCCGCGGGGTCCTCGAACCCTTCGTAGGTCGCGTACAGCATGACCCCGTCGGCGACCGCGACGACCGCGAGGTACGCCGCGCCGAGGGTCCCGGAGAGGTACGGCAGCGGGCTGACGGCGACGGCGGCGACGAGCGCGGCGGCGCCGATCCACAGCGCGGTGCGCTCGCCGACCGCGATGGGGAGCGTCGCGAGCCCCTCCTCGCGGTCGCCGGCCACGTCCTCGACGTCTTTGATCACCTCGCGCGTGAACGTCGAGAGCCCCGCGAGCGCCGCGAGGACGAGGACCGCCCGCGGGTTCCCGACCGCGGCGCCGCCGAACAGGAACGTCGAGCCGACGAGGTACGCGACCAGGGCGTTGCCGAGGCCGGGCGTCCCCTTGAAGAGGCTCGTGTAGGTGAGCAAGGCGACGAGGTTCACCGCGGCGATGGCGATGGCCGCCGGGGGGAGCGCGACCGCGGCCGCGACGGCGACGGCGAACCAGGTCGCGGCCGTCGCGAGCGCGAGCCGCGGCGGGACGGCGCCGCGCGGGATCGGACGGTCCGGACGGTTGACGGCGTCTATCTCGCGGTCGAAGTAGTCGTTGATCGCGTTGCCCGCGGCGACCGCGAAGACGGTCGTCGCGGCCGCGAGCGCGGTCGGGACGGCGGCGCCGCTCGCGCCGGCGACGAACGCGCCGGTGGCCGTGAGCACCCCGGCCGCGACGCAGTTGCCGAGGCGGGCGAGCTCGATCACACCGCGGAGCGTGTCTCGCACGTCGTCCGCGTACTCCCGCCCGCGAGGAATAAACGGTGCGGGATCGGTCGGGGGGCGCCCCGTCCCGAAGGTGTTCGCCCGGCCGCGAGCGAGGTCGGAGCGATCCCCCACGAACGTTTATCAGGTCCGAAATGAAATACCCGAATATGGCCAAGGGCTTAGACGTCGGCACGATGAACATCCTCTCCGGACGACAGGAAGGCGCGGAGACGGTGTTCGTACAGCAGCGGAACTCGTTCGTCGAGATCGAGTACAGCGACATGGCCGAGCAGATGCTCTCGCGCAGCGAGGTCCTCCACATCCGCAAGGACGACAAGGTGTACGTCGTCGGCGACGACGCCTTGAACTTCGCGAACATCTTCAACAAGGAGACCCGGCGGCCGATGCAACACGGCATCCTCTCCAGCGAGGAGGCCTCGGCCATCCCGATGATCAAGCTGATCACCGAACAGGTGGTCGGCGAGCCCTCGAAGCCGAACGAGCGCCTGTTCTACTCCAGCCCGGCGGACCCCATCGACTCGCCGCTCACGACGCTGTACCACGAGAAGACCCTCGAGTCGATGCTCGGCGACATGGGGTACGACCCCGAGCCGATCAACGAGGGGATGGCGGTCATCTACTCCGAGCTGGCCGACAACAACTTCACCGGCCTCGGGATCAGCTTCGGCGCGGGGATGACCAACGTCTGTCTCGCCTACTACGCGGTGCCCGTGATGAAGTTCTCCATCGCCCGCGGCGGCGACTGGGTCGACGAGCAGACCGCGCAGGCGACGGGCACGCCCGTCGACAAGGTGACGAGCATCAAGGAGGACGACTTCGAGCTCGACTTCCGCACCGACGTCGGCGGCGTCGAGGGCGCCCTCGCCATCTACTACGAGAACCTGCTCGACTACGTCATCGAGAACATCACGCGCGAGGTCGACGAGGAGGACGTCGAGGAGGGCCTCGACGTGCCCGTCGTCGTCACCGGCGGCACCTCCAGCCCGAACGGCTTCGAGGACCTGTTCGCCGACCACCTCGCGGACGCGAACATCCCGTTCTCGATCAGCGGCGTGCGCTCCGCCGAGGAGCCGATGTACAGCGTCGCCAGCGGGGCGCTCGTCGCCGCGCGCTCCGAGGAGGGCGAAGAGGAGTCGGCCGGCGGGAGCGAGCCGGCCGCCGAGGAGGCCGCCCCCGAGTCCGAGGACTGAGGCGCGACCCACCCGCGCCTCCGACGCGACCGCGACCCCGACGCCGACCCTTTTTGAAACTGACCGAGCGCGGCGCCGGATCCCGGGAATCCGCCGAAAGCTGAAACCGACGCCGTCCGTAGCGACTGACATGTCCGACGCCGCCGGCGCCGAGGGTGACCGCCGCCTGCGGGTCGACCTCGACGTCGACCCGAGCGGCGACCGCGGCTGTCCGATCGTCGCCGAGGCCGACGAGGCCGCCGAGGTGGCGGTCAACGCGGTCGGCGACGAGTGCGTGGTCGACGTGACGACGCCGGACGGCGACGTTCGCCGCGGGACCGGCGAAGTCGACGAGGACTGCCTCTGTCACGCGTTCGGGCGGCTCGGCTGCGTCCCGCACTTCCGCCGCGTCGAGGACGGGACGGTCCTCGTCACGACCTACGTCGACGACCGCGACGCGGTCCGCCGGTTGGTCGGGGAGCTCCGCGAGGTCGTCGACCGCGTGCGGCTCGTGCGGCTGGCGGTCGTGGAGGGCCCGGACGCGACCGAACAGGTCACCTTCGACCTCTCCGCGCTGACGCCGAAACAGCGGCGCGGGCTCGAACTCGCGGTCGTCCGCGGCTACTTCGACGACGACCGGGACGTGCGCCTGAGCGAGTTGGCCGACGAGCTAGAGATCAGCAAGTCCGCGCTCTCCCAGCGGCTCCGCACCGCGCAGGCGAAGCTGGTGACGGACGTCTTCGACGGCGCCGAGCGGTGAGCGGTCGCTCTTGAAACGGTACACCGGTAAAGCGGGAGGCGGAGGCCTCGCCGACCCCTCGGTCCGGACATGGACGACGAGGACCCGCCGGCCGTCGAGCCGGTCCGAGACGACGCCACGCTCGAACTCGTGCGCGACGCCATCGGCGTCGCCCGCGGCGAGGTGCCCGCGGAGCGCTTCTCGGCGAAGTACGGGACGGGGGGAGACGCCGAGGGCGCGGGCGAGGAGCGGGAATGAGCGCCGCCGGGCGAGCGCCTCAGTCGTCGGCGGGCGCGGACCGGTCGGCGGCGTCGATCCGGGCGAGCGCCTCGTCGCCGGCGCGCTCGGCCTCGGTGAGGTAGCACTTCGGGTCGGGGGCGAACGGGTCGCCGTGCGCCGAGAGCGCGCGGAGCCGCGACCCGCCGCGGCAGATCGACTGGTACGCGCAGTCGGCGCAGCGGCCGGTGAGGCGGTCCTCGCGCTCGCGGAGCCCGGCGAGGAGCAGATTCGACTCGTCGGACCAGATCGCGCCGAACGAGCGGTCGCGGACGTTGCCGGGCGAGTACCCCTGCCAGAACTGCGTGAGGTGGACGTTGCCGACGGGGTCGACGTCGGCGACGCGCTCGCCGGTCGGGTCGCCGCCGTTGCGTTCGAGGTACCGGTAGATGAGCCGCGCGCGGTCGGTCCCCATCTCGCGGTCGGCGTACTCGACGAGGTGGCCGGCGTCGGCGTAGTTGCCGACGAGCAGCGTCTCTATCTCCTCGCCGGCCGCGTGGTACTCGCGGGTGAGGTCACAGAGGTCGGCGACGGCCTGCCGGGTCGCCTCCGGCGAGAGGTCGACGTTCGAGATGTCGGCGCCGCGGCCGCCGTAGTCGAGGTGGTAGAAGCAGAAGCGGTCGACGCCCACGTCGACGAGGAGGTCGACGACGCCCGCGAGGTCGTCGACGTTGTGCTCGGTGATCGTGTACCGCAGGCCCGTCTTGAGCCCCACGTCGAGGCAGGCCTCGATGCCGCGGACCGCGGCGTCGAACGCGCCCTCCTCGCCGCGGATGCGGTCGTTGCGCTCGGGGAGCCCGTCGACGGAGACGCCGGCGTACTTGAGCCCGGCCTCCTTCAGCTCCCGGGCGCGGTCCCGGGTGAGGAGCGTGCCGTTCGTCGAGAGGACGGGCCGGATCCCGCTGTCGTCGGCGTAGGCGATCAGCTCGGGCAGGTCCTCGCGGACGAGGGGCTCGCCGCCGGAGAACAGGAGGACGGGGACGCCGAACTCGGCGAGGTCGTCGATGAGCGCCTTCCCCTCCGCGGTGGAGAGCTCGTTCGGGGCGCCCTCGGCGTCGGCGCCCGCGTAGCAGTGCTCGCAGTAGAGGTTACACCGCTTCGTGGTGTTCCAGACGACGACCGGCCGGCGCTGTTTCTCCTCCGTGATCTGCGACTCCTCGGAGTCGTCGGCCGCGTCGTATCGAAGTCCGTCGCTCTCGGCGTCGAGCCCGCAGAGGAGTTTGCTGACGGAGATCATTGCGACCCCTCCTCGTCGGCGTCGACCGCGGGCGCGCCGGCGCGGGAGGCGGTCGGCGTCCCCTCGGTCTCCTCGTAGACGCGCGGTTCGTCCGCGTCGGCGGCCTCGTCGTCCGTTCCGTCCGCGTCGGCCGCGAGCGATTCCGCGGAGTACCGGGACACCTCCGCAGCCGGACACACCCACACGTCGCGGGCGTACCACGCGAAGAGCTTGCTCGCCTCCTCGTGAGCGACGTCCGGCGTCGGCGCGGCGACGGTGCCGACGTGGCGGAGCGGGTCCGACTCCGCCTCGCGGACGAACACCTCGAACCGGCGACCGTCGGCCGACCGCGGCCCGTTCGCGTCCTCGGTTCGGTCCGTCTTCTCGACCATACCCCCCGTACGGACGGTCCCCCGAACGGGGTTTCGCGCGTTCTCACGGCCGCGAAATTCGCCCGAACAGGTTCGGGCGGCGCTCGGTCACCGGACCGGAACCGTCCACGGCGGGCGGCGCGGTCGCTGGCGGAGCGGCGAGAGATGCGAGGACCGCGAGCGGCGCGGTCCCGCGTGAGAACGGCCTGTCACCACAGGAGAGAGCCGATCAGATGACGCGGTTCTGCAGGTAGTCGAGGTGTTTCGCGTTGTAGACGATCTTGACCTCGTCGGTGGCCGGGCTACCGATACAGGTGAGGCGGACGTTCTTCTCCTCGACCTCCTCGTCGGAGAGGATCTGCTGCATGTCCATCTCGATGTCGCCCTCCTTGACGATGGACGCGCAGTTCGCACAGGCGCCGGCGCGGCACGAGAAGGGCCAGTCGTAGCCCTGCGCCTCGGCCGATTCGAGGATGTATTCGCCCTGGTTCACTTCGAGGGTGCCGTAGTCCTCCTCGTCGAGGCCCGCGTCGGCGGCCTCCTCGAAGAGGTTGTCGTCGTCCATCGACCAGCCGTGGTCGTCGAGCACTTCGTAGTTGAGGTATTCTACTGTGGGCATCACCTGCCGGTTTGGTGCCCACCTCATTAGGCTTTGCTGTTCCCCAGCCGACCGCCCCGACGCCGGGCGCCGTCGACCGAACAAATTCGGTCCGGTCCGGCGAGTCTCGCCCCTCCGATCCCCCGATCCGACCCGCTCGATCGGCGGCCCGCGGCGCTCGGGTGACAGATCGTTATCACGACTGATACGGGGTGAGTAACAATAAATAGCGTACGGCGCTCAGGAAACACCGATGGAGGAGTCCGTCGTCGCCGACTTCGTCGGCCGCGTCCACGCGGCGAGTTTCGGGACCGACGAACCGGTGACGGGTCGCGTCCTGTTGAGCCAGCGGCGAATGGTCCTCGCGACGGACGACGGGAAGGAGACGATCCCGCTCTCGCGGGTGTTCGACGTCGTCGTCGGGAGCGTCCCGGGCGACCTGCGCTCGTTCTTCAACGACAGCGTCACCGTCGCGTACGACCGCGACGGGTCGCGGCGCTCGGCGCTCGTGGAGGGCGAGGCCGAGGACATGGACCGGTTCGTCCGGCTCCTGTTCAAGGTGTTGTTGCGGAACGTCACCGTCACCGTGCGGCACCCCGCGAAGGTCGGCGGGCGCGTCACCGACGCGGGCGACCACCGCGCCTCGGTGTCAGTGTCGCCCGGCGAGATACGGTTCGGGGACTGCCCCGAGCCGTTCGTCGTCGACCTCTCCGCCGTGATCGACTACGAGCGGACCGACCGCACCCTCGGCGGCACGAAGCGCCCGGCGCTCGTCTTCCGCCACGTCACCGACGGACAGACGGTCACGTCTATCGCGACCGTCCCGAATGAGCGGGCGCTCAACATCCTCGGCCGGTACATCAAGATCGAGTACGACGAGGCCATGAAGGACCTCGACTCGTTCGACCCGACCGAAGAGCAGCTGGAGATCCTCGTGTCGATCTACTCCGCCGGCGGCGAGGCGAACATCGCCGACGTGGTCACGGGCGACGTCACCCAGACCTCGATGATCCTCGACACGCTCCGGGAGGCCGACCTCGTCGCCGACGGCGAGAGCGGGGCCGCGCTCACCCGGAAGGGGCAGATGATCGTGAGCACCTACCTCGAATCGGTGAACGCCTGACGCGCGTCTCCGGCGCGTCGGCCGCCGAACGCGCCGCCCCCGCGGGGGGAAGTTTCATGCTTGTGTAACCGTAGGTACCTCTCATGCGAGACAACGACCACCGCGGCGGCGAGACGCCGCTCGACGCCGTGGTCCGCGAACGCGGAATCGACGCCCCCGACGCGGCCGGGGAGCGCGGCCCGCCCGGGGACGAGGCGCCCGCGGGCGACGCCGCCGGATCGGGCCCCCGGGTCGCCCGCGTGCCGGCGGACCACGACCACGACACGTTCTCCGTCGAGGGGATCGACACCGACCGGCGCGAGGGGCTGGTGGAGGCGGTCCTCCGCGACGTCGACGGCGTCAGCGCCGCCTCGGCGACCCGGCGCAACGGGACGGTCGGCGTCCACCACGACCCGTCGGTGTCGCGCGAGGCGCTCCGCGAGGTGTTGGCGGAGTGCGGGCTCGTCGTCGCGCCCGGCGACGAGGCGTTCGAGGCGCGGCGGGCCGCGCAGTTCGCGTCGGCCCGCGTCGCGGTCGCGGTCCTCTTCGGGCTGATGGTCGCGACGCCGTACATCGCGGTGCTGTACCCGACCCGGGTGGAGTGGCTGTTCTACGACCCCGTGACGGTCCAGTACCTCCAGTCGATCCTCGACTCCTCGATGACGACTCACTTCTTCGTGAACCTCGGCGCGCTGTCCGGGCTCGCGTTCCTCGTCGCCTGCGCGCCCGCGATCCGCCGCGCGGTCGCCGCGGCGCGCGACGGGCGGTTCACCAACGAGGCCGCGTTCGTCGGGGGCGTCGCCGCCCTCTACGGGTACAGCACGCTGGTCGCGTTCGCCGGCGTCGAGGGCGCGGTCCACTACGACCTCGTCGCGTACGCGGTCGTCGTCGCCACGCTCTGGACGGAGTTCGGCGTCACCGACGCCGCGACCGACCCCGCGTCGAGCGACGACGCGGCGGCGGAGGCGCCGGCCGACGTCGACGCCGACGAGCCGGTCGCGATGACCGACGGCGGTCGCTGACGCGGTTCGCGCCCGCGGCGTTTCCCTCGCGGTAGGTTCTCGCCCTCGCGTTGTCCGACGGTTACCCGTTTCTCGCGCACGCTCGGGAGCGTCCCGCCCGTGCGAGCGAGCGGACGTGACGGACGGCCGTTCGACGAGCGGAGGCAATCACTGTCGACGGGTCAAGGGCAGCGTCGCGGCGGGCGCTTGAACGGGAACGAAAGAGAATAGTCGCGGCGGCCGGGGGCCGCCCGCGGCCTCACAGCAGTTCGAGGTAGATGAGCAGCCACCAGACGTAGCCGCCGGTGAGCGCGAGCGCGGTGAGCAGTTCGAGCGCGCCGACGTACTTCGAGCCGTGCGTCCGGCGGAACGCCTGGACCTTCTCCACCTGGTTCCACACCGGCAGCAGCGGCTCCGGAATGATCTCGTCGAGCCCGCCGGCCTGCTGTGCCGACTGCTCGGCGACCGCCTCGGGGGAGTCGTCGTCGCTCATTGGCTCGCCCCCCTGCCGAACGGCAGCGTGAGACCGCGGATCATCACCTTCTCCGCGACGAACACGGCCGCGAAGACCGCGATGCCGGCGATCTTCGCGGCGTTGCTCGGGTACACCATGATCAGCACGCCGAGCGTCGCGAGCAGGGCTCGCGCGCCGAGCTTCCGACCGGGGCGCATTTTGAACGGGTAGTTCAGCCCGTAGATGATCGTCACCGCGCCGAGCAGGACGAGCAGCCCGACGTACAGCGTGTTCAGCCCCACGTCCATCGAGATCAGGCCGGGGTTGTAGACGAACGCGACCGGCAGGATAAAAAGCGGCGCGGCGATCCGGATCGCCGCCCCGCAGGTCCGCCAGAAGTTCGCCTCCGCGATCCCCGCGGCTATCACCGCCGCGGTGGCCACCGGCGGCGTGATCCCCGCGAGGATCGCCGCGTAGAACATCGTGTAGTGGGCGGTGATCGCCGGGACGTTGAAGTCGGAGACGAAGGTCGGGACGATGAGGATGGCCACGATGACGTAGGCGGCCACGGTCGGCATGCCGACTCCCATCAGGATGGCGACCCCCATCCCGAGCAGCACCGCGAACAGCAGCACGCCGCCCGAGATGTTGATGAGCAGCAGCGCGATCTTCGCCGGGATCCCCGTGGTGCTGAAGAGGTTCACGACACCGCTGATGACGACGAGGATGATCGCGATGGGCGCCAGGATGATCGCGCCACGGCGGATCCCGTGAACGGTGTTTTTCACCTGCGTGACGAGTTCGCTGACCGGGCTGACGCCCGAGCTGTCGACGACCCGCTGGAGCGGCGGCATGAGCGTCCCCGTGATCATCATCGCGACCACCGTGTACAGCGCGGAGGTCATCACGGTGTACTGCGCGATGCCGAGCAGGTAGATGAGGATCCCGAACGGGACGCCGAACCGGATGGCCTCGAACACCTTCTTCTCGGTCGAGAGCGTCTCGTCGAAGAACTCGGAGAACTCCATGTCCTGGCTGCTGGAGTCCGAGATGGCGAGGTAGTGGACCGCGATGGAGATGGAGACGACCAGGATGGCGGCCGGGACGAGGCCGGCGACGACGATGTCGAGGTACGGCACCCCGAGGTACGACGCCATCACGAACGCGGACGCCCCCATCACCGGCGGCAGCACCTGCCCGGAGGTGGACGCGACCGCCTCGATGCCCGCCGCGCGGTGGCCCTTCATCCCGGCCTCCTGCATCGTCGGGATGGTGAACGACCCCGTCATCGCGGCGTTGGCGGTGTACGACCCGTTGATCGAGCCGATGACCGCCGAGGAGAGCACCGCGGTCTGGGCGATGCCCGACTCGATGTACTTCGCGGCGACGATGGCGACGCGCAGGATCAGGTCGAACGCGCCGTACGCGAACAGCAGCCCGGCGTACAGCAGGAACGGCGCGATCCACGAGGCCGTGATCTGCGTCAGGCTCCCGTAGAACCCGTACAGGTCCGTGACCGTCGCCTGGAGCAGCGTCGCCTGGTTCATCCCCGCGTGGCCCAACACGCCGGGGACGAGGTTCCCGAACATCGCGTACCCGAACACGGCGAAGACGAGCCCGAGGAACACGTTGCCGAACTCGCGCCACGTGAGGTACATCAGCGAGAGGATCACGAGCCGCGCGAGCATGTACTCGTGTTCGAGCGCGTACCCCTGCCGCTGGAGGTACACGTCCTGGAAGTTGATCGCGAAGAACGCCGACGCGGTCATCAGCGCGAGCGACGCGGGGATCAGCACGGCGCCGTCGATCCAGTCGCCGTCCGAGATGGCGAGCCGCGTCTCGTTGAGCGCGTACACGGTCAGGATGCCGCCGACGAACGCGGTCGCGAACCGCACCTGCGAGATCGCCTGTGTCTGCGCCCAGTAGAGGACGCCGGCCCAGAACAGCAGCGCCGCCCCCGTGACGGTGACGTCGAGTCCCCGAAGGAGTCCGGACTCGGAGTCCGTCGAGGCCGTTTCCGTACTCATTGGCGCGGCTGTACCGCAGAGCGGCTGGTCGGTCGCCCGGACGTGAGTGATAGTGTCATAGTTGGTGTCTGAGTTGTCGGTTACGTATTCGATGATTTTAAATTACTGATCGGTACACCGCGGCGAACGGAGAGGAAAGCCCGGTTACCGACCGATTAGGGGCTTTCGCCTTCGGTCAGGCTGTCGTCCCAGGCGTCGTTGTCCCGGTAGTACTGGACGGCGCCGCGGTGGACCGGGATGTTCTCGCGGGCGGAGCCGAGCATGTCGGAGGTCGACTCGAAGTCGTTGAACTGCGCCTCGCCCTCGTTGACGGTGTCGTTGTGCTCGTCGACGACGCGGCACAGCTCGTAGACGGCGTCCGGGTTCGCCTCGGGGTTGAACGTGTAGTTCACCTCGAGGTTCCAGTGGAACACCTCGTCTGTGCCGATGTCGGTGCCCGCGATGGACCAGTCGTCGTAGCTCGTGGTGCCGGTGCCGGCCCCGTCGTACGACTCGGCGGACTCGATGAGCGCGTCGGTCGGTTCGACGTAGTGGATGTCGACGCGGGAGGCGATCTCCTGGACGAAGCCGGTGTACCGCACGCCGGGCGTCCCGTACGCGATGCTGGCGTCGATGGTCCCCTCCTCCATCGCGCCGGGCGCGGAGTCGACGCCCATGTTCTGGATGTTCATCTGATCGAAGACGTCCGCCGTCGGGTCCTGCGACCAGACGTCGAGCGTCGTCGCGCGCGTCGAGTACCCCGGCTCGGCCGGGTAGACGTTCGCGCCGGCCAGGTCGTCGAACGTCTCGATCCCCGTGCCGTCGCGGGCGATGACGTAGATGCTGTACGGGAACGCGTAGAAGCCGTACTGCGGGATGCGCTCGACGGGCTGTTCCGCGAACGCGCCCGTCTCGCTGAGCGCCTTCGACAGCGAGTTGTTGTCGGTGATGCCGGCGTTGAACTGGTCGTTCGCCATCCGGCGGATCGTCCCGATGTATCCCGGGCTCTCGATGGTCGAGTAGCTCAGCGTGTCGCTCTCCTGGCTCACCGCGCGCTCGACCGCCAGGCCGACGTCCTGCGTCCCGCCGGCCGACGTGCCGACGCGCAGCGAGAGGTCCTGGCTGCCGCCGTCGCCGCCGTCTCCGCCGTCCATGCCGTCGCCGCCGTCGGAGCCGTCTCCCCCGTCGCCGCCGTCCCCGCCGCCGGAACAGCCGGCGAGTCCGGTGATGCCTACCGCGCCGGTACCGTACAGGAACTTACGCCGATCGATTGAGTTCTCGGACATACTCAACAGAGTACTCCCAGTCGATCATTAACAATGTGTCTGTTTATTTCAGTTCAAACCGAAGAAATATTCATTATAGTGGTCGTCAGCAAACACGTCGCCGGAACGGGTTACCCGTCGAGGGAGGCGGTATCGGATCCGATTACCGGTCGGGATCCCGGTACCGGCGCCGGTTACTCGTCGAGGATGACCGTCACCGGTCGGTCGGCCGCGAGCAGCACCGACTGCGTCGTGCTCCCGAACAGCATCTTGCCGGTCGGGCTCCGCCGCCGCCCGCTCATCGTGATGTTGTCGACGTCAAGCTCCTCGGCGACCTCGATGATCGTCTCCGCGGGGTCGCCGTGTTCGCGCCGCTTCGACGTCGCCACCCCGGCCTCCTCCAAGCGCGCCTCGACGGCCGCGACGGCCTCGGGGAAGTTCTCCTCGTTCCACACGTCCTCGGAGTCGACGCGGCCGCCCTCGCCGCTGACCTCGAACCCCTCGTAGACGTTGAGCAGCACCGCCTCGACCTCCTCGGCGGCGTTCGGGAGCGACGCGACCGCGTCCGCGGCGGCCGGCGCGTGTTCGGACTCTCCGCCGACCGGCAGCAGTACCCGGTACATACCCGCCACTACCCGAAAGCAGGTAATAAAAGTAGCTGCCGGCTCGCCGGCCTACCGCGTCACCGGCGCGGTGACGGACCCGATCGACTCGACGACCGCCCGCACCTCGTCGCCGGGATAGATGGGCGCCGCGCCGGGCGTCCCGGTGCTGAACAGGTCGCCGGGCTCCAGCGTCATCACGTCGGAGTGGAACGAGACGATCTCCGCCGGCGGGAACAGCATGTTCCGGATCTCGTTTTCGGCCCGCACCTCCCCGTTGACCTCCGTCCGCACGGAGAGCCCCTCCAGGTCGACGGGGGCCTCCGGCACCGCGAGCGCGGCGCCGGGGACGAGGAACGTGTCGTAGCTCTTCGCCCGCGTGAGGAACCGCGGGTTCCGCTGGAGCACGTCCTCGGCGGTCATGTCGATCACGGGGAGGAAGCCGGCGACCACGTCGTCGACGTCGCCCTCGGCGACGTTCCGACACGTCCGCCCCATCACGACCGCCAGCTCGGCCTCGGCTGTCACTCGCTCGCTCTGCGACTCCGGAGGCAGCCGGATCGGGCCGCCGGGCCCCGTCAGGACCGACCGCGGCTTCATGAAGCTCGCCGGCTCGTCGGGGCGCTGCTCGTCGAGGTCGCCGGCGTGCTCCTCGTAGTTCAGGCCGATCCCCCAGAGCTTCCCGAACGCCTCCAGGGGCGCGCCGAACGACACGTCCGCTGCCGGGACGGGGGCCGCCGGCGCGTCGGCCGGGTCTCCAAGGCCACCGGCGGCCGCCCGCGGGAGCGCCGCTCGGACGCTGCCCAGGTCGGGCTCGACGGCGCCGAGCGGAACGTACCCCTCGTCGTCGCCGAGGAGCGGCTCGCCGGTCGCCGTGCGCGCGAGGTACTTCATCGACCGATCACTCCTCCCGGTCCGTCCAGAAATCGAACGAGCGCCCGGGCGCGAACACGTCGAGGCCGACCGCGCGCTCGTCACCGGTGTTCTCGACCCTGTGGGGCTCGTTGGCCTCCAGCAGGACGGAGTCGTTCTTCTGAAGCGTGACCTCGTCGTCCTCGGAGACGACGGTGAGCTCGCCCTTCAGGCAGAGGCAGACCTGCTCGTTCTCGTGGTCGTGCATCGGGGAGCTGTGGCCCGGCGGCTTCTCGAACCACTCGAAGGAGAACCGGTTGCTGCCCGCCATCGAGACGCGGCGCCAGCCCTCGTCGGGCTCGTACGTCTCCGCCTCGTCGAACGCCACCGGCTTCATAGGTTCGCTCCGGTGGAGCCGCCGTCGATCGGGAGGGCGGTGCCGTTGACGTACCCGGACTTCGGCGACGAGAGGAACGCGACCGTGTTGCCGAGCTCCATCGGGTCGCCGATGCGTTCGAGCGGGTTCTGCGCCCAGTCGTCGAGCCCCTCCTCGTAGGAGTCGTAGTCGCCGCGCTCGACGGCGGCCTCGACGAGGTCCCGGATCCGGCTCGTCTCGTGGGGGCCCGGGAGGACGGCGTTCGCGCGTACCTCCGGGGCGAACTCCTTCGAGAGGGTCTTCTCCAAGCCGATGACGCTCATCCGCACGGAGTTCGACAGCACGAGGCTGTCGATGGCCTCCTTGACGCTGCGGGAGGTGACGTTGACGATGGTGCCGCCGTCGCCCTCCTTGAGGTACGGGTACGACTCCCGCGCCAGTCGGACGACGCTCATCACGAGCAGGTCGTAGGCGTGCTGCCAGTCCTCGTCGTCCGTGTCGAGGAACGCGCCGGAGGGCGGGCCACCGGCGCTCGTCACGAGGTGGTCGATCGTGCCGAACTCATCGACGGTCGCCTCCACGAGCGCCGCGACCTCGTCCGCGTCGGTCAGGTCAGCCGAGTGGGCGACGACCTCGCCGGCCGCAACGGCCTCGACCTCGTCTTTCGCGTCCGCCAGCCGCTCCTCGTCGCGGCCGTTGATGACGACGTCGACGCCCTCGCGGGCGAGCACCTTCGCCGATGCCTTGCCGAGCCCGCTGGACGATGCGGTGACGAGCGCCGCGTTCCCGTCGATCTGTAGGTCCATGTCTCACCCATCCCGAGTGCGGCGTGAAAACGTTTGCCTACAGGCAACCGGGCGGTCTCAGGCGACGACGCGGCGGGTTCGACCGGGCGAGACGAGGGGATTCGATCGACCGACGCGACCGCTACGCGTCCGCGTCGCCGTCGGCCGCCGGCTCGAACGCCGCCGTCCCCGCGTCGAACGCTACGGTTTCGCGGTCGGTCACGACCGCGGCCTCGGGGAGATCATCGACTACGGCGTCGGAGACCCGGAACTCGCCGAGCTCCTGCGTGTTCCGGATCCACACGATCCGGGCGGTCTCGGGGTCGTACGCCCCCAGCGCGGCCGCCGCGGTCCGGAGCGCGAACTCGTCGTCCGGCGCGACCACGGGGAGCTTCGACTTCGCGAGCGAGCCGCTCGTGAGCGCGTTCGCGTACGTCTTCTTCAGGTCCAGCTGGTCGACCGCGGCCCGCCGGGTGAGGTCCGCCAGCCCGATCCCGTTGCCGTTCCCCTTCGTCGCCTCGGTCAGGCCCCGGACGTAGATGAGGTCGATGTCGGGCGTCTCCGGGTCGGGCGCGTTGAGGACGCGGTAGCGACCGATGACGTTCGTGTCCATGCCGGCGCCCGAGATCTCCTTCCCGATCTCGTCGACGATCAGCAGGTCGACGTCGTCGACCGGCAGCGTCGGCATCTCCTCGTAGGCGCGCTCTAACAGCGCCGGCTCGCGGTCGAGGAACGAGCCCGCCGGGACGCCCTCGACGTGACCGATCTCCTCCTCGAAGTTCTCGACGAGCGCGACGCCGCCGACGATCGGGGTCTCCTCCTCGATGACGTCGAGCGCCGCCGTCAGCGTCTCGACGTAGCCCTCGGCGATCGCCGTCGAGTGGAACGCCTTCGCGCCGCGCTGCTTGCCGAGCCCGACGACGGTCATCTTCGCGAGCCCGCTCTCGATCGGCCCGGTGAAGTTGGTGTGGGCCTTCACGCGGTTCACGACGAGCACCGCGTCCGCTTCGAGCGCCGTCTCGGCGAAGTACACCGGCGTCTCGGCGTCGCCGACGGACGCCGTCGCCAGCTCCGCCGCCGCCATGCGCGCGTCGATCGGCGCGCCGACGCTCTCCTCGGTGATCCCGAGCGCCGCCAGCACCTCGCGCTGCCCCTCGGGCGTCGCGCCGCCGTGGCTGCCCATCGCGGGCACGACGACCGGGTCGAAGCCGCGCTCGTCGAGGCGGTCGACGATCCCAGCCGCGACCTCGTCGATGCGATCGATCCCGCGGCTGCCCACCCCGACCGCCACGGTCGCGCCCGCGGGGAGGCCGTCGAGGTCGAGCGCGTCGAGCGACTCCCGGGCCGCCCCGACGGGGTCGTCGAGGCGCTCCGTGCGCGGCTCGTACCGCACCCGCGCGAACTCCGGGAGCGGCTGCGGGTCGATGAGTCCGTCGACATCGGCTCGCTCGGGGAACTCCATACGGGGCCCCTCGCGGCGCCGATACAAAAGCTGCCGGTGGCCGGTCGGGGTCGGGGCGGCGGTGCCGTGAGCATTGCCGATACAGCGGTCTACTTGTACCCGTGTGACGCCGCACCACGCATGCAGATAACCGAAGTCGAGTCGTTTCCGATCAAGCTGCCGCTGGAGTCCCCCGTCTCCTTCTCCAACCGGACGCTCACCTACCGGGACCACGCGATCACGTACGTGCGGACGGACACCGGCCACGAGGGGGTCGGCTACTCGCTGGGGTACGAGGGGGCGGGGCTCATCGCCGACGCGGTCGAGTCGCTGCTGGAACCCCTGCTCGTCGGCGAGGACCCCCGCGACACCGAGCGCCTGTGGCACGAGATGTACGAGGGGAACGTCCAGATCGGGCGGAGCGGGCTCTTCCTGCGCGCCATCTCGACGGTCGACATCGCGCTCTGGGACGTGAAGGCGAAGGCCGCGGACATGCCCCTCCACAAGCTGCTCGGCGGGCACTCGGAGTCGGTCCCCTCGTACGCCAGCGGCGGCTACTACCGCGACGACAAGGGCCACGAGGCGCTCCGCGGCGAGATGCGGCGCTACCTCGACGAGGGGCACGACGCCGTGAAGATGAAGGTCGGCCGCCTGTCGGCCGCCGAGGAGGCCGAGCGCGTCGCCGCCGTGCGCGACGAGATCGGCGACGACCGCACCCTGCTGCTCGACGCCAACGGCGTCTGGGAGTCCAGCACCGAGGCGCTCCGCAACTGCCGGGCGTTCGCGCCGTACGACCCGTACTTCGTCGAGGAGCCGGTGATGATCGACCGCGTTGACACGATGGCCGAGGTGAACGACGGGCTCGACTACCCGGTCGCCACCGGCGAGTTGGAGGGGACGCGACACAGCTTCGCCCGGCTCGCCGACAGCGGCGCGGCGACGATCCTCCAGCCCGACGCCACCGTCTGCGGCGGGATCACGGAGTGGCTGAAGATCGCGAACCACGCCTCGGCGTACGACATTCAGATCGCGCCCCACTACAACTGGAACCTCCACGCCTCCCTGCTCGGCGCCGTCGAGAACGGCCTCTGGGTGGAGTACTTCTACCGCGACATGGACGTGAAGGCGTTCGACGACGTGGTCGCCGACCCCCTGAAACCCGGCGACGACGGGCGGATCGACCTGCCCGACCGCCCCGGCCACGGCGTCCCGCTCGACGAAGACGCGCTGGAGCGGTTCAGAGACGACTGACTGCGAGACACATCACCACACATGCGAGACTACTCAGACCAGATCGACACCCGCGACCCGGACCGAGACGTACAGATCACCGGCCTCGACGCCTGCGTCGTCGAGGGGAACTTCGAGTGGAACCTGATCAAGGTTGAGACCGACGCCGGGGTCACCGGCATCGGCGAGGCGTACCGCGGCGGCGGGATCCCAGAGCTCGTCGAGTACACGAACCGGTTCCTCGTCGGCGAGAACCCGCTCGACGTGGGGCGGCTCGTGCGGTACATCTTCCAGGAGATGTCGGGCCACGGCGGCACGACCGGGAAGGTCGTCACCGCGGCGTCGGGCATCGAGATCGCGCTCTTAGACGCCGCCGGGAAGATCCTCGGGCTCCCGGTCTACCAGCTGCTCGGCTCGAAGTACCGCGACGAGGTCCGGCTCTACTGCGACTGCCACGCCGGCGAGGCGTACGCGGTGGAGGACGGCGCGACCGCCTACGCCGACGCCGAGGCGTACTCGCCCGAGGCGTACGCCGCCGAGGCCGCGCGCGTCACCGACATGGGCTTCTCCGCGCTGAAGTTCGACCTCGACCTCCCCGCGGACAACGAGAACGACCCGTACAACGGGCGCCTGACGAACGCGGCGATCCGGGAGAAAAAGGAGATCGTCGCGGCCGTGCGCGACGAGATCGGGTACGACGTCGACCTCGCGTTCGACTGCCACTGGGACTACTCCGTCGAGAGCGCGAAGCGGCTCGCCCACGAGTTGGAGGCGTTCGACCTGATGTGGCTCGAAGACCTCGTCCCGCCCGAGAACATGGAGGCGCAAAAGGAGGTGACGAAGGCGACCCGGACGCCGGTCGCGACCGGCGAGAATCGCTTCCGCGTGTTCGAGCTGTCGGATCTGATCTACGACCACGGCGTCGACATCGTCACCCCCGACCCGACGACCGTCGGCGGGCTCACGGAGACGATGCGGATCGCCGACCGCGCGGAGGAGAACTACATGCCGCTGTCCCCGCACAACGTCTGTAGCCCGGTCGGGACGATGGCCTGCGTCCACCTCGGCGCCGCCACGCCGAACTTCGACCTGCTGGAGTACCACGCGCTGGAGGTCGACTGGTGGGACGACCTGCTGGCGCGCGACGAGCCGCTGATCGAGGACGGCCGCATCGAGGTCCCGGAGGCGCCCGGGCTCGGGATCGAAGTCGACGAGGCCGTCGTCGAGGAGCACCTGCTCGACGGGACGGACGGCTGGGACTGAGGCGCCGCGAGGGGTCGCCCGCCGACTGAGGTCCCGGGCGGTCGCCGGCCCGCTGCCGCGGCCTCTGCCCGGCGGCGATTTCGGCGTCGCGCCCGGCTCACCCGACGGCGAAATCGGCGGTTTTGGTCGCTGAGCGGACACAACTATACTTATTTATCCTTGGGATCGCAAGCGATCGTATGCTGGATTACTTCGACATGGAGTCGACGCTGTCAGAGGAGGAGCGGCTGCTCGTCGACTCCGCGCGGTCGTTCGTCGACGGGGAAGTCCCCGACATGGGAGACCACTGGATCGAGGGCACGTTCCCCACGGAACTCATCCCGAAGATGGGCGAGATGGGCTTTTACGCGCCGAACCTCGACGGGTACGGCCTGCCGGGCGTCAGCGAGACGGCGTACGGCCTGCTGATGCGCGAGCTGGAGGCGTGCGACTCCGGGCTCCGCTCGATGGCGAGCGTCCAGGGCGCCTTGGTGATGTACCCGATCCACGCCTTCGGCAGCGACGAGCAGAAGGAGGAGTGGCTCCCGCGGCTCGGCACCGGCGACGCGGTCGGCTGCTTCGGGCTCACGGAGCCGGAGCACGGGTCGAACCCCTCCGCGATGGAGACGATGGCCGAGCCGGACGGCGACGAGTACGTCCTGAACGGCTCGAAGACGTGGATCACGAACTCCCCGATCGCCGACGTCGCGGTCGTGTGGGCGAAGGACCACGGCGAGGAGGGAACGCCGGTCCGCGGCTTCCTCGTCGAGACCGACCGCGACGGCGTCACGACCAACAAGATCGACGAGAAGCTCAGCCTCCGGGCGTCGATCACGGGCGAGATCAGCCTCCAGAACGTCCGCGTCCCGGCCGAGAACCGCCTCCCCGGCGTCGAGGGCATGAAGGGCCCGCTGTCGTGTCTGACGCAGGCCCGCTACGGCATCGCGTGGGGCGCGGTCGGCGCCGCGCAGGACTGCTTCGAGGTCGCGCGCGAGTACGCCACCGACCGCGAGCAGTTCGGGAAGCCGATCGGCGGCTTCCAGATGCAACAGGAGAAGCTCGCGGAGATGGCGACCCAGATCACGCTCGCCCAGCTGCTCGCCCACCGGCTCGCTGACCTCAAAGAGGCCGGCGAGATGCGGCCGCAGCACGTCTCGATGGCCAAGCGCAACAACGTGCGGATGGCCCGCGACCAGTCGCGGATCGCCCGGGAGATGCTCGGCGGCAACGGGATCACCGCCGACTACTCGCCGATGCGCCACATGGCGAACATGGAGACGGTGTACACCTACGAGGGCACCCACGACATCCACACCCTGATCCTCGGTGAGGACCTCACCGGGATGCAGGCGTACCAGTAACTCGGCCCGCCCCCCGCCGTCCGACCTATCTTCGACGAATTCGACGAGCGAGCCGTCCGGACGGACCCCGTCGAGCGGGACCGTCGCCGACGGGAGAGCGTCGCGGTCGGTGGTACCTAGGTGAGCGGACCGGCATACCGACCCTCTTTTGCCCGCGGGTCCGACGACGAGGTGATGAGAACCAGTTTCAACGTCCCCGAGGGGCTGATCGAGGAGTTCGACCGGACGTGGCGGGACGAGGGGATCGAGAACCGGTCGCGGGCGGTCCGAGAGGCGATGCGGGAGTACGTCGAGTCGCACGCGCGGCTCGAAGACACGGCGGGCGAGGTCGTCGCGCTCCTCGGGTTCGACTACCGTCACCACGAGGTGATCCGGGAGCTCCACGGCGTCCAACACGAGTACCAGGACGTCATCCTCAACACGAGCCACACCCACCAGGGCGAGTGGTGTCTCGAATCGCTGTTCTGCCGCGGCGACGCCGCGCGCGTCCGCGAACTGACCTATCGGCTCCGCGACTTCGACGCAGTCCGCCGCGTGAAGGTGATGATGATCCGCGACGGCGACTGACCTCGGATTTCCCGGGCCGCCCGACGCGAAACCGGCCGGACCGTGGGGTTGATACCTGTCGGTTCGGCAACTAGACTCGATGCTCGGTCTCATCGCATTCGCCGTCGCGGCGGGCTGTCTCCTCGGGCTCTCGGCGCTGATGGTCGTCTCCCTGCTCGCGCCCGAGCGTCGGCTCTGGCCCGCGGGCGACGACGACCGGAAGCGCCGCCTCTACCTCGCGTTCAGCCGCCCGCTGTTGCCCGCGGTGTTCGCAACCGGCGTCCTCGACTGGAACGCCGGCCCGCTCGCGGCCCCGTGGCATCTCGGCGTCGGCGCCGTCGGCGTGCTGATCGCGTTCGCGGTTCTCAACAGGTCCGCCGTCGACCTCGGCGAGGCCGCGACCGAGGGGCGCGAGGACGAACTGCGGACCGAGGGCCTCTACCGGTACACCCGGAACCCGCAGAACGTCGGCTACGTCCTCCTGTTCGCGGCGTACGCCGTCTTGGCGAACTCGCCGCTCGTCGGCGCGCTCGCCGTCGCCACCGCCGCCTTCTCCGTCTTCCAAGTGCTCGCCGAGGAGACCTGGCTCCGCGACGTCTACGGGGACGCCTACGACGAGTACTGCGAGCGCGTCCCCCGATTCGTCGGCGTCAGGACGCTTACGCGCGTACTCGACGACGACTGAATTTCGGGAACGCTCCGACGCGGCGACGATGCGCTCACCGATTCTCCCGCTGCTCGACCTTGTTCAACTCGATCAGCAGTCGGAAGATGGCCTTCACGAGGTTGGCGTCCACGTCGAAGCGCTCGGCGTTCTCGCCGGCGCGCTCCATCACGCGCTCTTCCTGCCCCTCGTCGGTGGTGGGGAGGTCGCGCTCCTCCTTCACGGCCGCGACCGTGTCCGCGACGTACGTCCGGCGGGCGATCAGCTCGACTATCTCGCGGTCGATGTCCTCGATCTCGCGTCGCAGTTCGTCGAGGCTTCGGTCCTCGGAGTTCGGTGTGTCGCTCATTGGTAGGTAGTGGGGTCTGTCGGTGGTGGTCTCGGGCGCTCACTCGACGGCCGCGCCGTCGTTTCTGGTCGCAGTTCGTCGCAGGGTTCCGGGGCGCTCGGCCCAGGCGTCGGCGACCGCGTCGAGGTCGGTCTCGGGGTCGGCGGGGTCCGCGACGGCGACGACGCTCGGGCCGGTCCCCGACAGCGACACCGCCGTGGCGTGCGGCATCGCCTCGACCGCGGGGTCGGCGTCGAAGCCGAGCGCGGCCGAGAACGCCAGCCCGTTCACCGTCATCGCCTCGCCGTACCGGCCGTCGAGCGCGAGGTCGGCGACGAGGTCGGCCATCGGCGCGACGGCCTCGCAGCGCGCCACATCGGCGTCGGCCGAGTAGGCCCGCTCGGGCGGGGTCCAGACGAGGGCGTCCCAGTCGACCGCCTCGCGGCGGCGCAGCTCGTCGGCGCCGTTGTCGGTGACGGTGACGCCGCCGAGCATCGACGCGGTCGCGTCGTCGAACGCGCCCGTGACCGTGACGCCGGCCTCGCGGGCCGCGCGCACGCCGAGCCGGCAGGCCGCGAGGCGGGTGACCTCGACCGCGGGGTCGTCCGGGTCGTCGCCGACCGCGAGCCCGAGCGCGTCGCAGGTCGCGAGGACGGCCGCGTTGGCGGCCGCGCTGGAGCTCTTCAGGCCCGCCGCCAGCGGCACGTCGCTGTCGGTCCGGACGCGGCCGCCCTCGCCGTCGCCCCAGCGGTCGGTCGCGAGCGCGACGCAGCGCTCGATCAGGTCGGTGTCGGCGGCGGCGTCCTCGGCTATCTCGCCCTCGACGCCGTCGGCCGCGGGGTCCAGCTCGACCGTCGCGCGCGTCTCGACGTCGAGGCCGAACGCCGCGCCCGTGCCGGTCGCGAGCGCGTTCAACACGGTCCCGGCGCCGAGCGCCGCCGCCTGTCCCTCCATGGGTTCACGGCTCGCGACCGCGGACAAAGAGGTAGCGATCACGGCGAGTCTCTCTGCCGGGGGCGGACCGGAAGCGCGGCCCCGATCGAGGTCGCGCCAGAGCGGCTCCGCGCGCCGCACCGCCGCGTCGACGGCGTACCGGTCGCGCTCGGGACGGACCGGCGTCCCGTCGCTCTCGAAGCGGATCGTCACGTCGAACGAGCGCGAGCGGCCCTCCCCAAACCGGTCGTCCGGGGAGAAGCGGCGCGTGACGTAGCCGAAGCCGACCGCCTCGCGCTCGTCCGTGCCCGGTCTGACGGCGTACGCGTCGGCGCGGAACTCGACAGTCCCGTACTCGAACCGGCCGGCGTTCCGGACGGTCAGGCGGGCCCGAACTCTGGTCCACCCGCCGCCTTCCGTCACGTCGCGGACCGTCACGTCGGTGACGACGAGCCCGGAGCCGTCGGGACCGACCTCGTCCGGGGTCGACTCGCCCTCGGACTCGTCCCCGTCGCTTCCGTCGCTATCGCCGCCGGACCCGCTCCCGCTGCCGTCGCCGTCGGCGTCGCTCCCGTTCGCACCGTCGCCCGTCTGCCGGGCGTCCGAGCCCTCCTCCTCCGACGTGACGAGGCAGCCGGCCAGGAGCCCGGCGGCGCCGACCGCGAGGACGCCTCGCCGCGACGCGCGTCGGATGGGTCTGTCCTGACGGTTGCCGTCGCCGTCACCGGGGCCGTGCCGACTTCGGTCGGCGGTCATCGCATCACCGTCCCGAGGACGCCGGTCGACGCGCCGACGGCGCCGGCGACGAACGCGGTCGCGAGCGTCGGGACGACGGCGTCGACGAGGCCGTGCGCCTGCGCGGCGGCGTCGCCCTGCGAGGCCACGATCACCGTGACCGCGATCAGCCCGTACGCCAGCGCGCCGAGGCCCGTCCCGAGCCCGCAGGTCGTCGCCGCGGAGCCGACGCCGCGGGCGCGCGAGCCGACGAGGACGCCGAGGACGCCGGCCAGCGGGACGGCGGAGACGAGGACGGTCGCGGTCGCGGCGAGGTACGACTGCGCGACGAACACCGGGCCGAACCGCGCCGTCTCGCCGGTCGCGGCGGTCGCGAGCGCCGCCTCCGCCCAGCCCGTCGCGGCCGCGCCGACGATGCCGACGCCGGCGCCGACTAGGGCGAACGCCGCGGCGACGAGACCGATCTGGTTCGCGTTCACGCGCCGGTCACCCACCCGTGCCGCAGGCGGCCGTGCCACCCGGTCCGCTCCTCCCACGCGTCGCCCGAGAAGCCGGTCGCGAGCAGGAACTCGCCCGCCCGGACGAGGTAGCCGTACTGGACGCCGGCGTGCTCGTCGAAGCCGTACCGCTCGCCCTCCGCCTCGCGGTGGTAGAAGCGGTGCCAGGCCGTCGGGCCGTCGTCGGTCCCGCCGTCGGCGTCGGTGGCGTTTCCGCCCTCGGACGCGTTCCCGCTGAAGTCGGACCCGGCGAGCGTCGCCTCGGGGTCGACCGGCGCGCGGCCCTCGGTCGCCCCCTCGTCGAGGGCCGTCGAGAGCCGCGCCTCGGCGGTCTCGGCGTCCGGGTATCGCTGGACGTGGACCGGGACGCCGTCGAGTTCGCGGGGCCAGCCCTCGAACGCCTCCCGCTGGCGGGTCCCCAGCGGCGGCCGCCGCGCGTACGCGACGAACAGCTCCTCGACGCGGTCCTCCGACTGCGGGATCGGGCCGAGCCGGGCGCGGAGCTCCCGCTGCCGCTCGGAGTCGAACGCGTCGCCGTAGATGCGCGGGATCCGGTCGCGGTCGACCCCGTCGCGGTCGTACGGGCGGTGCGCGAACGTCGAGAAGTCGCGGCTCGCGACGGCGAGCTCGACGAGCGTGCCGCCGGTGACGCGGCCGCGCTCGGGGTCCTCGGGCGGGAGCGGCGCCAGCAGTCGGCGGAACAGCCGGTTGTAGATCGGGTCCCGAGAGAACTCCTCCTCGACGTAGATGGAGGTCCCGACGCTCGCGAGGTCGCGGCGCATGCGGTCGAGCTCCTCCAGCGCGCGGTCGACGTCGTTTCGCGGCGCGAACTCCCGCAGGACGCCGACGTGTCGCTCGACGCGGGCGCGGATCCGCGGGCCGGGCGAGAAGTGCGGTTCGAGCGCCTCGGCCGCGCGGTCGGCGGCGGTCTCGCCCGCGGCCGCGACCGCGTCGACCTGTTCGCTCTCGATGGCCGCCTCCTCGTCGACGGTCGCGCGGACCGACCAGACCGTCGCGACCGCGTCGGCTATCGCGTCGCGGTAGGTCGCGACCGCCGCCGGGTACTCGGTCGCGAACCACACCGCGTCGTCGACGACCGCGCGCGTCGCCGCCGCCAGCGCGGCGTTGGCGTCCGGCGGGTCGCCGTCGGTCTGCTCGGGCGGGTCGTCGGGAGGGCCGTCTTCGGGCGGGTCGCCGTCGGGGTCGCCCTCGTCGCCCGGCGCGCCAGCGCCCGCGGCGGCGTCGGGGTACTCGACGCCCTCGACGCCGAGACACCCGGCGGTCCCGGCGAGGGCGGCGCCGACCCCGAGAAGCGCCCGTCGCGTCCGTTGCATGCCACGCACTCCCCGCGGCAGGAACTTAAATGTGGTACGCCGATTCTCGCGGCTGAGGCCGCCCCGCCGCGCGGCGTTCGGGGCGGCTCGTCGCCGGGCGCGCGTCGGCGCGAGGCCCGAGCGCGTCCCTTTTGAGGCCGGCACTCCGAGCGTCGCGTATGTCCGCGCCATCACGCAGCGACGTGCCGCCGACCTCGATCGGCGTCGACCTCCGCGAGGAGGGCGTCGTCGTCGAGTACCTCGACGGCCGGACGACCCTCTACCGGGGCGTCCCCGAGTCGGCCGAGGGGTCTGTGACCGCCGGCCCCGGCAAGGAGACCCACGTCCTCGTCACCGACCCCACGGAGACGGAGGGCGTGATGACGTACGTGAACGACTACAAGACCGACGACGAGATATTGGAGGAGTCCGGCGTCGGCCGCGTCATCGTCGAGGACGGCGAGCGCGACGAGGTGTTCCCCGGCGTGATCGTCGGCCGCGAGGGACAGCGCAACGAGGTCGTCGCCGACCCCGAGATCGCCGGCGGTCGCGTGTTCGTCTTCGTCGAGGACGGCTGGACCGAGGGGAGCTACGAGATCGTCGAGGGACCCGAGGACGGCCTCGACGCGCACCGGTGACGGGGGCGAGGGCGACGCCGTGAGCCTCGCGAAGCCCTGGCGCGACCTCGACCGCTCGACCGTCGGGAGCGCGCCGAGCCGCTACGCGCTGTACGAGCTCGGCGACGCCGACGGCGACACGGTCGGGTTCGGCACCGGCGTCCTCCGCGACGAGCTGAAGGAGGCGCTGGCGTACGGCGACGCCGCGAAGGTCCGGTGGGAGCTGGCCGACTCGCCCGACCACGCCGAGCGACTGCTCGCGGACCACACGGAGGGCTGACGGCCGCCGCCTCGGTCCGAGCGAGCGGGAACGACCGACAGACGAAAGGCCCGCGACCGCCGAGGGAGGGACATGAGCGACGACGTCGAGACCGACGGCGGCGACGAGGTGCTCCGCGCCAGCGACATCGGCGGCGAGGGCCCGCCGATCGACGAGAAGCCGTACAAGATCGTCTTCGAGGCGAACAAGTGCTTCGGGGCGGGCAAGTGCGCCGAGGTCGCCGACAACTGGGTAATGGACGTGGTGAGCGGGATGGCGAAGCCGGAGGCGTACTACATCGGCGAGGAGGACCTGGAGGAGAACGTCCGCGCGGCCGAGGCGTGTCCCGCGAAGAAGGACGCGGGCGTGATCCACGTCGTCGACCGCCGGACCGACGAGGAGATCGCGCCGGACCCGCACGGCGACGGGACGCTCTCGGTCGACTGGTAGGCGTTCCGAAAGGGGTTTTACCGCGCCGCCGGTAGCCGAATCCGCGCGGGGGTGGCTGAGCCTGGCCAAAAGCGGCGGACTTAAGATCCGCTCCTGTAGAGGTTCGAGGGTTCGAATCCCTTCCCCCGCATTGCTGCTGCGAGCACCCTGCGAGCAGCAGCAATCGGACAATAGGGATTCGAACTAGGGAGCGGGAGGTGAGCGAGCCGCCTCGCGGCGAGCGAACGGGAGCGACCGTGGTTCGAATCCCTTCCCCCGCATATCGCGGCGCTCACGATGTGTGAGCGCCGCGTCTCTGACTGGAAGGGACTCGAATCAGGGAACGGAGCGAGCGCAGCGAGCGGAGTGAGTGAGGTTCGAATCCCGTCCCCCGCATTCCTGCGCCGAGAGCGCGACGCCGGCTCACGACCGTTCGTTGAGCAGTCGCGTCGCGCGGCCGTACCCCTTCCGAAGCAGTCGCGCGGCGCCGATCAGCGTCAGGACGGCGGCGCCGGCGACGACGCCGAGGTGAACGGCCTGAAAGGACGGCACCGGGGTGTATCGCCCGAGAATTAGCAGGACGGTCAACAGGAGCCACAGCAGGTACGCACCGATTCCGAGTCGGTAGAGGGCCGCGTACATGGGCCCGGATAACGGCGCCCCCGGAAAAAGCGCACCGACGGCGGCCGGGGCGGCGAGCTAACAGCAGAACATGAACGGGTACACTAAGGCGACGCGGTCGCCCTCTTCAAGCTTCGTGTCGAAGCCGTTCTCGTTCTCGTTGAAGTGGCCGTTGACGAGGATCCGGGCGTAGGTCGTCGTCTGCTCGCCGACCGGGTTCTTCGTCCACGTGCCCGGCAGCTCGTCGGGCGCGGGCGCCCAGCCGCTGTGGGTCGCGTCCTCCTCCGTCTCGGCGATCAGCATGTCCTGAAGCTGGGGGTACTCCTCGAACAGCTCGTCTAAGAACGCGCGGAGCGTGTCGCCCGCGAAGGTGTACTCGAACTCGTACACGTCGAGTTCGGTGCGCACGTGGCCGGTACACCGCACGGTGACGGTCGTCTCCGCCTCGGTCGCCGTCGCCGCCGCCCCGTCCGCGCCGCTCGCGTCCGCGTCGGTCGGGGGCGACTCCGCCGTCTCGGTGGTCTGGGACATGATCGACGATACGCCGCGGGGCCGGGTAAGACGGGTCGCAAACATGTTCGCGGGCGTCCGGCCCGTCGGTGAGCGGAGTCGGCCGGCTGCGCCCCTCGAACGTGCGGAGCGCGGCCGGGCGTTTCGCGATGCGCCCGGGAACGCGTCTGAAACCGCCCGACTGCGGCGGTTCCGGGCGTCGGGAACGCGACCGAACATGTTGCCGCTAACCGCATAGGGGGTTCCGACGGTACGCTCGCCCATGCGACTCACGAGAAAGACGATAGCGAAGGTGATCGTCGCGGCGTTCCTGTTGAACCTCGCCGTGATGGGCGCCGGGGCGTGGTTCGCGTACCAGGAGGCGCCGCCGATACCCGACGAGGTCGTCGGGCCCGACGGCGAGACGGTCGTCACGGCGACCGAGGTCCAGGACGGCAAGGCGGCATTCCAGCAGTACGGGCTGATGAACCACGGGTCGATCCTCGGCAACGGGGCGTACTACGGCGAGGACTACACCGCCGAGACGCTGGAGCTGAAGACGCGGTACATGCGCGAGTACTACGCCGACGCCGAGTACGGCGCGGCGTACGAGTCGCTCGACGCCGGCGAGCGGTCGCGGGTCGACGCGCTCGTGCGCGAGGAGCTGGACGCGTCGCACGACGGCGGCGACGTGGTGGAGTACTCCGCCGCGGAGCTGTACGCCCACGAGCGGGTGCGCGAGACGTACGTCGAGCGCTACCACGAGGGCGACCGCGACCGCGGCGTCCCGGTCGGGATGATCGAGTCCGCGGAGGGGGCGGAGGACTTCGCCGACTTCGCGCTGTGGACCGCGTGGTTCTCGCACACCGACCGCCCGAACGCCGACCACTCGTACACCAACGAGTGGCCGTACGCGCCGGGCGCCGGCAACGACGCCACCGGGTCGGCGATGATCTGGAGCGTCATCGCCATGGTGCTGCTCGTCGGCGCCGCGGGCGCGGCGATCCTGCTGTACAAGTCGGTGAAGTTGCCCGAGCCGTCTGCGGAGGGGATCTCGGTCCCCGAGCCGGGCGACGTGAGCGTCTTCCCCAGCCAGCGCGCCGCCCTCCGGTTCATCCCCATTGCGGCGGGGCTGTTCCTCGCGCAGGTACTCCTGGGCGGCCTGCTCGCGCACTTCTACATCGAACGGGCCGGCTTCTTCGGGATCGAACAGATCTTCGGGGTCCACATCCTCCAGCTGCTCCCCTTCTCCATCGCGAAGACGTGGCACATCGACCTCGGAATCTTATGGATCGCGTCGACGTGGCTCGGCGCCGGGCTCTTCCTCCCGCCGCTGCTCACCGGCCACGAGCCGAAGCGGCAGGGGACGTACGTGAGCGTCCTGCTCGGCGCGCTCGTCGTCGTCGTGGTCGGCGGCATGGGCGGCATCTGGCTCGGCGCGAACGGCTACCTCCCGGGCGAGCTCTGGTGGCTGCTCGGCAACGAGGGGCTCGAGTACCTCGAGGTCGGGAAGGTGTGGCAGGTCGGCCTGCTCGCCGGGTTCGTCCTCTGGGCGGTCCTCGCGATCCGCGGCCTCAAGCCGCTGCTCGACCGCGAGCCGATCTACGGGCTCGCGCACATGATCCTCTACGCGGGCGGGTCGATCACCCTGCTGTTCGTCGCCGGCTTCATGTTCACGCCGTTGACCAACATCGCCGTCACGGAGTTCTGGCGCTGGTGGGTCGTCCACATGTGGGTCGAGGGCGCCTTCGAGTTCTTCATCGTCGCCATCATCGGGCTCACCCTCGTCTCGATGAACCTGCTCTCGCGCCGCAGCGCGGAGAAGGCGGTCATGCTCCAGGCGCTCTTGGTGATGGGCACCGGCGTCATCGGCGTCTCGCACCACTACTGGTGGATCGGGATGCCCGACTACTGGGTGCCGATCGGCAGCGTCTTCTCGACGCTGGAGCTGCTCCCGCTGATCTTCATCCTCTACGAGGCCATCGGGCAGTACCGCGCGATGAGCGAGACCGGCTTCCCGTACAAACTGCCATTCATGTTCATCGTCGCCAGCGGGGTCTGGAACTTCGTCGGGGCGGGCGTCCTCGGCTTCTTCATCAACCTCCCGCTGATCAACTACTACGAGCACGGCACCTACCTCACGGTCGGGCACGCGCACGCCGCGATGTTCGGCGCGTTCGGGTTCCTCGCGCTCGGCATGGTGACGTACATGCTCCAGCTGTCGATCGACCCCGACCGCTGGGACGCCTCGTGGCTCCGCGCGTCGTTCTGGTGCTGGAACGTCGGGCTCGCGCTGATGGTGTTCGTCTCGGTGCTGCCCGTCGGCTTCCTCCAGCTCGACGTCGCGTTCACCGAGAGCTACGCCGCGGCCCGCAGCCTCGGCTTCTACGAGCGCGACCTCGTCCAGACGCTGTTCTGGGCGCGGCTCCCCGGCGACACGCTGATCATCGCCGGGACGGCCATCTACGTCGCCGACCTGATCCGCAAGCGGTTCGTCCTCCGCGCGTCGGAGGACGACCCCGCGGTCGATGACATGGCGGTCGCGGAGGGGATCGTCGGCGACGACGACTGAGGGGCACTTGAGCGGGCGCCCCTCAGTCGCGGAGCCGGTCGGACCGCTCCGACCACCCGGTCGCGTCCGTCGCGAGGTCGCGGACCTCCCGGCGGATCCCGGCGTAGTTGTCGACGATGTCCTGCGTGGTGACGATCCCCTCGGGCGTCACGCCGTCGACGACGACGAGCTTCTTGACGCCCTCCGAGCGCATGCGCTCGGTCGCGCTCCGGAGGGTCGCGCTCGGCCGAACGGTGACGAGCGGGGCGCTCGCGGCCTGCCGAACCGGGATCGCAGACAATGGGTCGTCGGTGACGTACCCGGCGTGGAGGACGTCGCTCTCGGTGAGGATCCCGGCGGGCGTCCCGCCGTCCGTGACGACGACGCTGCCGATCCGGTTGCGGAGCATCGACTCCGTGGCGTCCCGGACCGTGGCGCCGACGTCACAGGTCACGAGGTCCGTCGTCATCACCTCCTCGACCAGCATGGGTAGCGGTACCGCGGCGGGGTACTTGTAGGTGACTGGGGCGACCGCTCCGAGGGCCCTCGCGCGAGCGGCCGCGTCTCGGCGCCCCCGTCAGTAGTGCCAGGGGTAGTCGCGGAACCGCGGCTCGCGGCCCTCAAGGAAGGCGTCGCGGCCCTCCTGCGCCTCCTCCGTCATGTACGCGAGCCGCGTCGCCTCGCCCGCGAACACCTGCTGGCCGACCATCCCGTCGTCGGCCATGTTGAACGCGTACTTCAGCATCCGCATCGCGGTCGGCGACTTCCGGGTCATCTCGTCGGCCCACTTCAAGGCCACGTCCTCCAACTCCTCGTGCGGGACGACCTCGTTGACCATGCCCATGTCCGCGGCCTCCGCGGCGGAGTAGGTCTTGCCGCGGAAGAACACCTCGCGGGCCTTCTTCTGTCCGATCTGCTTCGCGAGGTACGCGGAGCCGAACCCGCCGTCGAACGACCCCACGTCGGGGTCGGTCTGGAGGAACTGCGCGTGCTCCTCGCTGGCGAGGGTCATGTCGCAGACGACGTGCAGCGAGTGGCCGCCGCCGACCGCCCAGCCGGGGACGACCGCGACCACGGGCTTCGGCATGAACCGGATCAGCCGCTGGACTTCGAGGATGTGGAGCCGGCCCGCCCGCGCCTCGCGGACGAGGTCGTCGTCGTCGTCGCCCGCCTCGTCGTCGTCGCGGTACTCGTAGCCGGAGCCGCCCCGGACGGACTGGTCGCCGCCGGAACAGAACGCCCAGCCGCCGTCCTTCTCCGAGGGGCCGTTCCCGGTGAGGAGGACGGTTCCCACGTCGGCCTGCTTGCGCGCGTGGTCGAGCGCGGCGTACAGCTCGTCGACCGTCCCGGGCCGGAAGGCGTTGCGGACCGCGGGGCGGTCGAAGGCGATCCGGACCGCGGGGACGTCGACGGCGCGGTGGTAGGTGATGTCGTCGAACTCGTCGGTGACGGGCTCCCACGCGTCGGGATCGAAGATCTCCGAGACCATGCGAACCCGTACGTCCGGAGCGCTCATAAACGGCGCCGGATCGGATGGAGAAGGGTCCGTCAGAGAGGCGATTCCTCGCGCGCCGCGGCGACGACGGGGAGCCGCTGCCAGAATCCGGGACGGACGCCGGGACCGCGGCCCGCCCGTCGGGACGTGTCAGTCGTTCTGCGCGTACGCGCCCTTCGGGTGCCCTTTGTGCTGGAGGTTGCGGTTGTCGCGCTTCCGCGTCGCGGTCGCGGGGATCACCTCGCGGCTCGGGTCGATCTCGGACCGCGGCATCCCCGTGTACCCGTGGTCCGGGTGCTCGGAGCAGTGCGCCATCGCGTCGTGCGAGCCCTCCCACGGGCCCTCGTCACAGCCGTCCGCCGTACAGACGAACACTATCTCCTCTGACATGCTAACCGGAGCTA
Organism: Halorubrum salinarum; assembly: GCF_013267195.1. NCBI lineage: Archaea > Methanobacteriati > Methanobacteriota > Halobacteria > Halobacteriales > Haloferacaceae > Halorubrum > Halorubrum salinarum. The sequence continues at coordinate 2,000,989 of NZ_CP053941.1, read as the reverse complement.
TTGGAGCGGTGTATAAAAACCTCGCACCGGAATTATCATATTTGATTCCTCGTGGGAGCGGAGAACGACCGCTCGGCGGGCCGATCAGTCGCTGACAGCGGGCGCGCCGAACAGCTCGACGTTCGTCCCGTCGTGCCGGCAGTCTTCGAGGGCGTGTTTGGCCGCGAAGCCGGCCTCGTGGGCGGACGCGCCGCGCCCCACGCCGACCTGTAGCTCGATGTCGACGTCGTCCTCGACGTGGGCGACCGCCGACGAGAACGCCGACTCGGGGAGGTCGGGGCAGACCGCGACGACGTTGTCGCCGCCGACGAAGAAGGAGAGCGCGCCGTGCGCCTCGCGGAGGTGGCGCATCAGCGAACCGTACGCCCGTTCGATGTTGATGAACGTGTCGAACTCGTTGAGCTGGTCGGTGTACTTACCGGTCGCGTTGATCACGTCGAAGTGCGCGACCTGGAGGTCCGACCGGTTCGTCTCCGAGAGGTACTCGCCGGCGAGCACCTCGGTCCGGCTCTCGTCCTGGGCGCTGCCCGCGGTCTGAAGTCGCCGGTTCGCCGCCTCGAGCGCGTCGACGGGGCGCTCGGCGACGGCGGTCCCGAGGCTCACGGTGACCGGGTAGCGGTTGCCGATCGACTCCTGGAGGGTCGCGTGGGCCGCGCCGTCGACGCCGTTCGTCACCGCGATCATGTTGTCGAAGCGGGTGAAGAAGACGTAGGCGTCGCGGTGGCCGAGGAACTGGGCGACGTCGGCGTAGAGCCGCGACTGGAGCGTCTGGAGGTCCATCTCCCGGCGCGGCTCCGGCGTCGTCGTCCACGGCCCGTAGTTGTCGATCTGGACGAGGGTCACCTGGGTCGTCGTCACAGTGACCATCGATACGGAACGCGGCCGCTTTACCCTTCCGTTATCCCGAAGGTGGGACCGGTACCGAGTCCGTGATCGGTGCGGCGGGCGGCGCGAGACGCAGCGAATTCGGGCGCAACCCCTACGGCCGTGGCGCTCCCACCCTCGACATGGAATTCAGCGGCGCCGTCGTCGACGTCGACGGCACGGTCGTGCGCGGCGACGATCCGATCCCGGGCGCCCCGGCGGGGTACCGCCGGCTCCGCGAGGCGGGAGTCGAGACGCTGTTCGTCTCGAACAACCCGACGAAGGCGCCCCCGGCGTACGTCGACCGCCTCGGGGTGGCGGGGTACGACGTGGACGCCGACCGGGTGTTCACCGCCGGCAGCGTGACCACGCGGTACCTCCGAGAGCGCCACGCCGACGCCGACCTCCTCTGTATCGGCGAGTCGGGGCTGCTCGACCAGTTCGCGGCCGCCGGCCTCTCGACGACCGACGAGGTCGACGCCGCCGACGCCCTGGTCGCCTCCATCGACCGCGGGTTCGACTACGACGACCTCTGTACCGCGCTGTGGGCCTTGGAGCGCGACATCCCGTTCATCGGCACCGACCCCGACGTGGTGATCCCCGCGCCCGAGCGCGACGTGCCCGGCTCCGGGGCCGTGATCAACGCGATAGCGGGCGTCGCGGAGCGCGAGCCCGACGCCGTCCTCGGCAAGCCCTCCGACACCGCCATCGAGATGGTCCGCGAGCGGCTCCCGTACCCCCCCGAGGAGTGTCTCGTCGTCGGCGACCGGCTCGACACGGACATCGCGCTCGGCGAGCGCGCGGGGATGACGACCGTCCTCGTCCGGTCGGGCGTCACCGACGAGGCCGCCCTCGCGGCCTCGGACATCGACCCGGACCACGTGATCGATCACCTCGGCCAGATCGACCGCGTACTCGGCTGAGCGCCGCGTCGCGAAGGGTGATAACGTTCACCGCGTGGGAAACAGTTATGTACCGGCGAGCGCCCCGCTCGCATATGAGAGTGGTTGACTCACACGAGGACCGGACCGCCGACGACGAGGAGGACCCCGAGGAGTCCGTCCGCGTGCTGGAGGGACACGCAGTCCAGTTCAACGAGTACCGGTACTGAGCGCGGCGTCGCGGCGGGAGGGGGCCCCGAGCGACCGCCCGACGGCTGTCGGGACCGTTAAGTGGTCGTCGGGGGTAGCCAATGGTGTGATACGGAGGCTCCGACGCGCGAGTATCTTCGCCGCGGTGGCCGCCATTGCGGTCCTCGCACCGGCGCTCGACACCGCCGCCGCCGTCCCCTTCTTCGCCGTCGCCGGCGCGGCCTTCTTCGGGGTCCGCGACGGCGAGTGGTTCGAGACGCTCGCGCTGCCCGGCGACCGCGAGGCGGAGCGGCTGTACGGGCTCGTCTCCTTCGCGCTCGCCGGCGCGGGCCTCGCGCTGTTCGCGTCGCTGCCGCGCGCCCCGCTGCCGTACGAGGCGTTCGCGGCCGCGACGCTCGCGGTCGGCGTCGGCCGCCTCGGACGGACGCTCGTCTCGCGGCGGACGACCGACGAGTTCCCGCTCGTCGCCGGCTACGTCGTCGCCGGAACGGCCGCCGCGCTCGTCGGCCAGGTGGGGGTGCGGCTCCAGACCGGCGCCCCCGTCGACGGCGCAACGGTCCCCCTCCTCCTCTTCCTCGCGGCGGCGGCCGCGCTCACGGCCGCGCTGGTCCGGTCGCTCGTGTTCTCGCGGGACGCGCACATCACGACGATCCTCGTCGCGTTCGTGACGTGGGGGTTCCTCGCGCTGGAGCCGACCGTCAGCGTCGCGCTCATCCTCGTCGCCCTCCCGGTGACCGGCGCGCTCGGCTACGTCTCGTTCGCCATCGGCACCGCCTCGGTGGCCGGGATGCTCACCGGCGTCGTCTCGGCGCTGCTCGCGGTCGTCCTCGGCGGCGTGGGGTGGTTCGCGACGCTGATGGCCTTCTACGCGGTCGGCGGCCTCGCCTCGAAGTACCGGTTCGACGAGAAGGCCGCCCGGGGCGTCGCCCAGGAGAACGAGGGCGCCCGCGGCACCGGCAACGTGCTGGCGAACTCCGCGGTCGCGCTCGCGGCGGTGGTGGGCTACGCGGCCGCGCCGCACCTCGCGGTCCCGGCCGCGCCGCTCGGCTTCGCGTTCGCGGGCGCGACGGCGACCGCGATGGCCGACACGCTCTCCTCTGAGATCGGCGGCCTCTTCGACGGCCCGCGGCTGGTGACGACGCTCCGCCGCGTCGAGCCCGGCACCGACGGCGCGGTCACCTGGCAGGGCGAGTTGGCGGGCCTCGCCGGCGCGCTGCTCGTCGGCCTCCTCGCCGCCGCCGGGGCGCCGGTCCTCGACCCGGTGACCCCGGGCGGGGTCGCGGCGGGCGGCGCGGTCGTCGCCGCGGGCGTCGCCGGCATGACCGTCGACAGCCTCCTCGGCGCGCTGATAGAGGGCGACCGGATCGGGAACCAGACCGTGAACTTCCTCGCGACGCTGGCCGGCGCGGCCGTCGCCGTCGCGCTCTGGGGGGCCGCGTGAGATGGCGGGCGAGAACGCCGCCGGCCCCGGCGGAGACGAGCGCGACGGCGGCGACGACGGCGACCGCGACGGCCCGGACCCAAGGGTCCGGCCGGGGCGGACCGCGGACGCCGACCGGATCCGCGAGCTCCAGTCGCACCTCCGGCAGCCGAGCCCGGACCTGCTGGAGTACGGCCTGGCGGTCGGCGCCGCCCGGGTGACCGTCGCGGACGGCCGCGTGGTCGGCTACCTGCTCCCGGTCGACGCGCCGAACCGGCCCGGCGTTCACCTCGCCGAGCTCGTCGTCGCGCCCGGGTTCCGCCGGGAGGGGCGCGCCAGCGGGCTCCTGCGGGCGGCGATAGCGGACGCCGACGGGCCGGTGACGCTCCAGGCGCACCCGGACAACGACGCCGCGCTCGCGCTGTACGACTCGCTCGGCTTCGAGGTCGTCGAGCGGCGGCCGGACGCGTACGCCGACGGGGACGCGCTCGTGCTGCGGCAGGGGTAGCCCGGACCGCCGGACGGCGGCTCCCGCGCGGTGACCGCAGGCACAAGGACTATTCGAGCGCCACGCCTCCGGACGGACATGAGTGACGCCGACGCGGAGGCCGAGCCGATCGACGTCGACTTCGGCGAGGACGGGCTGGTGCCGGCGGTCGCCCAGGACGCCGACTCCGGCGAGGTGCTGATGCTCGCGTACGTCTCGCCCGAGGCGCTGGCGCGCACCCGCGAGACCGGCGAGGCCCACTACTACTCCCGGTCCCGCGAGGAGCTGTGGCACAAGGGCGCCACTTCCGGCCACACCCAGTCGGTCCGGGAGGTCCGGGTCGACTGCGACGCGGACACACTCCTGTACCTCGTCGACCAGGCGGGCGGCGCCTGCCACACCGGCCACCGGTCGTGCTTCCACCGGACGATAGACGGCGAGCACGTCGGCGAGCGCGTCTTCGACCCGGACGAGGTGTACTGACCGATGTCCGGGAGCGCCGGCGGGACCGCGGGACGGACCGAGGGCGAGGGGGGCGACCCGGTCGCCGAGGCGGGCGAGGCGGCCGCGCGCCTCCGCGAGCGCTACGACGAGCTCCGGCGGATCGAGTCGCGGATCGGCGACTACGGCCGCGAGCGCGTCGAGGGGGCGGCCGACGCGTACCGGCACGCGCACCGGATCCTCGACCGGTTCGAGGAGGACGCGGTCGGCTCCGGCGACTTCGAGTCGTACGTCCGGTTCCGCGGCGAGTTCGACGACGCGGTCGATGTCGACGACGACCTCCCGGCCGCGGAAGCGTTCGACGCGGCCGACGAGGCGGTCGACAAGCGCCGACTCTCCGAGGAGGACTTCGCGGCCGCCCGCGAGGCGCTGGATCCGGCCGGGGAGTTCGTCGACCTCCTGGAGGCGTACGACGACGCGGTCGACGACTACCGGGCGGCCCGGAAGGCGGCCCGCGAGGCCCGCAAGCGCCTCGACGCGCGGCTCGACGGGCTCCGCGAGGTCGCGGAGATGGCCGACGCCGACCTCGACGCGGACCTCGACCGCCTCCGCGAGCCGATCGAGGCGTACGACGAGGCGGTCCGGGCGGCGTTCGAGGAGTTCTTCAAGACGGCGTCCGCCCGCGAGGTGTTCGACTTCCTCGACCGCGCCGACGGGACGCCGTTCGTCGACGTCGACGTGCCGCCGACGGACCTCGCGGAGTACGTCGAGACGCACGCGGCCGGCGAGGAGCCGCCCGCGACGCTGCTGGAGTACGCCGACTACACGAACTCCAAGCTGGAGCACTACGTCGACGACCCGGGCGCGCTCCGCACCGCGGTCGCGGTCCACCGGACGTACCTCGAACGCCTCGACGGCGAGCCGCTGACCCTCGACTGGCCGCCGAAGCCCGGCGACGAGCTCGCTTACGAGATCGACGAGCTGGTGCCGCTCGTCGGGCGGATCGCGGACGACGAGGCGGTCGCCACCCTGCGCTCCGTCCGCGAGCTGGCGCGGAGCGAGGAGTACGAGCGGCTCCGGCGCGCGGCCGAGGTCCGACACGAACTCGACGACGAGGACCTGGCCCTGATCGAGGAGGGGGAGGCCGGGGCGCGGCTCGACGAGGCCGAGCGGACGCTGTCGACCGTCGAGGACGTGCTGGCGGAGACGGAGCGGGAGTGATCGGGGACGGGCAGAGCCCTCGCGGTCGCGGAGTACGGATTTTTAAGCCCCGTCGCGGCCGAACGGCCGTATGACCAGATTCGACGCCGCGAGCGAGGACGAGCGGCTGAAGCTGTTCGCCGACGCCGCGGCCGCGCACCGCGCGCGCTCCGGCGACGTGATGACCGTCGACGTCGACCCCGACAGCGACGACACCGAGGGCGGCGAGGTGCCGCCGTGGATCCAGCTCGCGGGGACGGAGCTCATCATGGACTGTACCGACGAGGAGCTAGAGCGCCTGAAGGACCTGATCTCGGAGTTCCCGGAGTTCCGGATCGACGAGCTCGTCAGTCCGGAGGAGGCCGAGGGGACGAACGCCGTCGTCACCGCGCGGTCGGACGCGAACCGCGTCGCGGGGTTCGTCGAGCGCGCGTTCCGCGAGGTGTACGAGCTCGACGCCGAGTACCGGGCGTGGGTGACGGCGATCTGAGGGCGACGGTTCCGGTTCGCCCTCACCGCTCCGCGCGTCACTTCGCGAAGTAGCTCGTGAAGAAGCCCGAGAGGAACGAGCTGATCGCGACCGCGACGAGGAGGTCAGTCGTGCTGTGGTCGCCGTCGCCGGCCGTGAGCCAGGTGACGACGACGCCGATGCCGAGCGAGATTACGCCGTTCGCGGTGTCTTCTTTGAGTCCCATACCCGGTATTTGCCGCGGACCGACAAAACCGATACGGCGGTGGTCGGCAGGCTCGGTCCGCGCGGACCGAGGAGTCGCCCCGGTCAGTGGAACCCGCGGTCCACGTCGTCGTCCTCGATCAGGTCGTCGAGCTCGCTGGTGAGCAGCTCCTCGGCCTCCTCGAAGGTGTCGGAGAGCTCGTCGAGCTCGTCCGGGCGGCCGTCGAACTCGTACTCCATCGGGCCGAACGCGGGCGACTCGACGGCCTCCATCACGTCCTCGAAGAGGTGGTCGGGGTCGGTCGGCGCCTCCGCGTGGACCCGCAGCGTCTCCGTGAGCCGGGTCGCCATCTCCCCGGCGTGTTCCTCGTCTTCCGGGGCCGACCGGACCGCGAACCGCCCGTCGCTGTCGGCGTCCGGGAGGAGCGGGTCGAGTTCGTCGTCGACGCTGCGGGCGACCTGCGCGCCGACGCCGCGGAGGTCGCGAGGGTTCTTCGCGTACGTCTTCAGGTGGTAGAGGCCGACGCTCGGGTGGCCGAAGTAGAGGTCCTCGCCGAGGCCGCCGCGGCGGGTGCCGGCGACCGCGCGCCAGCCGTCGGGGTCGGTCGAGTCGCTCGCGACGTCCGCGAGGATGTCGTCCCAGTCTCGTACGCGCATGCTGGTGGATGCGTGGGGGTCCCGAGCGCAAGAGCGTGTCGGTGCCGGGCGAACGCGGGGGCGACGGCCGACGCGCGCCGACCACCGACAGCGTTTTTCGCCGCCGCCGCCGAGCGAGGGCGTGAACGTTCGGGGGCCGATCGTCTCCGTCGGGGAGGCGCGGACGGTGTCGACGTCGTACGGCGAGCGCGACCTCCGCGAGGTGCGGGTCCGGCCGGACCGCGGCGCGGGCGACCCGGTCGACGTGACGCTGTGGGGGAAGTGGACGGAGACGGCCGAGCACGCGGATCCGGGGATGGAGCTGCTCGTCACCGACGCGGAGGAGGACGAGTACCGCGGCGAGACGGGGTACGCGACGACCGACGAGTCGTGGGTCGTCCTCCAGCCCGACTTCCTCGTCGACGTGACGGGGATCCGGTCGTGGGTCCAGTGCCCGCGGATGTACTACCTGAACAAGCTCTCCGGGATCCCGCTCAACTACCCGGTGGTCAAGGGGACCATCGTCCACGAGGTGTTCGGCGACCTGCTCCGCGGGATGGAGCTGGAGGCCTCCGTCGCGGACCGCGTCGCGGAGGCGGGGCTCGAACTCGGCCTCCTCGGCTACGAGACCGCGGAGGTCGAAGACGAGGTGCGCCGCAACGCCGCCGCGATCGAGGGGTGGCTCGCGCAGGGGACGCTCTCCGACGACGACACGTGGCGCTCGGAGTTCAGCCTCATCTCGCCCACCTTCGGGCTGAAGGGGCGCGCGGACGCGCTCCGGCGCGGCACGCCCGTCGAGCTGAAGACCGGGAAGAACACCAAGCGGGAGCCGCGCTTCCACGACAAGGTCCAGGCGGCCTGCTACGCGCTCATGCTCGACGAGCGCGGCGTCGACCCGGACATCGGGACGCTGCTGTACACGAAGAACACCGCTCTCGACCGCAACGAGGCGTCGGGCGACCTCGCGCCCGCCAAGGAGTTCACGGTCGGGCGCGGCTTCCTGGAGTTCGTCGTGCGCGAGCGCAACGCCCTCGCGGCGATGGAGTGGCGCGCGCTCAACGACCCCGGCGAGCGCCCGACGGTGCCGACGGGGTACGAGGCGGACGCGACGTGCAGCTACTGCTTCGAGCAGGACGCCTGTATGGTGGTCTCCGGCCGGCTCGACCAGGAGTCGAAGGCGGGGCAGATCGGGACGCCGATCCCCGACGCGGAGCGCGACTACTTCGACCGCTTCTACGTCGCCTTAGAGGAGGAGCGCCGCGAGACCCACGCCGAGTACCGGAAGCTGTGGGAGCAGAGCCCGGAAGAGCGCGCCGCGGACGACCGCGCGCTGATCGGCCTCGAACCGGTCGCGCGGACGGAGATCGACGACGCCCGCTGGGAGCTCCGCGCCCGGAAGCCCGGCGACGCGGTCTCGAAGCTCCGCGAGGGCGACGTGGCGCTCGCGAGCGACGGCGACCCCGTCTCCGGCCACGCGGAGCTCGGCCGGATAACGTCGCTCGGGAGCGACGAGGTGGTCGTCGAGACGGACGAGCCGGTCGAGCTGCGCCGGCTCGACGTGTACCCGTCCGAGATATCGGTCGACCGCTCGCTCACCGCGCTCCACGACGCGGTCCTGAAGGGCGAACCGGACCGCAAGGACGTGCTGTTCGGCCGCCGCGAGCCCGAGTTCCGGGACCCGAGCGAACGACCGCCGGGCAGCCCCGGGACCGACGACCCGGACGCGCCCGAGGCGTACATCGGCAACAACGCGGCCCAGAACGAGGCGGTCGAGCTCGCGGTCGACGCCGAGGACCTGGCGCTGATCCACGGGCCGCCCGGCACCGGGAAGACGTACACTATCGCGCGGACGATCCGCGCCCTCGTCGCGGAGGGGAACCGGGTGCTGCTCTCCGCGTTCACGAACCGCGCGGTCGACAACGCGCTGGAGGCGCTCCGCGACCAGGGGTTCGACGACGTGCTCAGGGTCGGCACCGAGACGGGCGTTCGCGGCGACATGCAGGACGTGCGGCTGGTCCAGCGCGGCGAGCCGAACGCGAAGGCGGCCGAGCTGCGCGACGCGCCGGTCGTCGCCGCCACCACCGCGGCCTGCGGCTCCCGCGTCATGCGCGAGTGCGAGTTCGACGTGGCGCTCGTCGACGAGGCCTCCCAGCTCACGGAGCCGGGGACCCACGCCGCGATCACCCTCGCGGACCGGTTCGTCCTCGTCGGCGACCACGAGCAGCTCCCGCCGGTCGTCCGCGCGGAGAACGACCTCAAGACCTCCCTCTTCCAGCGCCTCATCGAGACGTACCCGGACGCGAGCGTCATGCTCGACCGCCAGTACCGGATGAGCCAGCGCATCCAGGCGTTCGCCTCGGCGGAGTTCTACGACGGCGCGCTCCGGCCCGCCACGCCCGAGGTCGCCGGGCAGACGCTCGCGGACCTCGGCGTCGACCCCGACGCGCTCGCGCCCGACCTGACCGGCGGCGTGGGGTTCGTCGACCCGGACGGGGAGCGCGACGGCAACCGGAACGTCCGCGAGGCCGAGCGCGTCGCCGCGGTCGTCGACGCCTACGTCGCCGCCGGCGTCGACCCCGACGACATCGGCGTGATCGCGCCGTTCCGGGCGCAGGTCGCCGAGATCGGTCGCCGGACCGACGTGACGGTCGACACCGTCGACCGCTTCCAGGGCTCCTCGAAGGAGGTCATCCTCGTCTCCTTCGTCGCCACCGGCGACCTCGACGGGCCCATCTTCGAGGACCACCGCCGCGTCAACGTGGCGCTCACTCGGGCGAAAAAGCAGCTGACGATCGTCGGCGACGCGGACGCGCTCGCCTCCGACCCCTTCTACGAGCGCATGCTCGACTGGGCGCGGCGCTGACGGGAGGTATTCAGTCTCCGTCCGCGTCCGGCGCCGACTCGGCCACGATTCCCGGCTCCTTGCTCGCGATAACGACGATCCGATCGGTGAGGTCCTCGACGGCGTTGGCGAGCTCGTCCAGCAGGATCGCGAGCTCGCGGTAGACGAGGGGCTGATCGATCGTCTCGTCGGCGAACGCGGTCTCGATCGCGTCGTTACGGAGGTCGTCGCACTCGCTTTCTAGGCCGCGGATCGCCTCGATTCCATCGGCCAACGTCTCCGTTCCGTCGGCGCGCGTGAGCCCCCTGACGAACCCCTCGACCACGTCGCCGAGGACCGCGACCATCTCGGCGATCCGGTCCGCCATCTCGCGCATGTCGGCGAACGGCTCGACGCTCGCGTCGGGGCGCATCATCGCCACCTCCTGAGCGATCCGTTCGGTGTGGTTCGCGACCACGTCCAGCTCGTTGTAGAAGTCGAGCAGGGCGGACTCGTTGAAGTTGATCCGCGTGTTCAACAGTCCGATGTCGTCCGGCCCCGCATCAGTGATGAGCGCCCGAACCTCGCGGACGAGGTCGTCGCACTCGCTTTCGACGGCGGCTATCTCGTCGACAGTGTCCCGGTAGGCACCCTCGTCGGCGTACTCGTCGAGGACGCGCGGCAGGAGGACGACGCAGTCGTCGATCCGGTCGAGGTACGCCGCGGTCTGGGTCTCCAACCGCTCCCCGAAGTCGGCCTCGGTGGACATGTCTCCATCCACGCGCGTCGGCGATAAAGAGGTTCCCTCGCGTCCGATCGATGGTGAGGGTCCGCCCCTCGCTTCCCGGCGACCCCCCTGACGTTACAGGCCCTCGGCCGCGTCGAGCGCGGCCTCGACGACGGGCGCGTCGAACCACTCGCGGCCGGTGTAGGCGTTCGTCCCGGCCGCGTACAGGTCGGAGACCGCCTCGACAACCGCGGGAGGGAGTGGGTCGGGAGACTCGTCGCAGAGCTCGCGCCAGTCGTCCGTCTCGCGGCCCGCGACCGACTCCTTCGCTTCCTTCACGGCCGCGACCCAGTCGGGGTCGTTCGCCTTGTACCACTGGCGGACGACCTCCTTCGAGATGCCGCGGCCGCCGTAGGAGAACCGGTTCTCGTCGAAGGTGCCGACCACGTCGGCGACGCGGAGCTCACCGTCGACGTAGAGGCACTCGATCTTGCCGTCCTCGTGGACGAAGCCCGCCGCCTCGGCGCGGTCGGTGACGACGCGGTTCACGTCGCGCGCGAGCGATTCGAGGGCGTCGACGTCGGCGACGCCCGCGACCTCGTCGGCCTCCGCGCGGGTCAGGTAGCGGTCCTGCTGCTCGTACTTCGTCGAGAACTCCACGACCGGCTCGGGGAGGTCGACCGGCTCGTCGGGCCACTCGCCGTCGGCGCCGGCGAGGTCGTCGAGCCCGAAGTCGGCGGGCTCTCTGCGGCGCCGCAGGCTGGACCCGACCGGGACGCGGTTGCGGAAGACGACCTCCAAGGGAACGAGGTAGTTCTCCCCGCCCGCGGCGTGGAAGGCGTCGTAGTCGTAGCCGGCGTGGGGCCCCTCGTACGGGAGGTCGGGTACCTGCGTCAGGTCGATGGCCATCTCCGTCGGCGGGGCGGCCGCCTCGTCGAGCGGGACGACCTCGCCGGAGTCGGGGTCCGCGACCCCTCGGTAGTGGGTCGGGACCCCCTCGCGCTCCAGCAGTTCGAAGTTGAACGCGCCCATCGCGCAGAGGCTCGCGCCCTTGTTCGGGATCGCGTCGGGCATCTGCCCCCAGTCGAACACCGAGTAGGCGTCCGTGAAGACGAACCGACCCCGGCCGAGCCCGTCGGCGGTCGCCGGCTCGTCGACGCGGAACTCCTTGACGCTCGTCATGCCGCATACCGCGACCGCCTCCCACAAGAAGGTTTCAGTTACGTGGTCACCTCGGGTCGTCTCGACAAGTTTCGATCCACGACTGCGGATCAATTCGGCGGGCCGAGAGGAGGATCGCCGGCGCGCTCGCATCGAAAGCGACACCCGGCTCGCCCGCCCAGCCCGTGGCATGAACGATGCGCGCGAGGTCGTCGTCCTCCGGTACGGCCACCGGCCGGGGCGCGACGACCGCATGACGACGCACGTCGGGCTCACGGCGCGGGCGCTCGGCGCCGACCGGGTGATCCTCCCCGACAACGCGGGGCAGTCCGCGGAGACGGTCCGCGACATCACCGACCGGTTCGGCGGGCCGTTCGCGGTCGAACTCCGCGACGACCAGAAGGCGATCGTCCGCGACTTCGAGGGGGTGGTCGTCCACCTGACGATGTACGGCGAGCGCGTTCAGGACGTGGAGGCGGCGGTCCGGAAGGCGGTCGGCCTCGACGAGCCAGAGGTGGTGGGGGAGGCGTCGCCGCCGCGCGACCTCCTCGTCGTCGTCGGCGGCGAGAAGGTGCCGTGGGCGCTGTACGAGCGCGCCGACTTCAACGTGGGCGTGACGAACCAGCCGCACTCCGAGGTCGCCGGGCTCGCGGTGTTCCTCGACCGCCTGTTCGAGGGCGCGGAACTCGACCGCGAGTGGGCGGACGCCGACCGCCGCGTAGTGCCGGAGGCGACGGGAAAGACGGTGGTCGACGCCGACGGGACCTCGGGGACAGCGAGCGGAGCCGAGGGCAACGGGAGCGCCGAGGCCGACGAGGGCAACTGAGTCGGCCCTCGCTACTCGTCGCAGTCGTCGCGGTCGTCGCGGTCGTCGCGGTCGTCGCGGTCGTCGCGGTCGTCGCGGTCGTCGCGGTCGTCGCGGTCCGACCGTCGCAGATCTTCCTCGACGACCTCCGGGGTGCCGCTCAGGATGCCGCGGAGCCCGGACATCGGCTCGCCGACGGTGATCCCGTGTTCGGTGATGCGGAACTCGCGGATCGTCCGCTCGAAGTCGCTGGTCCGCTTTTTCAGGACCCCGATCGCCTTCCGGAGCTCGCCGCCGACCTCGAGGTGGCGGAGGAAGACGATGTTGTCGGCGAGGTAGCTGACGTTCTCCATCGTCGCCCGGAACTCTCCCGTGACGTTCCGCGTCTCGTCGACGAAGACGCCCGTCACGCCCGCGTTCTTGAGGTAGCGGCCGAGCGCGTGCATCTGCTGGAGCATCTGCTCCTCCTCGCCGCGGAGCGTCAGCCGGTAGCCGGAGATGCCGTCGACCATCACGATGTCGGCGCCCTCGCCCTTGACCTCGTCGCGGACCATCCGCGCGAACTCCTGTGGCGACCGCTCTAACGCCTCCACCTCGACCACTTCGAGGGTCCCCTTCTCCAGCATCTCGTCGACCGGGATGTTGACCGCCCGCGACCGCGCGAGGAACGTCCGTCTGGACTCCTCGAACAGGTAGATGACGGACCGTTCGCCCCGGCCCGCGGCCTCCTTCATGAACTGCGTGCTGAGGGTGGTCTTCCCCACGCCGGTCGGCCCGCTCACGATGCTGACGGTGCCGCGCTCGATCCCGCCGTGGAGCAGCTCGTCGACCTCAGGGATGCCCGAGGAGATCTGTTCGAACTCGGCGTCGCCGGCGCGGTTCGACCCGGGCTGGAGCGCGGGGTACACCTCAATCCCGGAGTCGGTGACCCGGTAGGCGTGATCGCCGCTCTGCGTCGACGACCCGCGGAACTTCGGCACGCGGACCGTCTTGCCGTACTGCGCCGCGTCGAGTCGGATCGTCCCGTCGGTGATGAATTCCAGGTCGTCCGTCGGCAGCGAGTCGGTGTTCTGGACGGTGAACAGCACCGTCGCGTCCCGGTCTTTCAGGAACCGCATGAATCCGACCACCTGCTTCCGGAACTGGTAGTCGTCGGACAGCAGGAAGCGGAGCTGGGTCAGCGGGTCGACGACGACGCGGTCCGGGTCGACCTCGGAGACCCCCTCGACGATCCGGTCGGTCAGGGGCTCGCGCTCGACCTCCGAGGGCGCGAACACCTCGTACGACTCGTCCTCGACGAAGGCGTCCGCGCTGGGACTCAGGTCGAGGAAGTCGATCGCGTCGGTGTCGAACCCGAGCGCCGCCGCGTTCGCCTTCAGGTCGCGGAGGTCCTCTTCGAGGTTGATGAAAAGCGCCGTCTCGCCCTCGTCGATTCCGGCCTGAAGGAAGTGGAAGCTCAGGATCGTCTTCCCGCTCCCCGCCTGCCCGCGGACCATGTAGCTCCGCGCGGGGATGAGCCCCCCGGACAGCACCTCGTCGAGCCCGGCGACCCCCGTCGACGCTCGCTCGGATAGCGGTGATGGCATACCACACCAGTCGGCGGCGATCGACATATAAATGAGGTAGTTCTTAGTGAGTGCCGCGCCTCGTAGGAAAGAGATGGACTCGGACTCGGACCCCTCGGCCGACCGCGTCGGCGGCGACGAGTCCGGCGAGCGCGAGGTGCCGCTGACCACCGAGAACGAGCCCCCACTGGCCTCCGCGGGCGACGACGCGACCGTCCTCCTGTTGATGGACGACGACCGCGACCGCGACCTGCTCGCCGAGGCGCTCGGCGACCGCTATCGGGTCCGGACCGAGTCAGACCCCGCCGCGCTCGACGCCGCGTTCGACTGCTGTCTCCTCGACGCGGGCGCGTTCGAGGCCGTCGGCGACGAGCTCGACGCCCGCCGCGAGCGCGCCGACCCGACGTTTCTCCCGTTCGTGCTGTTGGTGAGCGAGGAGTCGCGGGGGCGGCCGACCGAGCGCACGTGGGGGCGCGTCGACGACGTCATCGAGCTGCCGGTCGGCCGCCGGGCCCTGCTCACCCGTGTCTCGAACCTGATCGAGCGCCGGCTGACCTCGCTCCGCCTCAGGCGGACCGTCGCGGACCTGCGGCTCAAGGAGCGGGCGATGGACGAGGCGTCCGTCGGGATCACCCTCGCGCCTGCGGAGGGCGACGACAACCCCCTCGTGTACATCAACGAGGGGTTCGAGACGCTGACCGGCTACGGCGAGGAGCGCCTGGGCGAGGACTGCCGGTTCCTCCAGGGCCCCGACACCTCGGACGAGACGCGCGCGGAGATCCGGGCGGGCCTCGACGAGGAGCGGTCGATCGACGTGGACATCCTCAACTACCGGGCGAACGGGCAGAAGTTCTGGAACCGGCTCCAGATCGAGCCCCTGCGGAACGAGGCGGGCGAGACCACGCACTTCGTCGGGTTCCAGACGGACATCACCGAGCGGAAGATCCGCGAGCGGCGGCTGGAGGTGATGGCCCGGGTGCTCAACCACAACCTCCGGAACAAGATGAACCTCATCACGGGGTACACGGACCTGCTGCGAGACGACCCCGACGAGGAGTCGCGCCGCCGCTCGATCGACGTCATCACCGAGACGGCCACGGACCTCACGGGGATCGCAGAGGCGGTTCAGACGGTCGACGAGACGGTCTCGGCCTCCGCGCTCGACGCGCCGATCGACCTCCGCGACGAGCTGGTCGAGATCCGGAACCGGATCCACAGCCGCTACCCGGACGCCGAGGTGACGCTGTCGTTCCCGGACGACGACCCGATCGAGGTGGCGGTCGTCGGCCTCGCCGTCGCCGTCGCGGAGGCGGTCGAGAACGCGGTGAAGCACAACGACGCGCAGTCGCCGTCGGTCGAGGTGCGCGTCGAGCGGCGCCCCGAGGGGTGGGTCACCGTCGAGGTCGACGACGACGGCCCCGGGATCCCGGACCACGAGACGCAGGTGTTGGAGGCGGGCGAGACCTCGCTGACCCACGCCGATCGCCTCGGCATCTGGCTCATGTACTGGGTCGTGGCGAAGGCGGGCGGCGAGTTCGACGTCGACACCGACGAGGGCGGGACGACGATCCGATTGGAGGTCCCGGCGCGGCCCTGACCCCGGGGCGTCTCGCTTACAGCGCCCGCTTCGAGCGGAGCCGCGCGAGCCGCGTTCTGGCCTCCTGGCGGCTCGTCCCGCGCACGCGGCCCGTCTCGGCGTCGGCCATGGAGACGAGCGAGAGGCGGTCGAGGAGCGGCGGCCAGTCGCCGGCGCCCGCGGCGTCGCCGGCGAACGCGACGGCGTTGCCGAGCCCCTCGCGCTCCGCGGCGCCGGCGCGCGCGACCAGCGCGTCCGCGGCGCGCCGCCCGCCGGCGACGGCGAACCGGTCGCCGACCGTCGCCGGGATCCACGCCGGGAGGAGCAGCAGCCAGCAGAGCACGCCGGCGGCGGCGTACGCCCACGACGGGACGCGCTCGCGGTCCGGCTCGTACCCGTGGATCCGGTTGACGCGCCGGTCCGCGGCGGTGCGGTCCCCGCGGCG
The DNA here is from genome assembly GCF_013267195.1 of Halorubrum salinarum. Lineage (NCBI taxonomy): Archaea > Methanobacteriati > Methanobacteriota > Halobacteria > Halobacteriales > Haloferacaceae > Halorubrum > Halorubrum salinarum. The sequence goes on along the minus strand of NZ_CP053941.1, from coordinate 1,985,077 downwards.
TCCGACGAGCAGCGTCGCGAGCAGCGCCGCCGTCTCGACGGCCGCCAGCGCCGGGAGCGTCGCGGTCGCGAGCAGCGCCTGCCGCGTCCGGAGCCGGACGAGCGCGTGGCGCAGCGCGGCGTCTCGGTCGGCCTTCGGGAGGGCGAGCAGCCGCGTCGAGACCACCAGTCGCGACCCGCGGTAGCCGTCCGCGACGGCGACGTTCGCGGCGTCGACGCGGACCGCGGTCACCTCGGGCGGGTCGACGCCGACCTCGGCCGCGAGCGACGCGACGCGGTCGGCGACGAAGTCGGCGCGGCGCTCGTCGAGGTCGGCGTCGGGGAGCCGCGCGATCCGCCTGTCGACGAGGACCGGGCCGAGCAGCGCGGACGCAGCCGGTCCGACGACGGCCGCGGCGAGCAGGCCGCCGACCGCGCCGAACGGGAGCGCGCCGAGCCCGCCGGGGCCGAGCAGCGCGGCGAGCGCGACCAGCGGCACCGCCGCCAACACCGTCGGGACGGCGAGGAGCGCGAGGGCACCGAGCGCGCGTCGCCCCCGCCCGTCCACCGAGTCAGCCATACGGGCGAGTGTGAGCCACGGCCCGTAAAGCTCTGCCGGACCGGCGGGTCGGTCGGCGGCGGACCGGGCGCCGTTCGGCGGGGCGGAGCGGGAGCGTCGCGACCGCGCCTTTCGGAGGTTTTAACCGGATTCCTCCACCAGTTTCCCGTAATGGCTTTTGAGGATCTACTGAACGACCCCGTCATCCAGAAGTACCTCCACGAGCTGGTGGGGCCGACGGGGATGCCGGTCGCGGCCGCGCCGCCCGACGGCGAGGTCACCGACGAGGAGCTGGCCGAGGAGCTCGGCTTAGAGCTCAACGACGTGCGGCGCGCGCTGTTCATCCTATACGAGAACGACCTGGCGACGTACCGCCGCGTCCGCGACGAGGACTCCGGGTGGCTCACGTACCTGTGGACGTTCCACTACGACAACATCCCGGAGAACCTCCAGGAGGAGATGTACCGGCTGCTCGAGGCCTTAGAGGAGCGCGAGGAGTACGAGCGCACCCACGAGTTCTACCTCTGTGAGGTGTGTTCGATCCGCTTCGAGTTCGGCGAGGCGATGGACTTCGGCTTCGAGTGCCCCGAGTGCGGCTCCCCCCTCGACGCGATGGACAACGACCGGCTCCGCGACGCGATGGACCAGCGCATCTCGGCGCTTCGCGACGAGCTCAACGTGGACGTGACCGGCTGATGGTCGTCCTCGCAACCAAGTGCTACGTCGAGGGCGACGCCCGCGACCGCGCGCTCGACGGCATGTACTCGCTCGTCGCCAACGACGTCGGCGAGCTCGACGTCGACTGGCAGGTGGGCGTGCGCGACGACGACTTCGTCCAGGTCGACGTGACCGGCGAGGACGCGCCGGTCGCGCGCAACGTCCTCGCGGAGACGTGGGGCGAGATCGTCGCCCACGACGGCGGGCTCGACGCCGGCGAGGAGTACGTCGGCACCCTCGAATCGTGGGACGACGTGGGGTTCACCCTCGACGCAGGCGTCGACGTGTTCGTGCCCGCCGACGAGCTCGGCCTCGGCGTCGGCTCGCCGGAGCAGGTCGTCGAGCGGTTCGGCCTCGTCCAGCACCTACCTATGCGGTTCGTCTACGGCGGCGACGCCGGCGACCCGGACGCGGAGCCGTCCCGGCTGGCCGACGCCGAGCGCGACCGCCTGTACGACTGGCAGCGCGGCGACGGCCGGGTGAACGTCAACTCGGCGACGCGAGGCGAGACGCGCGCGACGGTGAACCGCGCGGGCCACGCGCAGGATATCGTCACCGTCGAGCGGCTCGGACTGCTGGAACAGAGCATCGTCTGCGCCGAAGGGACCGACCCGCCGGGACTGCTCGCCGCCATCGGCTCGTACCTCCCGGCTGAGATGCGCTGTGTGGTCTAACCGGAGGTAACACGTGAACAGACGCTTCGCGCTCGCGGCGGCGGCGATCGCCCTCCTCGCGGTCAGCGCCGGCTGCCTCGGCTACGCGACCGGCGGCGGCGAGGTGACGAACGAGACGCTGGACGCCGAGCCGCCCCGGGAGTACGACTTCGACACGGACCGCGACGCCGCGTTCGAGCTCTCGACCGACGCGCGCTACACCGTCGTGTACGCGGTCGGCGACAGGGAGGAGATCCGGCTGTACGAGCAGACGCCGTACGCGGGCGACCAGCCGCTCGAGTTCGAGGCGTTCCGGTACCGGTACCCCGACGGCGAGGTGATCACGGGCAGCGAGTTCCGCGCCCGCGGCGGGGAGATAGAGCGGACGACCGACGAGACGTGGATCCGCTTCGCGGACGACATGAGCGGCGGCCGAGTGGCGTTCTCGGGCGCCGGATCGCCGCGCCGGTTCACCATGCGCGCGTACGTCGAGGGGTCGTACGCCGTGACGCTCCCGCCGGGCTTCAGCACCGAGTTCCCGATCGTGGGCCACGTGTCGCCGCGCGACCACGCGGTCGAGACGGTCGGCGACCGCGACCGGATCGTCTGGGAGGAGGTGTCCCGCGGCTCGATCGTCGTCCAGTCGTACCGCGAGGGCGACCTGCTGGTGTTCGGCGTCATCCTCCTCGTGGGCGTGGTCGCCGCGGCGGCGGGGACGCTCTACTTCAGGCGACAGCTGGAGGCGCTCCGCCAGCGCCGCCGCGACCTCGGCCTGGGCGTCTACGACGACGAGGACGACGACGGCTGGCTCTGACGCTCGCGTCGCGTCGAGTCCCGTCCGGTCGCCGCCGCCGCGGTCCTTTTCTACCGCGCGCCGCTTGAACTGGGTATGAACGCCGCCGTCGTCACCGTCGGGGACGAACTCCTCGTCGGAGACACCGAGAACACGAACGCGACCTGGCTCTGCGACCGGCTCGACGCGCGGGGCGTCGCCGTCCGACGGGTGACCGTCGTGCCGGACGAAGTGAGCGAGATCGCGCGCGTCGTGAACGAGTACCACGCCGAGTACGACGCGGTGATCGTCACCGGCGGCCTCGGGCCGACGCACGACGACGTGACGATGGAGGCGGTCGCGGCCGCGTTCGGCCGCGACCTGGCGGCGAACGAGGAGGCGGCCGCGTGGCTCGCCGAGCGGGGGTACAGCGGCGGCGACCTCGCGGCGGAGACGACGCACCTCCCGGCCGACTGCCGCCCGCTGCCGAACGAGGCCGGGGTCGCGCCGGGCGCGGTCGTCGAGTCCGTCTACGTCCTCCCCGGCGTGCCCGGGGAGATGAAGGCGATGTTCGAACTGGTCGAATCGGAGTTCGCGGGGACGCTCACCCACGTGCTCACGGTCGACGTGGAAGAGCCGGAGAGCGAACTGCTCGACCGGTTCGCGTCGCTGCGCGAGCGGTTCGACGTGCGCGTCGGCTCCTACCCGGGCGAGGTCGTGACGGTGAAGATCACCGCCGAGAGCGAGGCGGAGGCCGAGCGCGCGGCGGCGTGGATCCGCGAGCACGCGGACGCGGTCGAGGAGCGGTCCGCCTGAGCGGCCGAGAAGCGATCGGCCGGAGCGGCGGGAGGGCGGTCGGCGAAGCGGGGCGGCCTAGCGGTACAGGTACGCGACCCACACGGCGACGAGCGCGAGGCTCGCGAGCAGGACCGCGCCCGCGGTCGCGCTGATCGGCAACGGCTCCGTCACGGCGGCTTCGAGGATCATGTCTCGCGGTTGTTCTGGGGGCGTCTTAAGTATTGATTCTCCGACGGACGCCGCCGCCACGCGGACGGGGTCTCCGCCGTCGTCGACCAGTCTGGGTGCCGGCGGCGACCGGTCCAAGCCTGTCCGTCGGCGCGGGACCGAGGACGGTCTCGAGACTGCGTCACAGGGGTTCGAAAACGGGACCGGAAGGCGTGGGCGTGTGGCAGCTACCGAGGGAGGGATCCAGTCCCGGTGAGACGAGCGGCTGACGTCGCCGATGGCGGGCTCGTTCCATCGGCGTCTATGACGACGAGCGGACGCCTGTTGGTTCCCGTGTCCGCGTGTTGAGGGGCTTTATGAACCGACCGACCGGGTCGCCGGGGGCGGCCCCCGCGCGCCGCGACCGGACGCGGCTCGCTTAAGAGGCCGGCGCGGTGAACGTCGGGCATGCACGTGGGGATCGCGGTGAATCCTGTCGCCGGCATGGGCGGCCGCGTCGGGCTGAAGGGCACCGACGGGAAGGTGGCGGAGGCGGTCGAGCGCGGCGCGGAACAGCGCGCGCCCGAGCGAGCGCGCCGCGCGCTGGACCGACTGGCCGCGGTCGCGTCCGACGCCGTCGTGTCGGTGGCCGCGGACCCGATGGGCGAGTCCGTCGTCCGCGAGGCCGGCTTCGAGCCGGCGCGGGTCGTCGACCCCTTCGAGGGCGACGCGCCGGGACCGACCGACACGACCGCGGCGCACACGACCGCCGTCGTGCGGGCGTTCGCCGGGCTCGACGGGGACGGCGCGGTCGACGGCGACGGGACCGCCGCTCCGGTCGACCTCGTCTTATTCGTCGGCGGCGACGGCACGGCCGCGGACGTCGCGGGCGCGCTGGAGGGAACCGACGTGCCGATGCTCGGCGTCCCCGCCGGGGTGAAGGTGTACTCGTCGGTGTTCGCGGTCTCGCCGGAGGACGCCGCCGAGGTCGCCGCCTCGTTCTCGCGGACGGAGCGCCGCGAGGTGATGGACATCGACGAGGACGCGTACCGCGAGGGGGAGGTGAGCCCGACGCTGCGCGGCGTCGCGCACGTCCCCGTCGCCGAGGACCTCCAGTCGTCGAAACAGACCGCGAGCGGGACCGTCGAGTCGCTGGCTGAGGGCGTCGCCGCCGACGTTCGCGAGCGCGACGGCGAGGGCGTCACCTTCGTCCTCGGTCCGGGGTCGACCGTGGGCGCGATCAAGGACGAGTTGGGGTTCGAGCCGTCGCCGATCGGCGTGGACGTGTGGCGCGACGGCGAGGTGATCGTCCGCGACGCGACGGAGGCCGAAATCCTCGACGCGCTCGGCGAGGAGAACGTGATCGTCGTCTCCCCCATCGGCGGGCAAGGGTTCGTCTTCGGCCGCGGCAACCCCCAGATCTCGCCGGCGGTGATCCGGCGCTGCGACCTCCGGATCGTCGCGTCGCGGGCGAAGCTGGACGACGTGCGCGCGCTGCGCGTCGACACCGACGACCCCGCCCTCGACGACGAGCTCGCGGGCTGGGTCCGCGTCCGCGTCGGGAAGTTCGAGACGCGGATGATGAAGATCGTCTGAGGCGGGCGGCCGCCGCCCGGCCGCCGCTCAGCCCCCTCTCCGCTCCCGGGCGCGGCGACGGACAGCCCTTTTGTCGCTCGCCGCGCCGGGAGGCGTATGGGACGCGAGAAGGAGCGGATGCTCGCCGGCGAGGCGTACGACCCGTCGGCCCCCGAACTGGTCGCCGACCGGCGGCGCGCGCAGGAGCGCTGCCGCCGGTACAACGCCACCGCTCCGACGGAGACCGACCGCCGCGAGCGGCTGCTCGGGGAGCTGTTCGGCGAGGTCCGCGGCGACGCGACCGTCGCGCCGCCGTTCCGCTGCGACTACGGGTACAACGTCGGCGTCGGCGACGGCTTCTTCGCGAACTACGGCTGCGTCTTCCTCGACGTGGCGCCGGTCGCGTTCGGCGAGAACTGCCTGCTCGGGCCGGGCGTCCACGTGTACACCGCGACCCACCCGATCGACCCCGACGAGCGGGCGGCTGGGGTGGAGTTCGGCGACCCCGTCACGGTCGGCGACGACGTCTGGATCGGCGGGCGGGCGGTGATCACGCCGGGGGTCGAGATCGGCGACGGCGCGGTCGTCGCCGCGGGCGCCGTCGTGGTCGACGACGTGCCGGCGCGGACGGTAGTCGGCGGGAATCCGGCAGAGGAGATCCGCGAGATCGGCGACGGGTGATCCGTTACGGAGAGTCCAGCGCGTCAGCGACGGCGGGCGCGGCGCTGACGACGCTACAGCCGCGCTCGACGGTGTCGCTGCCGACGATCCGGTCGACGCCGGCGGCGCGGAGCTTCGTCACCGCGTTGGCCGCGAGGACCGGGTGGACGCAGGCGGTCAGCACGCTCGCGGCGCCGCGGTCGGTGAGGACCGCGACCGACTCGCTCATCGTCGACCCGGTCGCGATGATGTCGTCGACGACGACCACGTCGCGGTCGGCGACGGGCGCGTCGGAGGGCGACACCGCGACGGCGCCCGTCTCGCGGTCGCGGTGCTTCTCGAAGTAGTCCGTCTCGCCGGCGCCGTAGGCGTCGCGGACGGTGGCGGCCACGTCGATCGCTCCCTCGTCGGGCGCGAGGAACAGGGGGTCGTCGAGGTCGTCGGGAAGGGGATCGGCGAGGGCGCCCGCGGCGTCGACCGCCTCGGCGGGGACCTCGAAGAAGTCGGCGACGGTCGCCTCGTGGGGGTTGACGAGGACGACGCGGTCGGTGCCGGTCGAGATCGCCCGCGCCATCGCGCGGGCCGAGACCGGCTCCCCCTCGCCGAACGAGGCGTCCTGTCGGGCGTAGCCCATATAGGGGACGACGGTGGTCACGTCTGCCGCGCCGGCCTCGCGGACGGCGTCCTGGAGCTGGAGCAGTTCGACCCACGCCTCGTCGGAGTCGGTCGCGGCGACGATCACGGCCTCCTTGGCGTCGAAGTCGGGCACCGCGGCGAGCCCCTCCCCGTCGGGGAACCGGTCGTACGTCGGGGTCGCGAGCGCCCGGTCCGTCTCCGCCGCGAGCGCGGCCGCGAGCTGCTGCGAGCTGGACCCGGGTACTATCATGGGCGACCGTTCCGCGGACTCCGGTAAACCAGTTTCCTTACCGCGCGGCCTCGGCGGCGCGCGCGCGGCCGCGGAACCGCGACGGCGCCGCCGCGCGCCACGCGAGCGCGACCCACACCGCCCCCACAGGGGCGGATATTTACGGGCGCGGCGGGTACGAGCGCCCAATGAGCGACACCGAAGCCGGCGCGCGCGTCGGGCTCCCCTGTCCGTCGTGTTCGCCCGCCGAGCCGACCGTCCACGAGGTCCTGAGCCCGGGCGGGCAGGCCACCGTCCGCTGTACCGAGTGCGACCACACCCACAAGGCCGAGATTCCGGAGGAGGAGACCGTCTCCGTGACCATCGTCGTCTCGCAGGACGGCGACTCGTTCACGACGACGATGGACGTGCCCGCCGAGGGCGACGTGGCCACCGGCGAGGAGTTCGTCGTCGACACCGACGACGCGCTGATGCAGGTGCGGATCACGGGGATCGAACTCGGCCCCGAGAATCGCGCCGAGGAGGCCGACATCACCGACGTGGAGACGCTGTGGACCCGGGCGGTCGACAACGTCGCGGTCCCGGTCACCCTCCACCCGAAGGACGGCGACGCGGACCAGACGCGCTCGCTCCGGGTGAACGTCCCCGGCGACTACGAGTTCACCGTCGGCGAGACGACGGAGTTCGGCGACGAGGAGTTCACCGTCGAGGGGCTCCAGATCCGCGAGGACGCCCCCGAGTACCGCCACGAGAAGCTCGACCACGCCGGCGACCTCGCCTACGCGAAGGACCTCAAGCGGGTGTACGCCCGCGACGAGACGCTCACCGCGTGGTCGGCCTGGTAGGGCGGCCCGGCACCGCGCCGACCGCGGCGCGGTCGACCCGCCCCGTCCGCCCCGGCCGGCGATCCTCACACTAACATAAACAATTATGAAGGATACGCTCCTTATCGGACCCGTGCCACCCGTAGTACACGACTGACGCACGCTCGACGGCGGGGACGACGACCGGTCCCGGCGGTCCGAGCACGCGCGAGGCGACGGAGACCGAACCGGCGACCGACCGATCGGGTCCATCGACCAGTCCGACCGAAGACGGCGCGACCACCGACGCCGAGGATCTCCCGACCGCCGCCGAGGCGGTCGCGAACGCGGCGGCGACGTTCGACCCGTCCGACACCCGGCGGATCGCGAACGGCACCGACCGCTGGAACGAGTACGCCGGCTCGTCGCACTGACGGCGCGGCCGGATCCTTTTATTCGACGGCGCGACTACCGACGAGCGGCCGATGACGAACCACCGCTCCGAGCCGGACTCGGCACCCGGCGACGACGAGCCCTATGAGTGCCGAGGCCGACTTTCGATCACGGGGTGTCGAGGCAGCCAGCGACGCCTGCGAACCGCGTCTGTCGCCCGCTGAGAGGACGGCGTCGTCCGAGCGACGCCGGAGTTCCGCCGCGTCTCGAGGGGACATCGACCGCTCCGGCCCACACGCGGAGACGCCGGCCACTCGGGACCGCCGCACCGGGCGGTTGGCGGCTACTGCTCGCTGAACGACAGTCGAGACAATCGTTTTCAGGCCGCCGCGTGATTCCGCGTTCATGGACCACCGCTGTCCCGACTGCGGCGTCACGATGGAGGAGGTCGAGTTCAGCATGGGCGACGCCTGGAACGCGCACGTCAAGACCGGCGAGAAGCGGTCGGGGCTGCTCGGTAAACTGGGAATGAACGAGCGCAAGGAGCTGACGACGGTGATGTGTCCCGAGTGCGGACTGGTGCGCCACTACGCCGAGTTCGAGGAGTGAGCGGGCCCGTCGGTGCCCGCGACGACCCGCTCCGCGACCGATCGGATCCCCGGTGTCACGGGTGTTTTACGGCTCCCAGCCCGCCGATCCACTGGAATGTCCGACTCCGAGTACGCGCTCCAGGCACGGCTCGAAGCGAAGCCCGAGAAGGCCGACGAGGTGGCCGCGTTCCTCGAAGGCGCGCTCCCGGCGGCCGAGGCCGAGGAGAAGACGACGACGTGGTTCGCGCTGCGGCTCGACGAGACCACGTTCGGCATCTTCGACACGTTCCCCGACGAGGAGGGCCGGCAGGCGCACCTCGACGGCGAGATCGCCGCCGAGCTGATGGACCGGGCCGACGAGCTGTTCGTCGAGGACCCCCAGATCGACGAGATCGAGGTCCTCGCAGCCAAACACTCCTGAACCGCCGGACCGGAGGAGCAAACGCGGGAGCGGTCCGGTTAGGGGCTCTGGACACCGGATAGATCCGGTCGGTGGTTTATTCTCCCGGGCGCCGGACGGGTTCGTATGGAGCCAGACTTAGACCGGTTCACGTCGCGCCGATCGACCGTGTACGGTCAGCGCGGCGTGGTGGCGACCAGCCAGCCGCTCGCCAGCGAGGCGGGGATCGAAGTCCTCCGCGAGGGCGGGAACGCGTTCGACGCGGCGGTCGCGACCGCGGCCGCGCTGAACGTCGTCGAGCCCACCTCGACCGGGCTCGGCGGCGACGTGTTCGCGCTGTACCGGACCGCCGACGGCGAGGTCGGCGCGATGCGCTCGTGCGGCGGCGCCCCCGCAGACGCGACGATAGAGAACGTCAAGGCGGCGCTCGCCGAGGACGACGACGCCGACTCGTACTACCCCGACGACGGCGGCTACGCGGTCGACGACGCCGGCGAGGCCGGGATGCCGTTCTACGGCCCGCACGCGGTCACGGTGCCCGGGACGGCCCGCGGCTGGGAGGCCACCGTCGAGGAGCTGGGCCGGCTCACCCTCGCGGACGCGCTCGCGCCCGCCATCCGCTACGCGACCGAGGGCTACCCGGTGTCCGAGGTCATCGCCTCCTACTGGGCGAGCGCCGACGCGCTCTTCACCGACGACCACGCCCGCGAGGCGTTCCTCTTCGACGGCGAGCCGCCGGGCGTCGGGCAGACGGTGACGCTCCCGCGGCTCGGCGAGTCGATGCGGCGGATCGCCGAGGAGGGCGCCGACGTGGTGTACGAGGGCGAGATCGCGGAGGCCATCGCCGACGAGGTCCAGTCGCAGGGCGGGTTCATGACCGTCGACGACCTCGCCGACTTCGAGGTCGAGTGGCCGGACCCCGTCTCGACCAGCTACAACGGCGCCGAGGTGTACGAGCTCCCGCCGAACAACCAGGGACTGATCGCCCTGGAAGCGCTCAACGTCGCGAGCGAACTCGGCGCCGGCGAGTACGACTACGACTCGCCCGAGCGCGTCCACTACTTCGCCGAGGCGATGAAGCGGGCGTTCCACGACGGGCACCGCTACATCACCGACCCCGAGTACGAGTCGATCCCGCCGCTCGCGTCGAGCGAGTGGGCGAGCGAGCGCGCCGCGGGCGTCGGCGAGACGGCCTCGCACGACGTCTCCTTCGGCGTGCCGAACGCGAACGCCGAGGACGCCGACACCGTCCTCCTCACCGTCGCGGACGAGGCGGGCAACGTCGTCTCGTACATCAACTCCCGGTTCGCCGGCTTCGGCTCCGGGCTCGTCGCCGGCGACACCGGCATCGCCTTACAGAACCGCGGCGCGTCCTTCTCGCTCGACCCGGACCACCCGAACAGCCTCGAACCCGGCAAGCGGCCCTTCCACACGCTCATCCCGGGCGTCGTCCGGTTCGACGAGGACGACTGGGCGGCGTTCGGCGTGATGGGCGGGTACATGCAGCCGCAGGGCCACGTCCAGGTGATCTCCAACCTCGTCGACTACGGGATGCCGCTCCAGCGCGCGCTCGACGAGCCGCGGTGGCGCTACCGCGAGAGCGGCGAACTGGCGCTGGAGCCGCACTTCGACGACGACGCCGCGGCGAAGCTCGTCCGCAAGGACCACGACGTGCGGACGCTCTCGCCGGTCATGTTCGGCGGCGCCCAGATCGCGCGGAGCCGGGACGGGGTCCTCTCGGCCGCCACGGAGCCCCGGAAGGACGGGAACGCGCAGGGGTACTGAGGCGGACGCGACCGCGCCCGGCGGCGACGACCAGTCTCCTATCAGCGAGCGGGTACGACGCGCCGTTCGCGGCCGGCCGCCGATCGGCGAACCTGTCGGTAAAGCGCACGCGGACGCGACGAAGCCGGTCTGACGCGTCCGAATCCCGGTGCTGTGGTATTTGTGACCGTGGATACACTTATAACGGCTCGTATGGTATACGCTCACAGAATGAAGCGAAGAATCCAGCGACGCGACGTACTCAAGGGCGCCGGCGCGGTCGGCATTGCGGGGCTCGCGGGTTGCTCGACGGAGAGCGGTGACGGCGGCGGCGGCGGGGACGGATCCGACGGGTCCGACGGCGGCGACGGGATGGACGGCGGGGACGGATCCGACGGGTCCGACGGCGGCGACGGCGGGGACCAGAACAACGTCCCCGACGCCGTGATGGTCGTCGGGTTCCCGCAGTCCGGGATCCAGCTGTTCCGCGACTTCTACTCGGAGTTCGCCGACAGCGCGCCCGACCTCGACATCATCGTCCCCGACGGGCTCATCGACAGCGACCTGCCCGGCGAGGTCGACAACGACATGAACAACGTCATCGGCACCGCGCCCTCCGCGGGCGGCCCCGGCGCGGAGTTCTTCACCGAGTCGTACCAGGAGGCGTACGGCGAGGAGCCGGGCGTGTTCACCGCGCAGGCGTACGACGCGATGGCGGTCGAGATCCTCGCGGCGACCGCCGCGGGCGAGAACAGCGGCCAGGCGATCCGCGACCGCGTCCGCACCGTCGCCAACCCCGGCGGCGAGGAGTTCGGCCCCGCGGACCTGCCCGAGGCCGTCGAGACGGTCGCCGGGGGCGACCCCGTCCACTACGTGGGCGCGTCCTCCAGCGTCAACTTCGACGCCAACGGCGACATCGCGACCGCGGCCTACGACATCATCGACTTCCAGGACGGCGACCTCGTCACGCTCGACACCGTCGAGTTCGGGAACGAGCTCAGCGAGGAGGACCGGAACGCGACCGCGGCCGACCCCGTGGGCGTCGACTCGTTCACTGCCCGGATCGGCGTGTTGATGCCGGAGACGGGCGACCTCGGCCCGCTCGGCGTCCCGATCCGCGACGGCGCGCTGCTCGCGGCCACCCAGGTCAACGACGCCGGCATCAACGTCGACGTCGAGACGAGAGTCGAGGACACGCAGACCGACCCGCAGGCGGGGATCTCCGGCGCGAACGCCCTCGTCAACGCCGGTTTCGGCGCGGTCGTCGGCCCGGCCTCGTCGAACGTCAACCTCCAGGTCTCGGACCAGGTGTTCATCCCGAACGGCGTCGTGGGTATCTCGCCGTCCTCGACCGACCCGAACGTGACGGACTTAGAGGACAACGGCTACATCTTCCGGACCGCGCCCTCGGACCTGCTCCAGGGGCCGGCGATGGCCGACCTCGCCGTCGGCGACACCGTCGGCGCCTCGTCGTCCGGCACGCTGTACCTCAACGACGCATACGGCCAGTCGCTGGAGGAGGCGTACGTGAACGCCTTCCAGGAGCGCGACGGGACGATCACCCAGCGCGTCTCCTTCGAGCCGAACCAGGCGACGTACACCAGCCAGTGGTCGAGCGTGCTGAACCAGTAGGGAACCGACCGAACCTTTCCCCGATTTTTCATCCGACGTGAGCCGCGGCGCTCGCCCGCGCGACGGAGGGCGTCGTCACCGCGTCGTCAGTACGCCCGACTCTCGAACGTCGAAGGTGAGCCGCTCGCTCCCGTCGCCGTCGGGGACGAAGTGGACGTTGCCCTGATCGGTCAGCCTGGACCCGTCCTCGTAGGCCCGGTAGCGGACGAGGTACCGCCCGACCTCGGCGACCGCGTCGCGCGCCGCCTCGCCGCCGGGGCCCACGTCGAGGGCGGACTCGTACGCCCGCGCCGCCGGCTCCGGGGCGTCGTCGTCGAAGAATCCTATCTCGACGGTGTAGGTCGCGTCCGTCTGGTTGAACACGGTCAGCCCGACGCGCTCGGCGTCGGAGGAGAGGCGCGAACAGCCGCCGAGCGAGCCGACCGCCGCGACGCCGACAGCGCCGAGGACCGCTCGTCGAGAGGGCACGGCCTCACTGCGACGGCGCACCTGATAAGCCTTCCCCGAGCGGCGTCATCGACGCCGTTCAGAGTCGCGCGAGCCGCGGTCGACCGCGGTTCACCCGCCGAGGAAGTCGCGCCGCACGTCCTCGTCGGCGAGCAGCACGTCGCCGCGGTCGGTGTAGCGGTTCGCGCCGTTCACCAGCACGTAGCCGCGGTCGCAGCGGCGCAGCGCCTCCTTCGCGTTCTGTTCGACCATCAGCACGGCCGTCCCGCTCTCGTTGATCCGGTCGATCCGGTCGAACATGTCGGCGACGAGGTCGGGGGCGAGCCCCGCCGAGGGCTCGTCGAGCAGCAGGAGGTCCGGGTCGAGCATGAGCGCCCGGCCCATCGCGACCATCTGCCGCTGGCCGCCGGAGAGCGTCCCCGCCTTCTGGTCGCTGCGCTCCCGGAGGATCGGGAACCGGTCGTAGATCGTCTCGATCTGGTCTTCGGGCACCTCGTCGAGGATGTAGGCGCCCATCTCAAGGTTCTCGCGGACGCTGAGCCCGGGGAACACGTTGTCCGTCTGCGGGACGAAGCCGATCCCCTCGCGGATGATCTGCTCGGGCGCGAGCCCCTGGATCTGCGCCCCCTCGAACTCGACGGTGCCGCCCATGTGCGTCGTGAGCCCGAAGACGGTCTTCATCACCGTCGACTTGCCGGCCCCGTTGGGGCCGACGATGGTCACGTACTCCTCGTCGGCGACGTCGAGGGCCACGTCGGAGAGGATCTGGAGGTCGCCGTAGCCGGCGTCGAGGTCCCGGATCCGGAGGATCGCGTCCCCGTCGATCGTGTGGGTCGTTCCGGCGGCCGCGTCTGCCGCCGGCTCGTCGGCGTCCGCCGCCTCGCCCGCCGCGCCGTCGGCGGTCATAGGTCCTCACCCAGGTACGCCTCGATGACCCGCTCGTCGTTCCGTATCTCGTCGCCGGTCCCCTCGGCGAGCACGCTGCCCTGATGCATGACGATGACGCGTTCGCAGTTGTTCATGATGACGTCCATGTCGTGTTCGACGAGCAGGAAGGTGTAGCCGTCCGCGCGCAGGTCGTGGACCCGGTCCAAGAGCTTCTCCTGGAGGGTCGGGTTGACCCCGGCGAGCGGCTCGTCGAGCAGCACCATCTCGGGGTCGGTCATCAGCGCGCGGGCCATCTCCAGCAGCTTCCGCTGGCCGCCGGAGAGGTTCCCCGCGTGCTCGTGCGCGAGGTGGTCGATCTCGAAGAACTCCAGCGTCTCCCAGGCCCGCTCGCGGATGTCGGTCTCCTCTTCGATCACCGCGCCGCGGAGGCCGGGCGTCACGGCCCGGATCGCGGACTCGCCGACCTGGCCCTGCGGCGCGAGCATGAGGTTCTCCAGGACGGTCATCTCGGAGAGCTCCCGGGCGATCTGGAAGGTCCGAACCAGCCCCTTGCGCGCGATCTCGTGGGGCCTGAGCCCGGTGATGTCCTCGCCCTCGAAGGTCACCGTGCCCGCGGTCGGCTCGTGGACGCCGGTGATACAGTTGAACGTGGTCGACTTCCCGGCGCCGTTCGGCCCGATGAGGCCGGTCAGCGACCCGGCCTCGACCTCGAAGGAGGCGCCGTCGACGGCGGTGACGCCGCCGAACCGCTTGACGAGCCCCTCCACGCGGAGCGGGGGCGCCCCGGACGGGACGTGCTTCGCGGCCTCCTCGACCGCGCTGTCGTTCGCCTCGGGTTCGTCCTCGGGGGCGTCCGCCGCGTCGACCGCGTCGGCGACCCGGGCCGCGTCGTCCGCCTCCGGAACGTCGCTACTCATCGGCCTCACCCCCGTCGGGCCGCTCCGAGAGGTCGACGGCCGCGGCCGTCTCGATCCGGTCGCCGAGGATCCCCTCCGGGCGCCGGTGGATGATGAACACCAGGACCAGCCCGAGGAAGACGAACTGGAGCGGCGCGATGTTGTCGGTCGCGTACGCGAGGAACGTCACCGGGTCGAGCGAGACGACCGCGTCGGCGAACGACGGCGGCGTCTCCGCGTCGATGAGCCCGCGGACGACCCCGCCGACGCGGCGCGGCCCCTCGAACAGGACCGCGGCGAAGACGATGCCGCCGAGGACCGAGCCGGTGTTCGACCCCGACCCGCCGATGATCACCGCGATGAACACGTAGAACGTGAGCAGGGGGCGGAACTGCGGCGTCGGCGAGACGTTCCCCTGGCTGCCGAACCAGAGGATGCCCGCGAGCCCCATCAGGGCACAGCCGATGACGAACACCTTGATCTTCACGAGGTTCACGTCCTTGCCGAGCGAGTCGGCGACGAGCTCGTCCTCCCGGATCGCCTTCATCGTCCGGCCGAACGGCGAGCGGCCGAGGCGTTCGACCAGGAGGTAGAACCCGACCAGGAAGGCGGCGAGGACGGCGATGTACCCCCAGCCGATGAGGATCGGGTTGGAGATGCCGAGCCCGTCGGCGCCGAAGACGCCGAAGACGAACTCGCCGAACGCGGTCGGCGTCCCCGCCTGCCCGTCGACGAGGAACAGCTCGCGGACCGGGTTGTCGGGCATGCCCATCCCGCGACCGCCGCCCGTTCCGGCGCCGACCGTGTCGCGCAGGAAGTTGTCGAAGGCGCTCGACTGGAGCGACAGGCGGATGATCTCCGAGAGCCCGAGCGTGACGATGGCGAGGTAGTCGGCTTTGAGCCGCAGCGCGGGCAGGGCGGCGACGGCGCCGAGCACGGCCGCCATCGCGACGCCCGCGGCGATCCCCACCGGGAGCGGCAGGCCGAGTCCGGGCGGGCCGAACGCGGGGTCCGGCGAGCGGACGACCATCCCCATCGTGTAGACGCCGACGGCCATGAAGCCGGCGACGCCGATGTTGAACAGGCCGGTGTACCCCCACTGGAGGTTCAGGGCGAGCGCGGTGAGCGCGTAGACGATCCCGAGGAACGTCAGCGTCTCCATGAGCCCGACGACGCTGTTGAGCCCGTCGGTGAACGTCAGCAGCGTCGCGGCCGCGTAGATCGCGAGCAGCGTCCCGACGACGAGGCCGAGGTCGCTCTCCCGGGCGGCCTCGGCGAGCGCCGCCATCGCGCTCTCGGGCGCCTCGGGCGCGCTCGGTCCGGACCCGGAGTCGCCGGGCGCGTCGGCGTCGCTCATGTCGTCGTCACCCCGCCGAAGAGCCCCTCGGGGCGCAACAGGAGCATGAGGATCATCACGCCGAACGCCGCGGCCTGGTTGAAGTCGGACGGGATCCAGATCGTCGAGGTGGTGAACACGACGCCGATGACGAGGCCGCCGGCGATGGCGCCGTAGACGGATCCGATCCCGCCCAATATCACGGCCGCGAAGATCAGCAGGAGCAGGAGCCAGCCGAAGTCGAACTGGATCGTCCCGCGGAGCAGGACGTAGAGGTAGCCGGACGCGCCCGCGAGCCCGCCGCCGATGATCCACGTCGCGGTGACGACTCGCTCGGCCGGGATGCCGGTGATGAGCGCGAGGTCCTTGTTGTCGGCCATCGCCCGCATCGCCGTCCCGAGCTTCGTGTGCTGGAGCATTCCGTGCATCGCGAGCATCAGCCCGACCGCGGCGACGAGGATGGTGAGTTCGTGCGCGTTCACCGACAGCCCGAGCGGGTCGAACGCGAGGTTCGACTGCTCGACGCTGGCGGTGACCCCGCGCCGGTCGGAGCCGTAGCCGAACTGGAGCAGGTACCGGACGATGAGCGCCGCGCCGATGGAGGCGATGAGCAGCGCGATCCCGTCGCGGTCGCGCATCGGCTTGTAGAACCCCCGGTCGAGCGCCACCGCGAGCAGCGCGGTGACGACGAACGCCGCCACCAGCCCGACGAGGATGGCGGCGGGCGTCGTGAGGATGTGCGCGCCGATGTCGCCCGGCGAGGCGTTCCCCGCGTCGCGGACGGTCAGGAGCGCGCGGACCGGCACGTCGCCGAACCCCGCGATCAGGAACGCCACGCCCCACCCGGAGAACGCGCCGACGCTGACGAGGTCCCCGTGCGAGAAGTTCGCGAACGAGAGGATGCTGTACGTCATCGAGAGCCCGATTCCCGCGAGCCCGATCACGAGGCCGATGACGACGCCGTTCCAGAGGTTCGAGCCGAGCCGGTCGACCGAGATCGACCCACCGATCGGGCCGAGGCCGACCCCGGCGAGCTTCGCCGCGAGGTCGACGAGGAGCAGGCCGCCGAGGAGAGTGACGAGGAGAAGCCCCGGCCGGGCCCGCGCCGAGTCGACGATCGACGAGTCAGTTGTTCCCATGTGTACGTCTCACTGACCCAGGGTGAGTCACCGAGAGGTAAATAACTCGCTGTTCGGACAAGAATCCTCGAAACCGCCTGACAGCTCTGACGGGGCCGGAGCGTCAGTCGCCGCCCGCCGCCCGCGCGTGGCGCCGCGCCGCCTCCGGCGACCGCCCCTCGCGCAGCAGCGCCTCGACGAACAGCTCGCCCGCCTTGTACGACGACCGGACCATGGCGCCCGACGCGCAGTAGAGGAAGTCGAACTCCTCCTCGGCGACCCGGCGCCACGTCTCGAAGACGTCCGGGTGGACGTACTCGAACACGTCGAGGTGCGAGCGCGAGGGCTGGAGGTACTGGCCGAAGGTGACCACGTCGACGCCGACCTCGCGGAGGTCGCCGAGCGTCCGGTACACCTCGTGGTCGTACTCGCCGACGCCGAGCATGAGGCTCGTCTTCGTGTGGATGTCGGACTCGCGGTCGACCTGATCGAGGACCGACAGGGACTGCTCGTAGTTCGCGCGCCGGTCCCGGACCGGCCACTGGAGCCGCTCGACCGTCTCGACGTTGTGCGCGATCACGTCCGGCTCCGCGTCGATGATCCGCCGGATCGCCTCCGGGTCGCCCTGGAAGTCCGGGATGAGCGTCTCGACGAGCACCTCAGGGTCGCGGCGCTTGATTTCGCGTATCGTCTCGGCGAACTGCGCGGACCCGCCGTCCGCGAGGTCGTCGCGGTCGACGGAGGTCAAGACGACGTAGTCGAGTCCGATCTCGGCGACCGCGTCCGCGACGTTCGCGGGCTCGTCGGGGTCGAGCGGCTCCATCCCGCCCGTCTCGACGTCACAGAAGTTACACCCGCGCGAGCAGCGGTCGCCGAGCAGCATGAACGTCGCCGTGCCGGGGCCGTCCTGCCCCGACCAGCACTCGCCCATGTTCGGGCAGTTCGCCTCCTCGCAGACCGTGTGGAGGTCGTGGTCGCGGAGGGTGGACTTGATCTCGGTGAACCGACTCCCGGACGGCGGGCGCGACTTCAGCCAGTCCGGCTTCCGGCGGCCGCGTTGCATGGTCGACCCTTGGCGTCCGAGCGCAAAAGCGTGCGGGTCGGCGGGGGTCGCGCCGCGGGCGCGGCGCCTCCGGGCGGCCCTACGCCTCGGGGACGAAGACGTTCATCGACGGCGTCTGGATCCCCTGGAACTTGTTCTTCCAGTTGTACGCGATGTTCAGCACGCGCCGCCGGTTCCCCGGCGGGCCCGTCACCACGCTCACGGAGGTCCCGTCATCTGGAATCTCGACGCGCGTGTCCTCCCACTCGAAGCCGGCGAGCAGCGCCGAGGGGTTCTCGACGCTCACCGCTCCGCTGTTCCTGTTCACCTCGTAGAGGCGGTAGGAGTCCGTCTCCAGCAGCCGCTTGATGTCCTTGAGGTCGTCGTCGAAGTGCTCGTCGAGCGCGTCCGCGGTGTGGTAGCCGCAGACGATCAGGTGCGCGAACGTCTCGACGTTGCGGGGGTTCTGCTCGGCCTCGCGGAGGTGGTCGAAGTAGGCCAGCTTCTCCTCGCGGTCGAGCTCAAGGATCGCGTTGACGATCCGGGCCGCCTCGCGCTCTTTCTCCGTCGCGTCCGGGTCGGCGAGCACCTCGTCCGCCCGCGAGCCCGTGTTCTGTCCCCGGGACACGTCGAGGACGTTCTTGAGGTGTTTCGCGCGGTCGTACACCGCAGACTTGTACGACCAGTCGCGGACGTCGTCCGGGTAGCCGTCGAACTCCCGCAGCAGGGCCTCGCGGTCCTCGGGGAAGCCGATCTCCTCGCGGAAGTCGCTCCACGCGGTGGCGTCCTCGAACAGGCCGAACTCCGTCAGGGTGTCCTGCCCGAGGTTCGCCCGCGTGCCGCCGCTGGCGACGAACTTGGCCTCGACGAACGTCTCGCCGTCCGGCGTCTCGACGATCAGGTCGCCGAGCGAGTCGTAGGAGTTGCCGGCGTGGCGCACCGCGGTCGCGTCCGGGAAGTCGCTCCGGAGCCGGTCGGCCAGCGCCTCGGCGAGGTCGGGCCGGCCCGCCTCGACCAGTTCCTCGTCCGGGTCCGCGCCGTTCGCGAGCCGCGCGGTCAGCCGCTCGGTGGCCTCGACCCACGCGCGTTCGTGTTTGCCCATGTGGTGTGTCGGTCGCGGCGTGGAGAACAAAAAAGCGCGTACTGCGGCGTGGCGATCGAGTCCCGGAACGGACGGCCATCGAGCCGGCGAGGTCGCTCGGGAAGCGAGGAGGGGAGGAAGCCTAGGCCGAGATTTGAACTCGGGGTCTCGTCCTTACCAAGGACGCGCTTTACCGCTAAGCTACCCAGGCGCGCAATCAGTCGTTGACCGGATTCGACTTTATGGGTTTCGATCCGGCGGCGCGGCGTCGGGGAATCCCGCGCCGTCGCGGAGGGTCGCCGCGCGGGTCACCGGTCGGTCGCGCTGACGGCCCGCTCCGAGATGTCGGCGATGCGGTCTGCGGTCGCCTCGGGCAGCGCGCGGCCCGCGGGCGGAAACTCGCCGTCGCAGTCGGCCGCGAGGTCGCGGGCGTATTCGAGCAGTTCCGCGGGCGGGTCGCCGCCGACGGCGGTGGTGCCCGCGACGACGGCGAGCTCCATCGCGTCCACCTCCAGATTGCGGTCGAGTTCGGCCGCCGTCTCGGCGTCCGTGTCCTCGCGGTCGCGGAGCGTCTGGTCGCGGCCGAACGCGCGCACCACGTCGACGGCGGGCCGGGCGGCGTCGGTACAGGCCAGAAGCGAGAAGCCGCGGGAGACGAGCACGTCGGCCGCGAGGATGTCCATGTCCGCGTCGATGTCGGCGGCGGCGGTCGGCGCCGTCACCCACGGCTCGTCGTGAGCGACCGTCCGGGTGAGGCGCAGCCCCTTGTAGATGAGCTGCACGCCCGCGGCGCGGTCGGCCACGTCCCCGAGGTCGACGGCCGGTTCCAGCGCGCGGGCGGTGACCAGCGCCAGCACGCCGGGGGTCACCGCCGCGTCGCCGATCCGGGCGTCGAGGGCCTCGCGGAGCTGTTCGGGTTCGACGTCCGCGAGCGCCTCGCGCGCGGCGTCACGCGCTCGCGCGGCATCGTCCATTGTCGTTTCGTAGACGAGCGAAGGGCAAAGACCTTTGGAAACGAACGGGATTCCGTCTCGTGATCCGAACCCGAACCGACGGCGACGTGCGCGTCGTCACGCTCGACCGCCCCGAGGCGCGCAACGCGCTCCGGCCGGCGGACCTGACCGCCCTGCGCGAGGCGTTCGAAGCGCCCGCGGACGGAGACGCCCCGCCGGTGACGTACCTCCGCGGCGCCGGCGACGCCTTCTGCGCGGGCGCCGACCTCGACGCGGTCGCCGCGCTCGACGACCCGGAGGCGTTCGCGCGGCGGGGGCAGCGCGCGGTCGCCGCCGTCGAGGAGTCGCCGTCAGTCGTCGTCTGCGGGATCGACGGCCCGGCCCGCGGCGGCGGCGTCGAGTTGGCGCTGGCGGCGGACGTCCGGGTCGCCACCCCGCGGGCGACGCTCGGCGAGCCGGGCGTCTCGCTCGGGCTGTTCGGCGCGTGGGGCGGCACGGTCAGGCTCCCGCGCGTCATGGGCGAGGGCGAGGCGCTCGACTTCGCGCTCTCGGGGCAGGTCCTCGACGCCGAGGCGGCGCTGCGGACCGGGCTCGTCTCGCGCGTCGTCGACGACCCGCGCTCGGTGGCCGACGATATCGCGGCGGGCGAGGCCGACGCGCTCGCGGCGATCAAACGCCGGATCCGCGACCGCCGCGAGGGCGAGGCGCAGGAACGGGCGGAGGCCGCGGCGTTCGCCGAGCTTCACGACACGCACGCGGGGGACATCGCCCGACTGCGCGACCGGTGACCGGCGCGGCGAGCGCCGACCGCGTCCGCCCGCCGTCCCGATGTGACAGACTTAAGTGAGTCTCCGTTCAATTGCGGGATGCGAAGCACGCACCGGTAGTGTAGTGGTATCACGCAACCTTGCCATGGTTGCAACCCGAGTTCAAATCTCGGCCGGTGCACTCCTTTCAGTCGTCCCCCGACCTGACTCTCGCTCGCTGCGCTCGCGAGAGTCTCGGCCGGTGCTTTTTGCGAACGATGTGAGCAAAATCACCGAGAGACATCTGTGTGCGGACAGCGCGTCCCCCGATCGAACCGCGCAGATGTCATCGCCGATGGGCGGGCCCGTCAGCGGCAGACCCCGTCCGTTTAACAGCGCGTGTGTGTTCTGTTCGGGTATATGGTTGAGCCGCTTCTTCTCGTCGGCGTCGCGGTCGCGGCGTTCGTCGGATACAACATCGGTGGGGCGACGACGGGACCGGCGTTCGGGCCGGCGGTCGGCGCGGACGTGATATCGAAGGCGGGCGCGGCGGCGCTGATGTCGGTGTTCTTCTTCGTCGGCGCGGGGACGCTGGGGCAGCGCGTGGTGACCACCCTCGGCGAGGACCTCGTCACCGGCGCGAACGTGTTCACGCTGGAGACGAGCATCATCGTCCTCTTCTTCATCGGCGGCGCGCTGTTCGTCGGCAACTTCGCCGGGGTGCCGGCGTCGACGTCGATGACGGCGGTCGGCGCCATCGCCGGGCTCGGGATCGCGACGAACACCCTCGACTGGGCCGTGATGGGCGAGATCGCGATCTGGTGGCTCGTCGCGCCGATCATCGGGTTCTGGGTGTCGGGCGTCGTCGGCCGCTACTTCTACTCGGCGATCGACCGCTGGGTGGCCATCGAGAGCACCGAGGGCGCGCTGTTCGAACTCGACCGGTCGGGGCTGATCCCGCGGCCGGTCCTCGGCCCGAACACGACGCGGCGCGAGCTGACGGGCGGAGTCGTCGTCATCTCCATCGGCTGTCTGATGGCGTTCTCCTCGGGCACCTCGAACATCGCGAACGCCATCGCGCCGCTCGTCGCGCTCGACGGCGTGGAGATGACGCCGATGATCCTCCTCGGGAGCGCGGCGGTCGCGGTCGGCGCGTTCACCATCGCCCGGCGGACGCTCGACACGCTCGGCAACGACATCACCGACCTCCCGCTGACGGCCGCCATCGTCGTCGCGGTCGTCTCCTCGGGGATCGTGATCAGCCTCTCGGCGGTCGGCATCCCCGCCTCGTTCGTCATCATCGCGACGATGTCGATCGTCGGGCTCGGCTGGGGACGGGCGACCCGCACGGTGACCGTGCGACAGGGGATAAGCGGCGAGAAGGAGCCGACCGTCTCCGTCGGCGCGCTGGCGGCCGACGAGATGCCGGAGATCGGCGAGGGCGACGCGAGCGACGTGCCCTCCGCGTCCGACCTGTTCAATCCCGGGACGAGCGCGCGCGTCGTGCTGATGCAGAACGTCGTGCCGATCCTCTCGACGGTCGGCGCGCTGGTGACGTTCGCCGTGCTCTTCAGGTTCGTCTGGTAGGTCGGGGGCGGCGGCGCCGGGCTGGGTCGGTCACCTGCCGAAGCGGCGCTGGCGGTCCTGGAAGTCCAGCACCGCGCGCAGGTACTCGCGCCGGCGGAAGTCGCGCCAGTTCACGTCGGTGAAGTAGAGCTCCGCGTACACCGACTGCCAGATGGCGAAGTCGGAGAGCCGCTCGGCGCCGGTCTTGATCACGAGGTCCGGCTCCTCGGGGAACAGCAGCCGCTCGGCGATGTCCGTCTCGTCGATCGCCTCGGGGCTCACCTCGCCGTCGGCGACGTCGCCGGCCAGTTCGCGGACCGCGCCGGCGAACTCCGCCTTGCCCCCGAGCCCGACCAGGATCCTCACCGGCGCGTCGATGGATTCCGGTACCGCGTCCGCGCCCCGGTCCGTCGCGGCATCCGAACTCCCGCCGTCCACCTCGTCGGCCTGTGGACCGCGGACCACGGTCCGCTCCGGCGCGTCGAGCCGACGTAGCTCCCGGACGAGCGTCGGGGCGACCGCGCGGTCGAGGACGGAGACCGAGACGGTGACGCGCTCCGCGCCGTACTCGAACGCCCAGCCGATCGCCGACGACAGCGTGTCGAAGGCGCCGTCGGCGAGGAGGTCCCGCTCGGTGAGCACGAGGGCGACGTGCGCCGGCGGCTCGGCGTCGTGGAGGCGGTGGCGCGTCGCGAGGTACGCGTCGTAGAGACCCACGTCGAGTCGATCCGGCCGCGCGTATAAATGGCTTCCCGCCGACGAGGGGTTTAATTCGCCGACGCGCCTACCACGGGTGATGGCAGACAGCTACCGCGGGGTGTTCGGCGCGATCCCCTACGCGTTCCGCGCGACCGAGTCGTGGACCATGCGCGCGTACGCCGCGCTCGGCGCGCTGGCCGCCGGGTTCGTCGCGCTCGTCGTCACCCTCGCCTTGGTCGTCTGGATGGGCGAGACCGCCTCGGCGCAGGGAGGGACGTTCCTCTTCTCGCGGTCGCTGTACGTGGTCGCCGGCCTCGCGGCCGTCGGACCGCTGCTCGCGCCGATCCTGTTCGTCGCCCGCCGCCACCGCCGCGGCGACCGCGTCGCGGCGACGTACGACCGATGGATGGGCGTCGCCGGCTTCCTCTTCCTGCTCTCGCTGTACCTCGGGATGATCATCTCGGCGCCCGAGGGGCTCCGGGACCCGAGCGACTCCCTGATCGTCAACGCGCTGTACGACCTCCCGCAGCTCGCCGGGTTCGGCCCGCCGGTCGCGGCCGGGCTCGCCGTCTTCGCGACGCACTTCCGGCTCCGCGGCGGCGCCGCCGACGGCTCCCCCGACCCCGCCGAGTCGACCGAGGGCGGCGGCTCTGCGTGAGCGGCGCCCCGCCGGTCGCGGCTCGAAAGCCGCAAGGCGCCGGAGCGACTACCCGGACGCAATGACCGACGAGAAGGAGAGCACGTTCCTCGTCACGCACGTCGAGAGCGACTCGGCCGTGCTGAAGGACGTCCACGACGGACAGGTCCACACGCTGAGTTCGAACCCCGGCCTCGACGTCGACGACGCCGTCGAGGCGACCGTCGCCCCGGACCCGCCGATGGAGGTGACCTATCAGGTGATCGAGGTCGCGGAGCGCCGGTCGCTGTCGATAGAGGAGAGCCCGGAGCCGCCGACCGTCCACGAGCGGGAGCTCGCCGCGGAGACCGCGACGGGAGAGCTCTCCCGCGAGGAGCGCGCGGGCGTCGGCGAGGTCCACGTGTTGACGCCGCCGGAGTCGGAGACGGAGGCGGCGGTCGCGGACGTGATCGACGACCGCGAGGGGACGCTCTCGCGCGCGGCCCGGCTCGGCGTGAACCGCGTCGAAATCCGGTCGGAGCCCGGCGTCGTCGCCGTGCGGTACCTCCCGTAGGCCCGGCGAGCGCCCCGGTCGCTCAGTCGCCGCCGGACTCGGCGGACCGTTTCCGCCGAGCGGGAGTGCCGTTCTGAATGGGCCGAGCGGCCGCGGTATCGAGCCCGTGGACCGTCGGACGAGAGGCCGCAGCCACCCAGATAAGAAGGCTTATTCGCGCCCGCGGAGGAAGCGGTATTTATGGTAGCGATCGAGGTGCCGGAGGTCAACTACACCGACTACTCGAACCGGCAGCTCGCGGCGGTGCCGCTCGCCTTTCTGGTCCTCGCGCTGGCGATCATCGGCGGCTGGGTCGTGGCCACCGGTGCGCCGGCGAACCTCGGACTGGAGTTCACCGGCGGCGTCGAGCTGCGAGTCGCGGACGAGGCGAACGGGGACGTCGAACAGCAGATCCGGACGGCCTTCGACCGCGAGCCCGACTCGGTCCGGACGATCCCCGGCGACGACGTGGTCGTCGTGACGTTCCAGGCGGCCGAGGACGACCCGGAGGGGCTCGCGAACGACCTCCAGGACCAGGCGGAGGCGGCCGGCCTGACGACGACCGCGGTCGACCAGGTGTCGCCGAGCTTCGCGAGCGACACCGCGCGGACCGCGCTGTTCGGCGTGGCGCTCGCGTTCCTCGGGATGAGCGTGCTGGTGTTCGCGCTGTTCCGGACGTTCGTTCCCTCCATCGCGGTCGTCGCGTCCGCGTTTTCCGACCTCGTGATACCGATCGCGACGATGAACCTCCTCGGCATCCAGATGACGCTCGGAACGATCGCGGCGCTTTTGATGATCATCGGGTACAGCGTCGACTCGGACATCCTCTTGAACGACTCCGTGCTGCGCCGGACCGGCGAGTTCTACGAGTCGGTCAGCCGCGCGATGCGGACCGGGGTGACGATGACGCTCACCTCCATCGCCGCGATGGTCGTGATGGCCGTCGTCGCCTCGGTGTTCGGGGTCGGGCTCCTCCGTGACATCGGGATCATCCTCTCGGTGGGCCTCTGTGCCGACCTGATGAACACGTACCTGCTGAACGTCTCGCTGCTTCGCTGGTACAAGTTCGAGGGGGTGGCCCGGTAATGCTCGAACCGATCAAGGAGAACTGGCGGATCCTGCTGCTCGTCCTCGTCGTGGTCGGGTCGACGGTGACGCTGTTCGGCCCCGGGTTCGGGCCGGAGCCGGCGCCCGGCGAGAACGCGAGCGAGGCCCGCCAGGGGATCACGAACCTCCAGTACGGGCTCGACCTGGCCGGCGGGACGCGTGTCCGCGCGCCGCTGTCGGGATACACCGCGACGGACGTGGCGTTCGGGGGTGACACCCCGGGAACGGTCGCCGAGGCGGTCGCGGCCGAGCTCGACAACGCGTCGGTCCGGAACGTCGGCGTCGTCCCCGAGGAGGGCGCGGTGGAGGTCACGGAGCCGTCCGTGACCGAGTCCCAGTTCCGCGCGGCGATGGACGCGAGCGGGTACGAGTACGGCGACATCCGCGAGGGCGTCACCCAAGAGACCCGCGACGAGACGATGGAGGTCATCCAAGGGAAGATCAACGAGGCGGGCCTCTCGGGCGGGAGCGTCCAGCAGGTCCAGTCGATCACCGGCGAGTACTTCATCCTCGTCGAGGTGCCCGGACAGGGGCGCCAGGAGGTTATCGACCTCCTCGAAGAGCGCGGGACCGTCCGGATCGACATCGCGTACCCCGACGGCAACGGGACCGCCGTTCAGGAGGGCGCGCTGATCCAGGACGACTTCGAGGAGATCGGGACCGCGGCACAGAGCGACCGCGGCACGGGTGCGTACGTGCCGGTCACCGTCCGGAACACCGCCGAGAACGGCCAGTCGCCGGCGCACAGCTTCCAAGACGCCGTCGCCCAGCGCGGGTTCCAGGACGCGTACCAGACCCAGGCGGACCGGTGCGGGTACAACCCCGAGACCGGTGACATCGAAGTGGTGAACGGCGACCGGAACCCGTGTCTCCTGCTCGTCGTCGACGGAGAGGTCGTCAACTCCTTCGGGATGGACCCCGGCCTCGCCGACAGCATGGCGGCTGGCTCGTGGGCCGACACCGGGAACTTCCGCCTCACGACCGGCGAGTTCGCGGAGGCGCAGACCATCTCGCTGAACCTCCGCGCCGGCGCGCTCCCGGCCGACCTCGACATCAGCGGCGAAGGGACCTCCTCGTCTATCTCGGCCTCGCAGGGGGAGAACTTCCGGACGTACTCGCTGATCATCGGCGTCCTCTCCGTGTTCGCCGTCTCCGGAATGGTGTTCCTCCGCTACCGCGAGCCCCGCGTCGCCCTCCCGATGATCGTCACCGCGCTGACGGAGGTGTACGCGCTCCTCGGCTTCGCGGCGCTGCTCGGCTACCCGCTCGAACTCGCGGTGATCGCCGGCTTCATCGCGGTGGTCGGGACCGGGGTCGACGACCTCGTCATCATCGCCGACGAGGTGATGAGCGAGGGCGACGTGAACTCCCGGAAGGTGTTCGACTCCCGGTTCCGGCGGGCGTTCTGGGTCATCGGCGCCGCGGCGGCGACGACCATCATCGCGATGTCGCCGCTGATGGTGCTGTCGCTCGGCGACCTCTCCGGGTTCGCCATCTTCACCGTCCTCGGCGTGCTGGTCGGCGTGCTGATCACCCGCCCGGCGTACGGCGACATCCTGCGTCGCCTGCTGACGGTCAGGTGAGCCGAGCCGGCGTCGGCCGGGGTCCCACGCCGGCCCGCCGACAGAGAGGAGGCGAGTGACGCATGCCCGGCTACGCCGAGATCGTCGTCGTCGCCCTCGTGGCCCAGCTCGCGGTGCTGCCCGGCGAGAAGGTCCAACTGATGATCGCCGGGCTCGCGACGAAGTACGACCCGAAGGTCGTCGTCGCCGCCGCGAGCTCGGCGTTCGCCGGCTGGACCGCGGTCGAGATCGCGTTCGGCCGGGCGCTCCAGTCGGCGCTCCCGCCGGTCGCGCTCGACGCCGTGACCGCGACGCTGTTCTTCGCCTTCGCGGCGGCCCTGTACCGCTCCGCGCCGCCGCGCGGCGCGTCCCCCGCGGCCGAGCGCGACGATGACGGGGGCGACCCGTTCGAGGAGCTCTCGCTCCCCGGACCGCTCGACAGGTACTCCGGGTCCCTCGGCGGCTTCCTGCCCATCTTCGCGCTCACCGCGACGGGCGAGTTCGGCGACAAGACCCAGCTGGTGACCATCGGGCTGAGCGTCCAGTACGGCGCGACCTCCGCCATCTGGGTCGGCGAGATGCTCGCGATCGTCCCGGTGAGCCTCGCGAACGCGTACTTCTTCCACACGTTCGCGGGCCGGATCGACATGCGGCTCGCGCACCTGGGATCCGCGCTGTTGTTCGCCTTCTTCGGCGCGGACACCGTGTTGGCGATCGCGACCGGCTTCTCGGTGTGGGAGACGTTCGTGGGGGCGGTCGGCGGATTCGCGGCCGGACTGTTCTGAAGCCGGCGCTGCCGCGTGCGCGAGGCGGAATCGCGCCCGTCGGGCGGGAGACGCGGTCTCCTGAACCGTTTATATACTCACGGCGCCTCACGGTAGCAATGAAGCTCACACGCGGTCCGTTCGTGCTCGCCGTGGCGCTGCTGCCCCTCGTCGCCGCCACCGGCGGCGCGGTCGCGCAGTCGTCGGGCGACGACCTGTACGAGTCGCTGGAGGAGATGGTGCCGACGTACAACGACAACGTCGACGGCATCAACCTCGGGCCGATCAACCTCGCGGGGACCAGCAACATCTACGTCGAGGACGGCGACTCGACGGTCACCTACGCGGTGACGATGGACGACCGGAACCGCATCACCGGACTGTCGGAGAGCCCGAGCGACGACGCCGTCAGGAAGATAACGACCGACCGTGAGACGATCCGGGGGATCGTCGACGCCGACGACCCGGCGACGGCGTTCCGGGACGCGGTGGCGAACGACGACATCGCCATCAGCGGCGAGAGCGGCCAGCCTATCGAACAGCTCAAGTGGGCGGTCATCAACGCGTTCAAGGGATTCTTCCTCTGACGCGGCGGTGAATCCCGCGGCGCCCGCGCGGCGGGCGAAATCCGATTTTTCTTCGGCGCGGCGGTCGGACCTGATTTTCCTCGGCGCGGCGGTCAGAACTCGTCGAGCGCCGACTGCTCGGCGGCGGCGAGCGCGTCCTCGCAGGTCGCCCACGACGCTCGCGCACAGCCCGGCAGCGCCCCGTTGTCGCCGACGTACGCCGCGAGGAACGCCCTGGTGGCCGGGTCGCTCGGGTAGCCGCTGCCGAGGTCGTCGTACGCTGGATACGCGGCGTCGATCGCGGCCATCGCGGCGTCCCGCTCCACCTTCGCGACGACGCTCGCCGCGCCGACGACGGGGTCGTCCTCGTCGGCGCCGTGGGCGGCGGTCACGTCGACCGACGGGACGCGGTCGGCCCCCGCGGCGGAGTCCGCCTCGCCGCCCTCGGCGACGAAGCGCGCGAGCCGCTCCGCGAACCGCTCCTCGCTGGTGTCGCCCGCGTCGGCGACGACGCGGACCGGTTCGGCGACTTCCGGGGGACGGTCGGCGAGCGCGGCCCGGACCGCCCGCGCCTGTCCGCGGACGGTGAGCGTGTTCATGTCGGTGTCCGGCCGGTCGATCTCGGCGGACTCGACGCGGGCGACGCCGACGGCGACGGCCGGGTCGTCTCGGAGGGCCGCGGCCAGCGCCTCCCGGCGAGCCGGCGCGACGCGCTTCGAGTCGTCCACGTCGGCCGGCAGGCTCGCGGGGTCGGCGAGCACCGCCGCCGCCACCATCGGTCCCAGGGCGGGCCCCTTGCCGGCCTCGTCGACGCCGAGGTACACGCGTGGCTGGTGGGCGTGCGGGGGGAAATACCTTCAGAAAGGGCGCGGGCTCAGTCGAGCAGGACCGCGTTGACCTGGCCGGTCTGTCCGGGGCGCGAGGTGACGCGGGCGCGGCCGGCGGACGTCTCGATGATGGCGCCCTTGGTGACGATGTTCCGGCGGGCGTAGTTGACGTTCGCGGGGTTGTCGACGACGTTCTCGATCTCGGCCTCGCTGACCTCGCCGTCGTCGGCGACCTGCGCGACGTTCGTCGAGAGCGCGCGGACCTTCTTGTCCGTGCCGCGGGAGTCGATGTACTGGAGTCGCGTCTCGCCGACCGTGGTCTCGGCGGGCTCGCGGCCGAGCTGGTGGCGCTTCTTGTTCGAGGCGTGCTTGAGTCGGCCGCCGGTCCGCTTGCGCGCGGAGCGTCCCTGGTCTTTCATACGGGTACGAACAGCCAGCGAATACTTGAAGCGTTCGACTCGGCCCGGCGGAAGCGGCGGCGCGGGCGGGATCGGCGGCGGAGGCGGTGGCACGGGCGAGACCTGCGGCGCGAACCGGTCAGGCGAACGCGCGCTCGAACGACCGGACCCCCTCGTCGGTGCCGGCGAGGACGAGCTCGTCGCCGCGCTCGATCCGCGTCTCGGGGCCCACGTCGGTGATGAGGTCGCCGCCGCGCTCGATGGCGATGACGGTACAGCCGGTGGTCTCGCGGACGGCCGCCTGCCCGACGGTCCGGCCGGCCAGGACCGACGCCTCGCTCCTGACGACCTCGACGTGCGTGTCGAGCGAGAGCACGTCGCGGTCCGTGAACACGGCCGACGCCGACATCCGCCCGGTCACCGTCGACAGCGAGAGCACGTAGTCGGCGCCGGCGCGGTGCATCTTCGGCACGCTCTCCGGGTCCTCGACCCGCGCGAGCAGCTCCACGTTCGGCGCCAGGTCGCGGACCACGAGCGTCGCGAACTCGGCGGTCGTGTCGTCGGGGAGCGCGAGGACGACGGTCCGCGCGTCGGTGACGCCGGCCTCCCGCAGCGTCTCCGGGTCGGTCGCGTCCCCGACCACGTCGATCGCCTCCCCGTCCTCGCGGTCGACGACTGTCACCGGGACGTCGCCCGCTTCGAGGGCGCTCGCGACGGTCCGTCCGACCTGTCCGTGTCCAACGACGACGGTCTCGCCCGCGCCGAACCGCCGGGCCGCCGAGTTGGTCAGGTCGACGAGCCGCTCCACCTGCTCTTCCGTCCCCGAGACGAGGAGGACCGTCCCGGCCGACAGCGTCGCGTCCGGCGGCGGCGCCGCCTCGAACGAGCCGTCGAACCACGCGCCGATCACGTCGACGCCGGTGCGCTCGCCGATGGCGCTGCCGGCGAGCGTCGACCCGGCGAGGCCGCTCCCGTGGTGGACCGATATCTCCGCGATCCGCAGGTCGCCGACCGCGACCGCCTCGTCGAGGTCGGTCCGGAGCGCGGTCGTGACCTTCGAGGCGAGGCGCTCGCCGAGCAGCGACCGCGGGGAGAGCACCTCGTCCGCGCCGGCGAGCCGGTGGTACCGCTCGCGGCTCGGGTCCTCGACGACGCTTATCGCGCGGACGTCCGTCGACAGCTCCTTCGCCGCGAGGACGATGCTCGCGTCCACGCGGTCGGAGACGTCGGTGACCAGGGCGCGCGCCGCCCCGAGGCGTGCCCTCTCGAGCCCCTCGGTCGTCTCGGGGTCGGCCCGAACCACCCTGTGGCCCGCCTCGTACAGCGCCAGCGCCCGGTCCGGATCGCGCTCCACGACGGCGTACGGGACGTCCTCCGACTCGAACTCGTCTAAGAGCGCGTCGGAGCGCGTGGTGTCGGACGCGACGACGACGTGTCCCTCCAGGTCCGGCTCCAGCGACCGCGGGACGCTCGTCGCGAACGCGGACTCGAGGAGCGGGGTCGCGACGACGGGGAGCGCCCCGAAGATCAGCGCCATCCCGACGAGGTCCATCACGGCGATGTACGCGTTCATCTCGGGGCTCCGCCACGGCGCGTCGCCGCCGAACCCGGTGGTGGAGAACATCTCGACCGCGAAGCGGAACGACTCGATCAGGGTCCGCGGGTCGTTCTCGTACGCCCGCATCCCGTACTGATACGTGACGGCGGTGAACGCTATCATCCCCCCGAGGAAGACCGCGTACAACACGACCCGCCGCTTCCACGTGTCCATCGGCCCGCGGTACGCCGCGGCCGTACAAAAACGGGCGGCATCGCGCGGGCCGACTTCAGCGTCGCGCGGGCCGACCCTGCGACGGTTCCGGGCGGTCGTCGGCCGCGCCCTCGTGCGATCGGTCGCCGCTCGGACCGAAGTTCGATGGTTTAAGTTCCGGGGGCCGAACCGTCACGCATGGTGCGGGACCCGTCGCGAGAGCCGGAGCCGCCGTCGGTCGACGAGGTGCTCGACGCGCTGGCCGACGACGCGGCCCGTCGGATCGTCGCGGCGCTCACCGAGCCGAAGACCGCGAGCGAGCTCTCCGAGGAGTGCGACATCCCCCTGTCGACGACCTACCGGAAACTGGAGAAGCTCACCGACGCCTCCCTGCTCTCGGAGTCGACGGACATCCGGCGGGACGGGCAGCACACGACGCGGTACTCGGTGTCGTTCGACGCCGTCACCGTCTCGATCGACGACGGCGAGGAGGGCGACGCGGACCGCCGCGAGTTCGACGTGGAGTTCTCTCGGCCCGAGCGGACCCGAGACGAGCGACTGGCCGACCTGTGGTCGGAGCTACGAGAGGAAACATGAACCCCTACATCGACCTGACTATCATCGTCGCAAAGACCGCCATCCTGGTGCTCGGTGGCAGCATCACCTACTACGCGCTCCGTGCGTACGATCGGACCGGCGACCGGTCGCTGCGCGAGCTGGGCGTCGGCTTCGGCATCGTCACCGTCGGGGCGCTGCTGGGCGGCGTCTCTCACCAGATCATCGGCGCGAACCTGACCGTCGGCATCGCCATCGACGGCCTCCTCACGGCGGTCGGGTTCGCGGTCATCGTCTACTCGCTGTACCTGGAGTGAGTCGAGGGCGTTCGACGCGCGACGAACGGTACCCTTTTGCGGCGCTCGGTCGTCCGTTCACGCCATGAGCGACGCACGCGAGGAGCTCTCCCGCCGGATCGCCGGCGAGATAACGCTGAGCGACGATCCGGGGGCGACCCTCCGGAAGTGGCGGACCGACTTCGACGTCTCGCAGACGGAACTTGCCGACCAGCTCGGCGTCTCCTCGTCGGTCGTCTCCGACTACGAGAGCGGTCGCCGCGAGAGCCCGGGGATCGGCGTCGTCCGCCGCACGGTCGAGGGGCTGCTCGACATCGACGAGCGCCGCGGCGGCGGCCGCCTCCGCCAGCACGCCCGGGTGCTCTCGGCCGGGTTCGAGAGCGACATCGTCCACGACCTCCGCGAGTACTCGACGGCGGTCCCCCTGGAGGACTTCTACGAGGCGATGGGCGCGACGGAGGTCGTCCGCGGCGACCACGACCACGTGAACGGCCACACCGTCATCGACTCGATCCAGGCGATCACGCGGCTCTCCAGCGAGGAGTTCTACCGGCTGTACGGCCAGTCGACGAACCGCGCGCTCGTGTTCACGCGGGTGACGCGCGGCGAGTCGCCGCTCGTGGCGCTGCGGGTCGTGAGCCCGACGCCGAACGCGGTCGTGCTCCACGGCATCGAGGACGGCGACCTGTGGGACCACGCCGCCGACCTCGCCCGCGTCGACGGCGTCTCGCTGGCCACGTCGAACCGCGACCTCGACGACTGCCTCGCGGACCTCCAGGCGCTGTGAGGGCGTCGCGGGTCGGGAGGGCGGCCGAACCGCGGCCCTGAAACCGCCGGCGCCCGTCCGTCCGGCCATGAGCGAGGACTACGCCGAGCGGCTCCGCGCGAATCGACGGGAGAAAGACGAGTTCTTCGACGACCACCCGCAGTCGCCGATCCCGCCGGAGGACCGCGACGAGTTCGACGGGCTCGACTACTTCCCGCCGGACCCGGACTACCGCGTCGAGGCGACGGTCACGGTCCACGACGACCCCGAGCCGGTCGAGATGGAGACGACCGCGAGCAACCCGGTCCGGTACCTCCGGGTCGTCACGTTCGCGTTCGAGGTCGATGGCGAGGAGCACACGCTCGCGGGCTACCGACAGGCGGGCGACGACGGCGCCATCTTCGTCCCCTTCCGCGACAAGACGACCGGCCAGCAGACGTACTACCAGGGGCGGTACATGGAACTGGAGCCCGAGGGCGACCTCGAGGACGGCGACGCCGTCACGGTCGACTTCAACCTCGCGTACAGCCCCTTCTGCGCGTACAGCGACACGTTCTCCTGTCCGCTCCCGCCCGAGGAGAACTGGCTGGAGATCGTGATTCCGGCCGGCGAGCGGGCGCCGGACCTCGACTGATCGGGAGCGCGGTCGGGAGGAACGCGGTCAGCGGAAGCACGGTCGGCACGAGCGCGGCCGGCGGCGTCGCTCGGCGGTGTCAGAAAAGTCGAAGGATCGGACTCCGGAACGGCCCGGAAGCGGTCCGCCGCGGCCGGCTTATTCGAGCGTCTCGCTCGTGACGAGGGTGTCGTCTTCGAGGTAGTGCTCGATGTGGTGGCCGTGTTCCTCGACGTCGCCGAGGATGTCGCGGAGCTGCTCTTCGGTGTTGTAGTCGCCGAGGTTGTTGGCGAGCTGGATGTGCTCGCGGAGCTGCTCGGTGATGTCGCCGAACATCTCGAGGTCGTGTTCGAGCGAGGTGCGGATGTCGTAGGCGTCGGCGTCCTCGGGGGTCACCGGCGCGTGCTCCTCGTAGTTCGCGCCGCCCGAGAGCGGCACGCCGCCGAGCGCCTGCGCGCGCTCGGCGAGCACGTCGGCGCCCTCTTCGAGGTCGGCCGCGACCTCGCCGAGGTACTCGTGGATGTCGAGGAACTCGGCGCCCTCGACGAGCCAGTGGTGCTTTTTGATCTGGTGGTAGAGCACGTACGTCGCCGCGAGGTCGCTGTTGAGCGCGTCGACGAGCTGTTCGGCCTTCTCCTCGGGGACGCGGAGCGCTTCGCTCTCGTGAACGTCGCCGTATCGCTGACGGGCCTGCTTCTGGGTACTCATTTCACCTCAGTATACGCGCGCGACCCACTTAATAGTTCCTACTGAGAAAACTACTTTTTCGACATAAGAAAATTATTTTCTATTTTTGCCGATAGCGCCGACGAGGTCTCGCTGCGCGGCGAGGGTTTCGCGGTCGAGCGTCGCGGTCAGCGTCGACGCGTCCCGGTCGAGTTCGGCCGCGACCGCGCCGTCCGGGCGCGCGACGAGGGAGTTGCCGGCGTACGCCGCCTCGTCCGGCACGCGCCCGCCGCCGGCGCTCCCGGTGCGGCCCGCCCCGACGACCCACCTGACGCCGTCGAGCGCGCGGGCGCGACACAGGAGCCGCCAGTTGGCGACGTGGTCGGCGGGCCACGCGCCGACGACGACGAGCGCGTCGACCGCGCGCTCCGCGAACCACGCGCTCTCCGCGACGAAGTTGAGGTCGTAGCAGGTCAGCAGGCCGGTCGGTCCGGCGGCCGTCTCGACGACGGCGCGCTCCTCGCCGGGCTCGACCCACTCGGCCTCGTCGTCCCACAGGTGTCGCTTGCGGTAGACGGCGAACCCGCCCGGGCCGTCGCGCGCTTCGTCCGTCGGTCCGCCGTCCGCGCCGCGGTCCGGCGGGGGAACGTACGCGGTCGCGTTGTAGACGCTCTCCCCGTCGCGCTCGGCGTAGCCCGCGATCACCGCCGCGTTCGCCGCCCGCGCGACGGATTCGAGCCGTTCGCGCGCGGCGTCGCGGGAGAGCGCGGCCTCGCGGAGTCGCTCGTCGGCCGCGAACCCCGTGAGCGCGTACTCGGGGAAGACGGCGAGGTCGACCCCGGTCGGCAGGTCGGCCGCGCGGCGCCGGAGTCGGTCGGCGTTCACGTCGACGCGGAGGTCGTCGACCGGGACCTGCGGGACGGCGACGGTCGGGTCGGCTGCGGATCGGTCGCTCACGCCGTCGGGTTCGATCCGAGCGACAAATAACGTCCGGGCTCGCTGGACCCGGCCGGGCCGCGCGCTCTGCCCGGCCGCGGCCGCAAGGACGATACGCCCCCGGCGCCGACCGGGATACATGACCTTCGGCGACCTGTTCGAGCGCGCGGCCGCGCTCGGCGGCGACCGCGACGAGGCGGACATGCGGCGCGCCCTCGACGACGTGCGAGCGGCGCGGGCGGCCGGGGACTCCTCCGGCGGCGACGCGGTCCCCGAGCCTCCCGACCCCAGTCCGGCGCGCGTCGTCGCCGACGCCGGCGCGCTCGCGGCCGACCTCCTCCTCGGCGGGGCCGCACGCGAGGCGCTCGACGCGCTCCGGTCGCACGCGTGGACGACGCTCGTCGCCAGCGACCCGCTCCTCGACGACGCCGAGGCCGTGATCGCGTCGCTGTCGGACCCCGACCTGGCGGCGGACTGGCGCGCGGCGGCCGGGGAGTGGCGCGAGCCGGTGGCCCAGCCCCCGGGCGACCACCCCGCGCTGGCGTCCGCGTACCGGGGCGGCGCGATGCAGGTCGTGAGCCTCGACCCGTCGCTGACCGGGCCGGGGGCCGCGGCCGGGCTCCGCGACCGACTCCCCGTGAGCGTCCGGGAGCCGCGCGCGTTCGCGACGGTGTTCGACCCCGCGAAGCTGTACCCGGACGCCGTCGGCGGGGCGTACCCCGGCCCCGACCGCGACCCGCGGACGATGGAGCCCGTCGTCGCCGACGGGGACCAGCACGGATAAACCGCCGCCGGCCGGAGCGATCCGCATGACCGACGCGGAGGGCATTCCCGAGCTCCCGGCCGACCTCGACGCGGTCCGCGGCGCGCTCGTCGACTGGTACGAGGCGGACCACCGGGACTTCCCGTGGCGCCGCACGGAGGACCCCTACGAGGTCCTCGTCAGCGAGGTGATGAGCCAGCAGACCCAGCTCGACCGGGTCGTGCCGGCGTGGGAGGACTTCCTCGACGAGTGGCCGACGACGGCCGCCCTCGCCGCGGCCGACCGCGCCGACGTGGTCGCCTTCTGGTCCGACCACTCGCTGGGGTACAACAACCGCGCGAAGTACCTCCAAGAGGCGGCCGGGCAGGTCGAGGACGACTACGAGGGGGCGTTCCCGCAGGACCCGGAGGGGCTGCGCGAGCTGATGGGCGTCGGCCCGTACACCGCCAACGCGGTGGCGTCGTTCGCGTTCAATAACGGCGACGCCGTCGTCGACACCAACGTGAAGCGGGTGCTGTACCGCGCGTTCGACGCCCCGGACGACGACGACGCGTTCGAGCGGATCGCCTCGGCGCTCATGCCCGCGGGCGAGTCCCGGGTCTGGAACAACGCGGTCATGGAGCTCGGCGGCGTCGCCTGCGGGAAGAAGCCGCGCTGCGACGAGGCGGGCTGCCCGTGGCGCGAGTGGTGCCACGCCTACCAGACCGGCGACTTCACCGCGCCCGACGTGCCGGAGCAGCCGAGCTTCGAGGGGAGCCGCCGGCAGTTCCGCGGCCGGATCGTCCGCCTGCTCGGCGAGCACGAGGAGATGGAGCTGGACGCGCTCGGCCACCGGATCCGCGTCGACTACGCGCCCGACGGCGACCACGGCCGGGAGTGGCTCCGGGGACTCGTCGACGACCTCGCGGACGACGGCCTGGTCGAGGCCGACGCGAGCGGGGACGGCGTCGTCGTGTCGCTCCGGCGCTGAGGCGCGTCGTCGTCCGGCGCCCTCCGCCCGGTGAACCGTCACCCGTTTATTACGGGAGCCGGAACGGTAACCCATGAGCGAGACCGTCGACGCCGACCTATACACCCGTACGAAGGCCCTCTTAGAGCCCGGCGACATCGAGCTGGTGGGCTGTATCGTCCATACGGACCTCGACGGCCAGCAGGACTTGGAGATGCACGAGCTGACGGTCGCCGCCAACGACGTCATCGCCGACCACGCCGACAAGGGCGAGACGTACATCGAGGCGGGCAACGACGACACGAACTTCTCGTCGAACCAGTTCCAGGGGCTGACACTCGACGGCGAGGAGTTCGTCTGGGAGTGCCAGCAGCTCCTCCGCGACGGCGCCTTCGACATCGTGTTCTACTACGAGGCGGGCGTCGACCAGGAGGCGCTCGCGGCCGACCTCGCCGCCCTCGATAACGTCGACCGCGTGACGCAGGTCCCGTGAGCGGGAACGACGGCGACCGCGGAGTCCGGACCCAGTGAGCGACACCGTCCTGATCCCCGGCGGCCGCGACGTGCGCGCCACGCTCGATACCGCCGCGAGCGACGGCGCCCGAGAAGGTTCCGACGACGCGCCGCGCGCGGACGCGGTCGTCGTCGCCTGTCCGCCGCACCCGCAGCAGCGCGGCCACCGCGGCGACGAGCGGCTGCGCGCCGTGAGCGACGCCCTGACCGACCGCGGGGTCGACTGCCTCCGGTTCGACTACGGCGACTGGGACGAGGGGTACGGCGAGACCACCGACGCGGACGCGGCGGTCGGCTGGGCGCGCGAGCGCTACGACCGCGTCGGCCTCTTCGGCTTCTCGTTCGGCGGCACGGTCGCGCTCGTCGCGGCCGCCTCGCGACCCGACCTCGCGGGCGTCTGCGCGCTCGCGCCGACGGCCCGTCTGAACCCCGACGTCGACACGGTCGCGGCGCTCGGCGACCTCGCCGAGCGCGGCGTGCCGACGCGCGTGCTGTACGCGACCCGGGACTCGACGGCCGACTGGGAGCCCGTGGTCGAGCGCGCGGGGGAACTGGGGATCGAGACGGTCGCGTTCGAGTCGGACCACTTCTTCGTCGGGCGGAGCGGAACGGTGGGCGAGGCGGCCGCGGCGTTCCTCGGAGAGCGGCTCGCGGCGGACTGAACGGCTGAACCGACCGATCGGAGATCGCCCGAGTCGACCGATCAGAGAGCGTCCGAGTCGGCCGGATCGACCGTCCGAGCCGGCCGGAAGCGATCGTCCGATTCGACGGACCGTCTCAGTCGCTTCCGACCTTCGTCGTCACGCGGAACGACTCCGGGGGGTTGAGGATCCCGGCGACCGTCCCCATCGAGTGGACGACGGTGATGAGCGGCGCCAGCGGGACCGCGAGCGCCCAGTGCCGGTGGTCGGCGCCGTAGTAGCGGACGCCGAGCAGGAACCAGCCGAGGGTACACAGCGCCAGCCCCATCGACGCGGCGAAGAAGAGCTCGCTGTAGACGACCGTCACGCTGAGCAGCGACAGCGGGACGACGAGCAGGGTGACGATCGGCGAGAGCGCCCACGCGTAGTTGCGGACCCTGGTCAGCAGCTCGTACCGGAAGGGGAGCATCGCGGACGCCCGGACGTTCCCGGCCGCCCAGCGGCGGCGCTGCTGGAGGATCTCGTACAGCGAGGGCGGGGCCTCGTTCCGGCAGACCGCGTCCGACAGCGCGAACGTCACGTCGCGCTCGCGGAAGGCCGCCCAGACGAAGGCCGTGTCCTCGACGAGCGTCTCGCGGTCCCACGTGACCTCGTTTTCGACCGACGTGCGGACCGCGATGCCGCCGCCCCACGCGAACAGCGGGATCGAGAGGCGCGCGAACGCCCGCTGTTCGATCTGGACGCCCATGCGGTACACGTCGGCCAGGTAGCTGAGGCTCGACTCCGTGCGGCGGGGCTTCTCGCGCAGCTGGACGATGTCGGCGTCCGGCAGCCCGTCCAGCGACTCGACGACGCTGTCCTCGTCGAGGTACAGCGCGAACTCCTTCCGGCAGTCGAGCGCCCGCCGGGCCCACTCCTGAGCGCGGCCCTTACGGACCGCGCGACACGAGAACTCCTCGGGGACGACGTGGACCGTCGCCCCGCGCACGTCGATGTCGGCCTCCGCGATGACGTGGACATCGTCGAGCCCGTCCGGCAGGGAGTCGACCGTCTCCTGGACGACCTCGGCGGCGTCGACGGTCATGATCCGGACCTGTACCTCGTCGAGGCCGTACTCGTTCGGGGGCGTCTCGTGGCCCGCGCCCACGATCGCGACGAGCACGAACCAGACGGCCGCGGTCGCGCCGAACAGCAGCGTCACGCCCCAGA
Organism: Halorubrum salinarum; assembly: GCF_013267195.1. Taxonomy (NCBI): domain Archaea; kingdom Methanobacteriati; phylum Methanobacteriota; class Halobacteria; order Halobacteriales; family Haloferacaceae; genus Halorubrum; species Halorubrum salinarum. The sequence continues at coordinate 1,945,949 of NZ_CP053941.1, read as the reverse complement.
GGGCGACCCCGAACAGCGGGGCGAGACCGCCGCCCTCGATCGCGGTGGTCGCCGCCGCCTGCGCGGGGGCGGTCCCCGGTCCGGAGACGACGGTCGGTGCGAGCAGCGTCGCGAGCCCGCCGACGACGAGCGCCAGCGAGACCGCGACCAGTGCGACGCGTTCGGTGTTCATCGTGCCTTCCCCTCCCTGCCCGACCCACATGAACCGTCCAAACGCTACGCCGGAATTCAGCCGCGTTTCGGTCGAGTTTACGGCCCCAATTCCGTTCAAATCGAATTAATCGCCCGACTGCGGTGCTGTGACCATCGTTGTACTGTGACTAGTTACCGCGGACCGTGATCGAGGCGTGGGCCGCCGGAGTCGCGCCGCGGACGCGGCGCGCGCGTCAGAGTTCGTCGATCAGTTCGGCCGCCATCCGCTCGCCGCGGGCGGGGTCGTACCCCTCCATCCGCAGGTGCGCCAGCGGGGCCACGTACGGGTTCCGCTCCCAGTGGGCCCAAACCTCCGTCGAGCCGTCGGGCGCGGGGAACAGCCGGACGTGGACCTGCCAGTCGCCGGTGAGCCCCTCGGGGCGGTGGACGAAGCTGCCCACCTCGTGGACCGTCTCCCCGTCGCGCTCGTAGGCGTGGAAGTACGCTCGGATCAGCTCCGAGAAGCCCCGGTCGGGGAGCATCGCGCGGGTCTCCGCGGGGCTCGTCGGGACCGTCCCGGCGTACTCGTCCGCGGGCGGCGGCAGCACCCGGACGTGGTCCGGAGCGCCCTCCTCGGGCAGCAGCGCGAGCAGCTTGCCGACCGCGAGCCGCACGCGCCAGAACCCGACCGCGCGGCCGAGGAGAAAGGCCGCGGGGGCGACGACTGCGAGCGCCACGAGCGCGCGAATGGCGGACGCGCGGAGGGGTCGTCGCCGCGATGGGGCCGCGTCCATCGCGGTCAGCTGTACCCGCGCCAGCGGTGGCCGCACTCCTTACACTTGAAAAAGCGCGTCGGCGGCTCGTCGGCGGCGCCGGTCTGTTTGATCGTGTACCACGCCTCGCCGTGGCCGCACTCGTCGCAGACGACGTCGTCGGCGGTGGGCTTCCCCTCGAAGCTCGCGCCCTCCTCCGTCTCGATCACCTCGTCGCCGGTCTGTTCGGTCGTCGACTCGAACTCGGCGGCGAGCGCCTCGTCGCGCTCGGTCGTGGCGCCGCAGTCGTCGTTCTGACACACCATCTCCCCGTCGCGAGAGACCATCATCGAGCCGCAGTCGTCACAGAACTGCATATACGTGGAAGACAGGGGATCGAGCGGTATAGGTCCGGTGGGTGCGGCCGAGACGAGGACGTGTGGACCGAAGGGATCCTATCAATGACCCTCGGCACCGAGCTCGGAGTCGACGTATCAGGAACTGCCATCGTCGTCGCCTCTCCGAGAGCCCCGGCCGCTTACTTATCGATGGTCGAGTGCGAATCGGCGACGGACACCGCCAAAGCCCCAGCCGCGAGGGCGACGTACGCTCGCTGCGCGCTTCACTCGGCCGCTCACTGCGTTCGCTTCCTCGTTCCAGTGCTTGCGTCGCCTACGTCGCCCTCGCGGCTGCCCCTTTGAGTCCGCCCCGCACCGCACGGCAACCGCACCTCACACCTCCCCAGCCTCGTCGCTGGCGGCTGGCACCGCCAGCGACTCCCTCGCGCGTGCGACTCGCGCCCTGCGGGCGCTCGTCGGCACGCGCCACCGGCCACGGAAATCACCGCACTCACGGCGCGTTATCCGCCGACTCGTTCTGTCGCGAGGTGGACTGCTATCCCGACGAGGAACGCGACGCCGAGGTTCGTCGCCAACGCGAGGAGGCCGATCCCGACCGAGAGCGCACGGTTGTCGGAGTCGGTGACGTTGCGCGCGAGGGAGACGGCGACGATCGCGAGGAGCGCGCCGAGCATCGCCAGCGGGAACGCCGCGATCAGCGCGGGCGTGGCGAAGAGGGCGGCGACGAGGTAGCCGACGCCGAGCACGACGTTCGCGCCGCCGGTGCGCGCGCCGAAGGCGTACTTGCCGGCCACCCCGTCGCAGCCGTGACACATGGGGACGCCGCCGAGCGGCACGGCGATCAGGTTCGTCACGCCCATGCTCGTCGACAGCTCGTCGGGCGTCACCTCCGCGTCGAGCAGGTCCGAGAAGAGGAGGGAGGTCGCCAGCGCGGCGTTGCCGATGGTCATCGCCAGCTGCGCGACCGCACCGTCGAACGCCGCCCGCGTGAGCGCCGCCCCGAACGCCGGCGTCGGCGGCGCACCGGGAAGGCGGGGCGTCGGCACGCCGGCGACGACGAGGGCGGTCGCGACGCCGACGGCGGCGACGGCCAGCGTGCTCGCCTTCCCGTGGCCCGCGAGCGCGACCCCGCCGGCGACCGCGACCCCGGCGAGCGCGACGAGCGGGTCCTCGACCGCGAGACCGAGTCCCGTCTCCAGGAGGACGAGGCCCACCGCGAACTGGACGCCGCGGACGACCGGCTCGCCGATCCACCGCTCGACGTACGCGAGCGTGCCGGTGCGTCCGATAGCGAGGAGGACGACGCCGAGTACCACCCCCGCGAGCGCGAGTTCGGCGTACGTGAGCGCGCCGGCGATGGCGAGCGCGGCGAGCGCCTTCATCGGCTCCACGGACACCGGCAGTCCGTACCGGACCCCCCAGACGACCTGGAACGCGCCGAACGCGGCGAGCGCGTGGGGCAGCGAGACATCCGTCAGCAGCGCCAGCGCGACGACGAGCGGGATCACCGTAATCGAATCCCCTATCGCCCCGGTGACCGCTCCCGGACCGAGCTCGACGGACCGACGCCCCTCGAAACCGAACCCTCCCACGGTACTGACGACGTACCGGGCGGTCAGGCTTGAACGTGTTCAGAAATCGGCGGCGGGTACTCGGCGGTCGAAGCGAAACCGCTTCCGGTCACTCGCCGTCGAAGGCGGGGTCGTCCGCCTCGACCATCGGACAGTTGCGGACGCGGAACTGCGAGAAGTCGACCGACTCCACTATCTCCGTCCCCTCGTGGGTACACGCCGTCTCCGGGGGCGCCGCGAAGTGCGGACAGCGCTGGCAGTAGCTCCGCTTGTCGACCACGCGCTCGTCGCCGGTCGCCGCCGCGCCCGGCGTCCCGGGAGTCGGGCCGTCCGTGTCGCCGAGGTCGGTCGCGTCGGCCCCGACGGCGGTTCCCTCGTCGAGCGCCGCCCACACGTCCTCTTCGCCGACGTCCCCGCTCCCCATCGACTCGAAGGGGTCCCCGTCGGTCGGCCCGTCGGCCGCGTCCGCGTCCAGTTCGGCGAACGGGTCGTCCGCGGGCGCGCCCGGTTCCGGGTCCGCGCTGGGCGGCGTGTCGCCGCGGTCGCCGGAACGGCCCTCGTCTCGGTCGGGTCCGGCGTCGTCTCCGACCCCCTCGCCCAGGGCCGCGAACGGGTCGTCGACCCCGCCCGCGTCGGGCCCGTCGAGGCCGTCGCCGGCCTCGTCGCCCGGTCCCTCGGCGAACGTCTCGTCGTCGAACGGGCCGTCCTCCGAACCGTCGTCGCCGAACGGATCGTATTCGGCCGCGTCGTCGTCGGAGCGGTCGTCGCTCATCGGCGGTCACCGTCCGCTCCGCCGTCGCTCGCGGCGGTGCTCGTCCGGCCCCTCGCCCCGCTCGTTTCGTCGCCGCTGGCGCCGTCCGCGACATCGCCGTCGATGGCGGGCCGGTCCCCGACGAGGAGCTTCGACGTACCGAGGAAGCCGGTGTTCGGCTCCAGGTCCTCGAACCGGCGCCCGCAGTGGGGGCACTCGGGGGCCGACAGCAGTCCCAGCTCGACGCCCCCGCCGCAGTGGTCGCAGTCGGCCGCCCGCACCCCGTGCCGGTTCGCCGTGCGCGTCAGCGCGTCGAGGCGCTCGCGGTCGGCGCGGTCGCGCTCCGCCGCGTCGAGCCGGCGCTTGACCCTGACGACCGCGTTCGCGACCCGCGAGAGCTTGTCGTCGATGTCGGACAGGTCGTCCGCGGATATCGCGTCGAGGTCCGCTTCGACGCCGTCGAGGCGGTCGTCCACGTCGTCGACCCGGCCGTCCACCGCATCGACCCGCCCGTCCACATCGTCGAGGCGGTCCCCGAACTCGTCCACCCGGTCGCGGACGGCGTCCAGCTCGTCGACCCGGTCGTCGAGCGCGTCCAGTCGGTCGCGGAGCTCGTCGACGCGGTCCGCGCTCGGCGCGTCGGCGACGGCCGCGTCGAGGCGGTCGAGCCGGGCCGCGACCTCCTCCAGCTCGTCGGCGAGGTCGTCGATCCGCGCCGCGGCCGCGTCCCCCGCGCCGTCCCCGCCGGCGTCGAGCGACTCGACCTCGCGGTAGAGGTCGACGAACCGCTGGCGGAGGTCGGTGACCTTCTCGTCGAGCTCGGCGTCGAGGTCGTCGAGGCGGGCCTCGACCGCCGCCACCTCCTCGGCGTCGGGGACGTCGATCCCCTCGGACTCCGCGAGCGCGACGAGCGCGCGCTTGAGGAGCTCCTCGCGGCTCACGCCGGCGTCCTCGGCCGCGGCGTCGAGGGCGGCCGTCGCCGGGTCGTGGTCGCTCATCGCGGATCCTCCGTCATCTACCTGCCGTTGAGCGGCGAGACATAAGTAACCTGTCGCGTCGTTCTCCGAATCGATAGCCGGCGGCCGTCCGCCCCGGCGTCGGGGCGGGGGCTACCGGATCTTCCGCACGTCGCTGATGTCGAAGCCGCCCTCGTGGATCTCGGTCTCGAAGCGGACGATGTTCTCGGCCTCCAGCCGCGAAAGCACGCCGCGGAACTCGCGGACGAACATCGTCCGGGCGCGCTGGGAGCCGCCGCTCTCCCACGAGAACTGGAGGGTCCCGCCCGCGGCGTCCATCAGGGTGCCGAACTCGCGGTCGCGGAGCGCCTCGGAGTTCACCAACACGAGGACTAAGGCGTCCCACTCGTAGGCCGCCTTCTTCAGTCCCTTCATCACCATGGCGACGTCGCTCCAGTCGGTGTCGTCGGAGACCATCGAGACGAGGTCGGTGACGGAGTCGATACAGACGAGGCTCCGCTCGCCGTGCTCGGAGAGGTAGTCGCCGAAGGCGGTGAGCACGTCCTCGTACTCCCCGCGGTCGCCGAGCTCGGTGATCGACGCCGTCTCCGTCTCGTACCAGTCGCGCGGCACGGGCGACAGCTGGAAGTATTCCGGCGAGAGGTCCCGGAAGGAGATCCCGTCGACCGCCGCGTCGACGATCTCGTCGGCCATCGTGTACCCCATCTCCCGGGTGATCGCCTCCGTGTCGGCGGTAAAGGAGAGGTAGTGGACCGACTCGGGCAGGGCCGCGCCGTCGTCGACGTCGCCGTAGTAGAGGTCGAACAACTCCTCGTCGGCGTGCGCCAGCGAGTTCATCGCCGCGCTGGTGTACGCGAACTCCCGGGCGCCGGCGCCCGCCTCGCCGGCGAGCAGCACGACGCTGCCGGACGGCGCCCCGCCGCCGAGGATGGAGTCGAGGCGCGCGACCCCGAACGGAACACTGGACATGCCTTACGCCCCGTCGCCGCGGGGCTTAGTGTTACCCCTCTCCGGGTCGGCCGACAGGGGGTCCGTCCCGCCCGCCGCGTCGATCCGCGCCCCGTCGTTCGACGCCCGGACGACCGACACCTCGCCGTCGACGCCGGCCCGATCGAGCGCGCTCTCGCCCGCCGCCAGCGCCGCGTCCGCGCGGGCCGCGTCGGTGACGCCGTAGACGGTCGGTCCCCACGAGGACTGCCCGGCGCCGAACACGGACGCGGCGCCCGACAGCGAGTCGACGACCGCGCCGACGGGCGGCCGGTACACGCCGCCCTGCTCGTCGGCGTACCACGCGCCGTTGAGCCGGCCGATCTCCGCGACCGCGGCCCCGAACGCCTCCGCGTCGCCCGTCGCGACCGCGGGGAGAACGCGCCGGGTGACGATCCCGCCGATCCGGTCGGCGAGGGCCGGGTCCGCGCGCTCGACCGCGGCGCGCATCGCGTCGTCCTCGGCCGGCCCGCTCCGGCCGGCGTCCGCGTCGGGCTCGACGAGCAGGAACCGCCAGTCGTCGGGGACTCGGTGGCGGGCGGCCACCGGCGGGACGGTCCACTCGCCGTCGGCGGGGCGGTCGGTGGTGAAGCGCGCCGTCGGGTGCCCGGCGTCGAGGACGAACCCCCCGTCCTCGAACGTCGCGACGCCCACGCCGGAGCGCCCGCCGCGGCCGAGGGCCGGGGCGCGCTCGCGGACCCGGGGCGGCTCGCCGTGAGCGGCCGCGACAGCGGCGAGCGTCGCCGCCGCCAGCCGCGTCCCGCTGCCGAGGCCGGCGTGCCGCGGGAGCGACTCGCGGACCGCGACCCGGGCGCCGTCGACGCCGAGCAGGTCGGCGGCCGCGGTCGCGTACCCGCGGACGTCGTCGCGCACCGCCACGGCGGATTCGGTCGACTCGGCGGGGGTCCCCGCGGTCTCGTCGACCGTCACGCGGACCGCCGAGGCCGGCTCCGCGTCGACGACCGCGCGGGGCGCCGCGAGCCCGACGCCGAGGGCGCCGTACAGCCGCTCGTGGGAGAGGCTGAGGTTACAGAAGCCGAAGTGGAGCCGGGCCCCGACGCTCGCGCGTGCCATCTCGTCCGCGCTTCGGGGCGGACGGATAAATGGCCCGTGACCGTGGCCGGAGTTGCCTCGGTACGCGAGGACGGGCGCGAGCGAGCCGGAACGCGCGCGTCGGCGCCGCGGTCGCCGAGGCGCCGCGAGGCGGCCGAACTGGTGCGCTTTTGAACGCGGGGGACCTCGGTCCGCGTATGACCGAAACGCTCAGGCTCGCGACCCGCGGGTCGGACCTGGCCCTCCGGCAGGCCGAGACCGTCCGCGAGGCGCTGTCGAGCCGGCGCCGCGACGTGGAGCTCCGGCAGGTGGAGACGCGCGGCGACCAGATCCCCGACGAACTGATCCACCGGCTCGGGAAGACGGGCGCGTTCGTGCGCGCCCTCGACGAGGAGGTGCTCGGCGGCGACGCCGACCTCGCGGTCCACTCGCTGAAGGACCTCCCGACCGAGGAGATGGCGGACCTCGTCGTCGCGGGCGTCCCCGAGCGCGCCCCCTCCGGCGACGTGCTCGTCCACCCGGACGGGCTGGGCATCGAGGACCTCCCGTCGGGCGCCGTCGTGGGGACTGGCTCGCTCCGCCGGGGCGCGCAGATCCGCGCGGCCCGCCCGGACCTCACCGTCGAGCCGATCCGCGGCAACGTCGACACGCGGCTGGAGAAGCTGCTCGCGCCCGGCCTCCAGGCGGAACACGAGCGCCGACTGATCGCGTCGGGCGAGGAGAACGCGCTGACCGCCGAGGGGGGCGGCGAGGGCGACGCGGACGGCGAGGACGCCGCCGGAGAGGGTGCGGAAGACGACGCGGGCGACGAGGTCGACGAGGAGTTCGAGCGCAGCGTCGAGGAGTGGTTCGACTCGCTGTCCGACCTCGAACGCGCGGCGATGGAGCGCAAGGTCGAGACGGAGTACGACGCGGTCGTGCTCGCCGAGGCGGGGCTACGCCGCTCGAACCTCTTCCACGAGGTGGAGACGACGCGGCTCCCGCGCGAGGAGTTCGTCCCCGCGGCCGGCCAGGGCGCCATCGCGGTCACCGCGAGCGACCCGGACGTGGTCGAGGCGGTCCGCGACGCGGTCGACCACCCGCGGACCCGCGTGGCGGTCACCGTCGAGCGGACGGTCCTCGGCGAGCTCAACGGCGGCTGCGTCGCGCCGATCGGCGTCGCCGCGATGGTCCAGGGCGAGCACGTCCACGTCCGCGCGCGGGTGCTCTCGACGGACGGCACCGAGGAGGTGGCCGGGACCCGCGACCTGCCCATCCGGTCGCACGCGACCGCGGCGGCCGAGTTCGCCGCGGACCTCGCCGACCGCGGCGCCGACGACCTGATCGCCGAGGCGCGCGAGGAGGCGGAGACCGATGACTGACGGCGGCGCGACCCCCGGCGAGGACGCCGAGGAGCCGCCGACGCGGCGACGCGACGACGGCGTCGGCACCGTCTTCCTCGTCGGCTCCGGCCCGGGCGACACGGACCTGCTCACCGTCAAGGCGAAGCGCCTGATCGAGTCGGCCGACGTGGTCCTCCACGACAAGCTCCCCGGCCCCGAGATCCTCGGCGAGATCCCCGAGGAGAAGCGGGAGGACGTGGGGAAACGCGCCGGCGGCGAGTGGACGCCCCAGGAGTACACCAACCGGCGCATGGTCGAGCTGGCCCGCGAGGGGAACCGCGTCGTCCGGCTGAAGGGTGGAGACCCGTTCGTCTTCGGCCGCGGCGGCGAGGAGGCCGAGCACCTCGCGGCCGAGGGAATTCCCTTCGAGGTCGTCCCCGGCGTCACCTCGGCCATCGCCGGCCCCGCGGTCGCCGGGATCCCGGTGACCCACCGCGACCACGCCTCCTCCGTCTCATTCGTCACCGGCCACGAGGACCCGACGAAGGAGGAGTCGGCCGTCGACTGGGAGGCGCTCGCGGCGACCGGCGGGACCATCGTCGTGCTGATGGGCGTCGGGAAGCTGCCGGCGTACACCGCGGAACTCCGCGACGCCGGCCTCGACGGCGACACGCCCGTCGCCCTCGTCGAGCGCGCCACCTGGCCCGGCATGCGCGTCGCGACCGGCACGCTCGACACCATCGTCGACGCCCGCGACGAGGCGGGGATCGAGCCGCCGGCGATCACCGTGATCGGCGACGTGGCCGCGACCCGCGACCGCGTCGTGACCTTCCTCGAGAACGCCGGCTCGGCGCCCGTTCGGTCGGCGAGCGACGGCGAGGACGAGGGCGACGCGAGCGGCGGTGAGGGGGCGTGAGCGGGCGCGCCGACCGGCCGCGCGTGGCCGTCTTCCGCCCCGACGACGAGCGGATCGAGTCGGCCGTCGAGCTGCTCCGCGAGCTCGGCACGGAGCCGGTGCCGGACCCGATGCTCGAAGTCGAACCGACGGGCGCGGTCCCGGCCGACGCGCCGCTCGTCGTGCTCACGAGCAAGACCGGGGTCGAACTCGCCGCCGAGGCCGGCTGGGAGCCCGGCGACGCCGACCTCGCCGCGATCGGGCCGGCGACCGCCGCGGCCGCCCGCGAGGCCGGTTGGACGGTGGACGTCGTCCCGGAGGAGTACACCTCGGCCGGGCTCGTCGCCGCGCTGGAGGCGCGCGTCGCGGGCGAGCGCGTCGTCGTCGCGCGCTCGGACCACGGGAGCGACGTGCTCCTCGACGGCCTCCGCGAGGCCGGCGCCGACGTGACCGAGACCGTGCTCTACCGGCTCGCGCGGCCGGCCGACGCCGGCGACTCGGCGGAGGCGGCCGCGGCCGGCGACCTCGACGCGGTCGCGTTCACCTCCTCGCTCACGGTCGACAACTTCCTCGCGGCGGCCACCGACCGCGGCGTCGACGAGGCGGCCCGGGCCGGGCTGGCGGACGCGGTCGTCGGCGTCATCGGCCCGCCGACCGCGGAGACGGCCCGCGACCGGGGGCTCCGCGTCGACGTCGTCCCCGACGAGGCGTCGTTCGAGGCGCTCGCGACCGCGGTCGTCGACGCGCTCGACGAGGGAGTTGGCCGGCGAGACTGACCTCCTCGGCGGGCGACCGGCGCCGCGGGAACCGCTCGCACGCGAGTCGAATCTCGTTGGTCGATAACCGACGCCGGCGTCGCCGCCGGCCGACGCGGCGCCGATACGGCGCCGACGGCCGCTCCGCTCCGCGGGCTCGCACGGAGGGGCCGCCGGATCGCTCCGCCCGAGGAGGCCAGTATCCGATACGATAATCGGAAGGTGTAATTTATACCCTAGTACGTGAGAGAGAGTGGCATGGAACCGAGCGAGCGCTGGCTGCTGCGGGTCGAGGACGAGGTCCTCGTGGTCGAGTTCCCTCACGGGACTGGGCTGAGCCCCGCGGACGGCGAGGCGCTCCTCGATCGCTGGCGGACCGCGACCGATCCCGACGCGATCGACGCCGTCGTGATCGTCGTCCGGACCAGCCGCCCGTGCTCCGACGCCGGCCGGCGGGCCCTCCGCGAGTCCGCGCAGATCGCGGTCGCGCGCGGCGTCGACCGCTTCGCCGTCGTCGGGCAGCGCTCGAAGCGGCGCTTCCTCAAGCGGACCATCGACGTCGAGGGCGTCGACACCGAGGCGTTCAACGACGACGACGCCGCGATGCGGTGGGCGCAGTCCCCCTCCGCGGTCGCGTCGTCGGCAGAGCGCTCCTCGTAGTTAGCTCCCGGTCGCGGTCCCGTTCTCGGCGTCGTCCGTCTCGTTACCGGCGGGAGCGTCGCCGCCGTCGGAACCGTCACCGCCCGAGCCGTCGCCGTCGGAGCCGTCCGCAGCCGTCTCCTCACCGTCGTCGTCGCCCTCGTCGTCACCTTCCTCGTCGTCGATCTCGTTGACGTCGACGTCGCGACCCGCGACGCCGCTGCCCGAGATGACGGGCTTGAGGATGTATCCGTTGTTCTTCCCGCGCTTGACGACGTTGATGTCGAAGACGAAGTCGACCCCCTCGTCCGGCGTGACCTCGAACTCGGTGGTGATCTGGAGCTTCTCGCTCGGGAGCTTCACGTCGACCTCGCCGCCGTCGACGATCCCCTCCACCGCGGAGACGTCGAGTTCGATCTTCTCGTAGCTTCCAGCCGGGATCTCCCCGTCGAAGACGGCGATGGCGTCGTCCTCGATCACCCGCGTGAGGTCGACCGTCGCGCCGTCGAGGTCGACGATGGTGAACCCGCGGTCGTCCTCGTCGGACTCGTCCGCGTCGTCCGAGTCGTCTCCGTCGTCCGAGTCGTCTCCGTCATCCGATTCGTCCCCGTCGTCGTCCGCGTCCGCCGTTTCGTTTGCCCCGTCGTCCTGGTCCGCCGTTCCGTTCAGCGACTCACCGTCGCCGCCGTCGACGTCCGTGGCGTTCTCCGCGGACTCGTCGTCGTCACCGTCGTCATCTCCGTCCGATTCGGTCTCGTCGTCGTCACCACCATTCTGAGCCTCGAAGACACGAGCCCGGTCGAGGGTGACGTCCAACCGGTCGAAGTCGTCGATATCGGCGGGCGCGTCGCTGATCAGGAGCCGGAAGTCGCCCGTGAGCGTCGTCGAACCGTCCGAATCGCCCGACCCGCCGGAGCCGTCCGAACCGTCGGATCCGTCTGACCCGCCGGACGACGGGAGCGATCCGTCGCCGGCACAGCCGGCGAGCAGCGTCGCGCTCGCGCCGGCGCCGAGGGCGACGACCTCCCGGCGACGGAACCCGTCGGCGGTCCCGGCCGTCTGACGACCGTCGCCCGTCGTTGCCTCCTCCTGCCCGCTCGTCGTTCGCGATGGGTCCGTCATGGTAGACTGATCCACGGGCCGTGTACGGGTATAAACCGGAGATACTCCGTCCGGATTTACGCGGATAAAGCCGCTTTTACCGCCGCTCGCTTCGGTTACGGGGCAGCAGGCGGGACCGGCCGGCGGCGAGGCTACGGTTCGGCGACGTCGATGCCAGCCGTCTCGGCCACGCGCTCCGCGTGTCGCGTCGCGCGCTCGCGGACCGCGGCGGCGTCGACCCCGACGTGCTCGCCGTCGGCGTAGCGGACCTCGCCGTCGACCATTGCGAAGGTCACGTCGTCGCCGTGCGCGGCGTACACCAGGTGCGAGAGCGGGTCGTGGATCGGGGTCGCCCGGGTCAGGTCGGTCGTGATCCCGATCACGTCGGCGCGGTACCCCTCGCGGAGGGCGCCGAGGCGGTCGAAGCCGGCGGCGCGGGCGCCGTTCTCGGTCGCCATCTCCAGCACGGTCGCGGCCGGGAGGCGCGTCGGGTCGCGGGCGTCGACCTTGCCGAGGAGGCTCGCCTGCCGCATCTCCGTGAACGGGTCGAGCGTGTTGTTACACGGCGGGCCGTCGTTGCCGAGCGCGACGGGGATCCCGCGGTCGAGGTAGTCCTGGACCGGGGCGATCCCAGAGGCGAGCTTCATGTTCGAGGAGGGGCAGTGCGTGACGACCGTTCCGGTGTCGGCGAGCACCTCGCGCTCGCGCTCGTCGGTGTGGACGCAGTGCGCGAGCGTCACGTCCGGGCCCGTCAGCCCGACCTCGTCGAGCCAGAGGACGTTCCGCTTCCCGGTGTCGGCCTCGACGGTCGCTATCTCGTCCTCGTTCTCGCTGGCGTGGGTGTGGATCGTCACGCCGTCGTAGCGGTCGGCCAGCTCGCGGCAGCCGCGCAGGCAGGCCTCGGTACAGGTGACGGCGAACCGCGGCGTCACCGCGTAGCGGACGCGGCCGTCGGCGGCGCCGTGGTACTCGCGGATGAGGGCCTCGCTCTCGGCGAGCGCGGCGTCGGTCTCCTCCAGCAGGCCGTCGGGGGAGTCCCGGTCCATCAGCACCTTCCCGAGCCGCGCGCGGATCCCGGTCTCGATCGCGGCCTCGAACGCCTCGTCGGCGTGGTTCACCGAGAGGTGGTCGACGACGGTCGTCGTCCCCGATTCGAGACACTCCAGGTAGCCCAGTTCGGCGGCCGCCCGAGTCGCCTCGGCGTCCATCGCGGCCTCCATCGGGAGGACGGCGTCGAAGAGCCAGTCGAGGAGGGCGGCGTCGTCGGCGATCCCCCGGCCCAGCGACTGGACCGAGTGGACGTGGCCGCCGACGAGGCCGGGCGCGACGAGGTCGAACGCGCGGCGCTCGTGGTCGGGGTAGCGGTCGCGGAGGGCGGACTCCTCGCCGACCGCGGCGATCGTGTTCCCCTCGACGACGACGGCGCCGTCGGGGATGACGGTCTCGGAGTCGGCGACGACGGTTCCGGCGATCAGCATGTCCGTCCGTTCCTGACGGTCGACTCCTAAGAGGCTGTCCCTCGGCGCCGCCGGCGATCGCGTCCCGTCGGCGCGACCGAACGAGGTCGTTCCACCAACATATGGCCGGCGCGTGCCTGCGAGCGGCCGACAGGCCGCGAGTCAGCACGCGCGAGGGAGTCGGTGGCCCGGAGCGAAGCGGAGGGTCACCGACGAGGCTGGGGAGGTATGAGGTGCTGTGCGGTTGCGTTCCCGCGAGCGGAGCGAGCAGGGGGCACGGAAGTCGCAGCCCGCGCAGCGAACGGAGTGAGCGAGCAGGACCGTCTTCCGGTGGTGCGCGGAGGGACTCAAAGGGGCAGCCGCGAGGCGGGCGCAGGCGACGTAAGGACCGCAGGGAGGGAGCGGGAGCGACCGACTGAGGACCGCAGCGAGCGTGCGGCCGCCTCGCGGCTGGGGCTTTGACGGCGTTCGCCGCGACGCAACGCACGAACCATCGAGCGACTAGGGCTGTGGAGGGGCTCACCGTTGAGCCCGAGGCGACAGTGCCGAAAGGTCCGCGACGAGAACCCGATTCGACCTATTCCAGTCGGCGGTCGCGGAACGCGCGGATCACGTCCTGCCGCGCGATGATCCCGACGATCCGGCCGTCGTCGTCGACCACGGGCACGCGATTGATATCCGGATCGTCGCCGACGAGCAGGTCGAGCACGTCGTCGACGCTCGCGTCCGGCGTCACCGTCGCCACGTCGGGGCTCATCACCTCGGAGATGGGGCGGTCGGCGTTGCGGATCAGGTCCACGCCGAGGTCGAGGTCGGCCCACGGGCGCTTCACCTGATACGAGAGCGTGTCCACGAACGGCGGGAGCCCGATGGGGATCCACAGCGTCTCGTCCTCGGGTTCGAAGAGGTCGACGAGGTCCGACTCGGTGATCACGCCCACCACCCTGTCATCGTCGTCGACGACCGGGAAGCCGCTGAACGCGTAGCGGGCGAACCGCTTGAACACCTCGGCGACGTCGTCGTCGGGCGAGACGGTCTTCACGTCCGGCTCCATCAGGTCGCGGGCAGTCAGGGACATACCGGACGGTCACCGCGGGAGGCCGTAGGCGTTTCGCCCCCGGGGCGCGGACGCCGGGCGCGCGGCGGGCGACGCAACGGACTTAGGGGACGGACCCGCACTCCGGAGCGTGTACCGGAAGGGCCACGTCGGAGCCTCGCTCGTCGTCTACGCCCCGCTCGGGTTCCTCGTCACCGCCCTCGCCTCGATCGAGGTCGGCGCCGCCGGCGCCGTCGGGGTCGCCTCGCTGGCGATGGTCCCCGACCTCGACATGCGAGTTCCCTTCGTCAAACACCGGGGGATCACCCACACCGTCTGGTTCGCGCTGCTCGTCGGGATCGCCTTCGGGGCCGCCGGGCTGGCGGTCGGTCTTCGGAGCGGACTCGTCGAGGCGCTCTTCTTCGGCGGCGCCGGGTTCCTCTTCGGCGTCGTGACGATCGGCTCGCACCTCCTCGCGGACGCGCTGACGCCGATGGGGGTCCGACCGTTCGCGCCCCTGCGAGACACCGAGTACACGCTCGATCTGGTCACCGTGGCGAACCCGCTCGCGAACTACGCGCTGCTGGGACTCGGCGTCGCCGTCGCCGCGGCCGCGCTCGTCGCGGGCGAGGCCGTACCGGTGTAACAGAATCTCCGTCGGTCGGCGGCCCCTCGCCGCCGTTCGTGCTCGTGCGCGACGCGTTCGTTCCGGACCGCGTCCCGACCGCCTCAGGCGGCGCGCCGCTCCCCCGGGTGGCGCGTCAGCGTGACCGTGACGCTGAACTCCGCGCCGCAGTCGTCGCAGGCCACCCACTCGGTCATCCCCTCGTCGTCCGTCGCCGTCGTGTCGATCGCTGTCCCGCACGAACAGTCGAATGCGATCCGCATCTGTCGATCGCTTCGGCCGGTCGCCTAAACATCTGTTCAAATCGCATACATATCGTGGGGGACGTTCCCGTGAGCCCGACTCCCTGAGCACGGTGCGGCGCTCGCGTCGTCGGGCTCGACGTCGGCGTTGTGGCGCGCTTCCGGCGCGAGGACCGGCCCGCCGACGAGGGCTATGCGATCGCCCGCGATCGCCTGTGACCGGTGGGCGACGCAGTTGGAGAACGCCCGGGCGATCGCGTTGTACGCACGCCGGAAGCGCCTCGCCGAGCGGTGTGGAGTGACGACCGCAGATTCGGAGTTCGAGACGGCACGCCTCCCGTCGGGCGACGAGAGTCCGGGGAGGATCTGGACGTGATCGCCGTCGAGCCCAAGCCTGATCGGGACCCCCACGAGGTTCTCGGCGTCGCACCAGATGCGCCCGAACCAACCGTGAAGGGTGCGTTCCGCGATCTCGTGAAGGAGGGTCACGGCGACCAGGGCGGCAACGACGCGTACGACGTCGCAGACTTGAAGCGGGCTCGAGACGCGCTTCTCGACGGCGCGTAGCCGTCGTCGTCGTTCCCTTCGAGAGTCATAGAACACGCTCGCGAGCGCCACCGCTCGCTGTCGCTCAGCGAGCAGCGCGATAAAGAAAGACCGCGTGTGGGTCGGCCCGCGAGGGCCGATGGTTGGAAGCTACGAGTCGCGACCGTCAGGCAACGATGTTACTCGTTGCGGCGGGTCGCGAGCAGCGCAGCGGCGATGAGCGCGACGAGCGCGACGATGGCACCGAAGCCAGGCGTCTCGCTGTCGGAGGAGCCGTCGGACCCGTCACTACCGTCGGAGCCGTCGGACCCGTCCGAACCGTCGCTGCCGTCGGAGCCGTCGGACCCGTCGGACCCGTCCGAACCGTCGGACCCGTCGGACCCGTCCGAACCGTCGGAGCCGTCGCCACCCTCTTCGAGGGTGAGCGTGGCGGTCTGCTCATCGTCGTCCGTGAAGACGCCGTGCTCGTACTCACCAGCGTCGAGACCGGACGTGTCGACGTCCGCGAACTCGACCGTGGTGGACTCGCCACCCGCGAGGGTGACCTCCTGACTGGCGACCGCGTCACCGCCGACGCGGAACTCGACAGTCTGGGTGACCTCCTGGCCACCAGTGTTCTCGACCGTGGCCGTCACGGTCAGCGCGTCGCCGACCGTCGCGGTCACGTCCTGCGGGTTCAGCTCGGAGACTTCGAGGAAGGCGGCCTCGCCAACCGTCTCGACGACCGTACCGTCTTCCTCAGCCTCGAAGGTCGCCTGCTGCGCGGTCACGGTGAACGTGTCGTTCACCGAGGCCTCGCTCAGGTCGAGACCCGACGCCTCGAACGTGCCGTCGGCCTGGACGGTCACGCCCTCGGCGGTCTGGACGAAGCCGGGCGAGACACCCGAGTCGGAGCGCACGCGCACGTTGAACTCCTGCCCGGGCGCGACGTTCGTCGTGCCCGTGATGGACTGGTTCTCGGCGGCCTGCACTTCGACCGGCGTGTCGAATTCGCCCGTCGCGTCCTCGTACGTGAACGTCGCCGTGGCGGTCTCGTAGAACTCCTCGAGACCGTCGGCGTCGTCAAGCGCGTCCTCGTCGGGGTCGAGCAGGCGCTCGTCCCGGACCTGGACGCGGACCTCGAAGGCGTCCTCGTCAGCGATGTCGCTGCTGAGGTCGAGGTTGTTCTCGTTGAAGGCGATGAAGTAGTTGCCCTCAGTCGAGATGACCGTGATGTCGCCGTCGTCGAACATCGACGTGACGTCGGCGGTCTTGCGCGGCGAGTTCGGCGCGGTCGTGTCGGCCGTCTGCCGGATGCGGATGTCGATGGCACCATTGTCAACCAGCGTCTCGAGGTCACCGTTCAGCTCGAGGGGACCCTCGAGGCCGGTCGCGGTGAGCTCGTGGACGAGAACGTCGCTCTCGGTGAGCGTGTCGGTCTCGACGACCGTGCCGTTCTCGACACCGTTCGTGATGTCGGTGACCGTCTCGACATCCTCGAAGACGTCAGCCGAGGAGGTCCACAGCTGGAAGCCCTCGACGGAGCGCTCGTTGAGCTCGAGGTCACCGACCGCGTCGGAGTTACCGTTGGCGGTCGCGACGAAGCTCGTGTCACTCATCTCGACGGGGTACGTGCCCGCCGCGAGCATGTTGTTGAGGTCCGTCTCGGACTCGTTTTCGAAGGTGACCGTCGCGTCGCTGTCCGAGTCAGCGAGGAACGCGACATCACTGCCGGAGACACCGGAGGCGCTGGTGTTGCCAGCGATGTAGGTGTTGAAGCCGACCGTGACGCTGTCCTCGCCACCGGATTCGACGGTGACGTTGGTCTCGTAACCAACCTCGTCGTCGTCACCGATGGTGAGGTACGCGGTCTCCAGGTCGCCCTGGAAGTTGATCGTGATGTTCGCAACGTCACCGCGCTCTTCGGTCACGAAGCTCTCCTCGAAGGTGATGTCACCCTCAGGAGCCTCGTTAACGTCGAACTCACCAGACTCGGCGGTGACCGCCGAGTTGTCGTCGGTGACTTCGACCGTGTAGGTACCCGTCTCGCTCTGGGTACCGAAGTCGACGACGACCTCGCCGTCACTGTCGATCGTGGTCTCGACCGTGTCGACAACATCTCCGTCGGAGTCGAGCAGGTCAGCCGTGATGTCACGGTTGATCGCGTCGGACGTGACCGTCGCGGTCACGGCGTCGCTCGTCGTGAAGTTCTCTTCGTCGGCCTCAACTTCGAGACCGAGGCTGCTGATTTCGAGCACTGTCTCATCACCGTTGTCGTTGGTGATGTTGTACTCGCCAGTCTCGAAGTCGTCCGTGTCGAGAACGTAGACCTGGCTGTTCGAGCCGGTACCACGGGTCCGGCTCACACCAGGCCCGTCAATGTCGAACGCGTCGTCTTCTGCGCCCTCAAGCGCAACGTTCTCACCAGCGAACGCCTCGAAGAAGTCCGACTCAGAGACGCTGTTAAGCGTCGTATCGACCGTAGACGGCGCGAACGTGACATCGAAGTCGTCATCGCTCACGTCGTTGTCGGCAAGGTCAGTAACACCAGCTTCAACGGAGACGTTCTGGACGTTGTTGTAGACTCCGCCAGTCTGGACAACAATCTGTCCGGGGTTCGGACTCGAGAACGCGGACTGGGAATTAACGGTAACGATAGTACCGTTGCTCAGACCAACATCGACTACCGCGTTAGCGGTGTCGACCTGAATCTCGTTATCGTACGCAACCTCAAGGACTGCGGTGTCCGACGGGTTGACGTAGTGAGTCGCTTTGCGCGGCTCGTCAGCCGTCGTATCGATGGTGATGTCTGCGGTTGCTTCCGCAGCGTCTCCATCATCGTACGAGGCGTTCTGGATGGCACCGACCTGCGCAGCACCCTCAGATGCGTCCGACGGGATGGTCAGCGTCTGAACACCAGACGTGCCACCGCTGGCGGCCACGGAACTGTTGGGCTCACCATCGTCGAACTCGCCATCGTTGTCAAGGTCGAGGAAGTACTGAACGTCGTCTCCCCCGCTGTTATCGTCGGTTACAGTGAACGATACGTCTTGGCCCGGTGAATACACCGAGTCACCGTCGTCAATCGTGACGCCGGTTGCGGCCGCTGCGGCGGGAGCCGCAGCGAAGCCTGCCGCGACCATGGAAACAACCATGACCGCCGCGAAGAAGACCGCGTTAGCCTTCTTGCGTGTGCTATTGTCGTTTGTCATTGTGTTGTTGTGTTCCGCATCGCGACACCCACGCTTTGTCCGTGCCTACTATGCTTCCACAGGCGACAGCATCGTCATCAAACTGCGCGGTGGCGAGGCTCGGATTACTCACACTTGGCATCGCATTACTGCGGGTAGGGCAATTTGCCGTTCCACTGTCTTGTATATATGTTTTGTGGGAAACACGATTGCCTGACAACATGGCACAAGCACAATGCGTGCCCTTTCCGCCAAATTAAACTTTTCGTCTAACACTGGTACTGAAAACCTGAGATATTTAAACGACATAAGATCAAAATTCTAATAAGACTCTGTAGTTGAACCATTGATGGGCTGTTAGCCCTCCAGGCGACACGGTACTAGTTCTTTGGTAGGGGCTACCCGTGTCGTCTGCGACATTGCTGCCATATTGATTCAAAACGTCGTACTGTGTGGTGATTGAATTGCCCTGTATCGCACAAGTCTTTCGAGTTTACAAGCAAATCGGCTTGTTATTCACGCTGTGTAACTAATATAAATCGCTCGTCACTCGCGAACAGCGAGGTGATCTTGGAACGCATTATTCCAGCCATTGTTACGATAGTGATGGACTGGCGCTCACCACGCGCGACTGTTCGTAATGCGGCCACGGTTGGGTCTTACGCCTGCCTGCCACCAGCGTGAGCAGAAGATGAAAGTTATATTCCGAAAAATTTCTCAGGTCGGTACGCGCAGGATCCGAGCTCCCAGACGGGTTCGCTATCGACGGAATCGAACTTGATCGACGCGAGCGTGTTCGGGCAGACGCGCTCAGTCCACCTGGGCTCGGCGCAGACTTTGGCCGGCGGCGCGTCAGTCGTGCCAACGAACTCTCTCGCCTGAGTCGGTATGCCGGTCTTCTCCCGGACAGGCTCCGCCGCGGCCTCGAGGCCGTTCACTTTCACGGAAACAGATGAGCATTGAGGCTAACCAATGTCCTCGCTATGATGTTTCTTACGGTACGTAACAACAAATATATATGGCCGGGGTGGGCTCCGAACCCACGATCTCCGCATGTCCCAGGTCCGAGGCTCGGCGGAGCCACGGGAAGGACGCGGACGCTTCCAAGGCGTCACCGCACCGAATCTCCGAACCCTATGAGTGCGGCGCTATGTCCAGCTAAGCCACCCGGCCTCACCTTTTCGTACCGCGATGAGACTCTTTAACCTTCCCATCCGTCGGAGGGTTGTGAACCGATCGCAGATCGCTGCGGGCGGCCGCTTCCCCGCCGTTCCCGCAGGGGAAGACGGCGATTTCGCGCGGGGGCCGGCGGTGTTCGGCGGGCAGAGCGCGCTCGCGGACGCGACCGCGACGGACGGGTTCGCGGCCCGCTCGCGGCCGACCCAGCGGATTTATGCCGGGCGCGGCGTATCCCGGGCGTATGAGCCTCCCCGAACTGCTCGCGGCGACCGTCGGCGACGAGGACGTCGTCGCCGAGGTGCCGCTGGGCGGCGACGATCGACTCGCGGTCACGCCCACCCGGACCCTCGTCTTCCGCGGCGACGGGCTCCTGTCCGACGAGTCCGTCGACGAGTACGGCCACGACGTCGAGCGGATCGACGTCTCGACGGGCCGCCGCAAGGCGAAGATCACCCTCGGGTACGGCCTCGACGGCGACGAGACGCTCTCGGTCCCCGCCAAGCGCGTCGACGACGTGCTCCACCCGGTCCTCGCCGGCGTCCTCTCGGCGGGCGGCGTCACCGGCCCCGGGGAGACGGTCGTCCGCACCTTCCGCTTCTCCGAGCTCACCCTCATCGTCACCAGCGAGCGGCTGGTCAAACACGTCGGCTCGGCCGTCTGGGACGCCGACTTCGAGGAGTTCCACTACGAGGACATCACCGGCCTCGACTTCGAGGAGGGGACCGTGGCCACCGCGGTCGTCCTCGTCCACGACGGCCGCTCGGAGCGGTTCAAGGCCCCCAACGAGTCCGCCCGGGCGGTCCGGGAGACGCTCGCCGACGCGGTGTGTTCGTTCCACGGCGTCGACAGCCTCGAGGAGTTCCGCGTCGCCGCCGAGGCCGAGGAGCCGGCCGCGGACGCCGATCCGGGCGGCACGACCGACTTCGGCGAGGGGCCCGACCCGCTCTCGGCGTCGCCCGCCGCGGACGCCGAGGCCGACGCGGAGAGCCCCGAGGCGGGGGACGCGACGGGCGGCGCCGGCCGCTCGACCGAGACGGACCCCGCTTCCGGGGACGACGGCGCCGACTCGGCCGAGACCGCGGCCTCGGCGTCGGCGGGGTCGGCGTCGGGCGACGACCCGCTGGACGCGGATCCCCTCGCCGCGGACGCGGGCGTCGACGACGCAGCGACCGACCCGCTGGCCGCGGACGCGGCGGAGCCGGCGTCGACCGCCGAAGGGGTCGACTCGGAGACCGCCGGCGAGTCCGCGTCGGCGGTCGGCGCCGAGGGGCGCTCGGCGGACGCGACCGGCGCCGAGTCGGTGACCGGGGACGCCGTCGGCGACGCCGAGGCCGTCGCGGCCGAGACCGACGCGGAGGGCCCCGTCCGCGGGGACGACGCCTTCGACGGGTCGCCGTTCGAGAGCGCCGGGGTCGAGGACGCCGACCTCGCGAGCGAGGTCGCGGCGCTGCGCCGCACCGTCGAGGCGCAGTCCGAGCGCCTCGACCGGCAGTCGGCGCTCATCGAACAGCTGATAGAGGAACTCCGCCGAGGGCGGTGAGGGACCACCAGGCTCCCGCGGCCCCCGACTCCGGAGCGGCCGCGCCGATTCTCCCGACTGAGACTCGCGTCGGAGCCGTTATCCGACCGGCCGCGAACGGACGACCGTGATCGGCGGACTGGGCGCACGAGTCGGGGCGGTGCTGAGCGACATCTCGAGCACGGAGGGGCGGCTGGCGGTCACCGCCGCCATCGTCCTCGGAACGCTCGCGGTCGGCTGGTTGCTGCTGCCGAAGGCCGTCCGCGCCGTCGAGCGGACCGCCGCGGCCTGGATCGAGCGGCTCCTCGACGATCGCATGGCGGAATCGACCGAGGGCGCGATCGAGACGTTCCGCGAGGGGGTCCCGACCTCGTTCATCCTGCGGCTGGCGGTCGGGCTCTTACAGCTCGCGCTGTTCGCGCTTGCGGGCGTCGCCGTGTTGACGCTGTGGGGGCGCTTCGGACTCGTGGTCGCGGTGTTGCCCGTCGCGGAGAACGCCGCCAGGGTCGGCGCGCAGGTCGTCGTCACGGCGGTGCTGCTCGGCGGCGCCTACGTCGTCAGCGACGTGGTGGAGACGTACGTCGGCGAGCTGTCGGCGGACAGCGACCGGATCACGGCCCACCAGGAACAGCTGCTCACCCGGCTCGCGCAGGTCGGGCTGCTGGTGCTCGCCGGGATCACGGTCCTCGGCATCTGGGGCGTGAACCTCGGCGGCCTCCTCGTCGGCGCCGGGTTCCTCGGGATCGTGCTCGGGATGGCGGCCCGACAGACGCTGGGGTCGCTCATCGCCGGCTTCGTGCTGATGTTCGCCCGCCCGTTCGAGATCGGCGACTGGGTCGAGATCGGCAACGAGGAGGGGTTCGTCACCGACATCACGATCATAAACACCCACATGCGGAACTTCGACGGGGAGTACGTCGTGGTGCCCAACGACCTCGTCGCCAACCAGGCGATCACGAACCGGAGCCGGGAGGGGCGGCTCCGGATCCACATGGAGGTCGGGATCGGGTACGACGACGACCCCGACGAGGCGGCCGGGATAGCCGAGGACGTGCTCTCCGGGATCGACACGATCGCGAACAACCCGCAGCCGTACGCGATCCCGTCGGGGTTCGGCGACTCGGCGATCCTCCTCGACCTCCGGTTCTGGATCGACCCGCCGACGCCCCAGGCGCGGTGGCGCTCGAAGGCGATCGCGGTCGAGCGGATCCAAGAGCGCTTCGCCGACGCCGGCATCTCGATCCCCTACCCGCAGCGGACCGTCTCGTACCCGCCCGAGACGGCGGAGGCGGAGGAGACGATCGAGCGCGTCGAGCGGATCGACGGGGACGGCGACGGCCGCTCGCGGGACGGGTCGGTATGAGAACGCTCGGCGTGCGTCGGCTCGCGGTCCGCGGCCGCGCTTACAGGTCTTCCGACGGTCCCGTGTAGCCGCTCGGCAGCTCCGAGCCGCGGCCGGTGAACAGGCGCTCGAACCGCTCGATGCGCTCTAAGACGTAGCTTAGCGCCGCCGTGAGCGAGTCGGCGCCGATCGACAGGAGGTGGCGCGCCCCCTTCGTGCGGTCGGCGTGGTAGAAGCTGATCTCGCCTTCCGGCTCGGTGTTCCGCTCCGGCATCACCACGAGGTCCTGTCTGCTCGGGTCGTGCCTGAAGACGAGCACGTCCGTGAGCGAGTCCGCGCCGTAGGTGACCACGTCGTGGAGGACGCTCCACTTCTGTGGCGTCTCCTCCGCGAGCGCGTCCGTGTCGACGACGTTCCGCATCGTCGTCGCCGTCGAGACGCGCTCCAGGCCGGATCCGCGCCGCTCCCGAAGCCACGCGAGGATCCGCTCGACGACGTCGCGGAGGCCGTCGGGGCCCGAGAACCGGCCGGCCGACCGCTCCGCCGGCAGCGACCCCCGCGTCACCTCGGTCCGCTTTCCCATGCGAGTACCCGCGGTCCCATCGTGTTAATAGGTATCGGTCAGGGACCCCCGTCCGAGCCCCGAGCGCCCCGGCTTCCTCACCGGTCCCGCCCGAACCCGGCCGCGAACGTCGCCGCGTCGACGGAGAGGACGGTCGGTCGGCCGTGCGGGCAGGCGTACGGCCGGTCGCACTCGCCGAGGCGGTCGAGCAGGTTCCGGAGGTCGCCGTCGCCGAGGCCGGCGAAGTCGCCCCGCTTCAACGACGGGTGACACGCGAGGTCGGCGAGCAGGTCGTCGCGCGCGTCCCGCGCCGTCCCCGAGTCGGCCGCCGAGAGCGCCGCGAGCGCGTCGCGGAAGGCGTCCGCGTCGGCGGTCCGGCCGAACGGCGCGGGGACGGTCCGGAGGCGGCGCGTGCCGCCCCCGAACGGCTCGGTCTCGAAGCCGAGCGCGGCGAGGTCGTCGGCGTGCGCCCGCGCGGCCGCCGCCTCGTCGGTCGACAGCGAGACGGTCGCGGGCGGGTCCAGCGGCGCGGTCGGCACCGGATCGTCGTCGAACGCCCGCGCCAGCCGCTCGTAGTTCACGCGCTCGTGGGCGGCGTGGCCGTCGACCACGAGGAGCTCGTCGCCGGACTCGACGAGGACGTAGAGGTCGCGGAAGACGCCGATCGGCTCGGCGTCGGCGAAGGCGCCGGCCCGCGAGCCGTCCCCCTCGCCGACCGGTTCGAGGGCGCTGTCGAGGTCGGTGGCGACGTCCGCGGCGCGCCGGAGGTCGGCGCCGGTGAGCGCGTCCCCGACGACCGACGCCACCGCGTCCGCGACCGCGTCGGCGTCGCGGAGCCCCACCTCCTGCTTCGCCGGGTGGACGTTCGGATCGACGCGGGCGGGCGGGAGCGACACGTCGACCGCGGCGACCGGCTCGCGGCCGTCCGGGAGGAGGCGGCCGTAGCCCTCGCGGACCGCGGCTGCGAGCCGGTCGTTCCGGACCGGACGGCCGTTCACCGAGACGCGGACGTGGTCGCGCGTCGCCCGGGTGATCGAGGGGTACGCCAGCGCGCCCGAAACCCCGACCGAAGTTCCCCCCGCGTCGGCGCTCGCGTCGACGGTCGTCGACCGGCTCGCGGTGTCGCGGTCGTACACGCCGAGGAGGGCGTCGGTGCGGTCGGTCCCGGGCGTCGACAGCGTCGCCGACCCGTCGTGGTCGAGCGAGAAGGCGACCGAGGGGTTCGCCAGCGCGTAGTCGGCGACGAGGGAGGAGATCCGCGCGAACTCCGCGCTCGCGCCCGCGAGGGACTCCCGGCGGGCGGGCCGCGTCGCGAACAGCTCCTCGACGACGACCGTCGTCCCGCGGGCGCGGCCCGCGGGTTCGACCTCGACGCTCGGCGTCGCGTCCGACTCCCCCGCCCCGGCCGCGCTCGGGGCGGTGCCGTCGACGACGACCCGGGTGCCGACCCCGTCGCCGGGGCTCGTCACGAGTTCGAGCCGGGCGGCCTCGGCGATGGCCGCGAGCGCCTCGCCGCGGAAGCCGAGCGAGTCGACCCCGACCGGGTCGCCGTCGGGCGCCAGCTTGCTCGTCGCGTGGCGCTCGACGGCGCGGGCCGCGTCCGCGCGGGCCATCCCGCGGCCGTCGTCCGCGACGCGGATCCGGTCGGTGCCGTCGCCGTCGACGGCGATCTCGACCCGAGAGGCCCCGGCGTCGAGCGCGTTGTCGACGAGCTCGCCGACGACCCTCGCCGGTCGGGTGACGACCTCGCCGGCCGCGATCCGGTCGACGGTCTCCTGGTCGAGCCGGCGGACGCGACCCTCCTCGTCGCCCGGGTCGCCGGCGCCCGACGCGCCGTCGCCGCCCGCCGCGCCCCGGCCGGCGTCGCGCTCACCCGTCATCGTCGACTCGCGACTGGAGGTCGTGGAGGGCGTTCAGCGCCTCGATCGGCGTCATCCGGGCGAGGTCGAGGTCGCGGAGCGCCGCGGCGAGGTCGGGGGACGCGCCGGGCGCGGTCTCGCCGTCGGCCTCGTCCGTCGGTCGCGCGCGGTCGTCCTCGGTTGAAGTCTCGGCGGCGGGGTCGCCCGCCGGCGGACCGGCCCCGTCTCCCTGCTCCGACGCCTCCTCGGCGAGGAACTCCCGCAGCGACGCGTCGCCGTCGCGGTCCCCGTCGTCGGGCCCGCCCTCGTCGGCCGCCGCCGCTTCGTCGGTCGGACCCTCGGGCTCGGGTCCGCTCGGGTCACGGCCCCGCTCCGCCTCCTCCGCGGCGACCAGGTCGCGCGCGCGGTCGACGACCGGCCCGGGGACCCCCGCCAGCTCCGCGACCTCGACGCCGTACGACGACGAGGAGGCGCCGGGGACGACCCGGTGGAGGAACGTCACGTCGCCGTCCTCGCGGGTGGCGGTGAAGTGGAGGTTGAAGACGCGCTCGCGCTCCTCGGCCAGGTCCGTGAGGCCGTGGTAGTGAGTGGCGAAGAGGGCGGTCGCGCCGAGCTCGTCGTGGAGGAACTCCGCGGCCGCGCGGGCGATGGCCCGCCCGTCGGTGGTGGCCGTGCCGCGGCCGACCTCGTCCAAGAGGACGAGCGAGTCGGCGCCCGCGTCGTGGAGGATCTCCGTCAGCTCGCTCATCTCGCGCATGAACGTCGACTGCCCGCCCGCGATGTCGTCGGAGGCGCCGACGCGGGTGAACAGCCGGTCGAAGACCGGGAGCGACGCCGCCTGCGCGGGGACGAACGACCCCGTCTGCGCGAGCACGACCGCGAGCGCGACCGACCGCATGTACGTCGACTTCCCGCTCATGTTCGGCCCCGTGATCACGGCGACCGAGCCGCGCGGGAGGTCGGCGTCGTTGGGGACGAAGGAGTCCTCGGTCCGCTCGACGACCGGGTGTCTGCCCCCTTCGATCGCGACGCCGGCGTCCGGGTCCGCGCGCAGTTCGGGCCGGACGTAGTCGCCCTCGACCGCGACCGTCGCGAGCGAGGTTAGGGCGTCGAGCTCGGCGAGCGCGTCCGCGAGCCCCTGGATCCGCTCGGTCTCGCTCGCGACGCGCTCGCGGACGTCGACGAACAGCTCGTACTCCAGGGCGTCCGCGCGCTCCGCGGCGCCGACGATCTCCTCCTCGCGCTCCTTCAGCTCCGGGGTGACGTAGCGCTCGCTGTTCTTCAGCGTCTGCCGGCGCCGGTAGTCGTCGGGGACGCGGTCGAGGTTCGCGTCGGTCACCTCGATGTAGTAGCCGTGGACCTGGTTGTGGCCGACCGACAGCGAGTCGATCCCGGTGCGCTCGCGCTCGCTCGCCTCTAGGTCGGCGACCCACTCGCGCCCCGCGCGCTCGGTGGCGCGCAGGTCGTCGAGGTCGTCGTCGAACCCCTCGCGGATCACGCCGCCCTCGGTGATCTCCTGGGGCGGGTCGGCCGCGATCGCCGCGTCGATCAGGTCGCGGACCTCGCGCAGCTCGTCGAGCCGGTCGCGGAGGTCGCCGAGGTGGTCGGTGCGGGGGAGTGCGTGGCCGTCGGCGTCCGCGTCGGCCACCCCGTCGGCGTCGCCCCCCGTCTCGTTCCCCTCGTCCGCCCCCGCGAGCGTCGCCTTCAGCTCGGGGACGACCGCGAGCGTCCGGTGGAGCGAGCGCAGGTCGCGGGCGTCGGCCCGCCCCCGCGAGACGCGGCTCACCAGCCGTTCGAGGTCGTAGGCGGTCGCGAGCGCGTCGGCGACCCCCTCGCGGGCGAGGCTCCGGTCCGCGAGCTCGCCGACCGCGTCGTGGCGGCTCCGGATCGCGTCGGCGTCGACGAGCGGGCGCCGGAGCCAGCGCTCTAGGCACCGCCGGCCGAGCGCGCAGTTCGTCTCGTCGAGCGCGTCGAACAGCGTGTCGCTCGCGCCCAGCCCGCGGTTCTCGAACAGCTCCAGGCTGCGCTGGGCGGCCGCGTCGAGCCGGAGCCGGTCGCGGGGGTCGTACCGCCGGATCCGGGTGACGTACCCGAGCGGGCCGTCGTCGCCCTGGGTGTACTCGGCGTACGCCAGCACCGCGCCGGCCGCCCGCAGCTCCGCGTCCGCGTCGAAGCGCCGCTCGGGCGCCGGGAGGTACGGCTCCAGGCGCTCGGCCGCCCGACGCCGGTCGAACGCGCCGTCGTCGTACTCGTGAGTCGTCCACCCGCGCTCCGCGTCCGCGGGGTCGAACGCGGGGGCGTCCGGGCCGGCGATGAGCTCCGCCGGCGCGATCCGGTCTAACTCGCCCGCGACCGCGTCCCGGTCGCCCGAGGTGACGAGGCACTCGCCGGTCGAGACGTCGACGGCGGCGAGGCCGACGGTCTCGGAGGAGGGGTCGGCCACCGCGTCGCCCCCGCCGCCCCCGTCGGCCACCACCGCCGCCACGTAGTTCGTCGTCCCCGATTCGAGCAGGTCGTCCTCGACGACGGTGCCGGGCGTGATCACCTCGGTGACCGCGCGGTCGACGAGGCCGGACGCCTGCTCGGCGTCCTCGACCTGATCGCCGAGCGCGACGCGGTAGCCCGCGTCGAGCAGCGATTCGAGGTACGGCGCGGCGTTGTCGATCGGGATCCCGGCCATCGGGTAGTCGCCCGTCGAGTCGGACCGCTCCGTCAGCGTCACCTCGCAGACGCGCGCGACGGTCTCGGCCGCCTCGCAGAACGCCTCGTAGAAGTCGCCGACCTGGAACAGCACCAGGGCGTCCTCGTGGGCGGCACAGAGGTCGGCGTACTGCGAGAGCATCGGCGTGAGCTCTTCGCGGGCGGCCGCGATCCCGGGCGGCAGCCCCGTGGCCGTCTCTCGGTCCGCCGGTTCCATACCCCGTGTCCGGGCGGCCGCGGGCATAAACGGTGCGGAGCGGCGCGGACCGCCCCGGTCGAGCCCCCGCCGGCGGCGAGAGCCTTACGGTCCTCCGCCCCCGAATACGGCCGTGACGAACCGAACGATCGTCGTGGGGCTCGCCGGGGCGTTCGTCGGCATGACGGCGCTGCTCGTGATCGCCGGGATCGTCCTCCACCCGATCGCGCTGGCGCTGGCGCTGCCGTTCGGCGCCGTCTCCTACTTCCTCTGGTACCACGCCACCGGGCGCCTCCACGACCAGGCCCGGCGGTCGGCCGAGGCGGCGGGCCCGACGGAGCGCCAGCGCGCCAGGCAGCGCGCCCGCGCCGAGGCCAACCGGGAGCGCGCGTACCGCGCCGCCGGCACCGACGGCGGTCGCGGCGCGACCGGGCGGCGAGGGGGCGCTCGCGGACCGGGCGGGGCCCGCGACCCCCGCGACCGCGCGCCCGCCGCCGACCGGATGACCGAGCGCGAGGCGTACGAGACGCTCGGGCTCGACCGCACGGCCGACAGCGAGGCGGTCCGGCGGCGGTACCGCGAGCGCGCGAAGCGGCTCCACCCGGACGGCGAGGACGGCGACGAGGACGACTTCAAGGAGCTCAACGAGGCGTACGAGGTCCTGAAGGAGTGACGCGGAGCGCGCCCCGCGGCGACCCCCGATCGCGGCGGTCCGCGACCGCGACGGAGACGCCGCGGCTCACTCCGCGCCGAGCGCCGCGGCGACCGCCCGCTCCGCCTCGTCGCGCTCGGCCCGCGTGTTGACGTTCGTGAAGGTGCGGTCGGTCGTCAGCGACCGGATCGCCGCGTCGTCGACGACCGTCTCGTTCACCCGGTCCACCATCGCGAGCACCTTCCGGTCGCCGCGGTCGAGCGCGCGGTCGCAGGCGTCCGCGGCCGGTTCGGCCGCGTAGACGGCCTGCGTCGTCTGGTACCAGCGGTCGTCGAGCCGCGGCACCGCCGCGTCGACGCCGGGGTCCGCGGCCAGTTCGCGCAGCGCCGCGAGGAACGACGGGTCGACGAACGGCATGTCGCAGGCGACGATGGCGGCGTACCGGTCGGTCGCCGCGCGGCAGGCGTTCCGGATGCCCGCCAGCGGGCCCAGGTCGGGCTCCTCGTCGAGCGCCCAGCGGACGGGGAGCGGGGTCCCCGACAGGGCCTCGGCGATCACCTCGCGCTGGTCGGGGCGGCAGTTGACGACGAGTTCGTCGACGACCGGGTCGCCGCCGCTCGCGCGGTCGGCGCCGGGCGGCACCGGGTCGTCGGTCCCCACGATCCGGTCCGCGACGCGCCGGATCATCGGCACGCCGGCGATAGGCGCGACGGCCTTATCGGCGTCGCCGAAGCGCGTCGAGCGGCCGCCGGCGAGGATGGCTCCCGTGGTCACGGCCGCGGCTTGGACGGCGGGGGACTTCGCGGTTGCGGTGGTCGGGCGGCGGGGCGATCGGGCGACCCGTGAACGGGGGTTTCGACCGGTCCATCCACCCGAAAGCGACCCGTTAAGTGTCCGGCGCCCCAACCGATATCCATGCCAGAGGCCACGGATCTGGAGGAACTGAAGCGCGGGACCGAGCTGGTCAAGCGCGGCTTCGCACAGATGCAGAAGGGCGGCGTGATCATGGACGTCGTCAACCGCGAGCAGGCCCGCATCGCGGAGGACGCCGGCGCGGTCGCCGTGATGGTCCTCGAACACGTCCCGGCGGACATCCGCAAGCGCGGCGGCGTCGCGCGGATGCCCGACCCCGAGCGCGTCCCGGAGATCATCGACGAGGTGTCGATCCCGGTGATGGGCAAGTCCCGGATCGGCCACCGGAAGGAGGCGGAGATCCTGGAGTCGCTCGGCGTCGACATGATCGACGAGTCGGAGGTCCTGACGCCCGCCGACGACGAGTACCACACCGACAAGCGCGACTTCACGTCGCCGTTCGTCTGCGGCGCCCGGAACCTCCCCGAGGCGCTGCGCCGCATCCGCGAGGGCGCGGCGATGATCCGGACGAAGGGCGAGGCCGGCACGGGCGACGTGAACCAGGCCGTCAAACACCAGCGCACCATCAAGAACCAGATCCGGACGCTCAGCGGCCTCAACTACGAGGAGCGCGAGAAGTGGGCCCGCGAGCACGGCGCCCCCCGCGACCTCGTCCACGAGACCGCCGAGGCCGGCCGCCTCCCGGTCGTCAACTTCGCGGCCGGCGGCATCGCGACGCCCGCCGACGCCGCGCTGATGATGTACCACGGCTGCGACGGCATCTTCGTCGGCTCTGGCATCTTCGGCGCGGAGGACCCCGAGGCGATGGGCACCGCCATCGTCGAGGCCGTCAACAACTGGGACGACCCCGACGAGCTCGCCCGGATCGCGAGCGGCACGGGCAAGGGGATGAAGGGCCAGTCCAACGAGGACATGAAGGAAGAGGAGAAGCTCCAGGGCCGCGGCGTTTAGACGGACGTTCCGACTACACAGCGGTTTTTTTCAGTTGAACTGCGGCGGCGCGAACCAGAGCGCCGTTCGAACGCCAGGTAGCTCCGGGCGGGTCGGTCTCTCGGCCGCCTCAGTTCCGCAGCGCCTCGACCGGGCGCTCGTTGGCCGCCTTCCACGCCGGATACGCGCCGCTGACGATCCCGACGCCCACGCCGAACACGAGCGCGAGCAGGAGGTAGTAGCCGTTCGTCGGGTCGATCACGAGCGCGGCGTCGACGGCCGGCGTCGCGAGGACGAGCCCGGCGACTAGCAGGACGGTGAGGAGGGTGCCGGCCGCGGCGCCGGCCGCGCCGATCAGGCCGGCCTCCGCGAGCAGGACGCGCAACACGTCGCGCCGGGCGACGCCGACCGCGCGCATCACGCCGATCTCCTGCCGGCGCTCGACGGTGCTCATCAGCATGACATTGAGGATCGAGACGCCGGCGACGACCAGCGAGATGGCGCCGAGCCCGAGCAGGAACGTCGAGAGCAGGTCGAAGAACTCGTTGATCTCGTCGACGAGGGCGGCCAGTTCGAACAGGTCCACGCGCTCCTCGCGGGCGTTCACCTCCTCGCGGATGGCGTCGGCGGCCGCGCGCGCCTCGGCGCCGGAGTCGGAGATGACGAGCGCCTGCGCGTAGCCGTCGGCCGAGAACGCCGACTCGGGGAGGAAGACGGCGTCGTCGGGCGCCACCGGGCTGAACGTCTGACTCTCGACCAGCACCGCGATCACCCGGACCTGCGAGCCCGCGATCTCGACGGTGTCGCCCGCGCCGGCGTCGAGGTCCGCGGCGATGCCCGCGCCGAGGATCGCCCCCTGCCGGTGCCGCTCAGGGAGCCGTCCTTCGGCGGCCTCGTACGCCAGCGCGGGCTCCTCGATCCCGTACACGGTCGCGAACGTCTGCTCGCCCTGCCGCGCGACCGTGGCGCTGTCGGAGTACAGCGGGACGACCGCGGGCTCGCCGACCGCGCGCCGGATGGAGGCCACGTCCGCGTCCGACAGCGACTCCACCCCCGCGTCGTTGTTCGGCGAGACGACGACCTGCGTGCCGATGTCCCCGATGGCGTCGTCGGCGCCGAGCGCCAGCACGTTCCCGAAGATGCCGAGCGCGGCGACCGCGAGCACGCCGATACAGACGCCTAACACCGCCAGCACCGTCCGAACGCGGTTGCGCCGCAGGTTCCGCGACGCCATCGACACCGCGGGGCGCCAGCCGCGGAGCCAGCCGGCGGGCCCGCTCGCCGCTCGTCCGTCGCCCTCGCTCATCGGTCGTCCCCCGTCTCACCCTCCGGCAGCCCGTCGGTCGGCAATCCGCCGGTCAGCACGCCGTCGGTGAGGTCGACGACGCGGTCGGCGTACTCCTCGACGAGCGGGTCGTGCGTGACCGCGACGACGGCGACCCCCTCGGCCTTGACGCGCCCGAACTCCGCGAGGATCGACTCCCCCGTCTCGGTGTCGAGGTTCCCCGTGGGCTCGTCCGCGAGGAGCACGGCGGGCTCGTTGATCAGCGCGCGGGCGATGGCGACGCGCTGCTTCTGCCCGCCGGAGAGCTCGCTCGGCTCGTGGTCGAGCCGGTCGCCGAGCCCGAACCGCGCGAGCAGGTCGGCCGCCCGGCCGCTCGCGTCGCCGGGGTCGAACGCGGTCGGCATCGCGACGTTCTCGACGGCGGTCAGCGTCGGGAGCAGGTGGAAGTCCTGGAAGACGAACCCGATCGACTCCTTGCGGGCCCGGGTCCGCTCGGCGACGGAGAGGTTCGTCACGTCGGTCCCGTTCAGCAGGCGCCGGCCCGCGGTGGGGTCGTCGAGCAGGCCGAGCACGTTCAGCAGCGTCGACTTCCCGGAGCCGCTGGGGCCGACGACCGCGACGAACTCGCCGGGCCGGACCGCGAAGTCGACGTGATCGAGCGCGACGACCGGCTCGCCGCCGCCGCTCGGGTAGCGCTTCACCACGTCCCGCAGCGCGACGCCGAACTCGCCGTCTCCTACGGGATCCGTCGTTCGATCGACCGCACCGGCAGCGTCTACGGCGTCGCTCGGTGTGTCGGCCGCGGCGTCGCCGTTCACGGCGCCGACCCGCCGCGTCGCCGCCCCGTCGACCCGCCGATCCGTCCGGTCCTGACCGCGAGGCCGACCGCGCCGGCCAGGCCGACGAGCGCGAGGCCGCTCGCGACCGCGCCCGCGGCGCCCACGCCGCCGACGCCGATCCGACCGAGCGTGCCGCCGCTCTCCCCGTCGTCGTCGGCCTCGGGCGCCGCCACCGTCAGGGTCTCCGTGTACCGGACGCCACGCTCGGTGTAGGTGACGCGGATCGGTATCTCGTCGGCGACGGAGGCGTTCACCGCGGTCGTCAGGTCGAACCCGACGAAGTCGCTCGCGCCGAGGGTGCCGACGAAGTACTCGCCGCCCGCGGCGGTCGGCTCGACGCCCGGCGCGTCGCCGACCGAGACGACCGCGCCGGTCATCTCGCCGCCGCCAGCGTTGCCGAGGTTCGCGTCGACGACGACGCCGTCGGCGGTCTCGCGCACGGTCGCGTCGGTGACGGTCGGCGCGGCCTCGCGGACCGGGTACGTCACCGTCGACTCGGCGGCGCGGTCGGCGCCGCGGTCGTCGAACCGGTCCGTGTCGGCGCGGAAGGCGGCGGTGACCGTCACCTCCGACCGCCGGTCGAGCGGGCCGAGGTCGACGATCACCCGCCGCTCCTCGCCGGGCGCCACGTCCTCGACGACGAACGGGCCGACCGAGACGGTCCGCTCGTCGCCGTCGACCGCGGTCCCGACCGCGCGGAGGCTCACCCGGTCGGCGGTCGTCGTGCCGGTGTTGACCACCGTCACCTCGACGGGCGAGTCGGCGACCGGCGGCGCGTCGCCCTGGCCGCTCGCGTCGCCGGTGTCGAGGCCGCCGCCACCGCCGAAGATGCCCTGAATGCCGCCGACGCCGAGGTCGCCGGCC
This sequence comes from Halorubrum salinarum, assembly GCF_013267195.1. NCBI lineage: Archaea > Methanobacteriati > Methanobacteriota > Halobacteria > Halobacteriales > Haloferacaceae > Halorubrum > Halorubrum salinarum. The sequence goes on along the minus strand of NZ_CP053941.1, from coordinate 1,912,779 downwards.
GAGCTCTCGCTCCCGTCGTCGCTCTGGAGGTCCTCGGGGTCGAGCGCGCGGGTCCGAAGGTCGAGCGCGACCTGTGTCGGCCGGACCTCGACCACGGTATCGCGGCTGACGGTCACGAACTCGCCGGTCGTCGACTGGTTCGCGACCGCCTCGACGGTGAGCCGCTTCGCGCCCGGCTCGTCGAACGACGTCCACAGCGTCGCGTCGAGCGAGTCGCCGGCGGAGAGCGCGCCGACGCCCGAGACGCTGTCGAGCACGTCGCCGTCGGCGTTCCGGACGCGGACCGTCGTGACGTTCGCCGCCGCGTCGCTGCCGCCGGAGTTCGAGACGGTGACGTTCAGCGCCGTCCGCTCCCCGACGGTCGGGTCGCTCGGGGAGACCCCCACCTCGCCGACGGTGATCCGCGCGTCCGGGACCGCCGCCGCGCCGCCCGCCGCGAAGGCCCCCCCGATCGTCGCGAGAAGGATCACGGCGGCCAGTAGCGCGGCCGTGGATGGTGTTCGAGTCAATGTCATACTCCCTAAGCGATCCCCGTGGATATATCCGTCGGCGACGGAGGCGAGGCCCGCGCCGCCCGGCCCGCGGTTTCGGCGGCCTCCGAGACGTACCGGTTACGGATGCTTTTTCAACGGCCCGACGTAAGTAACGGTAATGAGCGAACGCGACACCGCGCGAGCGGGTGATGGGCGATGATGGGGAACAACGACCAGCAGGCGTACGACCGCGGCACGTCGCTGTTCTCGCCGGACGGGCGCATCTACCAGGTCGAGTACGCCCGCGAGGCGGTCTCGCGCGGCGCGCCGAGCGTCGGCGTCCGGACGACCGACGGCGTCGTGTTCGTCGCGATGTCCCGCCCCTCCTCGTCGCTGATGGAGGCCGAGAGCATCGAGAAGCTCCACAAGCTCGACGACCACGTCGGGACCGCGAGCGCCGGCCACGTCGCCGACGCCCGCCAGCTGATCGACCTCGCGCGCCGCCAGTCGCAGGGGAACCGCCTGCGCTACGGCGAGCCCGTCGGTGTCGAGACGCTGACGAAGTTCGTCACCGACCACATCCAGGAGAACACCCAGCGCGGCGGCACGCGCCCCTACGGCGCCGCCCTCCTCATCGGCGGCATCGACGACGGCGAGCCGCGCCTGTTCGCGGCCGACCCCTCGGGCACGCCGAACGAGTGGAAGGCGACCGTCATCGGCGGCGGTCGGCAGGATATCCAGGGTCACCTCGAAGACGAGTGGCGCGACGACCTCTCGCTCGCGGAGGGCATCGAACTCGCGGTCGCGGCGCTGGCCGCTCACGACGACGAGTTCGAGCCCGCCGACCTCGCGGTCGCGACCGTGACCGAGGCCGACGGCTTCCGGACGGTGCCGGTCGAGGAGGTCGAGACCGCGTTCGAAGCGGCCGGCCTCGACGCCGACGACGAGGCGGACGCCGACGACGAGGCCGACGGCGACGCCGGCGCCGACGAGTAGCGACTCCTCGGCCGGGTCGCGTTCGACGCTCGGCGGCGGAGTGCGCGGAATTGTATGTCCCACACACAACACTTTTAGCGGCGGAACGCCTTACCTACGACGTAAAATGCCCGATTCGATGTCCGAACAGCTCCAGCGGGACATGGAGTGCGAGGGGTTGCTCGAGTGTTTCCACGGCCTGAAGCAGTTGGACAAGGACTGTTACCAGGCGCTCGTCTCGGCCGACGAGGCGCTCACGATCGACGAGGTGGCCGAGCGCGTCGACCGGGAGCGCTCCACGGCCTACCGCGCGGTCCAGCGGCTCCTCAAGGCCGGCTTCATCCAGAAGGAGCAGATCAACTACGAGCAGGGGGGATACTACCACGTGTACCGGCCGACCGACCCGTCGCAGATCGCCGACGACATGCAGCGGATGCTCAACGACTGGTACGCGAAGATGGGCCAGCTCATCGGCGAGTTCGAGGAGAAGTACGACCGCCCCGAGCGCGCCGCGGTCGAGAGCTGAGGCGGGGCGCGTCCCGACTGACGACCGCAACCGCAACGGCGACGCGGACCGGTGGGGTTACGCCGTTCGAGGCCGCACGACCGGTATGGCGACGACCGTCCGCTGTGACGACTGTTCGTACGAGGAGGCGTTCGACTCCCTCCGGCGGGCGCGGACGGCCGTGAGCGAACACGAGCGCTCGACCGGCCACGCGGTCGCGTGGGAGATCGAGTCGCTGGCCGGCGGCGTCGAGCGCGCCGGCGCCGACGCGGGCGTGTGCGGCCGGCCGGAGTGCGCGAACCCCGACTCGCCGCTGCTCGACCGCGACGCCGCGCGCGGGGTCGACCCGGAGGACTGACCGGGCGGCCCCGTCCGTCCGCGGCGGAGGTTTTTGGTTCCGCCGCCCGGAGCGAGAGCCGATGTCACGAGAAGTCGTCTCACACCGCGACGGCCACGTGTACGAGTTCGGTCCGGAGATGGACCCGGTCTACGAGGCCGCGGACGGCGAGTCGCTGACGATCGAGACGGTCGACAGTCTGAACGGCGCGATCCAGGAAGCCGACGACCTGCTCGACGCGATCCCGGAGGAAGTCAACGCCGCGACGGGGCCGATCGCCGTGGCCGGCGCGAGCCCGGGCGACGTCCTCGCGGTCGAGATAGAAGATGTGCGCGTCGCGGAGGACCGCGGCCGGGTGCTCACCGCCCCCGGGTTCGGACTCCTCCAGGACGACCCGGAGATCGACCACCCGGCGACGCGGATCACCGAGGTCGACGACGACGCGGAGACGGTCGACTTCGAGGGGATCGACGTGTCGATCGAGCCCGTGATCGGGACGATCGGCGTCGCCACGGACGGGGAAACGGTCTCGACGCTCACGCCCGACGACCACGGCGGGAACCTCGACACGACCGACGTGACCGGCGGGACGACCGTCTACTTCCCCGTCTTCCAGGAGGGGGCGATGCTGGCGCTGGGCGACGCGAAGGCCGCGATGGCGGACGGGGAGATGTGCGGGACGGGCGCCGAGATAGCGGTCGAGGTCGACGCGACGCTGTCGGTGATCGAGGACCCCGCCGTCTCGCCCGCCCGTCCCCTCCTCGACACCGGCGACGCCGTGAAGACGGTCGCGAGCGCCGAGACGATGGAGGCGGCCGTCGAGCTGGCGAACGCCGACATGCTGGACCTGCTTTCGCACCACCACGGGTTCTCGCGCACCGAGGCGTACCTCTTCTCCAGCCTCGTCGGCGGCCTGGAGGTCAGTCAGGTGGTCGACCCGCAGGTGACGGCGCGGAACGCGGTGCCGAGCGAACACCTCTCGCTGCCGTTCTGACCCCCTACACCGCGGCCTCCTGGGTCGTACCCGTCGCGTCGACCGGCCGGCCTCAGCGCTCGGACCGCTCGGCGAACCGCCGCGCGGCGTCGCTCAGCCCGCCGTCGGTCGGCGCCTCGGCCCGCTCCGACTCTGCGGCCTCGCCGGCCTCGGCCGCCGCCTCTCCGTCGGCGTCGGTCGCGTCGGCGTCGGTGCCGACCCCTTCGGCCTCCCCGGGTACCGCGTCGGGGCCGTCTCGGGCGGCCGCACCGTCGGCGCGGTCGGCGGCCGCCCCTTCCCCGACCTCGGCCGGATCGGCGTCCGGCGGATAGCTCAGTTCGGCGGGGGGGACGAAGGCGGTCTCGACCGCGCGGACGATCTCGCGGACCTGCGCCTCGTCGAGGCGGTCGGCGTACGCCTCGCGGACGAGGTCCGGGACCGCGTACGCGTAGTGGCCGCGGCCGGCGTGGCGGATGAGCCCCGCCCGCCGGATCGGCCGGTGGCGGCTGTAGGCGTGCCCGGAGTCGCCGTCGCCGCCGGCGTCGATGTGGGCCGCGACGGGGTCGCTGGCGCCCTCGCGGCGGTAGTGGCGGAGCATGCCGCGCGAGAGCTCCGGGAGCGCCTCGATCCGCGAGCGCAGCTCCTCGATCACCGCCTCCCGGGTGCCGAGCTCGATCGCGTCGTCGAACCGGAGCGCGCTCTCGGCCACGTCGTCGCGGGTGACCGGGTCGACGTCGTCCGGCGGGGCGGGGTCGGACTCGGCCGCGGGTTCGGCGTCCGCGGCGTCGCCGTCTGCGGCCGCGGCGTCCGGATCCGACGAAGCGCCGTCGGCGGACGCGGCCGACTCCGCGTCTCCCTCGGCGCCGCCGTCGGCGGAGGGCGCCGCCTCGCTCGCGGGCTCGTCGTCGCCCTTCGTGGCGGCGACCGCCTCGTCGTACGACTTGAGTACGGACTGCTCGTCTTCGCCGTCGTCTGTCTTGCCGGCTGAGCGCTCGGCGCCGACCCGGGCCCGGCCGCCGCCGCCCCGGTACGGCGCTTCGGCCTTGCCGAGGAGCGCCTGCGCGAACTGGTCGGCCATGTCGCTCAGGTCGCGGGCCTCCTCCAGCTCGCGTTCGAGGTCGGCGATCCGGCGGTCCTTCTTCTCCAGCTCCTGTTTGAGGTCGGCTATCTCGGACTCGCGGCGCTCCTTCTCGTCGGAGATCGACTGGAGCTCGCCGACGAGGTCGCTGGAGACGGACTTCAGCTCGGGGCGCTCGAAGTCGTCGAGCCCGGGGGTCGCGCCCGCGTCGAACGTCTCCTTGCGGTGGAACTGGATCCGGCGGATCGACTCGTCCCAGTCGGTCATGAGGAAGGCCTCGCCGTCGCCCAAGTCCTCCACCGCGCTCGCGTACTTCGACCCGAGGATGCGCCCGACCACCTTCGTGTCGTTGTCCCACGTGAGCCGGTGCCAGCAGAGCCAGTCGCACTGGGTGATGAAGTCCTTCTTGACGTCGGCGGGGCGCTGGCTGATGCCGACGATGCCGAGGCCGTGTTTCCGGCCGCGCTTGCCAACCTTGATCAGCATCTTCCCCGTCTCGTCCATCCCGCCGCCCTCGGGGATGTACTCGTGGCACTCCTCAATGACGAGGAGGAAGGGCTTCTTCATCCGCTTCTCCTTGGCGAACAGTTGTCTGACGACCGCCAAGAGGAGCTCGTTTGCGGTCTCCTCTTCGAGGTAGCCGGAGACGTCCAAGATGATCGGGACGTTCTGGTCGAGCGCGAGCGTCGCGAGCTTCTCGGCGTGCTCGGGGGAGACGACGATGTCGCACTCCTCGTCGGCGCCGGCGTGGAGGATCTCGTACTCCTCTTTCAGGCCGTAGTACTCCCCGTCCGTGTCGACGATCATCACGGGGAACCCGTTGTCGAGCAGGTTCTCGATGACGACGCTCGCGGTGTTGCTCTTCCCGGACCCGCTTTTGCCCGTGATAAACGAGCGGCCGGTGAGCACGTCGACCACCGGGAGCTCCACCGGCGCTCCCGGCTCCGCCGTCGCGTCGCCGCCGATCCCCTCGCTGACGTCCGCGACGTGGATCGTCTCCTCCTCGCTCATACCCGTGAGAGGTGGCGCCCGCCTCATAAACCATCGCCTCGCCCGTCGGCCTCCACAAGACGTATGCCGTCTCCGGGAGTCCGACCGCACATGGACACGGACAACGCCCTCCTCAACGCGGTCGTCGGCGCGATCGCGTCGGCCCTCCTCTCGTTCACCGGCATCTCACCCCTCCTCGGCGGCGCTGTCGCCGGGTACCTGAACGGCGACGACGGGCTCCGGGTCGGCGCGCTCTCGGGCGCGATCGCGTCGATCCCGATCGTCGGACTGCTGCTGCTCGCGCTGGTGGTTCTCCCGTTCCTGGGCCTCTTCGGGTTCCCGCTCGAAGCCGGTCTCGCGGCCGGCGGCGTGTTCCTGGTCGCCGCCCTGATCGTGTTGGGCGGCGTCGCCTACAGCGTGGTGTTGAGCGCCCTCGGCGGGCTGCTGGGCGTGTACGTGAAAAACGAGCTGTAAGTCGATCGCTGGCACTGATACGTAGCCGAATCCGGATCGGCGGAGAACGCCGCCAAAGTCCCACCCCGCACGGCACCTCACGCCTCCCCAGCCTCGTCAGTCGCCTCCGCTTCGCTCCGGCGACTGACTCCAGCGAGGGACCGAAGGTCCCTCTGGCAGCCGGCGCTACGCGCCGGCGACCTCGCGCGTGCGGTTCGCGCCGCGCTGCGGCGCTCAGCGGCACGCGCCGACCGCGCCGTTCATTTATGAATGAAATGTGTGAGAATCGGCTCGCGACTCGGCGGAGACGCCTCAGTGCTCGCCGCCCGTGCCGCGCCGGTCGGAGTCGAGGTCGATGTCGAGGTTCTCAAGCAGTTCCTCGGCCTCCTCGCGCTTCTCCTGGTGGTCTGCGAGGAACTCGCGCATCAGCTCGGCGGCCTGCTCCTTACAGCCGCCACAGAGGCGCTCGCCGTTGACGCACTCCGAGTACACCTCCTTGGTCAGCTCGTCGTCGTCGCCCGCGAGCAGGTAGGCGTACAGCTCATAGACGGGGCACTCGTCGGCCTCGCCGCCGAGCTCGCGCTGCTCCTCGGCGGTGTCGCGGCCGCCGGTCGTCGCCGCCTTCACCTTGTCGTAGCCGTCCCCGGGGTCGTCGAGCAGCGAGATGTGGCTCGCCGGGATCGACGAGGACATCTTCCCGCCGGTGAGCCCGGTCATGAACCGGTGGTAGATCGAGGAGGGCTGCCGGAAGCCGAACCCGTCGTGGTCGATCTCGACCTCCCGGGCGACCGACTCGGCCTCGCCGCGAGTGAGGTCGAAGGCGTCGACGTGGCCCTCGAACACGCGCTTCTCGCCGTCGACCGCCTCGATCAGCGCCTCGAACGCCTCGTCGGTGGCGTTGCGGTCGAAGAACCGGACGCGAGGGCGGAGCGGCTCCTTCCCGCCGGCTTCGAGCTTGTCGAGCGCGGTCGCCTTCGCGGCCGCGAGGTCGACGCTCTCGCGGTCCGACTCCGGCGGCTCGTAGTCCGCGAGCCACTCGGCCGCGTCCTCGCAGCGCACGTCGGGGTCGTCGCCGTCGTCCGCGCTCCCGGCCGCGAGCGCGTCGTAGGCGGCCCGGACCAGCTGCCGCTCGTCGTCGTCCAGCTCGAAGGAGGCGAACGCCTCGGTCACCTTGAAGTAGCGCACGCGGGTCGCCAGGTCCCGGGTGAGCCGGACGTGGGGGTCCTGGTCCGGGCCGACCGGGATCACCGTGGGCTTCGGCTCGTCGACGAGCTGGGGGTAGAGGATGTCCGCCGTCTGGGTGATCACGCTCTGCATGTGGGAGATGTTCGTCTCGCCGTCGAAGCCGTAGATCGCCTCGAACTCCGAGAAGTTCGCCTTCGAGCCCAGTTCGAAGCCGAGGTCCTGGACCTCACGGTTGTCCGACTGGCGGTAGATCTCGCCCGCCTCCGCGTCGAAGCCGAGCGCGAGCAGCGAGAGGAGGTAGTTGCGCGCGTGCTCGTCGATCTCGTCCCACGACATGCCGCGCGCCGAGTGGGCTTCGAGGTCGGCGATGAGGCCGAACGCGTCCCCGCCCATCTCCTGATGCCAGATGATCTCGTCGAACACGAGCTTGTGGCCGATGTGCGGGTCGCCGGTGGGCATGAACCCGGACAGCGCCGCGAACGGCTCGTCGTTCGCCATCGCCTCGGCGACCGCGTCGTACTCGCGGTGGCCGAAGATGACGCCGCGGCGCATCAGGTAGTGCGGGTCCGGGACCTCGTCGGCGACCTCGTCGAACGCCTCGATGCCGAACTCCTCGAACAGGTCCGCGTAGTCCCCGACCGACGCCGACCCCCACGGGTCGAGCGCGACGTCCTCGGTCGGCTCGTCCGCGCGCTCGGTCCCGCCGTCGGTCCGGGGGGCCGTCGACGGCCCGGGGGCGGGGTCGGACCCGCGCCCGTCGCCGCCCGGCGTCGCCCCCTCGGGGGTGTCCTCGTCCATACCACTCTTCCCGTCGGTCGACGCAAAAACCGTTCGCTTGCGCGAGAGCGGTTCCCACGCCTCGGCGGGCGGACCGACCTCACCGAAACGGACGACCACGCCGACACGCAGACCCACCGGACGGCGTCACGCCGCGTGCGCCACCAGCCGCGTCGCGGTCGCCTTCCAGCGGATCGACACCGGGTCGCCGGGAGCGAGGCCGAGCCGCTCGATGCTCTCGGCGGTGATCAGCGCGGCCACCTCGACGTCGTCGGAGCCCTCGGCCACCCCGACCGCGATCCGGACCGTCGACACCGTCTCGCCGGGATCGACGCGCGAGACGCGGCCGGCGAGGCGGTTCCGGGCGCTCGTCGCGTCGGGGTCCACCGCGTCGGCCGCGTCGTTGACCGTGACGGCGTCGGCGCCGATCCGGACCTGGACCGCGTCGCCGACGGACACTCCGCTCCCGTCGCCGTCCCCGACGCCGCCGCTCTCGCTCCCGCCGCCCTCGTCGTCCCCCGTTCCCCCGTGAAGCCCGGACAGTTCCCCGACCGCGGTGTCGACGACCGCGAGCTCGCCGTCGACGGCCGTCACGGTGCCGTCGAGCACCGTCTCCGGGACCGCCGCGGCCGCCGCGAGGACGGCCTGGAGCCGGTCGTAGCGGTCGAGGAGCGCGCGGCCGGACGCGGCGAGCCGGCTCCCGCCGCCGCCCTCGCCGCCGCGGCGCCGCTCCACGAGCGTCCCGTAGGCCTCCTCCAAGGCCTCGATCCGCGAGAGGGCGCGGGCGCGCGAGCGACCCAGGTCGGCGGCCGCGCCCGCGACGGACCCCGCCGCGTCGACCGCGCGCAGCAGCGCCGCGTCGCGGCCGTCGAACTCGACGCCGTCCTCGATGAGCGCGGCCCGCCCGCGTCCCGCCGCTGCGTCCGGCCCGGCCTCGGTCGGCTCTCCCATGCCCGGAGGATGCCCCCGGGCCGTCATGGCGTTTTCGCCCGCCGCCCCCGTCGCCCGTCGCAGCGCGGAAGTTATATGTGGCGTCGACCCACCGTTGTATCTATGCCGATACAACGGAGGCGGTTCGTGGCCGCGCTGGGCGCCGGAGCGATCGCGAGCACCGCGGGCTGTTCGTCGACCAGCGGCGACGACGGCGGCGGCGGGAACGGGACCGACGACGGCGGGAACGCCGCCGAGTCGGTCGGCGTCGCGGGCGAGACGCTGACGCTCACGACGACGACGAGCACGTACGACACCGGGCTCTTAGACGAGATCCATACGGACTTCGAGGAGATGTACGGCGTCACCGTCGACGCCGTCGCGCAGGGGACCGGCGCGGCGTTAGAGACCGCCCGCAACGGCGACTCGGACATCGTGATGGTCCACGCCCGCGGGCTCGAAGACGAGTTCATGCGGAACGGGTACGGGGTCAACCGCCGGGACCTGATGTTCAACGACTTCGTGATCGTCGGGCCCGAGAGCGACCCGGCGGGAATTCAGGGCATGGGCTCCGCGACCGAGGCGCTCACCGCCATCGCCGAGGCGGAGGCGACGTTCGTCTCCCGGGGCGACGAGTCCGGCACGCACACGAAGGAACTGAACCTCTGGGAGGCGGCCGGCACGGATCCCGGCGGCGACTGGTACCAGGAGACCGGCACCGGGATGGGCGAGGCGCTGAACATCGCCAACCAGCAGGGCGCGTACACGCTCTCCGACCGCGGCACCTTCATCTCGCAGCGCTCGGAGATCGAACTCACGATCCTCGTCCAGGGACCGATCGAGGACGGGCCGGAGATCCTCTCGAACCCGTACGGAGTGATGGCGGTCAACCCCGGGGTCCACGAGAACGCCAACTACGACCTCGCGATGGCGTACATCGGCTGGATCACCAGCCCGGGCGTCCAGGAGGCCATCTCGGAGTACCAGGTGAACGGCGAGCAGCTGTTCTTTCCGGAGGCCGTCTCCGAGGACCCGAACTTCCAGCAGTACGTTCCGGAGGGTTGGAGTAGCGAGAGCGACGACGAGTAGCCGTGCCGTTCGAAGCGACCGTCCAGTCGGTCCCGGCGCTGCTCGACGCCGCCGCGCGGCCCGCGGCGTCGCTCTTCGGCGTCTCGTTCAGGGACGGGTACGTCGGGAGCGTCATCGCCGTCTCGCTGTACGTGAGCCTGACCGCGGTGGCGCTGAGCACGCTCGTCAGCGTGCCGGCCGCCGTCGCCATCGGGCTCACGGAGTTCCCGGGGAAGGAGTTCGTGAAGTCGGTGGTCAACACCGGGATGGGGTTCCCCAGCGTGGTCGTGGGGCTCGTCGTGCTGTTCGCGGTCTCGAACCAGGGGCCGCTCGGCTCGCTGGAGCTGATCTTCACCCGCGAGGCGATGATCATGTCGCAGTTCGTCCTCGCGACGCCGCCGATCACGGCGATCAGCCTCGCGGCCGTGAGCGGCGTCGACGACGGGGTCCGCGACGCGGCCCGCGTCCTCGGCGGGACGCGCGTCGACGTGGCGCTCGTCGTGATCAAGGAGGCGCGGTACGGGATCGCGACCGCGGTGCTGGCCGGGTTCGGCCGCGCGATCAGCGAGGTCGGCTCGGTGCTGATCGTCGGCGGGAACATCACGAGCGCGGACGGCATCTCGAAGACGCGCACCCTGACGACGGCGATCCAACTCGAGGCGCGGCAGGGGCAGTACGAGACCGCCATGGTGCTCGGCGCCGTCCTCGTCGCGCTCGTGTTGATCGTCAACGCGATCGTCGTCCGCTTCGGCGACCGGGGGGTGGCGGGCTGATGCGCCGGGAGGTGACGGGCTGATGCTCCGCGCGACGGGGGTGTCCCACGCGTACGGCGACGAGCCCGTGTTCCGCGACCTCTCGATCGACGTCGAGGCCGGCGAGGTCGTGGGGGTCATCGGTCCGTCCGGCGTCGGCAAGACGACGCTGCTGCGGACGCTCGCGCTCTCGCTGGAGCCGGACGAGGGGACCGTGACGCTCGACGGGACCGACGCGTGGGCGGTCGACGAGGCGGAGCGGCTCGCGCTGCGCCGCCGCGTCGGCATGGTGTTCCAAGAGGCGAGCCTCTTCGGGGGGTCGGTCGCCCGCAACGTCGAGTACGGGCTCCGGGTCCGCCGCTCGTGGAGCGAGCGGATCGCCTCGGTCCTCCGGCTGAACGGCGCCGTAGACGCGGTCGACGAGTCCTTGGAGGTCGTGGGGCTGGCCGACAAGATCGACCAGCCCGTCGACTCGCTGTCGGGCGGCGAGGCGCAGCGCGTCTCCTTCGCCCGGGCGCTGGCGTACGACCCGGACGTGCTTCTCCTCGACGAGCCGACCTCCGACCTCGACCCGCGGAACACGGCAGTCATCGAGGAGGCGATCGGCGAGGCGCGCGACCGAGGGATCGGCGTCGTCGTCGCGACCCACGACATGCATCAGGCCGAGCGCGTCGCGGACCGGGTCGCGGTGCTGTTGGACGACGGCATCTCCGAGATCGGTCCGACCGAAGCCATCTTCGAGGACCCCGAGAACGAGCGCACCCGGAAGTTCATCTCGGGCGAACTCGTGTACTGACGCGTCGGGAAAAGCGGGTCGCGCGGGCCGCGATCAGCCGTCGACCGCGAGGCCGAAGTCGAGTTCGACCGCGTCGCCCGCGTCGGCGTCCCCCGAATCGACGACGTGCTCGTCAGCCGCGAACCCGTCGTGAAGGTGGTCGTAGGTGCGCTCTATCGCCTCCACGATCACCTTCGTGTCGCCGGTGACGGGCATGAAGTTCGTGTCGCCGCTCCAGCGCGGGACGACGTGGGTGTGGAGGTGGTCGATCGAGCCGCCGGCGGCGTCGCCGCCGAGGTTCTGCCCGGTGTTGACGCCGTCGGGGTCGAGGTCGCGGCGCAGGGCAGCGAGCGTCGCCGCCTTCAGCCGCGCGTGATCGAGGAGCGTCGCGTCGTCGAGGTCGGTCGGGTCATCGACGTGCTCGTCGGGGATCACCATCGCGTGGCCGGGGTTGTACGGCGCGTTGTTCAGGATGACGTAGTTGCGCTCGCTCCGGGCCACGATCCGCGCCTCGCGGGCGTCCTCGCGCTCGGGCAGGACGCAGAACGGGCAGCCGTCGATCGGGTCGGCGTCGCGCTCGACCCACTCGATCCGCCACGGCGCGAAGATCCGGTCCATCAGTCGTCGAAGCCGTGGATTCCCGCGGTCGTCACCTCGACGCCGTCCTCGGTGACGAGGAGGGTGTGTTCCGCCTGGCTCACTAAGGCGTCGTCGTCCTCCTTCAGCACGGGGTACCCCTTGATCGCGTTCGCCTGCTTGAGGCGGCGCAGCGCCATCTCGGCGCGGTCAGTCTCCAGCCACCGCGCCGCGAACGGGAGGTCGTCGAACCCCTCGATCTCTTCGAGGGCCTGTCGGGCGCGCCGGTCGCGGACGCTCGCGGAGCCCTGCTGTTCGAAGATCTCCTCGTCGGTCCCCTCGCCGACCTTCCCGCGGCCGTCGGTGGCGAACGGCTCGATCGCGACCGCCTGGCCCGGCTCCAGTTCGACCGAGCGGTCGACGCCGCGGTTCGGCACCGTGGGACCGGTGTGGGCGTCGTAGCGCTCGACGCCGTGCCCGGAGAGGTTGAGCACCGGCGTGTAGCCGTACCCGCGGATCACGTCCTCGATCGCCTGCCCGACGACGCCGACCTCGACGCCCGGGCCGGCCTCGTCGAGCGCGGCCTCCAGGGCCATCTCGGCGGCCTCGACGAGCTCCGGAGTGCCGGTGTGGTCGACCGTCACCGCGGCGTCGGCGATGTAGCCGTCGACGTGGACGCCGACGTCGAGACACACCATCTCCTCGCCGAATTCCGTCTCGTCGTCGCGGCTCGGGGTGGCGTGGGACGCCTCCGGATCCACGCTGATGTTCACCGGGAAGGCGAGACCGGCCCCCTGCTCGCGGACGAAGTCCTCCGTCCACTCGGCGACCTCGAGGTGGGTCCGGCCCGGTTCGACCATCTCGCGGGCCTCGTTCATCGCCTCGACCAGCACCGCGCCGGCCTCGCGGTAGCTCTCGACCGCGTCCTCGTCCAGAGGTCCGTGACTCATGGACGCGGGTTCGGCGACCGCGCGCAAAGAGGTTGCGGACAGCGGTCGACGCCGCGAGAGCCGAACCGACCAGTTGGCCGGTGCTCAGGGGCGCGTGATCTCGACGTGCCACTCGTCGTCGGCCGGGTTCGCCGTCTCGTGTTCGAACCCGCGCTCCGCGAGCACGTCGTACAGCGGCACCGGCTCGAAGCCGTTCACCAGACAGAGCGACTCCCCCTCGTCGAGGCCGTCGAGCGCGGACATGATGTCGCCGAACGGCTCGCCGTCTATCTCGCGGGCGTCCAGCCGCTCGTCCGCGTCGTCGAACGGATCGGGGCTCATGGGTGGGTCGTCGGGGTCCGCGGTGATGTAACTCCTCCCGAAATCGTTCGGGAGGGACGGTCGAGCGCCGGGACGCCGCTCGAACATGTTCGCTCGAAGACGGACGGGGCCCGAGCGCCTCGGACGAGACATGGCGAGCACACCGTCCGACCCCGACGACGAACACGACCACGGCGCCGACCCGGTGACCGACCGCGTCCACGAGAACTCCTGGTCCGCGAACCTCGAAGGCCCGGAACACGCCGCGGACCGCGACCTGCTCGTGCGACAGGCGGTCGACGCGGTCGAGCACACGGCCGCGGGCAACCACGTCAACCTCGTCGCACACGGCGACCACGGCCACCCGGAGGAGTACCTCTTCGGGGCGCTGGAGTCGGCGTTCGGCGACGCCGTCAACGTAGAGTACGTCGAGCAGTGCGGCTGCGGCGGCCACGTCGTCCGGGTCCACGTCTGAGCGGGATCGCCGCGGCGGCGGCCGGGCCTACTCCCTCTCCTCGGCGGCCCGCGGGAGCCACATCCGGACCACCGTGCCGGTCGGCTCGCGCGTGTCGATCTCCATGTCGCCGCCGGACTCCGTGACGATCCAGTGGACGAGCCAGAGTCCGAGCCCGCTCGCGTGTTCGAGCGCCGTCTCCCGCGCCTCCGAGAACACCGTCCGCTCGACCGGCGGGATCCCCGGGCCGTCGTCGGCCACGTCGAGCCGGAAGCGGTCGCCGTCGGCGACGACCGTCGCCTCGACGCGCGGGTCGTCGCCGTCGTTGTGGACGACGGCGTTCTCCAGCACGTTCCGGACCGCCGACTCCAAGAGCTCGTCCGCGGAGACGACGGCCGACTCGGGGACGGACACCGTCACCGTCGCCTCGGGGAACGACGACGACAGCGACTCGCAGAGCCGCTCGACCAGCTCGGAGAGGTCGATCTCGGCCCGCCCCGCGTCGCTGTGGAGCGCGACGTCGATCTCCCGGGCCTGGTCGCTGAGGTGCGTCAGCGTCCGCACCTTCCGGTCGATGATGTCGAGGTACGGGTCGCCCTCCTCGTCGACGTGGTCGCGGAGCAGGTCCGCGTACCCGCCGATGACGTTAGTGTCGTTCTTCAGGTCGTGCCGCAGCACGCGGTTCAACACCTGAAGCCGCTGTTCGTACCGTCGGGCGTCCGTCACGTCGGTCGCGGTGATGACCACCTCGCCCGTGTCGGCGAACAGCCGCTCGATCACCGTCTCGAACCGCCGCCAGCTCCCGTCGGCGCGCGCGATCCGGTGCGTGAGCGACTGCGGCTCGGCGCTGTCGAAGGCGCGCTCGAAGGCCTGCTGCGCCTCGCGCCGGTCCTCCGGGTGGACCAGGTCGATGATCGGTCGCCCCTCGATCTCCGTCGGCCGGTGGCCGAGCAGCCGCTCTATCGACGGGCTCACGTAGCGGAGCAGCCCGTCCTCGCCGCAGACCGCGATCACGTTGGGCGACTTCTCGATGAGCGCGCGGTAGCGACGCTGGAGCGTCTCCCGCTCGGTGACGTCGCGGAACAGCAGGACGGTCCCCCCGCGGGTCGTCCCTGGCCCGGTGATGTCGTGGACGTCGACCGTCAGGAACCGCGGCGCGTCGTCGCCGTTGACCGTCACGCGGAACTCGTCGTCGGCCGCCGGATCCGTCACCGCGTCGGCGACCGCGGGGACGTCGTCGAACGCGTCGTCGGCCCGGACGCCGAGCTCGGCGTCCGGGAACAGCGCCTCCGCCGGGTCGTTGGTGTCGACCACGCGGCCGTCGGCGTCGCAGACCACGACGCCGTCCGAGAGGTTCGCGAACACCGCGTCGCGGGCGATCGGCGAGACGTCGAGGATGCGGTACCGGAACACGACCCACGCTAAAAGCGCCGAGGTGCCGCTGAAGGCGATGGGGGTGAAGTCGATGAACCCGGCGTCGGGACCGACGACGCCCGCGATGCCGGCCGCGCTGAGCGCCAGCGGCGCGACGCCGGCGAGGAAGAGGACGGCCGCCTGCCGGCGGAACACGCCGTCGCGGGAGACCGCCGCGTATCCGAGGACGATGAACGTGAACAGGTTGACCGTGTAGGTGTAGCCGACGAAGCCGAGCAGCGCCGGCGTCGGCGTGTAGCTGAGGACGCGGTACCCGCCGGCGTCGACGAGGGAGGGGTCGGCGTAGAACAGCGGGTCGACGCCGGCCGTCCACACGGCGGCCGCGACCGCGACGGGGACGACCCAGAGGAGCGCGAACCGGCGCCGGCCGAGCCACGCGGTCCGGTCGACGTACGAGAAGACGAACGCGGGCCACGCGACCGCTAAGCCGGCGGAGCCGAGCCAGACGAAGCGGTTGAAAAACAGCGTGGGCCCGAGGGTCGTCGCCGACAGCTGGGCCGCGTAGGCCAGCGACCAGACGCCGGCGGCGCCCGCGACGGCGACGAAGCTCCACAGGAGGGCGTGCCCGCCGCGCGACCGGTTGGCGGTCCCGTAGACGGCGAACCCGAACGACGCGACGGCCGCGACGAGCAACGGGGCCGTGTACGGCGTCGGTTGCCACGCCATCGATACCGGTAGGATGCGAGTATCCGGTAAAAAGGGACCGAATCGCCTAACCCCTTCGAGACGCGTCGATGCGTATGCTCGAACCGGGCGACTCCGCACCCGAGATCACGCTCACCGACCACCGCGGCGAGACGGTCACCGTCGACCCGGCCGCGGCCGGTCATACGGTGGTGTACTTCTACCCGCGCGCCGACACGCCCGGCTGCACCGCCGAGGCGTGTAGCTTCCGCGACGAGTGGGACGCGTTCGAGGCGGAAGACGTCGCCGTCGTCGGGATCAGCGACGACCCCGTCGCGGACCTCGAACCGTTCGCCGCGGAGTACGACCTCCCCTTCACGCTCCTCTCGGACCCCGACGGCGCCGTGTCGAGCGCGTACGACTCCTACGGCGAGAAGCAGATGTTCGGGAACACCTTCGACGGCGTGTTCCGGAACACGTACGTCCTCGACGACGAGGGCACCGTAGTCCTGGCCTACGAGGGCGTCTCCCCCGAGGACCACGCGGTCGAGATCATCGACGACATCCGCGCGCTCGACGACTGACGGACATCGGTCCCCGAGCGGTCCGTGCGGACGCGACGCTCACCCGGGGAACCGGATCCCGGCGGCCGCGTCGGCTATCTCGCGGCGCTTCAGCAGGCCGAACCCGAGGACGATGACAACGAAGCCCGCGACGGTGAACGGCGTCACCGGCTCGGCGAGCAGCAGGGCGCCTGCGACCGTGGCCACGATCGGAACGACGTAGGAGACGAGGTTGATCTCGAAGGGGCCGAGCCGGTCGAGCAGCGTGAAGTAGATGGTGTACGCCACCGCAGAGGAGAGCAGTCCGAGGAACCCCAGCGAGAGGAGCGCGGGCGGGGCGGCGGCCGGGAGCCGCTGGCTCTCGCCGATCCCGAGGCTGAGCGCGTGGATGGCGAGCGCGCCGAACCCCATCGCCCACCCGGTGAGCGCGACGCTGGAGAACGAGGTCTCGACCGTCCGGAGCCCGACGCTGCCGATCGCGACGGCGACCACGCCGACCGCGATCAGCCCGACGCCGACCGCGACGCCCCCGCCGAGGTTCGCGGGGTCCGGCTGCGCCACGAGCCCCACGCCGAGGAACGCGAGGACGACCCCGACCGCGCCGCGCGCATCGAGGTCGGCGCCGCCGATCCACAGGGCCGCGACCGCCGCGGTCGCGATGGGTACGAGGCTGTAGGTGATGGAGGCGATGCCGCTCGTCGTGTACTGCTGGCCGACGAACAGCAGGGCGTTGTTCGCCGCCACGGAGAGCCCGCCGCTGAACCCGATCGCGACGAGGTCGCCGCGGGTCCGCGGGAACGGGTCGTCCCGCGTGAGCAGCACGTACGAGAGCAGCGCGAGCGCCGCCACGTCGAACCGGTACGCGGCGTACAGCACCGGCGGGTAGTAGTCGAGGCCGACCTCGATGGCGACGAAGGAGCCGCCCCACAGCAGTGCGAGGGTGAAAAACAGGAGGACGTCTCGGTACCGTGACACGGCCGACCAAACGGGGGCCGCGGGTAAAGCGGTGTCCGTCCCGGCCCGGACCGCCGGTGCCGAGTCGCCGGACGGGACCCGCGGGCGCCCGGCTCAGTAGCCGCGAACGATGAGGTAGTCAGCGAGATCTTCGAGCAGGCCGCGGGAGCCGCTCTCGGGCAGCAGTTCGAGGTGCTCCTTCGACCGCGCGGTGAGCTCCTCGGCGGTGTCGCGGGCGTACTCGATGGAGCCGACCTCCTCTAGCGCCGCGACCGCGTCGTCGATGGCCGCCTCGCTCACCTCGGCGGGTGTGTCGGCGTCGACGAGGCCGTCGACGTCGACGCCCTGCTGGCGGGCGTGGAGCGTGATGAGCGTCTCCTTCCCCTCGACGAGGTCGGAGCCGCGCTGCTTGCCGAGGTCCTCCGACGGGACCGTCAGGTCGAGCACGTCGTCCTGGATCTGGAACGCGCGCCCCGAGTCGATCCCGTACTGGTAGAGGGCGTCGACGACGTCCTCGTCGGCGCCGAGCAGGAGGGCGGGCGTCGCCGCGGAGGCGCCGTACAGCACCGCGGTCTTCAGCTCGACCATCTCCAGGTACTCGTCAGGGAGGATGTCGTCGCGGTTCTCGAAGGCGACGTCGAGCGCCTGGCCCTCGCAGATCTCGGTACAGGTCGACGCGAGCATCCGCATCGCTTCGAGCCCGTGTTGCGGGTCGGCCCCGGTCTCGGTCATGAACTCGAACGCCTTCGAGTAGAGCGTGTCGCCCGCGAGGATCGCCGTCGAGACGTCGTACGCCTCGTGGACCGCGGGGACGCCCCGTCTGAGGTCGTCCTCGTCCATGATGTCGTCGTGGATCAGCGTGAACGACTGGATCACCTCGATGGCGACCGCGGCCCGCATCACGTCGACGTCGTCGCCGTCGAGCGACGGGAACGCGCGGAAGTCGGCGCCCATCGGCTCGGTCCCGGTGACCGCCTCCGCGGCCAGCGTGGTCACCGTCGGGCGGAGCCGCTTGCCGCCGGCCTCGAGGATGTATCGGGTCGCCTCGTACAGCCGCTCCGGTTCCTGCACCGGCAGCTCCTCGTCGATAGCGGCGTTGACGAGTTCACGCCGCTCGCGGATGGCGTCGAGCACCCGCGCCTCCTTCGTCTCGCTCGTCATTCGACGAGCTGGATGGTGGACCCGTTCTGCGTGACGTGCACGTCACGTCCGAGCTTGTACCCCTGCGAGGTCGCGAGGTCGACGTACGGCGAGCGGCCCTCCAGCGTCTGGTGGCCCGGGATGAGGTGCTGGGGCTGGAGCGCCTGCAGCATCTCGTAGTGGCCCTCCTCGCGGAGGTGGCCGGAGACGTGGATGTCGTCGTAGAGGCGCGCGCCCTGCATCCGGAGCAGCTGTTCGCTCTGGTAGCGCTGGCCCTCGTTGGTGGGCTCCGGGATGACGCTGGCGCTGAAGACGATCTTGTCGCCGTCGTCGATTTCGTACGGCGTCTCGCCGCGGCCCATGCGGGTGAGCATCGCGCGGGGCTCGCCTTGGTGGCCGGTGACGATGGGGAGGAAGTTGCCCTTCCCCTCCTTCATGATGCGCTTGAACGCGCGGTCGACCGACTTCCGGTGGCCGTACATGCCGACGTCGCCCTGGAAGTCGACGAAGTCGAGCCGCTCGGCCGTGCCGGAGTACTTCTCCATCGAGCGCCCGAGCAGGACCGGCTGGCGGCCGATCTCGCGGGCGTACTCGACGAGGGTCTTCACGCGGGCGATGTGGGAGGAGAACGTGGTGGCGACGATGCCGCCGGTGTAGTCCTCCATCGACTTCAGCGTGTCCTCGACGTGCTTCTTCGCGTACGACTCGGAGGGGGTCCGACCCTTCCGGCCGGCGTTCGTACAGTCCTCGATGTACGCGAGGACACCCTCGTCCTGGCGGCCGATCTCGCGGAACCGGTCCATGTCGATCGGGTCGCCGATGACGGGGTCGTGGTCCAGGCGCTTGTCGAGGCCGTAGACGACCGCCCCCTCGGGCGTGTGGAGGACCGGGTTGATCGCGTCGATGATCGAGTGGGTGACGTTGACGAACTCCAGTTCGACCTGCTCGGAGTCGCCGATCGCCATCGTGGCGCCCGGCTTCATCTTCACGAGGTCGTTGTCGACCTGGAACTTGCCCTCGTCTTCGATCTGCTGGCGGACCAGCTCGATCGTGTACGGCGCCGAGACGATGGGGGCGTCGTAGCGGTGGGCGAGCTTCGGGATCCCCGCGATGTGGTCGAGGTGCCCGTGGGTGGGGACGATCGCCTGAACGTCGCCCTCCAGTTCGCTCATGACCCGGTCGTCCGGGATGGCGCCCATGTCGATCAGGTCGAGGCTGTGCATGCTCTCGGTCTCCACGTTGTCGTGGATGAGGACCTTACTGAGGTTCAGGCCCATGTCGAAGATGACGATGTCCTCGCCCGCGCGGACCGCCGTCATCTGTCGACCGACCTCTTCGTAACCGCCGAGTGTCGCAATTTCGATTTCCATGGTGTGTTCGTGTCTGACGCCGTGGTCGGCGCCGGTCACTGAAACCCCGCAAGGAGCCGTCGGCGCACCGTCGTACCGCGCGTCGTGAAGGCCCCGCTACGGCCGAGTCGTCGCGACTCACCGTGTCCCGCGGGAGTGTGGTACCTCGGCGTACTCTCGCCCACGTTAAAAACTCCCGGGTTCGGCCCCGCGACGGTGGTTCGCGTCCGAACGGGGCCTCGGCGGTCCGTCGCGGGAGGGTCGCGTCCCACAAAGCGTTTCAGGCTCTCCGCCGAACCGCCGCCGATGACGGACGTTCCCCGCCGCCGAGCCCTCCTCGCGGCCGCGTCAGGGATCGCCGCCCTGGCCGGCTGCGCCGGCAGCGAGACCGCGTCGAACAGCTACCCGAGCAGCGACCGACCGATCGACGACTACGAACTGGAGAAGGCGCGCGACGAGCGCGGCGGCGCGCTGGTCGCCGAGGGCGACGAGCTGCCGTCGCTGTCGGCCGACGAGCGGGCGCCGCAGCGGCGGCAGACGCACCGCGTGTTGGTCGCGGCGTCGGACCTCGACGAGCTCACGTTCGCCGGGACGGGCGCGGGCGAACGGCTCCGGACGTTCCTCGCCGCGACCGACTTCGAGTCGGCGTCGGCGTACCTCCTCTCGATGCCGGTGCGGGCGTGTCGGGAGGTCCGGTTCCGGTCCGTGTCGGTCGAGCCGGACGAGCTCGCGGACGGCGACCTCCACCCCCACGCAGACTTCTGCCGGGCGTACCGCCCGGCCGACGTCGAGTGCGACGCGGACGCGATCCACACTGTCGGGTTCGCGATCCGGCTCCCGGTCGCCGCCGACCACTCGACCGGGAGCGGGAGGGGCATGAGCGGCTCCTGCCTGCGGCGGGAGCCGCCGGCCGCGTTCAACGCCTCGTCGGCCGACTCGGGGGGTGATGGCGCGTGACCGAAGAGGGCGGGTCCCGGCGACGGTTCCTCGCCGGGGTCGCGACCGCGGGCGCGGCGGCGGTCGCCGGCTGTTCCGGCCTCCCGTTCGCCGGCGGCGAGACGGAGCGCCGCGAGGCGGCCGCGGTGCCGACGGACCTCGTCGACGCGACCGAGTGGCCCTCCGCACCGTTCCCCGCGACCGTCCCCGACGCCCTCGCGGCGGCCCACGTGTCGCACGCCCGCGACCTGCTCGACGCCGTCCCCGCGGAGCCGTCGCTTCCGAACGCGGCGGTCGCGGCGGCGATCGCCGACGACAGGGCGCGGGCGGTCGAGCGGGTCGACGCGGAGCCGACCGACCCGTGGCCGACCGAGGCCCTCGGCGCGCGGCGGCGGGCCCGCGGAACGGCGGCGACGGTCCGCGGCGCCCACCGGGCGGCAACCGGCGTCGACGACGGGGCGGCCCTGACCGCCCGGCGCCGCGCCGTCCGCGAGGACCGGGCGGCGCTCGCGGCCGACCTGGAGTACCGCGCTGAGGCGACGGCGGCGGCGGCGCTCGCCTACGAGCCGGTCGAGTCGCTGCTCGCGGCGTGCGCGCGGCACCTGGTTCCCACCGTCAGGTACCCGGACGACCCGGTCGCGGCGCCGTTCCGGGCCGGGGACGCGGTCGGCGACGTCGAGCGCGCGCGGGCCGCCGCGACCGACGCCGCGGGCCTCCGCGACGCGTTTCACGGCGACCGCGAGGGGCTCGGCCCGCGGTGGGCGTCGCTGGTCGCGGCCGCGGACGTGCTGGACGGGTCGGTGCGCCGAACGCGCGCGGAGGTGCGGCGGCGCACCGGCGACGAGGCGGCGCCCGGCGACGAGGACCTGAGCGGGACCGTGGCACAGGAGTTGGCGGTCGCGACCGACCGGCGGACGGAGTCGGCGGTCAGAGACGTCGAGCGGGCGTCCGACAACGGGAACTACGCCACCGCGGTGATCGAAGCCGGGACCGCGCTGGCGACGGTTGAGGCGCGGCGGCGGGCCGTCGAGGCGATCCGCGACGGCCGCCACCGGGAGCCGCCGTCGGAGTCGTCGCTCCGGTCGGCCGCGGAGCGGGCGCGCGAGGCCGTCGCGGCGGTCGACGGCGGCGACCCGCTCGCGGCGCGGTTCGTCCGCCCGGCGCTGGCCTCGCTCGAACGCGTCGCCGACGAGATCGACGCGGGGTACGCCGCCCCGAGGCGGACCCAGGCGGAGCTGACGTACGCCGCCCTGTACGCGCGGGCGGTCCCGCCGGCGACCGCGTTCGTGCGCGAGCGACTGGCGTGAGGGTCGGTCCGAAGCGGCGGGCCCGCGGTCGTGTCAAACCGACCGGCCTCGGGGGCTCCGTCCCGGTATTTTTATTACCGCGACGGGCGGCGATCGAACAATGAGTGGACGACCCCTCGACGTGCTCGAAGCGTCGCTCGAGGAGCCCGTGACGGTACACCTGAAGGACGGGACGACCTACTACGGCGTCCTCGGCGGCTACGACCAGCACATGAACGTCGTCATCGAGCCCGAGGCCGACGTGGACGACCGCGTCGACGACGACCTCGACGGCGAGTTCGCCGTCGCGATCGAAGACACAACGATTATACGCGGCGATAACGTCGTCACCATCAAAGCATGACCGGCGCAGGTACGCCCTCTCAGGGAAAGAAGAACAAGACGGTCCACGTGAAGTGTCGACGCTGCGGTGAGAAGTCCTACCACGTCAAGAAGGAGCGCTGCTCCTCGTGCGGCTTCGGCGAGTCCGCCTCCCGGCGCGACTACGCCTGGCAGTCGAAGAACGGCGACAACTGAACCGGCGTCTCTTCGGTTTCTTCTCGCTTTCACTCGCGTAGCTACGCGTTTACCGTGGAGGAACGACGGACACTCTCGAAGTATCAGTCGCTCGACTGTACGAGATCGCTGACTCCGCGGTGACCACCGCCAAAGCCCCAGTCGCGAGGACTCGCGCGCCTTGTTGTCGCCCGAAAATCGGAGATTTTCGGGATGACGAGAGAGCTTCGCTCTCTCGAACCACGCGCCTCGCTCGTTCGCTTCGATCACTCGCTGCGGTGCTTACTGCGGCGTGCTTCGCCCTCGCGGCAGCGTGGCGCTACGCGCCACGGGCAACCGGCGGCTCCGCCGCCGGTGACTGCCCCCTTGCGTCCCGCCCCGCACAGCACCGCAGCCTCACACCTCCCCAGCCTCGTCGCTGGCGGCGCCAGCCGCCAGCGACTCCCTCGCGCGTGCGACTCGCGCCCGCTGGGCGCTCATCGGCACGCGCCACCGCACGGAATCCGGGGTTGCGATCCGCCACGACGCCGCCGGGACCCAAACCGTTTCACGCGGCGGTCGCCGAGCGGGCGTATGGACCTCTCAGTCGTCGACCTCTCGCCGGTCCCCCGCGGCGGCACCGCGGCGGACGCGTTCTCGAACACGGTCGACGCCGCGAAACACGCCGAGCGACTGGGCTACGAGCGGTTCTGGGTCGCCGAACACCACGGGATGGGCGACCGCCTCGCGGGCACCACGCCCGAGGTGCTGCTCGGGCGGCTCGCCGGCGCGACCGACGCGATCCGGATCGGCAGCGGCGCGGTGCTGATGAACCACTACAGCCCGTTCAAGGTGGCCGAGTCGTTCGGCGTCCTCGACGGGCTGGCGCCCGGCCGCGTCGACCTCGGCATGGGCCGCGCGAACGGCTCGCCCGCGTCCGACCGCGCGCTCGGCACCGACCGCCGCGTCGAGGACCCGAACGAGGACCACCGCGAGCGGATCACCGCGGTCGTGAACCACCTCCGCGATGACTACCCGCCGGAGCACCCCTACTCGGACCTCTCGGTGCCGGGCTCCGACTCGGGGCCGGCCGTCCCGTGGGTGCTCGGGTCGAGCCCGTCGAGCGGCGAGATCGCTGGCGAGCTCGGCCTCCGCTACTGCTTCGCCGGGTTCATCCGGCCCGGATTCGCCGAGCGCGCGTTCGCGGCGTACCGCGAGGCGTTCGACCCCGAGGGAGGACTCGGGGCGCTCGACGAGCCGCGGGGGATGGTCGCGGTCAACGCGGTCGCGGCCGAGACGGACGAGGCGGCGGCCCGGCGTCGCGCGCCGGCGGAGGCGACGTTCCGGCGGATGCAACGCGGCGAACTGGGAGACGAAACGCCGACCGAGGAAGAGGCGATCGAGAAGTTGGGCGGGGCGCCCGATGCGACGCCCGCGACGCTGGACGACGACGAGTGGCCGCGGTCGATCTCGGGGAGCCCCGAGACGATTTCTGGACTCTTAGAGCAGCTGGCCGACCGCGTCGGCGTCGACGAGGTGATGATCCAGCACACGGTACCGGACCACGACGACGCCTTGGAGTCGCACGCGCTGCTCGCCGAGGCGATGGATCTGGACCCGCGGAGATAATCGGGTCTCGGTGGGGTAGATGTTCTCGACCGCTCGGGTCGGGGGAGGAACCGATCAGCGACGACGGGCATCGTCAAAGCCCCAGCCGCGAGGGCTCGGTGCGCTCGCTGCGGTCCTCGGCGCTCACTCCGTTCGCGCCTGCGGTCCTTGCGTCGCGCGCCTTCGCCCTCACGGCTGCCCCTTTGCGTCCCGCCCCGCACAGCACCGCAACCTCACGCCTCCCCAGCCTCGTCGGCCTCCCTCCGGTCGGCCGACGCCCTCGCGCGTGCTCCTCACGCCCTGCGGGCGTTCGAAGGCACGCGCCACCGCGAATCGGTTCATAAGCGATGACGTGGTCGTGGACGGAATCGCGCTCGCGCGCCTACTCTACGCGCTCGCGGGCGGCGGCGACGAGCATCGGGAGCATCACGGTCGCGTCGCCGTGGACGGAGGCGTTTCGCGCGTCCTTCTCAAGCTTGCCCCACGAGCGCGCCTCGTCGAGGCTCGCGCCGGAGAGCCCGCCGGTGGCCTCGGGGTCCATCGTGACCTGGACGGCGTAGTCGTAGGCGCGGGGCGTGACGAGCATCGTCTGGAGCGTGAAGTTCTTCGGGACGCCGCCGCCGACGAGCAGGCAGCCCGCGTCGTCGGCCTCGAACGCGAGGTCCGTCAGCTCGGTCATGTCCGCGAGGGCGTCGATGGTGAAGTCGGCGGTCTGGGCGTACATCCACGCCTGAAGCCCCAACACGGAGTCCTGGACCGCGGGGCAGTAGACCGGCACGTCGTGCTCGTAGGCGGCGGCCGCGACGCCCGGCCCCTCGGGGACGTCGTCGCGCTCGTTGACTTCGGCGTTCGCGCGGCCGAGCTCGCGCGTGAGGTCGGCGATGGAGACGGCGCCGCTCCCCGCGTCGTCCGGGTCGGCCTCCAGCGCCGGGAACACCTCCTCGCGGAGGTGGCCCTCGAAGTCGGCGAAGTGCTCCTGCGGGAGGTAGACGTTGTAGATGCGGTCGACACCCTCGTCGCGGAGCCCCTCGTCGTGCTCGCGCGGCGTCTTCTCGGGGTCGCGAGTGCGCCCGTGGTGGTGTTTCCCGCCGATGGCCTCGATGGCGTCGTGGGTGAGGTTCGCCCCGGTGGTCACCAAGGCGTCGACGTAGCCGTCACGGATCAGGTCGGCGACGATCCGACGCATGCCGGCGGGGACCATCGCGCCCGCCAGCGAGAGGAAGACGGTACAGTCCTCGTTGGCGAACATCTCCGCGAGCACGTCTCCGGCCTCGTTGACCGCGGCGGCGCCGATCCCCGCGTCGCCGTAGCCGTCGACGAGTTCGCTCACCGTCATCCCGGCGGTCGCGCGCGTGTGGCCGACCGGGTCCTCGTGGAACTCCTCGCGGTGCGGGTCGTGGCCGCCGTCGTCGCCGTGATCGCCCTCGTCGCTGTCGGTCATGGCTCCGGATGGGGCCGGCGCGCGTTTGAAACGACCGATCTATCGGACGGAGCGGCCGCCGCTCACGGGCGGGAACAGCGCGAGCTCGTCGCCCGGCTCCAGCGTGGCGTCGAGCCCCTCGTCGTGGCGGACGCTCCGCCCGTTCCGGAGGACGTTGATGTGGTCCGCGACGGCGCCGTCCTCCATCACGCGGTCCCGCAGGTCGGGGTGTGCGTCGAGCAGCGCGTCGAGCGCGTCGCCGACCGTGTCGCCCGGCCCCGCGTCGACCGCCACCGAGCGGTCGCCCGCGATCTCCGCGAGGTCGGCGAACAGCTTCCACTCCATACCGGATCCCCGCGCGGGCGACTCAAGAGCGTTGCGTCCCGTCGGGGTCCGCGTCTGCGTCGTCGGCGTCGCCGGCGTCCCCGACCGCGGCGTCGGCGTCGAGTTCGGCGTCGCGCGCGGCCGCCGACGGCACCTCGGCCGCGCCGTCGCCCGAGCCCGGTTCGGCCGGCGCCGCGGCGGCGGCCTCGAACCGCCGGATCGCGCCCGGGCGGCCGACGAGGTACACCAGGTCCCCGGCGCCGAAGGCGTACGCCCGCGGCGGGATCGGCTCGACGGAGCCGCCCGCCGGTCGGACCGCGGCGACGACGGCCCCGACCTCCCCGACGGTGCTCCCGTCGAGGTCGCTGCCGGCCGCGACGGTGAAGGAGGCCATCGTCTCGTCCGCGTTGCGCAGCAGGGAGGCGAACTCGCGGTCGGCCTGCGGCTCCGCGGGGAGCGTGACGAGCCGGTAGCCGCCCTCGTCGGTCAGCCGCTCGGCGTCCGACTCGTCGAGCGCGACCGTGACGGCGTCGCCGGCGACGCCGCGCAGTTCGCCGGTCGCGACCCGCTCCGGCTCGGGGTCGTCGCGCCACAGCTGAACCGTGTCGCCGACCGTGGCGTTGTTCGGCGGGTCCGCCGCGACCGCGACCGCGGCCGACCCCGGCGCGAGCGTCGGGCCGAGCCCGGCGGCGCGGGAGCCGACCGCGAAGTACTCCACGGTCCCGTCCGCGCCGAGGTCGGCGTCGACGTAGCCGACCCCGTACTCGTCTTTGAGCCGGGCGATGAGCCGCTCGCGGAGCTCGGCCGCGGAGAGCTTCCGCGGGAAGAGTAGGGTGGTCTCCGCGAGCTCCGTCTTCTTGTCCGCCGAGACCGGGTCGTACGTGTCCATGTCGCGGATCTCGTCGACCGACGGGAGCGTGACCGCCGTGAAGCGCCCGACTGCGCGCACGATCCCGCTCAGTTCGCCATCGAGCTGTTTGGCGCCGGAGAGCGCGAACACGTCGACCGCGAGCCGGTCGCCGGCGTACCGGCCGACGGGCGCGGTCACCGCCGCGACGCCGAGCGAGACGAGGTTGAAGAAGACGCTCTCGGGCGCCAGCAGGGCGGGGTTGTCCCCGACCGCCACCGACCCCAGCGAGGTCGTGTTGAGGTACAGCGCGACGACCGAGACGCCGAGGAGCCAGGTCACCCCCTCCGGAATCTCCGTGCGGAAGTACCAGCGGTAAGCCAGCGCGGCGCCGGCCGCGACGAGCACGGCGACGGCCGCGAACATGACGAGCGTGACCGCCGCCTGCCACGGCCGCGCGAAGCCGACGCCGACGGCGGCGAGAGCAAGGTCGGCCGCGGCGGTCCCGGCGTCGGCGGCCGCGGCGAGCCCGTCTGCGCCGCCGAGAGAGACGAGCAGGGGACTCACGCAGCCACCTCCGCGAACCGGTCGAGCGCGTCGCGACTCCCGACGACGAACAGGTCGTCGCCGGCGGACAGCGACTGCGAGCCGTCCGGCGCGACCGTCCACGTCTCGTGACGCGCCGCGAGGACCGCCACGCCGTACGCCTCGCGGACCTCGGCCTCGCCGATCGTGTGGCCGTCGAGCGGGCCGTCGGCGACCACCGAGACCTTCCGGAACCGCTTCCCGGCCCGACGCAGCAGGGCCGTGAGCTCGTACTCGCGGCGGGTGCCCCGCGACAGCACCAGCACGCGCCCGCGGTCGGCCCGGAGGAGCGCCGTCGCCTCCGAGCGGTCGAGCGCGAGCGTGACGCGCCCCTCGCCGCCGGTCGTCGTGGGCGCGGTCGCCGCTGGGGGCGCGGCGACGGCCTCCTCGCCGCCGTCCGTCCGGGCGTCGTCGTCCGGGTCCGGGTCGTCGCCCGCGGCGGCGGTGTCACCGCCCGCCGCGGTGGCCCCCGGCTCCGGCTTCCCGCTCGACCGGGCGGCGATCACGGCGCCCTCGGCGTCGAGGTCCGGGGTTATCACGCGGACGATATCGCCGCGGGCGATGCCGGTCGGGACCAGCGCCGACACGGACACCGCGCGCTTCCCGGCGGGCACCCGCTTCGAGAGCGCGCCGGTCGGCGGCGCGGCCGACACCGTCGCGCGCGCCTGTTCGTCGATCCGCACGGCAACGTCGGCGAGGTCCAGCTCGGTCCGGAGCCGCTCCGCGAACCGGCTTTCGAGCTCCGCGAGCGGGAGGTCAGCGGGGAACGCCCAGTCGCCGTCGACGATCGCGCGGCGCGTGTCCGCCGGCAGCGGCGGGTACCCCTCCATGTCGTTCACCTCGCCGGTCACCTCGACCGAGACGCGCCCGCGGCCGCCGACCAGCTCGATCACGTCGGTCGAGAGCGTCCGGTCGCGGAGCTGCTTGAGCGAGATGCGCTTCGGGACGCTGGCGCCGAGCTTGTCCCCCTGCGCGTGGGCGTACATCGAGAGCATGAGCACCACGACGATCGCCGTGAGGATCGCCGGCGCGCGCTCCGAGGACCGGATCGTCTCGTCGTTGAGCGCGAGCAACCCGCCGTTGACGCCGGCGATGGCGAGCGACAGCACGACCACCCCGAGCCCGGGGATCGTCACGTCCGTGACGTACTTGAACACGAACCCGAGGGCCCCGGCCACCAGCGCGGGGACGATCCCGGTGATGACGCCAAGGTAGACGCCGAAAACGATCTCGACGGGCAGCGACATACGGCCCTCAACCGGCGGGGCGGTTATACGTGTGTCGCCGCGGACGGCGTCCCGAGAGCCGCGACGCGGGCGCGGTCGGCGACGCCGGTCCGACCTGCCTCGCGGGGTTTAAGTTCGGTCTCGGCGACCCGAGGATATGGAGCTGACCCGGGACTGGGTTACCGTCCGCGCGTCGATCGCGTTGACGTTCGGGGTCGCGATCCTCTCCATCCTCGCCGGGCTCGCGCAGATCGGGGGACTCGGCGTCGACGGGCCGCTCGCCCCGTACGTGCCCGGCGTCGTCCGGCAGACCGTCGGGTTCACGGGGACGATAACCGGCTTCGCGATGTTCGGGAGCGGGTTCGCACTGCGGAACGGGTACCGCGTGGGATGGTACTCGACGGCGGTGTTGCTCCCGCTGACGGCCCTCCAGGGGCTGATGCAGGCGTCCGTCCTGTCGTTCCCGCTCGTGGCGCTGTCCGTCCTGTCCGCCCCGACGCTCGTGATCAACCGGGGGCGGTTCGACCGGCGGTTCAGCCCCTCGCCCACGCAGTTGGCGGCGGGCGCGGCGCTCGTCGGGGCGGTCGCGTACGGAACGGTCGGCTCGTACGCCCTCAGGGACCAGTTCGAGGGGATCGAGACGATCGTCGACGCGTTCTACTTCACGATCGTCACGGCCTCGACGGTCGGCTACGGCGACATCCACCCGGCGACCGGCCCGGCCTCCGACATCGCGCAGCTGTTCGCGCTCTCGTCGCTCGTGGTGAACGTCGCCGCCTTCGCGGTGGCGCTCGGGGTCCTCCTCACGCCCGCAATCGAGGCGCAGCTCTCCAAGGCGCTCGGGAAAATGACAGACAGACAGATAGACCTCCTCGACGACCACGTCCTCGTGTTAGGCTACGGGGACCTGACGGAACCGATCCTCGAAGAGCTCGACGCCCGCGACGGCGTTGAGTACGCGGTGGTGACGCCGGACGAAAACGTCGCCAGGCGGCTCACGGACCGCGACGTGCCCGTGTACACCGCCGACCCCAGCGACGTCGACCCGCTCGAACGGGTCAACCTCGACGGAGCCCGCGCCGTCGTCGCCGCCACCGAGGACGACGCGCGCGACGCGCTCGCCATCCTCACCGCCCGCCAGCTCAACCCGGACGTGCGGATCGTCGCGGCGGTGACGCAGCGAGAGAACGTCGACAAGCTCCGCCGCGCCGGCGCCGACCAGGTCATCTCGCCGTCGACGCTCGGCGGGCACATCCTCGTCGACTGCGCGTTCGGCGCGGACAGCAGGGACGCGACCGAAGGGATCTTAGACGACGTCGACCTCGACGACTGAGGCCGGACCGCGAGGGCTACCGGCTCCGCCGCCCCTTCGTCTGCCGGTAGTCCCGGCTCAACACGTTCTCGCGCATGTGGTCGCGGAAGGCGTCGGCCTCGTCGTCGGTCATCGCGGCCGGCTCGGTCATCGGCACGAGTTCGAACCCCCGCCCGCGGATCGTCGTCGCGTGTTCCGCGTCGACGTCGAAGGAGTCCGGCCGGCGCGTCGTGTACTCGACGGCCAACTCCCTGAGCGGGCGCTCGCCGACCGGCACGATGATCTGCGGGTTGATCATCCGGATCTCCGCGTTGAGGAAGGGCTCGCAGGTGTCGACCTCGCGGTCGGTCGGCCCGCGCTCCGGGTGGCGACACCGCGTGAGGTTCGTGAAGAAGACGTTTTGCACGTCCGGCTCCGCGGCGTCCGGCGCCGACCGGACGAAGCCGAGGTCGGCGAAGATAGACTGGACGCGCTCGCCGCCCCCCTCGCCGGTGAAGGGGACGCCGTTGCGCTCGGCGGCCGCCGTCGGCGCCGTCCCGACCACGAGGAACTCGGCACCGACGTCGCCGTAGCCGTGGACGACGCGGTCGCGGGCGCTACACAGCGCCTCACAGTTCTCGCAGTCGGTGTCCATCGCGAACGGGTTCTCGAACTCCGTCTGGTTCGCGTCCACGGTCGATGTGGGCGCTCCGCCACCCTAAACGCTCCGCTGCGGCGGGGAACGCGAAGAGAGGAAGGCGGCGTCGCGGGCGAGGGATCGCGAGCCCGGGGGCCGCGCGGTCGGCGCCACGGCCGCGTCAGTTGGGGACGTAACAGTCGCCGTCGCAGTCGACGAGGCCCTCGTTGCGGAGGGTCTTCAGGATGCTGTACAGGGAGAGCTTCTTCATGCCGAGCGACTCGCCCATCTCCGAGACCGTGGCGTCGCCGTTCGTGGTCAGGTAGAGGTACACGAGCTTGGCGCGGGGCGACTGGAGCTCCCGGGGCAGCGCCGGGGCGGCCGCGGACGCGGTTTCCGTCTCGATCATCTTGTCCGATCCGTGTAGTTCGACGATAATAAATCCCCTATTCAACGTTCGTCGAAACTACCGGAAGGCGTCGGAGAGCGCGTCTTCCGTCGATTCTCTCGGACCTCGTGCGAGAAACGTCGATTAACGAACGGGAAATCGACGCGTATCGACGGTCGGTTTCGACCGTCGACGGATAGGAGACCGTGAACGATCCGGATCGATCGGGTGAAAGCGAGGGGGTATCGAAGCGAGTCGCCGCCGACCCGCGGCGGACGGTCGCGGGCGGCCGCGCGTCGCCGGACGGCTCAGTACGAGCGGCTCTTCGGCTCGTACGTCTTGTTCTCGCCCTCGAGGACGACCGGCTTGTACCACAGCTCGGGCTCGCCGTCGTTCCACGAGATGAGCGTGTGCTTCAGCCAGTCTTCGTCTTTGCGCTCCTGGTGCTCCTTGCGCCAGTGGGCGCCCCGGAACTCCTCGCGGGCGAGCGCGCCCATCGTGAGCGCCTCCGCGATGTCGAGGATGTTCCGCGTCTCGATGGTGTGGATGAGGTCGGTGTTGAACGTCCGCGACGGGTCCGACACCGCGACGTCCTTGTACGCCTCGCGGGCCTCGCGGAGGTCTTCGAGCGTCTCCTCCAGGCGGCCCTCCTCGCGGAACACGTTGACGTTGGCCGTCATCGTCTCCTGGACGGCGGAGCGGATCTCCGCGTGGTTGCGCCCCTTCCGGGAGAGCAGCTCCTCGACGCGCTCCTGGGCGCGGTCGACGGCCGCCCCGAGGACGCTGTCGGCGTCGGTCGCCACCGCGCCGCCGTCGGCCGCGGCGGGGCCCGAGCCGCCGGTCTCGCCGACCTCGACGCCGAACTCGTAGTCGGCCGGCTGCCAGTCGCCCGAGCGGCCGGTCTCGATCTCGGCCTCGCCCATCTCCTCGCCGGCGGCGTGGCGGCCGGCGCGCTTGCCGAAGACGATGAGCTCCGGCAGCGCGTTCCCGCCGAGGCGGTTCGCGCCGTGGACGGAGGCGCAGGCGCACTCGCCGGCGGCGTACAGCCCGTCGATGACGGTCTCGCCGAACTCGTTCGTCTCGATGCCGCCCATCGCGTAGTGCTGGCCGGGCTTGACCGGCATCGGCTCCGTGAGCCCGTCGGCACCCTCGAAGTCCTCCGCGAGGTGGAGGATGTTCTCCAGGCGGTCGAGGATGCGCTCCTCGCCGAGGTGGCGCATGTCGAGGTGGACGTACTCGTCCTCGATGCCGCGGCCCTCGTTGACCTCGGTCAGCTCGGCGCGGGAGACCACGTCGCGGGAGGCGAGCTCGCCGGCGTTGTTCGCGTAGCCGTGCTCGAACATGAACCGCTCGCCCTCGCTGTTGTAGAGGATGCCTCCCTCGCCGCGGACGCCCTCGGAGATGAGGACGCCGGTCGACGGCAGCGTCGTCGGGTGGAACTGGATGAACTCCATGTCCTCCATCGGGACGCCGGCGCGGTACGCCATCGCGACGCCGTCGCCGGTGTTGGCGACCGCGTTCGTGGTGTGGTCGAACACCTGGCCCATCCCGCCGGTGGCGAGGATGACGCCGTCGTTGGCTTGGAACCCGCTAATTTCGCCGCTCTGGATGTCGTAGGCGACGACGCCGTGGCAGGTCCGCTCGGCGGGATCGTCCTCGTCGGTGACCGCGAGGTCCATCACGTGCCACTCGTCGTACACCGTGATCCCGCGTTTGACCACCTGCTCGTACATCGTGTGGAGCATCTGGTGGCCGGTCTCGGCGCCCGCGTAGGTCGTGCGCGGGAACGAGAGGCCGCCGAACGGCCGCTGGGAGACGCGGCCGTCGTCCTCGCGGGAGAACGGCATCCCCCAGTGTTCGAGGCGGATGACCTCCTCGGGGCTCTCCTGGCAGAGCGCCTCGACCGCGGGCGCGTCGCCGAGGTAGTCGGACCCCTTCATCGTGTCGTACGCGTGGTCCTCCCAGGAGTCGGCGTCGCGCAGCGCCGCGTTGATCCCGCCCTCTGCCGCGCCGGTGTGGGACCGGACGGGATGGAGCTTCGACACCATCGCCACGTCCGCGCCCGCTTCCTGTGCCGCGATCGCCGCCCGGAGTCCCGCCCCGCCGGCCCCGACGACGACGACGTCGTGTTCGTACATTGTTGGTATGTAATTTCGTAAGTTCCGGAGTCCCTTGATACTGTCTGTCGGGTTTACCAGAACTTCAGGTTGTTTTTGACTGCCTCCCGCTTCAGCTCCTGGATGTGCTCGGTGAGGGGGATGTCCTTCGGGCACACCTCCGTACAGGAGAACTGGGTCTGACACCGCCAGACGCCGTGTTCCTGCTCGATGATCTCCAGGCGCTTCTGTTTCATCTCCTCGCCCTCGCGCTCGTCCATGGCGAACCGGTACGCCTTGTTGATCGCGGCCGGCCCGAGGTACTCGTTGTCGCCGGCGGCGATGTTACACGAGGACATGCACGCGCCGCACCAGATACAGCGCGTGGACATCTTGATCTTCTCGCGGTTCTCCCGGTCCTGTCGCTGCTCTTCGAGCTCGCCGTCCGGGTACTCGTTCGTCTGGAAGTACGGCTCGACGGCCTCCATCTGGTCGTAGAAGTGCTCCATGTCGACGACGAGGTCCTTCGTGACCTCGGCGTGCGGGAGCGGCTCGACGCGGACCGGCTCTTCGAGGTCCGAGATCTGCGTCTTACACGCCAGCTTCTGCCCTCCGTTGACGAACATGGCGTCCGATCCGCAGACGGCCTGCCGGCAGGAGTGCCGGAACGTGAGCGAGGAGTCGTACGTGTCGCGCGCGTACATCAGCGCGTCGAGGACGGTCATCCCCTTCGTGAACGGGACGTGGAACGTGTCGAAGCGCGGCTCCTGTTTCCCCTCGACCTGCGGGTCGTAGCGGAACACCTTCAGCTCGACCGTGCTCTCGTCGGCGGCCGCCTTCTCCGCCTCCTCCTCCTGTCGCTGCTCGCGGCGCTCGGCCGCGCGGCGCCGCTTCTCGGCGCGGCGCTCGTCGCCCTTCGAGGCGGGCTCCGTCTCGGTCTCGGTCGATTCCTCGGTCTGCTTCGGAATTTGCGTGCTCATTGTCGGTTCAGTAGAGTCCGATGCCCGCCCACGCGTTCGCGGTGCGGATTCCCTGCGCGATCAGCACGACGCTCGCGGCGACGAGCGTCCACTTGATGACGGTGCGTTTCGTGCCGGTGAGCCCCTGGTTCACCAGGGCGTTGTAGACGCCGTTGACCCCGTGGAACGTCGCCGTCACGAGGAAGAGGATCATCAGCGAGTAGTAGCTCAGCTGCTCCATCCGCGCGGAGCTGGCGAGGAACGACACCTCGTCCGCGTGGTGGACGAAGTGGAGCAGGAAGAAGTGGAACGCCAGCACCACCAGCAGGAAGACAGCGGTGACCCGCTGGAGGAACCACATCCGGCCGCCCGACTGGAACGAGGAGTAGCGCTCGGCCATCTCAGAACGCCCCCGCGATGAACGTCGGAACCGACGCGACGGTGATCGCTCCCGTGAGGATCAGCGACGCGTAGAAGCTCTTGTCCTGTGCGTCCAGTCCGATGCCGAGGTCGGTGAGGAGGAGCCGGGTCCCGTTGAGCATGTGGAAGACCGCCACCGCGAGCAGGCCGACCTCCAAGAGGCGGACGAGCAGCAGCCCCTCAAGCGAGACGATGGTCTGCGTGTACACGTCGTTCCCCGCGGCGATCGCTGCTTCGCTGGCACCGGCGGCCGGGATCCCCGTACTCAGGACGGCGATGTGCGTGAACAGGTACCCGATGAGCACCCATCCCGTGAACTTGTGGAAGATCCACGCCCACATCCCCGCCTCGAACTCCCGCCAGCGGCCGAAGTCCTCGATGAGGCCTCGATTGTACGACTGACTCATACCTAACGGTTCTGGACCGCGCTGGTATAGTAGTTACTAACACGGCGGCCTGCGCGGACGGATCCCGGACCAATCGGATCGGCGCGGAATCGGAAAGAACGAGGGCCTCAAGCGGCCGAATTCCGAGACGGATCCGACCCGCGAACGCGGTCCGTGCGAGGGCGTTCCACGCCGCGGATCGTCGCGGAAGCCTTATATGTCACAGTCCCGCTTCTACGGTCGCAATGGCGAAAGGCGAAGTTGACTTCTTCAACGACACTGGCGGCTACGGTTTCATTTCGACTGACGACGCGGACGAGGACGTGTTCTTCCACATGGAGGACGTCGGCGGCCCGGACCTCGAAGAGGGTCAGGAAGTCGAGTTCGACATCGAGGAGGCGGACAAGGGTCCGCGCGCGTCGAACGTCACCCGTCTGTAAGTCGGCGACACCCGAGGCGAATCGGCTTTTCGACTGTTCTCGACCGCCGAGCGGCGGCGCCGTCGCGCGCCCCGCCGCGGACGGGCGTCGCTCCAGCGCCGAGCGGTTTCGGCGCCGAGCGGCCCCGACCGATAGGAATTTACCGCTCGTTGACTGACCGGTCAGTCAATGAGCGACTCGCCGAGCGCGGCCGCGGAGATCATGGACGGGGTGTACAGCGCCCTCCGCGCTCACGGCTACGCCGACCTGACGATGCAGGACATCGCCGACGAGTGTTCGAAGAGCAAGTCGCTGCTCCACTACCACTACGACACGAAGGAGGACCTGCTCGTCGCCTTCCTGGAGTACATCATCTCCGACTCCGAGGACCGGATCGCGGCCCGCGCGGACGACCCGCCCGTCGACCGGCTGGTCCAGTTCGTGGGATGGTTCGTCTTCGCCCGCGACGAGGCCGACCGCGAGGCGTTCCACATCGCCCTGCTGGAGCTCCGCACCCAGGGCCCGTTCAACGAGCGGATCCGCGAGCAGTTGGCCCGTAGCGACCGGCTGCTCCGCGGGACCGTCGCCGACATCCTCGCGGACGGCATCGAGGCGGGCGTCTTCCGCGACGTCGACGTCGAGGAGACCGCAGCCCTGCTCGTGGCGACCCTCGACGGCGCGCGGACCCGACAGATCACGCTCGCCGGCGCCGAGCGCGACGCCGAGGGCGAGGGCTACACCCGGGAGGTCGCGGAGGCGGCGCTCCGGCGGATCGTCGGTCCACTGCTCGCCGACGGGGTCGAACTGCCGCCGCTCGACGAGGCGATCGATGCGCTCCGGCTCGACGCCGACGAGCCGGGGAGCGACGCCGCCACGGACCGCACCGAATGACCCGCTTCGGGTTCGAGCGCCCGCCGCCGGTCCTGCTCGCGGTGATCGCGAGCACGTTCTTCGTCGGCTTCGGCGGCGGCGTCGT
Source organism: Halorubrum salinarum (assembly GCF_013267195.1). NCBI lineage: Archaea > Methanobacteriati > Methanobacteriota > Halobacteria > Halobacteriales > Haloferacaceae > Halorubrum > Halorubrum salinarum. The sequence goes on along the minus strand of NZ_CP053941.1, from coordinate 1,876,865 downwards.
CTTCCCGATCCTCCCGAACCTCGGCGCGGTCCTCGGCATCTCGGCGTTCATGGTGGGCGCGATCCTCTCCGCGAACCGGTGGGTGCGGCTCGTCGCGAACGCGCCGGCCGGCGCCCTCGTCGACCGGTACGGGACGCGCACGCCGTTCGTCGTCGGGCTGTTCGTCGAGGGGGTCGCCACGCTCGGGTACGTCGTCGCGCTCGCGGTGCCGGCGGGGATCGCCCCCGAGGCGTGGTTCCTGCTCGCGCGGGTCCTCTGGGGGCTCGGCTCCGCCGCGGTGTTCGCGACCGCGTACACCATCGCCGCCGACCTCTCCGACAGCGGCGACCGCGGGACGAACATGGGGATCGTCCGCGGCGGGATCACGATGGGGTTCCCGGCCGGCCTCGTGCTCGGCGGGGTCGTCTCGGCGGTCGCGGGCAACGTGGCGGCGTTCGCCGTCGCCGCCGCCTTCGCGCTCACCGCGAGCGTGGTCGCGTACCGGTACGTCCCGGAGACGCACGTCACCGGCGACCGGTCCGGCGACTCGATCAAGCCCTGGGAGGTCGACACCGCCGTCCCGGCCCTGACGGTCGGGCTCGTCAACTTCGGGCTGATGTTCGCGTACATCGGCGCGCTGTTCTCCACGCTCGTGCTGTTCCTCGGCGCGAACGACATCTCGCTGTTCGGCCTCGCCCCGCAGGGGACCTCCGGGCTGTTCATGGCCGGCACGGTCGTCTCGGCTGCCGCCTTCATGCTCGTCGGCGGGCGGGTCTCCGACACCCGCGAGTCGCGGACGCCCATCCTCCTGATCTTCCTCGCGGTCTCGTTCGTCGGGTTCCTGCTGCTCGCCCGGGCCGGGTCGGTCCTCTCTCTCGGGCTCGCCTGCGTCTTCATCGGCGCCGGCCAGGGCGGGACCAGCGGCCCGATGATGGCCCTGCTCGCCGACCTCACCCCCGACGAGCGGATGGGTCGCGCCTCCGGGACGAACAACGTCCTCGGCGACGTGGGGGGCGGGCTCGGCCCCATGGTGTCGCTCCCCCTCATCGAGGCGGTCGGCTTCGCGCCGATATACGCCGCCTGCGCCGCCCTGCCGCTGCTCGCCGGCGGCGTCCTCCTCCTCGGCGTCCGCCGAGAGACCGGGACGTTCCTCCCCGGCCGCGTCGCCGACGAGGCGGGGGCGACCGACCCGTCGAGCGTCGTTGACTCGTAGGTGCGGACTTCCCGCTCCGCTTCGCAGACCGATTAATAAACCAGACCAAGCAGTGGCGCGTGCCGATGCGCGCCCGAAGGGCGCGAATCGACCGCGCGAGGGAGTCGCTGGCTCCCGGAGCGAAGCGGAGGGACCAGCGACGAGGCTGGGGAGGCGTGAGGTGCGGTTGCTGTGCGGTCGGGGTGGGACTCAAAGGGGCAGTCGCGAGGAGGTCGTAGGCGACGCAAGCACTGGAAGGAGCGAGCAGCGCGAGCGACTGAAGCGCGCAGCGAGCGTACGGCCTCCTCGCGGCTGGGGCTTTGGAGATCACCTCGGCAACAGCGATCACGTCTCACCGAGCGGTTGGAGCTTTGAAAACCACCTCAGCAGCGACCAGGTCCCACCGAGCGCCTGGGGCTTTGGAGGTGTTCGGCGTCGATCCGCAGCCAGTGTCTTGTAAATAGACGATACGATCGTCGACGGGGGACCGCGCGATGTTGAGTGGTGACGTATGAAGTCAGACCGGACAGGCGCGCACCGCCGAGCGAGCGGCTCACCGCCGGGGAACCCAGACGTACGGTGTGCGAACCGCTGACTCCCCCTACCCGAAAGAACAACCGTTAAAAGTCGGCGACGGGTTCGTACGGACATGGCTGGAACTATCGAAGCGCTCGTCCCCGGCGGGCAGGCCAACCCCGGCCCGCCGCTCGGTCCCGAGCTCGGACCGACGCCGGTGGACGTCCAGGACGTCGTCGCGGAGATCAACGACGAGACCGCTGCCTTCGACGGCATGGAGGTGCCCGTCACCGTCGAGTACGACGACGACGGCTCCTTCACCATCGAGGTCGGCGTGCCGCCCACCGCGGAGCTCATCAAGGACGAGGCCGGCTTCGACACCGGCTCCGGCGAGCCGCAGGAGAACTTCGTCGCCGACATGTCGATCGAACAGGTGAAGAAGGTCGCCGAGCAGAAGTCGAGCGACCTGCTCGCGTACGACACGAAGGCCGCCGCCAAGGAGGTCGGCGGCACCTGCGCCTCCCTCGGCGTCACCATCGAGGGCGAGGACGCCCGGACGTTCGACGAGCGCGTCGACGCCGGCGAGTACGACGACGTCCTCAACGAGTAACGCCGCCCCTTTTCGCGAGCTCCCGCCCTTCCGCGGCGATTTCGATTCGACCCCGTTACACCGCGGGCCGTTCCGCGGGCTCCGTCTCCGGCGGTTCCGTCCCGACCGGGCGCACGTCGGTCCACGTCCACCCGACGATGGCGGCCGCCGCCACGAGCGCGTAGAACTGGACGAACACCCCCGCGATCGTCCCGAGGATCGGGACCACGGAGAGCACGCCGATCGCGAGCGCGCCGGCGAGCACCACGACCGCCGCGGTGATCCACCCCGTCGCGTACGCCCGCTTCGTGACGACGCCCCAGAGCGTCCCGAGGGCGAAGCCGTCGCCGACCTTCCCGGAGTCCGCGACCGCCGCCAGCGCCGCGGGCGTCACGTAGAGGCCAACGAGCGACAGGCCCAGGGCGACGAGCCCCGCGACGAGGACGACGACGCCGACGACGAAGGTGCCGAGGAACGTCCCGGCGCCGGGGTCGCCGGTCCCGGGCACCACGACGAACGCGCCGACGGTCAGGGCCCCGGCGACCGCGAGGACCCCGAGCGGCAGCAGCGAGTAGACGAACGCGACGACGAACGCCTTCAGGCCGTCGACGAACAGGTCGCCCCACGCCTCGAACGCCGGGGGCTCGTCGTCGCCGCCGGCGGTGCGCCGAATGACGCGGGTCACGTAGCCGAAGACGAGGATCGAGGGGATGATGAGCGGACTCGCGAGCAGCAGGACTCCGCCGATGACGGCGGTAGTGACGGCGTCGTCGCCGTCGCGAAGATAGCTGAGCGATGCTTCTAACATGGTGATTCTCACGGCCACGACGCGCCGTGAGGTATTAAAGTAGTACGGCGGCGGTCCGCAGTAGCCGGGCGGCGGCCACGCTGCGCGACCGACGGAGCCGACGGCTTTTATTCTGACCGCACCGACCTGCCGGTATGCCGGATCTACACCCGATCGCGAAGCGGATCCACAACGTCCAGCCGCGCCCGGTGCGGCTCGAACTCGACTCGGGCGAGACCGGCGTCTACGAGTTCTCGTCGACCGAGTTCTTCCAGCGCGAGTTCCGCGGCGAGGGCACTCGGACCGACGCCGACGCGGACGCCGAGTTCCGCCTGATCAGCTCCGAGGACTACGAGCGGATCCTGCTCGGTCAGTCTGGGCCCGACGAGGAGGGCTGGTCGATGGTCGGCGAAGTGGTCGAAGCGGAGGCGGCGGCGGCGGCCGAGGAGTGAGCCTCAGCGGACGACCGTCACGGGCATCTCGGCGCGGCGGACGACCCCTTCCGCGACGCTGCCGAGGAGGACCCGCGAGAGCCCGGTCCGGCCGCGGCTCCCGACGACGACGTGGTCGAACGGCTCCGGGTCGGCGGGCTGGTCGCGGTCCGTGGTCGGCTCCGTCTCCCCCGCGGCGACGCCGAGGATGGTCGCCGTCGGGCGACCGACCTCCATGCGGGTGTCGATATCGCGGTCGACGGACTTCGCCGCCTCGCGGAGGATGCGCTCGCCGCGCGCGGTGGCGCTCTCGTACCACTGGTCCGCGGCGCCCGGGAACCCGCCCTCCGCGCCGGTGGTCGAGTCCGCCGGGTTGACCACGTACAGCGCCGTCAGGTCGGCGTCGGGCCACTCGGCGACGGCGAACGAGAGCGCTTCGGCGGCCTCCTCCGACCCGTCGACCGCGACGAGGATGCGTTTGCTCATGCGCGGGGATTCGCCCGCACCGAATAAAAAGGGCGACGGCGACTCCGGGCCGGCGACAACGCGCCGCGGGCGGCACGTTTCGGGGGCGGAGGCGACCGGTCACAAAGCACTTGCTGGCGCCGGCTCAGGCGCTTGTATGAGCACCCCGTACGCGCGGTCGCAACTGGCGTCGGTCACCGCCCGCGGCGGCGCGTGGCTCATCGACATCGTCGCGAGCGTCGCCGTCGCCGCGGTCGTACGGAACGTCACCAAGATCCTCGGCGGCCCCTCCCTGTTGCTGATCCTCGCGGGCGTCGTGTTCATCGCCGACTCGCCGGACAACCAGCGGCTCGGCGACCGGTGGGCGGACACGCTGGTGGTGCGGGTCTGAGTCGGGTCGGGACCCCCGTCGGCGACCCGACGGGCCCGGGGCGGCCGGCCGTCAGTCGTGCCGCGTCACGCACTCCGAGAGGCCGATCAGCTCGACGGGCTCGGAGTTGTCGGGCGAGTAGACGACCATCTGTCCCTTCTCCATGTACGGCACCTTCCCGGCGAGGTTCGTCGGGATGTTGACGCTGGAGATGGCGTCCTCGTCGCCGAGGTTCAACACGATCTTCGTGTTCACCTGCTTGAACACCGACTCGGCCACGTCCTGCGGGTCCTGGGTGATCAGGAACAGGCCGAGCCGCTCCTTGCGGCCCTGCTTGGCCGCCTCGGTGAACTTCTGGACCACCTTCTGCGCCTGGACGTTGTCGGCGTCGGCGAGGAAGTTGTGGGCCTCGTCCATCCCGACCAGAAGCGGCGTCTCCTTGATCCGGTCGCTGTCCGGGTCGTTCGAGAGCTTGTCGTCGATGAGCAGCCCCGCGACCGCGAGGACGACGATCTCCTTCTGCCGGGAGGTCGGCAGGTGGTAGGTGGGGACGACCGAGAGGCCGCCCGGCCGGACGAGCGTGTGATCGAGCTCCGTGATCGGCTTCGCGTCCTGGTCGAACACGCCGCCGGGGACAACACGGACACGACGCATCACCGCCTCAAACGTTTTCTCGTGGATCCGGCCATTCTCGTCATACTCCTCTTTGAGCGCCGGGTCGTCGAGGAACGAAAGGAACTGGTTGTACGTTCCAGATTCTCCATAATCCCTGAAGAATCGGGTTATCAGTGTCCTCAGTGCCGAGTACTGGTTGTCGTTGAGACCCGATCCGGCCACCAGCCACGGCATGTCCCGCGCCAGCGAGAAGGGGATGGTGAACTCGACGCGCTCGGCGCGGTGCCCCTCGCCGGGGTACGTCGCGTTCGCCGCCCGCGGAACGAGGGCGACGGTGTCGTCGTGGCCGCCGTGGGCGATCCCCTCCCGCTCCAGCCGGCGGGCGAAGCCGTCGTCGAGGTCGGGGTTGTCGTCGTGCATCTGGGCGTACTCGTCCTGCGGGTCGAACTGGACGACCGCCATGCGCGACTCCCGACCGTCGCCCATCGGGTACGTCCGGTCGTCGTCGAGGTACTGCCGGAGGACGTTCTTCGAGGCGTGGGTCTTCCCGGACCCGGTCCCGCCGGCGACGAGCGTGTGCCGGAACGCGAGCGGATCGCCGTCGGCGTAGTCGTCCTTCACGCGGTAGTCGACCGTCGGGGGCTCGGCGGCGGTGCGCACCTTCTCGCCGCCGACGGAGAGGTGCCCGAGGAAGACGCCGTCGTCGGGGATCTTCAGCCCCGTCTTGATCTCGGCGTCGTCGGCCGCCTCCTCGACGACGGCGCCGGGCTTCGGGACCCGGTCGGTCATCCGCCGCTTCATCGAGTCGCCCTCGCCGTAGACGACGGACATCGGCTCCAAGTCGGCGACGAACTTGTAGTCGCGCTCGGCGAACTCGTCGCGGCGCATCTGCCGGCGGGCGTGGATCTCGGTCGCGTCGTCCGACTGGAACTCCTGGGCGTACTCCAGGCCCGTGATCCGACAGAACAGCCGCTCACCGTCCGGATACGGGATCAGGAGGTACTTCCCGAGCCGCACCGACTCGCGGTTCCCCGTCGTGACGAACGCCTTCAGCGACGTCTCCTCCTCCTCCTCGGCCACGCGGAGCCCCTGCGAGACCGAGACGACGCCCAGGCCGGCGTCGCTGCCCGCCGGCGTCGCGTCGTAGGCGGCGAACGCGTCCTCGTCGGCGTCGGCCCCGGGGGCCTCGCTCGCGCTTCCCCCGTCGGCGACGCCCCCGCTGTCGGCCGCGGCCTCGCCGTCGACCGCGGACTCGCCGTCGCCCCCGCCCTCGGCGCGGTCGGCCTCGCTCGGGGCGCCGCCGTCGTCGTCACCGTCCCCGGTGAAGTCGGTGAAATCCTCCAGCGTCATGGCGTATCCACCGGTCGCCGGGCCGAAAGCGTTTGCCCTCGCGCCGCGGGCGGCCTCCCCCCGTCGGCGGGCGCTCTGCGTCCGTCACGGGGCGCTTATCACGCTCGACCCCGTATCTGTGGCATGATACTCGTTCGCGGCAGCGGCGGCGGGACGGACCTCACCGGCACGGTGTTCGAGCGCGGCGAGGAGCCGCCCGCGTACAAGGGCGCGCCGGACGAGGACGCGCCGTACGTCTGGGTCTGCGACTCGTTCTACGAGGTCGAGAGCGGCGGCTCGCCGCTCGTCGTCGACGGCGAGGAGATCCGCGTCGCCTTCGAGGAGCCGATGCCCCGCGGGTTCGACACCCGCGACCAGGCGGTCGAAGCGGCCCGCGAGCACGTCCGGACGCAGTTCGCCCGGATCGGCGTCGACCCCGACGCCGTCGAGGTCGAGGTGACCGCGGCCGACCCGGCCTGAGGTCGGACGCGCCGAGCCGTCCGCTCCGACCGCGGCTTCGCCTCCCGCAACCCCTTTTCGCCCGGGGCCCAACCGGACCGTATGACCGACCTACCGGACCGCGTCGTGGGCGACGCGCGGACGAGCGACTTCGGGTGGAACCTCCTGACCGACCTGACCGACATCGGGAACCGCATGGCGGGATCGGCGGGCGAGCGCCGCGGCGCCGAGCGCGTCGTCGAGGCGTTCGAGGCGGCCGGCCTGCGGAACGCCGGCCTCGACGAGTTCGAGATCCCCGGCTGGTGGCGCGGCGAGTCGTCGCTGTCGGTGACAGGCGCCGTGGACCGCCACCACGAGGGCTCGCACGAGGTGATCGCGCTGCCCGGCACGCCGAGCGGCGAGGCGTCGGCCCCGCTCGTCGACGTGGGCGACGGCACCGACGAGGAGTTCGCGGCCGCGGAGGGGGACCTGGAGGGCGCGGTCGCGATGGCCTCCTCGCGGACGCCGGACTCCCACGACCGGTGGATCCACCGGATGGAGAAGTACGTCGCGGCGGCGGAACGCGGCGCGGTCGGGTTCGTCTTCCGAAACCACATCGAGGGCGCGCTCCCGCCGACCGGCGAGATCGGCTACCACAACCGGCCCGGCCCGATCCCCGCGGTCGGCGTCTCGAAGGAGGTCGGCGACCGGCTCTCGCGGCTCGCCGCGGACGGGGGCGGCGACCGCCCGACCGTCTCGCTCGACATCGATTGCCGGAACGAGCCGACGACCTCGGTGAACGCGGTCGCGGAGGTCGGCCCCGACACCGACGAGGCGGTGTACCTCACCGCCCACGTCGACGCCCACGACGTGAGCGACGGCGCCAACGACAACGGCGCCGGCTCGGCGCTCGTCGCGGAGGTCGGGCGCCTGCTCGCGACCGTCGAGGGCGACCTCGACACCCGGGTGCGGCTCGTCACGTTCGGGTCCGAGGAGATCGGGCTGTGGGGGGCGTACCACGCCGCGGAGACGACCCCGAAGGAGGACATCGCCTGCGTCGTCAACCTCGACGGCACCTGTAGCTCGCGGGACCTCCGCGTGGGGACGAACGGGTTCGAGGGGATGCGCTCGACGTTCGAGGCGGTCGCCGACGCGTTCGACGCGCCCCTGACGACCGGCGAGACGATCTCGCCGCACGGCGACCAGTGGGCGTTCGTCCAGGAGGGGATCCCGGCGGTGATGGCCTCCACGACGAGCGACCAGTCCGGGCGCGGCTGGGGCCACACCCACGCCGACACCCTCGACAAGCTCGACTCCCGCGACCTCCGGGAGGTGGCGACGCTCGTGACCGCGGCCGTCTACCGGTTCGCGACCGGCGAGGTCGGGGCCGAACACCGGTCGCGGGAGTCGATCCGCGACGCCATCGACGAGGGGTACGTCGAGGAGCTGAAGACGGGCGGGCGGTGGCCCTACGACGAGTGACGGCGCCGCGCGCGTCGCTTCGACTCCGACGGTCGGGCTCCGCACGCACTACTTCGGGAGCCGCGACCACCATCGTCGCTGCTCGTCCGGCGACCGGTAGAGCGCCTCCATCCCGAGGAAAAAGATCCCCGCGGCCGGGACCACGAACGCGAGTGCCAACGCGAGCACGCGGAGGAGTTCCGGGTCCGACATGACGTAGCCGGGCGTCCGGTAGAACTCGGCCGGCGGAGTCGCTCCCCGGATCCAGAAGGCGACGGCGCCCCCGTTGACCGCGAACGCCGCACCGACGAGGACGTTCCAGATGTGCCACCCGTACGCACGGAGCGTCGCGAGACCGACGAAGGCGCCGAGCCCGAGGTTCGCTCCGAGGGTCGCCTTCGTCCTCGCGACCTGTCCCGCGACCGAGTGCGCCGCGAGTTCGGGCGAGAGTCCGAGGACCGCCACCGTCGCCTCGAAACCGACGTACCAGCAGACGAGCCCAACGCAGGGAACGAGGAGATTCAGCGGGAGCGGCCGGCGGAACGGCTTGAACACTGCCCACGCGGAAACGCCGGTCGACTCGTCGGCGTCGGCCATCGGCGCGAGTTGTGCTGCCTCCTATTAGGTTCCACCGGCGACGGTGGGCGCCTCGGCGACCCGTCGGCCCGCCGCCCGGCTCACTCCTCGGCGGAGTCGTCGCAGACGCCGAGGGGGAGCGTCTCGGGGGCCTCGTCGCCGTCGAGGCCGGCGTACGCGTCGTCGATGAGCCGGGCTAGCTGCGTCTCGGGGCTCACGCCGCGGGCGGCGGCGAGGGCCGCGAGCCGCTCGTACTGCTCGTCCGGCACGGAGACGGTTCCGTCGTCCATACGCTGCGCTCCGTCCCGAAGCTACAAAAGCGTTGGTCTGAGCCCGCTCACGGCGATTCCGACCGGTCCGTCTCGCGCACGGCGCCGATCGGCTCGCCCTCGGCGAACCGCTCGAACAGCGCGTTCATCACCGACGACTCGGCGCGCGAGAGGTGCTCCCACACCGTCGTCGAGCCGAGACCGAGCTCGGCGGCGACCTCCTCGACGCCCACGCCCCCGCCGTGGTCGTAGTAGCCCGCGGCGATGGCGGTCGCGAGCACCTCCCGCTGCCGGTCGGTGAGGCCGTCGAGGAGCCCCGAGGCCGGGAGCTGCGGCGAGCGCTCGATCGACGCCAGCTCCACGTTCCGCGCGAGCTCGACCTCGTTGCCGCCGCGCTCCAGCTCGCGCATCACCGCCGAGAGGTCGTCGTCGTCCTCTAGGTACGCCGTCCAGCGCTCGACGCCGCCGACGATGGTCGTCCCGGTCCGGTAGTGGATGCCCATCCGCGAGAACCGCTCGCCGATGCCCTCCCAGTCGGCCGGCCCCGCGTCGATCGTCAGGGCGACGTAGGCGTGGGTGCCCTCGATCGGCGCCAGCGGCTCCGCGGAGACGACTAGGTCGAACTCGCGGAACTCCTCGACGAACGCCTCGATCTCCGCCGGCGGTCCGGTCAGTTCGGCGATCCGCTTGCGTTCGGGGCCGCTGCCCGTCATCGAGGAGACGGACCGGTACCGCACCTCCGGGTGGCGCGCGCTCACCTCGCACTCCGGCTCCCCGGCGTGGCGGATCCGGAACGTCACTTCCCGCATGCCAGAGCCGAGGGCGCCGGGGTTCAAACGGGTTCCGGACCGTCGCGAGGCATTTATCACCGCGACCGCGCAACCGTCGACGTGGTGGCGATGACGAGTCGGTTACCCCCACTGAGCCCCTTGTGATGACGGGTTTCGACCGAGCCACCTTCCACCCTCGCCAGCGGCGCGACTGCGCCGCCCCCGAACGGTCGTCGACATCCCACGGGGCGGCGCCGAGCGACGGAGCGCGGTGAAAGTGATTCAGCGCCGTGGCAACCGCTTGCTTTCGGGCGGTTTCGAGGCGAAAAGGGCGGGTCGGTCGGCGTCGATTCCGGCGGACGGGGCGCTCCCGCTCAGTACGAGGCGGCGCGCTTGTCGAGGCCGGCGGCCTGGATGTCCTCGCCGTCGACGGAGGTGCGGAGCACGTCCATCCCGTCGTCGCGGTCGACGTCGAAGTTGCGGGCGTACAGTTCCTCCAAGCGCTCGTACTCGGCGTCGGAGATCGGCGGCACGTCGGCGGCGGCGCTCCACTCGGCGATGTCGTCGCCGTCGCGGAAGGTTGGCGTGACCGACGCGACCTCGTCGTGGGCGAGCAGCCAGCGGATCGCGGCCTGCGCCATCGTCCGGGTCCCCTCGACGCCCTCAGGGTCCTCGAGGAAGCGGATCGCCTCCACCTTCTCCCAGCCGGTCTCGTACCACTCCTTCGGACGGTGCGAGCGGTGGTCGCCGTCCTCGAGGACGGTGTCGGGCGTCACCTGCTCGTTGAGCAGGCCGGAGGAGTGCGGGACGCGCGCCATGACGGAGGTGTCCGAGCCGGACTCGCGGATCGTCTCGACGAAGTGGCGGCCGGGCTCCTGCTCGAAGAGGTTGAAGACGGTCTGGACCGCGTCGAACTCCTCGTACTCGACGGCCGCGTCGCCCTCGGCGAGCCAGCCGATCGAGGGGCCGAGCGCCCAGCCGAGCGCGCGGACGCGCCCGTCTTCCTTCCACTCGCGGAGGAGGTCGCGCACCTCGGGCGTCACCTCGTCGACGTTGGCGTTGTGCAGCTGGAGCACGTCGACGTAGTCCGTGTCGAGGCGGTCCAGCGAGGCCTCGAACGCCTCGGTGAGGTACTCGCGGTTCAGCTCCTTGGGGAGCTCGCCGTGGCCGGCCTGCGGGTTGTCGTAGAAGTCGTAGCCGATCTTCGTCGACAGCGTCACCTCGTCGCGGCGGCCGTCGATCGCCTCGCCGATGATCGCCTCGCTGTCGCCGTGGCCGTACACGTCGCCCGTGTCGACGTAGGTGACGCCCGCGTCGAGCGCCTCCTCGACCATCGCGACCGCCTGGTCGTCCGAGCGGTCGCCCCACCAGTCGGTGCCGACGACCCACGCGCCGAAGCCGATCTCCGAGACCTCGACGCCCGAGTTACCGAGTTCGCGGTGTTCCATACCGGCCGGTTGGCGGTCGGGACACTTATCGGGCGCGGTCGCTCTCGGCCCGCCGGAACCGACGCCGTGCGGGCGCGGGGGACCGCGGTCCCGGGTCGCGGCCCGCACCGGTGGATATTACTCTCGCGTCGCCGATCCGAGACTCATGGACGACGCCCTCCGCCGGCGCCTCGACGCCGTCGTCGCCCTGCTCGCGGTCATCGCCATCGTCTCGGTCACCGCCCTGTTGCTCTCGTTCGGCAGGGCAGCGATCGCCCCGGTCTTCACGGTCGCGTTCGTCGGCGTCCTCGCCGGCCTGTTCGTCCACGCCGAGCTGTACTGACCGGATCGGGCGCCGCGCTCGCACAACCGAATCCCTTTGAGGGGCGGCGACGAAGGTGGGCCGATGACAAAGCGACACGTGTCCCTGCCCGACGGCGCCGAGGCCGGGGTCCGAGGGTTCATCGACGAGGTGGACGAGCGGCTCTCCTCGGACGAGGACACCTGCGAGGTCGTCCGCGACGTGCTGATCGACCTCCACGGCGACCGGGAGGCGTGGGAGGCGTGGCAGGACGGCGAGTCGGTGTCGCGCGCCGAGCGCGTCCGCCTCCAGGGGTACGACCCGTGTAACGCGACGCTGGAGTCGGAGTACTACGCCGAGAAGGACGAGGACCGCTTCCAGCGCTCGAAGCACCTCCAGTGGCTCTGGCGGCAGTTCGACGCCACCCCGATGGCCGACAACGTCGAGTTCGCGCTCCGCTTCCGGCAGATGCTCGGGAACCACCTGTTCGCCGAGTGCGGGGACAACTGCCGCTTCTTCAAGGGCATCTCCGTCACCTACGGCCACAACATCGAGGTCGGCGACAACGTCGTGATCCACGACGACGTCCACCTCGACGACCGCGGGAAGCTGACGATCGGCGACCGCGCCTCCATCTCCGACGGCGTCCACCTCTACAGCCACGACCACGATATCGTCGACCAGACGGAGGTCCGGAACTTCCACACCATCGTCGGGGACGACGCCCGGGTCACCTACGACGCGATGGTGCGCGCCGGCTGCCGGATCGGCGAGAACAGCGTCGTCGGCGCGCGCTCCGTGGTTCAAGGCGACGTGCCCGACCACCACGTCGTCGTGGGGTCGCCCGCGCGCTCCGTCCGCGTGAAGCCCGGGTGGGAGGATGTCGCCGACGACCTCGAAGACGGGCGGCTCCCCGACAACCAGGACGGGCGCGAGATCGAGTACGAGCTCCCCGAGGACCTCGAACAGTTCGACGAGTTCCAGCGGGACCTCCAGCCGCCGAACCGACCGCGCTGACGCCGCCGTGCGGTCGACCCTGCGGAGACCGTGAACCGACGGTCACGTGGTGTGTTACCTCTCGCCAGCATCGTTATTTGACAGTAGCACGTACCGGCGACCGGTGTTACACGCATGACAGGACAGCGGATACTGATGATCGTCGGCGACTTCGGGGAGGACTACGAGATCATGGTCCCGTTCCAGGCGCTTCAGGCGGTCGGCCACGAGGTCCACGCCGTCTGCCCGGACCGGGAGGCGGGCGAGACGGTCAAGACCGCGATCCACGACTTCCGCGGCGACCAGACGTACTTGGAGGAGCGCGGCCACGACTTCGAGCTTACCCACGGCCTCGACGAGGTCGACCCGGCCGACTACGACGCCCTGGTCGTGCCCGGCGGGCGCGCCCCCGAGTACCTCCGCGGCTACGACGAGGTGCTCGACGCGGTGCGGCACTTCTTCGAGGCGGACAAGCCCGTCGCGTCGATCTGTCACGGCCCGCAGATCCTCGCCGCCGCGGGCGTGCTCGACGGCTACGAGATGACGGCGTACCCGGCGGTCAGGCCCGAGGTCGAGGCCGCCGGCTGCTCGTGGGTCGACGGCGTGACGACCGACGGCAACCTCGTCACCGGGCAGGCGTGGCCCGACCACCCCGAGTGGATCGCGCAGTTCCTCGACCTCCTCGGGACCGAGGTCGAACACAAGGGGCCCGCCGCGACGGCGGACTGAGTCCCCCGATTTTCCCGCATGCCCGACCCCCGCGCGGTCGCCGTCAACGTCGCCGCCAACACGAACGAGCCCGGGTTCCGCGGGCCCGTCTACCCGGACGGCTCCTTCGCGTACGTCCCGATCCCCGAGCCGGCGGCGACGCTGCCGCGCGACCGGTTCCCGGTCGACGAGCCGCTCCCGACGTACGCCGACCTCGACCTCCCCTTCGCGGTCCCCGCCGACCTGCGCGCGACGCCGGTCCACGCCGACCCCGAGTTCCCGGGCGTCCACGGCCGCGAGCGGGCGACCTACGGCGACCCGTACGCCGTGAAGGCGGGCCGGATCGCCGCCCTCGACCCCGGCGACTGGCTCCTCTTCTACGCGACGCTGACGCTGCGGCCGCGCGACTGGGCGGGGCCGGGCGACGGGCGTCCCGGCGATTCGACCGGCGTCCGCGACGGCGGCGCGGACGACCGCGACGGCGCGTGGCTCCGGGAGCGCGGCGTCGCCGTCGACGACGACCTCGCGCCCGACTGGGGCGCGTACCTCTTCGCGGGGATGCGGATCGAGCGGGTGCTGTCGGGCGGGGACGGTGACGAGGGGACCGAGACCGTCGACCGCGCGGCCGCCGCGAGGGCCGCGCCGACCAACGCGCACCTGAAGCGCGACCCGTTCGACGCCCGCGTCGTCGTCGCGGGCGACCCGGACGCCTCCGGGCTCTTCGACCGCGTCGTGCCGCTGAGCGCGCCCGACGCCGGGAGCGAGGCGAACCGGATCGTCACCGACCTGTCGAGCGACTCCGGGAAGGGGCCGTGGTGGCGCCGCCCGATGGCCTTCGACGCGGCGGCGACGAGCCGGCTGCTGACGCGGATCGACGGAGTGTGAGGGCCGGGCGAGACGGCGGCGCGGGGCGCCGCCCCGGGCGCCACCGCGATTTATGAGGCGCGCTCCCGTTGCGTGCGGTATGAGCGACGACGACACGGAGACGAGCGACGGGGCGACCGGCCGCGGCGCGCCGTCGCGGCTCGGCCGCGTCCTGCTCGGCGTCGGCCTCGCCGCGCAGGCCTCGGAGGACTTCCGCGACATGGACGACACGATCGAGTACGCCGAGTCGGCGGGCGTCCCGATGCCGGACCTCGCCGCGCCGTTCGCCTCCGGCATGATGGTGGTCGCCGGCCTCGGGATCGCGCTCTGGCGGCTCCCCCGGGTCGCGACCGGCGCGGCGGTCGCGTTCCTGACCGTCGTGACCGGCACGATGCACGACTTCTGGAACGCCGACGAGGACGACAAGAGCGGCGAGCGGCTCGCCTTCTTCGGGAACCTCGCGATGCTCGGCGGCGCGCTGGTGTTCCTGCGCGAGGCGTACAAGAGGTGAACGGCGGCGCGGAGCGGGGATCCGAGGTCCCGGCCCCTTATTTCTAATCAGCCGCCGGATCGCCGGGGAGCGCCGGCGTCGCCTACAGGTTCCCGGCGTCCAGCGGGTCCTCGAGCTGGCCCATCACCGCCTCCATGGCGTCCGTCGCGGTGATCAGCCCGACGACCTCGCCGTCCTCGATGACTAAGGCGAGCTCCTGGGACTCCGCCTGGAACCGGTCGAACGCGTCGCTGACGCTCGCGTCCGCCGCGACCGTCATCGGCGGGGCGGCGACCTCGGCGAACGTCAGGTCGCCGTTCCGCAGCTCGTCGTAGCGGCTCACGATCGAGGGGGCGTACACGATCCCCTCGAAGTCGGTCAGGTCGTCGCCGACGAGCGGGAAGCGGGTGTGCGGCGTGTCCCGGATCCGGTCGAGGTTCTCGTCCACGGACGCCCCCGTCGTCAGCGAGACGATCTCCTCGGGCGCGGTCATCACGTCCGCGACGGTCACCCGGTCGACGTCGAGCGCGCTGAGCACCTCCTCGCGGCGCTCCTCGGGGAGTTCGACCTCCTCCATCATCGACCCGAGGCGGTTGCGGAGCTCGGCGCGCGTCTCCAGCACCTCCTCTTCGGCCTCGGTCCACGAGGCGGTCATCTCGACGCCGAACAGCCCGAGCGTCGCCTTCGCGACCCAGTCGCCGACCTTGATCAGCGGCGAGATGAGCCACGCGAACCAGTAGAGCGGCCGCGAGCCGTACCGGGCGACCTGCTTCGAGCGCTCGACGCCGAGGTACGTCGGCGTCTGCTCGCCGTGGGTCAGGTGGACCATGTTGATGATGAAAAAGCCCAGGAGCGACCCGGCGCCGGCGGACGCGAACGCCGTGTTCTCGAATATCGGGGCGAAAAGCGCCGCGAGCCCCGGCTCGGCGACGATGCCGAGCGCGATGGACGTGCCGGAGATCCACACCTGACAGGTCGTGAGGTAGAACTCCAGGTCGTCGGTCATCTCCCAGGCGCGCCGCAGCCCCGGGGTGTCCATCTCCGACTCGGGGTACTGCCGGAGGCGCGTCAGCCCGAACTCGATAGCCACGAAGTACGCGTTGATCAGGATGAGGAGGACCCCCGCGGCCACGCGGAGGGCGACCTCGGTCGGGGGCATCGCCGTCGCGAGCGGGATCATCGTCCACACCGTCCCGACGCGCGACGCAAAAGCGTTCAGGGATCGCGTCGCCCGGCCGGCGGGACGGGCCGCGGGCGCGCCGCGGCGTTACTCGTAGTCCTCGTAGGTCGGCAGCCCCTCCTCGGGCGGGAACTCCTCGACCGGGACCGTCGTCTCGTCGCCGCTCGCCATGTCCTTCACCGTGTACTCGCCGTTCTCCAGGTCGCGCTCGCCGACGACGACGACCGTCTCGGCGTTGATCGAGTCGGCGTAGCCCAGTTGGGCGCCGAACGAGCGGCCGGAGACGTCCTGCTCGACGACCACGTCGTCGCCGAGCGCGCGGAGGTCGCTCGCGAGCGCGGCCGCCTCGCTCCGCGTGTCGCCGACCGAGAGGACGTAGTAGTCGGTCGTCAGCTCCTCGTCGGGCCAGACGCCGGCGCGCTGGCAGAGCAGCTTGAGCGTCGCGTGGCCGGGCGCGACCCCGACCGCGGGGGTGGGCTGGCCGCCGAAGCTCTCGATGAGGTCGTCGTAGCGGCCGCCGCCGAAGACGGACCGGGACACCTCGCCGGTGGAGTCGAAGCACTCGAAGACGACGCCGGTGTAGTAGTCGAGCCCGCGGGCGGTGGTCAGAGACACCTCGCAGAACTCGCCCGCGCCGAAGTCGTCGGCCGCGGCGAGGACGTTCCGGAGGTTCTCGACCGCGGCCTCGACCGCCTCGCCGCCGGCCTCGGCGACCGCGTCGAGGTCGTCGACCGTCTCCACGTCCGCAATGAGGTCGTCGAAGTCGCGCGCGGTGTCGCGGGCGAGGCCCGCGTCAGAGAGGAGCCCGAGGTACTCGCCGTCGTCGACCTTCGCGCGCTTGTCGACCGCGCGGATCGCGGCCGCGGTGTCGACCGCGTCGGGGTCCGCGGCGAGCGAGCGGACGAGGCCGCCGAGGATGTCGCGGTGCGAGACCCGGAACTCGAAGTCGTCGCCCGTGAGCCCGAGGTCCGTCAGCGCGTCGGCGGCGACCGCCAGCACCTCGGCGTCGGCCTCGGGCGCCGAGGAGCCGAACACGTCGATGTTCGTCTGGTAGAACTCGCGGAACCGACCCTGCTGGACCTGCTCGTAGCGCCAGAACGGACGGGTGGAGACCCACTTGATCGGCTTCGACAGCTCCTGGCCCTTCGCGACGACCATCCGGGCGACGGTCGGGGTGAGCTCGGGGGTCATCGAGACGCCGCGGCCCCCTTTGTCGTCGAAGGCGTACAGCTCCTCGACGATCTCCTCGCCGGACTTGTCGACGTACATCTCCGTCCGCTCCAAGGCGGGGGTGGCGATCTCCCGGAAGCCGTGCCTGGCCGCCGCGTCCTCGACCGCGTCGGTCACCTCGCGGCGGGCGGACTGCTCGCCGGGGTAGAAGTCGCGGAATCCCTTGAGGCCGTCGTACATACGCGTCGGTTCGGCGAGCGCCCGCTTGAAAGCATCCTTTCGGGGGCGGCGCTCGCCGGCGTCGCCTCGGCCCGTCTACTCGCGCTGGTACTCCTTCTGGAACCCGCGGAACTCCGTCCGGTGAGCCTCCTCGTCCGAGAGCAGCGTCACCGCGAGGTCCTCGGTGACCGGGTCGTCGGCCGCCTCGGCGGCGTCGATCAGCTCCCGGTACGTCGCGATGGCGTCTTCCTCGGCGTCGAGCACGCCGTTGATGACGGCCAGCACGTCGGTCGAGTCCTCGGGCGGCTGTAGCGACTCTTGGCCGGCCGTGAACTCCGCCGAGCCGGGCGGCCGCGCGTCGAGCTGTTTGAGCCGCTGGCCGAGCTGTTCGGCGTGGCCGAGCTCCTCTTGAACGTCCTGTTTGAGGCTCTCCTTGATCTCCTCGGCGCGGACGCCGTCGAGGACGATCGCGTTCGTCTGGTAGTTCATTACGGTCTCGATCTCGTCGGCGTACGCCGTCCGGAGCAGGTCGACGACGCGGTCGGATGACATGCCTCACGCTACGCCCGGGGGGTCGAAAGGCGTTCCGGCGGGCGGGCGACGACGGCGGACGGGGACGGCGGGGGGTCGCCGACGGCCGACGGAGAACGAGGGGTCGGTCAGTCGCTGCGGCCGTGGACGTACGTCTGGTCGTGGTCGGGGAACACGTCGCCGACGGTGCCCTCGCCGTACCGGTCCGCGATGAGCGTGCGGAGCTCGTCCTCGTAGTCCGCCTTCGGGACCTCCTCGCTCGGGCCCTGCTGGACGTCGAAGGTGGCGTCGACGAGCTGGTCGACGGCGTGGCGACCGAACCCGGACAGCGGGGAGATGTAGTCGATCCCGTTGCGGTCTTCGAGGCTCTGCGCCTGCGCCCGCGACACCGTGGGGACGCGGTCGTCGCGGCGGGTGCCGTCCGCGATGGCGTCGACGTCGAGCGCGGCAATGGTATCCAGGGCGTGCTCGTGGACGCGCTGGATCCCGTTTCGCGGGTACCCGTCGGCGACCATGGTCTCGGCCGCGCTCTCGGCGACCTCGCGGTCGAGGTCGACGCGCTCGAACGGGAACCCCAGCTCGGCGGCCGCCCGCTCGGCGTGCTCCCAGTCGTCCGTGAGCCCGAAGCTCCCCGTGACGCAGCGGACCTCGTAGAACCGGTCGAGCAGGTGGGCGGCCAGCGAGGAGTCTTTCCCCCCGCTGTACAGCAGCGCGAGTTCCATTTACCGGTGGCGGATGTCGAAGCTCTTCTGGTCGGGCTGGAGCTCCTTGAGGAGCTCGCGCATCTGCTCTTCGTCGATCTGTCCCTGGATCCGGCCGCTCTGCGCCAGCGCGGCGACCTGCTGTTTCACCTTCTCGCCGAACTGCGGCTTGGACATCTCGACCGCGTTGAGCCGCTGGCGGGCGCCGTCCGTGAGGTACTGCTTCAGGACGGCCTCCTGCTGGGCCTCGGCGCGCTCCTGCGCCTGCTGTTGGGCCTCGGCGGCGTCGCCCTCGCCGCCCTGCCGCTCGCGGAGCTCCTCCATCTTCTGTTCGCGCAGTTCCTCGAGCCGTTCGTCGTCGGGGTTACCGCTCATACACGCCCGTTCTCGGTCCGTGCGAAAAACCATTTCGGAGGTCGGGACCCGCTCGGAGCGGCCGTCGGCGCCGACCGGGGCGGTCCGCGCCGTTTAAACGGGTCCTCGGCGTAGCGGGCGCCAATGAGCGAGTCGCGGGAGTTCTGTCCGCGCTGCGGCGACCCGGTCCCCGAGCGGCGCGACCCCCTTCCGGGCGAGCCGCGCGGGCGAGACGCCCTGCTGTGCGACGACTGCTACTTCGAGGACTTCGACCTGGTCGACGCCCCCGACCGGATCGAGGTGCTGGTCTGTTCCGACTGCGGCGCCGTCAGGCGCGGCGAGTCGTGGCGCGACGTGGGGGCGCGCGACTACACCGACGTGGCCGTCGACGAGGTCGCCGAGGCGCTCGGGGTCCACGTCGACGCCGCGGACGTGGAGTGGGGCGTCGAGCCCGAGCAGGTCGACGAGAACACGGTCCGGATGCACTGCCGCTTCTCCGGCGTGGTGCGCGGCACCCTGCGCTCCGCGGAGGTGACGGTGCCCGTGAAGATCTCGCGGGGGACCTGCGACCGCTGCGGGCGCATCGCCGGCGGGTACTACGCCGGGATCGTCCAGGTCCGCGCCGACGAGCGCGACCTCACGCCCGCCGAGCGCGCGGAGGCGCTGGACATCGCCGAGCGGTACGTCGCCGACCAGGAGGCCGACGGCGACCGCGAGGCGTTCATCACGGAGGTGACGGAGACCGACGACGGGCCGGACATCAAGCTCTCCTCGAACCGCCTCGCGCAGAACGTCGCGACGCGGATCACCGAGTCGCTCGGGGGGAGCTTCGAGTCGTACCCGACGCTCGTCACCGAGGACGGCGACGGCAACGAGGTGTACCGCGTCACGTTCGCGGTCCGCCTCCCGAGGTACGCGGAAGGCGAGATAGTCGACCCCGAGGACGGGGACGGCCCGGTCCTCGTCACGGGCGTCTCCGGGCGCCTCCAGGGCGTTCGGCTCGCCACGGGCGCGGAGTACACCTCGGCGTTCGCGGACGGCGACGCCCCCGACGCGACCCGGCTCGGCACCCGCGACGACGCGGCGGAGACGACGGTCGTGACCGTCGAGGACGAGAACGCGATCCAGGTGCTCGACCCCGTCACCTACGAGGCCAAGACCGTGCCGAACCCGGCGTTCGTCGACGACGACGCCGAGTCGGTCCTCGCCTTCGAACACGACGGGGAGGTCCACCTCGTGCCGGACGAGAACGCGGGACGGCCGGCGGAGTCGGTCTCGAACCGGGAGTGAGGGAGCCTCGCGGCTCGGTGGGAAAGGAGAACTGATCGTTCGTAGGACGAGTCGGAACGCCGACGCGGAGCGCCGCCCTCGCTGGCGGCGACGGAGCGCCGTTCAGTCGGCGCGAGCGGGCTGTTCGCGGCCGAGCGCCGCGGCGCGCTCGGACTCGGTTACCTCGATGCCGCGGCGTTCGAGTTGATCGATGAATTCGGCCTCGCTGAGCCCTGCCTGTGCGGCCGCCTGCGACAGCGTCAGGGTTCGCGCACCGTACAGCGTCAGCGCACTCGACAGCCCGTTCGTGGCCATACACCCAGTAGTCGGGTGAGGGATTATGAAGGTTACTACTTCATTGAGGGGCCTGATACACCTTATACGATATATATTGACGAATGATCGACGTGGGGGTGGTAATATGGCTCGCACCCGGGCGCCCGTCGCCCGCAGGAGTTATACGGCTCTGCGGTCGACACGCCGACATGGACAGACAACAGCTCATGGCGCTGTTCTTCGCGTTTCTCATGGTGAGCTCCATGGTGGCGTACGGCGTCTCGCTGCTGTAACCGACGGGCGGTCGCACGCCGCCGGTCCCCGCTCTCGCGGCGGTCGCCCGTCGCGCCTCGGCGGCGTCGGTCCCCGTCAGCCGTCGCCCCACACGTCCGACAGCGGGTGGTTCTCCCGCCGCTCGGCGTCCTGCTCGGACCGGGTCCGAACGGGGTCGTCGCCGCCCGTCCCGCCGTCGCCGGTCGCGTCGCCGCCGTCGCGCCCTCGACCGGGGCCGTCCCGAGACGAGCGACCGCCGGGTGCGCCGGCCGACCCGCCCGTCCGACGGCTCTTCCGGCGACCCGCTCCCGCGCCGCTCGACGGCGACGCGTCGACGCCGGCCAGCGCGGCCTCGGGGTCGAACGCCGGCAGCGAGGGGGTCGTCATCGCGTCGACCTGATCGCGGAACCAGTCGGGCGTGTCCGCCGCCGCGCGTTCGAAGAGGTCGAGCAGGGAGTCGTCGGCGAGGTAGGTCGCGCCGTGGTCGTCCGGGGCGCGGACGACCCGCCCGCACGCCTGGATGACGGTGCGCAGCGCGGTCCGGTGGTACCACGCCCACTGCCCGTCCGCCAGCCGGCGGGCGACCCGCGAGTCGTTCGTGTTCCGGTACGGCGCCTTACACACGACCTGCCAGCGACAGAGGTCGCCCTTCAGGTCCAGCGCCTCCTCCATCTTCACGGAGACGAACACCTCCGGGTCGGAGCTCGCCTTCCACGCCTCCAGCTCGGCGTCGCGGTTCGACCGGTCGTGGCGCCTGACGCGCGCGGCGACGCCGAACTCGCCGAGCCGCTCGGTGATCCGCTCCGCGATGTCGTACGAGTGCGCGTGGATCAGCCCCTTCTCGTCGGGGTGTTCTGCCATCAGCCGGACGATCAGGCGGGCGATCTTCGGGGTCGTCTCGTCGCGGTGCTCGTAGGTCATCGACCCCTGCGTCACGTCGTACAGCGGGCGGTTCGCGAGCGGGAACGTGTGCTCGACGTCGACGAGCGCGACGTCGGCGGGGTCGAGCCCGACCCCGCGGCAGAACGCCTCCTTCGAGAGGATGGTCGCCGACAGCAGCGCGAACCGGTTGCCCCGGTCCCACACCGTGTGTCTGAGGTACCGCGCGGGGTCGAGCGGCTTGATCTCCATCGCCGACCCCTCGCCGCCGGGCTGGTCGACGACCCACGAGGTGGGGGACTGCGGGTCGCGGTAGTCCTCAAGGAACCAGCCGAGCTCGCTTATCAGCTCCTGAAGACGGTCGCGCCGGGCGACCTCCTCCCGGTCCAGCTCGGGCCGCCCCACCAGCTCGTCTTTCGCGCGGATCGCCACGTCGCGGAGCGCCTCGACGAACCGCGCGGTGCGGTCGACGGCGTCCTCCTCTGGGCCGGCGTCGGCCGCCACGTCGGGGACGCCCACGTCGTCCCAGACCGGGACGCGCTCGGGCGATATCTCGATGGTCGCGTACATCTCGGCCCACTCGGCGAGCCCGTGCGCCTCGTCGATGACGACCACGTCGCGCTTCCGGAACACCTCGGAGCCGGCGGTGCGCATGAAGTACGCGAGCGTCATCGCGGCGAAGCGGTTGCCGGAGGCGATGGCGCGGTCGGAGAAGTACGGACAGCGGTGCCGGATCGAGCAGTCGAACCCCTGCTGGCGCGCGCAGGGCGCGCGGTTCACCGGCGTGTCGTGCTCGCCGGGCAGCACGCAGTCGTAGTTCGACTTGCCGCGGATCACGGCCAGGTCGTCGAGCAGGTCGTCGGCCTCGACGTCGTCGATCTGCGACACCTGCGGGGTCGTGTAGTAGGCCCCCGTCGCCTCGCTGGGGGCCGCCTCGCCCGCCGTCTCGGCCGCGCCCATGATGGCGCGGGCGAGCAGCGACTTGCCGCTGCCGGTCGGCGCGCGCACCAAGACGACCCGGTTGCCCGCCGCGAACGCGTCGCGGATGTCGGCGAGGGCCCGCTCCTGCGCGCCGCGGAAGCTCGGCGCGGGGAACTCGGCGGGGATCCGGCTCGGGTCCACACGACGCCCTCGCGCGCTGGCGGAATTAAACCCTCGCTTGGGCCGCGGGGGCGACACCTATTGGTAGCCCGGGGCGAAAGGGAGAAGCGACGATGAGCGACGACGGGATCCTCGGGTCGCTGTCCGCCGTCGGCCTGCTGAGCCTCTGTTGTATCGGGTTCGGCGGACTGGCGGGCGGGGCGGCGGTGGTCGGCGGCTCCGCCTCGGCGAGCGCGTTCGCGACCGGCGCGACGAGCGCGCGCGGCGCGCTGATCTCCGGCGCCGTCACGTTCGGGACCGTCCTCCTCGCCGCCGCGGTGATCCGCTGGCGGCTGAACCGCTGAAGCGGCGCGCTCGCGTCGACCGCGGCGCTCACTCCCGGCCGTGCGTCTCGATGTTCTCCCAGACGACGGCCATCAGCTCGCCGGTCTTCGCCACGAGGTCCTCGACGGCGTCCTCGTCGACGCCGGCGGCCGACGCGCAGCCGAGGTCGCGGATCGCCTTCGTCGCCGACACGTGATGGACGTGAACGCGGTCGTCGCCGGCGCGCTCGTAGACGACGGTGGTACACGGGAGCATGCCGGCGAGCGTCGGGTCGATCCGCAGGGCGTCGTACGCGATCTCGGGGTGACAGACGACGATCAGCGCCGTCCGTTCGACGTCGTCGTGACCGAGCATCCCCCCGATCATCTCGTCGAGCCGCGTGACGCGCACCGTCTCGAAGTCCGCGAGCTCGTGTTCGAGCTGGACGAACGGCACGGCGTCGTCGAAGGGGAGGTCGACGGTCGTGTGGAGCGCCTCGTCGGCGGTCGGCGCGGGGCGTGCGGCGTCGCTCATGGGAACGCTTCGCACGCCACCCTGCTAAACGGGTTTCGCCGTCTCAACACCTGCCGCTACCTCCGACAGGGAACCGCCTCGGCCGAGGGGTCAGTGCGCGAGCGCGCGGCGCAGCGAACGGTCGGGGTCGGCACCCCCGTCAGACCTTAGCCCGGCGCGTCCCGTGCCCCCGTATGGCGCACTCGGGCTTCCACTCGCTCCGCGAGGAGACGGCCGCCTCGCTCCCCGTGACCGGCGACCTGCCGGACTGGCTCCGGGGGAGCCTGATCCGGAACGGTCCCGGCGCGTTCTCGTTCCCCGACGGGAGCGCCGTCGACCACTGGTTCGACGGGCTCGCGATGCTCTACCGCTTCACCTTCGACCCGGGCGGCCGGGCGAGCGGGGGCGGTGACGCGGTCCACTACCGGAACCGGTTCCTCCGGACCGACGCGTACGAGGCGGCGCGGTCGGGGGAGTTCGACGGCGGGTTCGCCACGGGCGAGACCACCCTCCGATCGCGGCTGGCGGGGTTCCTGACGGCGCCGTACGACAACGCGAACATAGTCGCCGAGCGGGTCGGCGACCGCTACGTCGCGCTGACCGAGTCCCCGCGCGGCGTCGGCTTCGACCCGAACACGCTGGCGACGACCGGACCGGTCGACCGCGAGGGCGACGCGCCGAGCGGCCAGCTCTCCTGTGCC
Organism: Halorubrum salinarum; assembly: GCF_013267195.1. Lineage (NCBI taxonomy): Archaea > Methanobacteriati > Methanobacteriota > Halobacteria > Halobacteriales > Haloferacaceae > Halorubrum > Halorubrum salinarum. The sequence goes on along the minus strand of NZ_CP053941.1, from coordinate 1,852,822 downwards.
CACTTCAAGCGGGACCCGGCGACCGGGGCGCTGGTCACCCTCGACACCGAGTTCGGGCGGACGAGCCGGTACCACGTCACCGCCTGGACGCCGAGCGGGGACCGCCGGCACGTGGCGACCGTGCCGACCGAGAAGCCGGCGTACATGCACAGCTTCGCGCTCACGCCGCGGTACGTCGTGGTGACGGAGTTCCCGCTCCGGCTCGACCCGCGGCGGTTCCTCAGGCCTGGGCGACAGGCGCCGTTCATCGAGCAGTTCGAGTGGGAGCCGGACCGCGGCACTCGGATCGCCGTCGTCGACCGGACGACCGGCGCGGTCGTCGCGGAGCCGGTGACCGAGCCGCTGTTCGGCTTCCACCACGTGAACGCCTTCGAGCGGGCGGGCGGGAGCGAGGTCGTGTTCGACTTTGAGACCGTCCCGGACGCGACGGCGATCGACTCGCTGTACCTGGAGACCGTCCGCGCCGGCGAGATGGGCGCGATCGCGGGGCGGGTCGACCGGTTCGCGGTCGACCTCGGCGGCGCGGTCGGGACGGACCGCTACGGCGCCGCGGAGGCGACGGTCTCCCGCGAGCGCCTGTCCGACGAGGGCACCGCGCTCCCGACCGCGTCGCCGGCGCGCTGGTGTCGCGAACACCGCTACGTGTACGCGATGGGGATGGACGCGCCGGTCACCGAGTGGGCGCGGCGGGTCGTGAAGCTCGACGCGGAGACGGGCGTGACCCGGACCTTCGGCGACGGGGCCGACTACTTCGGCGAGCCGGTGTTCGTCCCGGCGCCCGACGGCGACGACGAGGACGACGGGGTCGTGCTGACGATCGCGCTCGACGTCGACGCCGACCGGTCGCGGCTGTTCGTCCTCGACGGCGAGACGCTCGCCGAGCGCGCCCGGGCGACGCTGCCGCACGCGGCGCCGTTCGACTTCCACGGCCGGTACTTCCCGGAGCTCCGGGCGGCCGCGGCGGAGTGAGGCGACCGCCGCCTCGATCGACGCACCCGACCGTCCGGCGGGGGTCGAGCGCCGGCGATCGGCGGTCGACGCACCGGCCGGGCGTGGGGGTCGGCCACAGACCTTTGCGGCTGGCGGCCGTCGGTTCGGCCATGAGCGACGACGAGGCCGCGGGCGACGCGGTGACCGAGTGGGACGGCGGGTTCGGCTGGATCGCGGTCCCCGACGAGGAGGCTCGTCGGGCGAGCCACGCGCTGGCGACGGGCGACGGGGTCTGGGTCGTCGACCCGGTCGACGCCGAGGGGCTCGACGACCGCCTGCGCGAGCTAGGCGACGTGGTCGGGGTCGCGGTCGTCCAGGACCGTCACACCCGGGACGCCGAGGCGGTCGCGCGGCGGCACGACGTCCCCGTGGCCGCGCCGGAGTGGGCGTCGCTGACGCGCGAGAAGCTCGACGGCGAGGCGGCGCCGCTCGGGGCGGCGCTCGACGGGACGGCCTACGCGGTCCGCGACCTGATCCGCCGCGACGACTGGGAGGAGGCCGCGCTGTGGGACGCGGCGGCCGGGACGCTGCTCGTCCCCGAGACGCTCGGCACCCTGCCGGCGTTCACCGACGGGGACGCCGCGCTCGGCGTCCATCCAGCGATCGACGACCCGCCGAGCTGGCTCGCCGACGCGGACCCCGACCGGGTGCTCGTGGGCCACGGGTCGAGCGTCCACGAGGACGCGAGCGCGGCGCTGGCGGCGGCGGTCGGCGACCGCTGACGACCTGTCGCCGAAGTAGAACTATTACGCCAGAGACGCGCGAACGTCCCATGAGGGACGGATCAGCCGGCTCTGAGGCGGGCGCCTCGCCCGGACGACCGAGGCCGGGCCTCAGAGGAAAACTGCCGCGAGAATCGGGATGCTCCGGCTGGGATTTGAACCCAGGTCCTTGCCGTGAGAGGGCAAGATGATTGGCCGGACTACACCACCAGAGCGCGTCCGTTCGTCGCAATCAACGGTAGGTGAGCGGATTGTAAAACAGTTCCGTTTCGACCCCGCCGTGCCCCGGTTTGTCGTGCCGGGGCGCGCTCAGACGTCGACGGCGAACGGCTCCGGTCCGGCCGCGTACTCGCCCGCCGCGGCTCCGATAGCGGCGAGGAGGTCGGCGACCTCGTCGAGGTCCCCCGTGTCGATCACCTCGACCGGCGTGTGCATGTACCGGTTCGGGATCGAGACGTTGAGCGCCGGGGTGCCGCCGCGGACCGTGTAGAACGCGTCCGCGTCGGTGCCGGTGCGGGTGCCGGCCGCCTGTAGCTGCACGTCGACGCCGGCGTCGGCGGCCGCCTCGCGGGCGAGGTCCACGAGGACCGGGTGGTTCGCGCTGCCGCGGCCGATCACCGGGCCGGCGCCGAGCTCGATCGGGCCGCGGTGCTCGCGGTCGACGTCAGGGTTGTCGGTGGCGTGGGTGACGTCGACCGCGACGAAGGCGTCGACGGCGTCGAGGTCGACGCCGACCATCCGCGCGCCCTGGAGGCCGACCTCCTCCTGGACCGTCGAGACGGCGTAGACCGTGGCGTCGACGTCGCGCTCGGCGGCGCGTCGCAGCCCCTCCGCCGCCGCCCACGCGCCGGCGCGGTTGTCGACCCCGCGGGCGGCGATCCGGTCGCCGACGAGGTCGCGACGGCCCGTCGAGAACGTGACGGGGTCGCCGACCTCGACGTGCTCGCGCGCCTCGGCGGCGTCCTCGGCGCCGATGTCGACGAACTGGCCCGCGACGTCCTCGTACTCGTCGTCCGCCTGGTCCCGCAGGTGGATCGCGGTCTGCCCGACGACGCCCTGGACCGGCTCGTCGGCGTGGACCGTGACGTGCTGGCCCTTCGAGACGGTGCGGTCGGAGCCGCCGATCCGCCCGATCCGGAGGAAGCCGTCGTCGAGTACGTCGCGGACGATGAACCCGATCTCGTCGGCGTGGCCGGTGACCGCGACCGTCGGCGCGTCGGGGTCGCCCTCGTGGACCGCGACAGCGTTGCCGTACGCGTCGGTTTCGACCCGGTCCGCGAACTCGCGGACGTAGTCGGTCCACACCCGCTGGGCGGCCGTCTCGAAGCCCGAGGGGCTCGGCGTCGCGAGGAGGTCGTCGAGGAACGCTCTGCGCGCGTCGTCCATGTCCGTGGCTGTGGGGCGGCCGGCAAGAAAACGTCGGTGTCGGATCCGGCCGCGACCGGTCGACACAAGCGCTTTGAGGCGCCCGCCCGTCCGATCCGTATGGACATCCTCCGAAGCGTCCGGACCGTCGCCGAGGCCGAGGGGCCGGGCGTCGTCGACTGGGACCGGGCCGCGGCGGCCGCGAAGGACGCCACCGACCCCGGATCGGTCGCGCTCTCCGACGCGGAGCGCGCGGGGTACGCAGGCGACGTTCGCGACGCCCGCTCGCGGCTGGCCGAGGTCGCCGGGATCGAGTTCGACGTGCCCGACACCGTGGAGGTACAGAACCGCCACCACTGGATCGACGCGAGCGTCGACACCTTCCGGCGCGTGATGGACCCGATAGAGGCGGCCGCGGCGGGCGACGCGGGCGGTCGGATCGGCGCGGACGCGGGCGGCGACGCCGGCACCGACTCGCCGGACGTGTTCCCCGACGCCTCGTCGGGCCCTGTGGGGCCCGCGCCCGGCGCCGGGTTCGCGCGGGACCTCTCGCGGGTCGCCAACACCGGGTCGATGGCGTTCGCGCTGGGGTTCCTCGCGCGCAACGTCCTCGGCCAGTACGACCCCCTCCTGCTCGCCGACGAGCCGGACGCCGACCACGGGCTCTACTTCGTCCATCCGAACATCGTCGCGGTCGCGAGCGCGCTCGACGTTGGGTACCCCCGGTTCCGCCGCTGGATCGCGTTCCACGAGGTGACCCACGCCGCCGAGTTCGGCGCGGCGCCGTGGCTCCCGGAGTACCTCGAATCGCGCGTCGAGCGCGGGGTGGAGGGCATGGTCGGCGGCGCGGGCGGCGTCGAGGGGACGGCCGGTCGCGGGCTCGACCCAGACGCGTTCGCGGAGCTCCAGGCCGCGATGACCGCGGTCGAGGGGTACGCCGAGGTGCTGATGGACCGCGCGTTCGACGGCGAGTACGCGGACCTCCGGCGGAAGCTCGACGAGCGCCGCGGCGGCGGCGGGCCCGTGCGGCGGCTCGCGCAGCGCCTGCTCGGGCTGGGGCTCAAGCGCCGGCAGTACGAGCGCGGCGCCGCCTTCTTCCGGCACGTCGCCGACGAGCGCGGCATCGAGGCCGCGGGCGCGGTGTGGGAGCGTGCCGAGAACCTGCCGACCGGGGCGGAGATCGACGACCCCGAGGCGTGGCTCGTCCGCGTCGACCCCTGAGCCCCGCGCCGACTCACTCCAATTCTACGTCGCGCTCCCGGCGCCGGTCGCCGCGGGCGGGCTCGGCCCGGTTGAGGCGCTCGTCGAGGTCCTCGGTCGCGAGCAGGCGGTCGAGCCGCCGCTCGAACTCTGCCTCGTCGATCTCGCCACTCGCGTAGCGGTCGCGCAGCGCGGCCACCGGCCGCTCGGCCGTCGCGTCGCTCGCGGCCGGCGCGTCGGGCTCGTCGGCCGCGACGAGCGGGAAGTCCTCGCCCAGCACCAGCACCAGCGGGATCAGGATGAAGAACCCGGTGATGAACGTCGCCGGGATCAGCGGCCCCAGCGCGGTCGGGAGGAGGACGGCGAAAAGCGACGTGAGCCCGAACGAGAGGATCGCGATGAGCCCGATGAGCCGCTTCTTCTCGAACGTGGGGAGGGACATACGTGACCGATTCAGTCGCGCTGACAAAAACGTGCTGCCGTCGGCGGCCGCGGCGACCGCCCGCGACCGACGCCTATTCGTCGCCGGCGCGCCCACGGCGATCCGTGCTCAGGTACGTGACGACGAACCCGGGGAAGGTGCGTGAGGCGGAGCGGTACCTCCCGGACGGCTCGGTGGAGCGGCTCGACTTCGACTACGCGGAGGTCCAGGCCGACGAGCTGGGCCTCATCGCGGCGCGGGGCGCGCGCGAGGCGTACCGCCACGCCGACGCGCCGGTCCTCGTCGACGACGCGGGGCTGTTCGTCGAGGGCCTCGACGGCTTCCCGGGCCCGTACTCCTCGTACGTCGAGGAGACGCTCGGGATCGAGCGCGTCCACGACATCGCCGCCGACCTCGACGACCGCCGCGCCGCCTTCCGCTGCGTGCTCGGCTACTGCGACGGCGAGGGGTTCGCCGCGAGCCCCGATCCGGTGGACCGAGGCGACCGCGACGCGGCCGCCGCGGCGGGGCCGGACGGAGCGGACGACGCGAGCGGCGGCGACGCGGGCGGAGCGGACCCGCTCCCGGTCAAGCTGTTCGAGGGGTACGTGCCGGGCCGGATCGTCGCGCCGCGGGGCGACGGCGGCTTCGGCTACGACCCGATCTTCGAACACGACGGCGAGACGTTCGCGGAGATGGACACCGACCGCAAGAACGCGGTGTCGCACCGCGGCCGGGCCTTAGAGAAGTTCGCGGAGTGGTACGCGGACCGATAGCGAACGACGACGTCGAGCCTACGTCGCCGCTTCGATCGCGTCCGTGAGGAGGTCGGCGCCGAGGTCGATCTCGCGTTCGGTGACGTCGAGCGGCGGAAGGATCCGGAGGACCTTGTGGCCGCACGCGAGCGTGAGGAGGCCGCGAGCGAACGCCTCGTCGACGACCGCGTCCCGCCGCTCCTTCGTGTCGAACTCGACGGCGAGCAGCAGCCCCTTCCCGCGCACGTCCTCGACGGGGTCGAGGGCGGCGTCGCGCATCGTCTCTTTGAACTGCCGGCCGCGGGCGACGGCGTTGGTCATCAGGTCGGCCTCTTCGATGGCGTCGAGGGTGAGCGCGCCCTGCGCGGCGGCGATCACGTCGCCGGCACCCCACGTCGAGGAGAGCCGGCCGGTCTCCTCGGGGAACACGTCGCTCCGCGAGACGGTCGCGCCCACGCGGAGCCCCTTCGCGCTCGCGATCACGTCCGGGTCGTACGCGTAGTGGTCGGAGCCCCACATCTCGCCGGTGCGCCCGACGCCAGTCTGGATCTCGTCGGCGATCACCGTGATGTCGTGCTCGTCGGCGAGCGCGGCGATCTCGTCGGTGAACGCCTCGGAGGGGAACCGGTAGCCGCCCTCGCCCTGGATCGGCTCCATGATCAGGTACGCCACGTCGTCCGGGTGGACGTTCCCCCGCTTCGGGTCGAGCTTCCGCCGGAGCCGGGAGACGCCGTCGGCGAAGAAGCCGCACGAGCAGGTCTCGGGCGAGCAGGTCCGGTCCTCGCAGAACGGGACCTCCGTGACGCCGCTGACCTCGGGGAAGTCGCGGCGGTACACCGACTTCGAGCGGTTGAGCGAGAGCGCGCCGAGCGTCCGGCCGTGGAACGCCCCGTCGAAGGTGATCGCGTACTTCGCGCCGTCGGAGGCGTCGTAGGCGATCTTGATGGCGTTCTCGACCGCCTCCGCGCCGGAGTTCGAGAGGAAGACGGTGTCCATGTCGTAGTGGCTCGTGAGGTCGGTGAGCCGGTCCATGAGCCCCGACGAGCCGGGGATCCCGTCCCCGGGCGCGGGGCCGCCGGCGGCGTAGAAGTCCTGGCCGGCGATCTTCAGGGGGTCCACGAGGTCGAACTCCGCGAGCCGGTCCATGATCAGCGGGTTGTTGTAGCCGAGCGGCGCGGCGGCGACGTGGCTGGTGAAGTCCATGAGGACGTTGCCGTCGACGTCGGTACAGAACGGGCCCTCGGCGGGGGCGGTACGGTCCCAGACGAACTCGTAGACGTAGGTGCTCGGCGCTGCCGACTCGTGGTGGTAGTCGACCCACTCGCGAGCGCGCTCGCCGGGGAGGTCCGAGACGGCGGGCGTGGCGGTGTCGCGATCCATGCGTCGGGGTGGCACGCGGACGAAATAAATCCGGGGCGATCGCGAGAACGTTGGAGAAATATCCAACCGAACGCGTCACACCTTACCGACCGTCCGGGAACGAGCCCGTTCGCCGGGGCGGTCCGCCGTCCGAAAGCGGTTGTTAATTACCCCCAAAATTCGTTGGATTTTTATAGAATCGCCGCCCTACTACTAACTGAGTTCGAGGTGGTCAGCAATGCCCATGCTCGAACCGGCGAACACGTGGACGCAAGGACTCGACTTCCCGAGCCGACTGTTCGAATCCGGTAGCAACGACTACGAACTGTACGAGGAGGACGGCGAGTTCGTCCTCTCGGTCGAACTGCCTGGGTTCGACCCCGCCGAGATCACCGCCTCGTGGAACGACGGCGTGCTCAACGTCGCCGGCGAGCACGAGGACGAGCGGCGCGGGACCCGCCGGACGTACCACCGGCGGTTCCGCTTCCCGAAGGCGATCGACGAGGACGGCATCCGGGCCGAGTACCGGAACGGCATCCTGACGGTGCGGCTCCCCGTGACCGTCGAGGACGCCGTCTCCGGCACGGAGATCGAGATCGAGAGCTGAGCCGGACCCCCGCCGGCCGGTGAGCCGCCGGTCGGCGGCCGTCCGTGTTCCGTCCCTCGTTTCTCGTCCGTAGCCGCGTTTTTTCAGCGTCGCTCGCCCGGAGCCGGCGGTGCGACCCAGCACGCCTTTGAGGCCGCGCCGCGAGGGGAGACCCATGAACCGCGAGGAGTTCGCCGCCAGCATCGACCACACCGTCCTCGGTCCGGAGACGACCTGGGACGACACCCGGACCGTTCTCGACGAGGCCGCCGCCCACGGCATGAACGCCTGTATCCCGCCGTGTTACGTCGCGGAGGCGGCCGACTACGAGAACGCGCCCGAGACGATCGCCACGGTGGTCGGGTTCCCGCACGGCCAGCACGCCCCGGAGGTGAAACGCGACGAGGCGGTCACGGCCTGGGAGGCGGGCGCCGACGAGGTCGACCTCGTGATCAACGTCGGGCGGCTGAAGGCGGGCGACGACGGCGCGGTCGCCGACGAGCTCGCGGACGTGGTCGCGGCCGTGCCGGTCCCGGTGAAGGTGATCATCGAGACCGCGCTCCTCGACGACGCCGAGAAGCGCCGCGCCTGCGAGGCCGCGGTCGCCGCCGACGCCGACATGGTGAAGACCTCGACCGGCTTCGCCGACGGCGGCGCGACGCTCGCCGACGTCGAGCTGATGAGCGAGTACCTGCCGGTGAAGGCCTCCGGCGGCGTCGGCTCCTACGAGGAGGCGACGGCGATGCTCGACGCGGGCGCGGTCCGGATCGGCGCCTCGTCGGGGGTCGCCATCGTCGAGGGACACCCCGAGGCCGGCGGCGAGACGCGGTCGGCGGACTAGGCGTCGTCGCCGTCGGCAGGCCGGTCCCGGCCGTCGCCGTCGGCGGCGAGACCGGGATCGCCCGCCGAGTCACTCTCCGTCTCGGCCGGCGAGTCGCTCTCCGTCCCGGCCGGCGAGTCGCTCTCCGTCTCGGCCGGCGCTCCGAGGTCCGTACCGTCGGTGCCGGCGCCGTCCGCCTCCGCGCCCTCGATCTCCTCGGGCGCGACGTCGACCTCGAACGCCGAGACCGACTCCGAGAGCGACGCGGCCTGGTCGCGGAGCCGGTCCGCGTTCTCCGCGATGGTGGTGACGGTTGCGGTCTGCTCCTCGGCGGCCGCGGACACCTGCTCGGAGCCGCTCGCGACCTCGCCGCTCACCTCGGCGACGTCCTCGACTCCCTCGACCGCGCGCTGGGTCGACCGCGCCTGGTCCTCCGCCGCCTCGCTGATCTCCTGGACGCCGTGGTTCGTCTCCTCGACAGCGTCGACGACCGCCTCCAGCGACGACGACGCCTCGCGGACGGTGTCCGACCCCTCGTCGATCCGGGCGTTCGTCTCGCGGATGTCCGCGACGGTCTCGTCGGTCTCCTCGCGGACCGCAGCGATCTCCGACTCGATCTCGGCGGCCGCCTCCTGCGTCTCCTCCGCGAGTTCCTTGACCTCGTCGGCGACGACCGCGAAGCCCTCGCCGGCCTCGCCGGCGCGGGCGGCCTCGATCGAGGCGTTGAGCGCGAGGATGTTCGTCTGCTCGGCCACGTCCGTGATGAACTCGACGACCTCGTCGATCTCGTCCATGCGCTCGTCGAGGGCCTCCATCTGCTCGACCGCGGCCGCGGAGCGGGCCTCGATCGCGTCCATCTCGTCGAGCGCCTCGGCGGCGGCCTCGCGCCCCGCCTCGCCGCGCTCGGAGGCGGCCTCGGCGGTCTCGGCGACGGACGCCGCGGACGACGCCACCTCCTCGATGCTCGCCGAGAGGTCGCTCATCTCGTCGCTGACCGAGTCGAGCCGCTCGTCCTGTCGGACCGCGCCGTCCGCGATCTCCTGGATCTGCTCGCTGACGGTCCCGCTCGCGGTCTCGACCTCGTCGGCGCCCGCCGCCAGCTCCGCGCTGGCGTCGTCGACCTCGCCGGCGAAGGCGGCGACGCGCGCGGTCGTCCGCTCCAGCTGCGCGACCATGTCGTTGAACTCCTCGGCGATCTCGCGCATCGCCTCGCGGTCCGCGTCGGGGTCTATCCGGCGGGTGAGGTCGCCGTCGGCGACGGCGCCCATCACCTCGCTGTAGTCGGCCGCCCGCGCCTCCATGTCGCGGGTGACGGCCTCGGCCTCCTCGCGGGCCGCCTCGGCCTCGTCGGCGGCGGTCTCCGCCTCCGCGATCCGCTCGCGGAGCGCGTCGCGCATCTCGGCGAAGCTGGTGAACAGCCGCCCGATCTCGTCGACGCGGCCGGTCGACAGGTCGACGTCGAGATCGCCGGACTCGATCCGCTCGGCGCGGTCGCGGAGCCGCGCGAGGGGGACGACCGTGCGCCCGCCCAAGACGACGCCGACTGCCCCGAGCGACGCGAGCGTGAGGAGGAGCAACAGCAGCACCGAGTTCCCCACGTCGTTGCGCACGGCGAACGCCGTCGACTTCGCGACGCTCGTCACCGCCACCCAGTCGGTGCCGGGCACGGCCGCGTACGCGTGGACCTCGTCGTCGCCGATCGTCGTCGCGGTCGTGGCGTTGCCGTCGCGGACCGCCGCGATCCCCTCCGCGTGGCGGTCGCCGTCGACCGTCCCGTCGATGTCCAGCACGGTCTCGCCCGCGGCGTTGAGGATCGTCGTCTCCTCGCCGGTGTCTGTGTCCTGGATCCGTTCGAGCTGCGGCTGGATCCGCGTCACCACGACGAGGTACCGGCCGTCGGCCCGCGGCACGGAGCTGGCGAACGCCATCACCGGCCGGTCGTTGAGCACGGGCGAGCGGTACGACCGGGCGGAGCGCCAGACGCGGTCGTTCTCGCCGACTCCCTCGGGCACGTCCGCGTCGCTCCACGGTGCGTTCAGCTCGCTCGGCGCGCGCCCCTCCAGGGGCCGCTCCGTGCTGGCGACGACGCGGTCCTGCGCCGCGTCGACGAGGTGGATGCTGACGATGTCCTCGGAGAGCAGCTGGTCTTTCAACAGGACGTACGCCGCCGCGCGGCGGTCGGACCGGAGCTCGTCGGCCGCGGACATCGACCGGGTCTGGGTGGTCATCCGCTCGGTCCACGAGCCGATCGCGTCCGCCTGGAGCCCGCTCGTCTCCGCAAGCTGGGTCGTGGCGTCGGTCTCTACGGCGTCCCCGGTCTGGAGGTACGTGAACGCCCCGCCGGCCGCGACGACCGCGGCGACGACGAGGAACGCGAGCGCGAACTTGGCGGCGTACCGCCGGCGGACCGCGTCGGGGAGGACGCGGCCGACGGCGCTCGCCAGCCGTTCGAGCGGTCCGGCGCTCATCGCTCGACCGCCTCCGGGTCGGTGGGCACCGACAGCTCGCCGGCGACGATCCGCTCGCCGGAGTCGGCGATGGCCGCGCGCACGTCGTCGGGGATCACCGGCCCGAGCGTGGTGCCGTACACGAGCGCGACGCCGTCCTCCGCGAGCCCGAGCGCGGTCGTCGACCCCGTCCGGAGCGAGTCGTCGATCGTCCGCTCGGCGGCGTCGTACACCGCGGTCCCGACGCGTTTCACCATCGACCCCAGAATCACGTCCGCGTACCGCGGGTTGCTCCGCGACTGGTCGGAGTCGACGCCGATCGCGTACCGGCCGTACTCCTGTGCGGCCTGAAAGACGCCGAGGCCGCTGCCGCCCGCCGCGTGGTACACCACGTCCGCGCCCTGCTCGTACATCTCCGCGGCGGCGTCGTAGCCGGCCTCGGGGTCGTCGAAGGCGCCCACGTACGTCCGCAGCACGGACGCGTCGCCGTCGGCGTGCGCGACGCCGGCGAGGTAGCCGGCCTCGAACTTCGCGATCAGCGGCGACTCGACGCCGCCGACGAAGCCGACCGTCCGCTCGCCGTCGACGGTCCCGCCGGCCCCGACGGAGAGGTCGCGGCCCGTCACCAGCCCGGCGAGGTGCCCGGCCTGGAACGACCCCTCGTGCTCGCGGAACACGTAGTTCGCGACGTTGTCGCGGTCGACGACGGAGTCGACGAGCGCGTACTGCTGGTCGGGGTGCTCGCCCGCGACCGTCGAGAGCGCGTCCGCCTGGAGGAAGCCGATACAGCAGATCAGGTCGTAGTCCGGCTGTTCGGACGCCGACAGCGCCGCCTGCGTCGTCTCGAAGTCGGCCATCGAGCTCGGCTCCTGATTGGTGAACGCCACGTCGTGGTCGAGGCGCGCCCGCTGTATCCCCCGGTTGGCCGCGTCGTTGAACGAGCGGTCGTCGAGGCCGCCGAGCGCGTACACCATGCCGATCGTCGCGCTCGCGTCGGCCGAGACGGCCGGCGCGTCGTCGCCGCCGTCGGTCGCCGCGTCGTCCCCGTCGTCGATCGACGCCGTTCCGGTCGGATCGGTTCCCAGACACCCGGCGACGGCGCCCGCGACGCCCGTCCCCAGGGCGGCCGCGAACCGCCGGCGCGAGTGCGTGATGCCTCTCGTGTCGGTCATCACGCCGACATCGACGAGAGGGGTCTAAAACGCCTCCGCGCAAATTATCAACGGCAATAGTCAATATTGGTAGGTTGTCGCACGACCGGAGCCGTCGCCGTTCCCCGGACCTGAGAATCCCGACGGCGGATTTATGCCGGGAACGCGTACGACGGGGTATGAGTCACCAACGGAGATCGCGGGGCTTCGACCTCGACGCGGCGTTCAAGGCGTTCGGCGCGGTCGGCATCGCCATCTCGGTCGCGCTCATCGTGGCGGTGTTCGCGCTGACCGATCCGTTCGGCGACTACGTCACCGCGTCGCCGGCCGTCTTCGGCACGCTGCTCTCGGCGGTCCTCGTCGTCGCGGTCGGGTACACGACGCACGCACTCCGGCGCCGGTGACGAGCGAGCGCCCGGCGCGGCGGCGACCGCGGCGCCGAGAGACATAAACCGCTCGCGGGCGGAGCGACGCGCATGTCCGACGAGTCGACCGACGAAGCGGTGGAACGCTTTCTCGACCGAGCGGCGGCCGCGCTCGACGACTACGATCAGGGGTACGCCGACGCGGACGCGACGCTGGCGACGCTGCGGACCCACGTCGACGAGCTGGCGGCGAGCGCCGAAGGAGACGGGGACGGCGCGTAGGCGCCGACGAGCGGGGACCGGCGTCGGGGCGGCTACGGCCCGGCCCCGATCAGCTCTCGCACGCGGCCCACGCGCTCCGCGAACGCGGCGTCGCCGCGGTCGCGCGGGCGCTCGATGTCCACGTCGACGATCTCGCGGACGCGCCCCGGGTCGGCGGCCATCACGACGATGCGGTCCGCGAGCGTCACCGCCTCCGCCACGTCGTGCGTGACGAAGAGGATCGTCTTGCCGGTCGATTCCCACACGTCGAGCAGCTCGCGCTGGAGCATCTCGCGGGTCTGGGCGTCGACCGCGCCGAACGGCTCGTCCATCAGGAGGAGGTCCGGGTCGACCGCGAGCGACCGGGCGATGGCGACGCGCTGTTTCATCCCGCCCGACAGCGACTTCGGGTAGGCGTCGCGGAACTCCGTCAGCCCGACGAGATCGAGCATCTCGTCGACGCGCGCCTCGCGCTCGGCGGGCGAGCGGTCGCTCCGTTCGAGGCCGAAGCCGACGTTCTCCGCGACGGTGAGCCACGGGAACAGGTGGTACTCCTGGAACACGACGCCCATGTCCGTCGTCGGGCCCGTGACCTCGGTGCCGTCGAGGAGGACGCGGCCGTCGGTCGCCTCGGTGAGCCCGGCCGCGATCCGGAACAGCGTCGTCTTCCCGCAGCCCGACGGCCCGACCAGACAGACGAACTCCCCGTCCGCGACCGAGAAGGACACGTCGTCGAGCGCGCGCACCGAGCCGCCGTCGCCGTCGCCGGGGTACGTCTTGCCGACGCCGTCGAGCGCGACGCTCGCCTCGCTCGGCGCCGGGGGGTCTCGCCCGTTGCGCTCGGCGGCGTCGGCCGCCCCGTCACCGTTCACGCCCGCCACGCCAACGCCCTCCGTTCGACCGCGCGGAACGCCACGTCGACGAGCAGGTACATCAGGCTCAACACAAGGATGTACGCGATCGCCCGGTCGACGCGGAGGTTGTTGCTGGCGCGGATGATCTCGCGGCCGACCCCGGGGACGCCGAATATCTCCGAGGCGACGACGAGCATCCAGCACCGGCCCAGTCCGGTCCGGATCCCGGTCATGATCCCCGGCAGCGACGCCGGCAGCACGATCGACCGGACCGCGTCGAGGTCGCCGCGGACGCCGAGCGTCCGGCCCACGTCGAGGAGGTCCTCGCTCACGCCCTCGACCGCGCCGTACGCCGCGTAGAAGTTGATCCAGAACGCGCCGACCGCGATGATGAAGGCGGCGCCCCAGTCGTTGATCCCGAACCACGCGATCGCGAACCCGATCAGCGCGAGCGGCGGCACGGGCCGCAGCGTCCGCACGAGCGGCGCCGTCAGGTCGTCGAGCAGGCGGCTCCACCCGAACGCGACGCCGGCCGCGACGCCGAGCCCGGTCCCGGCGACCGTGCCGGGGATCCAGTGCCGGACGCTCTGGTAGAGCGCCGTCGTCATGTCGCCCGCGGCGAGTTCGCTCGCGAACGCCCCGGCGACCGCGACCGGCGAGGGGAGGACGAACGGGTCCTGCGTGAGCGAGACGGCGTGCCAGACGACGAGGAAGCCGGCGACGCCGACGACCCCGCGGAGCAGTCGCCGGCCGTCGCCGAGCGCGACGCCGGCGAGCGCGTCCCCCTCGCCGGCGGCCGATGCGGTTTCGGTCGCCATCAGAGCGAGCCGTACACCTCCAGGTCGAATATCTCGTCGGTCGACAGCTGCGCTTCGATCTGGCCGTTGTCGGCCGCGAACTCGGAGAACACCTGCGTCGCCTCGGTGATCTCGTTGGGGTCGGTGATGAAGTTCGACAGCGGCGAGTCGAGCGCCTTCCGCGCGCGGTCGACCGGCATCCCGATCCCCTCCTCGACGTGCTCGGCCGTCGCGTCGGGGTTCGCGTCGATGAACTCGGTCGCGCGGACGTGCTGTTCGAGGAACTGCGCCGCGAGCGGCGAGTCCCGGACCGCGTCGCTCATCAGCGTGACCGCGGCGGGCTGGCCGGGGAGGACCTCGGCGGCCGTGCGGAGCATCGTCACCGAGGAGCCCTCCGCCTGCGCGATGGTCGGCACCGGCTCCATGATCGAGGTGCCGTCGATCTCGTCGTTCGCGATCGCCTGCCAGACGGAGCTCGCGCCGTTGATCTCGATGATCTCGACGCTGTCGTTCGCGGCGGGGTCGACGCCCACGTCGCGGAGCCAGTAGCGGAGCAGCACGTCCGGGACGCTCCCCTGCGGGAACGTGCCGAAGGTGAACGGCTCGCCCCGCTCGTCCGCCCACGCCGCGAACGCGTCGGCGCCCTGCTGTTCGAACGTCTCGTGGAACGACTCCTCCGCCATGATCCCCATCGGCTCGCGGATGTTCGCGGCGGTCACCTGCGCCGAGATGCCCCGGTCGATCGCGATCATCGCGGGGACGATTCCGAACATGGCGATGTCGATGTCGCCGCCCCCGAGCGCCTGGACGATCGCGGGACCGTTGCCGAACTCCTGGCCGCTGATCTCGGCGTCGATCTCGGAGAAGTACCCCTCGCCCTCCATCACGTACCACTGGAGGTCGGGGTAGATCGGCATGTGCGCCACCGTCAGTTCGTCGAGTCCGCCGCCGCCGCCCATACAGCCCGCGAGGCCGACCGTCGCAGTTCCGCCCGCCGCCGCGAGGAACGACCGCCGCGACGCTGTCAGATCTGAGTCGTACATACCATTCCAAGCCGCCGGGCGGGCAACACCCTCGCGTCACCAGCAACTGCGGCGGATTCCGATGACGGACGTAATCACAGAATTCGACGATGTAGGGCCTGAAACCGCTGTAAGTACCTTTTTCAGTATCTCAACCCGTCACCGAACGACGCAATTATTGCTCCCATCTTCCCGCGTCGATGCGTGTCGCTGCCAGCGAGCGCTCGCGAACGGGGGTTCGGCGGCGCTCGCTCAGGCCTCCTCGTCGAACAGCCCCAAGTCCTCGGCGACGAGGTCGGCGAGGCGGTCCTTGATCGCGGGGTCGACCTCGGCCACGGACTCGCCGCCGTGCTTCTGGGCGTTGTGCTTGTCGAGCGCGTCCGCGAGGTCGTCGAGCGGCACGCGGGTCTCCGTCTCGCACTCGTCGCACACGATCGGGACGGACGGCTCGTCGGTGGACATTACGCCGACCATCGCCCGTGTCGGATATATGCCTTCGGGCGTCGACCGGGAGACCGACGCCGGCGGCGCCGCCCGCGTCGCCGAGTCCATCTCCGGCGACGCGAACCGCCACCGTCTACTGGCCCCGCCGCGACCCTCCGGCATGTACGTTCTCGTGACGGGGGCCGCGGGCGGGATCGGCGGGGACGTCGCGCGCTCGCTCGCGGCCGCCGGCCACGACGTCCTCGGCGTCGACCGCGACGCGGACGGCCTCGCGGCGCTGCCCGACGCGGTCGAGACCGCCGTCGTCGACCTCCGCGACGAGGCGGCGGTTCGCGACCTGCTCGCGGAGCGCCCGCTCGACGCCGTCGTCTCCTGCGTCGGCGGCTACGAGATCGCGTCGGTCGAGGACACCTCGGCCGAGGCGTTCCGCCGGCAGGTGGACACGAACCTGACCGCGGTCCACGTGACCGCGTCCGCGGCGCTCCCGACGCTGCGCGAGCGCGGCGGGCGCGTCGTGGTCGTCGGGTCGATGGTCGGCTCCGTGGCGCTGCCGTACCACGGCGCGTACAGCGCCGCGAAGGCCGGGCTCGACGGGTACGTCGACGCGCTCCGCCGCGAGGTCGAGCCGCTGGGGGTCGACGTCGCGCTGGTCGAGCCGGGGCCGGTGCCGACGGGGTTCAACGAGCGGGCCGCCGCGGCGGTCGAGGGCGCGGGTGGCGAGGGGCCGTACGCCGACGCCTACCGGGAGTTCGAGGGCTACTCCCCGGCCGCCACCGACGTCGAGACGGTCGTCGAGCGCGTGGTGACCGCGGCGACCGCGGAGCGACCGGAGACGCGCTACCGCGTGAGCCGCCGGGCGCGGTGGCTGCCGCGGATCGCGCGCGTCCTGCCCGACCGGCTGTACGACCGGCTCGTCCGCGCCGGGCTCCCCGGCGGGCTCCTGTGGCGGCTGCTCAACCGGTGAGTCGCGACGCTGCGAGGCGGGAGCGCCGGCGCGGACGGAGCGCCGCGCGTCAGTCGTCGGCGGCGCCGGAGGAGGGCTCCTCGGCGTCGTCCGCGGGCTCCGTCTCGGCGGAGTCCGGCTCGGCCGCGTCCGCCGCGGCGCCGTCCTCCCGGGCGTAGAACTCCTCGGGGGAGGCGTCGATCCGCTCGAACTCGCCGAAGTCGCGCTCGTGGTGGCGGATCATCTGCTCGACGATCCACGCGCTGTACCGCTCCGAGAACGCCCAGTCGGCGTCCGCGTCGTCGACCTCGAACCGACCGTCGGTGGCGAGCGCGGCGTACAGGTGGTAGAAGCCGAGGACGACATCGCCAAAGTCCTTCGCCTCGCCGCCGATCGCGCGGCGCTTCTCGGCCAGCTCCTCGCGGCCCGCGTCGGTGAGCGCGAAGTACTTCCGGTCGGGCTCGTCGGCGCGCTCGACGCGCTCGGCGACGCCCCCCTCCTCGAACTTGTAGAGGATCGGGTAGACGGAGCCGTAGGAGGGCTCCCAGTGCCCGCCGCTGATCTCCGTAATCTCGCCGAGCAGCTCGTACCCGTACCGCGGTCGCTCGTCGAGCAGCTCCAACACGAGGTACGAGATCAGTCCTTTCGGCGGGCCGCTTTTCCGCATCGTCCGGACATTTCGGGGTCGCGTCGAAAGGGTTTCGGTCACGGTGACTGCTGACGCGAGCCGCGACGATCCGGGCGGTCGGGCACTTCGACGCCTCCGGAGCCCGACCGGACAGCCACGTGCGGCGGCGCGTGCCTGCGAGGCCGCTTTGCGGCCGAGGAGCACGCGCGAGGGACGCCGCGAGCGAAGCGAGCGGCGAGGCTGGGGAGGCGTGAGGTGCCGTGCGATGCGGGGCGGGACTCAAAGGGGCAGCCGGGAGGCGGGCACAGGCGATGTAAGCACCGCAGGGAGCGAACGCAGTGAGCGACCGAGGAGCACAGCGAGCGTGCGCCCGCCTCCCGGCTGGGGCTTCGGCGGTCTCGGTAACGGCGTCCCCGTTAGCGAAGGCACTCGGGTACACCCGAGCGGCTGGGACTTCGAAACCGTTTGTGCCGCTTTCCGCACCGACGCGACCGGCGACGGTCCGGCCGATTACTACGTCTCGGGACGACCCGCAAACCCCTAAGTCGCGGGGCACCAACCCGGCGTATGGTCGAGGCTCCACAGACCGCCGAAGGGTGGTTCTCGCTGCACGACTTCCGCTCGATCGACTGGGACGCCTGGCGCGAGGCGCCCGAGTCCGAGCGAGAGCGGGCGATCGAAGAGGGCGAGGCCTTCCTGAAACACCGCGAACTGGTCGCCGACGCCGACGACGGCGAGTCGGCGCTGTTCTCCGTGCTCGGGCACAAGGCCGACCTCCTCTTCTTACACTTCCGGCCGTCGCTCGACGACCTCTCCGCGATCGAGCGCCGCTTCGAGGACACCGCGCTCGCGAAGTTCACCGAGCGCGAGACCTCCTACGTCTCCGTCACCGAGGTGTCGGGGTACGTCTCCGACGACTACTTCGAGGAGGGCGCCGACGCCGTCGACGAGGGGCTCCGCCGGTACATCGAGGGGAAGCTGAAACCCGAGATCCCGGACGAGGAGTACGTCAGCTTCTACCCGATGAGCAAGCGCCGCGGCGAGGAGCACAACTGGTACGACCTCGAGTTCGAGGAGCGCGCCGAGCTGATGGCGGGCCACGGCGAGGTCGGCAAGGAGTACGCCGGCAAGATCAAGCAGGTGATCGCCTCCTCCGTCGGCTTCGACGACTACGAGTGGGGCGTCACGCTGTTCGGCGCGGACCCGACCGACATCAAGGACATCGTCTACGAGATGCGGTTCGACCCCGCCTCCTCGCGGTACGGCGAGTTCGGCGACTTCTACGTCGGCCGGCGGTTCCCGCCGACCGACCTCGACGCCTTCCTCGCCGGCGAGACGGTCCCGACCGGCCGCGTCCCCGAGCGCGACAGCGCCGGCCACCCCCACGGCGGGGGCGGCCACGGCGACGAGGGCGGCCACCACGGCGAGAGCGGCCATCACGGCGACGACGGTCACGGCCGCGGCGAGGGCCACGATCGCTCGGGCACGGGCGGCGGCTCCGCGCACGGCGATCACCCGCACGGCGACGGAGACGGCGGCGAGGGCGACCACCCCCACGGCGAGGACGGCAGCGACGACGGGGGCGCGGACGAGGACATCCGCGGCGAGCTCGCCGACCTCGACATCTACGCCGGGAAGCCCCACGGCGAGGACGTGTACGCCACCGTGCTGTACAGCGAGGCCGACACCGGGGAGCTGTTCGACGAGGTCGAGGGGCTCCGTGGCAACTTCGACCACTACGGCACCCACGTCAAGACCGCGGTGTACGAGGGGCGCCACACCGACCGCGCCGCGGTCGTCTCCATCTGGGACACGGCGTCGGCCGCCGAGACGGCGGCAGGCTTCCTCTCGGAGCTGCCCGACATCGTCGCCCGCGCCGGCGAGGAGTCCGGCTTCGGCACGATGGGGATGTTCTACACGGTCAAGCCCGACTACCAGACGGAGTTCGTCGAGACGTTCGACGACGTGGGCGAGCTGCTGGCGGAGATGGACGGCCACGTCGAGACCGACCTGATGGTGAACACGGAAGACGAGAACGACATGTTCATCGCCAGCCAGTGGAACGCGAAGGAGGACGCGATGGCCTTCTTCCGCTCCGACGAGTTCTCCGAGACCGTCCAGTGGGGCCGCGACGTGCTCGCCGACCGCCCGCGGCACGTGTTCCTGGCGTAGGCCGACCCCGCCCCGGACTCCCCGCTCCGACCGCCGGGTTTTAGGTTCCGCTGCGGCGAACGAGAGTCCATGTTCGACACCATCGTGGTCGCGACCGACGGCTCCGACAGCGTCCGGCGGGCCGTCTCGGTCGCGGTCGACGTGGCGGCGCGGTTCGACGCCGACGTCCACGCGGTGTACGTCGTCGACGCCGGCGAGGTGGAGTCGTCGCCGGACACGGTCCGCGAGGACCTCCGCGACGCGCTCGACGACCAGGGGCGCGACGCGCTCGACCGCGTCTCGGCGGCGGCGCATGAACGCGACAGCGACCTCGGCGTCACCATCGAGGTCCGGGAGGGCCGCCCGGCCTCGGAGATAGACGCGTACGCCCGCTCGGTCGACGCCGACCTCGTCGCGATGGGCACGCGGGGGCGCCACGGCGAGAACCGCTTCCTCATCGGCTCCGTCGCCGAGCGCGTCGTTCGGACCTGTCCGATCCCCGTGTTGACGGTCCGCCAGCTGACCGACGAGGACCCGCGCCGGACGACCGTCTGAAGGGGTGCGGAGCGGCCCGACGCCGCGGCCGACGCGAGAGCGGCGGAGTTTTCCGGCTGCCGCCCGCCCCGACGGTATGGACGACGACCTCATCGACGCGGGGGACGCCCCCCGATCGCGGTACACGAAGCTCCCGGGGAAGGGGTTCTTCTACCCGGACTCGCTGGACGACGAGCGCGCCGAGCGCCGAGCGCGGGAGACGATCGAGGGCAGCGAGGCGGTCGTGATCGCCGACGGCGACGCCGACGGCCTCGCCTGCGCCGCGATGGTCCGCGAGGCGTACGACGCCGCGCTCGACGTGGAGCCCTTCGAAGACGCCATCGCGGCGCGGCTGGAAGCGGGAGGCGACGAGAACGACGACGCGGACGCGGGCGACGAAGATGCGGACGGCGACGAGACGGCGGACGACGACCCCCTCGCCGACGCCCACGCCGAGTCGCCGGTCGGGCTGCTCTCCGCCGGGCCGTACTCGATCGACACCGCGCTCGAACGGGTCGAGGCGTACGCCGACCCCGGGATCGACCTGTTCGTCTGCGACCTCTGTCCCGACGACTACGAGTGGATCGCGGAGCCGCTGGAGGCGCTCGCGGAGTCGACCGACGCGATCCGCTGGTTCGACCACCACCAGTGGGACGACGCGACCGCGGCCGCGGTGCGCGACGCGGGCGTCGACCTCGTCGTCGGCGACTCCGACGAGGAGTGTACCGCCGACGTGACGCTCCGATCGCTCGACCACGCGTTCGACGACCGCTGGACCGAGCTGGCCGCGGTCACGCGCGACCACGACCTCTGGATCAAGGAGGACTCCCGGTCCGACGACCTCGCCGACTACTCCTACTGGGCCGGCGCCGAGGAGTACGCGGCCGTGATCGGCGCGTACGGCGTCGACCTCCCCGAGACGGTCCGGTCGTTCGTCGAGGAGCGCCGCGTCGAGAAGGAGGCCCGGATCGACCTCGCGGTCGACCGCGCGGTCACCCACGAGGTCGGCGACTGGCGCGTCGCGGTCACCTACGGCCGCTGCTCGCAGAACGAGGTCGCGGAGGCGCTCCGCGAGGCCGGCGCCGACGCCGCCGTGATCGTCAAGCCCGCCGGGTCGGCGTCGATCCGCGGCTCCGAGGACTTCCGCCACGCGCACGAGGTCGCCGGCCGCGTGAACGGCGGCGGCCACCCGCAGGCGGCGGGCTGTAAGCCCGACATCTACGACGACATGCTCGACTACGCCCACCACTGGAGCACCGAGGGACAGGCGTGTAAGCGCGTCATCCTCGCGGCGTTCGAGGCGGTCGCCGAGGAGGTCGCGGCCGACGGGAGCGACGCCGACGAGGCCGCGGCGGCCGAGTAGGCCGATGTTCGAGGTCCTCGTGGCCGGCGAGACGCTCGTCGACTTCGTGCCCGGCGCTGGGGAGACGCTGCGCGAGGTCGACGGCTACGCCCACCGCCCCGGCGGGGCGCCCGCCAACGTCGCGGTCGGGCTCGCGCGGCTCGGCTCGCCGCCCGCGTTCTGGACGCGCATCGGCGACGACGCGTTCGGCGAGTTCCTCGCCGAAACGCTCGCTGCCGAGGGGATCCCGGAGACGCACGTCGAGCGCGTCGAGGGGCGAACGACGCTCGCGGTGGTCGCCCCGCCCGGCGCGGACGGCCCGCGGTTCGACTTCTACGGCTCGCGAGACGCGACGTTCGGGTTCGACCCGGACGCCGTGCCGAGCGAGGCGCTGACGGCGGAGGCGACCGGCAAGGCCGGTGACCCGCCGTGGGTCCACCTCGGCGGCGCGGCGCTGACGCACCCCGACGGGCGGGCGGCGACCCGCGAACTGCTGTCGGCGGCGACCGACGCCGGCTGCCCGGTCTCGTTCGACGTGAACTACCGCGCGGACCTCGTTCCGGACGGGAGCGGAGCGGCCGCGTCGAACGCGGTCCGCGAGGCGGTCGCCGCGAGCGACGTGGTCCTGTGTAGCGCCGAGGACGTGGCGGCGGCCGGGCTCTCGACGGACGACGGGGCGGCGCTGGCCCGCGACCTGCTCGGCTTCGGACCGCACACAGCGGTCGTCACCCTCGGTGAGGAGGGCGCGCTCGCGGTCAGTTCGGGGGCGGCGCCGTGGGGCGCCGCGACCGTCCGGCACGACGGGTTCGCCGTCGACGCCGTCGACGCGACCGGAGCGGGCGACGCGTTCACCGCGGGGCTGCTCTCGCGGGTCGCGACCGGGAACGGGCGACGGGTCGGCGGCGAGGACGGCCTCCGCGACGCGCTCGCGTTCGGCAACGCGACCGCCGCGCTCTCGGTGCGGTCGGTCGGCGGGATGGGGTCGATCCTGTCGCGCGATGAGGTGGCGGCGTTCCTCGCGGAGCGGGAGTAAGGGAGGCGAAAGCGGGTCGAGAAAGGACGGACCGGAGCTCGGAGCGCCGCCTACGAGGAGGACGGCGACATCTCGATGTTGAGGCTCTTCTGGACGAGCTGCGTGAACGCCATCGAGCAGAGGAAGTACCAGAGGATCCACATCTGGATCGGGCCGACGATCCCCGTGTCCCACGTGACGGTCCCGGCGAGCGGGACGACGAGCTCCTGGGCGGCGACGGCCGGGTACGCGGCGTCGGAGCCGCGGTAGCCGATCACCCAGAACATCCAGAGGAACGCGGGGATGGTGAGGAACATGATCCACACCATCGGGCGGAACTGCTCTTTGAACATGCCGAGCTGGTCGCCCATCGCCTCCATCTGCTCTTCCTGGATCTGGTCGAGCGCCTCGTCGTCGTCGCGCTTCTCGGCCTCCTTCCGGCGCTCCTGGATGTCTTTCATCCGCTCCTGGTACGCGCCCATCTTCTCCATGTCCATGAGCCCGGCGCGCAGGAGCGTCGAGTACAGCCCCGTGCCGAGCGCGATGACCATGATGACGACGTAGAACGGGACGATGTTCAGGAGCGGGCCGAGGACCACGTCGATGGCGCCGGCGATCGCGTCGCGGACCGGCGGGACCGCGTAGCCGACGAACGCGCCGACGGTCGCCAGCCCGGCGAGCTTGTCCCACTTCGACCAGCTGGTCGTCTCGGGCGTCTCCACGTCGCCGCCGCCCCCGTCGTCGTCTTCCATGCCGGCCTCGATGCCGTCGCGGTCGGCCAGGGCGAACCCCTCCTCGCCGTCGACGAGGATCTCCTTCTCGATGAGCCGGCCCCACTGCCCGCTCGTGATCTCGTCGCGAACGTCGACCCAGCGGACCTCGCCGCCGCTGGCGTTGTCGAGGACGGTTTGGATGGCGTCCCGCATCTCGCCGTCCTCGCGGACCAGCGAGCGGACTCGCCGTTCGACTTTGCTCATTACCGGCTGATTAGCGGTCGACGGTTAAGAAGCTTGTAGAATCGGCGCTCGAATCGACCCGAGGCGACGCGGATCGGTTCGCGGCGCCGGGGCGCGTCGCCCCTCGGCGCGCCGGGTCAGTTCTCGACGACGTCGCGGATCCGCTCGAAGACCTCGTCCGGGGTCGCCTCGCCGTCGACCTCGACGAGAACGCCCTCGTCGCGGAAGTGGTCGACCACGGGCTCGGTGTTGTCGTAGAACACTTCGAGGCGCTCGCGGGCCGTCTCCTCGGTGTCGTCGTCGCGCTGGACGAGGTCGCCGCCGCACTCGTCGCAGACGCCGGGCTCTTCCGGGGGCTGGAAGTCGACGTGGTAGTTCGCGCCGCAGTCGTCGCAGACGCGGCGGCCGGTGAGGCGGTCGACGAGCACCTCCTCGTCGACGTCGAGGAGGACGACCGCGTCGAGGTCCGTAATCTCAGAGAGGTACTCGGCCTGGTCGAGGTTGCGCGGGTAGCCGTCGAGGACGAACCCGTCGGCGTCCTCGAGCGCGGCCTTCACGATCTCGTTGACGACCGGGTCCGGGACCAGTTCGCCCGCGTCCATGAACGACTTGGGCGTCCCGTACTCCGTCTCCATCTCCTTGTTCGCGCGGAGCGCGTCGCCGGTCGTGACGTGTTCAACGCCGTACTCGTCGGCGAGCTTCGCGCTCTGCGTCCCCTTCCCGGCGCCGGGCGCCCCCAACAGCAGAATTCGGTGACTCATACCGGAGCGGTCGCGGGCCGCCCCTAAAGGCTTGAAGATTCCGGCCAACCCTACTCGTCGCCGTCGGCCTCGCCCGCGGATCCGCCGGCCCCCTCCGCGGCCGCCTCGTCGGCGCGGAGCCGCAGCCCCATCTCCAGTTCGAAGCTCTCGGCGTCCGAGGTCTCGAAGCCGATCTTCTTGTACAGCGAGACCGCGGCGCGGTTCCACCGCTCGACGGTGAGCCACACCTTCGCGACGCCGTTCGCCTGCCCGTGCCCGAGCAGCCCGCGGATGAGGTGGGTACCGATCCCGGCGCGCTGGTACTCCTGGTGGACGAAGATCGCAAGCTCGTAGGCGTCGCCGTCGGGCACGAGCGTCGCGTGGCCGGCCGCCTCGTCGCCGCACCAGGCGATCACGTTGTAGCAGTCGTCGCCGAGGACGGCGCCGAGCCACTCGCGGATGCGCTCCTCCCCGCCCGGCGGGATCCCCTGCGCGCGGTCGGCCGGGTCGAAGTCGTCGTACATCTCGACGAGGGCCTCGCGGGCCGCGTCGTCGCCCTCGTACGGCCGGATCTCGACCTTGCGGTCCTCGCGGTCCGTGAACGCGGTCGGCGGCGGCGGGAACTCGTCCGCCACCGCGTCCGGGTAGCCTCGGTCGCTCATCTGACCAGCGTCACCGACGTCTTTGCGTTCAACAGGACGAACTCCGCGATCGACCCGATCGTGATCTTCCCCATCGGGCTCGTGTGGCCGCCGCCGAGGACGATCTCCTCGAACCCCTCGGTCTCCGCGATCTCGACCAGCCGGCTGCCGGGGTCGCCCTCGACGCGCCGCACCTCGGCGTCTATCTCGGCGTCGTCGACCGCCTCCCGGGCGCGGTCCATCACGTCGCCCGGAGCGACCGACGAGTCCTCGTTGTCGACCACGGCGATGGTCAGGTCGTCGTCCGCGACCGCCGCGCGCTCGACCGTCCGGTCGAGCGCGCGGAACGAGTCGTCGCTGCCGCCGATCCCGCAGAGCACTTTCATGCCCCATCCCTCCACGCGGCGGTACAAAAGTGGATCTCCGGCGTCCGGCCACCGACAAGGCTTTTGCCCGCCCGCGGGGTTTCAAACGTATGAGCGACCAGACCGGTCCCGCGGCCGACGACGCCGACGGGACCGGCGACGACGCCGCTGACCGCAGCCCCCCCGAGAGCGGCGACGGCGGTGAAGCGACCGGCGGAGACCCGACGCCCCCCGACGGGGACGCGGCGGCCGACGACGCGACGGACGGTGAGAACGCGGCGGCCGGCGACGCGACGGACGCCGGCGACGGCGACGCGTCGGACGTGCCCCGCGACGTCCAGAAGTACGAGCGGTTCCAGAAGATGGACGGGGCGCGCTACGAGCGCGTCAACGAGTTCCTCCGCGACCGGACGTACATCACGGCCCGCGAGTGGGCGATAGCGCGCCTCTGTGCCGACTTCCGCACGGAGACCGGCGTCGAGATGACGAAGATCGGCGAGAACCTCCCCGAACTGGTCCCCTTCATGACCGACACCTACACCCCGCAGGCGGTCAACCAGGCGCGCTACTCCTTCGAGGAGAAGGTGACGAAGGCGGGCGCGACGTTCCTCTACGGCGCGATGTCCGGCTTCTTCACCGCCGAGGACTTAGACGAGATGATGTACGAGGTGACGGAGGTCGCGAAGTTCCTCCTCGAAGTGGAGGGCGTCGACCTCGCCGTCGCCGACGAGTTAGAGGCCGAGGACAAGATCAGCGAGGTGATGCGCGACGTGCGCGCCTCCTCGGCGGACCTCCGGGGCGAGGAGGTGCGCTGCCCGGAGTGCGGTCACGTCCACGAGCCGGAGGAGTGACGATGGACAGCTTCCCGGAGGCGATCGACGCGACCCCGGACCCGACGCTCGTCGTCGACGGCGACGGCGTCGTCCGCGCGGGGACGCCGAGCGTCGAGGCGGTCTTCGGGCTCGACCCGGCCGAGCTCTCGGGGCGGTCGGTCGGCGCCGTGTTCGAGGACCCGACAGAGGTTGACCTCGACGACGTCGCAACGACCGCGGCCCTCGACGCCGACCCGGGCGACGGCGACGCCGAGTCCGCCGGCGAGGCGACAGGCGACGGGGAGGCCGACGCGGGCGACACCGTCGCCGCGCTGGTCGACGCGGTGCGCGCCGGGGAGTCCCGGTCGCTGGCCGACGGGTTCGAACTCGTCGTGCGCCGCGGCGACGGCGTCCTGATCCCGGTCCGCGTCAGCGTCGGCGCCTTCGGGCTCGACGCCGACTCGTACGCGGTCGTCACCGCGATAGACGTCTCGAACGAACGGACGCGGCAGCTGGCGCTCCGGCGCCGCACGGAGACGCTCGAATCGCTCCACGAGGCGACGAGGGAGCTGCTGAAGACGACGGACAGGGAGGCGGCCGCCGAGGCGGCGGTGTCGTACGTCGACGACGTGCTCGGCCACCCCATCGCCGCGATCTGGTTCCACGACGAGCGGCGCGACGCGCTCGAACCGGTCGTCTGGACCGAGACCGCCGAGACCGTGGTCGGCGACCATCCAACGTTCGACGCCGCGGGGCAGAGCATCACCTGGGAGGTCTTCGAGAGCGGCGAGCCGACCTACGTGGCTGACGTCGCCGACGACCCCGACCGGTACACCGAGGACGCGACGATCCGCAGCGAGCTCGTCGTCCCGCTCGGCCGGTACGGCGTGTTGAACGTCGGCGCCACGGTCCCGGACGCCTTCTCCGAGTCCGACCTGGCGATCGCGCGCATCTGGGCGGCGACGGTGACGATGGTGCTCGTCCGCATCGAGCGGGAGCGACAGCTCCGGCGCCGCGAGGCGGAGGTGGCCCGCGAGCGCGACCGCTTGGAGGAGTTCGCCAGCCTCGTCTCGCACGACCTCCGGAGCCCCCTCAACGTCGCGACCGGCAACCTCGAAATGGTCGCCGACCGACTCGCCGAGGAGTCGATAGAGGTCGCGGAGCTGAGCGCGGTGAAGCGCTCGCTGGACCGGATGGACACGCTCATCGAGGACCTGCTCGCGCTGGCCAGGCAGGGGGCCGGCATCGACGAGACGGAGTCGGTTCCCCTCGCCGACCTCGCCGCGGAGTGCTGGAAGACCGCCGACACCGAGTCGGCGACGCTCGCGGTCGAGACCGACGCCGTCGTCGCGGCGGACCGGAGCCGCCTGCGGCAGGCGCTGGAGAACCTCTTCGTCAACGCGGTCACGCACGTCGGTCCGGGCGTCACCGTCACGGTCGGCTCCCTGCCCGACGGCGACGGCTTCTACGTCGAGGACGACGGCCCGGGGATCGACCCCGCCGAGGGGGAATCGGTGTTCGAGGCGGGCGTGACGACGGATCCCGACGGCACCGGATTCGGGCTGAAGATCGTCGCCGAGGTCGCGGAGGCGCACGGGTGGACGGTCGAACTCGGCGACGGCGACGGCGGCGCGCGGTTCGAGTTCCGCGGCGTCGACGTGGTCTCGGCCGGAAACACCGACGAGACGGCCGACTGACGCGGTCGCGTCCGCGAGCGCCCGCCGTCAGTCGTCGGCGGGCGCCGCGCTCGCCGGGTCGATCCCGTCGCCATGTCCGGGCACGGTGCCGTCGTCGTTCCAGCCGCGGAGCGCGTAGTACTCCGACAGCGCCGCGTCGAACCCCTCGATCGCGTCGGCGTACGGGAGCGTGTCGTCCGCGCGGTCGAAGCCGCGGGCGTTGTTGAACGCGCGCTCCAGTTCGACGATCCGGGCGCCCAGCGTTTGGAGGGCGTCGTAGTCGGCGTCGAGCAGCGCGGCGAGCCGGTCGTCGGTGACGGTGCCCCGCGAGAACTTACAGACGACCGCGGAGTCGAGTACCGCGTTGCGGTTCTCCTTCGCGACGAGCTTCGGGGGCTTCCCCGACAGCCCCTCGGGATCGAACGCCTCGTCGGGGTCGACGAGGGGGTACTCGTACGGGTAGAACTCGCCGTACATGTGGTCGGCGCCGCGGTTCGCGGTCGCGAACGCGAGCCCCTGTCCGTTGAGCGCGCGGCCGTCGTGGCCGGAGAAGGCCATCCCCTTCACCGTCCAGTCGTCGGCGCCGAACTCCTCGTGGGCGCGGTGGACGCCCTCCGCGAGCTTGTCGCCGACGCCCTCGCGGTAGGCGATCTGCTCGACGAGCGAGCGGACCAGCTCCGCGTTGCCGAACTCGTCTTCGCTCTGGAGGAACATCGAGACGGCGTCGCCACAGGAGATGGTGTCCATCCCCAGCTCGTCGCACAGCTCGTTGGCGGCCATCACGTCGACGATATCGCCGACGCCGGCGTTCGACCCGAACGCCATCACCGTCTCGAACTCGGGGCCCTCCGTCTCGACGCCCGTCTCCTCGTCGCGGGTCGGGAGCTTACAGGCGAACGCGCACTGCGAGCAGGTTCCCTTCTTGTACTTCTTCTCCTCGACGCGGTCGCCGGAGATGCCCTCGACGCCCTCGAAGGAGGTCTCGGCGAAGTAGTAGGCGGGGAGCGCGTCCACCTCGTTGGCCAGCTCCGTCACGCTCGTCGTCCCCTGCCGCTTCATGATCGAGTCGGAGGTCGCGGCCTCGCGGTGGACCTCGCCCGCCGCGTCGGGCCAATCGAGGTCGAGGTCGACCTCGGCCTCGCCGTCGAACGTGAGCGCCTTCACGCCCTTCGAGCCGAGGACCGCGCCGAGGCCGCCGCGCCCGAACGCCCGCGTGTCCGAGGTCATCACCGACGCGAACCGCACCTCGTTCTCGCCGGCGGGGCCGACGCAGGCGACGTGTTCCGGCTCCAAACCGTGCGTCTCAGCGAGGCGGTCGGAGACGGCGGACACCTCCGCCTGCGCTAGGTCCGGGACCCCCTCGAACGTCACGTCCGGCTCGCCGTCCGGACCGATCTCGCGGACGTGGACCGCGAGCAGGTCGTCGCTCGCGCCGACCAGCTCGACCGCGGCGTACCCCGCGCCGGTGAAGTTCCGCGAGAGGAACCCGCCCGCGTTCGACGACAGCAGGCCGTTCGTGAGCGGCGAGAGGCCCGTGGCGGCCATGCGCCCGGTGTAGGAGGTCGTCGAGTACTGCATCGGCCCCGTCGAGAGGAACAGGCGGTTCTCCGGGCCCAGCGGGTCGGCGTCGAACGGGATCCGGTCGTACGCGAGCGACGTGTTGAGCCCGCGGCCGCCGACGAACGACGCGAGCCGGTCGTCGATCCGCGTCGTCGACGCGGTCCGCTCTGTCAGGTCGATCGTGAGGAGCGGTCCCTGCGCGTGTCTCATACGCGTACGGAGCGAGCGATCGGCGATAAAACTCGGGGTGCGGCGGCGTTCGGCGCCACCGTCGCGGGGGCGTCGGGCGCCCGTCGCCGCGACGCCGTCAGCCGTCGAGGAGGTGGTGGGTCACCGCGTCGGCCCCCGACTCCGCCGTGTCGAGCGTCGCGACCCGGAACGCGTCGTCGGCGCCCTCCACGGGGATGGGGAGGCCGCCGGGGTTCACGCGGACGGTCCCGCCCCGCGCCTCGACGCCGTGCGCGTGGGTGTGGCCGTGGAACACGTAGTCGTAGTCGCCGCAGTCGACGAGCGCGTCGACGACGAGGTCGCTCGTGCCGTGGGTGACCGCGACGTCGACCGCGTCGGCGCCGGCCGCGTCGCCGCTCCCCGCACCGTCGAACGAGAGCGCGGCGGCCTCCCCGTGGTAGGTGCCGAACTCCTCGACCGTCGACTCGACGGCCCACTCCCCGTCGTTGTTCCCGCGGACCGCGTGGAAGTCGAAGTCCGCGTCGAACGGCGTCACGGAGAAGGGCGCGACGAAGTCGCCGCAGTGGACGACGGCGTCGACCCCCTCGCGCTCGAACAGCGAGACGGCCGCCTCGACGGCGGCCAGGTCGTCGTGCGTGTCGGAGACGATGCCGATGCGCATGTCTGCGGGCAGGCGGGCGCGGCACTTCAACCTCTGCCCCGTCGCTCGGCTCCCCCCGCCCGCGCCGCCCGCGCCACCGGCGCTACTCGCCCGTCAGCGCCTCGCTCGCGGGCGCGAAGTCGATGGTCTCGCCCCGTCCGGCGTCGCTCGCCCGCTCGTACAGCATGTGCGCGGCGGCGACCGTCTCGACCCCGGTCCCGCCCGAGTCGAAGACGGTCACCTCCTTGTCGCTCGTCCGGCCGGGATGGTCGCCCGCGACGACCGCGCCGAGGTCGGCCGCGATCCCCTCACCTTCCTCGATCAGGCCGGCCGCGACCGCGGCGAGGTACGAGCCGGCGTCCTGCGTCGCGCGCGCTCGGAGGTCGGGGACGTAGGTGGCGCGCGCGACGAGCTCGGGGGGCAGCTCGTTCTTCTCCGGGTGGTACTGGCCCATCGCGGTGACGTGCGTGCCCGGCACCACGTCGGCGTCGGCGATCACGGGGTCGCTCGCGGTCGTCGCGGTGATCACCACGTCGGCGCCCGCCAGCGCGTCGCCCGCGCTCTCGACCGCCGACACGTCGGCGTCGAGTCGCTCGTCGAAGTCGGCGGCGAACGACTCGCGGTTCTCCGCGGTCGGCGAGAAGACGCGGACCGCCTCGAACTCGCGGACCGTCGCGGTCGTCGCGACCTGCCCGCGCGCCTGCGCGCCGCTGCCGATCACGGCGAGCTCGGTCGCGTCGTCGCGGGCGAGCGCGTCGACCGCGACCGCGCCCGCGGCGCCGGTCTTGAACGGGTTCATCGACGCGCCGTCGAGCAGCGCGAGCGGCTCGCCGGACTCGGCGTCGAACAGCGGCGTCATGAACCACGCGTCGCCCGCGCCGAACCCCGCCGAGTAGGTGTACCCGCCCATCGCGCCCGTCTCCGGGAGGACAGCCGCGTAGGTGGTGAGCATGCCCGGCGGCTCGCGGTTGAACAGCTTCGTCCGCGGTTCGGCCGGCGCGCCCTCGCCCACCTGGCGGTACGCGTCGCGGACCGCCGCGACGTAGTCGGCCGGCTCCGCGAGGTCGTCGACGTCGCCGCTCGACAGGAACAGGGTCTCCGTCATACCCGACCACTCGCGGCGAGGGGACTAAACGGTACAGGACGCGGCGAGCGGTCGGGATGACGGGCCCGGACCGCGGGGGTCGGGCGGCCGAGCGCTCAGTCGGCGGCGCCCGCGGAGGAGCCGCCTCCCGCCGATCCGCCGGTCGCCGAGCGCTCGCCGGCCTCGCCGTCGAGCGACTGGCGTGCGGGCGCCTCGCCCGCGACTGGATTTCGGACGAACATCGCGTGAGCCATCACCGCGCCCGCGGCCGCGGCGCCGACCGGGAGCGCGGCGGTCAGGGACAGCCCGACCAGCGTGAGCGAGGCGGTCACACCGATCAACGCGCCCGGAATGAGCCCAAGGACGTAGTCGTAGTATCCAGCCATGCTGTCGTTGAATACTAACTGGATCGTCCGTATTAAATTTTTCTCGCGGTTCGCGGGCGGTTCGACCATGAACACGCAGATGTAACTCATAACTTATGAGCCGCACGAGGGACCCGGGAAGCCGTTTCGGTCGGACGGGGAGAAAGGGGCGGCGCGGTCGGTCGCCGGAGTCGGCGGCGGAACGCGGGGGCTACCGCAGTCGGAAGTAGAGCGCGCGCCAGCCGCCGAGCGCGAGCGATCCCAGCACGAGCATGACGGCCGCGAAGGTGAGCTCGGCGCCGCCGCGGAAGACGAACGCGCGGAGCGCCAGCCCGACGACCGCCGCGGGGATCCACGACCTGACGACGAGCGGCACCGACGACTTCGCCGTCTCGGCCGCGCCCGCGGAGTAGGCGCCGACGAGCGGCGCAACCGCCGCCCAGCCGATCAGGAACGGGGCGTAGACGCCGGGGAGGTACAGCGGGTTGGCGGTGAGGAACGCGACCGACTGGTGGTTGAGCGTCCCGACGGTCAAGAGTAGGATCAACGCGATCACGTCGCCGACGACCAGCGGGGCGGCGTCGCGGTCGAGGCGAGCGGCGAGAAACGGCGGAGCGTCCATACCGACCCCTGCGGGCCGCCCCCACTTTTACGCACGGATTCGTCGACGCGGACCGACCCCGCGACGGCGCCGGGTCGTCACTCGTACAGCGGGTGGGCCTCGCAGAGCTCGACGACGCGCTCGCCGACCTCGTAGATCACGTCGTCGCTGTCGGCGTCGTCGACGACGCGGTAGATCAGGTCGCCGACCTCCTCGATCGCGTCCGCGTCGAACCCGCGCGTCGTGAGCCCGGCGGTGCCCGCGCGGATCCCGGAGGGGTCGAACGGCGAGCGCGTCTCGCCGGGGACCGTGTTCCCGTTGAGGACGATGTTCGCGGCCGCCAGCGCGTCCTCGGCCTCGCCGCCCGAGAGGTCCGGGTGCGAGTCGCGCAGGTCGGCGAGCACGAGGTGGTTGTCGGTGCCGCCGGAGACCAGCGAGAGGCCGTGCTCTTGGAGCGTCTCGGCGAGCACCTCGGCGTTGTCGACCACCCGCTGGGCGTACGCCTCGAACTCGGGCTGGAGCGCCTCCTTGAAGCCGACCGCCTTGCCGGCGACGTTGTGCATCAGCGGGCCGCCCTGCCCGCCGGGGAAGACGGCCGAGTCGACGTCGTCCGCGAACTCCGCGTCGCACATCACGATCCCGCCGCGGCCGGCGCGGATCGTCTTGTGGGTCGAGCCGGTGACGAAGTCGGCGACGCCGACCGGCGAGGGGTGGACGCCGGCGGCGACGAGGCCGGTGATGTGCGCGATGTCGGCGAGGTGGTAGGCGTCGACCGCGTCGGCGGCCGCCTGGATCTCCTCCCAGTCGACGGTGCGGGGGTACGCGGAGTAGCCCGAGACGATGATGTCCGGGTCGAACGACTCGGCGGTGTCCCGGAGCCCCTCGTAGTCGATGTAGCCGCTCTCGGGGTCGACCTCGTACTGCTCGACGTCGTACAGCTGCCCCGTGAAGTTCGCGGGGTGGCCGTGCGAGAGGTGACCGCCGTGGTTCAGCTCCAGCGAGAGGATCTTGTCGCCGGGTTCGAGGACGGAGTAGTACACCGCCTGGTTCGCCTGCGTGCCGGAGTGGGGCTGGACGTTGACGTGGTCGGCGCCCCACAGCTCCTTCGCGCGTTCGATCGCCAGCTCCTCGACCTCGTCGGCGTACTCGCAGCCGGCGTAGTAGCGCGACCCTGGATAGCCCTCGGCGTACTTGTTGGTGAGGACGCTGCCCTGCGCCTCCAGTACCGCCTCGCTCACGTGGTTCTCGCTGGCGATCATCGCCAGCGTCTGCTCCTGTCTGTCGCGCTCCCCGGCCAGCGCGTCGGCGACCGCCGGGTCGACCTCCCGGACGTGCTCGTGGTCCATGTGCGAACCCGGGCGCGACCGCGCATTAATCCTTCCGTCGCCGCCGCGGCACCCCGCCGCCGATCGGTCGCGCACCCGGCAACGATGGCGACCGTCGAGACGCCGATCGACCGGCGATCGCCGTCGGGGCTGATCGGGCGATTTCGGCCTTTTGAGGCCTCCTACGTGAGTTGTCCGAACCATGAATCCCGTTAATATTAAATACGCAACCAGCTTTTATACCGAGAGACAGATGGTATCGAATTTACTGGCGGCCGACGTCGAGGCGGCGCTCGAAGCGGCCTTCGCCGGGGGCGACGACGAGCTGCTCGTCGTGGACCCCTCCGCGGAGACGATCGTATCGCTGGTCGAGACCGCCGTCGGGCGGGACGACCTCCCGGAGCTGTCGATGCTCGCCGACGAGCGCACCCTCAAGGACGTCATGGACGACTTCGTCGTCGCGTCCCGGGCGGCCGACCTCGTGGCCGACGGCGCCTTGGACCTCCGGGTGCTGGACGGCGAGGTCGACAACGCGCTGTTCGTCTCTCCCTCTCGGGTCGTGGCGCTCGTCACCGCCGGGGACGACGTCGCCGCGCTCTCGACCGACGACGGCGAGTTCGTCGACCAAGTGTACGAGTCCCACCGCGGCGCGTTCGAGGACGCCGAGCCGTACACGCTCCGCACGCCGGCGATCAGCCGGGTCCGCGAGACGATGGCGTCGGAGATCGGCGAGGAGGCCCGCGCCGACTTCGACGCCGTCCTCGACGCGACCGAGGGCGAGGACGGCGCCGACCTCGACGAGGTGACCGTCTCCCTGCTCGTCGCGGCGAAGAACGACGTGCTCCTCTACGACATCTCGAAGTGGGGCGAGGACGTCGGGATCGCCTCGAAGGCGACCTTCTCCCGCACGAAGACGCGGCTGGAGGACCTGGGGATCATCGACACCGAGAAGGTCCCGATCGACGTCGGCCGACCCCGGCTCCGCCTGAAGCTCGGCGACGAGCGGCTCGAAGGGGTCGACGCCGCCGACCTCGCCGCCGAGGCCGCCGAGATGATGGCGGCCACGCCGGCCTGAGCGGACCGCCCGCCCGACCGCCGCCTCCCTCTCTTTCCCCGCGTCCCCGAGCGTTCGTTCTCCGTCCGCCCTCCCGCGCCGCGGACCCGCGGCTTTTTTTCCCGGCCTCGCGTCCACGGGGTATGGATATCGGACTTGTCGGCGACGGCCCCGCGGTCGAGGCGGCCGGGGCCGCGCTCGGCGACGTCGACGTGAACGCGATGCCCGTGGAAGCGGAGCTGCTCGACGGGTTCGACCTCGCGGTCGTCGTCGACACCGCCGGGTCGGCGGCGTTCGCGACCGCGACCGAGCTGCTCGACCGGTGGGTCGCCGTCGAGGTGGGCGGGCTCGGCGGCGTCCCGCTCGCCGACCTCGACGCGGCGGTGACCGTCTTCGACGACGCCTGCTACGACTGCCTGCGCGCCCGGGTCGAGAGCGGCGGCGCGGAGCCCGCCGACGCCCCGACCGGCCGCCGCTCCGCCGTGCGCTACGCCGGCGCGGTGGCCGGGCGGCGGGCGATCCGACTGCTCGCCGGCGACCCCGTGGCGGACACGGTCGTCGAGGTGCCGGGCGGCGAGCGGACGCTCCTCCCGGCGCCCGGGTGCGGCTGCGGCGCCGACCCCGGCGACGCGCTCCCGCGCGACCACGCCGACCGCGACCTCGGCGAGACGCTCGACCGCGCGGAGCGGGCGGTCGACCCGCGGGTCGGCGCGCTGAGCGAGGTCGGCGAGCAGGAGTCGTTCCCGCTGCCGTACTACGTCGCGCGGGTCGCGGACACGACGCCCTTCTCCGACGGCGACGCGGCCGACTTCGGCGGCGGCGCGGCAGCCGACTGGGACGCCGCGTTCATGAAGGCGCTCGGCGAGGGGCTAGAGCGGTACGCGGCCGGCGTCTACCGCGAGGCCGCGTTCACGCGCGCGCCGGCCGCGAACGTCCCGAACCCGGTCACGCCGGACGCGTTCGTGCGCCCCGAGAGCGCCGAGGCGTACGGCCGCGACGACCGGCTCCCGTGGGTCCGGGGCGAGCGGCTCGGGACCGGCGAGCCGGCGAGCCTCCCGGCGGAGTTCGTCCACTTCCCGCCGCCGGAGCGCCGGTACCGCCCGGCGATCACGACCGGGCTCGGGCTCGGGAGCTCGGGCCCCGACGCCGCGCTCTCCGGGCTCTACGAGGCGGTCGAGCGCGACGCGACGATGACCAGCTGGTACTCCACGACGGAGCCGCTCGGGCTCGACGTCGACGACCCCGGGTTCGCCGAGCTGGAGAAACGGGCGCGCGCCGAGTCGCTGTCGGTGACGGCGCTGCTCGTCACGACCGACGTGGACGTGCCGGTCGTCGCCGTCGGCGTCGGCCGCGAGGGCGACTGGCCGCGGTTCGCCGCGGGGTCGGGCGCCGACCTCGACCCGGCCGCGGCGGCCCGGAGCGCGCTCGCGGAGGCGCTCCAGAACTGGACCGAGCTCCGCTCGATGGGCCGGGAGGCGGCCGACGAGCAGGGCGCCGCGATCGGTCACCACGCCGACCGCCCCGCCGAGACCGCGGCGTTCTTCGACCCGGACGCGACCGTCTCGACCGACGGGCTCGGCGAGCCGGCGCTGTCGGGCGAGGCCGAGCTCGCCGCCGTCGTCGACCGCGTCGAGGCCGTCGGCCTCGACCCGTACGTCGCGCGGGTGACGACGCGCGACCTCGCGTCGCTGGGGTTCGAGGCGGTCCGCGTGCTGGTGCCCGGCGCGCAGCCGCTGTTCACCGGCGAGCCGTTCTTCGGCGACCGCGCCCGCGACGTGCCGCGGTCGATGGGGTTCGAGCCCGCGCTCGACCGCCCGTACCATCCGTTCCCGTGAGAGCCCTGAGGCGGCGCCGGCGTCGCCCCCGGCACCGGCTGCCCGTCCCCGCGGATTTAGGTGCCTCCGGACCGCCGGAGCGCGTATGGAGGTCGCACCCGACGCGGACGCGGAGGCGGTCGAGGCGGTCGACGGCGTGTTCCTCACGCAGGGGGCCGTCGGCGAGGACACGAGCATCCAGCGGTTCGAGATCGAACCGGGCGAGGGCGTGCCCGAACACGACCACCCGCACGAGCAGATCGGCGTGATCACGGCCGGCCGGCTGACGTTCCTCGTCGACGGCGAGGAGCGCGTCGTCGGCCCCGACGACACGTACGTGATCCCCGGCGGCGAGCCGCACGCGGCCGAGAACCGGACCGACGAGCCCGTCGTCGGCTTCGACATCTTCGCGCCGCCGCGGGCGAATCCGGACTGGGGAGAGTAGCGGGATGAGCCCCCGCGGATCGCGGCGTTCCGCGCGTCCGCGGTACCCGCAAGACGTACCGGACCGAAGGTGTGTTAGTGCTCGGGGCCCGATAACGGGTAATGGGAGTCCAAGAACAGTACCCGTTCGACGTGGAGGCGCTCCGCGCCGACTTCCCGGTCCTCGACCGGAAGGTCGGCGGGGACCCGGAGACCGCCGGGGAGGGCGAGGGCGACGACACCCCCCTCGTCTACCTCGACAACGCGGCGACCTCGCACACCCCCGACCCGGTCGTCGACGCCATCGCCGACTACTACCGGAGCTACAACGCCAACGTCCACCGCGGGATCCACCAGCTGAGCCAGGAGGCCTCCGTCGCCTACGAGGAGGCCCACGACGCGGTCGCCGACTTCATCGGCGCCGCGGGCCGCGAGGAGGTCGTCTTCACCAAGAACACGACCGAGGCGATGAACCTCGTCGCCTACGCCTGGGGCCTCGAAGCGCTCGGCCCGGGCGACAACGTCGTCCTCTCGGAGATGGAGCACCACGCCTCGCTCGTCACCTGGCAGCAGATCGGCAAGCGGACGGGCGCCGACGTGCGCTTCATTGACGTCACCGACGAGGGGCGGCTCGACATGGACCACGCCGCCGAGCTCATCGACGGCGACACCGAGATGGTCTCGGTCGTCCACGTGTCGAACACGCTCGGCACGGTGAACCCGATCCGCGGGCTGGCCGACATGGCGCACGACCGCGACGCCTACGTCTTCGCCGACGCCGCGCAGTCGGTGCCGACGCGCCCGGTTGACGTGGAGGCGCTGGACGTCGACTTCCTCGCCTTCTCCGGTCACAAGATGTGCGGCCCGACCGGGATCGGCGCCCTCTACGGCCGCGAGGCGATCTTAGAGGAGATGCAGCCGTACCTCTACGGCGGCGACATGATCCGCCGCGTCTCCTTCGAGGACTCCACCTGGGAGGACCTGCCGTGGAAGTTCGAGGCCGGGACGCCCTCCATCGCGCAGGGGGTCGGCCTCGCGGCCGCCATCGAGTACTTAGAGGATATCGGCATGGACCGGATCGAGGCCCACGAGGACCTACTGGCCGAGTACGCCTACGACGAGCTGACGGCGCTCGGCGGCGTCGAGATATACGGCCCGCCGGGCGACGACCGCGGCGGGCTCGTCTCGTTCAACGTCGAGGGCGTCCACGCCCACGACCTCTCCAGCATCCTCAACGACTACGGCGTCGCGATCCGCGCCGGCGACCACTGTACGCAGCCGCTCCACGACGAGATGGGCGTCGCCGCCACCGCGCGCGCCTCCTTCTACTTCTACAACACCGTCGAGGAGGTCGACGCGCTCGTCGACGCCGTCCGCGAGGCGCGCGACCTATTCGCCTGAGCGGGCCGGGTCCCCGCCGACCCGGCGCTGCGGTCGGATAGGCGGACGCGGACGCGACCCGGCGACGCGCCGCCCGCGCCGTCGGTGAACCGCTCGGCGCGTCCTCGGTTATACCACCGAATAATCGACGTAGGCGCCGTGACAACGGTGATCGCGCAATTATTATAACACCGCTCCAGCAAATATTGTACGAAGAAATATCACAACTCGCGTAGTGAGTCGCGCTCCGCCGAGTCGTCGCCCGCCACCAAACGAATGACCGACCACACATCTCCGCCGTCAGACGCGCACGCGGACACGAACGCAGCCGCCGACCGATCAGCACAGCCAGCAGACGGGCCCGCGACGGAGCCCGACGAGCCGATCACCGTCCTCCAGGTCGAGCCCGACGCGCGCTCCGCCGAGCTGCTGGAGACGTTCGCGACGCGGCTCACCGAACGGGTCCGGATCCGCTCCGTCGAGCGCGTCGCCGCCGCCGTCGACGCGGTCGAGGAGGGCGTCGAGGTCGACGGCGAGCGGGTCGAAGTCGACTGCGTCGTGACCGAGCAGCGGCTCCCCGACGGCGACGGGGTCGGTCTCACCGGACGGCTCCGCGAGGCGGGCCACGGGGTCCCGGTCGTCTTTCACACGACGTGTTCGGGCGAGGAGTGCGAGGCGGCGGCGTTCGGCGCCGGCGCGGACGCGTACTTCGAGAAGCGGTCCGAGCGCGGCCGCTTCGGTTCGATACTCGATCGGATCCTCGCGGTCGTCGACGGGGATCGGGAGCGCGGGACGGCCGCGGCGCGGGCGACCGCGTCGCCGCCGCGCACATCGGGCTCGCCCCGCGGGACGCTCCGCTCCGAGGAGTGAAGTCGGGGGCGCCGAACGGCGCCGGAAGCGGAGCCGCCGCGGTGGCGCGGGCGGCGGGAGGAGGTTCGTTACCGTTCAAGTTCGACCGTGAGGTCGGTCGCGATCCACGCGTCGGTGTTGCCCTGTTCTGCGAAGACGGTCCGGTCCTGCGAACAGCGGGTCGCGGCGACCGTCGGCCGCTCGTCGGTCGCCGACTCGGCGTCCCGCTCGATCCGGTCTCCCGTTGTCATTACAACCCGCTCAGTGGCCGGCGGTGTTATAGATTTCGGTCGGCCTAAACCACAGGCGGCGATCCGCGCGGGGGATCGGAGGGCCTTACGTGGCGGGGGTCGTTCGTCGACCCGTGACTGACACGCTGTTCACGCCGCTTACGCTCCGCGACACAGAGTTCCGAAACCGGGTGATGCTGTCGCCGATGTGCCAGTACTCCGCCGACGAGGGCCTGGCGAACGACTGGCACCGCGTCCACCTCGGCGCCCGCGCCGCCGGGGGCGCCGGCGTCGTGATGACCGAGGCGACCGCCGTCGAGGCCCGCGGCCGGATCACGCCGAACTGCCTCGGGATCTGGTCCGACGAGCACGCCGAGGCGATCGAGCCGATCGTCGAGTTCGTCCGGTCGCAGGGCGCGACGCCCGGGATCCAACTGGCCCACGCCGGGCGGAAGGCCTCCCACAGCCCGCCCGCGGAGGGGGGCGGTCCCATCCCCGCCGACGAGCCCGCGGGCTGGGAGACCGTCTCCGCCAGCGACAAGCCGTACCCGCATTCCGAGGTCGACGACGGGGACCTGGCCGACACCCGACGGCTCGACGGGGACGGGATCGACGCGGTGATAGACTCCTTCGCGGCCGCCGCCGAGCGGGCGCGCGACGTCGGCTTCGAGGTCGCGGAGGTCCACGCGGCCCACGGCTACCTGCTCCACCAGTTCCTGTCGCCGGTCACCAACGACCGCGACGACGAGTACGGCGGGAGCTTCGAGGACCGCACCCGGCTCCTCCGAGAGGTCGTCGCGGCCGTCCGCGAGGTCTGGCCCGACGGCAAGCCGATCTTCGTCCGGATCTCCGCGACCGACTGGCTCCCCGACCGCGACTCGTGGGACGTGGACGACTCGGTCCGGCTGGCCCCCCTGCTGGCCGAGGCCGGCGCCGACCTGATCGACGTCTCCGGCGGCGGTATCCACCCGGACCAGGAGATCCCGAGCGCGGGACCGGGCTATCAGGTGCCCTACGCCGAGGCGGTCCGCGAGGGGACCGACGTGCCCGTGGCCGCCGTCGGGGGGATCACGGAGCCGACCCACGCTGACGCCCTCGTCCGGAACGGGCGGGCCGACCTCGTCGCGCTCGGCCGCGAGATGCTCCGCCACCCGTACTGGCCGCTGGAGGCCGCCCACGAGCTCGGCGAGGAGGCCGAGTGGCCGGTCCAGTACCGGCGCGGTCAGTTCGACTGAACGAGCCGCCGGGGCGACCGCCGACCGGGCGACCGCCGACCGGAGCATGAGAACCACGCGCAGGCGCCGGGAAGGCTTATCAGGCTCCCGGGCGCCGACGGCGTATGGGCGACCTCGACTACCGGCCCTTCCCCGAGGAGCGGGGCGACGAGTTCAGCGCGTTCATGCGCTACGCCTTCTCGCCCGAGGAGGGGCCGTACGACCCCGAGGAGGAGGACGACGACCGCGAGCACCTCGCGGAGTACCGGGGGCTGTTCGACGGCGACGAGCCCGTGGCGGTGTGCGGGCACCACGACTTCTCGCTCCGGATCCGGGGACGCGACCGCGACGTGGCCGGCCTCTCGGCGGTCGCCTCGCCGCCCGAGCACCGGCGCAACGGACACATCGAGCGGCTCCTCCGCGAGTCGCTGACCGAGTACCGCGACGACGGGGTGCGCTTCTCCGCGCTGTGGCCCTTCGAGCACCCGTTCTACCGCCGGTACGGCTGGGGGACGGTGAACCGCTACCGCTGGGTGAAGGCGCCGCCGGAGCAGCTGGCGTTCGCGGCCGAGGAGAGCGACGGCGGCGACGAGGCGGGCCGGTTCCGGCGGCTCGGCGAGGACGACCACGGCGCGGCCGCCGACCTGCTGGCCGCGACCGCGGAGCGCTACGACTTCACGATGGCGCGGACCGAGGCGTGGTGGCGCGAGCGCACCCTCCGCGGGTGGCAGACGGACCCGTACGTGTACGGCTTCGAGCGCGACGGCGACCTCAAGGCGCTCCTCTCGTACACCTTCGAGGAGCGCGACGACGGCGACGGGCGCGCGATGGTCGTCTCCGACGCCGCCGTCGCCGACTCCGCCGACTGGGACCGCGTCTTCCGGTTCTGTCGCGATCACGACTCGCAGGTCGAGCGCGTTCGGCTCCGCCTCCCCGCCGACGTGAGCCTCCTCGACCGCGTCGACGACCCGCGTGCGGTGACCGAGGAGGTCCGCGCCGGCCCCATGTTCCGGCTCGTCGACGTCCCCGACGCGCTGCCCGCGCTGGCGCCCGACCCCGAGCTCGAAACCGCGTTCACGCTCGGCGTCGACGACCCGCTCGTCGGCTGGCACGACCGACCGATCCGGGTGACCGTGGAGGACGGCGAGGTCACCGCCGAGCGGGTCGCCCCCGAGGAGGACGGCGCTCCCGGGGCGACGGCGGTCGACGCGACGGCCGGGATCGGCGCGCTCTCGCAGCTGTACGCCGGCTACCGCGACCTCGACGACCTCCGGGCGCACGCCGACCTCGACCTCGCGAGCGGCGCCCCGGACGGCCTCGCGGCCGACCTGGCCGCCCTGTTCCCGCCGCGGCGCACGTTCCTGCGCGAGGGGTTCTGAGCGGCGCGCCGCGACCGATCGGGGCGCCACGCGGCGCTGCCGGGCTTTTTATTCGCGGCCCGCCTACGAGGCGGCATGAGTTCCCGCGACCGACGCGACGACGACCTCGAGGAGCGGCTCGACGAGCTCGAATCGGTGTTGGGCGAGCTCCGCGCCGACCTCCGGGAGAGCGAGCGCGACCGCCGCGGGCCGCCGCGGCCGCCCCGGCTCTCGGAGCTGGTGCGGTTCACCGAACAGTACACCATCCCGACGGTCATCGCGCTGCTGGAGACGACGATCAAGTCGCTGGAACTGCTCCGGGGCACCCTCCGGCTCGCCGACCCCGGCCGGAGCGTCGCCGAGGGGAGCGAGGGCGCGGGCGACCGCCTCGCCGACGTCCGCGACGGCGCGACGGCCGGGCTCGCCCGGTCGCTCTCGGAGCTTCGCACCGCGCTCTCGGAGGCCGACCTCCCCGAGGACGCCGCCTCCCGGTCGATCATCGCCGACGCGCGCGACCTCACCGCGGAGATCGAGTCCCGGATCGACGAGGGGCGCCGCGAGGCGGACGCCGCGCGGGACCGCCGGCTCGGGCGCGACCGCGACCGGGGCCCCGGCGACGAGGACGGACCGCGGAGCGCGCCGGACGCCGGGCGTAACGACGACAGCCCGGTCCAGATCGACGTGACCGAACCCGGAGAGGGCGTCGACGCCGAGAGCGAGGCGGCCGAGGACGACCCGCCGGAGGTCGACGTCGAGTCCGAGTTGGAGTCGATAAAGCGCCAGATCGACGGGGACGCTGCGGGGGACGAGGCCGACGCGGAGGCGGTCGAGGCCGACGAACCGGACGACGACGGAGACGACGCGAGCGCGGACGACGCTGCGAGCGCGGACGACGATGCGGACGGGCAGGGCGACGACGACCGGGCGGACTGACGCCCGTCAGAAGGAGGCGCCGAGCCGGTCGGCGACGCGCTCCGCGGAGTCGACGAGGAGCGCCTCGTCGTCGGTGAACACTTCGAGCGCGACCGTGCCGTCGAAGCCGGCGAGTTCGGACGCGACGAGGTCGTAGTCGACCTCGCCGGCGCCCACGGGGAGGTGCGTGTCGCCGCGGCGGCGGGCGTCGTGGCAGTGGAGGTGCGAGACCCGGTCGCCGTGGCTCCGGAGGAACCGCTTTATCGCCTTGTTGCCGCCCTCCATGTAGGCGTGGCCAACGTCGAAGCAGACCGGCGTGTCGGTCTCGCGGGCGAGGTCGCCGAGGACGGAGAGCTGGAGCCCCGCGTGCTGGTGGCCGACGTTCTCGACGACGACCTCGACGCCCGCCTCGCGGCCGGCGTCGGCGACGCGGCGGAGCTGCTCGGCCGCGGTCTCGCGGAACTCGATGTCGTCGCGGTCGGCGGAGGTGGCGTGGATGACCGCCTTCTCCGCGTCGAGGTCGCCGACGGCTTCCAGCAGCCGGCGCTGGTAGTCGACGATGGCGTCGTTGACCTCGGGGACGTACGTCGCCAGCCGCTGGCTGTACGGGAGGTGGACGAGCAGGTCGCGACCGGCGAGCGCGTCGGTCAGCCGCCCCGGGTCGATCTCGCCGGGGACGAGCGTCGGCTCGCCGACGCCCAGCTCGCAGAAGTCGAACCGCGTCGGCGACGCCACGAGGCGGTCGAGGTCGTCGCCGACCGTGAGACCGATCTCCATGTCGGTGGTGAGGTCGGCGCGGTTTTATAAATAGTGGCGCGGACTCCGAAACGCGGTCGGGACCGAACGCGGCCGCGCCGCACGCGGACCGCTCGGCCG
Source organism: Halorubrum salinarum (assembly GCF_013267195.1). Taxonomy (NCBI): domain Archaea; kingdom Methanobacteriati; phylum Methanobacteriota; class Halobacteria; order Halobacteriales; family Haloferacaceae; genus Halorubrum; species Halorubrum salinarum. The sequence goes on along the minus strand of NZ_CP053941.1, from coordinate 1,809,589 downwards.
GCGGGGACCGCGTTCGTCAGTACCGGTCGGGCGCGGAGTCCACGTACCCCTTCAGCGCGACCGGAACCACGAAGAAGCCGATCACGCAGGCGATCGTCACCGCGATCTGGTCCGCCCTCGGGAGGTCGCCGAGCCCGACGAGCAACGTCAGCGACGTGCCGAGGTAGAGGAACGCGATCGCCCATCGGACGGCGGGGTTCGCCAGCAGCCGAACGGCGTTCACGGTTAGAACCGTACGTGGTCTCGGTACGAAACGTTTGGCCTCGGTCCGACCGCGCTCGCAGCGGTCGGGGGTTTCGGAGGGGTATCGCCGACCCGGAGCGCCACAGAAGGACCGAGCCACGGGAGCGGTCCCGAGGCGAACCGTCGACGGCGCCTCAGTCGTCCGCGATCGGGTTCTCGACGTCGATCTCGCCGGAATCGATCTCGGCCTCGACCTCGCGGACCGCGGTGACCATGTTCTCGGTCTTGCCGTACGCGATGTCGCGCGGGAGGAGCTTCAGCCCGCAGTCGGGGGAGATGGTGAGCTTCTCCGGCGGCACGACGCGCAGTCCCTGCCGGATGTTCCGCTTGATCTCCTCGACGGACTCCACCTCGGCGGTGTGGGCGTCGACGACGCCGAGCGCGAGGTCCGGCTCCAGTTCCGGCTCCTCGAAGACGGGGATCTGCTCGTAGTCGCCGTTCGACAGTTCGAGGTCGAACTCGTCGATCGGGTAGTCGTTGATCTCGGGGTACACCCGCGAGTAGTCGCCGTAGCAGACGTGGAGGCCGATGCGGACCTCGTCGGGAATGCCGGCGGCGATGCGTTCGAGCGCCTCGCCGACGACGGCGTGGTCCTCGGGGGTCGTCGCCAGCGCGGGCTCGTCGATCTGGATGTAGCGGGCGCCCGCCTCCACGAGCTTCTCGACCTCCTCGTTGACGAGGTCCGCGAGGTCGTAGACGAGCTCCTCGGTCGAGGGGTACGCCTCGTTGAACGCCCAGAAGCCGAGGGTGTACGGCCCCGTGATCGGGACCTTCACCGGGCGCTCGGCGACGCCGGCGGTGAACTCGAACTCGTCGACCAGCCACGGCTCGTCGTACTCGACCTCCTCGACGACGCTCGGCTTGTCGAAGTAGTTGTGGCCCCACACCTTCACCGGCCCGTTGAACTCGTAGCCGTCGATGCGGTCGGCGAAGAACTCCACCATCTCGTTGCGGCGCATCTCGCCGTCGACGACCGTGTCGAGGCCGGCGCGCTCGTGCTCGTGCGTGATGAGCCGACAGGCGTCGTCGTGGGCCTCTTCGAGGTCAGACTCGTCGAACTTCGAGTCGGGGTCCTCGACGAGCTCGTCCGCCCGGTTGAGCCACTTCGGCTTCGGGTACGAGCCGACGACGGTCGACAGCAGGAACGTCTCGTTCGGGTGGTCGTCCGGGCGGAACTGGTCGCGGTTCGCTTCGGGGTTTCGGACCATCAGTCGAGCACCTCCGCGGCGGCGGCGAGCGCGTTCAGCTTCTCTCGGTACTTGTTCGTCGGCAGGTAGAACAGCTCGGTGTTCGGCGTGAGGTAGGTCCGGTCGAACCCTTCGAGCGGGATCTGCGACTCGAACCACTCGACGCGCTCCGCGACCGTCTCGGCCTCCTCGACGAGCGTGTTCTGCCCCTCGACGAGCCCGAGCGACAGCGAGTCGGTCGAGCCGAACTCCTGGACGTTGTAGACGGTGTCGTCGCGGTCGCCGGCGACGAGGTCGAGCCCGATTGCGTCCGCGCCCGCCTCGTCGACGAGGTGGGCGTACAGCTTCTCGCCGAGCGCGCCGTAGAACGTCTGGACGACCACGTCGGCGTCGGTCGCGTCGGCGACCGTCGCGATGGCGTCCGTCGCCGTCGACTCGTCGCCCTCGGCGGGCGGGTCCGTGACGAGCGACGGTTCGAGGAGGAACAGCGTCTCGTGGGCCGGGAACGCCGCGACCTCGTCCGCGAGGAACTCGGCGACCGCGGCCTGGAACTCGGCCTCGTCGCCGTAGTGCTCGTCGGTCGCGAGCGCCGCGAGCGAGTACGGGCCGGGGAGCGTCGCGGCGAGCGACGCGTCGTCGCCGCCGTCGGCGGCCGCGAGCAGGTCGGCCGCGTCCGTCAGTTCGTCCGCCACGTCGCCGGAGAAGCGGAGGTCGTCGACGACGCGCGGGTCGCGGTAGAAGTTGTTGTTGTCGTAGTACCGGACGATCCCCCCGGTCTCGACCGCGTCGCTGACGGTCAGCGGGTGCGCGATCATGTCGTCCCAGCGGCCCTGCCCCTCGGAGATCAGGTCGAGGCCGGCGTCGAGTTGGTCGTCGACGTACTCGGCGCGCACCTCGTCGTACTCCGCGACGATCGCTTCGCCCTCGTCGCCGCTCAGGAGGTCCCCCTTCTGGTGGCCCTTCAGGTCGGAGAGCGTCTCTTTCGCCCGGTCCGGGAGCGGATACAGCCCCGGCGTCGCCGCGACACGTTCGGTCATCACCGTCCGTTAGATATGCCGTCGTATAATATTTGCTAATATGTTTTATGCCCTATAGTAATCCGCCGCGGAGGCCTACGCCCGGCGGAGGGCCAGCACCGTGAGCGTCTCGAAGGGGAACGACTCCTCGACGACCGGCTCGGCCGCGAAGCCGGCCTCGTCGACCAGGTCGAGCACCTCGTCGTAGCCGGTGAGCGAGGAGACCAGGAGGAGGACGACGCCGTCCGGCGCGAGCGCGCGCCCCACGTCCGCGAGGAACGGTTCGATGAGCTCGCGGCCCGACTCGCCCCCCGAGAGCGCGTGCTCCATCCAGTCGTCCCACTCGTTGTCGGGGTCGGTGGGCAGGTACGGCGGGTTGAAACACACCGTGTCGAACGCGTCCGCGCGGAACGGCGAGAGCAGGTCGGCGACGACGGCCTCGACGCCGCGCTCGCGGGCCTGACGCGCGGCGTGCGGGTTGAGGTCGGTCCCGACCACGTCGAGGCCGCGCTCCTCGGCGATCCGCTCGGCGACCCACCCCGACCCGGTGCCGACCTCCAGCACGCAGCCGTGCGCCTCGGCGACCGCCGCCTCCGCGAGCAGGCCGGAGTCCTCCGCGGGCTGGTAGACGACCGCGTCGTCGACGCCGCGCCGCGCCGCGAGGCCGTCGCCGTTTCCGTTTCCGCCGCCGCCCCCGCTCCCGTCGCCGCTCATCGGTCGCCCTCCGCCGCGTCGCCGTCGGTCGACGCCCCGTCCGCGTCGCCCGCGTCGGCCGAGCCGCCGCGCGTCGCCGCGCGCCCCTCGACCGCGGCGTCCAGCTGCGGGCCGGAGGCGCCCTCCGTGCGGGCGGAGAGCGTCTGCTGCGGGAACGGGATGACGATCCCCTCGTCTTCGAGGGCGTCCTTCATCGCGCCCATCGCGGCGGTCTGCGTCCGCCAGCGCTTGCGCATGCTCGGGTTGCGGATCCAGTACCGGAGCCCCAACACAACCGCCGAGTCGCCGAAGCGCTTCGTCACCGCGTTCGGCTCGGGCATCTCCGCGACGTCCTCGACGCCCGCGACCGCCTCCTCGACCACCGCGGCCGCGCGCTCGACGTCGGTGTCGTAGTCGACGCCCACCTCGATCTCGATCCGCAGCCGGTTCCGGCGCGACCGGTCGACGATCGACCCGGACCGGACGTCGTCGTTCGGCATCGTGATCACCTCGCCGTCGAACGACCGCAGCCGCGTGCTCATGATCGATATCTCCGTCACCGTCCCCTCGTGGTCGCCGATCACCACCCAGTCGCCGACCTCGAACGGCCGGGAGAACATCAGCACGAACCCGGCCAGTATCGCGCCGAGCGTCTGCCGCGCCGCCATGCCGACCACGATACCCAGGAACCCCGCGCCGACGAGGAGGCTGCCGACGTTGTCGGTGAACAGCCCGACGACGGCGAGGATCGCGGACGTGTAGACGCTCAGCTGCGTGATCCGCAGGATGACCTCCTGCTGATGTTGCGAGATCGAGGCGCTCTCGGCGCCGATCTCGCGGATGACGCCCCCGAGGAAGTCCGTGAGCGCGTACGCGATCGCTAAGAGCAGCACGGCGAGGACGACGTTCGACAGCTGGTTCGCGCTCAGCGCCGACCGGGCCGTCTCGAAGAGGGCGCCGCTCTGGTCCCACACCGCGATCAGCGTGATCGCGCCCAGCGCGGTGGCGCCGCCGACGCCCGCCGACAGCAGGAGCCGCTGCGTCGAGCTGAGCTCCCTGTCTCCCCGCCGCAGTCGCCGCGTGAGGAGCCGGACCCCGAGCACCGCGGCGACGATCCCGACCGAGGCGGCGAACCGCTCGGCGTTGCCCGCGAGCGCGCGCTGAAGCTCCGTCACGAGGCCGACCCAGCCCGTCATCGTCACGCCTCCGCGGGGGAGCCGCGCTCGCGGGCCAGCTCAGCCAGCGCCGCGAACGCCGCCGGCTCCAGCGTGCCGGGGCGGCTGCTCAACAGCTCCTCGTCAGCCGCGTCCACGACGGCCTCCGGGTCGTCGAGCCCGGAGATGTGCGCCGTGTTCCGCACCGCGTTCCGCACCGTCTTGCGCCGCTGGGTGAACAGCGCCTTCACGAACCGGAGGAAGAACGCCTCGTCGCCGACGGCGTAGTCGGGGTCACGAGGGGTACAGCGCACGACGGCGCTCTCGACGGCCGGCTGGGGGTCGAACGCCTCCTTCGGCACGCGCTCGACGATCTCCACGTCGGCGTAGTGCTGCGCCGACACCGAGAGGCGGCCGTACGCGGACTCGCCGGCCGAGGCCACCATCCGGTCGGCGAACTCTGCCTGAAACATCACCACGAGCGGCTTCTTCTCCGGGAGCAGCCGGAAGGCGATCTCCGAGGAGACGCCGTACGGCAGGTTGGCGACGCAGGCGGAGAAGGGCGGGAGGTCGACGTCGAGCGCGTCGCCCTCGACCACGTCGAGGAGCCCGTCGGCGACCGCGGCCGCGAACTCCTCTCGGAGGAACTCGGCGAAGGCGCCGTCGCGCTCGATCACGGTGACGCGGCGGGGCGGGGAGTCGCCGGTCGCGGCGGCGTCGCCCGTCGCCGCGGCCAGGAGTCGGTCGGTGAGCGCCCCCGCGCCGCCGCCGATCTCGAGGAGGTGGCTCCGGTCGGCGTCGTCCGGGAGGTAGCCCGGGATCCGGTCGAGGACCCGGTCGTCGACGAGGAAGTGCTGGTCGCGGTCGGGGTCCGCCCGCGCGCCGGCCCGCCTCGCGAGCGCGTCGGGGTCGCGCTGCCCGTACGCGGCGCCCTCACCCGTCGATGAGTCGGTCATAGCCGGGGTACACGCGGTGTTCGGGTAAAAGTCTCGTTTCGGGGACACCGGGAGGACCCGAGGGCGGCGCGGCTCACTCCTCGCGCCCGACGAACGTCCGGTACTTCAGGTCGGACTCGCGGATCTCCTCGACGATCCGTTCGAGGATCACCTCTCGGGGGCGGTGAAGTCCGGAGATGCGCTCCTCGACGTCCGCGAAGCTCTCGAAGGGTCCGCGCTTCCGCTCGTCTAAGAGGTCGTTCCGCAGTTTCTTGCCGATCCCCGGCAGCAGGTTCAGCTGGTGGAGCCGGAGGGTGATCGGCCCGGCCTCGTTGTAGAAGTCGACGAACCGCTCCTCGTCGGCCTCGACGATGGCCTCCGCGGCGTACTCGACCTCCGCGGCCGCGTTCCGGGTGAGGTCGTCGAACGACACCTCGCGGTAGCGGCCGACGTGGGGGCCGTCCAGCGCGATCCGGTCGCCGACGGAGGCGTCCGCGTCGTCGGCGAGCGTCAGTTCGTACAGCGCGAACGACGGCGCGCCGAGCGCGTACGCCACCGGCGACTTGCGGGACTGCGGACGGTCGTCGTCGGGGCGCCCGTTCGGCAGCACGTCGAGCAGGACGGCGGTGGGGCCGCCGCCGTCGTCGCTCCGTTCCGCTCCGGCGTCCGCGGCGGCGCCACCCCCGTTCCGGTCGTCTGCCGGCGTCCCGTCGCCGTCGGCGTTGTCCATGTATCGTTTATCGCTCCGAGCGGTGAAAAAACCGCTGGCGAGGCGGGTCGCGGCGCGGCCGCCGACGGTCGGATTCAATAGCGTCGGGTGCGACGTGGTACCATGGCGAAACCGGACCCCGAGGAGCTGGTTCGACTCGTCGAGGCGTTTCCCGGACCGTCGGTCGAGGCGGACGGCCCCGACCGCGGCGGGGCGACTGAGGCGACGGAGATCGGTCGGGTCGACGAGTTGCTCGACGGCGCGTACGGCGCCCTGACGCGGCGCTGGTACCCAGAGCTCCGCCGGCGCGCCGCGGCGCACGCGGACGGCGACTGCCTCCGCGAGCGGGTGCTCGAACACGTCGAGGCCGTGCCGTCGTTCCGCCTCTCGGACGGGCCGACCGCGCTGACGGAGCGGCGCGAGGCGCTCGCGGAGGCGGCGGCGCTGACCGACGAGGTCCGCGAGATCGCGGAGTGGTACGGCACGCTCCGGTCGCGGCTGGAGGGCGACCGCGCGTCGCTGACGCGGGGCGAGCGGCTGCTCCACGACTTCGGCTACGCGCTGGCGCACGTCCTGTTCCTCGGCGCGTCGTCGCCGCGCGCCGTCGTCCGCCGGCTCCGGCTCGCGTACCGCTCCGTCGGCGTCAAGATCGACGAGACGGCCTCCGAGGGCGGCATCGAGGAGACGACGTTCACCTGTCCGTACCGGAACGTCGCGGCCGGGACCCGCGGGAAGCGGTGGGTGTGTCACGAGAAGCTGGACCGCGTCGACGACGGCTACGTGTCGTACCTCGCGGAGCGCGGGATCAGCTACCAGCGGCCGCGGGGCTGTGCGGGCTCGGAGCAGTGCCGGTCGACGGTCGCCCGCGACGGGCCGGCGCGGTGGTGGCCGAAGACGCCCCCGGCCGCGGTCGGCGCCGACCCGTGACCCGCGACGGCGCGGCGGGCGGCCGGGCGGGTTCGGAGGCGCCCGCCGCGGAGCCGGACTCGGGGCGCCTGCGTCGGGTCCGGCGCAGCTACGACGCGTGGGCCCGCGTCTACGACTGGTTCGCGCGGGCCACGGCGTCGGTCGGCGGCGTCCGCGCCGCCTGCGTCCGCTCGCTCGACCTCGCGCCGGGCGACACCGTCGTCGAGTTCGGCTGCGGCCCGGGGGTGAACCTCCCCGCGCTCCGCGAGGCCGTCGGACCGAGCGGCCGCGTCGTCGGCGTCGACGTCTCGACCCGGATGCTCGACCGGGCCGCGGGGCTCGTCGCGCGGCGCGGCTGGGAGAACGTCTCGCTCGTCGAGGCGGACGCCGAGCGCCCGCCGGTCGCGGCCGCGGACGCCGTCCTCGCGACGTTCGTCACGTCGCTTTTCCCCGACCCGTACGCGGTCGTGCGCCGCTGGTGCGACCTGGCGGACGCCGTCGTCGTCGCGGCGTTCGTCCCGGAGGGGAACCGCGCGGCGAACGCCGCGCTCCGGGCGTTCGTGGCGCTCAACGGGCGGCTCTTCGACGCCCGGACCGACGACCCGCTCGGCATGCTCGCGGAGCGGACCGCCGCGGCGCGGCGCGCCCTCGACGACGGCACGGCCGTGCGCGAGCGCGACCGGCGGCTCTTCGGAACGATCGTCGTCGAGGCCGGCCGCGACCGGTGACGCGCGGGACCCGGCGCCCGCTCGGGGTCACCCGGAGACGGGGACGGAGACGACCGTGGCGTCCGCGGTCCGGATGACGCGCTCGGTCGTGCTGCCGAGGAGGTCGTCGGCCGCGGCGTCGAGGCCGCGCTTGCCCATCACGACCGCGTCGGCGTCGACGGCGTCCGCGTGCGCCGCGATCTCGTGGGCGGGGACCCCGGACTCGATCGCGGTCTCGCTGTCGATGCCCGCGTCCGCGACGGCGGTCGCGACCCGGTCGACCGCCGCCGCCAGCCGCTCGCGGCGCTCGGGGTCGTCCTCGTCGAACTTCTCCGGCTTCCCCGACCGCTCGTACATCGGTATCTCCTCGACGACGCCGAGGACGTGTACCGTCCCCTCCGCCGCCGTGATCTCGATCGCGTCGTCGACCGCGTCGAGGGCGGCGTCGCCCTCGCCGGTCGGCACGAGGGTGGTCTGGTACATGCGGCTCGACGTACGGGCGGAAATCTGAAAAAACGTGTCGGCAACCCGTCCCGCCGGGCCGGGTGGGACCCGCCGTCAGGCGTACTTCGCGACGACGTTGAGGATCTCGTCGAGCTCGTCGCCGTCGAGCGAGTAGCGCTCCTGGGCGAACACCGAGCGGAGCTCCGTGCGGTCCTCGGGGAGCAGGTCGGCGATCTTCACCGCGGTCGGCACGTCGATCTGTTCGAGGTCGGTGAGCTCCTCGACGAGCTCGCGGGACTCGTCGGCGTCGAGGTCCGCGAACCGGTTGACGTGCTCGATCGCGCGGGCGAGCTCGTAGCGGAGGTCGCGGTCCTCGTCGGCCGCCCGCTCTTCTTCGATCTCCACGAGGATCTCCTTCGCCTCGGAGGTGGTGACGTACTCCTCGTCGAGCTTCTCTTTGAAGATCGTCATCTCAGTTCTGCTGCGCCCGCATGTGGGCGGCGGTGACGATGAGGGTCTTCGTCTTGCCGCCGTCCGGAATCTCGACTTTGAACGCCGACCCCTGCTTGCCGACGACGGTGCCGGTCCGACCGTCGAAGCGGGGGTGGAAGCGGCCCTTGGGGACGCTCGGGTCGATCTTGAGGTGGACCTGCGACCCCTCGTCGAACTCCTGGATCGCTCGCTGCGGCGGGGAGGTGCCGCGGTTGCGGGGCTTGTTCGAGAGCTTGTCGCGAGTCGCCTTCTGCGGCCCATTGGAACTCGGCATGGTCTTGGGATACCTTCCGCTGCCGCCGTTATAAATCGTGCGTTACGACCCGCAGGACGTTGGCTCCTCACACACGCGGCGATCCGCGGGACCCGGCGACGCGGGAACCACTCGATCGACGGGGGCTCGGGGACGCCGTTCTCGCGACCCGGTTCCTCGCGCGACCCGCTCCTCTCGCGACCCGCTCCTCGCGCGGCCGGGTGCGCGCGACTACCAGACGAACCTCCCCCTTCCGAAAGGGCTAATCCCGGGAGTCCCTATCATGTTCGTAATGAGTCATCAGCTGCCGGACGTACAGGCGTCGTCCCCCGACGTCACCGTCGGGCTATCGCAGGTCGGCGTCACCGGCGTGGAGAAGCTCGTCAAGCTGGCGCGCGGCGACAAGCGCCCCATCGTTCTCATGGCGGAGTTCGAGGTGTTCGTCGACCTCCCGAGCGGCCGGAAGGGGATCGACATGTCGCGGAACCTCGCGACGGTCGACGAGATATTGGAGGACATCACCCGCGAGGAGGCGTACCGCGTCGAGGACGTCTGCGGCGACGCCGCCGAGCGGCTCTTGGAGAAGCACGACTACACCACCACCGCCGAGGTGTCGATGACGGCCGAGCTCGTCACCCGCGAGCACACGCCGGCCTCGGACATCGAGACCCAGAGCACGGCGACGATCGTCGCCAGCGCGACCGCCACCGAGGAGGGGACGCGCGAGGAGATCGGCGCCGAGGTCACCGGCATGACCGTCTGCCCCTGCTCGCAGGGGATGAGCGAGTCGCGGGCCCGCGAGAAGCTCGCCGAGCTGGGCGTCGACGAGGAGACGACCGAGGAGTTCTTAGACGCCGTCCCGCAGCCCGGGCACTCCCAGCGCGGCCACGCGACCCTGACGATCACGACGGACGGCCACCCGGACGTGGACCTGCGCGACGTGATCGACGTCGCCCGCGACTCGATGAGCGCGCGCATCTACAACATGGCGAAGCGGCCCGACGAGGACCACATGACCTACGAGGCCCACGCCGACGCGAAGTTCGTCGAGGACTGCGTCCGCGCGCTCGCCGAGGGCACCGTCACCGAGTTCCCGCACCTCTCGGACGACGCCGTGATCCACATGAAGCAGTCGAACGACGAGTCGATCCACCAGCACAACGCCCACGCCGAGCGCGAGGTCCGGCTGGGCGACCTCCGCGACGAGCTCGACCGATAGCCCGCCGGGACGGCCTCAGAACGTCAGCAATTCCGAGTCCGCCCAGCGCGGCTCGAACTGCTCTTTCACGCTCGTCGCGAAGTCGATGTCCTTCACGTCGATCATCGCGAACGGCTCGTCCGCCGACAGCGGGTGCGGGACCTCGATACACACCTCTATCTCGTCGAAGACGTTGAACGTCCCGTCGACGTTCGGGGAGGTCCGGACCTCGAACCCGTCCATGTCGGCCAGCTCCGACGTGTACCGGCGCCCGACGCTCCGCGGGAGCGCGTCGACCGTCGCCGGCGACAGCAGCACGCGGATCTCCACGCCCCGTTCGAGCGCGGACTCGAGCTCGGCGGTCACCTGCTCGCCGATCGTTCCGAGATCGAAGCCGGTCGCCGGCGCGCCCGCGACCACGACGACCCGGCGCTCCGCGGCGGCGATCCGCTCTAAGAGGAGGTCCGTCGCCTCTTCCGCGCCGACGGCCGCGGTCCAGAACTGGCCGTCGACCGGCTCGCCGGCGTCGAGCTCCGCCGAGAGGTCGTCGACGACGGACTCGTACTGCTCGGCCTGCGTCCGCAGCTCCTCCTTCTTCTCGTCGAGCAGCCGGTCGAGCGCCGCGTCCGGCTCGACCGCGACGTACTTCTTCGGGCGGCTCGCGGCCTGACTGCGGACCAGGCTGTGCTGCTCCAAGCTGTTGAGCACGTCGTAGATCCGTCCCATCGGAACCTCGCTGGCCCGCGAGAGGTCCTTGGCCGTCGTCGGCCCGGTCCGAAGGAGCGCGCGGTACGCCCGGGCCTCGTACTCGGACAGCCCCAGGTCGCGAAGAGATGCCATACGTTGGGATGCCCCGGCGTCCGTATAAACGCATCGTCCGTTTACGATCCGCGAAGGGCCTCGCGGACGACCGTCGAAGCGAGGTCGCTGCCCCCGACGCGTCGATCCAGCCCGGTCGCGGATCTCAGGCGAGCACGTCGCCGACCCGGTCCATCAACTCGTCGGGCGTTTCCGCCGGCTCCGAGGCGCCGTCGCCGGCGAGGACGACCGCGGTCCCCTCGGGGACCGTCCGCGGCGCCGGCGCGTCGGCCTCGTGGGCGTTCGGCGCGACGACCTTCTCGTGGTCGGCGACCCGCCACGCGGCGCGGTGGAGGTCGCTCCCGGGCTCCGTCCCGACCGCGATGACCGTCGTGCCGCGCCGGAGTCGGGCGGCGAGGCTCCCGTAGGCGGCGACCTGAACGCTCAGTCGCTCGGTGGCGCCGGCGAACGCCTCGGCGGTCTCCCGGGCGACCTCGCGGTAGCGGTCCTCGCCGGTGAGCGCCGCGAGGTCGCAGAGCGCCGTCGCCATCTCGACGTTGGCGTCGAGCGGGCGGAACGACCGGTCGAGCAGCCCGGGTCCGGTGCGCGGGCCGTCGACGAACGAGCCGTCGACGCGGAGCCGGTCGATCGCTCGGTCCGCGACCGCGCGGGCGACGGCGGCGCCCTCGCCGCGCACGCCGGCGGCGCGGACGTACGCGCCGACGACGCGGGCGGCGTCTTCGAGCAGGTCTGACTCGCCGGTCTCGTCGCTGCCGCGGTAGTGCGTCACCTCGCCGGTGTCGGCGTCGATCAGGTCGCGTTCGAGCCCGTCGAGGATGCGCCCGCCGTACTCGCGGGCCCGCTCGTCGTCGGTGTAGGCGGCCACCGCGAGGAGCGCGTCCGCGGCGAGCGCGTTGCCGCCCGCGAACACGGTGAGGTCGCGGCGGGGCTCGTCCAGGTCCGCGCGGTCCTCGGCGGGCGCGGCGTAGTAGGCGCGACCGAGCCCCGGGCCGAGGCTCCCGCCGACGCCGTAGCCCGTCCAGAGGTCGTCCGTGAGGAAGGAGACGGCGTCGAGCGCGGGGTCGAGGTAGGCCTCGTCGCCGGTGTAGAGGAAGGCGTTGGCGAACGCACGGGTCACGGCGGCGTTCGTGTCGAGCGGCTTCTCGTAGGCCACGTCGCCCCAGTCCGACGTGCCCGCGTACCGGAAGAACCCGCCGTCGACGTCGTCGGTCAGGTGGTCGCGGACCGCGTCGAGCGTCCGGAGCGCCCGGTTCCGGTCGCGCTTCAGCGCGAACTCGACGGTGCGGGGGAGCGGGAACTTCGCGTCGGTCCCCCAGCCGGCGTGTTCGGCGTCGTACTTGGCCTCCAGCTGGCCCGCGAGGTGGCTCTCTATCGCGTCGGTCACCTCGCCGCGGGGCGGCAGGTCGGCGTCGAGCGCGCGGGGGACGCGCCCGGCCTCCCGGCCCTTGTCGGCCCACATCTGCCGGACCGACTCGAGGACCTGCCGCATGCCGTCCACGTCGAGGTAGCCCGCGCCCGTCAGCAGCGTCCCCTCGGGCGTGAGGAAGGCGGTCGTCGGGAACCCGCCCATGTTGTACCGCTCGCGCACCCGGGGGTGGCGGTCGACGTCGACGCGGACGGGGACGAACCCCTCGTTGACGTTGGCCGCGATCCGCGGCTCCGCGTAGGTGATCGCGTCCATCTCGTGACAGCCCTCGCACCAGGTGGCCGACAGCGAGAGCAGCACCGGGCAGTCGCGCTCGTCCGCCTCAGCGAACGCCTCGGGGCCCCAGTCGCGCCACTCGACGCGGGTCTCGTCGCTCATATCCCCAGTCGGACTGGGGCGGGGGTAAGCGCTTCGAGAGCGGCCCGCTGGGACGGCACGCGGAGGGCGACGGAGCGGCGGCTGTGAGGGGAAACGACGGAGGGCGGAAGGAGGGCGCTGCGTCGGTGTCCACGCGACGCATCGGCGTTCGGACGGGCGGTTCGGTCGGCGGTCCGGCGTCAGCGCTTGTAGTCGTGGCCGAGCGCGAGCGCGAGGGCGTTCGCGAACAGGAGGGCGACGAACAGCTGCCCGGTGCCGCCGTCGAGCCCCGAGTACAGCAGCACGGGGTACGCCGCCGGGATGGCGATGGCCGCCCAGAAGGCGGCCGCCTTGACGGTACCGGTCATCAGCCCGGCGAGCCGTTCGCCGGAGGCGATCTGGGTGGGAGCGGGGGTTGACATGGACACTTCTCCGTACGACGGGGACCCACATATACCCCGCCGAGGGTTCGGCGAATTTCACGGCGTTTCTCGACCGATCGGGTCGTTTTACAACCGGCGCAGAAACGTTTTAACCGTTCATCGAGCCCGCTAATCCTTTGTTCCCGGATCGTCGCCGATCCGGGCGTTCCGGTCGCTCACGGGGCGTCCCGCGGGGCCGACCGCGGCGGCCCGGCGGACGCCGGCCCGGGCGACTGCCGCGGCACCAACCGCTTTGTCCGTCGGGCGGCGAGTGAGGGGCATGACCGAGACCGATCGCCGCGACCGACGCGATGACCGGACGGACCGAGACGACGACGCGCGCGCCGACGGCGGCCGCCCGCGGGTGGCGGTCGTCGCCTGCGGCGGCACCATCGCCTCGGAGCCCGGCGACGACGGCGCGGCGCCCGAGAAGACCGGCGACGACCTCGTGGCCGCGGTGCCGGCCGTGTCGGACCACGCCCGGGTGACGACGGCCGAGGTGTGCTCGCAGCCGGGATTCGACGTGCGGTGGCGGGACGTGCTCGCGACCGCGGCGGCCGCCCGCGACGCGGTCGGCGAGGGGGCCGACGGCGTCGTCGTCACCCACGGGACGGACACCTTGGCGGACACCGCGTTCGCGCTCGACCTGCTCACGGACCTCGACGCGCCGGTCGTCGTCACGGGCGCGCAGCGCCGCCTCGACGAGCCCTCCAGCGACGTGCCGGCGAACCTCGCGCTCGCGGTCCGGGCGGCCGCAGATGCCCGGTTCTCGCCCGGCGTTCACGTCGCGTTCGACGACGAGCTCCACGCCGCGCGCGACGTCGTGAAGGGGCACAGCAACGCGCTGTCGACGATGACCTCGCCGGGGACGGGGCCGGTCGCGACGTTCACCCGCGACGCCTCGCGGCTCGTCCGCACCCCCGAGCGCGGCGTCGCGGTCGACCCGCTCGCGGACGCGATCGAGGACTCATCCGACGTCCCCGAGGTCCCGGTGATCCACTCCGGGACCGGCGTCGGCGCGGGCGCGATCGAACGCGCGCTCGACGCGGGCGTCGGCGGGATCGTGGTCGAGGGCACCGGGCTCGGCAACGTCACCGGCGCGCTCGGCGACGCGATCGGTGAGGCGGTCGCGTCCGTACCGGTCGTCGTCGCCGGCCGCCCGCCCGCCGGGCCGACGGAGCCGGTGTACGGGACGCCGGGCGGCGCCGTCACGCTCGCGGGCCACGGCGTGACGTTCGCCGGCGACCTCCCGGCCGCGAAGGCGCGCGTCGCGCTCGCGCTCGGCCTCGCCGCGGGGCTCGACGGCGAGGGGATCGAGGCGCTGTTCGCGCCGGCGTGAGGCGACCGCGGGCGCGCTGAAGGGGCGGAATCGCCCGCCGGTGTCGGTCAGACGGTTGTTTTCGTTTACACGAGGCCCTTATGTGCCGCCCGCGTACCGGGAGGTATGAGTCAGCTCACGCGACGAGCCGCCCTCTACGGCGTCGCCGGCGGCGTCGCCGCGCTCGCGGGGTGTACCGAGGCCGGCGTCCCGGCGGACGGGGACGGCACCGACGGCGGAGACGGAGTCGGAAACGGCACGGACGGGAGCGACGGGGACGGAAGCGACGGAGCCGACGGAGACGGCGGCGACGGACCCGACAGCGACGACGAGGAGGTAACGACGGTCGTCCAGCAGGTCGGTGCCGCCCTCTCGGGCCCCACGTGGGACCGGACCGAGCAGCGCGGCTTCTGCGCGCTGATCGCCGAGGAGGGGGACGCCTCGTGGCTCCTCGACGACGCACCCGAAGAGGTCCGCGCGTTCGTCGAGGAGACCGACTTCGCGGCGTCGGTGCTCGTCTACGTCGAGTCCGTCGGTCCCGACACCTGTCACGACGAGATTACGTTCGATAGCACCGGCATGGGCGTCGAGGACGGGACCTTCGTCGCGGACGCGACGGTCCAGGGGCCGGGGAGCGACGACGTCGCCTGCGGCGAGGCGATCACTTACCCGGCCGCGCTGATCCGGGTCACGAGCGACCCGCTCCCCGACGCGGCCCGGCTCACCGTCACCGACGGCTGGGGCGAGACGGGGACGGTGCGCGACGGCGAGGGCGTCCCGGACTCGGACCGGCTCGCCGGCGGGATCTGATCCGCCGGGGACGGCTCGACCGTTCCTGTTTCGGTCGCCAACGACGTGGAGCGGGCCGCTCCGCGCCGCTGCGCGAGGCCGCGGCCCGTGGACGACGCCCGCGCCCGATTCAGGCCCGGACCTCGATGAGGAGGTCCGTCTCGGGCGACTCGCCCATCCGCTCGCGGACGCGGTCCCACGAGAGGTCGGTTCGGGCGGTCACCGACTCGGTGGCGACGGCGCCGCAGGCGTTCCCGACGAGTATGGGCACCTGGTAGTCGCGCGGGTCGTGCGAGAAGCCGTCGCCGGTGATCTCCGGCTCGCGGAGCGCGGCCGCGAGGAACCCGGCCGCGAAGGCGTCGCCCGCGCCGGTCGTGTCGACCGGGTCGACGTCGAACCCCGGGTGCGAGACGCTGCCGTGCGGCGTCCGCACCGTCGCGCCCTCGTCGCCGAGCTTGATCGCGACGACGCGGTCGTCCGGCTCCCACGGGTCCACGTCGGTCGCCGCGTCGAGCGCGTCCGCCTCCCGGTCGTTTACGAAGAGCACGTCGCTCGCGTGGAGCGCGGCGTCGAACTCGCGGTCGGCGACGCGGCGGCCGGGGTCGAAGCTGCGGGTCGCGCCCGCCTCCGCGGCCGCCGTCGCGAGCGCCGCCGCGGTCTCGGGCTGTTGCCCGGTGAGGTGGAGGTGGTCGGCGGCCGCGAGCGTGTCGCGGTCGAGCCCGGCCGCCGAGAACGACTCGTTGGCGCCGTCGTTCGCGAGCATGAGCAGCTCCCCGCCGCCGTCGACGATGACGTACTTCACCGAGGTGGGCTCGTCGGCGTCGACGAGCACCTGTCCGGGGTCGACGCCGGCGCTCGCGAGCTCGCGCAGCGCGAGCGCGCCCGACTCGTCGCCCCCGACGCTGCCGTAGACGACCGACTGGCCGCCGAGGTCGACGAGCCCGACCGCGACGTTCGCGGCGCTGCCCCCGCCGGACTGTTCGAGCCGGTCGATCCGCGTCTCGCCGTCCGGCTCGGGGAGGCTGTCGACGTGGATCGTCACGTCCCAGTTGATGTGGCCCGCCGAGACGACCTTCGGCACGCGGTCGGCGTCGTCCGGGGTCAGGTCCGGGTCGCGGTCGACCGCGGGGTCGACCTCGTCGTCGGAGGCGGTGCCGGCGGCGTCGCCGCCGTCGTCGCTCACGTCGCTCGCGTCGCCGGAGGGGTCGCCCTCCCACTCGTCGACCTCGCTTTCCCACTCCGCGACGGTCTCGTCCCAGTCGTCGACGCCCTCGCCGTCGTCGGGGTCGGCGCCGGCGGGGCGGTCGCCGTCGGCCGGGTCGTCCGCCGAGGGCTCGTCCCCCGGAGCGCCGTCGCGCCCGCTCATGGCTCGGCCCACGGCTCGGCGGCGCCCTCGCCGAACAGCTCCCGCATCAGCGTCACGATGCTCTCCGGGGGGAACTGCCCGTGTTCGGTGACGATCGCGTCCATGTACCGCGGCGGCGTCACGTCGAACGCGGGGTTCTCGACGGTTATCTCGCCGATCGCCTCGCGGGTTCCCGGCTCGATCACCTCCTCCTCCGAGCGCATCTCGATCTCGACGGTGTGGCCCGTCAGCGTCTCCGGGTGGAGCTTGATCGTCTGGGCCGCGGTCATGATCGGGACGCCGCGCTCGCGGGCGTTGACCGCGAGCCCGGAGGTGCCGATCTTGTTGATCACGCCGCCGTCCGCGGCGATCGAGTCGGCGCCGACGACGACGTGGTCGACCTCGTCGAGGTAGCGCCGCGCCGCGGAGTCGACGATGAGCGTGACCGGAACGCCCATGTCGCGGAGCGCCTCGGCCGTGATGTGCCCCTGCTGGCGCGGGCGCGTCTCCTTGACGACCGCCGAGATGGACTTGCCCTGCTCGACGGCCGCCTCGATACACGCCAGCGCGTCGGTGGAGTGGCAGTGCGTCATCACCGTGTCGCCGTCCGCGAGGCGGTTCGCGCCCACCTGGCCGAGGTCCTCCTGCGCGCGGTCGAGCTGGTCGACGAACGCCTCGCTGGCGTCGACGACGCTCCGGCGGAGCCGGTCGACCGAGTCACCCTCCATCCGCTGGAGGACGTATCGGAGTGCGTTCGGCAGCGACACCGCGGTCGGGCGCGTCTCGCGGAGCGTCCGCGCCGCGGCGCGCATCGACGCGCGGAACGCCTCTGGGTCGCTCGCGGTCGCGTCCGCCTCGGCCGCGGCGGCCGCCTGGTCGGCGAGCGCCTCGGCGGCGGCGGAGGCGATGGTGGCCGCGCCGCGGATCTCCATGGTCGCGATCGACTCGGCGGTCTCGCGGACCGCCGGCGACGGCTCCGTGTCTGTCATACCGATCCGGTAGCCGCCCGTGTATTTATAAAACCGGCCGACTGGCGGCGCGGGGCGTCGGGCCGCGCCGCGTCGCCTCGGCCCACTCCGCGTCGGGCCGCCCTACTCCGCGTCGGGCTGTTGCCCGTAGCTCTCGAACCGCTCCTCGACCGTCGCCATCTGCTCGTCGGTGAGGACGTGCGGCTCGCCGACGGCCGACGCGCGGAGGTAGAGCCGGCAGATGTCCTCGACGTGGCGGGTGTTCTCGACCGCCGTCGCCACGTCCGGGCCGGTGACGACGAGCCCGTGGTTCGCTAAGATTGCGGCGTCGGAGTCGGCCTCGGCCATCGCGGCGACGACGTTCGCGGCCAGCTCCTCGGTGCCGTACGGCGCGTAGTCCGCCAGCGGGACCTCTCGGCCCACGGCGGCGATCATGTAGTGGATCGGCGGGAGCCGCCGGTGGAGCGTCGCCATCGTGGTCGCCCACGGCGAGTGGGTGTGGACGATCGCGCCCGGCCGGTCGTGTCCGTAGATGCCCGTGTGCATCGGCACCTCGCTCGACGGCGCCATCCGGCCGGCGAGCCGCTCGCCGTCGAGCGAGACCACCGGCACGTCGACCGCGTCGAAGGAGTCGTACGGGACGCCGGTCGGCGTGACGGCGACGCGGTCGCCCTCGCGGACGCTCAGGTTGCCGGTCCGGCCGGGCGTCAGGTCCGCGAGCGCCGGCGCGTACGCGACGACCGCCTCGCGCGCCTCGCGCAGGAGGTCCGGGTTCGCGTCCGGGTCGGAGCCGGCGCCGGAGCCGTCAGGGCTCACGCCGCCACCTCCGTCAGGTCGGCGAAGGCGTCGAGCCGGTGGTCCGGCCGCTGCGGCTCCGAGAGCTCCGCGTCGGCGGGCGCGTCGCCGTCGGCGACGAACAGCGCCGAATCGAGTCCGACCGCGTCGGCGCCGGAGATGTCCGTCTCGACGTTGTCGCCGACGGCCAGCGCCTCGCTCGGGCGGTGGTCGAGCTCCGCGAGCGCGGTCGTGAACGGGAGCGCGCTCGGCTTCTCGCGGCCCACCTCCTCGGAGGTGACGAGCAGGTCGACCCGGTCGTCGATCCCGAGGCGCACGAGCTTGCGAAGCTGGACCCGCGTGGTGAGGTTCGTCACGACCGCCACGTCGGTCCCCGCCGCGTCGAGGGCGTCGAAGACCGCCTCGACGCCGTCACAGAGCGACATCGCGCCGAGGAAGCCGTTCCAGTAGGCGTCGCCGGCCGCCAGCGCGCCCGCGGGGTCGGGCCCGCCGGCGTGTCGGGACAGCCCGCGCTTGAAGTAGACGTGTCGGGAGTGCGAGGCCGCGGTGCCGCCGGTCTCGCGCTTCGTCTCCCGCCGCCCGGTCGCGTACAGGTCGTCGAACGCCGCGCGGTCCAGCTCGTACCCGCGCTCGCGGAGGGCGTCGAGCGCGGCCCGCTTGCCCGCCTCGTTACAGGGGGCGTACGGGTACAGCGTGTTGTCGAGGTCGAAAAGCACTGCCTCGTAGCTCATGCCCGTACTGCGCCGGGCGGCGACTTAAGGGTGATTCGACGCGCCGACGCGGAGGCGGGATCGCCCCCGGAGAGCGGGCGCGCCCTACTGCTCGTTCATCGCCTCGCTGGCGATGTTGCGGCCGCGGGAGTTGAGCGCGACCTCGCGGCGGATCCGGACCTCCTCGACGACCTCCAGCTCGACGAGCCGCTCGAACGTCTCCTCCACGTCGTCGACGTCCATCCCGAGGAACGAGGGGATCTCGAACGGCGAGACGCCGGAGTACAGCGCCATCAGCACCTCGCGGTCGCGGCTGGAGAGGTCGACGTTCGTCGACGACCGCTCCTCGCCCTTCCGGAGCCACGACTCGACGAACCGCATCCGGCTCGGCTCGCCGGCGACGTGCGTCTCGATGCTCGTCCCCTCGTCGTCGGTGTGCGACACCTCGATGACGGGCTTCTTCTCGCCGTTCACCGTGCGCTTCGCGGCGTCGAGGCCGCTGATGTCGTCGAGGTCGAACTTCACGAACGCGCCGCGCTCTAGGGCCGCGTTGAGCCCGTTCTCGTCGATCTTCACGCGGGCCTGCTCCCACTCGGTGTCCTGGACGACGCCCCCCTCGATGGCGGGGTGTTTCGCCATCACGGTCTTCTGGTCTAAGAGCGCGCGGTACACGTCGCGCTCGAACGGCTCGTGGTCCGAGGCGGCGACGAGCAGCACCTGCTCGCCGAGGTCGAAGCTCACGTAGTTGGAGACGCGCGCGACCGACTGGTTCGCGTCGTGGCGCCCGCCGAGCCGCTCCAGCTTCGACAGCGGGACGGTCCGCTTCCCGTCGTTGCCGGCCAGGATCAGCCGCCGGTTCGAGAGGAGGACGCGCCCGGGCGTCCACGATACGTCGCTCACCTTGCGGCCCTCGCGGACCGCGACGGCGAACTTCGCCTGCGTGTCCGTGATCTTGTACTCGCCGTCCTTCTGCGCCATTTAGGGACCCCCCGCGCGGAGCTTCGAGACCGCCGAGAACACGCGCTTCCTGACGGCCTGGCTGTCGTCGTCGGCGTACTCTTCGAGCTGGTTGAGCGTCTCCTGCCCGCCGATCTGTCCGAGGACGAACACCGCCTTCGCGCGGGCGTCCTCCGGGTGTTCGGGCCCGAGCTTGTCGAGCAGTCGGTCCTCGACGACCGGACCGCCGAGGCTCTTCAGGCTCGTGGCCGCGAACTGCGCGGTCTGCGGGTCGTCGTCCGCGAGCGCGTCGGCGAGCGCCTCGACCGCGGCCGACGCGTCCGGGTCGGCCACGCGCCCGAGGATCCACGCCGCGTTCCGCCGCTGGCGGGACTGCTGGCCCTCGGTGAGGATCTCGACCAGCGGCTCGACGACGGTCGCGTCGTCGGCCGCCTTCAGCTCGGAGACCACCTGGTCGCGGACCGCGTGGCTCTGCTGGGTCGGCACGTTCGAGAGCAGTTCGATCACCGAGTAGACGGCGGCGTTGCGGACGACCGCGCTCTCGTCGCCGAGCGCCCGCGCGAGCGGCTCGACCGGCTCCGGGTTGCTCGCCTTCCCGAGCGCGCCGGCCGCGATCCGGCGGATCGACTCGTCGCCGTCGTCGAGCAGGTCCAAGAGCGGCGACAGCGCCTCGTCGGTCCCGATCGTGCCCAAGGCGTTCGCCGCGGCGCGCCGGACGCGGGGCTCCGCGTCGCCGAGCCGCTCGCGAAGCCCCGGGATCGCCCGGGGGTCGGCGAATGTCCCGCAGGCCTGCGCCGCGCGGAGGCGGACGCGGGGGTCGTCGTCGTCGAGCGCGGTGACGAGGGGTTGGAGGCCGCTCGCGTCGTCGAGGCGGCCGAGCGCGTTCGCCGCCGCCATCCGGAGCTCCGGTCGGTCGGCCTTCAACGCCCGCGCGAACTTGCGCGCGGTGACCCACTCGGCCTCCGAGTCGCCGCCGCCGCCCGTCAGCTCCTTCAGGAGCTGTTGGAGCGCGGCCTCGCCGATCTCGTCGAGCGCGTCGACCGCGGCCCCGCGGACCTCGGGGTCGTCGTCCGTCGTCGCCGCGCGGAGCAGCGCGTCGATCGTCGGCTGATCGCCCTCCTCGCCGACCTCGCCGAGGAACTCCGCCGCGCGCCGCCGGACGGCCGCGCTGTCGCTGCCGAGCGCGTCCCGGAGGCGCTCCGCGTTCCCGTCCCGAGCGTGCTGGTACAGCGACATCAGCGCCTCCCGAACACCCGCCGTCGCTTGTCGATCGGTTCGTAGCGGTCGCTCCGGTCCGGGGGGACGCTCTCGGTCATCCCCAACACGAGGACGCCGTCGTCGGCGAGCGACGCCTCCAGCGTGTCGAAGAGGGCGGCCTTGTGGTCGACGTCGATGTAGATGAGCAGGTTCCGGCACAGCACCACGTCGAAGGGGTCGCGGGCGCCGTCGCGGATCAGGTCGTGCGTCTCGAAGTCGACGAGCCGCTTGACGGCGGGGCGCACCTGAAACGCATCGCCGTCGCGCTCGACGTAGCGATCCGGGTCCGAGAGCGGTTCGAGCTCCTCGGCGATGTCGGTCGTCCGCGTGGTGTGGTAGACGCCCTCGCGGGCGTTGTCGAGCGCCTCCTCGCTGATGTCGGAGCCGAGCACCTCCACGCGCGACTCGTCTATCTCGGGGTCGTCGCAGGCCAGCATCGCGACCGAGTACGGCTCGCGGCCGTCCGCCGACGGCGCCGACCAGACGCGGACGCGCCGCTGCTCCGCGGTCCGCTCGCGCAGCACGTCGCGGAGCACGTCCCACATCTCCGGGTTGCGGAAGAACTCCGTCACGTTGATCGTCAGCGCGTCCATCAGCGCCTGCCGCTCCTCGGCGTCCTCGCGGAGGATGCGCTCGTACTCGGCGTGCGACTCGGTGTCGCGGCGTCGCATCCGCGCCGTGATCCGGCGGTCGAGGTACGACTCGTTGTAGTACCCCGGCTCGAACGGGACCGTGTCGTCGATCTGGCGGAGCACGCCTTCGAACGCCGTCTCGCCGTCGTCCGCGGACCCGCTCATAGGCTCACCACGTCGAGCACGGCCACGACGTCCCCGTCGCCGAGGACGGCCGTGCCGCTGAGGCCCGGCGTCCCCGAGAGCGGGCCGTCGAGGGGTTTGACCACCACTTCCTCCTGGTCTAACACCGCGTCGCAGTGGAGCGCGACCTGGCGGGTCTCCTCGCGGATGCGGACGAGCATGCCGTCGTCGTTGAGGTCCCCGTCCGATCCGTCGGCCGCCGCGGGGTCGGCCGGGACGAACCCGTCGTCGCCCGGCTCGTCGACCGCGACGCCGCCGTCCGCGGCGGGCGACTCGGTCGAGGTCGGCTCGGCCGCGTTCGGATCGATCTCGCCGAGCCGCTCGTTCAGCCGGATGACCGGGTAGAGGTCGTCCTCGTGTCGCACGACCTCGTCGCCGTGGACCTCCTCGACGTCGTCGGCGCGGGCGACCTCCGCGATCGACTTGATCGGGATGCCGTACTCCGTGCCGCCGACGTCGACGAACATCACCTTCACGATGGCGACGGTGACGGGCAGCCGGAAGCGGACCGTGCTCCCCTCGCCCGGCTCGCTCTCGATCGAGACGGAGCCGTCGAGGTCGCGGGCGGTCGTCCGGACCACGTCCATCCCGACCCCGCGGCCGGAGACGTCGGTGACCTCCTCCGCGGTGGAGAAGCCGGGGTGGAACACGAGGTCGTACACCTCGTCGTCCTCCATCGCCTCGACCGCCTCGCGGCTCTTGACGCCCTCGTCGACCGCCTTGTCGCGGAGCTGGTCGGGGTCGAGCCCGCTCCCGTCGTCCGAGACCTCGATGATCACGTGGTCGCGCTCGCGCTCGGCCGTGAGTTCCACGTGGCCGGTCGGGTCCTTCCCGGCCGCCTCGCGCTCCTCGGGCGACTCGATCCCGTGGTCGACCGCGTTCCGCAGGACGTGGACGAGCGGGTCGCGCATCTCCGTGAGGATCGTCCGGTCTAACTCCACGTCGTCGCCCTCGATCTCGAAGTCGATCCGCTTGTCGAGGTCCCGCGAGATGTCGCGCACGAGCCGCGGGAACGAGTCGGACACCTGCGAGAACGGGATGAGCCGCATGTCCATCGCCGTGTCCTGGAGGCTGGAGGCGAGCTTGTCGAGCTCGTCTAAGGCGTCGGACTCCGCGTCCGTCCCCTCTATCTCCCGGCGGAGCTTGATCCGGCTCGTCACCAGCTGCTCGACGAGGCCGTACAGCTCGTCGACCTGGTCGACGTCGACGCGGATCGACTTGATCTCGTCGCCGGACTTGGAGTCGGAGCCCCCGGCGGAGCCGGAGTCGTCGCCGTCGTCGGACCGGTCGTCCGCCCCGTCGGCTTCCTCGTCCGGACTCGCCTCGTCGGCCCCTTCGGCGGGCGTCGGGTCGGCGGCCGCGTCGTCTTCCGCCGGGTCGTCCGCGGGCGCGTCGTCGTCCGCTGCTGTGTCGTCCTCCGCCACATCGTCCGCCCCGGCGTCGGGCGACGCGGGCTCCTCGCCGCCCGCGTCGCCCGAGTCGCCGACAGCGACGGCGGCGACGGACTCGACCTGCGTGAGCGCCCGGAGCCCCTCGGCGACGACGTCGGGGTCGGCGCCGCCGACGAAGGCGTCGAAGGACTCGTCGTACTCGCCGTCCTCCAGCGCCTCCGGGGACGGGTCGGTCGCGTGGCCGTCGAACTGCTCGTCGAGGGCCTGGAGGACGAGCGCCGCGTCGACGCCCGGCATCTGGGCGTCGCCGATCGTCACGTCCGCGTACGCGACCGGGCCCGGCAGGTCGGCCGCGCCCGCGGGCGGTTCGGGAACCGACACGTCCGGCGCGTCGTCGGCGTCGCCGCCGGCGTCGCCGTCGTCCGGCTCCTCGGCGTCGGCGTCCTCGGCGTCGGCTTCCGCCGCCTCCTCGCTCCCGGCGTCGGCGCCGTCTCCGCCGCCGACGGTGCCGTGTTCCTCCATCTCGCGCAGCCGCGATTCGAGGTCGGAGGGGTCGGTCGACACCTCGCCGGTGTCGGCGATCTCCTCGACCATCGCCTCGACCGCGTCGACCCCCTCGAAGAGGAGGTCCATCAGCTCCGGCGTCACCTCGCGCTCGCCCTGGCGGACCGCGTCCAGCAGGTCTTCCAGCGCGTGCCCGAAGTCGGAGACGTCCTCGTATCCCATCGCCGCCGCGTTCCCCTTCAGCGTGTGGGCGACGCGGAACACGTCGTCCATCGCCTCGGCGTCCTCGGGGTCGGCCTCCAGGGCGAGTAAGGCGTTGTTAAGGTCGGTGATGCCGTCCTCGGCCTCGGCGACGAACGCCGCGCGGTGGGAGTCCATCAGGCCTCACCCCCGACTATCGCGCCGGCCACGTCGTCGAGGTCGTACACCGCGTCGACCCCGCCGGTCTCGACCGCGCGCTTCGGCATGCCGTAGATGACGCAGGTGTCCTCGCTCTGCGCCAGCGTGCGCGCCCCGGCGTCGGCCATCGCGCGGATGCCCTCGGCGGCGTCCGAACCCATCCCGGTCAACACGACGCCGACGAGCGGGTCGTCGATCACCTCGGCCGCGGAGCGCATCGTCACGTCGGCCGCGGGGGTGACGGTGTGGGTGTCGTCGTCCGCGTCGAGCTTGACGCGGAGCCGCCCCGCCCGGTAGCTGTCGATCACCGTGTGGCTCCCGCCGCGGGCGACGAGCGCCTCGCCGGCCCCGATCCGCGCGCCGTCGCTCGCCTCGCGCACGTCGTACGCGGAGGCGGCGTCGAGCCGGTCCGCGAACCGCGAGGTGAACGCCTCCGGCATGTGCTGGACGATCACCACCCGGCAGTCCGCCATCGGCAGCGCCGACAGCACGCGCTCGACCGCGTTCGGCCCGCCGGTCGAGGCCGCGATCACCACGGTCAGCGGCCCGTCGACGGCCGCTCCGTCCGCGTCGGAGCCGGCGTCCGGCGAGCGCGACGCCGCCCCGCTGGGGTCGTCGCGCTCCCGGGTCGCGGCGTCGAGGTCGGCACCCGCGACCGAGCGCACCGCCTCCACGAGCCGGTCCGACTCCCGCGAGACGCCGGTCGACACCTCGCCGCCGGGCTTCGCGAAGAAGTCGACGGCCCCGCGGTCCAGCGCCTCGAAGGTGACCTCCGCGCCCTCGTCGGTGTGCGCCGACAGCATCAACACCGGCGTCGGCGTCTCCTCCATCAGCCGCTCGACCGCTTCGAGCCCCCCCATCCCGGGCATCTCCACGTCCATCGTGACGACGTCCGGGCGGGTCTCGGCGACCACCGAGAGCGCCTCTTCACCGTCCCCCGCCTCGCCGACGACCGCGACCCCGGCGTCGCTCAAGAGGTCGCTTATCAGCCCCCGCATGAACGGGGAGTCGTCGACGACCACCACCCGCGGCGACCCGTCCCGACCGCCGCGCCGATCCGTCGTCCTGCTCATGTCACAGGGCGGGCGCAGAATCAGCATAAATCCACGGACCCAGTAATCACCCCTGATAATTCAGGGAACACGGTTATTTGTCGGTTTACCGCAGGTGTGGGCATGGCAGCCACAGAGGCGGAGGCCGAACCGACCAAGGTGTTGGAGTTCGGGCTAGGCGACGGGACGTACTGTCTGGACATCGGCGTCATCGACGAGATCGTCGACGCGGGCGAGCTGACGCGAATTCCCAACTCGCCGGACCACGTCGAGGGGGTAATGGACCTCCGCGGCCGGACGACGACGATCGTCGACCCGAAGACGCTGTTCGACATAGAGGGGGACGGGAAGCGCGAGCGGATCGTCGTCTTCGACGACGCCGAGATCGACGAGGGCGGCACCGTCGGCTGGATGGTCGACGAGGTGTTCCAGGTCCGCGACGTCTCGCCCGAGGACGTCGACCAGGGCACCACCGTCGAGGACGAGGGCGTCCGCGGCATCGTCAAGTCCGACGACCGGTTCGTCGTGTGGGTCTCGCCGGACGTCGACGACGCGCTCGCCGCGGACCTCGACGACGTCGACGCCGCGGAGGCGTAGACGGGGGATCCGGCCGTCGCGCGGGCGCCGACCCGCCGCGGCCGATCGGTTCTCACCCGTGAGAACCGGGTGCCAACGCTTATCAGCGGTCCAACGGGTCACATACGTATGCGTGTCTCAAGCGGCGTCCCGGGGTTCGACGACCTCGTCGACGGCGGGTTTCCCGACGGCCGGCTGTACGTGGTGAGCGGTCCGCCCGGGAGCGGCAAAACGACCTTCTGTTCGCAGTTCGCGGCCCAGGGCGCCCGGAACGGCGAAGACGTCCTCTACATCAGCATGCACGAGACCAAGGAGGGGATCCGCGAGGACATGAGCGGCTACGACTTCGGGTTCGACCGCGCGCTCGACTCCGACCGCGTCACCTTCCTCGACTCCTTCTCGTCGGACGGCCGCCGCTTCTTCGGCCTCCCCGGCGACCGCCGCGACCGGTCCGGCGTCACCAACCGGCTCACCGGCTTCATCAACTCCCGCGACATCGACCGGGTCGTCTTCGACTCGACCATGCTGTTGCGGTTCCTCCTCGACGACGACGAGGACACGATGATCCAGCTGCTCTCCTCGCTGAAGCGGACCGACGCCACGACGCTCCTGATATCGGAGATGACCGACCCGAGCGCCTACTCGGAGGAGCACTACCTCGCGCACGGCGTCGTCTTCATGCACAACTACCTCGAAGACGAGGGGATGCGGCGCGGGGTCCAGGTGCTGAAGATGCGGGGGACGAACGTCGACACCGACATCCAGGACGTGGAGTTCACCGACGGCGGGCTCCGCGTCGGCTCGGCAGCGACGGTGACGCACTGATGTACGACCGCACGTTCGGCACGGAGTGGGACGACCTCTCCCGGGAGGAGGCCGTCGAGCGCGCCTTCGCGCTCGGCGTCGCGGCCGGCGTCGACAGCCCCCGTCCGGAGGAGTTGGAACGGGTGCTGGAGGCGTTCCCGGGGGGCTACGACCAGAGCATCGTGGAGCTGGCGTACGACGAGGGCCGGACGAAGGCGCTGGAGGCGGCGGCGGAGCGGGACGACCCCGACGACGAGGCCGTCTGGCGGTCGCTCGTCGACGGGGCCGGGGAGCCGCGCGAGTCCCCGGTGCCCGCCGCGCTGCCCGGTGCGATACGCGAGCTGACACTGACCGACGGGCCGCGGGAGGGCCCGCCGTCCTCGCTCGACCTCCCTTCCATGCTCCGAAAGTGATCCCTCGGAAGGGTTTTATCCGACACTCTCTCACGTCCACCAAATGACTGTGCTTCCCGACGCTGTCCGCGGTGCCGACAGCGTCCTCATCAGCGGTCCACCGATGAGCGGGAAGTACGACCTGTTCAACCGGCTGCTCGCGGCGTGGTCCGACGGCCCCGTCGTCATCTCGACGGGGCGGACCGCCGAGAAGGTCCGCGACGACTACGAGGGGCTGACGGGCGGCGACGGCGACGACGTGGTCGTCATCGACTGCGTCACCCACGAGCAGGGCGACAAGCGCGAGGACACCCCGACGACGAAGTACGTCGCCAGCGCGGGCAACCTCACCGACATCGGGATCAAGTTCACCGACGTCGTCGAGTCCTCGGCGGGCCGCGACCGCGCCGTCGGCGTCTACTCGCTCTCGCAGCTGCTCATGTACTGGGAGCCCGAGCGTATCTACCGGTTCACCCGGGTGATGACCTCGCAGACCTCCGGCGAGGGGTGGCCGTTCGTCGGCGTCGTCGGCTCGACCGCGCACGACGAACAGGTCGTTCACACCCTTCACGAGCCGTTCGAGGTCGTCGTCGAGACCCGCGTGGACGACGACGACCGGGAGTTCCGCGTCCGCGGCCGCGTCGGCAAGCCCTCCGACTGGCAGCCGTTCTGAGTCGGGGCGATCCGGGGCGGATCCCCGGAGGGGACCCGCCTCACCCGACCAGTTCGAACGCCGCGCCGATCGGCGGCGCGTCGACGAGCCCCCAGTAGACGAACCGATAGTTGCCGGGGCCGAGCGGCGGACAGACCGTCAGGTCGACGCCGTCGACCGCCTCGGCGATACCCGGCTCGGTCAGCGTGACGTCCCAGGCGTACGCCGAACTCGTGTCGAGCGTCGACTCGCTCCGGGGGAGCTCGACCGCCTCGCCGGTCGTCGACCCGCGGACGTCGAGCCACCCCTCGCCCGTCTCGCGCTGGATCGAGTAGGCGGCCTCGCCGCGCGTGGGCGTCGGGGCGTCGCCGGTGTTCCGGAGGACGAGCCGGAGCGACTGGCCGTACGTCTCGGTCGTCCCCTCGGAGGAGAGCTCCACGGTGGTCTCGCCCGTCTCGACGAGGGTCTCGGTGACCGACGCCTCGAACGGCCGATCGAGGCGGACGAACCCGTCGTCGTCGCAGGTCAGCGTCGCCGGCGTGCCCTCGGGGCCCTGCGGCCCGTCGCCCGCGGCGAAGTCGAGGCAGCCCGCGGTCGCGAGGGACAGGGCGAGCGCGCCCCCGGCGAGCGCGTCGCGTCGCGTGTGGTCCATACTGGGCGAACGGGCGCCACCGCCATGAACCGCACGCGTCGTCGCGGCGGGCTCCATCCCGCGGCTCCCGGCGCGCGGCCGCGGCGGTTCGGAACCGCTTTCCCCTCGGCCGGCGGATGGGCTCGCATGGAGCTGTTCGGATCGAGCGGCATCCGCGGGGTCGCGCTGCGGTACCTCACGCCCGCGCTCGTCCTCGACATCGCGAAGGCGGCCGGGACGGTGTGGGACGCCGACCGCGTCGCCGTCGCCCGGGACACGCGGACCACCGGCGAGCTGTTCGCGAACGCGGCCGCGAGCGGGCTCGCCGCGGTCGGCTGCGACGTCGACCGCCTCGGGGTCGTCCCCACGCCGGCGGTCGGCAACTACTGCGAGTCGGCGGGCGTCCCCGCCGTCCTCGTCACCGCCTCGCACAACCCGCCGGAGTTCAACGGGATCAAGCTCGTCGGCGACGACGGCGTCGAGCTCTCCGTCGACGTGTTAGAGCGGATCGAGCGGCGCGTCCTCGACGACGAGTACGACCACGCCGACTGGCGGTCGGCGGGCGCGACGACGCCGGTCGAGGGTGTCGTCGACGACTACGCGGCCCAGCTGATCGACGCGGTCGACGCCGAGGCGGTCGCCGACGCCGACCTCACGGTCGCGGTCGACCCGGGCCACGGCGCCGCGTCGGTCGCGTCCCCGCGGATCTACCGCGAGTTAGGCTGTGAGGTCCTGACCGTGAACGCGACCCCGGACGGGCACTTCCCCGGCCGCGACTCCGAGCCGGTCCCCGAGAACCTCGCGGACCTCTCGCGGCTGGTGGCGACCTCCGACGCCGACGTGGGGATCGCCCACGACGGCGACGCGGACCGGGCCGTCTTCGTCGACGAGGACGGCGAGTTCGTCGACGGCGACACCTCCTTCGCGGCGCTGGCCGACGCCTGTCTCGAACCCGGCGACGCGGTCGTCAGCGCGGTCAACGTCTCCCAGCGGCTCGTCGACGTCTGCGCCGCCAACGACGCCGACCTCGAGCTGACCCCCATCGGCGCGACGAACATCATCACCCGCACCCGCGATCTCCACGAGGAGGGGGTCAACGTCCCCATCGCGGGCGAGGGCAACGGCGGGGTCTTCTTCCCGCCGTACCGGCTCTCGCGGGACGGGGCGTACATCGGCGCGCGGTTCCTCGAACTGCTCGCGGCCGCGGACGGCGCCCCCGTCAGCGAGGTCGTCGCGCCGTACGCCGACTACCACTTCGTGCGGGAGAACGTCGAGTACGCGGACGACGACGAGCGCGACGAGATGCTCTCGGCCGCGCGGGCGTACGTCGAGACCGCCGAGGCGGAGCCGAACACGACCGACGGCTACCGGCTCGACTACGGCGACGCGTGGGTGCTCGTCCGCCCCTCCGGCACCGAGCCGAAGATCCGGATCTACGCCGAGTCCGCCGACGCCGACCGCGCCGAGCAACTGGCGGCCGACATGCGCGTCGCCGTCGAGAGCGGTCGGTAAGGAGACGGCCGCGCGTCGGCGCGAGTCCGCTCGGACGCGGCGGGGACGGTCGGGACGCGACGACTGGGTCCGGCCGTCCCGAACGTCGGCGATATGACCTGAAACGGAATTGTTATTTCCGCGGTGAGCCGTACGTACAATGAATGGATGCGTCGGAGGATGAGCGCGCGGTATCGCCGGTCGTCGGCGTGGTGCTGCTCGTCGCGATCACGGCCGTTATCGGAGCCGTTCTCGCCGGGTTCGCGCTCGGCCTCGCCGACGACCTCGGACCGCGGCCCACCTTCGCCGCCCTCGAACTGACCTTCGAGGAGGAACCCGCTTCGGCACCGCAGTACGATGAGTTCCGCTGGGATCTCAGTCTCACTAACACCGCGGGAGGCACCGTGGACGCCGAAGAGATCGTGGTCTACCTCGACCACGGGGATCAGCGGGTCACCGGAACGCTCGACCGGTCGCTGAGACCGGGGGAGACGGTCGAGTTGACGATCGTTCACAACAACCAAGACGGGGACACAATTCCGGCGGGCCTGAGCTGTTCGGACGTCAACGTGGCGTGTCGGCTGGCCGGCGATACCGGTAACTTCCCGGAGGAAAACCGGATCCGGCTCCAGATGGTCCACGAGCCGTCGGGGTCGATCCTCTACCGGGAACAGGTCGGGATCTCCGGCGAGTACGGGATATTCAACGGCAACCCGAGCGACATCGACATAACGGACGAAACGCTGACGTTCGCGTAACGCGCGCCGGCAGAGTCGTCGGCTCGTCGCCGAGCGATCGACGGGTTGCGGGACGCGCAGCTCGGATCCGAAGAAGGGACGGCGTCTCAGTCCAGCGCCGCGAGCGCCTCGGCCGCCTCGCGGGCCGCTTCGAGGTGGTCGCGGGCGCGTCGCGGGTCGTCCGTCTCCTCGGCCGCGCGGGCGAAGCGCGTCAGCGTCCGCGTCAGCGACGCGCGGGCCGCACCGACCCCCTCGGGGTCGTCGGCCGATCGCGACGGGGACGACCGGGAGGCCTCGGCCTGCGGGGCACCGTCGGACTCCGCCTCGGTCCCTCGGGACGCCGTGCGCTGGGGCGGCGCCGGGGGTTGTGACCGCGCGGGGCTCGACGCGGGCGCTCCCGACCGACCGGCGTCGCTCGCGGCGGCGTCGACCGCGTCCCCGCCGACCGCGCCGTTCTCGGCCGCGGCGTCGGCGCCGCCCTCGGCGTCCCCGTCGGCCGGGGTCGCGGGCTCGGCGGGCGGGGCGTCGCCCGCGTCGGCCGGCGTCCCGCCGGCGTCCGCGGCCGCGGCGCCCCCGACCTCGTTCCCGCAGGTGGGGCAGAACTCGCGGCCGTCGTGGCGGAAGATGGGATCGCCGCACTCCTCGCAGTGGCGGTTCGTCATCGTCGCGCCCTTCAGGAGGAGCTCGGACATCCGCTGGGTGTGCTCGCGCTTCTGCTCGTCCTCGGCGAACTTCTCGCGGAGCTTCTCGCGTTCCGCCTCCTTGTCGAAGCCGTCGCTCATGGGCGGACGAACGTGGTTCGCGGGCAAAAGTCCGGTGGGCTCGGGACGGCCCCCGCGAGGGGGTCGAGGACCGCCGCCGACGGCCGGCTACTCCTCGGTGATCGTGCGGTCGTCGGGGTCGAGCTCGCCCCGGTGGATCTTCGCGCCGTCCTGTGCGACCTGTCGGCCGAGCACCGCGCACTTCACGCGCATCGGGGAGATGTCGACGCCGAGCATCTCGGTGACGTCGTCGGTGTCGAGCGCGTCGAGGTCGTCGAGGGCCATCCCGTGGAGCCGCTCGGAGAGCATGCTCGCCGAGGCCATCGAGATGGCGCAGCCGTCGCCGGTGAACCGCACCGCCTCGACCGCCTCCTCGGCGTCGTCGAGCCGGACCTCCATCCGGATCGTGTCGCCGCAGGAGGGGTTCTCGCCGACGTGCGTGAAGTCCGGATCCTCGAGTTCCCCGTAGTTCCGCGGGTTCTTGTAGTGGTCGAGGATCTGCTGCCGGTACATGTCCGAGCCCAGTCCCATACTGGCTCCGAGTAGGCCGGTCCGGCTCAAAAGGGTTCCGTCGGTCCGGCTCCGCGCCGTAATCGGCGACGGTTCATCCGGACGGACGCCGCCGCTCCCGCCCGCGGGACCCCCCGCCTACGGCGCGTGTTCCTCGACCCACGCCGTCAGCTCGTCGCCCGGGATGAACCCCTCCGCGCGCCGGGCGACCGGCTCGCCGTCGACGAAGAGGACGAACAGCGGGACGCTCCGCACGCCGAACCGCTCGACCAGCGGCGGGTCGTCGCGGGGATTCACCAGTCCGACCGCGAGGTCGACCTCGACGCCGCGAGCGACGTTCCCGATCACCGGTTCCATGCTCGCGCAGATGCCGCAGCCGTCGGTGTAGAACTCCACGAGCGCGACGGTCGCGTCGCCGACGAAGGCGTCGAGGTCGGCCGCGTCCGACAGCGAGACCGGACGGCGAGCGTCCGCGGCGCCGCCGCCGGTCGCCTCGGACGCGTTCGAGGCAGTATTGGATTCCATACACACTATCGGTCGCGGACGGGCATAACTGCTTCTGTCGGCGAAGTCGACTCCGGGGGCGAAACGGGAAGCGAGGAAAGCGCGAACGGCGGTGCCCGCGTCGCTACGCGGGCTCGTCGCCCTCGGGTTCGGTCCGCCACCCGCCCTTCAGCGTGACGTACCAGACCGAGGCGCCGGCGAGGACGAAGACGGCGGCCATGTACGGGATGATGGGCAGTTCGATCCCGACGAAGTCGAGCACGGTCCGCATCTCGTAGACGATCACGCCGAAGATGGCGAGCGTCACGAGCAGGCCGCCGCGGGAGATGTCGACGCTCATCGGACCACCTCGACCAGCGCGGCCGACGCGTCGCCGACGGCGCCGACGAGAGCGGTCGTCGCGTTCGCCAGCGCGTCGACGAGCGGCGCGAGCCACACCGGGTAGGTGCCGACGCCGGGGCCGAGCAGGCCGCCGCGCTGGATGATCGCCGCCAGCGGGAGCGCGTACGCCAAGACGACGAGCGTCAGCGCGATACCGACCCACAGCCGGAGGTTGTCGAGCACCTTCGGCGAGTCGGCGGGTCCGGACAGCGCGGGCGGCAGCGGGTCCGCGAGCCCGGACACCGTCGGGTTCCCCATCGTGAGCAGGAGGTTCCCGATGAACAGAATCGTCGAGACGAACAGCAGCGTCCCGCCGATCGCGATCTGGATGTTGAGCTCCTCGAACCCGCCGAACATCGTGGCGTACTCGAAGCCGGAGTACTCGGGTTCGGCGGTCCGGCGCGGGACGCCCATGATCCCCTGCGCGTGCATCGCGTTCGACATCAGCGCCATGCCGATGAACCAGACGACGACCTGGACCAGCCCGATCGTCCGGCTGTAGATCGGCTTGTTACTGATCTGCGGCCAGAGCCAGTAGGTGGCGGCCATGAACGTGAGCGCCACCGCGGTCCCCACGGTGAGGTGGAAGTGGCCCGGCACCCAGATCGTGTTGTGGATCATGTAGTTGATGTTCATCCCGGCGTTCACCATGCCGGAGAAGCCGCCGGCCGCGAACATTAGCCCCGCGAGCATCATGCCGGTGAACTCGGGCTTCCGCCACGGGAGGTCGGTGAGCCAGCCGAGGATCCCGCTTCCGCCGCGCTGGCGGGCGCCGTACTCGACGCTCGCGACGACGGTGAACGCGGTGAGCAGGCTGGGTAGCAGCAGGAACAGCGTGTTCGTCATCGAGATGAACTTGAACCCCTCCGCGATCCCCGGGTCGAGGTACTGGTGGTGGATCCCGACCGGGGTCGAGAGCAGGAGGAACAGCACGAACACGACCCGAGCCAGCGGGTCGCTGAACAGGCGCCCGCCGGCGATCTTCGGCAGCACGGTGTACCAAAGCAGGTACGCCGGCATCAGCCAGAAGTACACCACCGGGTGGCCGAAGAACCAGAACAGCGTGCGGGTCAGCGTCGGGTTCACCTGGTCGATCAGCCCGAGCGACCACGGCAGCAGGAAGATCAGCACCGACGCCGCCACAGCGGACGACGCGATGTACCACATCGCCATCGTCGTCAGCACCATGAACGTCTGGAGCGGGATCCGCTCGTCGGGGTGCTCGCGCTTCCACGCGAGCCACGTGCGGAAGAAGTCGGCGCCGGCGATCCACGACCCGACGATGAACACGGCGAGCCCCGCGTAGAACATCGGGTGCGCCTGGAGCGGCGCGTAGAAGGTGAACAGCACGTCGGCGCTCATGTCGATCGAGTCGACGAAGCCGGCGAGGATCGCCACGCCGGTCATCGTCATCCCGACGGCCATGAGCGCGTACCAGGTCCACGTGATCTTGGTGTTGAGGAGCGGCCGGTCGAGGCTCCGCACGACCGCCCACGTGAACAGGCCGACGAGGAAGAACGTCGTGAAGCTGATCGCGAGGAACACCCCGTGAGCGGTCAGGACGGTGTAGTAGTCGGTCGACGGGATGATCCGCGCCACGTCGGTGCGGTGGAGCGTCTGGATGATCCCGAGGATCGCCCCGATCACCAGCGCGAGGAAGGAACTGAGGAGCGCGGCGCGGACGATGCGCGCCTCCTCGGGGAACTTGTCGGCGAAGGTCCGGTCGCCTTCGAGCGCCTGGCTCATTCGCCGTCACCCCCGTCGGTCCGCTCCTCGAAGGCCGACTGACTGACGACGTTCACCTTCCCTTCCATCACGTGGTGACCGGCGCCGCAGTACTCATTACAGAGGAGGCCGTACTCCTGCGGCTCCTCGACGCGGACGGTTATCTCGGAGACCTCGCCGGGGACGACCATCGTGTTGGCGTTCGTCCCGGCGACCTCGAACCCGTGTATCACGTCCGCCGACGTGATGTAGAACGTCACCGTGCTGTTCGCCGGCACGACGATCGGGTCCGGCTGGAACCCGAACTGTCGGGCGACGACGTACGCCGCGTACTCGTTCTCTCCGACCCGTTCGACGCGGGGCTCGGAGAACCGCTCGTCCTCGTCTAACGCCCCGGCGTCGATGGTCGGTTCGGTGTCGCTCACCATCGCGACGCCGGGCCCGACGGCGCCGTAGGTGACGGAGCCGAGGAGGAACAGGATCAGCAGTACCGACGCGGCCAGCCAGATCTTCTCGTAGGCGTGGATGTGCATCTCGTGATCACCCCACGACGACCAGATCGCGGCCGAGGAACTCGATGTAGTAGATGTACACCCACGACAGCACCAGGATGACGAAGTATATCCCGATGAGCGTGAGGGTCCCGATCGGATCGAACTCCTCGGTGTCACCGCTCACGTCGTCCGGCGGACCGTGTGCGGTCTCGTTTCGGCTCATGGGCGGGCTTGACAACAGAGAGCTATATAAGATCCATCCGTTCTCGGACCCTGAAAACACGGGTATTATATATTCCCAGCGGGCGCTAGGCTACGGTATGGACTTCTCGATCCAACAGGCCGTGCTCCTGATCCTCGGCGGGATCGTCCCCGCGGCGGTGTTTATCGCGGATCGGGCGGAGGTCTTCGTCGCGATCACGCTGGTGAACGTCCTGCTCATCTGGGCGAGCCTCCGGATCGCGACCGGCGGGAGCTTCCCGGGCGTGGGCGGCGACGCGAACGACGCGGAACAGGCGTAGCCGGTCGGCCCGCGAGACGCGACAGCCCGCGAGGCGCGGCGGACCGGTCGCGCGGGACGCCGGAATCGAATCCACATGTCACGCTGCACGCTCTGTGACCTCCCGACCGGGGACGACCCGCACACCGCCCCCGACGTCGACGGCGAGTTCTGCTGCCGCGGCTGTCTGACCGTCGCGCGCTCGCTCGACGGCGTCGAGGACCTCGACGACCTCGACGAGCGGCGC
This sequence comes from Halorubrum salinarum, assembly GCF_013267195.1. Taxonomy (NCBI): domain Archaea; kingdom Methanobacteriati; phylum Methanobacteriota; class Halobacteria; order Halobacteriales; family Haloferacaceae; genus Halorubrum; species Halorubrum salinarum. Next base: position 1,773,924 of record NZ_CP053941.1, on the reverse strand, counting down.
CCCGACGCGGCGCCGGGCGACGAGTTCGACGGCGAGACGACGTTCCTCCACGTCGACGGGATGCACTGCGCGACCTGCGAGTCCTTCCTGGAGATGCGGGCGGGCGAGCAGGAGGGGGTCGCGGCCGCGGAGGCCAGCTACGCGACCGACACGATCCGCGTCGACTACGACCCGGAGGCGGTGGACGCGGACGAGCTGCCCGACCGGCTCTCCGTCGCGGGGTACTCGGCGAGCGACCGCGCGGACCCGGACGCCGACGAGGACGACGCGGTCGTGCGGTTCCTGATCGGCGGCGGCTTCTTCGGGATGATGGCGATGCTGTGGTACGTCCTCTTCCTGTACCCGACCTACTTCGGGTACGAGCCGATCCTCGACCTCGGCGGCGTCTCCGGCACCTACCTCTTCGCGCAGATCTGGCTGTTCGCCTCGATCGTGCTGTTCTACACCGGCTACCCGATCCTGCGGGGCGCGTACGTGAGCCTCCGGGCGCGACGGCCCAACATGGACCTCCTCGTGTCGCTCGCGGCGACCAGCTCGTACGCGTACAGCACGCTCGCGCTGCTCGTCGGCCGGACCGACCTCTACTTCGACGTGACCATCGCGGTGGTCCTCGTCGTCACCGCGGGCAACCACTACGAGTCGGTCATCAAGCGCCGCGCGACCGGCATGCTCGCCGACCTGACGACGAGCGAGAACCGGACGGTGCGGACCGAGGCGGGCGAGACCGTCGCGGCCGACGCGGTCGACCCCGGCGACCGCCTCCTCGTGCGCCCCGGCGAGCGGGTGCCGTTCGACGGGACCGTCGTCGAGGGGACCGCCGCGGTCGACGAGGCGCTCGTCACCGGCGAGTCGCTCCCGGCGACGAAGCGCGAGGGGGACCCGGTCCGCGGGGGGACCGTCGTCACGGACTCGCCGGTCGTCGTCGAGGTCGGCGAGGACGCGGCGAGCACGCTCGACACCCTCGTGCGGCTGCTGTGGGAGATCCAGAGCTCGCGGTCCGGGATCCAGCGCCTCGTCGACCGGCTGGCGACGGTGTTCGTGCCGCTCGTCGTCGCGGTCGCGGCCGTCGGCGCCGCCGCCACGCTGGCGCTCGGGTCGGCGCCGGTCGACGCCGCGCTCGTCGGGCTGACGGTGCTGATCGTCTCGTGTCCCTGCGCGCTCGGGCTGGCGACCCCGCTCGCCGTCGCCGCCGGGATTCGCGACGCGGCGAAGCGGGGCATCGTCGTCGTCTCCGACGCCGTCTTCGAGTCCGCCGCCGACGTCGACACCGTCGTCCTCGACAAGACTGGCACGCTCACCGACGGCGAGATGCGGCTGCTCGAGGCGACGGCCGCCGAGGGGGAGTCGGTCGAGCGCGTGCGGGAGCGCGCCGCGGCCGTCGAGCGCGCGTCGGTCCACCCGGTCGCGGAGGCGATCGTCGCGGGCGTGCTGGGCGACGGGGACCATTCGGCTGGGTCGCGACCGGCCACCGACGGCGGCGAGGCGGCCGCCGCCGGCGACGCGACCGACGGCGCGCCGGCCCAGGTCGACGCGCTCGACTCCCCGTCCGCGACCGGCGTCGACGTGTTCGACCGCGGGGTCGCGGGGCGGGTCGACGGCGACGAGGTCGTCGTCGGCCACCCGGACTGCTTCGACGAGCGCGGCTGGCCGGCGTCCGACCGACTGCGCGAGGCGGGAACGGCCGCCCGCGACCGCGGGAACGTCCCCGTCTACGTCGGCTGGGAGGGCCGCGTGCGCGGGGTCCTCGCCGTCGGCGACGAGGTGCGCGACGGGTGGGAGTCGGTCGTCGCCGACCTCGACGCGGACGGGCGGCGCGTGGTCGTGCTCACCGGCGACGCGCCCGCGGCCGCGGCGCGGTTCGCGGACCACCCCGCGATCGACGAGGTGTTCGCCGAGGTGCCGCCGGAGGCGAAGGCCGAGACGGTCCGGCGCCTGGGGGCCGACGGCCCGGTCGCGATGGTCGGCGACGGGAGCAACGACGCGCCGGCGCTCGCGGCGGCCGACCTCGGCGTCTCGGTCGCCTCCGGCACGGACCTCGCGGCCGACGCCGCGGACGCGGTCCTGCTGGAGGACCGGCTCTCGGCGGTGCCGGAGCTGTTCGCGGTCACGCGCGGGACGAACCGGCGCCTGAAACAGAACCTCGGCTGGGCGTTCTGCTACAACGCCGTGGCGATCCCGCTCGCGCTGACGGGCGTCCTCAACCCCCTCCTGGCGGCGCTCGCGATGGCGTCGAGCAGCGTCCTCGTGGTGACGAACTCCGCGCGGGCGGTGTTCGACCCGGACTGACGCGGTCAGGTCCCGCCCCGCCCGGAGCGGTCCTCCCCCTGACCGCTGCCCGAGGGGAGGAGCCGGCGCGCCAGCGCGCCGAGGCGCTTGTACGCGAGGTTCACGTACAGCCCCGAGAGGAAGACGAGCCCGACGACGAGCGGCACGTCGTCGACGCCCTGCCCGAGGATCAGGTCCGAGAGCAGGTAGACCCCGACGCCGAGCGGCAGCGCGGCCGGCAGCCGGAGGTTGTACCGGAGGAGCCTGCCGACCGAGGCGTCGAAGCGCTCGATCAGGGCGGTGGAGACGAACCCCAGCGCCCCGAGCAGGCTGAACAGGGGGACGAACGGGGGGACGATTCCGGGCCCGAGACCGTCGATCCCGGCGTACGGCGCGTCGACCGCTACGGAGGCCGCGGCGGTGAGGGCGACGGCGAGGAGGACGTCGCCGGCGACGACGGCGGTCCCGAGCCGGGACCGATACCAGGCCCGCGCGAGCCACGGCCGGTCGTCCGCGCCCGGCGCGGCGTCACCCCCGAGCGTCGAGTCGTCGGCCCCGAGCGTCGGGTCGTCGGCGGGAGGGTCGCCTCGCTGCCGCTGCGATGAGTCCGACATCGCCGGGGCTGTTCGCGGCCGAGCGACAATTAGCTTGTGCCGCGTGAACGAGACGCAAGGACGTTTGCGGTGCTGCTCGAAGAAAGAACTGAGACCGAACCGCGGCCGGAGTTACGCGGTCGCGCCGACGTGCGGCTTGACCGCCCGGACGATGGCGTCGACGTCGTACTCGTCTTCGGTCTTGTCGAACACGACCTCGCCGCCCGCGCGGACGACGAACACGCCGTCGTCGCCGGTCACCAGGGCGACCTCGTCTACGCCCTCGCCGAACTGCTTGAGGATCGCCTCCGAGACGTCTTGCGCGCGGTTCAGCATGCCACAGGGGACGCAGTACTCGACTTCGACGCGTGTCATACGGCCGTAGTTCACGTCGAACGTACTTAAAATGGCCCGCGCGGTCACTGGTCCCACCGGACCGGGTCCCGTCGGTCGTGACCGTTCAGGAAGGCCGGGAGACACCGACTACCTCGAAGCGCGCGCCGCCGTCGTCGGCCTCGTCGATCCGCAGCGTCCAGCCGTGCGCGTCGACGATCCGCTCGACGATCGACAGTCCGAACCCCGTTCCGTCCTCCGCCGTCGAGAAGCCCGTCTCGCGCACCCGTTCGACTCGGTCGTCGGGGATTCCGGGGCCGTCGTCCTCGACGAAGAATCCGGTCGCTCCGTCGAGCTCGCCGACCCGAACGGTCACGTCTCGGCCGCCGTGTTCGACCGCGTTCCGAAAGAGGTTCTCGAAGACGTGCGAGAGCCGGTCGGGGTCGGCTCGCACCGTCACCGGCCCGGTCACCCGAAGCGTCGCGTCGGCCGTCTCGACCCTCGACCAGCACCGACGCGCGCACTCGTCGATGGCGACCTCTTCGACCTCATCGACGCTTTTCCCCTCGCGGGCGAGCGCGAGCGTCTCCTCGACGATTTCGCCCATCCGGTCGAGCGCGGACGCGACGACTTCCAAGTGCTCGTCGTCCGGGCGTTCCGTCGCCGCGAGGTCGACGCGGCCGCGAGCGACGTTGAGCGGGTTCCGGAGGTCGTGTGAGACGACGCTCGCGAACTCCTCGAGGCGGTCGCGCTCCCGGCGGAGCTCCGTCTGTCGCATCCGGTCGCGTTCGGCCCTGACCTCGCGTTCGATCGCTCGCGCCTCGAAGACGCCGATCGTCAGCCCGACCCCGCCGCCGAAGCTGACCGCCCACCGAACCCAACTGAACAGCTGGAAGTCCGACTCGGTGGACAGCGTCGCCATGAATCCGACGTTGATGAGCAGGAACCCCGCCGTACCGGCGAGCAGCCATCGGTTGAGTCGCGGGTATCGGGCGACCGAGAGTCCGGAGTCCGGGACCCACCGGAGGAAGTATCCGAAGCCGAGCAGGATCGCCACGGAGGAGAGGTACCCCACCCAGAAGCCGCCGGGAACGGTTCCCGCCCCGAGCGCGATGACGGCGACCTCGGCGACCAGCGAAAGGAGGACCGCGAGGCCCACCCCCCAGACCGGCCACAGCGCTCTGACGGCCGCCCGCGTCGAGGAATCCATCGCCCATCGGTTACGGTCCGAGACGTATAAACGGCGCTACCCGACTGTCGGTTTCGAGACGGTCCGTCGGCCCGAGCGGCGGGTCAGACCACCAGGGCGTCGAAGACGACCGCGAACAGCAGCAGCCCGAGGTAGGCGTTCGAGGCGTGGAACGCGCGGAACGCCGCCCCCTCGGTCTGCTCGTAGTGGAGCCGGACGACCGTCCAGAGGAAGACGGCGCCGACGCCGACGCCGACGACCGCGTACAGCGCGCCGAGCGGGTCGGCGGCCGCGGCGAGCGCGACCGCGGCGACGAGCGTCGCGCCGAGGTACCAGAGGATGTGGCGGCGGGTCGCGGTCTCGCCGCGGACGACGGGCATCATCGGGAAGCCGCCGCGCTCGTAGTCGTCCTTGTACGCCAACGCGAGGTTGTAGAAGTGCGCGGGCGTCCACAGGAAGATGACGAGGGCGAGCAGCAGCCCGCCGCCGCCGACCTCGCCCGTGACCGCGGCCCAGCCGATGAGCGCCGGCAGCGCGCCGGCCGCGCCGCCGATGACGGTGTTCTGGACCGTGTTCGGCTTGAGGACGAGCGTGTACACGACGCTGTAAAACACGATCGCGACCAGCCCGAGCGCGGCCGTCAGCGGGTTCACGCTCCAGAACAGCCCGAGCGAGACGACCGTGAGGAGCCCGCCGAACGCCAGCGCGTGCGAGACCGGGACGAGGTCGGTCGCGAGCGGCCGGTCGCTGGTGCGCTGCATCCGCTTGTCCACGTCGCGTTCGAGGACGTGGTTGAACGTGCCGGAGGCGCCGATAGAGAGCGCGCCGCCGGCGAGCGTCGCGGCCACGACGCCGGGCGTGAACCCGGCCCCGCCCGCGAGCGCCATCGCGGCCGCGGCGACGAGGCAGAGCAGCCACATCAGCCGCGGCTTCATGAGCCGGAAGTACGCCGCCGCGGTCGCCCGCAGCCGGGGGAGCGTCGCGCTCGGGATGTCCGGCTCCGGCGCCTCCTCGACCGGCGGGAGGTCGTCGGTGCCGGCCTCGAAGTCGTCGGGGGCGTCGTCCGGGACGCCCGTCTCTGCCTCCAGCCACCACGCGAGCGCGGCGAGGACGGCGCCGAAGATGCCGATCCCGAGGAGGAGGTGGGCGGACCCGAGGGCGGCGGGCAGGTCGCCGAGCGCGACGAGCGCCCCGACGCCGGCCTGCGCTGGGTAGACGGCGAGCGCGACCGCGAGGGCGGCGCGGACCCGGCGGTCGGCGCCGTCCCGCCACGCGAGCGCGGCGGAGAGCGCGACGAGGAGGCCGACGACGACCGCGAGGACGCGGTGGCCGAGGGCGATCCAGCCCTCGGTCGCCGTCGGCAGGGCGGCGCCGCTCCCGCAGGCGGGCCAGCCGCCGCAGGCCGCCGCCGCCTCCGTGAGGGAGGTGGTGGCGCCGACGACGACGAGGAGGTACACGCCCATCGCGGCCGCGGCCAGCACCGCGGGGAACTTGTCGGGAATATTCACTCACCTCGGTTTGGGAGTCAGTCCATTTAGATGCCGCGCTTCCCCGCCCGCGCGCCGTCCGGCGGGGCCGACCGCCGGGTCACCGCGATGTCTCGTCCGAGCCGTCGCCGCGCTCGCGGACGATCCGGTCGACGATGTCGCCGCTGGAGAGCAGTTCGTCGTCGTACTTCGGCTCCCGGCCCGACGCGCGCTCGACGCGGCAGTCGATGCCGCGGGCGGCGAGCGCGTCGGCGATGGCGGTCTCGTCGTGGTGCTGGTCGAACCCCAACACGATCACGTCGGGGTCGAGCCGCTCGATGGGGACGAACACGTCCTCCGGGTCGCCGAGGTGCGCCTCGTCGACCGCGGCGAGCGCGGCGACCATGTCGCGCCGCTGGCGGGCGCAGAGGACCGGCGCGGGCTTGTGCGTGACGTTGGTGCGGCGGGCGACGATGGCGTGGAGCTCGTCGCCGTACGTCGCCGCGTCCTCGAGGTAGTGGACGTGGCCGGGGTGGAGCAGGTCGAAGGTGCCCTGCGCGACGACCCGCGTCATCGGAACCACGAGAGGAAGCCGCCGCCGTCGCGGTCGTCCAGCTCGCGGTCGATGTCCTCCTGGGTGAAATCGAAGAAGTGCTCGTCGGGCACCGCCACGTCGAGCACGTCGAGGGTCGTCTGCTTGCCCTCGTTGTCGAACGCCTTCCAGTCGCCCCACCCGTAGGGGGCGCCCACGATGATGTGGACCTTCCCCTGCCCGAACGTGGCGAGGTCGGCGTCGCTCGGCCGGAGCGCGCCGTTCGGGTGGGAGTGGACCGAGCCGACGGCGCGCATGTCGTTCGGCTTCATGTTGGTGCGGACGGTTGCGCTCGTCGGGCTCGACTCCGTGCCCGGGATGACGAGCACGTCGGTGATCACCTGCCCGTCTCGGTCGAGGTCGAGCTTCCGGGCGTCGTCCGCGCGGAGGAACCCCATGTACTCGTTGGGGTGGGTCTCCTCGCTCGCCTCGAGGACGAACTCCAGGGTCTCTCGGGCGATGCCGAGGAGCTCGTCCGAGCGGAACAGTCGCATGGGTCAGACAAGTCGCCGTCGCCTCATAGGGGTTCCGGACCGCGGGACGCCGGGCGGGCTCCGCGGTCCGGGCGTCCGCCGCTCCGCGGGCGAGAGCCCCGAGAGAACAGGCTTAACACCGGCCGTTCCCGATTGCTCTCCATGAGCGAGAACACCGCCGGGGATTCCGGCACGCGGGGCGATTCGAGCCCCGAACCCGACGCCGACGCGGCGGAGGGGGCGGCCGACGACCGGCCGACCGTCTACGACCTGGCGCCCGACTGCACCCTCGAAGACGCCGAGATCGACGCCCTGTACCACGCCGAGGTCAACGGCGTCGTCGACTACGGCGTGTTCGTCGACCTCTCCGACGCCGTGAGCGGCCTCGTCCACGAGTCGAACCTCGACGGCGACTACGCCGTCGGCGACCGGCTGATCGTCCGGCTCACCGAGGTGAAGGAGAACGGCGACGTCGCGTTCGACGACGTCGACCCCGACGACTACCGCACCGAGACCGTCGCCCACGAGCCGACCGTCTCGCGGGTCCGCGGCCTCGCGCCGGGCGACGAGGCGACCGTCGAGGGCGAGGTCGTCCAGGCGAAACAGACCGGCGGCCCCACCATCTTCGCCGTCGCGGACGCCTCCGGGGTCGTCTCCTGTGCCGCCTTCGAGTCCGCCGGCGTCCGGGCGTACCCGGAGGTCGAGGTCGGCGACATGGTCCACGTCTCGGGGACGATCGAGAGCCGCGAGGACGCCCTCCAGCTGGAGGTCGACTCGCTGAAGCGCCTCCCCGACGACCGCGCCGCCGAGGCCCGCGAGCGCTTCGAGGCCGCCCTCGACGAGCGCGCCGAGCCCGCCGACGTCGACCCCCTCGTCGAGTGGGAGGCGTTCGAGCCCATCCACGAGGACCTCCGCGACCTCGCGCGGCTGCTCCGCCGGACCGTCCTCGCCGGCCGCCCGATCCGCGTCCGGCACCACGCCGACGGCGACGGGATGTGCGCCGCCATCCCGGTCCAGCTCGCCGTCGAGAACTTCGTCCGGGAGGTCCACGGCGACCCCGACGCGCCGCGACACCTCTTCAAGCGGCTCCCGAGCAAAGCCCCCTACTACGAGATGGAGGACGTCACCCGCGACCTCAACTTCGCCCTGGAGGGCCGCGCCCGGCACGGCCAGAAGCTCCCCTTCCTCCTCATGCTCGACAACGGGTCGACGGAGGAGGACGTGCCGGCCTACGAGAACCTCGCGCACTACGACATCCCCATCGCGGCCGTCGACCACCACCACCCGGACCCGGAGGCAGTCGAGCCGCTGCTCGACGCCCACGTGAACCCCTACCTCCACGGCGAGGACTACCGGGTCACCACCGGGATGATGTGCGTCGAGCTCGCCCGGCTGATCGACCCGTCGCTCACCGAGGAGCTCGAACACGTGCCGGCGGTCGCCGGGCTCTCCGACCGCTCGAAGGCCGAGGCGATGGACGACTACGTCGCGCTCGCCGAGGGCGCCGGCTACGACGAGTCCGACCTCCTCGACATCGGCGAGGCGCTCGACTACGCCGCCCACTGGCTCCGCTACTCCGAGGGGAAGACCCTCGTCAACGACGCGCTGAACGTGGGCTGCGACGACGAACAGCGCCACGAGGAGCTCGTCGAGTTCCTCTCGGAGCGCGCCGAGCGCGACGTGGAGCGCCAGCTCGACGCGGTCGACGACCACGTCGAACACGAGCGGCTCGCCTCCGGCGCGCACCTCTACCGGATCGACCTAGACGAGTACGCCCACCGGTTCACCTACCCCGCGCCGGGCAAGACCACCGGCGAGCTCCACGACGAGAAGGTGACCGAGACCGGTGACCCCGTCATCACCATCGGCTACGGCCCCGACTTCTGCGTCCTCCGCTCGGACGGCGTCCGGCTCGACATCCCGAACATGGTGACCGAACTGAACGAGGAGCTGCCCGAGGCGGGCGTCTCGGGCGGCGGCCACCTCGTCGTCGGCTCCATCAAGTTCGTGAAGGGCCGCCGGAGCGAGGTGATCGAGGCGCTCGTCGAGAAGATGGCGGGCGCGGAGATCGACGAGGCGCTCTCGTCGACCATCGCGCTCGACGACTGACCCGACGGCGCCGCGACCTCTCGGGGCGGTCCCCGGCCGGGCGACCGCTCGCCCCGATACCGCTTCTCAGCCGAACGCGATCTCCCGACGAGCGACAGTACCGGCCGCGGCGAGCGCGACGCCGAAGCCGGCCGCGAAGCCGACCGGGAGCTGGACCCCGCCGCCGCGCCAGTCAGCGGCGTACACGCGGGCGTAGAAGTCCGCGACCGACTCGCTCTCTATCGCGAGCAGCACCTCCCGGTTGTTCGTCTCCGCGCTCGGGTTCCAGTTGAGGCTGCCGACGACCGCCGCGTCGTCGACGACGAGCCCCTTCGCGTGGACCTTCCCGAACCGACCGCGCGGCGCCGCGAGGTCGACCGCGATCGGTTCGTCGGCGAGCGCCTCGGAGAGGTTCCGGTTCGCCTCGCGGTCGTACCAGGCGTCCGAGAGCAGCAGGTGGACGTCGACCCCGCGGTCCGCGGCGCGCCGGAGCGCGCGGACGATCCGGTCGTTCGGCCCGCCGACCCGCGGCACGACCGCGAGCACGCGCTCGTCGGCGGCGTCGATCCGGGCGACGATGCGGTCGGCGGCGTTCCCCGGCGCCGTCAGGACGGTCACGTCGGCCGTCGACGGCGCCGCGGGCGCCTCAAACCGCGTCGGGTAGGAGCCGTTCGCGCGGCCGCCGTCGTGGAACTCGGTGTCGGCGCGGAAGGCGCGCCACGGCCGCGCGTCGCGCGCCTCGAAGTCGGCGCGGAACAGTTCCGCGAGGTCGTCGGCGACCGCCGCGCTCCGGTCGGTACCGTCCCCGACACCGGCGTCGACCTCGCCCGCGGCGCCGCGGTCGTCCCCGACGAGGACGCCCCACCCGCGGTTGCCGTGCCCGCCCGTGCCGGACGGCTTCCAGTTCTCCGTGAGGACGACGGCGCGGCCGTCGGCGACCGCGTACTTCGGGTGGTGGAACCGGAACCGCTCGACCTCGCCGTCGAGGATCCGGACCGCGACGCCGGCGGCCGTCAGCCGGTCGATCAGCGCCGCGCTCCGGGCCGGGAACCCGCCGACCGGCGACCCCTCCAGCAGCACCCGGACCCGCACGCCGCGGTCGGCGGCCGCGACGAGCGCGTCGGCGACCCGCTCCGAGGTCAGCGTGTAGCCGGCCACGAACAGCCGCTCGTCCGCGGCCCGGAGCGGCTCGACGGGCATCCCGGGGCTGTCCGGGAGGACGAAGGGGGTCACGGCGGCGTCCGCGGTCGACTTCGGCGAGCGGGGGTCGTAGCCGCGCGGGCGCCACTCCCTCCAGTCGGCGCGCCACCGGTGTCCCTCGGGCGCGCGGTCGTACGCGACCACGGCGACTGCGGTCCCGTTGCGGCGGAGCTCGATCCGGTCGCCGGACGCGGCGAGCGGGAAGTGGTCGTCGAGCGCGCGGAGCGTCGGGTCCCCGGTGCCGCCGTTGCCCGGGGCCGCGGTCTCGTCGGCGAGCAGCGGCGTCGCGTTCGCGGGGTCCATCGAGAGGGCGACGACGCCGCTGGCGTTCGCCGGAATCTCGGCCTCGTGGTGGCCGTCCGAGAGCGACCAGTCGCCGCGCTCGGGGAGCCGGACGACGAGGTACTCGCCGCGGTTCTCCGCGGCCGCCGGGTTCGGGAACAGCTCGACGATCCGCGGCGTCGTCGAGACGAGCGTCACGTTCGCCGCGCTGCCGTTCGACCGTTCGGCGGCACCGCCGGGATCGACTCCGACGGCTGGCGAGCCGGGTCCGGCGTCGCCCGCGGCCGCGACCGGGACGAGGGCCGCGAGAGCGAGCAGCGCGAGCGCGACGGCGGCGACGCTCGCTGTCGCGTCGCCTGCGGAAGGAGATGAAACGAACGACACGCCGGGTCTCGGCCCGGCTTCCGATAAGAAGGGTCGGCCGAGCGGCGGGCCGCGTCAGGCGGTCGGCGCGGGCTCGGCGCCGTCGTCGAGCGCGTCGCGAGCCTTCTCGCCCTCGGTGGAGACGACGAAGGAGCGCTCGTCGGCGTACTCGGCGACCGCTTCGAGCGCCTCGCGGGTGCCGATCTGCCGGAGGGCCCAGCCGGCCGCCGCGCGCACGTCGTCGGACGGGTGCGCTTCGAGCGCGTCGGCGAGCGGGTCGACGGCGCGGGTGTCGCCGATCAGGCCGAGCGCGCGGGCGGCGTGGGGGCGGACGAGCTCGTCGGTGTCGCCGTCGGGGTCGAGCTGGTTCGCGAGCGGCTGGACGGCCTCGGCGGCGCCGATCTCGCCGAGCGCCTTGAACACCGCCTTCTGGAGCTGCGGGTTCGAGTCCTCGTCGACGTACTCGACGAGGGTGTCGGTCGCCTCCTCGGCGGCCATCTTCCCGAGGATCCGGATCGCGGGGCGGTCGCGCTTCTCGGCGCGGCCGAGGATCTCCTCGACGGACGCCTCGGTCTTGCCGCGCTTGCCCATCCGCTCGAACGCCTCCAGGCAGTGGCGCTCCATGAACTCGGACTGGAGCGAGTCGAGCGCGAGCAGGATCATGTCGACGTTGCCCCGCGCCTCGTGCTCCTTCAGCGCGGCCCACTCGACCGGGAAGTCCTTGTAGTGGCCGAGCACGTCGTAGTACCCCTGCGCGCGGAGCTGCTCGTGGGTCTCGAGGTCGTCCCACTCCTCGGCGTCGTCGAGGGCGGCCTCCAGGTCGTCGGTCGCCGCGAGCAGCGCCGCGATCACGTCCGCGTCGTCGTCCGCGTCGAAACCGGCCTCGACGACCGCCGCCGCGACGGCGTCGAGCGCGGCGGTGAGCTGATCGACGGGGATCGGCTCCGCGCCGTCGGTCGCTTCGTCGTCCGCGGGCTCCGCCAGGAGCGCCTCGGGGTCCTCCTCCGCCTCGTCGATCGCGTCGGGAGCGGCGTCGTCGATGGCGTCGGCGGCCTCGTCGACGAACGACGTGACGGCGGCCGCGACGTCGTCGTGACCCGCCTCGGTCCACTCGGTGTCCGCGACCGTCCCGGACGCGGCCTCGACCGCGTCGGCGACGTCCTCGCCGTAGGGGCCGCGGGCGTCGGCGACGCCGTCGCGGAGCTCTGCGACGCGGTCCTCGAGGTCGCCGCGGGGGTCGTCGGCGTCCTCGTCGTCCTCGTCCGGCTCGGGGAGGTCCGCCTCCTCGATGCCGGCCGCCGCGTCGTCTAAGAGCGCCTCGACGTCGTCGAGGTCGGCCTCCGTCTCGGCGGCCTCGAGCCGGTCGGCGATCTCGTCGAGGTACTCGTTCAGGGACTCCTCGGTCGCGTCATCGGGGAGCGTCGGGGCGGCCGTCTCCGTCGACTCGTCGGCGTCCCCGCCGTCGTCCGCGGCCTCGGCCTCCTCGGAGGCGTCGGCCGGGTCGTCGCCGTTGCTCATATACCACGAACTCCGTGTGTAGTCCATTAAGAGGTTTCCCTTCGCGGGCGCCGGGCGACCGCGTGCGGGGGCGAGACGGTGCGCTCGCCGGGCCGGACGGGCGCGCCGGTCCCCCGACTCCCCCTCACCGGAGTCCTACCCCGGCGCGGGGCGGTCGACCGCTCGCCGCCCCGGATCGAACCGGCGGACCGCGACCCGACGCGAGTGTCGTGTTCACCACCAGCACACTTTTATTATCTCCTTCTAATACCGTAACGATTCGATGCTGGACGTCGACCGCGAGGCGATCACCGAGGGGCCGGTCGGGCGGGTGCTGCTCGCCCTCGCCGCGCCGCTCGTCGCGCAGAACGTCGTCTACGTCGCCAACGCGCTGGTCGACACGTTCTGGCTCGGGCGGGTCGGCGAGGACGCGGTCGCCGCCGTCGGGCTCAGCCTCCCGGTCCAGTCGCTGCTCGGCGCGACGGTCGTGATCGGCGCGGTCGGCACCCAGATCCTCGTCTCGCAGCGCGCCGGCGACGACGACGAGGCGGGCGCGCGCCGGGTGGCGGTCAACGGCGCGCTGGTCGCGCTCGCCGTCACCGCGGCGGTCGCGCTCCCGGTGGTCGCCTACGCCGACGAGGTCGTCGCGCTGCTCGGCGCCGACCCCGCGCTCGCCGGGACGACCGCGACGTACCTCGCCATCGTGATCGCCGTCCTCCCGGTCGGCGCGGTCGGCGACACCGTCGAGAACTGCTTCACGGCGTACGGCGACACCCGCGCGGTGTTCCACGTGACCCTCGTGGGCGTCCTCGTCAACGCCGTCGCCGCGCCGGTCCTCATCTTCGGCGTCGGCCCGGCGCCGGAGCTCGGCGTCGCGGGCGCCGCCCTCGGCACCGCGCTCGCGGGCGTCGCCGGCCTCCTGTGGGTCCTCGGGTACGCCGCGGGGATCGGCCGCGACACCTTCCGGCTCACCCGCGAGGCGTTCGCGCTCGACGCCGCGACCGTCCGCGAGGTCGTCGCCGTCGGCCTCCCGCTCGGCGGCCAGCGCGGGGTGAGCGAGCTGGTCCGCGTCCTCGTCGTCGGCCTCGTCGCGGTCGCCGGCGGCGCGGCGGGCGTCGCGGCGTACACGGTCGGCGCCCGGGTGGCGACGCTCGCGATCGTCCCGGCGCTCGGGATGCAGCAGGCCGCGCAGTCGATGATCGGACAGAACCTCGGCGCGGACGCTCCCGAGCGCGCCCGCCGTACGACGACCGTCGGCACCGGGATGGTCGTCGCGGGGTTCCTCGCGCTCGGCGCCCTCCAGTTCCTGTTCGCCGGCGGGATCGCGGACCTCCTCGCGCCCGACCTCACCGCGACCGGACGCGACCTCGCGGTCACCTACCTCCGGATCCTCGGCGCCTCCTACTGGGCGCTCGGCGGCACCTACACGCTGTTGGCCGGGTTCAACGGCGCCTCCCGCACCCGGACCTCCTTCGTCGCGGACCTGGTCAAGTACTGGGCGGTCCGGTTCCCGATCGCGGTCGCGGCCGTCCCGGTCGCGACGACGGTCGGCGCGTTCGGCGTCACGGTGACCCCCGGACTCGGCTGGGGCGTCGAGGCGGTCTTCTGGGCGGTCGCGGCCTCGAACGTCGTCGGGTTCCTGGGCCTCGGCGCGTACTTCCTGTACACGACCCGCCGCGGGATGTTCGCGAACGCCGCGGAGCGCGCGAGCGGCGGCGACGCGGCCGCCGCGGAGGCGGCCGACGACGACTGAGCGCGGTCGGGTCGGGCGGGTCGGCGCCGGACGGCGCGCTCAATCGACGGCGGACGGCGCGATCAGTCGAGATCGGTCACCCGGACCGAGCCGACCGCGTCGCCGTCGCCGAGGAACCGGACCGTCACCGCGTCCTGCTCGGGGTAGAGCCAGTCGCGGGCGACCGCGACGGTCGCCGTCTCGTCGGGGGCGAGGAGGACGGGGTCGACCGGCGCGACCGACTCCTCGCCGTCCGGAAAGGAGAGTTCGGCGCGCGCAACGCGGACGGGTTCGGCGCCGTCGTTGCGGAGGGTGAGCGCGAAGCGATCGACCGCTCGCTTCCCGCCGGCCGGCGAGACCGCGAGGTCGACGTCGACGACGCGGACCGGGTCGGTCGCCTGCGGATTCCGGGCGGCCTCGTCGATTCCGCGGTCGCCGTCGGTCTCGTCGCCGCCCTCGTCGGGTCCCGCCGCCTCCTCGTCGGTGAACTTCGCGAAGCACCGGTAGCAGCGGTAGACGGTCAGGTCCGAGGGCGGCGGCACGTGGCCGCCCGCCATCCGTACTTTGGTCACGAGAAACCGGCTCCCGCAGTCCGGACACCGCGGCGTGTGGCGGAACACGGGGCCGATTCTCGCGGGAGCGGTATGGGCTTTCGGTCAGTCGGCGAGCAGGTCGTCGCTCTCGACGACCGTCGCGAACTCGCCGCGCAGGTGCGCGAGCGCGACGCGGTGGGAGGTCTCCGGGTCGATCCGCTCGCCGTCGGGCGCCTCGCGGGCGTGGGTCGCGGTCGCGTCGGCGACCACGCGCACGTCGTAGCCGCGGTTTTCGGCCTCGCGCGTCGTCGTCGAGACGCAGTGGTCGGTGGTCAGCCCGCAGACGACGAGCGACTCGTACCCTTCCTCGCGGAGCCACGCGTCGAGCCCGGAGTCGAGGAAGGCGCCGTTGACCGACTTCTCGAAGGTTGGCTCGCCCTCGACGGGCGCCGTCTCCGGCTTCCACGCGAAGCCGGGGGCGTCGGGGCGCAGCGGCGAGTCCGGCTCCGTCGAGGCGTGGCGGACGTGCGCGACCGGGCGGCCGGCGTCGCGCCAGCGGTCGAGCAGCGCGGCCGCGGCCGCCTCGGCGTCGGGGTTGTTGCGCTCGCCCCACCCCGTCCCGTCGAAGCCGGTCTGGAAGTCGACGAGGAGGAGGACGGCGTCGTCGCGGTCAGTCATCGCCGAGCCCCGAGGTGGCGGGCGCGTCGCGGTCGGCCGCGACCGCACCGGCGAACCGCTGCCACGCGCCCGGTTCGAGGAGCGACTCGGGCGCCTTCGGGTGCTCGCGCGTCGGGTCGAGCGGGCAGGCGTCGGGGCTCGCGGCGGCGTCCTCGCGGAACAGGTACTGCGTCCACTCGCGGTCGCCC
Organism: Halorubrum salinarum; assembly: GCF_013267195.1. Classification (NCBI taxonomy): domain Archaea; kingdom Methanobacteriati; phylum Methanobacteriota; class Halobacteria; order Halobacteriales; family Haloferacaceae; genus Halorubrum; species Halorubrum salinarum. The sequence continues at coordinate 1,758,452 of NZ_CP053941.1, read as the reverse complement.
TCGGCGCCCCAGTCGCCGAGGTCGGCGTGGGGACAGACCCCGTCGTAGTCGCCCATGCGGTCGCGGATCGCCTCGCGGGCTCGCTGGCCGGCCTCGGTGTCGGCGGTGATCCCCTCGAAGACGGCGCGCGGCTGGAAGGTGATCTCCAGCCCGACCGGCGAGTACCGGCTCTTCCGCTCCTCGTAGAACGGCGCCCGCGACGTGGGGAACAGCGGCTCGCCGCCGAAGCAGAACTCCCAGCGCGGCGTGTCCGGGTCGGTCGGGATGTCGTCGGGCCACGGCTCCGGGTCGTGGACGTGGAGGAACTCCAGCACGTGCCAGAGCCGCTCGTGGTAGTGCGCCTCCCCGCGCTCGCCGTCCGGCGGCCTGAAGAACACCGCGAGCGGCGCGCGGTCGGCGTGGTCGGGGTACGTCTCCAGGTACTCGACGAGCACGTCGCGCAGGCGCAACAGCGCGGCGGGGTCCGTCGTCGACTCGCAGGCGGCGTACAGGAGGTCGCCCTCGCGCTCGACCTCGATGCCGAAGTAGCAGGGGAACGGCGACCCGTCGCGCTCGCCCAGCATCGACTCCCGGAACGTCCGGTAGTGCTCGCGGAGCCACGGCGGCGCGTCGTCGAGCCGACCGCGGAGCGTCTCCTGGTTCAACAGCACGCCCTCCGTGCCGGGCTCGTTCATACCCGTATTCGGGGACAGACCGGCATTTGACTTTCGGGAGGCCCGAGGCGACGAGAAGACGCTTCGGTTCTCACGAGACGAGTGTGGTCGGGCCGACAGGCCGACCACCCGGCCGTCGACCCGGGCTCAGTCGCCCGCCACCGCGAACCGCGAGGCGTCCTCCTCTTCGGTCGGGGCGGTGAGCAGCGAGACGCCGACGGTGAGGACCGCCGACAGCGCCATCAGCCCGAGCGCCACGTCCCAGCCGCCCGCGACGGTCCGGGGCAGCGTCGGGACGGCGCCGACGACCGCCGACAGCACCACCGCGAGGTACGCGACCTGCGGGACCGCGACGCCGGCGAGCATGCCCGTGCGCGTCGTCCGATCCCAGTAGAGCGCGCAGATCACCGGGAGCGCGAGCAGCGCGAACCCGGAGAACGCGGTGCCTCCGACCTCGACCAGCGTCCCGGGGCGGAACAGGCTGGCGACGAACGCGAGCGCCGCAAACCCGGCGACGCCGACGCGCGCGACCCACGCCTCGCGGCGCTCGGAGGCGTCGGCGTTCACCACGGGCCGGTACAGGTCCCGCGTGAAGTACGACGACCCCGACAGGAGCATCGAGTCGGACGAGGACATCATCGCGGCCATCGCGCCGGCGATCACGAGCGCCGTGAACCACGCCGGCGTGTACTCGCCGAGCACGACCGGGAGCACGTTCGCGTTCTCGGGGACCGTCACCGGCGTCCCGGCCGCCCACGCGCCGAGCATGAACGCGGGGAGGAAAAGCAGGAGGACGAGCACGGGCCACAGCGCGAACGACCGCTTCAGCGTCGCGGCCGACTTCGCGACGAAGAACCGCTGGTTGATCTGCGGGAACATCGTCACGCCGAACGCGATGGTGATCGCCGTCGAGATGATGAACCCGGGCGTGTACGTCCCGCCGCCGAAGCCCCCGAACTCGGGCCGGGCGGCGAGCATCCCCTCGGTCGCGGCGCCGACGCCGCCGAGCGCCGAGACCAGCCACGCGGCGGCGATCCAGACGACGGAGAGCATGAACAGCCCCTGGAGCGTGTCGGTCCACGCCACGCCCCGGAGCCCGGCGACGGCGACGTAGAGGATCATGAACGCCGTGATCAGCGCCGCGCCGCCCCAGTAGGGGACCGCGCCGTCGGTGAGCCCCACGAGCGCCTCGCCGGCGCCCATCTGCTGGAGCATGACGTACGGGAACAGCCAGAGGAGGCTGACGCCGGCGACCAGCGCGCGCAGCCCGGTCGAGCCGAACCGGTCGCCGAGCATCTCGCCGAGCGTCACGTAGCCGTTGCGGGCGCCGATCAGCCACTGCTTGTAGCCGATCACGTACCACAGCACCGCGAACAGCACGCCGTCGAGGGTGCCCATCACGATCAGCCACTCGGGGCCGGCCGCGTACGCGAGGTTCGGGCCGCCGAAGAAGGTGAACGCCGACAGCAGGGTGGCGAACGTCGTGAACAGCAACACGAGCGTGCCGATCGACCGGTTCGCGAGGTAGTAGTCCTCCGCCGTCGACTCCGAGACGCGGTAGGCGACCAGCCCGAGCGCGAGCGCGGCGACGAGGTAGCCGACGACGACGCCGAGCGAGAGCCCCAGCGTCATCGGCGATCACCGTCGGCGGGCGCCGGCGCGTCGCCGCCGGCGACGTCGCGCCCCGGTCGCCGCCCCATCCCGCGCTCCCACGCGCCGCTCCGGACGAACAGCGCGAACAGGGCCGTACACAGCCCGAGCCACGCCACGTGCCACCAGATCCACACCGGCAGCCCCGCGACGACGCGGTCGACGCCCCACAGGGGCCACGGCACCGCGAAAGCCACGAGAACCGCGAACGTCGGTATCCACACGAGATCGCTCCGTGATCGCGTCATGTGAGAAAATAGAGTTTCTATAGATACAAAGAACCATCGAACAGATTCGGACATACATTTCGTAGAGAAATTTTCTTCAATAGTCGGCGCCGGAGGAGGAGCGTGCGATAGCTATTTTCCGCGAGGAGCGCAACCATACACGGACGGGCGCTACCGCCCGACATCACCATTCACCCATCATGAAAGACACAGAGAAATACCTGATACACGCCACCATCGCGGCCGACGGCGTCGTCGAGCGGAGCGACGTCGTCGGGGCGGTGTTCGGCCAGACGGAGGGCCTGCTCGGCGACGAGTTGGACCTCCGCGACCTCCAGGAGTCCTCGCGCGTCGGCCGAATCGACGTCTCCGTCGAGTCCGAGAACGGCCAGTCGTTCGGCGAGGTCACCGTCGCGTCGAGCCTGGACAAGGTCGAGACCGCCATCTTAGCGGCCGCGCTGGAGACGATAGACCGCATCGGTCCCTGTCACGCCTCCGTGGAGGTGACGAGCATCGAGGACGTGCGGGCGGCCAAGCGCCGCGAGGTCGTCGAGCGCGCCAAGGAGCTGATCGCCGGCGGCTTCGAGGAGACGAGCCTCGCGAGCAGCGACGTGTTAGACGAGGTGCGCGACGCCGCGCGCGTCGAGGGCATCGTCGACTACGAGGGGCTCCCGGCCGGGCCGCGCGTCGGCGACTCCGACGCCGTCATCGTCGTCGAGGGGCGCGCCGACGTGCTCACGCTGCTCGACTGCGGGATCAAGAACGCCGTCGCGGTCGAGGGGACGAACGTCCCCGAGGCGGTCGCCGACCTGACGGCCGACCGGACCGTCACCGCGTTTCTCGACGGCGACCGGGGCGGCGAGCTCATCCTCCGCGAGCTCGCGCAGGTCGGCGAGGTCAACTACGTCGCGTTCGCGCCCCCCGGCGAGTCGGTCGAGGACCTCGACCGCGACGCCGTCTTCGAGGCGCTCCGCGGGAAGGTGCCGTACGCCAGCCTCGCGGACGCCGCCGACCTCCGCGCGGCCGCCAGCGACGAGGAGGCCGGCGACGGCTCCGGCTCGGTCGCCCGCGTCGGCGACGGCGGCGCGGTGCCGGGCGACGCCGGCGGCGGCTCGACCGGCCCGTCGACCCGAACGACCCGATCGCCCGAGCCCGATCCGGAGGCCGAGTCGACGGACCCGGACGACGGCGACGCGGCGGCCGAGGTCCGCGACCCGTCCCCCTCCGACGGCGCGGGCGAGGCCGCTGGGTCGGCGTCGACGCCGACAGACGACCCCGACTCGACGCTCGACGCCGACGCCGAGTCAGCCGTCGAGCCCGACGCGGCGTCGGCCGTCGAGCCCGACACGGCCGCCGAGCCCGTGTCGGAGCCGGTCGACGACTCGGACTCCGAACCGGCTGACGAGGAAGACGACGGGACGGCCGAGGAAGCGGACGCCGAGTTGGCGGAGGAGTCCGACGACGGCTCGTCGGACGGAGCGGACGCCGAGTCGGCCGAAGAGGCGGATCCCCGGTCGGCCGCGGAGGCGGAATCCGAGGGAAGTGACGACGGGGAGGGCGACGCGGCCGACGACGGACTCGACGAGCCGCGGTCGATGAGGGCGCACGTCAGCGAGGTCGTCGACGGGGCGACGGGCCGCGCGCGGCTCCTCGGCGACGAGTTCGAGGTCCTCGACGAGGTCGACGCCGGCGAGGCGTTCGACGCGGTCGAGGGCGCCGAGCCCGCGCCGCACGCCGTCGTCGTCGACGGGACCGTCGACCAGCGGCTGCTCGACGTGGCGGCCCAGCGCGGCGTCGGCGACCTGATCGGCCGCGACCTCGGCGAGTTCGTGAAGCGGCCGGCCGGGACGCGCGTCCTCGCCGCCGCGGACGTCTGGGCCGGGAACTGACGATACGGCGCGGTCGCGCCTTTTATTTATAAATGGTTGACCGAGAATCGGCGTCGAACACCTCCGAAGCCCCAGTCGCGAGGGCTCGGTGCGCTCGCTGCGGTCCTCGGCGCCCACTCCGTTCGAGCCTGCGGTCCTTGCGTCGCGCGCCTTTGCCCTCGCGACTGCCCCTTTGAGTCCCGCCCCGCACAGCACCGCACCTCGTGCCTCCCCAGCCTCGCGGTTCGCTCCGGGCTCCCTTCGGTCGCCCGTCGCTCACCGCGTCCCTCGCGCGTGCGATTCGCGCCCTTCGGGCGCTCATCGGCACGCGCCGCCGCACCGCATCGTCTATTTATAGGTCAAGTCGTTGCCGCCGGCTCACACCAGTCCGACCGCCCCCAGCAGCGCGAACAGCGCGTCCCCGTACGTCAGCGAGACGACGAGCCCGACGGCCATCGGGACGACGAACGGCATCCCGGGCGAGACCAGCACGCGGTCCGCGCGGGCGACGACGTCGAGGCCGTCGCGGAGCGTCGCGGCGTCGGTGCCGTACGCGCCGTGGTCGATGTCGTCGAGGAAGCGCTCGGCCGCCCAGGGGTCGTCGCCCTCCGGGTCACCGTCGGCCGCGGCGGCGGAGTCCGCGTCGGCTTCGCGTCCCCGGTCGGAGAGCGCGTCGTCCACTGCGCGCCCCCCGTCGGTCCGCGGGCCGACGTGCGTCCCGCCGTCGGTCGGGTCGAACGTCTCGCCGACGGAGGCCGGGTCCCGGAGGCCGTCGGGGTCAGCGCGCAGGTCGGCGAGCGTGAGCCCGCGCCACCGGAGGTACATCCGGAGCGCGTCCAGGTCCAGTCCGCCCCGGGTGGGCCCCTCCGGGTCCTCGAACAGGCGACCGTGGCGGTCCGGCAGCGAGTCGGTCGCGACCGGGCGCGCGAGGAACATGCTCGACGAGACCTCGCCGCGGACGAGGTTGAGGGCGGCGAGCCCGACGGGGTACGCGAGCCCGATCAGGACGGTGTTCGTGAGGATCGTCAGCGAGAACACGCCGAGCTGGGTGCCCACGAGCGGGAGCGTGACCCCCCCGACCTCGTAGGCCGGGAACGTCGGGAAGATCACCGCGAGCGCGATCATCGCCTTCGCGTCGGCGCCGCCGAACGCGCCGAGGTACCAGAAGGCGTAGCCGAGCGGCGCGACGAACAGCAGGCTGATCGCGGCCCGCACGAGGAAGATCCGCCCGTCGAACCCGGCGAACGGCCACAGCGAGACGGCCTCCCAGAGCAGGAGCAGCGCGCCGAACAGGTACAGCGGCGGCCACAGCCGGTTCGGGAGGCGCCGGGTCCGGACGTCCCGGATCGCCGCCCACGCGAAGACGGGGACGACGAGCAGTCGGAGGAGGTCCGGCAGCGTCGCGACCATGTCACCACGGGCGAGACGGGGCCAATTAGGCGTTCGGGTTCGGCTATCGCGAGCGATAGCGCCCCGCGGTCCCCCGGGGGTCTCGTCCCCGGTCCGGCGGGGCCCAGTCCCCCGATCCGCGGGGCGTCCCGCTCCGCGATCCGCCGGCCCTTTGTGAGTCGCCCGCCGACCGGAGCGCAATGCGCCGCCGCCTCGGGACGAGCCTGTACGCCGGCCTCCTGTTTACCGTGCTCGGCCTCGTCGCGTGGGCGACCGGCCGGCCGTTCGTCTTCCCGAGCCTCGGGCCGTCCGCGTTCGGCCTCGCGTTCGACCGGCGGAGCGAGCGGGATCGGGCCGTCCGCGTGGTCGCGAGTCACCTGATCGGCGGCGTCGCCGGGCTGGCGGCGTGGACGGCGATCGCCGACGGCGCCGCGCTGACGGCGACGCCGCCCGCCCTCTCGCCCGAGGGGTTCCGGCTGACCGCGAGCGCGGTCGCCTCGCTCGTGGCGACCAGCTGGGCGATGATAGCGACCGGAACGGTCCACCCGCCGGCGTGCGCCACGACGCTCATCGTCTCGCTCGGCCTCCTCTCGACGCCGACGGAGGTGGCGATAATCGTCGCGAGCGTGACCGTCCTCGTCGCCTTCCACGCCGGGGTCATCCTGCTCTTCAAGCGCCTCGTCGGAGACACGCACCCGCTGTACGGCCGGGACGAGGCGGGCGACGCGGACGGCTGAGGCGAGTCAGTCGCCGGGTCGCTCCGGTCCGTCCGGGCGGTCCGCCCGTCGGTCGAAGACGGCGAGTATCGGCTCCGGGTCGTCGACCCCCGGGATCCGGTACTCGTCGTCGCGGAGCTCGATCGCGACGGTCTCGGTCCCGAGCCGCCGGTCGAGCCCGCTTCGCTCCACCCGGAGGTCCGTCTCGTCCCACGGTTCGACGCGCCACAGCGCGGTGCTGGAGAGGCGGTCGCGGGCGACGAGCGCGTCGTCGCCGGCGCGGTACTCGACGAGCCCGTACCGGAGCTCGTGATCGAGCGCGGCGGGTCCGAGCGGGACCGCGACCGCGGCCGCGGCGAGGGCGGCGGCGGTCGCCCACTCGCCGCCGATCGCGAACAGCGCGGCGCCGAGCGCGGGGAGCGAGGCGAGGTACCACAGCCCCGGGTGGCCGAGCGGAGTCGTCAGCGCCCCCGCGACCCGCGAGCGAGGGGGCTGGCGGACCGTCTCGACCGGCTCCGCGAGCGAGCCGTCGACGGGCTCCGCCGCGGGCGGGTCGTAGGAGAGGCCCAGGTCGAGCGCGGACGACTCGTCGAACGCGGCCAGCCGGTCGCCGTAGAGGCTCGCGAGGTCGAACGCGAACTTCACCGCGACGATCCCGAGCAGCAGCGGGAGGCCGATCGCGTCCGGGTCGAGCGCCGAGATCGGCGCGTCGCCCTCCAGCGTGCCCGCGGCGACGATCGTGACGGTGAACAACGCGCCGAGGAAGATCGCCGCGCCGCGCGCGAACACCCCCTGGATCGCCGTCTGGGCGCTGTGGTCGCGGTACTCGCCGCGACCGAAGTACTCGACGAGCGTCGTCGCCCCCTCGCCGACGAAGACGGCGATCACCGCGAGCGTCACGGTGTCGAGCGCCTGCGGCGACAGTCCGCCGTCCGCGACGACGCCGACCGTGAGCGTGCCGACGACCCCCCAGACGACCGCGAGGATCGGGGCGGCGATCGGGAGGACGAGCAGCGACGAGACCCGGACCTCGACGCCGGTCCACGGGATCGACAGCCCGCCGCGGCGCTGCGCGAGCGGGCCGACGATCAGTCCGTGGCGCTCGATCTCGGACGGTCGGCCGGCGAACAGCGCGCGGACGAGCGCCCAGCCGGACGCGATCCCGAGTTCGAACCAGTACAGCGTCATCAGCGCGGCCGCGTTCCAGCCGAGCGCGACGACGCCGACGAGCGGGAGCAGGGTGGCGACGGCGACCGAGAACGCGCGCGGTCGGCGGCCGCGACCGAGCGCGCGCAAGCGGTCGGGCAAGCCGGAGGAGGGCATCCGTCGGTCGTTCCGCGTCGTCGCACATAAGCGGTCTGGAGCGGGCCGCCACAGGAGCCGGGCGAGAGAGTCGGCGCGGACCGTCGCGGGGCCCGACCGACGGCGGGGTCCCCTTACCGCGCCGGCCCGGCCTCCCGGTGGAGGTAGAGGTACGCGAGCACCGGGACGATGGTGAAGAGGAGCGTCGAGAGCGCCCAGAGGGGCGCGTAGCGGCTCCCGCGGGCCCTCGCGTCGCGGTAGATCCAGACCGCCGCGGCGACGACGACGCCGTAGATCACGAGCGTGAGCGGGAGCGACCACGGGAGGGCGACGCCGAGGAGCGTCATAGGTCACCGGTGAGGTCCGCGCACATCACGAAGTCGGGTTCGGTCGCGACCGACACGCGGTTCGCGGCGACGTCGCTCACGTGGTCGACCATCTCGGGTATGAGCACGCGCGCGCCGTCGGCGTCGGCCGCCGCGGCGTCGGCGGCGACGGCGGCGAACAGCGTCCCCGCCGCGTCGGCGTCGCGCCACGCGGCGACGCCGTACGTCGCCGTCCGGGTCGTCTCGCCGTCGACCTCGCGCTCCGTCACGCGCGTCCGGACCGCGAAGCCGGCGACCGCGGCCGCGTCGCCGACCGCGATCAGGCGGTCCTCGGCGGCCGCGGCGGCGAGGCGCTCGCGGGTGAGCTGCGAGCAGGCCCACGACTCGTCGGGGTCGAGCGCGAGGCCGCGCAGGTGCTCGCGCGCGTCGCTGTCGCTCCAGAACGCCCACGTCGCGTTCGGGTCCGGGTCGGCGAGGGGGGCGACGCCGGCGTCGGCCGCGCCGTCGAGCGCGGCCGCGTCGGGCTCCGGCTCCGCGAACCGGAACTCCGTCTCGGGTTCGAAGCCGACGGCGCGCGACTGGCCGAGGCCCATGGCGTTCCACGAGAACACCATGTTGCGGCAGACGGTCGCGCCGCGCTCGCGGGCCCAGTCGAGGGCGGCCTCCGAGAGCGCCGTGCCGACGCCGTGGCCGCGCGCCGCGGGGTCGACGCGGATCCCCTGCCCCCACGCCTCCCACTCCGACAGCGAGACGGCCTGGATACAGCCGACGACCGCCTCGGGGTCGCCGGCGTCTGCGGCGCCGGTCCCGTCGCCCTCGACGCGCGTGTCGCCCGCTTCCCGGCCGTCGAGGTCGCCGGGGGCCGCGGCCTCCGGCGGGAGGGTCGCGACGAAGGTGCCGCGGTCGGGGTCGTCGGACGCGGCCCAGTCGGGGAACACCCGCGGGATGTAGTCCTCGTGGCGCTCGCCCCACGTGTCCCGCGTGAAGGCCGCGACCGCGTCGGCGTCGGCGGGGCGCGCCTCGCGGACGACGACCGCCGGGCCGCCGGCGGCGGACCCGCGGCCGCTCATCTCCAGGGCCGCGACTCCTCGGTCAGCTCGCCGGCGAGGTCGCGGCCCATCGCCTCGGCGGGGTCGGAGCGGTTCGCCAGCGCCCACATGAGCTTCACCTTCGCGGTGCCGGGGAGGGTGTCGCCGGCCTCGACGACGCCCGCGTCGAGCAGGTCGCGGCCGGTGTCGTACACGCGGTCACAGACCCGGCCGGCCAGGCACTGGCTTGTCATGGCGACGACGGTGCCACCCTCGACCAGCTCCTCGATCCGGGGGATGAGGTCGGTGTGGACGTGGCCAAGCCCGGTCCCCTCGACGACGACGCCGTCCTTCCCGTCGAGGTAGTCCCACGCCGCCGGGTCCATCCCGGGCGTGAACTTGACGAGTTCGACGTCGCCGTCGAGGTCGGACTCGACGCCGACGGTCCCCTCGTCGTCGCCCCGTGGGAGCGGCTCGCGGTTCCATTCGATCGCGGCGTCGGCCGCGTCGCCGTCGGCGCCCGCCTCGGCGGCCGCCCCGTAGTCGATGACGCCGAGGGGCGCGGCGCCGACCGTCTCGAAGGCGTCCCGACGGGAGGTGTGGTTCTTGCGGACGCGCGTGCCGCGGTGGAGCGCGCAGGCGTCGTCGGAGGGGCCGGCGTGCATGCAGACGAGCGTCTCGGCGTGGTCGGCCTTCGCGGCCTCGACGGCGCAGACCGCGTTCATCACGTTGTCGGAGGAGGGACGGTCCGCCGAGCGCTGGCTCCCCGTGAACACGACCGGCACGGGCGAGTCGAGCATGAAGGAGAGCGCGGACGCGGAGTACTGCATCGTGTCGGTGCCGTGCATCACCACGACGCCGTCGGCGCCCGCCTCGACCTCCTCGGCGACCGCCGCGGCGAGGTCGCGCCAGATGGACGGCTCCATGTTCTCCGAGAGGATGTTCGCGACGACCCGGCCGCGGTAGTTCGCGCGGCCGGCCAGCTCGGGGACCGCGCGGAGCACGTCCTCCGCGTCGAACTGGGCCGTGACGGCGCCGGTCCGGTAGTCGACGGTGGAGGCGATGGTCCCGCCGGTGGAGATGAGCGAGACGGTGGGGAGGTCTTCGTCGAAGGTGATCTCCGAGGTGGCGTCCCCGTCGTCGTCGGTCTCGGCCGCGGGGTCGACCTCGCGGACCCCGGACTCCACCACCTCGACGTCGGCCGCCTCGCGGTCGACGCCGACGTTGTAGCCGCCGTCGAGCTTGACGACGAGGTGGTCGCGCGTCGTGGAGGGGAGCAGTACGCCCTCGTTGGTGACGCCCCCGCGCTCGACGCGGACGCGATCTCCCGGTTGCATACGCTCCGATTCCGCCGGGGCGGACTTGAATCCAACCGTTCGCGGCGCGGAGGGTTGGGGGACGGGAAACAGGAGAGAAGACGGAGGCCGACGGCTATCGACCGACCGCGGGAGCGGCGGACGGCGGGGTCAGTGCTCGATGTACTCGGCTTCCCAGTCGGTCCGGGCCTCTATCTCGCGGCGCCCGCGGCGAGTCAGCGTGTAGTAGTTCGTGCGACGGTCGCGCTGGCCCTTCTCGACGAGCCCCTTCTCGACGAGCGTGTCGAGGTTCGGGTAGAGGCGGCCGTGGTGGATCTCCTTCTCGTAGTACTCTTCGAGCTCCTCTTTGATGGCCAGCCCGTGCGGCTCGTCGAGCCCCGCGATCACGTAGAGCAGGTCACGCTGAAAACCTGTGAGGTCGTACATACAACTGCCTCTACATACCTGTCGAAAATAAATAAATATACCGTTATATCAGTCCACGTACGACCGGCGAGCGGCCCCTACGTCCCCGGAACGCCGGCCTCCGTTCTGTCAACTCCGCAACCGTCGTGCGAGTCCGGACTGCGCGTTCACCGGCGGCAGTCGTTTCGCGGGAGTGATACGTGACCTCGGCCGGGCCGGACGACGCGCTCGGAGGCGAGTGACGGAACTGCGCTGCGGTCCGGCGGCGCCGCTCGGTCCGAACGTGATACCGCGCGCTCCGCTCGGGCGCGACGCGAGACGGACCGGCCGCTGGGCGGTCGAGCGTCGGAAGAAGGCACGCCCGACGCGGAAAAAAGCCGCGTCGGGCCTGCCAATTGGTCCCCGCTGACGCTTCGGCCCTCCAGACGAAGCGTCACCAGATCGTACAGCGTAGAGAGTGATAAACGTGTCGTACGTCGCTCACATGTGTTCCTCTTCTAACACCCAGCCGAGCGCGCGCTTGTAGTGCGCGAACAGCTCCTCGACGCCGCGGTGGTTCATCTCCTCGTCGTCCAACTGCTCGCGGAGGAATTCGTACTGCTCTCTGACCTCCTCTTCGGAGCGCATGCGAGACGGATACGGAGCGGTCCCGGATAGTGTTTGGCCGACGGTGGCCGTTCCCGGGTCGTTCACGGAGGGCGGTCGGCGTCCGGCGCGCGGCGCTTGAGGGCGGAACGGGACCGTAGGGCTGGGACGCCGATCAGCGGTACCACGCGACCAAGACGCCGCCCACCATCGACACCCCGACGACGGTCAGGAGTCCGCCGAGGCGCACCGACCCGTCGAGCGTCGTCGTTCCGAGGAGCATCGCCACGCCGATCGTCGTCGCCAGGGCGCCGGCGATCAGGAACAGGGCGCCCCACACGACGTTGGGGATCAGTTCGGCTACCGCACCGATGAACACGTCGAATATCTCGTCGAGCATGGGGACCGGGCGTGTACGGCGACGGCGCTCCCGAACAAAACGCTGTCGCCGGTCGCCGGCGAACGGTAACGTTGATACGTCGACCGCGGGTACGAGAGGAGACGATGGACGACCGGACCCGCGAGTACCTCCGGGGGCGGTTCGGCGACTACTACCGGTCGGTGTCGCTGTCGCTCCCGCCCGACGCGAACCTCCGCGAGTGGGGCCACATCCCGTGGACCCCCGGGTCGGGGACGACGATGGTCCGGCACCAGTCGCTGTTCGACCTCGGCGACGTGGACACGTTCTTCGCGGACAACGCCCCCCGGCACGCCTACTTCTCGGCCGCGCGCTACGACGATCCCGGCGCGGCGACGATGGGGCAGAAGGGGTGGCGGAACGCCGACCTCGTCTTCGACCTGGACGCCGACCACCTCCCCGGCGTCGAACCCGAGACCACCTCGTACCCGGAGATGCTCGCGGCGTGTAAGGACGCCCTCCTGCGGCTCTTGGACTTCATCGACGACGACTTCGCGTTCGAGGACGTGACCGTCGTCTTCTCGGGCGGGCGCGGCTACCACGTCCACGTCCGCGACGAGGGCGTGAGGGAGTTGGACAGCGACGCGCGCCGCGAGATCGTCGACTACGTGCGGGCGATCGACCTCGACACCGACGGCCTGATCCGCACCGTCTCCGACCGGGGGACGACGAAGCGCGTCCTCCGCACCGAGGGCGGCTGGGGCGCGCGCGTCCACGACGCCTTAGTCGAGTACGCCGACGACCTCCGGGAGATGGACGACGAGGCCGCGCGCGAGCGGCTGACGGAGCTCGACGGGATCGGCGAGGGGCGCGCGGAGACGATCCTCGGCGCGTTCGACCGGAACCCGACGGCGGTGCGCGAGGGCAACGTGGAGGCCGGCGGGCCCGGAGTGCGCCGGCTCGTCTCGGCGCTCGCCGCGCGCGTCGCCGCGGAGGACGCCGCGCCGATCGACGAGCCGGTGACGACCGACACGCGGCGGCTCATCCGGCTGCCGGGAACGCTCCACGGCGGCTCCGCCCTCGTCGTCACGCCGCTGGACCGGGACGAGATCGCCGACTTCGACCCGCTCCGAGACGCGGTTCCGGACCGGTTCGTGGGCCGCGAGATCCGGATCGAGACGGACGCGGATCGGACGGTAGAATTAAACGGCGAGCGCGTCAGAGTTGAATCCGGTAGAAACACCGTGCCCGAGTTCGCGGGGGCGTTCCTGATGGCCCGCGGCGAGGCGCGGAAAGCCCCCGAACGATGACCGACGAGCAATGAACCTCGACGAACTCCGGTCCGCGCAGGCGAAGGAGCGCCGGAAGGACAGCCTCCAGCACCTGCGGGACTCGTTTTACGACGACGTGGGCGCGTACGTCGCGGACCTCCGCGCCGCGCGGGACCGCCGCGCCGAGCAGGTCGAGAACCCGTTCGCGGACGACGACGTCCGCCGGCTCTCCGACGAGGTCGAGACCGCCGAGGAGGTCGCCGAGGCCCTCTACGAGCGCCGCGTCGGGAAGGTCGTCAAGCTCGCCTCCTTCGCCGCGGCCGACATGTCCGTCGACGAGGAGGGGATGACGACCGAGGAGCGCCGGCTGTTCGACGACCTCGTCGAGCGCATCACCGCGAACAAGTCGGAGGTCCTCGACGTCCTCGCGGGCGAGTCGCCGGTCCGGGAGGGGTCTCCGATCCGAGACGAGTCCTCGACCGGCGACGCCGCGTCGGCCGCCCGCGACGCCGGGGGACCGCGCGACGCGACGCCGGCCGACGCGACGCCGAACGGCTCGGCGACCGAGACCGAGACGGCGCCCGTCGGGACGGAACCGGACTCGGCGAGCGCCGGCGACGCCGCTCCCGAGAGCGGCTCCGCCGCCGCGGACGCGCTCGCCGGGGCGATGGGCGGACGCGAGGCCGAGTCGACCGCCGACGCCCCGCCCGAGCCGACCGAGGGCGACGCGGACCCCGCCGCCGCGGAGCCGACCGGCGACGCCGGGACCGCGGGGGACGGCGAGCCGACGCCGGTGCCGCCCGAGCCGGCGCCACCGGGGGCGGTCGGGGTCGACGACGATCCGGACGGGACCTCTACGGGCGACGCCGACGAGGAGTCGACCGCCGGCGCGACGACGGACGGCGGCGCGGTGCCCGAGGGGACGGCGACCGGCTCGACGCCCGCTGATACGGAGCCGGCCGAGGCAGAGCCGACCGCGGGTTCGGAACCGGCCGCCGAAACGGAACCGGCGGCGGGTTCTGAACCGGCCGGCGGGACCGAGCGAGCGACCGTCCGGATCACCCGCGACGTCGGGGCCATCTTCGGCGTCGACGAGCGGGAGTACGAGCTCGCGAGCGAGGACGTCGTCTCCCTGCCGGTCGAGAACGCCGACCCGCTGGTCCAGCGCGACGCCGCCGAGCGCATCGACTGACCGCGGCCGATGGCGGCCTCCGCGACCGACCGTCTGGACGGTGCCGGCGCGGACTCCGACGCTCCGGAAGCCGGACGCGTCGCGGCGGCGTGCGGCGCGGTCGCGACGCTCTCCGCGCTCGGCGGCATCGCGCTCGCCGTCCTGCTCGACCCGACTTTCTCGTGGACGACCGACGCGCTCTCCGACCTGGGGGTCCGCGAGGGGAGCGCTTTCGCGTTCAACTGGGGGCTGATCGCCGGCGGGGCGGCGGGGGTCTGCTACGCGGCGGGCCTCGGACGGGCCGGGCGCCCGGGCCGGGCGCTCCTCCTCGCGCTCGCGATGGTCGCGATGGCCGGCGTCGGCGTCTTCGACCTCACAGAGCCGCTCCACGGCCCGGCCGCGATCGGGCTCTACGGACTCGTCACCACAATGTTCGCCGTCGACGGCTGGTTCAGGCGACGGGAGTCGACCGGCCGCGTCGCGCTCGCGTTCGCGCCGGTCCACGTCGGCGTCTGGGCGACGTTCGCCGCCGGGTGGTGGCCCGTGACCGGCCTCGCGCTCCCCGAGCTTCCGGGGGCGCTCATGCTCGCCGCGTGGGTGTGGGTCGTCGGGCCGGCGCCGGTGGTCGAGGCGGTCCGGTCCGCGCTCGGCGACCCGACCGACGGACACTAACGCCGCGGGCGGCTACGGCCCGTCGATGGAGTTGGAGTTCCTCGGCGGCGCCCGCGAGGTCGGCCGCAGCGCCCTCCTCGTCGACGACGCGCTGCTGCTGGACTACGGGCTCATGACGGCGGACCCGCCGCGGTACCCGGTCCGGGACCCCGAGCCCGAGGCGGTCGTCGTCTCGCACGGGCACCTCGACCACGTCGGCGCGGTGCCCGCGCTGTTGAAGGGCGACCGCCGACCGCCGGTCCACTGGACGCCGCCGACAGGCGACCTCGCGCGCACGCTCGCCGAGGACACGCTGAATCTCCACGGCAACAGCCCGCTGTGTCCGTTCGGCGCCGAGCACGTCGCCCGGCTGGGCGAGGTGGAACGCCGGCACGGCTACGGCGAGCCGTTCCCGGTCGCGGGCGGGGTCGACGGCGGCGGGTACGAGGTGACGCTGTTCTCCGCGGGACACATTCCGGGCTCCGCGCACGTCCTCGTCGACGACGGCGACACGCGGCTGCTGTACACCGGCGACTTCCACACGGACGACCAGCGGCTGGTCGCGGGGACGACCGCGCGGCCCGACGCCGACGTCGTGGTCTGCGAGTCCACCTACGCGGACGTGACCCACGAGGAGCGCGCCGCGGTGGAGTCGGCGTGGGCTGACAGCGTGGAGCGAACGGTCTGGGAGGGCGGCACGGTCGTCGCGCCCGCGTTCGCCATCGGCCGGACGCAGGAGCTGCTCCTCGTCGCGGCCGCGCACGGGCTCACCCCGTACGTCGACGGGATGGGCGTCGAGGTGGCCGAGACGCTCCGCCGGTACCCGTCGTTCCTGCGCGACGCGGACGCGTTCGGCGAGGCGGTCGGACGGGCTCGGGTCGTCACGGGCCGCGACGGGCAGCGGAAGCGGATCGCGGCCGAGAACGCGCTCATCGTCACCACCTCCGGGATGCTCGCCGGCGGGCCCGTCCAGACGTACCTCCCCGAGATCCGGGCGAACCCGACGAACCTCGTGACGCTCACGGGGTACCAGGTGGAGGGCACGCCCGGCCGCGAGCTCCAAGACCGCGGGCAGTTGGAGCTGAACGGCCGCGTTCAGCCGGTGAGCGCGCGGGTGGAGTCGTACGACTTCTCCGCGCACGCCGACCGGGAGGGCCTGGAGTCGTTCCTGGCGCCGTATCGCGGGGCGCGCGTGCTCGTGAACCACGGCGACCGCTGCGAGGCGTTCGCCGCGGACCTGCGCGCGGACGGGTTCGAGGCGAGCGCGCCCGAGATCGGTGAGCGAATCGCTCTGTGAAAATAGGTGAGCACAATGCTGAAGGACAATTCGGGGGCGAGAGAGAGAGAGAGAGAGGTTCGTCGAGTGCTACTCCCCGCCGTCAGTGTACGCCCAGTCGTCAAGCACGCGCTCGGCGACCGCGTTCGCCTCGGCCGGCGACGGACAGGAGCCGGATACAACCTCCTCGGAAAGCTCGCCCGCGAGGTCGTACACCGCGGCCCCGTCCGCGCGCTCGGCCACGCGCTCGAAGGTGGGACGGTAGCCGGCGGCGGCGCGCTGACCGATCTCGTCGAGCGAGGCGTCGATGGTGTACTCGAGCTGACGGACCGCTTCCTCTGGTTCCATACGTGATCCACCGACGGCGATCCACTTAAAGGTACTCGGATTCGGAACTGAGTTAATTCCGCGGCGTCGCCCGCGCCGAACCGACGTTTATACGCGGCCGGAGGTGCGACCGACGCCATGACCGACGCAGACGAGCGCGGCGCCGACGCCACCGGATGCGGCGCCGAGGCCGTGCCCCCCGTCGCGGAGCGCGCAGACGACGTCGCCGAGCGCGCCGCGGTCGCGCAGCGCGCGGCGGAGGCGGGCGCCGCCGTCGCGCACGAGCACTTCCGCAGCGACATCGCGGTGGAGACGAAAGGCGAGGACGACGTGGTGACCGAGGCCGACCGCGCGGCCCAGCGCACCGTCATCGAGGCCATCCGCGAGTCGTTCCCGGACGACGCGGTCGTGGGCGAGGAGGAGGACGAGCGCAAGACCGTGCCCGAGGCGGGCCCCGCGTGGGTGATCGACCCCATCGACGGGACGAACAACTACGTCCGCGACG
Source organism: Halorubrum salinarum (assembly GCF_013267195.1). Classification (NCBI taxonomy): domain Archaea; kingdom Methanobacteriati; phylum Methanobacteriota; class Halobacteria; order Halobacteriales; family Haloferacaceae; genus Halorubrum; species Halorubrum salinarum. The sequence continues at coordinate 1,741,428 of NZ_CP053941.1, read as the reverse complement.
TGCGCGTGTGGGCCACCGCGGTCGCGGCCGTCGTCGACGGCGAGCCGGTCGCGGCCGCAATCGTCGCGCCCGCGCTCGGCGACACGTACACCGCCGACGCCACGGGCGCGTACCGCAACGGCGAGCCGATCGCGGTGAGCGACGTGAACGACCCCCGCGACGCGGCCGTCGACCCGACGATCTGGTGGGACTACGACGCCCGCGACGAGTACGCCCGCGCGTGCGAGGCGATCGTCACCCGCTTCGGCGACATGCGCCGGTTCGGTGCCGCGCAGGTGGTGCTGCCGACCGTCGCCGCCGGCGGGCTGGAGGGGACGATCACGAACCTCCGGGCGAACACCTGGGACACGGTGGCCGGGGTGTTCGTGATCCGGCAGGCCGGCGGGCGCGTGACGGACTTGGCGGGGAACCGGTGGCGGCACGACTCGAAGGGACTGGTCGCCTCGAACGGCGCCCTCCACGACGAAGTCCTCGCGGCCGCGAACGAGATCGAATCGGACGAGTAAGTGGGGTACGGACTGGTTTCCAGTCGATTCTCGGTCGACAAGTAACGAGGTCGGACCGCGGAGCGCTCTGGGTGAAACACCGCCAAATCCCCAGCCGCTCGGTGCTACGTCGTCGCTGACGGATCGCCGGGGAACACCGCCAAAGCCCCAGCCGCGAGGGCTCGATGGGCTCGCTGCGGTCCTCGTCGCTCGCTTCGCTCGCTCCTGCGGTCCTTGCGTCGCCCGTCTTCGCCCTCGCGGCTGCCCCTTTGCGTCCCGCCCCGCACAGCACCGCAACCGCACCTCACACCTCCCCAGCCTCGTCAGTCGCCTCCGCTTCGCTCCGGCGACTGACTCCCTCGCGCGTGCTCCTCGCGGCCGCCTTCGGCGGCCACTCGGAGGCACGCGCCACGGCGGTTGGTGGAGTGTTCGAGGGGGCGGCGGCGTCCCGGAGCCGAGGGTTCAAATTCGGGGCCGTCGAATCCGGGGACATGTACGCGGTCGTCGGCTGCAACGAGTGCGCCAACATGTGGCTGGTCACGGACCCTGAGGCGAGCGAGACCGCGCAGTGCTCGCGGTGCGGCAAGACCCACCGCACCGCCAAGCTCAAGCGCTTCTTCGAGTCCGAGGACCGCGCGGCCGCGCGGGAGGCCCGGTCCGCCCTGCTCGCGAAGAAGCGCGGCGACAGCGCGGCGTTCGCCGAGGTCGACCACGTCTCGGAGCTGGAGGACGCGGTCGACGAGGCGGGCATCGACGACCGCGAGTACCTCGAGGCGTCCGGGCTCGACGCCGACGCGGTCGACGCGGCCGGCGAGCGAGCCGAGGGCGGCGGGGGCGGGTCGCGGAGCCGCACGGAGGTCGTCCGCGACGCGGTCGACGCCGTCGACGACCCGACCGAGGCGGCGGTCGTGGAGCGCGCCGAGCGGGACGGCGTCCCCGCCGACGCGGCCCGGGAGATCCTGACCCGCCTCGCGCGCCGCGGCGAACTCACCGAGTCGAACGGGCGGTATCGCGTCCTCTGACCCCGGTTTCGCCCGGCGACGACCGGCGACTGGACAAAGCACTTATATCAGGCTCGTAACCGGTCGCACATGGACACCCGCACGGCCCTCCTGGCGGCAGCGGCCGCGCTCCTCGTCGCGGGCGCGGTCGGCGCCGTCGCCGCCCCCGACGCCCTCACCGACCCCCGAGCGACGGACGAACCGCCCGGCCGGATCGACGTCGCCGGCGCGACCGTCGCCCCCGGCGAGGTGCGCGGCGAGACCGCGGAGCTCCGGCTCGGCACCGACCTCCGCCACCGCGGCGGCACCGTCGAGAACGTCACCGTCCGCCACCGCGCGATCGGTTCCGAGTCCGGCCTCCTCGTCGACGAGACGACCGTCGAGGTCGGCGACGTCGACTTCGAGGGGGAACGCACCGTCAACGGCACCGTCACCGTCGAGCGCGAGGGCGGCTACCGCATCGAGACGGTCGTCTTCGCGGACGGGCAGCGCCGCGAGCAGCAGACCACGCGCGTCGCCGGCGTCGCGGCGCTCACGCCGGACTACGCCGACACGCAGGTCGGGTTCACCGACGGGAGCGTCTGGCCGACCGTCGCCGTGAGCGTGGCCGAGGCCGGCGACGGGACCGCGACGCTGTCGGCGTCGGTGTCGGTGACGAACCGCGGCGACGAGGCGAGCGACGACGTCGACCTCCGGCTGTACCTCCGGCAGGCGGAGTCGAACGTGATCGCCGCGGAGGCGACGGAGACGGTCGGCACCGTTCGCCCCGGCCGCACCGACACCGTGACGGCGACCGTCGAGGTGCCCGACGGCTACAACTACTACATCGACGCCGCGCTGTTCGACGACGACGTGCTCGTCGACGAGACGCAGGGCGTCGCGAACCTGAACCCGCAAGAGACCATCACCGCGAACGAGACGGTCCGCGACGTGGCGTTCTCCGTCGAGGACTTCGAGCGCGACGACGTCGGGGGCGACGGCGCCGACGGCGCGACGCCGGACGGCGGGCCCAGCGACGGCGCGACGCCCGGCTTCGGCCCGCTCGCCGCGCTCGTCGCCCTGGTCGTCGCGGCGCTGGCGGCGCGGAGGCGACGATGACGGACGACCCGCCGCGCGGGGAGCCGAGCGACGAGGAGGCGCCCAGCGACCGCGATCACACGAGCGACCCACCACAGCCCATGACCGACGACACCGACGCGACCGAGCGCACGGCGACGGACGCCGATCGCACCGACCGCGAGGAACCGGACCCCGACCGCGACGAGGGGAGCTACTGGACGGAGCCGGTCGACTCCCCGGGAGGCGGCGGCCTCTCGACGGGCGGCCTCCGCGGCCTGCTCGACCGGGTCGGGCTGGCGGCGCTGTCACTGCTCGCGGTCGTCGCCGGCTGGGGGTTCTACTCCCAGTCCGGGGAGGCGATCCGCACGTGGCTGGACCCGGCCTACCAGCCGATCGCGCTCGCCGTGTTCAACCTCGCGGTCCTGTTCGTCGCGCTCGCCGGCGTCGTCCACCAGCTCCGCCGGATTCGCTCGACGGAGCCCTGACGCGACCGGCGACGGGCGTCACTCGTCGGGGAGCTGGTCGGTGCTGGCCGGGATCTGCTCCACCTGCCCCGCGAGCGTCGCGGCGTCGCCGGCGACGGTGGAGGGCTCGACGCCGGCCTCGCCCGCGACCAGCCTGACGTGCGCGGCGAGCAGCGCGAGCGCGCGGAGGCCGGCGCCGTCGGGGTCGCCGTCGGTGCGCTGGGCGAACGTGGTGTCGACCTCGCCGTCGCGGACGACGCCGACGTGGACCGCGTCGATGTCGTCGCCGTCGAGGAGGTCGCGGGCGCGGGCGATCTCCGTCTCGAAGTCGTCGCCGTCGGCCGCGTCGGAGGCCGCGGATCGGTCGTCGCTGGCGGCCTCATCGGAAGCGGCCTCGTCGCGGGCGGAGTCGTCGGAAGCGGGGTCGTCGCTCATGTCGTCCTCTCGGGCGAGCGACGTGAAAAGCGCGGCGGGACTCTCGGTCGCGGAGCGGGAGACGGACGGAAGGCCGGAACGCGGAGGCGGAGTTACTCCTCGGGGCGAGGCCGGGCGATGAACAGCGCCTCCTCGATGGTGAACGGGTCGTACGTCGACTGGTGGCAGACGCAGTAGGTCCCGTCGGCAGCGTCGTAGCGGGCGGACTCCGCCAGCACCTTGTACCCCGGGATACAGCAGAAGTGGGTACAGACGTTGAGGTACGCCATGAACCCCTGGTCGGTGGAGGCCTGGAGCCACTCGTCGTTCTGGGCCGCCTCCTCGATCTCCGGCGATCGGATGACGATCGCGTTGAGGTTCGTGTCGGCGTCCTCGGAGCGCCACGTGACCGACGCGGGCTTGCCGACGCCCTCGCTGCCGATCCCGTTGCCCCACTCCTCGTAGTCGGAGAAGTCGTCGACGTGGATCCGGTCGCCGCCGGAGTAGGTGTTCGACTGCCAGTCGTACGGCGGGCCGCTCGCCGCGCGGAACAGGTTGTCCGACTCGAAGTTCGGCTGGACGTTCTCCTGCGACTCGACGCCGCAGTACTGGAACCACGCGCCGGAGTAGGTCACGCCGCCGAGCTCCTCTTGGGCGACCTCGATCTCTTGGCCCTCCTGGGTGACGGTGGTCGTCTCGGGCCAGATGCCCTCGATGTACCCCTCGTCGGTGACCCGAACGGGGATCTGCGGGAGCCCCCGGGGCGCCGGCCCACCGGTGTGCGCGATGGTCCTCGCGACCGTCGACCCGCCGCCGACCCCGCCGGCGGTCGTCAGGGTGTTCACGGTCGCCGACCCCATCGCACCGACCCCCGCGAGGGCCGCGCCGCCGACGACGCCCTTCACGAAGCGTCGCCGCCCGGACTCGGACGGATACTTGTCGGACGCACTCATACTCGCACCTGAGGTTGGATCGGTAAAAAGGGTGACGAACCCTCCACCGGCCCGAGAATCGGCGCCGTCGTCGGTCGTCGCCGGCGTTCCGAGCGCGGTCACCGCCGAACGCGCCCCCGCGGCCGCCGTCGAACAGGAACGTTCGTGATCGAATTAACTCGGAACCGAGGCAAACGTTCGTCCAGACCGCGCTTTTAACCGACCGCGACCGCAGTGTCTGTGGTATGAAGTTGCACAATCGGGACGTGCGGACGGACGTTCGGGAACTCGGGGCGCTGGTGGGAGACGTCCTGGCCGCACAGGCGTCGACGGAGGCGTACGAGACGGTCGAGACGCTTCGGAACGCGGCGATCGACTACCGGCGCGGCGACGCCGAGGACCGGGCGGCCCTCCACGAGGCGGTCGACGACCTCTCGACGACGCGCGAGGAGGTGGTCGCCCGCGCGTTCACGACCTACTTCGAGCTCATCAACCTCGCCGAGGAGCGCGAGCGGGTCCGCGCGGTCCGGAACGCCGACGACGGGAGCGCCCTCCACGACTCATTCGACGCGACGATCGCCGAGTTCGCCGAGGCCGGCGTCGACGCCGACGAGCTGGAGGAGCTGCTCGCCGACGTGCTCATCGAGCCGACGTTCACCGCCCACCCGACAGAGGCCCGCCGCTCGACGGTGAAGTCCAAGCTCCGCTCGATCGCGAACCACCTCGGCGAGCTCGACGAGCGCAACCTCACCGACCGCGAGCGGCGCGCCGTCTGGCGCGACGTCACCGCGGAGGTGACCAGTCTGTGGGGCACGCGACAGGTCCGCCAGCGGGCGCCCGAGCCCGAAGACGAGGCGCGAAACGTCCAGTGGTACCTGGAGAACACCCTCTTCGACGTGGTCGGCGACGCCTACGAGGAGTTCGAGGAGACCATCTCGAAGGAGTACGACGACGTCGACTGCCCGAAGCTCTTCGAGTTCCGCTCGTGGGCCGGCTCCGACCGCGACGGCAACCCGTTCGTCACGCCGGAGGTGACCGACGAGACGCTCGAACGCCAGCGCGAGGTCGCCGTCGAGAAGTACCGCGACCGCTGTAAGCGGCTCTCGGCCGTGTTGAGCCAGGACGGCGAGCGCTACGCCGCGGGCGACGCGCTGGCGCGGTCGCTCGCCGCCGACGCCGAGCGGTTCCCGACCGTCGTCGAGGAGGCGCGCGAGCGCTACCCCGACGAGCCGTACCGGCAGAAGCTCCGGCTGATGCGCGAGCGGCTCGACCGCGTCAACGACGTGCGCCCGGGCGAGTACCCCGACGGCGACGCGTTCCTCGACGACCTCGACGTCATCGCCGAGTCGCTGCGCGAGGACGGCCAGGAGTCGGTCCTGGAGTCGTTCGTCGAGCCGTTCCGCCGCCAGGTGGACACGTTCGGGCTCACGCTGGCGTCGCTCGACCTCCGCGACCACCGCGAGAACCACACCGAGGCCGTCGCCGAGGCGGTCGCCGTGGAGGGCGTCGACTACGAGGGGATGAGCGAGGACGAGCGCGTCGACTTCCTCACCGAGGCGATCCTCCAGAACGAGCCGGTCGTCGACGTCGACGAGCCCGGCGACGTCTCCGAGACGACGGAGCGCGTCCTGCGGCGGTTCGCGTCGTTCGCGGAGTGGCAGGAGGAGTACGGCCAGCAGGCGATCGACACCTACTGCATCTCGATGACCGAGGAGCCGAGCCACGTGCTGGAGGTGCTCTTCTTGGCCGACCAGGTCGGCGTCGTCTCCCTGCCCGACCACTGCGCGGTCGACGTGGTCCCGCTCCTGGAGACCGAGTCCGCGCTCAACGGCGCCGAGCGCATCCTCGGCACCCTCTTCGAGAACGAGGCGTACGCGACCGCGCTCGACGCGCGCGGCGAGGTCCAAGAAGTAATGTTAGGCTACTCCGACTCCAACAAGGAGAACGGGTTCCTCGCGGCGAACTGGGACCTCTACGAGAACCAGCGCCGGATCGCGCGGTTCTGCCGCGAGGAGGACGTGACGCTCCGGCTGTTCCACGGCCGCGGCGGCTCCATCTCGCGCGGCGGCGGCCCGATGAACGAGGCGCTGCTCGCGCTCCCGAACGAGACCGTCACCGGGCAGGTGAAGTTCACCGAGCAGGGCGAGGCCATCGCCGAGAAGTACGCCAACCCGCGGATCGCCGAGCGCGAGCTAGAGCAGATGCTCGACGCGCAGATCCGCGCCCGGAAGGAGGCGAACGAGGAGCCGGTCGAAGACGTGCCCGACCGCTGGGTCGAGGCGATGGAGATCATGGCGCCCGCGGCGCGGGAGACGTACCGCGACCTGCTGAACACGGACGGGTTCGTCTCCTACTTCGAGCAGGCGACGCCGATCAGCGTCGTCGAGGACCTCAACCTGGGCTCCCGGCCCGCCTCGCGGTCGGGCGAGCGCAGCGTCGAGGACCTGCGCGCCATCCCGTGGGTGTTCTCGTGGACCCAGACCCGGCTCATCCTCCCCGGCTGGTACGCGATCGCCTCCGGCATCGACGCCTACCTCGACGAGGTCGGCGAGGAGGAGGGGATGGAGACGCTCCGCGAGATGTTCGACGAGTGGCCGTTCTTCCGGACGACGCTCGACAACGCCTCGCTGGCGCTCGCGCGCACCGAGCCGGAGATCGCGGCCGAGTACGCCGACCTGGCCGACGACGAACTCCGCGAGCGCTTCTTCCCCGACCTGGTCGCCGAGTACGAGCGCGGGCGCGAACTGGTCTTGGCGATCAGCGGCCGCGACCAGCTCCTCCGCCGCGAGTGGCTCGAAGAGAGCCTCGACCGCCGGAACCCCTACGTCGACCCGCTGAACCTCCTCCAAGCGAACCTGCTCGGGCGCACCCACCGCACCGACGAGGAGGAGCGCACCCTGCGGCTCACGGTCAACGGCATCGCCGCCGGGATGAAGAACACCGGATAGCTCGGGTCGCGACGCCGCACCGCCCTCCTCTCCTGCCGCCGTCGAGTGCCTATCGGACGACCTCGTCGCCGACCGCGATCGTCCCCGACTCGACGATCCGGGCGTCGAGCCCGCCGCGGCCGTCGAGGGCAGTCGCCGCGTCCGCTTGCTCCGCGAGATCCGCCATGTAGCCGCACGGCTCGCAGTGGCCCGTCCCCTCGACGACCGCCTCGCCGACCCGGAACCGCTCGCCGACCAGTTCGTCGAGGGCGACGCCGCGCGTCGTGACGTTGCGCCGGTGGGCGCCCGCGTCGAGGTCGACGCCGTACTCTTCGGCCGCGGCCGCGAGCGCCTCCGCCGCGATGAACGTCACGTCGCTCGGCTCCAGGTCCGCCTGCTCGTTGTAGATCCCGTCGCCGTCGAAGTAGCGGTCGCCCCTGAGGCCGCGGTCCGCGACCGCCTCGACCGCCTCCCGCGGCTCCGGCTCGCCGCCCGTCCCCGAGGCGACGTGAATCCGTTCGACCGTGCCGACGCCCGATCCCGTCATTCGCGACTCACAGACGAACTCCGGCGCGCGGGATCAAGAAGCTAGCGGCGGGGTGAGAGTCAGGGAGAGCGGCGGAGCGAGAGTCGGGAACGCGGCGACGGGCAGCGTCCGCCCGCGACGACGCGACCGGCGCGACTACGCGTCGGGTGTCGGATCCGACCGATCGAAATTCGATATAGCGACATCAAGTGTATAGCGCGTATCGGGGGCGGACCGGACGGTCGGAGCGATCGCTCGCGAGAGCGGCGCGGCGTGCCCGAAATGAGACGAAAAAGCGGTGGCTAAGCGGGTTACGCGAGCAGAAACGAGAGAAACGGCTTACGCGTAGCGTTCGAGTTCCGGCCGGTCGAGGTCCTCGAAGACCTCAGTCGCGACCTCCGAGAGGAACGCCTCGCCCTCGTCGGAGAGGCGGCGGCCCTCGCCGGAGGCGGTGGTGACGAGGCCCTCCTCTTCGAGCGCCTGCAGCGCCGTGCGGATGAGGTTCCGGGAGCCGCCCTCGTGTTCCGGGGGACGGACGACGTAGCGGTTCGAACCGCGCTTCTTCGAGCCGTACTCGGTCGCGAGCCGCTCGATGCCGATCGGCTCGTTCTGGGCGACCTTCCGCAGGAGGCTCGCGGAGCGGACGTACCAGAAGTCGTCCTGCTCCGGCGGGAGCTCCTTGCCGGCGCCGGTCTTGGCGAACTCCACCCAGTCCGGCTCGTCGATGCGGTCCTCGAGTCGCGCGGCGACGGCCTCGATGAGGTCGTCGGCCGGCACGTCGTAGATGGTTACCATTGGGTCTCGATTCACGCCAGCGTCGTTTAAAACCATCGTATCGCGTACGGCCCGTGTGAGCCGTTTTCACGGTGCTGCGGGCCGCTGCGGGGGGCTCGCGGATCCGGGCGGAGCCGCGCGGCGCTACTCGACGTACTCGTACTGCCGCTCGTTCATCCGACCCCAACCGGTGAAGACGAACTCACCGTCGGGCTGGGTGAACTCCTCGATCTCGCGGCCGAGGTCGGCGTCGTACTCGTGAACGTCGTGAACGTCCTCGTACTCGTCCCACGTGAGGTCGTAGCGGGCGTCGAGCTGGGCGTCGATGTCGAGCGCCTCGACCTCCGCGCGCCACCCCTCGCGGATCGTCTCGGCGTGGATCTCGGCCTGCGCGCCGGAGCCGTAGGAGGCGACGAGCAGCGTCTCGTCGACGAAGTCGCGGTCGCGGGTCAGGGCGTCGCGCAGGGCGCTCACGCGGGCGATGTGGACGGAGCTGGTGTACCAGTTACCGACCTCCCGAGAGAGCCCGAGCGTCGGCTCGACGGCCGCGTCGTACCACGACTGGTACTGCTCGGTCGTCTTCAGGTCGTCCATGTAGCCGCGGATCGCCTCCTCGTAGGCCTCGCGGTCGTCGTACTCGTGCTCGCGGGGCTGACGGCCGATCTCGTCGGCGAGTGCGTCCTCGTGGTCGGTGTCGCGGATGACGTGCCGGTAGGCCAACAGCGCCGCCTTGCGGACCATCCCGGGGAACGGCGTGTGGAACGGGGCGTACGCGAAGTCCTCCAGTTCGATGTCGTCGGTGACGGACTCGTAGTCCTCTAAGGCCTCGCGCATCCGGGAGAGGTACACCTGGACCGACCGCTTCCCGTCGACGCTCGGGAACTGCTGGTTCGGCTTGAGGAAGTCCGTCTCGTCTTTCGACCCGTACCCCTGGTCGGTCGAGAGCTCGACGATCGAGGGGTCCTCGTCGATCAGCATCGCGACGGCGCCGGCGCCCTGCGTCGCCTCGCCGGGGTCGCCGCGGGCGTACAGCGCCGTGTCGGTGGTGATGACGATCGCCGGTCGGTCGCGGTTCCGGCCCGCTCGGATCCAGTTGTACGCGTCGTCTATCGCCTGCGTACCGGCGAGGCAGGCGAACTTGCGCTCGCCCTTGTTGGCGTGGGTGAAGTCGCCGTCGTACACCTGTTCGAGACAGCCCGCGATGTACGTCGACACCGGCTTCGAGTGGTCGAACGCCGACTCCGTGGCGACGTCGATCCGGCCGACGTCCTCGGGTTCGAGCCCCTTCCGGTCCATCAGCCCCTTGGCGGCGTTCGCGCCCATCGTGACGATGTCCTCGTACACGTCGGGGAACGAGGAGTTGTTGAGCCCGAGCCCCTTCGTGTACTTCTCGGGGTCGTCGCCCTGCTCCGGCGCGAACGTGCCCGGCAGGTCGAGCTTGAGCTTCCCGGTCCAGATCTCGACGCCGTCGATCCCGACTGCGGTCATACACGGTCGTTCACGGGACTGGCATATGGCTTTGTCGATGGCGAGTACGTCGATCGTGGAAGTGCCGTGCCGACGCCTCACTCCCGCGGCGGGTCGAAGGAGGCGCCCTCGGTCCGGACCGTTCCGCCCGCTGTGACGGTGATCCGGCCGTCGCTCCGCCCGAAGAATCCCACGCCGACCGCCTCGAACGTCCCGTCGCGGAGGTCCGCGTCCCCGCCGGCGGTCAGGACGATGTCGCCCGCGCTGGCGAACAGCGCGCCGGCGGAGGTGGTGACGGCCGCGTCGCGGGCGTCGAGGTCGCCGCCGGCCCGCAGCGAGACGTCGCCGGCGCCGGCGAAGAGGAAACCGCGCGACGAGGCGTCGAGGACGGCGTCCCGCCCGACCGAAAGGTCGCCCGCGGCGGTGAGGTCGATCCCGTTCGCCCGGACCGTCACGCCGTCGCGGACCGTGACGCGGTCCGCGGTCGCGCCGACCGGAGTCCCGACGGTGACGTCGTCGTACACGACGAGGTGGCCGTCGACGGCGCCGAGGAAGGCGAGTTCGACGGCGGTGTACGTCTCGTCCGGGTCGCCGTCTCCGTCGCGGTCGACGTACGCGACCGCGTCGGTCGCGGCGTCGAGGACTTCGACGGTCGTCGTGGCCGCGTCGTCGCCCGCGTCGACGGTCAGCGTCTCCTCGCCGGCGTCGGTCGGGAGGGTCTGCCAGCGCAGCGAGACGGTCCGGCGCTCGCCAGCGTCGAGCGAGACCTCGACGGAGTCGACCCGCTCGTCGCCGACACGCAGTTCGACGGTCTCCGTCCCCCGCTCGTCCCCGACGTTCTCGACGGTCGCGTCCACGGTGACCGGGTCGCCCGCGTCGACCCGCGCGTCGACGCCGGCGATCTCGACCGCGAACTCGGCGGGCCGGAGCGGGTCGAGCCGGAAGTCCACGGTCGCCGTCTCGTTCGGCTCGACCTCGACGGTCGTCGCCGAGACGGCGAGCCCGGGCGCAGTCGCCGACACCTCGTACTCGCCCGGTTCGATCCCGTCGATCCGGTAGGCGCCGCCGACCCCGGTCGTCGCCTCGGCGACGCGGCCGGCGCCGTCGACGGCGACCGTCGCGCCCGAGAGCGGCACGACGGACGGCCGGAGCCCGAGCGAAGCGCCCGACGCGACCCGGGTCGCGGCCGCGCCGGGACCGACGACGACGCCCTCGATCGACCCCGTCTCGGCCGCCAGAGACGGTGTCGCCGTCGGCGCGAGGGTCGTCCGCGCTATCCGCTCGCCCGAGGCCTCGTGGTAGAGCGCGACCTCGTTCGTCGCGTTCGCGACGAGCGCGTCCGAGAACGTGCGTCGCTCACCGGGCGCGAACTCCCCCGCAGGCGGCGCGAACGGGTAGCGAGTGGCGTTCCCGTCGGCCCTGACGACGACCGCGAGCTCGCCGTTCGGGAGCGCGTCGCCGCCGAGGTGGTCGACGCAGAGGTCGGTCCCGTCGGCGCTGAGCTCCGCGGAGACGACGACCTCGTCGGTGTCGGAGCCCATGCCCCCGACGTAAGCGACCCCGATGGCGCTCGCGCTCACGACGAAGACGGCGACGAGGAGGATTATCCCGACCGTCTCCGACTGTGCGCGGGCGGTTGTGGGACGGGACATAAAGAGGATTGGTCGCTTCCGACTCCGTCAGTCCGATACATCAATATCCTGTCCCGTCTATCGGGTGTGATAACGCTGAATCGGTAGACCCGGGCGGACGTTCGGTGACTCTGTCCGGTGTTTGAAACCGACGACGACGGGTCAGTTCACGCCGAACGTCGTCTCGGTCGCCGCGCCCGAGTCGCTCCGCGTGAACACCACCGTGTACGGGTCGTTCTGGCCGCCGTTAGAGCCGACATCGACACCGGACAATGTGACCGTGACCGTGGTCCCGTCAGGGATATCGCTTGACGCGGTGAAGTCGGCCGTCGCAGACTCCGAAGACGCGGTGACCGTAACGTCGCCGTTGGCGCTGCTCGACCCAGTCGCGCCCCGATAGTCGACCTGGAAGCTGTTCCCGCTACCCGTGCGCGACTGCGGGTCGTCGAGGTCGATCGTGACGGTGTCTCCGGCGGCGAGCGAACCGTTCAACTGGAACTGGAACTCTTGGGACTGTGCTTCGGTGTTGACATCGAGGTCCGAAGCGCTGACGGGCCCGAAGTTGTTGAACCCGGAGTCGACGATTTGACCGACGATCCGGTCCACGTCGTCGCCTGCGGTCGCGTACAAGTAGAACTCGTCGCCGGTGTTCGCCGCGCTCGGGTCGAAGAAGGCGGTCGTCGTACCGTTGGAGTCCGTCCTCCCGCTCACGTCGAAGTTATCGGGTCCATCACCGGTGACGGACCGCTCTCCGTACGACACGTCAACGAGGGCGTCCTCAACGCGTGTGTCCGACTGGCCGTCGGTAACGAGGATCTGTAACTCCCGACCGCTCGGCGGAATTTGGACCGTCTCGTTCTCCAGCCACTCAACGTCGAATCGGTTCCCGACCCCTGCGCCGCCCGCTGCCACGTCAAAGACGACGGACTCGTAGGTCGGTCCACCGGTTCCGTTGATCGCCGCCACAACTGTCCCGGTCTCATTGACTTCGAAGAGCGCACGGCCTCCGTCGCCCGTGGTCCGGTTCTCACCGCCGAACGACACCGTCGCGTCCGGCACCGGGTTGTTGTACCGGTCGCGGACCTCGACAGCGACCGTCTCGCCGACCGCGGCGCTCTCGGAGCCGACCGGCACGACGTACGCCGGCTCCGTCTCGCCGGTCGCGTCGAGCGACACCTCGGAGAGCGCCAGCCGGTAGGGGTCCGAGCCGTTCGCCAGCGTGATCCGTATCGCCTCGCCGGTCGCGTTCGGCGCCGCGGTCGCGCCCGCCGGAAGCGCCCGGTTCCAGCGGTCCGCGAGCCGAGAGGCGTTCCCGACCGCGGTCGGGAGTTCGAGGGTGACGTTCCCGCCGGTCGGTTCGAGCGGGACCGTGGTGTCGCTCGCCGAGACCGCACGCGGGTCGACGCTCTGCGGGGCGACGCCGCTCTCCGAGACCGAGCCGGTCAGCGCCGTCAGTGAGATCCGACCGTCGGAGACGACCGTCTGCCCCGTCCGGAGCAGGACCGCGTCGTCGAACTCGGCGGCGACGACGGAGTGCTCGTAGACGAGCTCCGGGGCGCCGTCGAACTCGTTGTAATCCGCGTCGTAGCGGAGCGAGCGCGTCGGGAACGTCGGGGTAGTGTTCCAGAACGCGGCGGCGTTCGGGTGGGCGCCGTCGCCGACCGTCGCGTTGGAGACCCGTATCGACCCCGTCGGCTCGGTCGAGAGCGACCCCGACACGGGCGGCGGGTTGATGAAGAACGTCCGGGCCGGGTACCGCGTCCCCAACCGGATCTGCGTCGACCCCGTCGACCCGGTCGATCCCGCCCTGAGAACGTCGTTCCGGAGGTCACCGAAGTCGTCCTCGACCGCCTGGCTGTGCTCGAACTCGACGTTCGCGTTCTCCGTCGGGACGACCTGGACCTGAAAGACCCCGAGCGCGACGATCAGGAACCCGAACAGGATCACCGTCCCGACCACGACCGACTGGCCCCGACGGTCGCGACTGAATCGCATTGTGAAAGGTCGACGCCGAGCGGGTATAAAATCCTCCGTCCGACCTCTCAGTCGCGATACTCGGGCGGGTGCGGCCGAGCGCCGGCGGCGAAGACGGCTAGTCGTCCCCCGCCCGCCGGGCCGTCAGCCACGCCGACGCGACGGCCACGGCGCCGGCGAACCCGCCGAGCAGCACCGCCTGCGTCCAGTTGAAGCCGAGGAGCGTCCCGGAGACGAGCGTGACGAGGACGAACGCGACCACCAGCGCGCCGAGCGTCGAGCCGAGGTCCGCCGAGGCGTCGGGCATACGCGAACGTCGAGCCGTCGAGCGATAAAGCGGGCGGTTCGACCGGAACCGCCGCGCTCGTTCGGGAGCGAACGGCGCCGAGATCGCGCACTGATAAACCACATAGCGCGATATCAAATCCGCACCGCGGCGCGATCCGGGCCCGCCGACCGGTCCGTTTTTGCGCGCGGCGGCTGTTGGCGCGCGTATGGCGAAACAGCCGCATCTGCTGGTCGAGGAGGGCGACGTACACGAGGTCGCGGTCATCCCGGGCGACCCGGGGCGCGTCGACCGGATCGCGGACCTCTGTGACGACAGCGAGGTCGTCGCGCAGAACCGCGAGTACAAGGTCGTCAACGCGACGTACGAGGGCGTCGACCTCACGATCTGCTCGACCGGGATCGGCTGCCCCTCCGCGGCCATCGCCGTCGAGGAGCTCTCGCGCGTCGGCGTCGAGACGTTCGTCCGGTGTGGCACCTGCGGGGCGCTCCAGCCCGACATGGAGGTCGGCGACATGGTCGTCGCGACCGGCGCGGCAAAGGAGGAGGGGACGAGCAAGCGCTACGAGGACGAAGTGTACCCCGCGGTCCCAGACTACGACGTGCTCACGGGGCTCGTCGAGGCGGCCGAGGAGAACGGCGAGGAGATCCACGTCGGCCCCATCGTCTCCGACGACGCGTTCTACAACGAGGACGACGAGTACGTGGCCGACTGGAACGACGCCAACCTGCTCGCGATCGAGATGGAGGCGGCGACCGTCTTCTCGCTCGCGCGGCGCAAGGGGCTCGCCGCCGGCGCCATCTGCACCGTCGACGGGAACCTCGTCGCGGGGTCACAGAAGGGCGCGGACTCAGACGACGAGCTGCCGGCGAAGGCGAAGGACAACGTCGAGCGCGCGATTCGGATCACGCTGAACGCGGTCACGTCGCTGTAACGCTTCGGACGGTCGACCTGCTCCGGCCCCTCACTCCTCCGCGCGGAACTCCACGAGCGTCAGGTCGCGGTCGAGCGCGCACGTCTCGTGGGGCGGGTCGCCGAGCACCTGGTCGATGACGCGCTCCTCGTCGAAGTCGGCGCCGTCGGGGACGCAGTAGCCGTGGCTCGGGCACTCGGTGTGCGGGCAGGGGCCGGCGAGCGACGCCTTGCTCCCGGCGTACGCGCGCTTCGCGGGGACGTTCGCGGGGACGGAGGCGGGCTCGACCTCGACCGCGCGGACGCCCGCGTCGTGGACGGCGCAGTCGAGCGTCTGCGCGTTCTCGCGGATCCCGGTCACCCGGTAGCGGGTGCCCTCGGAGAGGTTGAGGCACTGGCCGCGGTAGGGACACCCCTCGCAGTCGGCCGATTCCCCCTCGTAGACGAACTCGCGGCCCACGTCCGCGAGCAGGGTCCCGATGAGCGTGACCGTGGTCATGCCCGGAGCGACGCGCCGAGCGTCCGTAAGCCTCCCGCCTTCGCGGCCGTCGGCGGATGGATCGGGACGCGGCGGCGCGGAGGGCAAGACACATCCGCTCGCCTCGGCAACGACGAGCGGAGATGATCGCGGGAGTCGCACGCGACCTGCGCGCCGAGGCCGAGCGGGCGAACGAGCGGCGCGTCCTCGTGCTCGCGGGCGACCGCGAGCGCGGGGTCGACGCGGCCTACGACGCGGTCGAGTCGCTTGGGGTCGACGACGGGGACGTGACGATGGTCTCGACGCGCGAGGGGTTCCGGTTCGAGGAGACGCGCCCGCGGAACGCCGACGAGCTACTCGGCCGCACCCGCGAGGCGGTCGTGCTCGACTGCCACGAGCGGTTCGTCCCGAACGCGCTCGGCCGGGCGGTCGGCGCGGTCGACGGCGGCGGCCTCCTCGTCCTTCTGACGCCCCCGCTCGACGACTGGCCCGGGATCCGCGACCGGTTCGACGACTCGCTGGCGGTGCCGCCGTTCGGCATCGACGACGTGACGGGGCGGTTCCGCGAGCGCCTCGTCGCGACGCTCCGCGCGCATCCCGGGGTCGCGGTCGTCGCGCTCGGCGGCGACCCGACCGGCGACGTCCTGAAGCGCGACGGGCTGACGGGGAACGCGGGCGACGAGCGCGACGAGACGGCCGACGCCGGCGGCGCGCGACGCGCGCCACCGGGCGCAGCGTTCCCCGCGGCCGCGTACGGCGCCTGTCTCACGGCCGACCAGGCGCGGGCGCTGCGCGCGTTCGAGTCTCTCGCCGACCCCGGCGCCGCGGTCGTGGTCGAGTCGGACCGGGGGCGCGGGAAGTCGAGCGCGGCCGGGTTGGCCGCGGGCGCGCTCGCGCTCGGCGGTACCGACGTGCTCGTCACCGCCCCCGCGTTCCGGAACGCCGCGGAGGTGTTCGCGCGAGCCCGGGAGTTGATCGGGACCGAGGCCGACGGCGACGGCGGCGACAATGAGGCGGACGAGCGCGAGATCCGGACTCGGGCCGGCGGTCGCGTCCGGTTCCTCCCGCCCGCGGCCGCGGCGGACGTCGCCGGCGAAGCGGACGCGGCGGTCGTCGACGAGGCGGCCGCGCTCCCGGTGCGGCTGCTGGAGGGGTTCCTCGACGCGCCGGCGGTCGCGTTCTGTACGACGGTCCACGGCTACGAGGGCGCGGGCCGCGGGTTCGCCGTCCGGTTCCGCGAGCGCCTGCTCGACTCCCGGTTCGCGGTCCGGGACGTGCGGCTCGACGAGCCGATCCGGTACGCGCGGGACGATCCCGTCGAGGCGTGGGCGTCGCGCGCGCTCCTGCTCGACGCCCGACCCGCGGTCGACGCAGCGGTCGACGATGCGGCGGTCGGCGACGCGACCTACCGCGCGCTCGACCCGGACGACCTGTGCGCCGACGAGGCGCTGCTCGGCGAGGCGTTCGGCCTGCTCGTCGCCGCCCACTACCGGACGGAGCCGAACGACCTCGCGCGGCTGCTCGACGCGCCGAACCTCGTCGCCCGGGCGCTCGTCGCGGACGGGCGCGTGGTCGCGGTCGCGCTGCTCGCGCGCGAGGGCGGGCTCGACGCCGCGACGCGCCGCGGGATGTACGAGGGCGAGCGCGTCCGCGGCAACATGGTGCCGGACGTGCTCACGAGCCAACTGCGCGACGAGGGGGCCGCCGCGCCGCGGGGCCTGCGGACGGTCCGGATCGCGACCCACCACGCGCTCCGGGACGCGGGGTTCGGCACGCGGCTGCTCGACGAGGTCCACGCGGAGTTCGCGGGCGACCTCGACTACTTCTCGGTCGGCTACGGCGCGACGCCGCGGCTGCTCCGCTTCTGGCGCCGGGCGGGCTACCGGACCGTCCACCTCTCGACGAGCCGCAACGACGCCTCGGGCGAGTACTCGGCGGTGATGCTGCGTCCGGAGACCGCGGCTGGCCGCGACCTGCTCGACCGGCACGCGGTCGCCTTCCGTGACCGGGAGCGCGACGGGCTCTCGGACGCGCACCGCGACGTGGACCCGGACGTGGTCCGCGGGGCGCTCCGCGCGTGCCCCGCGTCCGCACCGGTCGACCTCACCGAGACCGAGTGGCGCTCGGTGGTCGGCGCGTCGGTCGGCCCGGGGATGTACGACACCGCGCCCGGCGCGTTCCGGGACCTCGCGCTCGCGGCGCTGATCGACGGCGACCCGGAGCTGGACGACCGAGAGGAGCGCCTGCTCGTCCGGAAGGTCCTCCAGGGCCGACCGTGGGAGGAGGTCGCCGACGAGCTCGGCTACGTCTCGACGAGCGCGTGTATGCGCGCGCTCGGCGACGCGTACGTCCCCGTCGTCGAGCGGTACGGGACCGAGTTCGCGCTCGCGGAACGGGAGCGATTTTCGAACGAGTGAGCGGGCAGGCGGCGGCTATTCATACATAGGCCCGCGGTGGCGCGTGCCGGCGAGCGGCCGGAGCGAAGCGACGGCCGCGAGTCGCACGCGCGAGGGACGCGGCGAACGCGAGCGGCGAAGCCGCGAAGCGTGAGCCGCGAGGCTGGGGAGGCGTGAGGTGCGGGGCTGTGCGGTCTGGGTGGGGCTCGAAGGGGCAGCCGTGAGGTCGCCGTAGGCGACGCAAGCACTGAAACGAGGGAGCGAACGGAGTGAGCGACCGAGTGAAGCGCGCAGCGAGCGTACGGCGGCCTCACGGCTGGGGCTTTGGCGGCGTTCGCCGTCGATCAGTATTCACCGACGTATGTCCGGGCGACTGGGGCTTTGGCGGCGGTCGCGGTCGACCGGGGAGAAAGTGAGCGACCGAGACGCGGGAGACTCACTGTGCCGTCAACGCCGACACCGACCGATTAGATCCGGTTCTCGCGCCCGGGGTCGACGTCGATGGCGTCGACCGGACACACGTCCACACAGAGCATACAGTCGATACACTGGTCCTCGTCGGCGGGGTTCGCCTTGCGCTCGGACTCGGGGTGCCCGGGCGTGTCGACCCACTCGAACACGTCGACCGGGCAGTCCTCTAAGCACGCGCCGTCCGCGAGACAGATGTCGAAGTCGACCGCGACGTGGGTGCCGCGGATCCCCTGCTTCTCGGGCGGTTCGACCGGGCCCCACACGGCGACGCCGTCCTCCTCGCCGACCTGCTCGCGGTTCGTTTCGAAGTTCGAGTCGATAGCCATCGTTGCCCTCGCTTCGCCGGTCGCGGGTTTAAACTCCGCGACGAACGGATTCGGTCGGCCGAGCGAGGGCAGCCGGCCGCCCGGCGACCGATCTACGGGTGCGCGTAGTACGCCAGCGCGTCCTCGGTGCCGTCCGGGCCGTCGTCCTCGTCGGTCGCCGCGGGCTCGAACGCGTCGATCCGGGCGAAGCCGACGCGCACGAACTGGACCACGGTGTCGGGCTCGACGTCGGCGAGGGCGGGCTCGGCGACGCCTCGAACGTCGCCGTCGACCGTGCGGAGGAGGGTGTCGAGGCCCTCGTCGGCCGGCGCCCAGTGGATCACGTCCACGTCGCCCTCGCGGACGACGTCGATGTCGGCGTCGAGGAAGGCCAGTTCGTCGCCCTCGTAGCGGACGCAGCCGTACCCCTTCAGCCAGACGCGCTCGCCCTCGCTCGGGAGGTCCGGCGACTCGACGACGACCGTCCCGGCGGGCACCTCGCGGTCGCCGCGGTCCGGGTGGTCGGGGTGGAGCGGCGGGTGACCGGCCTCGGGCGCGGGCGCGTCGCCGTCGACGACCGGGAGCTCGACCGCGGGGGCGTCGTCGCGGTCGCGGACGAAGAAGTAGCGGTTCGCCGCGTCGTCGACCAGGTCGCGGTTGTTCGCGTAGACGGACGACATCGCGAGGTCGACGTCGGAGGTGGACATGCCGAGCTCCGTCATCGAGTCGACGAGCGCCTGACCCTGGATGCCGCGGCGGCGCATCGACTGGATCGTCGGGGCGCGCGGGTCGTCCCAGCCCGTCAGTTCGCCGTCCGCGATGAGCTGCTTGATCGTCGACGTGGACAGCGTCACGGCGTACTCGTCGACCTGGACGTGGCCCCAGTGGAGCACCTCGGGGTACTCCCAGCCGAAGTAGTCGTAGACGAACCGCTGGCGCTTCGCGGAGTCCTGGAGGTCGATGCCGCGGATGATGTGGGTGACGCCCGTGAGGTGGTCGTCGACGCCGGACTGGAAGTCGAGCATGGGCCAGCAGCGGTACTCGCTGGCCGCCTCGCGCGGGTGCGGCGTGTCGATCATCCGGAAGGCGACCCAGTCGCGGAGGGCGGGGTTCTTGTGCTCGATGTCGGTCTTCACGCGGAGCACCATCTCGCCGGAGCCGTACTCGCCGTCGACCATGGCGTCGAACTCCTCGTGAACCGTCTCGGCGTCCTTCTCGCGGTGCGGACACGCCTCGCCGGCGTTCTTCAGCTCCGAGAAGTCGTCGCCGGAACACGAGCAGGTGTAGGCGCCGCCGGCGTCGATCAGGTCGCGGGCGTGGTCGTAGTACGTCTCCAGCCGGTCGGACGCGCGGAGCACGCGGTCCGGCTCGAAGCCGAGGTACTCGATGTCGTCGAGGATGGCGTCGTACGCGTCGAGGTCGGGGCGCTTCGTCTCCGGGTCCGTGTCGTCGAACCGGCAGATGAACTCGCCGTCGTAGCGCTCCTTGTACGTCCCGATGACGGCGGGCATCCGCGCGTGACCGACGTGCCACGGGCCGTTCGGGTTCGGCGCGGCGCGCATCACGACCTCGCCGTCCTCGGCGTTCGGGAGGTCGGGGAGGACGCGCTCGTCCTCCTCCTCGTCGGCCTCGAGCTCCGCGAGCCGCTCGGGGGCGAGCTCGCCGAGCCGCTCCCGGCGCGCCGCCTCGTCCATCTCGCCGACCTCGTCGACGACCGGCGCGAGGACGCCCGGGATCTCGTCGGCGTGCGGGCGGAACTCGGGGTTCTCGCCCATGATCGGGCCCATGATCGCGCCCACGTCCGGGTCGCTGCCGTGCTTGAGCGCGTTGTAGAGCGCCGCGGCCTCGCCGGCCGCCGCGACGCGCTCGCGGAGTTCGTCGTCCATGGGCGTCGCTTGTCGGGGTCGGGTCAAAAACGCCGCGAAACGGCGGGGAGGGGCGGATCCCGAGGGACCGCCGGGGCGGCGGGCGCCGGTGGCGGCCCGGGAGCGGGTAGGGGCACTCGACAACAGCGGTCGGACGGGCTTAAACGGTCCAGACCGTTCACGCCGGTTGCGGGCCGTCGCCGGCGTGAACGGTCGAGACGCTTTTCACCGATCGTGTCCGATCAGCGTGGTCGGTCGCCGCGTCGACCGGACGTCGCGCCGGGCGGACCGAACGGGTTCGTCGCCTTGATGGTCGCCGGGAGCGTGGGTGACGCATGAGCGTCGCGTCGGTCGCCGTCGGAACGCGGGGGGGATCGCGGTGGTAGGACCAATCTCCGAGGCGGAGCGAGACGCCGGTAACCGGAAGATCAGGCTCGTGCTGCTCGCGATCGTCACGGCCACGCCGCCGCTTATCGCCCTCCAGTTGGACCCGACGCCGGTCGAGCTGCTGGCGGCGGCCGGGGCCGGGTTCGGCCTCGGCCTCGTGGTCGTGTGGTACCTCGGTCGCCTCGCGGCGGAGTTCGCCGGGAGCGGGCGTCGGCGCCCGCGGCGCTGAACTCGATCGGTCCCCCGTTTCTGTCGCGCCAGCTTCCCGCCCGAGCGGCGCGACCGGTCAGTCGGCGCCCGTCTCGGCGCCCGGAGCGGGATCGACAAGCTCGCCCGTCCGCTCGCCCGCGACGGACCGGGAACTCGACAGCGGCGAGATGCTCACCTCGCCCTCGACGGCCGCGCGCCGGTCCGAGCCGGGGTCGTCCGGGACGTTTCCCCGCAGGAACTCCCGCCAGAAGCGGTCGCGGAGCTCCATCCCCATCTCGCCGCGGCGCTCGCCGAACTCCCACCCCTCCGGGACGTTCTCCTCGTCGGGGCCCTCCTCGCCCGGACGGAACTCGATGACGTCGAAGCCGCGCGCGGGCTCGGTCAGCCGGTAGGTCGGGTCCGCCGCCGCCTCGTCGTCGGCGGCCGGGACGTTCACGTTCAGCACGTCGGCGCCGAACGGGAGTTCGAGCCCCCCGTCACTGCCGACCGCGGCGCGGTCGATCAGGTCGGCGACGACCGAGCCGGCGACGGCGAAGTCGCCGTTGTCGAGCGTCGGCGGCACGGGGAGGTTGCCGCGGTCGTACAGCGAGACCGCAATGGCGGGCGTGCCGAGGAACGACGCCTCCATCGCGGCCCCGACCGTGCCGGACTGCCCGAGGATGTGCGCGCCGATGTTCGGGCCGTGGTTACAGCCGGAGACGACGACGTCGGGGTCGAGGTCGAGCGCCACGTCCGCGACCGCGACGCAGTCCGCGGGGGTCCCCTCGACCGCGTAGCCGCGGTCCGTCTCGGTGTAGTCGACCGTCGTGTCCCACCACGAGCGCGCGCCGCCGACGCCGGACTGGTTCGTCGCGGGCGCGACGACCGTCACGTCGTAGTCGCGGGAGAGCGCGTCCGCCAGCGCCCGGAGGCCGACGGCGTCGATCCCGTCGTCGTTGGTGAGCAGGATCTCGGTTGGCATACGACACCGTGCGCGGGGACGGGAGAAAACGTCGCCGGTCCGGGGCGAGGAGGAGGGACGGGCGCGAGAGGAAACGAGGAACCAGCGCGAGAGGGAAGCGAGCGCGAGGGGAACGAACTTCGGGGGCGTCGGCCGGGTGGTACTCCGTGTGGTCAGCGGAGGGCTCGGAACCGCGGAGAACGGGGCGTTCGGACCGTTGGGTCAGTCGGCCGCCACTCGACGCGACGAGGACGCGAGGTCCAGCACCTCGTCGAAGAAGCCGAGCGAGTCGTGCGGGCCGGGGTTCGCCTCGGGGTGGTACTGGCGCGTGATGACGTCGAGCTCCTCGCTGTCGAGCCCCTCGACGGTGTCGTCGTTGACGTTCACCTGCGTCACCTCCAGCGGGCCGGTGTCGTCGACCGTGTAGCCGTGGTTCTGCGTGGTCATCACGACCTTGTCGGTGCGGAGGTCCTTGACGGGCTGGTTGACGCCGCGGTGGCCGAACGCCATCTTCTCAGTCGAGCCGCCGAGCGCGCTCGTGATCACCTGCTGGCCGAGGCAGATGCCCGCGAGGGGGAGCTCGCCCGCGAACTCGTCGACCACGTTTTGCGCGGCGACGAAGTTCTCCGGGTCGCCCGGGCCGTTCGAGACGAAGAGCACGTCGGGCTCGACGGCGGCCACGTCCTCGGGGGTCGCGTCGTACGGGAGGACGTGGACGTCCGCGCCGCGGTCGGTGAGCGAGGAGATGATAGAGCCCTTCGCGCCGCAGTCGAGCAGGGCCACGTCGACGTCGCCGCCGCCCTCGTGGACGGTCGGCTCGGCGACCGACACCTGCGCGCCGATGTCGACGTGGTCGCTCATCGGCTTGCACGCCTCCATCTCGTCGACCGCGTCCTCGGGGGTCGCGTCCGGGCCGGCGGCGATCCCGCAGGCCATCGCGCCCTCCTCGCGGACGGTGGTGACGATCTCGCGGGTGTCGACGTGGTCGACGGCCGGCACGCCCTCGCCGGCGAGCCAGTCGGCGACGTCGTCGGTCAGCTCGCGGGCGATCGCCGCGCGGGGCTGGACCGACTCGGACTCGAACCGCTCGGTTCGGACGCCGTAGTTCCCGATGAGGGGGTACGAGAAGGTGAGGATCTGTTCGGCGTAGGAGGGGTCGGTGAGCGACTCCTCGTAGCCGGTGTACGCGGTCGTGAACACCAGTTCGCCGCGAGTGCGCCCCGGCGCACGGGCGCGCGCTTCGAGCACGCGTCCGTCGGCCAGCGCGATGTAGGCGTCCGACATTACGAGAAACGTACGCGCAGTGGATAATAAATGCGTCGTTCGAAGATTCGTTACGATATTCGTAACGGGTAAGGCGACGGGGAGAAACGCAGTGGTATGGACGACCTCGACCGACGGATCCTCTCGATCCTGCGACGGGACGCGCGGACCCCGTACACGGAGATCGCGGACCGGGTGGGGACCTCCGAGGGCACCGTGCGCAACCGCGTCGACCGCATGACCGAGGAGGGCGTGATCGAGCGGTTCACCGTCACGACCCGCACCGGGAACGTGAAGGCGATGATCGAGATATCGGTGGAGATGAACGTCAACACCGACGAGGTCGGCCAGCGGATGGTCGAGTGGGAGGAGGTCGACTTCGTCTGGCAGGTGTCGGGCGAGGAGGACGTCGTCCTCGTCGTCGACGCGGTCGACACGCGCGCGGTCAACGAACTGATCACGAAGGCCCGGGAGATGGACGAGGTCAAGTCGACGAAGACGCGGCTCATCCTCGACGAGCGGTTGGGGTAGGCGGGCGGCGGCTACTTATAAATGAATTCGCGGTGGCGCGCCTGCGAGCGGCCGCCACCGGCGGCCGCGAGCCCGCCCGCGAGGGAGTCGGTGGTCCGGAGCGGAGCGACGGACCACCGACGAGGCTGGGGAGGCGTGAGGTGCGGTAGCGGGGCGGTGCGGTACGGGGTGGGACTCAAAGGGGCAGCCGGGAGGCGGGCGCAGGCGACGTAAGGACCGCAACGAGGGAGCGAACGCAGTGAGCGACCGAGTGAGGACCGCAGCGAGCGTGCGCCCGCCTCCCGGCTGGGGCTTTGGCGGTGTTCGCCGTCGATCCACTGACAACGGTCGTTTATAAGTAAAGACGCCGCTCACGCCCGCAGGCAGAGAGAGAAAAAACGGAGTCGTCGACCGCGAGGTCGACGCCGCCGAACCGGCCTACGCCAGCTCGTCGATCTTGTCGACGACGGCGTCCGCGAACTCGCTGGTGGCGAGCTTCTCGCCGCCCTCGATCTGCCGGTGGAGGTCGTAGGTGACCTTCCCGGAGGCGATGGTCTCCTCGACGGCGTCGCGCACGAGGTCGGCGGCGTCGGACCAGCCGAGGTAATCGAGCATCTCGCGGCCGGAGAGGATCATCGCGGTGGGGTTCACCTTGTCCTCGCCGGCGTACTTGGGCGCGGAGCCGTGGACGGGCTCGGCGAGACAGCGGCCGTGACCGAAGTTAGCGCCGGGCGCGATGCCGAGGCCGCCGATCTGCGCGCCGGCGGCGTCGGACATGTAGTCGCCGTTGAGGTTCATCGTCGCGATGACCCCGTACTCCTCGGTGCGGGTCAGGAGCTGCTGGAGCATGTTGTCCGCGATGCGGTCCTTGACGACGAGGGTGCCCTCGGGCTGGTCGCCGTCGTGGTCCTCCCAGAGCTGGTCTTCGGTGATCACGTCCTCGCCGTACTCCTCCTCGGCGACCTCGTAGCCCCAGTCGCGGAAGGCCCCCTCGGTGAACTTCATGATGTTCCCCTTGTGGACGAGGGTGACCGAGTCGCGGTCGTTGGCGAGCGCGTAGTCGATGGCCTCGCGGACGAGGCGCTTCGAGCCGAACTCGGAGATGGGCTTGACGCCGATGCCGACCGGGCCGTCGTGGATGACGTCCGCGATGCCCATGTCGTCTTCGAGGAAGTCGCGTACCTCCTCGACCTCGTCGGTGCCGGCCTCCCACTCGACGCCGGCGTACACGTCCTCGGTGTTCTCGCGGAACGTGACCATGTCCATCTTCTCGGGGCTCTTGACGGGCGACGGGACGCCTTCGAGGTGGTAGGTGGGACGGACGTTCGCGTACAGGTCGAGCGTCTGGCGAAGCGCGACGTTCAGCGAGCGGAACCCGGCGCCGACGGGGGTCGTCAGCGGGCCCTTGATCGCGACGCGGTGGTCGCGGATGGCCGAGACGGTGTCCTCGGGGAGGTTCTCGTCGTACTTCTCGCGGGCGGACGCCCCGGCGTAGACGCGCATCCAGGCGATGGAGCGGCCCGTCGCCTCGGCGGCGGCGGCGAGCACCTGCTGTGCGGCCGGCCCGACGTCGGTACCGATTCCGTCGCCGTGGATGATCGGGATGATCGGGTTCGAGGGAACGTTCAGCTCGCCGGTCTCCTCATCGGCGAGCGTGATGGCTTCGCCGTCGTCGGGGACGTCGACCTTGTCGTAGCTCATGAACGTTCGAGGATTTTTGTGCCCCCCTAAAGTGCCTGCCGTTTTCGGCGTGAGCGTCGCGCTCGCAGCGTTTGCCGGTTTTCGCCCCCCGGCGCCGCGGGCGGCGTTCGGCCGGCGCCCCGCAGCCGTCCGGGGGTCAGACCGGCTCGACCTCGACGTCGAACATCGACCGCCAGCGGTAGCGGCGACCGCCCCACACGAAGGTCCGGCGGGCGAGCGCGTACGCCATCAGCGGCGGCGCGATCAGCACGCCGGGCGCCGCGAGCAGGAACGTCGCGCGAGCGATTCCGAACCGGGCGTACGCGGCCCCCGCGAGCGCGGTGACGAGGGACACCCCGACGAACGGCGCGAACAGGCACAGCGCGGCCATCGCGACGCCGAAGGCCGCGTTGAACGCGGTCGCCCTCGGCGCGTGGTACCGGGTGATCGTCAGGAAGCGGACGAACCGCTCCAGCGAGCCCCGGAGCGACCCGCCGGCGCGGACGTAGCGCGTCCGGTCGACCGCCGACACGTCGAGGTGCTCGGTGAGCGTCCCGTCGTCGCTGACGGTGCGCCGGAGGTCCCGGCGGAACGCCGCCTCGCCGTCGCGGAGGTCGTCGCGCTCGAATATCACCGCGCCGCCCCACGCGACGCCGGCCGCGAACACGGCGAGCGTCCCGCCGATGACGTACGCCGGCTCGAACAGCCGGGCGAGGGGGTCCTCGCCGACGAACACCGGCACCTCCGTGGTCGGGCCGCGGCGGTCGTAGTCGGCGTCGAGCGTCGCCAGCCAGTCCGGCGGGTGTC
The DNA here is from genome assembly GCF_013267195.1 of Halorubrum salinarum. Taxonomy (NCBI): domain Archaea; kingdom Methanobacteriati; phylum Methanobacteriota; class Halobacteria; order Halobacteriales; family Haloferacaceae; genus Halorubrum; species Halorubrum salinarum. The sequence goes on along the minus strand of NZ_CP053941.1, from coordinate 1,715,264 downwards.
GGAAGTCGTCGTCGGTCCACGCGATCCGGTCGTTCGCCGCCGTCTCCATCCCGGCCGCGATGGCGTTCGCCTTCCCGGAGCACCCCTCCGGCTCGCCGGCGACGAGGATCCGGACGCGGTCCGGGAGGTCGCCGCGGCGCGCCGCGACGGGGTCGTCCGGCGAGTCGCAGATCACGAGGAGCTCGTCGGCGGCGCAGTCGCCCCCGCGCTCGCCCTCGTCTCCGCCAGTGAACGCCGCCGGGCCGCGGAGCTGGTCCGTCACCTCGTCGCACGCCTCGGTCCAGCGGACGGTCGGGAGCAGCACCGACACCGGCGTCGGACGCCGCGACCCCGCGGTCGGATCCGAATCGGTCACGTCGCTCGCTTCGGGCGGCGGGGAGTAAACGCCGGCGGTCACGGGGTCGGGCGCGAGCGCGTCCCGCGCCCGTCGGCCTCGGTCTCCCGGTCTCGCGGTGCGCGTGCGAACGCCCGAGCGGGCCGCCGCCTTCCGGGCGCTTATGTGGCCGCCGCGGGTGCCCCCGGTATGCGAGTCATCGTTCACGGCGGCGCCGGCGGCGCCCCGGACGACCCGGAGCCCAGACAGGCGGTCCTCGACGAGGCGGCCGCGCGCGGCGCCGCGGGCGCGACGCCGCTCGACGCGGTCGAGTCGGCGGTCGGCGTCCTCGAATCGGACCCGCGGTTCAACGCGGGCGTCGGCGGCGCGGTCCAGTCGGACGGCGTCGTCCGCACCGACGCCGGCGTGATGACCGCGGACCGCGAGGTCGGCGCGGCCTGCTCGATGCCGGGCGTCGAGCACGCCGCGAGCGTCGCCCGCGTCGTCCACTCCGAGACGCCGCACGGCTTCGTCTCGGGCGAGCACGCGGTCGACCTCGCGGCCGATTTCGGGATCGAGACCGATGCCGACCTGCTCACCGACGAGACGCGCGAGCGGTACGAGGCCGAGGAGCCGCCGCGGGGGTCGCCGCGCGACCACCTCGACTGGCTCGCCTCGCGGTTCGGGTCGGGCGACGACCAGGCGGGCGGGGCGGGAGACGGCGAGGGCGACGGCTGGGAGGCGGCGGAGAGAGACGGCGAGGAAGCGGGAGCGGCCGAGTCGGGCCGCGCACCCGATCACGACACGGTCGGCGCCGTCGCGACCGACGGCGAGCGCGTCGCCGCGGTCACCTCCACCGGCGGGCGGTCGTTCGCGCTCGCGGGGCGCGTCGGCGACGTGCCGCAGGTCGGCTCGGGCTTCTTCTGCACCGAGGCGGGCGGCGCGAGCGCGACCGGCGCGGGCGAGGACATCGCGCGCGTCACGCTCTCGCGGCGCGCGGTCGACTTCCTCGACGAGGGGCTCGGCGCGCAGGCCGCGGCCGACCGCGCGATCGAGGAGTTCGAGGCGGTCACCGGCTCGGGCGCGGGCGTCATCGTCCTCGACCCGACGGCGACCGGCGCGGAGGCCGCCGGGAGCGCGTTCAACACCGAGGGGATGCAGACGAGCGTCGCGCTCGGCGAGTGAGGCGGGCGGGTCCGTCGCCGCCCGGCGCGGCTCACCGGCTCGGCCCGCCGGCGCCTACCCGCCGAAGAGGTTCAGCACCTCGTCGACGACGGAGGGCTCGACGGCGACGAGGTACGACTCGCCCGCGTGAAGCACCGTCTCCGCGCCCGCGAGGGTGTCGCCCGCGGCGTCGGAGACGATCAGGCTCCCGCGGGGCAGCGCCACCTCGTCGAGCGAGCGCCCGGCGACGGGCGCGCCGTCGGCGACGTGGACCTCCAGGATGTCGAGCGTCCCGGTGACGTCTTCGAGCGCGCTCACGTCGGGTTCGATCGCGTTCACCGCCGCGCGCGCGCCGGCGCGCTCCGGGAAGATCACCTCGTCGACGAAGCGGTCGAACTCCGCGCCCGGCTCGCTCTCGGTCCGGACGACCGTCTGCGTGTCCGGGGCGAGCTCGCGGGTCAACAGGCAGACCGCCAGGTTCGTCCCGGTCTGACTCGTCAGCGCGGCGACCACGTCGGCGCGCTCTAACCCAGCCTGTTCGAGGACGCCCGGGCGCGTGGCGTCGCCCTCGATCACCGTGGCGACGTAGTCGTCCGAGAGCGCCTCCGCCCGCTCTGGATCCCGCTCGACGACGGTCACGTCGTGTCCCCTGTCGTCGAGGATGTGGGCGACCCGGTTCCCGACGCGGCCGCCGCCGGCGATCACGATCCGGAAGTTCCCGTCCATGTGTCAGCCGTCGCCGGCCTCCGCATTAGAACTGTCCGTGCTCCCCGGCGCCGCGCCCTCGCCGCGGCCGCGCAGGGCGTAGTACGCGGCGACGCCCGCGAGGATCCAGCCGACGCTCAGCGCCAGCGCGAGGGGGTCGGTCCGGACGAGGTACACCACGAGGACGCCGGTGAGCAGGAGGTTCAACGCGATCCCGAGCACCGCCGGGATGGGGTAGTACGGCATCTCGTACGGGCGGCGCATGTTCGGGCGGTCGCGGCGGAGCTTGATCACGGCCGCGTTGACGACGATGAACGAGAGCAGGAAGAAGAGGCTGGAGACGTTGCCGGCGCTCTCGGTCGGCAGGACGACGGACCCGAGCATCACGACCGCGCTGAGGAGGATCGCGAAGAACGGGGTTCCGTACCGGTGGTGGATGCGACCGATCCGCGGGAGCAGCTGCCCCTCCCGCCCCATCGAGAAGGCGACCCGCGAGGAGGCGATGACGACCGCGTTCAGCGCCGTCAGCGTCGAGAAGACCGCGCCGAAGACGATGAGCGCGCCGCCGTTCCGGATGATCGGGAGCCCCGTCGGCATGAACGAGGTGGCGGCCTGCGCGATCCCCGCCTCGCCGGCGTCGGCGAGCCCCTGTGCGCCGAGGGTGCCGATGGCGACGACGACCACCAGCGCGTAGACGACCACGGTCGCCCCGAGGCTGTAGAAGATCGCTCGCGGGATGTTCTCGCGCGGGTTCTCGACCTCCTCGGTGACGGTCGTGATGAGGTCGTACCCCTCGAAGGCGATGAACGTCAGGCCCATCGCCGGGAGGATCGAGAACGCGGAGTTCCCGGCGGGGAACAGCGGGTCGAACTGCTGGAAGGTGAAGCTCGTCTCCCCGCCGCCCCCGGCCGAGAGGAACCCGAAGGCGACGAAGACGACGAGGATGGCGACCTTGACGGCCGTGAACAGCGTCTCCGCGCTGCCGCTCGCGGCCGTCGAGAGGGCGTTGACCGTCACGAGGAGCGCGACCGCGACGAGCGCGAGCCCGACCGCCGCCGGGACCGACACCGGGAGGAGCGGCACCGCGATCGCGCCGACCTGTCCCGGGGCGGCCGTGACCCCGTAGACGTGGAGCAGCTCCAGGAAGTTCGGCGCGAACCCGAGCGCGTAGAGCCCGCCCGCGATCATGTACGCGAACCAGAGCATCCACCCCATCAGGAACGAGGGGAGGTCGTCGAACGTCTCGCGGACGAAGGCGTACCCGCCGCCGGACTTCGGGATCGAGGCGGCGAGCTCGGCGTACGAGAGCCCCGTGAACGCCGTGACGATCCCGTTGAACACGAAGACGAGGATCGCGGCGGGCCCGGCGATCTCCGCCGCGAGCCCGGTCAAGACGAATATCCCGGCGCCGATCATCGCCCCCATCCCGATCATCGTCGCGTCCAGCAGCCCGAGTTCGGCGGCTGGCGCGCGCTCACCGGCACTCATCGTCGTGTCCCACCGTCCCCACGCGAATAGTTGTTTGGCCGTCGGGGCCGCCGCGCGAGGCGAGGATACAAATCCGGGCGTCGCCTTGCGCCGGTATGGTAACCTTCCTCGCCGGGGGAACGGGCACGCCGAAGCTCCTCGACGGCGCGGCCCGGGTGTGGGAGCCCGCCGAGACGGCGGTCGTCGCCAACACCGGCGACGACGTGGAGCTGGGCGGCCACCTCGTCTGCCCGGACGTCGACACCGTGCTGTTCGCGGGCGGCGGCGTCCTCGACCGCGAGACGTGGTGGGGGATCAACGACGACACGACCGCGACCCACGCGGAGCTCGGCCGGCTCGCCGAGGCGGCCGGACTCGAAGCGGGCCCCCGGTACCTCGACGCCGACGCGCAGACCGCGGGCCGGGAGATCGCCCGGTGGCGGCGGTTCTCGGCGGTCGCCGAGTTCATGGAGATCGGCGACCGCGACCGCGCGGTCCACCTCACGCGGACGGGCCTGCTCGACGAGGGGCACACGCTCACGGCCGCGGTCCGGACGCTCGCGGACGCCTTCGGCCTCGACGTCGACCTCCTCCCGATGTCCGACGACCCGGTCGCGACGCTGGTCCACACCGAGGCCGGCGAGACGCTCCACTTCCAGGAGTACTGGGTCGCGGGGCGCGGCGAGCCCGCGGTCGCCGACGTGGAGTTCCGGGGCGCGGACGACGCCGAGCCGACCGACGCCGTGCTGGCGGCGCTCGACGACCCGGTCGTGATCGGTCCCTCGAACCCCGTGACGAGCATCGGGCCGATGCTGGCGCTCCCCGGGTTCGAGCGGGCGCTCCGGGAGACGCCTGTCGTCGCCGTCTCGCCGTTCGTCGGCGACGAGGTGTTCTCCGGGCCAGCGGCGGACCTGATGGCGGGCGTCGGTCGCGAGCCCTCGACCGCGGGCGTGGCGGCGGCGTACCCGTTCGCGGACGCGTTCGTCCTCGACGACGCGGACCCGACCGAACTCGACCGACACGTCGAGCGCACCGACACCGAAATCGACGACGCGGACGACGCCGAGCGCATCGCTCGCGCCTGCGAGCGCGCGCTGGCGGCGGTCGACGACGACGCGGCGGACGCGCCGCCGCCGCGGGAGGGCGCGGAGTGACCCGGAGCGGGAGCGAGCGGGAAGCGTCAGCCGAGGGCGATGACGGCGGGAGCGGCGCGCCGACCGACGGCGATCCGTTCCTCGTCGCCGCGAGCCTCAGCGGCGCCGCCGACGCCGCGTGGGCCCGCGCCGCGGCCCCGCACGTCGACGCCGCGCTCCTCGGCGGGGTCGCGCTCGACCCGGCCAGCCGGGCGGCCGCCCGTGACCTCGTCGCGCGCGGCCGCTCCGAGTTCCTCCCCGCCGACCCGGTCGCGTTCGTCGCCGACCAGCTCGACGCGGTCGCCGACGCGCCCGTCCGCCCCGGGATCAACGTCCGGAGCGCGGCGCCCGGACCGGTCCGGGAGGTCGCGCGCGTCTGCGCCGACCGCGGCGCCGTCTGCGAGGTCAACGCCCACTGCCGGCAGCCGGAGCTGCGCGCGGTCGGCTGCGGCGAGTCGCTGCTCCGCGAGCCGGACCGCCTCGCGCGGTACGTCGCCGCCGCGGCCGAGGCGGGCGCGACGACGAGCGTGAAGGTCCGCGCCGAGGTGCCGGGCGTCGACCTCGTCGCGGTCGCGGAGCGGGTCGCGGCCGCGGGCGCGGACTGGCTCCACGTCGACGCGATGGACTCGGAGGCGGTGATCGCGGACCTGGCGGCCGCGGTCGACGCGGCGGCGGCGCGGGACGGCGAGGGGACCGCGCTCGCCGACCTGACGCTCGTGGCCAACAACGGCGTCCGCGGCCGCGAGACGGTCGCCGAGTACGGGGGACACGGCGCCGACGCGGTGAGCGTCGGGCGACCGACGGAGGACCCGCCGGTCCTCGCGCGCGTCGCGGACGCGGTGGAGGCGTGGCGGAGCGGGGGGCTCCCGCGCGAGGCCCGCGGGCCCGAGCCCGGGCCGGGGGCGTCGCCGTGACCGACCCCGTCGACGACGCGACGCTCGCGCTCCTCGTCGAGGTGGCCGGGACGCCGAAGCCCGGGAACGTCGACCGGCGCCGCGACCTCGACGACCTGCGGTTCGAGGCGTTCCTCGGCGGCGCCGTCGGCGCGCGCCCGGGGCTCGAACGGGCCGCGAGGGGGACCGCCGGTGGCGCGGGCCCCGCGGTCGGCGACGCCTTCGAGCGCGCGGTGCGGGGAATGGCCGACCGCGCCGGGACGAACACCCAGTTCGGCTGTCTGCTGCTCCTGGTCCCGCTGGTGCGTGCGGCCGCGGACCCGGGCCGGGACCTCTCGCCCGCCGGCCTCGACGCGCTCTGTCGGGCGACGACCGTCGAGGACGCGGTCGCCTTCTACCGCGCGTTCGAGGCCGTCGACGTCGCGGTCGACGACCCGCCGCCGGGCGCGGACGACCTCGACGTGCGCCGCGGGAGCGACGCGGAGCCCGCGATCCGCGAGCGCGGCGCGACCCTGCGGGACGTGCTGGCGCTCTCGGCCGACCCGGCGGGCGGGACCGACGACGACGAGGGAGCCGGCGACCGCGTCCCCGACCGCAACGCCGCCGAGTGGACCGAGGGGTTCCCCCGGACGTTCCGCGCGGCCGAGTGGATCCTGAGCGACGAGGGACCGCTCGCGGACCGGGCGGCGCGGGCGTTCCTGGGGCTGCTCGCCGCCGAGCCGGACACCCTCGTCGCGTCGACGCGGGGGGCGGCGACGGCGCGCGAGGCGAGCGAGCGGGCGGCGACGCTGCTGGGCGTCGAATCAGCGGGATCAGGAGCGGTCGGCGGCGTCGACGCGGTCCCGACCGACGCCGTCCACGGCGCCGACCTCGACGCCGCGGAGTCGCTGGCGGACGAGTTCGTCGACGAGGGGATCAACCCCGGGACGACCGCCGACCTCACGTGCGCGGCGCTGTTCGTCGCGCTCCGGCGCGGCGCGGAGGTGGCGCCGTGAGCGACGGGGGTCGGAGGGGTCGGGACGGCGTCGTCCCCGACGGCTGGCCGGTCGCGCTCCGCGGCGTCACGGAGTCCGTGGTGACGACCCTGGGCCCGAACGACCGGTGGAACGTCGCGGCGCTCGGGCTCCACGCGCCGGACGAACCAGGGGATCCGGTCACCGCGCGCACCTACGGGCGCACCCGCACGTGGCGGAACTTCAGCGAGCGCGGCGGCGGCGTGGTCCAGTTCACCGTCGACCCGCGGACGTTCGTCGACGCGGCGCTCACGGTCCGCGAGGCCGACGACCCGGTCCTCCCGAGCGCCGACGCGTGGGTCGAGGTCGAGGCCGAGGCGGTCGCGGCCGAGAGCGAGGGCGACACGACGGTACGGACCTGGGAGCTGTCGCCGGTCGAGTCGGCGGTCGTGAGCGAGCGCGTGCCGACGGTGAACCGCGGGTTCGGCGCGGTCGTCGACGCCACGGTGGCCGCCTCGCGGCTCGACGTGCCGGCGTTCGACACCGGCGAACTGCTCGACCGCCTCCGGTACTTCGCCGACGTGGTCGAGCGCTGCGGCGGCCCCGCCGAGCGCGAGGCGTTCGCGCGGATCGACGAGGCGACCGGGTGGCGCGAGCGCGCGGGCGACGAGTGACCCGGAGGGAGCGCGACGAGGCGAACCCCGCCGCGACTCCGGCTCGCGGCCGCTCGCGGCGGAACGAACCCTTTTAGTTCGCCCCTCCGGTACCGCTCGGTATGGCCATCAAACCCAAGTACATCAAACAGCTCGGGAACGCCCTGCTGGAGCGGTATCCCGACTCGTTCAATACGGACTTCGAGACGAACAAGGAGAGCGTCACGGCGCTGACGACCGTCGAGTCGAAGGGCGTCCGCAACCGCATCGCCGGCTACGTCACCCAGAAGAAGTCGCAGGCCGCGCAGACGGCGTAACCGCTCGGTTCGACTCGCACTGATTCTGCGACCCGTCGCGGCGCCCCACACCTTAAGCCCGGAGCCGCGGCCATCACGCCTCGATGGACGCGCTCGTGCGACCGGTGGTCGACCCGACGTTCGCGGCGGGCGCGCTCGCGTTCCTGCTCGGCGGCGTCGCGCTCGGGACCGCGAGCGGGCTGGTGCCCGGGCTCCACGCGAACAACTTCGCGCTGCTCCTCGCGGGCTTCGCCCCGTCGGTGCCGGCCGATCCGCTGTTCGTCGGCGTCGCGATGCTCGGCGCGGGCGTCGTCCACTCGTTCCTCGACATCGTCCCCGCGCTCGCGCTCGGCGTGCCCGACGCCGCGACCGCGGTGGCGGCGCTGCCCGGCCACAGGCTGGTGATCGCGGGGCGGGGTCGGGAGGCGGTCCGGCTCTCCGCGCTCGGCTCCGGGCTGGCGGTCGCGCTCGCGGTGCCGCTGGCGGTCCCGGTCACGTGGCTGATGGTGCGGTGGTACCCGGCGCTGCGCGCGCACCTGCCGCTGCTGCTCGGGGGCGTCGTCGCGCTGCTCGTCCTCACCGAGTCGTCGCGGCGGGCCGCGGTCGGCGGGCTGGTCGCCTTCCTCGCGAGCGCCGCGCTCGGGTTCGCGACGCTCGACGCCGACCCCGCCGCGCCGCTGTCGACCGGCGGGGTCCTCGCGCCGCTGTTCGCCGGGCTGTTCGGCGTCCCGGTCCTCGTGGAGGCGCTCGGCGGCGAGGGGGTCCCGCCGCAGGCGGACCCGCGGATCGCGATGCGAGCGCGCGACCTCGGGACGAGCGCGGGGGCGGGGTCGCTCGCCGGCGCGGTGGTGGGGTACGTCCCGGGCGTGTCGGCCGCCATCGCCGCCGTGGCCGCGATGCCCGCGGTGCCGCGCGCGTCGGCCGACCGCGGGTTCGTCGTGGCGACGAGCGGCGCGAACACGGCGAACACGATATTCGCGCTGTTCGCGCTGGTCGCGCTCGGAACGCCGCGCACGGGCGTGACCGTCGCCATCGATCGGGCCGGCGTGCCGTTCGCACTGCCGGTGCTGCTCGTCGCCGCCGCGACCGCCGCGTGCTTCGGGTTCGCGCTCGTCGTGCTCGTCGGCGACCCGTACCTCCGGGTCGTCGGCAACGCCGACTACACCCGGCTCTCGGTCGGCGTGTTGGGACTGCTCGCCGCCGTCTCGTACGCGTTCGCCGGCGCGTACGGCGTCGGTGTGCTCCTCGTCGCCGGCGCGCTGGGCCTCGTTCCGCCGCGGGTCGGCGCGCGGCGGGTCCACCTGATGGGCGTCCTCATCGGTCCGCTGATCGTCGGGTGACGGCCCGGTTCGGTCCCCGCGCCCCGCCGCCTCGCGCTCCGTCGAGCGGGACGGTACCGGCCCCCACGGTCCGTTCCGGCGAAAAGAACAACGGTTAAAAGTCGCCGCCGGTGAGTACGTGTATGAGCCAGAGCGACTCTCAATCGACTCCGCAGTGCGTCTCCTGTGGAATTCAGGTGTCCGGCATGAACGCCGCGCAGTTCTCCTGTCCGGACTGCGGCGCCACCATCTACCGGTGCGCCAAGTGCCGGAAGCAGAGCAACCTCTACGAGTGCCACGACTGCGGGTTCCGGGGGCCGTAAGATGGGCGACGTCGCCGCCAAGATCAAGGTCATGCCGAACAGCCCCGAAGTCGACCTCGACGACCTCCAGGACCGCCTGGAGGAGGAGCTCCCCGAGGGCGCGAAGATCCGCGGCTTCGAGCGCGACGACGTCGCGTTCGGGCTGGTCGCGCTCCTCCCGACCGTCATCGTCCCCGACGGCGCGGGCGGCACCGAGGCCGTCGAAGAGGCGTTCTCGCAGGTCGAGGACGTCGAGTCCGTCACGGTCGAGAACGTCGGTCGCCTGTAAGGCGCCTACCCGTCCGCCACGAGCGCCGGCACCGGCGTTGGCGGTTCGATTCTGCGGCTCCGCTCGTCTCGGCGAGCGGCTGCTCCGCGGTTCGCGACCGGCGTGTCGGCGACCGCAGCCGCGGTCGGCCTATCGGCCCGACTCGTAGAACTCCTCGCGGTACACGCGTCCGAAGGCGTTGCGCCGGAGGGTGCTGGCGGCCGCGTCCGGCTCCTCCTGGTACGTCGCCGCGATCACCGCGTCCGCGAAGGGGATCGGGTGCCAGACGACGTTGTCGACGTTGTCGGAGCCGATCTGCGTCACGGCCGCGTCGTCGAACTCGCTGTCCGCGAGCCACGCGTCGAACTCGTCTCGGTCGCCGACGTGGACCGCGAGCAGCTCGGCGAACGTCGCGTCGCGGGCGGTCCGGATCACCTCGGGCGTGACGCGCTCGTCGTACTCGTCGGCGTCGAACGACATCGCCTTGGTCGCCTCGCGGACGACGACCTGCGCGACGGGGCCGACCTCCTCGTACCGTTCGAGCGCCTCGGCGCGCGTCTCGGGGGCGAACGTGCCTCTGGTCTCCATACGCGCGGTTGGCCGGGGGCGGGGAAGGGCGTTCCGCTACGCGTCGCCGTCGTCGTCGGTCGCGGGGTCGGCGTCCGCGTCGGCCGCGGCCTTCCGGGTCATCTCGCGCGCCTCGCGCAGCGCCTCGGCGACCTCGGGGTCGTCGACCTGCTCGGGGGCGGGCACGCCGGCGTCCGCGGGGGCGCCGTGTTCGTGGCCGGCGTGATCGTGGCCGGACGCGCTCCCGCCCGACCCCATCCCGACGTCCGGGCGGCCGCGAGGAACAGTGTCCTCGAACACCTCGTCGTACTCGGCGTCCTCGGCGTGCGGGGTCACCTCGGCGGCGAGTTCGGCCGGTTCCCGGTCGCTCCAGTCGTCGACGCGCTCGTCGAGCCACGACTCGTGGTCGCCGCCGTGGAGCATCGCCGTGAACGCGAGGTGGTGCGCGAGGTGTTCGCCGTCGCGCTGCGGCGTGTCGCAGACGGGGCACGCGTATCCCATTACGCGTCCGCGTTACCGCGTGAGGCGTAAATCGGCGTCGAAGGACGCCGACGCCGACGGCGCCCGTTCGCGACCCGGGTGTCGGGTCGCGCGGTGAACGGCGAGACCGCGACCGCCGCGGCCCCGAACCGGACGGACTCGGACGGTCGCCGTCGGCTCGCCCGCGGGCGACTCTCGCACCTATAACAGCAACTTTATCACTCGCACGGGGCGAAATTCGCATAAGACTACTCCGTTAGGAGGTCCAACAGTGACTGAAGCCAACACACAACCGGAGGTGAACATCGGTCTCGTCGGTCACGTCGACCACGGGAAGACGACGCTGGTACAGGCGTTGTCCGGCTCGTGGACCGACCAGCACAGCGAGGAGATGAAACGCGGTATCTCGATCCGGCTGGGGTACGCGGACGCGACGTTCCGACGCTGCCCCGGTGTCGACGAGCCCGAGTGTTACACCGTCGACGAGGAGTGCGACGACGGCTCCGAGAGCGAGCCGATACGGACGGTGTCGTTCGTCGACGCGCCGGGTCACGAGACGCTGATGGCGACGATGCTCTCGGGCGCCTCGATCATGGACGGGGCGGTCCTGGTCGTGAGCGCGACGGAGGACGTCCCGCAGGCCCAGACGGAAGAGCACCTGATGGCGCTCGATCTCATCGGGATCGAGAACATCGTCATCGCGCAGAACAAGGTCGACCTGGTCGGTCGCGACCGCGCCGTCGACAACTACGAGCAGATCCAAGAGTTCGTCGAGGGCACCGTCGCGGAGGACGCGCCGATCGTCCCCGTCTCAGCCCAGCAGGAGGTCAACCTCGACCTCCTCATCGACGCCATCGAGTCCGAGATCCCGACGCCGGAGCGCGACCCGGGCGAGAGCGCCCGGATGTACGCGGCCCGCTCGTTCGACATCAACCGGCCGGGCGCGAGCGCCGAGGACCTCAAGGGCGGGGTCGTCGGCGGCTCGCTCGTCAGCGGCGAGCTGTCCGTCGGCGACGGCTTAGAGATCCGGCCGGGCCGCGAGGTCGACGAGGAGGGGCAGACCGAGTGGCGACCGCTGGAGACGACCGTCCGGTCGCTCCAGGCCGGCAACCGCGACGTCGACACCGCCCACCCCGGCGGCCTCCTCGGCGTCGGCACCGGGCTCGACCCGAGCCTGACGAAGGGCGACGCCCTCGCCGGGCAGGTCGCCGGCGAGCCGGGGACGCTCCCGCCGACCCGCGAGGAGTTCGAGATGACGGTCGACCTCCTCGACCGCGTCGTCGGCAAGGAGGACGACGAGAGCGGCGAGAGCGACATCGAGGAGATCAGCACCGGCGAGCCGCTGATGCTCACGGTCGGCACGGCGACGACGGTCGGCGCCGTCACGAGCGCGCGCGACGGCGAGTGCGAGGTGAGCCTCAAGCGGCCCGTCTGCGCCGAGTCGGGCGCCCAGATCGCGATCAACCGGCGCGTCGGCGCGCGCTGGCGGCTCATCGGCGTCGGGACGCTGGCGTAGCGTGGCCGACGACGCCCGCGCGGACGGTCCGGAGACCCCGGCCGCGGGCGACGCCCGAACCGAGGCCCTCGGCGGCGCGCCCGTCGTCGCGCTCGACACGAGCGCGCTGATGGCGCCGGTCGAGGCCGACCTCCGGCTGTTCGAGGAGCTGGACCGGGTCCTCGGCGGCTACGAGGCCGTGGTGCCGACGGCGGTGCTCGCGGAGCTCGACGGCCTCCAGGGCGGCAACGGCGCGGAGGCGACCGCCGCGAGCGTCGGGGCGGACCTCGCGGAGCGGGCGGAGGCGGTGGAGACTGACGAATCGTACGCCGACGACGCGCTCGTCGCCCTGGCCGCGGCCGGCCGGGTCGACGCCGTCGTCACGGTCGACGGACCCCTCGCGAACCGGGTGCTGGCCGCGGACGCACCAGTAATCGGTTTAAGGGGTCGGAACACACTGGCGATAACGGAACCCTAGCGGCCGCGGACAACCAACAACATGTACAAACGAGTTCGACTCAAGGACACGGTCGAGGTCCCGCCGAAGCACCTGGCGGACGTCACCGACGAGCGGGTGAAGGCCCTGCTCCAAGACAAGCTGGAAGGACGGATGGACGAGGACGTCGGCAGCGTCGTGAGCGTCATCGAGGTTCACGACATCGGCGAGGGCGCGGTGTTACACAACCGCCCCGGCGTCTACTACGAGGCGGAGTTCGACGCGCTCACCTACGACCCCGACATGCAGGAGGTCGCCGACGGCACCGTCGTGGAGACGGTCGAGTTCGGCGCCTTCGTCGGGATCGGGCCGGTGGACGGGCTGCTCCACGTCTCGCAGATCACCGACGAGTACCTCACGTTCGACGGCGCGAACCAGCAGCTCGCCTCGTCGGACTCCGACAAGACACTCGGCGTCGACGACGCCGTCCGCGTCCGCGTCGTGACGAAGAGCATCGACGAGCGCAACCCCCGCGACTCGAAGATCGGGCTCACGGCGAAACAGCCCGGCCTCGGCAAACACGAGTGGCTGGAAGGGCAGCGGAAACACCGCGAACAGACCGGTGAGGAGGCCGACTGATGGCCGAGGACCGCCTGGCGTGTCGGGAGTGCCACCACGTCAACGACCCGGACGCCCAGACCTGCGCGCTCTGCGGGTCCTCGTCGCTGACGGAGGACTGGGCGGGCTACGTCATCGTCACCGACCCCGCGGACAGCCAGATCGCGGAGGAGATGAACGTCTCCGACGCGGGCGCGTACGCGCTGAAGGTCCGGTAACCACCCGTTCCGAGGCGACGGCCGATGAGCGACGCATCCGACCCGCTTCTCACGCTGCCCGAATCGCTGCGCGACGCGTTCAAGGAGCCGCTGGGCCCGGTGACGACGGACGCGGACGCCCTCCTTGCGGCCGCCGACGAGACCCGCGAGCGACACGCCTCGCCCGCGGAGGGGCCCCCGCGGCTGATCGCGGTCGGCGACGTTGTCACCTATCACCTCCGCGAGGCGGGCCGCGTCCCGGACGCCGCGCTGGTCGACGGGAAGACGGAGCGCGAGGCGGTCCGCGAGGAGATAGCGACCGCGCTCGCGGCGACGGACGAGCGGCGCGTCCCCGTCGAGAATCCGGCCGCTGCGCTGTCGGCGGCGCTGCTCGACGCGCTCGCCGAGGCGCTCGCGGCCGACGAGCCGGTGACGATCGAGGTGACCGGCGAGGAGGACCTGGCGGCGCTCCCGGCGATGCTCGCGGCGCCGCTCGGGTCGACCGTCGTCTACGGCCAGCCCGGCGAGGGGATGGTCCGCGTCGCGGTCACGCCCGAGACGCGGCGGCGGGCCCGGGAGCTGTTCGAGGGCCTGGCCGGCGACGTCGCGGCCGCGTACGAGATCCTCGGCGTCGACCCGGACGGGTTCGACGGCACCGACGCGGCGTGAGTCCGACCCGGCCGGTCGGCGTCACTCGCGGTCGACGACGACGGAGGCCCCGAGGACGGCGAGCCCGGCGGCCAGCGCGACGGCGGTCACCAGCCGCGGCGTGACCGGGACCGTCGAGACCGAGAGGTACGGCTCGACGCCGTTGCGCCGGAGTCCGGCGAGCGCCTCGACGCCCCAGTGACCGCTCGCCAGCAGCGCGAGGCCGACGCCGACCCCGAGCCCGCCGGTGACGAAGCCGATCCCCGTGAGCGCGTCCTCGACCGCGAGGAACGACCAGACCGCGTCGCCGCTCGGCTCGGGGCCGCGCGCGAGGCGCCGCTGGAGCGCGAGCAGGCCGAGGCCGGCCCCGCCGGCCGCGACGGTGCCGGCCAGCGCGACGGCCGCGACGCCGAGGGGGGTCGCGGCCGGCGGGCCGGAGAAGTTCGCCTCCCGGACGGCCGCGGGCAGAGTCGCGACGAGGGGAGCGGCGAGCGAGCCGAGGAGCGCCAGCGCGCCGCAGATCCGGGCCTTCCGAAGCGGCGACATCGGGACGATGATGTTGGCCGACCTGGTGAGTTCGTACTCGGAGCGCTCGGTCGGATCGAATCGGGCGTCGTCTGGCATTCGCGTGCTAACGAAACCCACGGCCCGGAGGACTGAAATCCTGACGCCGAACGGGGCGCTCGGTCGACGGTCGGCCGGGAGTTCGACGGCGACACCCCCGCTTCGAAATCCTTTTACAGCTTTCGAGGGGATATACGCCCAACTGAACCATGGACGTCGATATCATCTCCGAGGAGGAGAACCCGATGCTGCACCGCACGGACATCCGTTTCGAGACGACCCACGAGGAGGCCACCCCCTCGCGGCTGTCGGTCCGCGACTCGCTGGCCGCCAAGCTCGACAAGGACTCCGAGGAGGTCGTCGTCCACGAGCTCGACACGAAGTTCGGCATGCGCAAGACGGTCGGCTACGCGAAGGTGTACGACTCCGCGGCCGACGCCCTGGAGGTCGAGCAGGACCACATGCTCGAACGCAACAAGATCGGCGGCGACGAGGCGGACGCCGAGGAAGCGTAACCCCGCCGGATGCGCGTTCTCGGCATCGAGGGTACCGCGTGGTGCGCGAGCGCCGCGCTGTACGACGCCGAGACCGACTCAGTTCTCATCGAGTCCGATCCCTACGAGCCCGACAGCGGCGGCATTCACCCGCGCGAGGCCGCCGAGCACATGTCGGAGGCGATCCCCGAGGTCGTCGACCGCGTCCTGACCGCGGCCGAGGCGGAACACGGACCGGACGCGGTCGACGCCGTCGCCTTCTCTCGCGGCCCCGGGCTCGGCCCCTGCCTCCGGATCGTCGGGACCGCCGCGCGGTCGCTCGCCGGGACGCTCGGCGTGCCCCTCGTCGGCGTCAACCACATGGTGGCGCACCTGGAGATCGGTCGGCACCGCTCCGGGTTCGACAACCCCGTCTGCCTGAACGCCTCGGGCGCGAACGCGCACCTGCTCGGCTACCACGACGGGCGCTACCGCGTCCTCGGCGAGACGATGGACGCCGGCGTCGGCAACGCGATCGACAAGTTCACGCGCCACGTCGGCTGGAGCCACCCCGGCGGCCCGAAGGTGGAGGCGGCGGCCGCCGAGTTCGCCGGGGACGGCGACGACTCAGCTCCCGACCTCCTCGACCTGCCGTACGTCGTCAAGGGGATGGACTTCTCGTTTTCCGGTATCAGTTCGGCCGCCAACGACGCCGCCGACGACGGGGTCCCGGTCGAGGAGGTCTGCTTTTCGCTCCAGGAGCACGTGTTCGCGATGCTCACCGAGGTCTCCGAGCGCGCGCTGTCGCTGACCGGCGCCGACGAGCTCGTGCTGGGCGGCGGCGTCGCCCAGAACGACCGCCTCCGCGAGATGCTGGCCGCGATGTGCGAGGCGCGCGGCGCCGACTTCCACGCGCCCGAGCCCCGCTTCCTCCGCGACAACGCGGGGATGATCGCCGTCTTGGGCGCGAAGATGGCCGCGGCGGGTGACGCGATTCCGGTCCCGGAGTCCGCGGTCGACCCGAACTTCCGACCGGACCAAGTGCCGGTGACGTGGCGGGACGGGGAGTCGGTCGCCCGGGGAGCGGCGGGCAGCGCGGCGACAGCGACGACGAGCGACCCGGACGCGGACCGCCGCGGCGCGGAGGCGACGGTGACGGTCGAGGACGCGGGCGACGACCGTCGGGTGGTCAAGCGGCGGGTCGAGAAGTCGTACCGCCACCCCGAACTCGACCGGACGCTCAGGCGCGACCGGACCGTCGCGGAGGCGCGGCTGACGAGCGAGGCCCGCCGCGCGGGCGTCCCGACGCCGCTCGTGTACGACATCGACCTCGCGGACGCGACGCTGACGCTCCAGTACGTCGGCGAGCGCGACCTCGCGACCGCGCTCGACGAGCGCTCGACCGAGGCGGTCGGTCGCCACCTCGCCCGGCTTCACGGCGCGGGGATCGTCCACGGCGATCCGACGACGCGGAACGTGCGCGTGTCGCCCGACGAGGAAGGGAGCGCGGCCGCGGACGACGAGTCCGCACCGTCGCCGGCGACGTACCTCATCGACTTCGGGCTCGGCTTCCACACCGGCCACGTCGAGGACCACGCGATGGACCTCCACGTGTTCGAGGGGTCGATCCGGGCGACCGCGACCGATCCCGACCCGCTGATAGCGGCGTTTGAGGCGGGGTACGAGGCGGTCGGCGACGGAGAGGTCCTCGACCGGCTCCGGGACGTGGCGGACCGCGGCCGCTACCGCTGAGCGTCGGGGCGCCGCCGCGGCGCCGGCGCGCTCGCCGAGCGATGGCGCCACGATTTATAGTGCCAGCGGACAGACGGACTGGTATGGGAGACAAACCGTCGTCGGGAGAGATTCTCGGTATTCCGTACAACTTCGAGCGTCCGAGCCTCGGGCGCCTGCTGTCGTCGTACTGGCAGCCCGGCAAGGGCATGCTCGTCGAGAAGCCGTTCGGCATCGGCTACACCCTGAACCTCGCCAACTGGCGGTCGTGGATCGTCCTCGCGGTCGCCGGCGGGCTCTACTACCAGCAGCAGTCGGCCGGCGTCGACGCGTCCGGCGGGTCCGACGAGGACGCCGCGGACGACGGCGACGGGCCGGTCGAAGTGATCGTCGACGACGACTGAGGTCGACCGCGGTCCCCGACCGTGCGGGGTGGTACCGCGACCGGCGGTTTTCACCGTTGATTCCGCATCGGTTTCATTTAAATATCAGAAGGACGGTGTTACGGTAATGAAAGTCCAGTTCGAGTGCTCGTGTTCGGAGGAGATCTCCGAGTTCACCCGCGGCGAGGCCAGCCGCGGCGTCCACGTCGAGTGCGGGAACTGCGGCGCCGTCTACGCCGTCACGATCACCGAACTGGAGTAGCGGGCGGCGCCGCGGACTCGAACCGGAGCCGGACCGTGGTCCCGTCGTCCGTCGCGTCGAACCGGACGGTGCCGCCCTGCGTCTCGCACATCCACTTGACGAGCCACAGGCCGATGCTGCTCGCGTGCGAGAGCGGCGTCTCCTCTTCGGCCTGTAACACCGCGCGCTCGTCCGGAGGGATCCCCGGGCCGTTGTCGGTCACCTCCAGACAGGTGGTCGTTCCGTTCTCGCGGATCGTGGCAGCGACGCGGCGCGTCGCCCCGTCGTTGTGGGTGACCGCGTTCTCGAACACCTCGCGGATCGGGAACGCGACCGAGTCGTCCGCGCGGATCCACGCCTCGGAGGGCGTCTCGACGGTGACGGCGGCGCCGTCGGCGTCGACGACCTCGACCGCCTCGTGGACCGCGTCGACGAGGTCGACGCGGCCGTCCGGCGGCTCGGACGAGGCGTCCTCGACGACGCGGAGCTTCTCGCTGATCTCGACGACGTCGTCGGTCGTCTCTCGGATCGTCTCCAGGCACTCCCGGCTCCGCTCGTCGTCGATCCGGTCGGCGAGCAGGTCGGTGTACCCCTGGATCACGTTGAGGTCGTTTCGCACGTTGTGTCGGAACACGCGGCTCAGCACCTGTAGCTGCTGGTTGGAGGTTTCGAGGTCCCGGCGGGCGGTCTCCGCCCGGTGGCGGTGGTGCGTGACCGCGCCGTACAGGAGCCCGCCGGACCCGACGACGAGCAGCAGGTCGCCGACGAGGCGCGCCGGCGTCCAGTCGGCGACGGATCCGACCGCGGACGCGGTCGCGAGGTCGACCGCGACCGTGAACGCCGCCGCGACGCAGAGGTACGCCGCCGTGAGCGCCGTCGCCGACCGCCCGTAGAGCAGTTCCGGATTATATTTCATTTATATTTAATTTTATCCCCAGTGAATTTTCCTCGCACGGGACAACTCGACGGCCGACGGCTTAAGCTTTGACCGCCCGGTAAGCGCGTCACCAGGAGGCACAGTCGGCGCAGACGAAGGCGTCCGCCTCCCGCCACCGGCGGTGGACCCGCTCGCCGCACCGGTCGCACGCCGCGCCGTCGGCGTGCCACGTCGACGTGGCGACGGCGGGGTCGGCGTCGGCCGCGCCGTCGAGGTCGCCGGAGTCGGGTTTCGCGCCGTCGGGGTCGACCGGGTCGGGCTCCGCGTCGCTACCGGTTCTCGCGGCGTCGCCGTCGCCGGCGGCCGCCTCGGCGAAGTCGTCGAGCGAGCGGTCCTCCGTCATCTACGCCTCCCGTCGGAGTCGGTCGACGACGTAGTCGCGCTCCAGTTCGCCGAGGAACTCGCCGAGCCGCGGCCCTTGCGTGTCGTCGAAGAAGAGGCGGTAGCCCGCCGCGAAGAAGTCGCTGACCTCGACATCGTGGTCGCGCGCGGTCTCGTACATCGCCCCCTGGATCTCCTCGCCGTCGTGTCCGGCGGCGACGAAGTCGGCGAGGTCGTCGAGCGCGGCCGCCACGTCGTCGTCGAACTCGACCGCCGGGAGGTCGGTCTGGAGCCGGTAGTCGTACTCGTTACCGGTCCGTTCGGCCCAGTTCCGCGCCTGCTCCACGCGGGCGAGCGCGGCGTCGACCGCGTCGTCGTCGGCGTCGTCCGGGATGTGCCCCTCGTCGCGGGCGAGGCGCTCGCGGAAGTCCGGGTCGTCGACCATCCCGAGGACGGCCGCGAAGGTATACGGGAGCCGGATCGGCCGCTTCGTCGGCGGGTCGTCGGGTCGCCCGACGACGAAGGGGTAGGCGCGCTCGGCGAAGGCGGTGAGGTCCTCGTCGTCCACCTCGCCGAAGTAGGCGCGCTCGAACCGGTCGAAGCGGTCGACCAGCTGGTCGAGCCGCTCGACGTCGAGGTCGCGGGCCTTCTTCGGGTGGAGCGCGAAGAAGAACCGGAGCACCTCGGGCTCGATCAGGTCGAGCAGCTCCTGGACCGTGACGACGTTCCCCTCCGAGGAGGAGAACGCCTCGCCGTTGAGCGTGAACCACTCGTACACCATCGGCACGGGCGGCTCCTCGCCGAAGACGTTCCGCGCGACGTCGACGCCCGAGGGCCACGATCCCTCCGCGTGGTCCTTCCCGAACGGCTCGAAGTCGACCCCGAGGACGCCCCACTGGGCGGGCCACTCCAGCCGCCACGGGAGCTTCCCCTCGCGGAACGTCGCGGTGCCCTCGTGGCCGCACCCCTCGATGGTGTTGCCGCCGGCGTCCATGTCGGTACAGACGTACTCGACGGTCTCACGATCGAGGTCGATCCCCGTCACCGTCTCCGTGACCTTCCCGCACGCCTCGCAGACGGGGTTGAACGGGACGTACTCGTCGTCGACCTTGTCCTGGTACGGCGAGAGCACCTCGCGGACGCGCTCCACGTCGCCGAGGACCGTCCGGACCGCGTCGTCGAACGTCCCGTCGGCGTACAGGTCGGTGTTCGACAGCATCTCGACGGGGACGTTCAGGCGGTCGGCGTCCGCCTTCAGCAGGCCGGCGAAGTGGGCCGCGTACGACTCGGCCTCGCCGAACGGGTCCGGAATCTCAGTGTACGGCTTCCCGAGGTTGCGGCCGAGCGCGCCCGCGTCGACCTCGCCGAGCCCGACGATGTCGCCGTCCGCGTTCGCCAGCTTGCGCGGCACCTTCCGCAGCGGGTCCTTGTCGTCGGAGGTGAACACCTGCCGGACCTCGCGGCCGCGGTCGCGCAGCACCTCGGCGACGAAGTAGCCGCGCATGATCTCGTTGAAGTTGCCGAGGTGCGCGACGCCCGACGGCGAGACGCCGCCCTTGATCACGATCGGCTCGTCGGGGTCGCGCGCCTCGATCTCGTCGGCGACCACGTCGGCCCAGAACGCGTGGAAGGCCTCGCCGGACTCCTCCGCCGCGCCGTCGCCCTCGTCGGCGGCCCCCTCGTCGAGCGCGGCCCGCTCCGAGAGGATGTGCGGGGAGTCGTCGGGCGCGGGGCTCCCCGCGTCCGCCGCTCCGTCCGCCGCGTCGTCCGCGCTCATCGCTCCCCCGTCCAGAAGCTCGGTTCCCCGCCGTCGACGGGGACCACGTCGGTCCCGGTGTGGTCGCCGTACAGCGCGGCGTCGACGACGGCGCTCGGGTCGGTGCCGTCGAGCACGATCGACCGGATGCCGGCCCGGTCGATCAGCTTCGCGGCGAGCAGGTCGACGGGCGCGGAGGCGCCGGCGTCCCGGCTCATCGGGAGGACGACCTCCACGAGCTCCGCGGGCGACAGCTCCGCGTACTGGGTCGCGTCGGGGTCGGCGTTGGGGTCGGCGTCGTACACGCCGTCGGCGCTCGTGGCGTACACGAGCAGGTCGGCGTCGACCGACTCGGCGAAGGCGGCGGCGACCGCGTCGGTGGTCTGTCCCGGGGTGACGCCGCCCATCACCGCGACCTCGTCGCGGCGGAGGGCCGCGCCCGCCTCCTCGTAGTCAGTCGCGGGCGCGAGGCTCGCGCGGTCGCCGAGCGCGGCGATCAGCAGCCGGGCGTTGAGCCGGGTCGTCCCGATCCCGAGCCGGTCGAGTTCGACCTCGTTGGCCCCGATCTCGCGGGCCGTCTCGATGTACTCGCGGGCGACGCCGCCCCCGCCGACGACGACCCCGACCTCGCAGCCGTCGGCCACCAGCCGTTCGATCGCCTCGGCGTACGCGGCGACGCGCTCGGGGTCGAGGTCCGGCGCGAGCACGCTCCCGCCGACAGAAACGACGACTCTCATTGGCGACGAGTATCCCTGTCGCGGTCTTAAGGATTGCCAAGCCCGGACGCGCCGGAAGCGCCCCGCGGCCGCGGGTCCGGGGCGACCGGGAAACGCCTAAGCCGGTCGCGGCCCGCTCTCGGGTATGCGACCGATATCGATCGTCGGCGACGGGGCCCCGGCGCTGGCGCGGCGGCTCGCGGCGCGGCTCGACGGGCGGGTCGCCGTCGTGGAACGCGACGACCTCGACGGAGCGCGCCCGCGCGGATCGGACCCGAGCGACCGGGCGGCCGACGGCGGAGCGGTCGAGGGCGGGGTCACCGACCCCGCCGGGCGCCCCGACGCGGACACCGAGATCGCGTTCGACGCGGACGGGAACTGGAGCGGTCGGGGGCGAGTCGAGGGGTTCGACGACCTGCTCGACGGGCTCGCCCCCGACCACGACTACCTCGTGGCGGTCGGCGAGTCGCGGCTGCGCGTGCCGGCGGTCCTCCTCGGCGCCGACCCGGACCCCGAGAGCGTGCCGGGGACGGTCCTCGCGACCGCGGCGACGGCCAAGGGGGTCGACCTCGATCGGCTCGTCGCCGACCTCGACGCGGCCGAGCCGTGGATCACCCGCGAGACGCTGGTGGACCGCGTCGAGGCGTCCGCGGACGCCGAGCGGTCGGGCGCGATCGCCACGTTCACCGGCCGCGTGCGGGCCCGCGACGCCCCGGACGACGACCGGACGACCCACCTCGCGTTCGAGAAGTACGAGGGGGTCGCCGCGGAGCGGATGGACGCCATCGCGGCGGAGCTCGCGGAGCGCGACGGCGTCTTCGACGTGCGGATGCACCACCGCACCGGGGTGATCGAGGCGGGCGAGGACATCGTGTTCGTCGTCGTCCTCGCCGGGCACCGCCGGGAGGCGTTCCGGACCGTCGAGGACGGGATCGACCGCCTGAAAGACGAGGTGCCGATATTCAAGAAGGAGGCGACGGAGTCGGAGACGTTCTGGGTCCACCGGCGGGACTGAACGGCCCGCGAGGGGAGTTCGAGTCGGCGCGCCGAGGGGATTCGGCCCCCGGATCGCGACCGCGGACGGCCCGAGCGAGGGGCGCACAGAGGACGCACGGCGGGCGCGCGAGGAGCGCGCCGGCCCTCCGAGGCGGATCTAACCGGCCCATTTTGCCGCTTATTCGCCCGGCGAACGCGGAGACAGAGGTGACTCGCTTACCGAGTGGTCAGCGGCGAAAACGCCCTCAGAACCGATTATAAAATTTCTACGCCGTTCTGGAACCGTTGTAAAGAGTCCGTCAGACACGTTTTAGCTCGGAGCGAGCGGTGAAACGCCCTGAAACCCCCTGAACGTCGCCCAACGGTGTTACCTTTATAACACCCTCCGGCGGCAAGCGTGGGGTGTACCATGAGCGCGACAGCGAACCCCTCCACGAACGCGAGCGCGAACGACGACCGCAGCAAGGAAGAGCGGCTGAAGCAGTACCTGCTCGACCGCGCCCAGGACGGCGAGATGTACTTCAAGGGGAAGTTCATCTCCGAGGACGTCGACCTCTCCCCGAAGGAGATCGGCGCCCTGATGGTGAAGCTCCGCGACTCCGCGACGGAGCTCACCGTCGAGAAGTGGTCGTACACGGGCGCGACGACCTGGCGCGTCGAGCCCGCCTGACGCCCGCGGTCCGCCGACCGACGCTCGCAGCACCGCCCCCGACGCACACCGCCGCACCGGATCCCGCGGCTCGGTCCCCGACTCGCGCTTTCTGACCCCGCACGCGTCCGCCGCCCCCGGCGCGCGGACGACCGGTCCCCCGTTTCCGGCTCGCTCGCCCGCCGACGCGGGGTTTATACTCGCCGACCAGTTACGACGTGACGATGCCAGAACACGAGGACGCGGCGGCGGCCGGCGACGGCGCCCCGCGTCCGGAGCCCCTCCGGACGTTCTTTCGGATCGACGAGATCCGCCGCGAGGACGGCCGCGTGCGGTACCGCGGCGAGTCGTACGTCCCGGAGCGGACGCTGTTGCGGAAGCTGACCCCCCACTTCCGGGAGGCGGGCTACGAGGTCGACGTGGAGGCCGTCGACGACGGGCACGTCGTCGTGGCGACCCCGTTCGACCGCGGCCGCGACGGGATCCCCTGGGTGAACGTCGCCATGTTCGCGGCCACCGTGCTGTCGACGCTGTTCGTCGGCGCCTACGGCTGGTACTACGTCCCGCTCGCCGAGATACAGTCGAACCCCCTCACCGTGCTCCAGGCGTGGCCGTTCACCGCCGCCGTCCTCGGCGTGCTGATGACCCACGAGCTCGGCCACTACGCCGCCGGGCGGTACCACGGCGTCCCCGTCTCGCTGCCGTACGTGATCCCCTTCATCTTCCCGTTCGGGACCCTCGGCGCGGTGATCCGGATCCGCGGGCGGATGCCCTCGCGGAAGGTCCTCTTCGACATCGGCGCCGCCGGACCGATCGCGGGGCTGGTCGCGACGGTCGCCGTGACCGCCGTCGGGCTCTCGCTCGACCCGATCGGGGTGCCGGCGGAGCTCGCGAACTCCTCAGGGCCGGTGATCCGCTTCAACAACCCGCCGCTTTTAGACCTCATCGCCGGCGTCCTCGGCCAGCCGACGAGCTACGGCGACCCGCGGCTGAGCGCCCACCCGGTCGTGATCGGCGGCTGGGTCGGGATGTTCTTCACGCTCCTGAACCTCCTCCCGGTGGGCCAGCTCGACGGCGGCCACATGGTCCGGGCGATGCTCGGGCCGCGACAGGAGACGGTGGCGGCGCTCGTCCCCGGCGCGCTGTTCGGGATCGCCGCGTACCTCCACTTCTGGCGGGGGCTCGGCCTGAACGAGTCGGTCGGCCTGTGGGCGTTCTGGGGCGTGTTCGCGACGGTGATCGCGTTCAACGGCCCGGCGAACCCGGCCGACGAGGACGGCGTGGGACTGCCGCGGCTCGCGGTCGGCCTCGCCACGTTCGCCGTCGGCGCGCTCTGTTTCCTCCTCGTCCCGATCCAGGTCGTCGGGGCGTGACGCCGCGATGAGCCGGGCCCTCTCGTCGCTGCGCGCCCGGGTCGAGCGGCTCGGCTTCCGGACGCTGTACCGGCTCGCCGACCTGACGTACGCGCTCGGCGTCGCGACCCCGAAGCGAACGGTCGCGGGCACCTACTGGAGCCACGAGCCGACGAACCCGCACGGCGACGACGCCGGGCTCGCCGCCCTCGATCGGCTGCCGACCGACGCGGTGGTCCTCGACGTGGGCGCGCACGTCGGCGAGCACGCCATCCCGCTGGCGCTCGGCACCGACCGCCGGGTGGTCGCGTTCGAACCGAACGGCGAGAGCGCGGACCGGCTGGCGCGGAACGCCGACCGGAACGGGCTCGGCGGCCGGGACGGCGCCGGGATCGACCTCAGACGCGCCGGCCTCGGGGACGCGAACGCGACGCTCACCTTCTACCGCTCGACGTTCTCGAAGTGCTCCGCGTTCGACCGCGAGTCGGCGACCAGGTGGGGCGCGAGCGTCGCGGGCACGGAGTCGGTCCCCGTCCGCCGGCTCGACGACCTCGTCGAGGGCGTCGGCGACGAGGGAGAAGACGGGGTCGGCGCCGTCCCCCCGCCGGACGCGATCAAGGTCGACGTCGAGGGCCACGAGGCCGCGGTCCTCCGGGGCGCGACGGCGACGCTCGCGACCCACGGCCCGCTGCTCGTCGTGGAGGTCCACGAGGCCGCCGAGGCGGCGGCCGAGGACGCGAAGGGGGGTGCCGAGGAGACCACGTCCGAGCTCGGGTCCGGCTCCGCCGCCCTCCGCGAGTGGCTGGCGGCGCGGGACTACGCGGTCGAGGAGGCGGAAGACGTGTGGATCTGTCGGCCGGAAGAGGCCTGAGACGGCCCGTTTCCGGGAGGGGACGGGTCAGTCGTCGCGTCGCTGCTTCATGCCCTGCCTGGTGAACTGCGGCGTGGCGCGGAGGCCCCGCTTCTTCCGGAACGACCGGTACAGGGCGATCGCGAGCGGCGCCGCCAGCGCGAGGACGACGACCGCGAGCCGCCAGTTCTCGGCGAACGAGTAGAGGATCGTCGCCGAGAGGACGCCGACGGCGAGCAGCACGGAGTAGGCGATCCGCATCGCCAGCTTCTCTAACACCTTCGTGTCGTCCTCCAACACGACGTTGACCGTCAGGTCGTCGCGGTTGGCGCGGTCGAGGAACTCGTCCGCCTTCGGCGGCACCGTGAACAGCGCCTCGGTGGTGCGCTGGACCTGCCGGCCGGCGTCCTCGGCGAGGTCGCGGGCGGTCTGCTCGTAGTACCCCTCCTCGCGGAGGTAGTCGGTCGCCGTCGAAATGAAGTCGAACTCGGGGTCGAGCGTGACGCAGACGCCCTCGACGACGGTGGCGACCCGGAGGACCAAAGCGAGGTTCGGCGGGAGCCGCAGCGGGAACTCGTAGATGGTCGACTCCACCTGCTCGATGATCTGGTTCACCTGGTACTGCTCGATGTCCTCGCCGCTGGCGTCCGCGATGGCCAGTTCCATCACGTTGCCCATCACCTCGCGGTCGGCCTCCGGCGAGAGCGTCCCCATCGAGATCAGGGTGTCGAGGATGGCGTCGATGTCCTGGCGCGCGACCGCGACGTAGAACTCGACGATCTTCTCCTGGATGAACGGGTCGACCCGGCCGGCCATCCCGAAGTCGTAGAAGATCACGGCGCCGTCGTCCGCGACCGCGAGGTTCCCCGGGTGCGGGTCGGCGTGGAACACGCCGTCCTCGATGATCATCTGGAGGTACACCTCCTGGAGCGTCTCCGCGACCTCCGTCCGGTCGTGGCCCGCCTCGTCGAGCGCGTCGATGTCGCTGATCTTCGTGCCCGGGACGTACTCCATCGTGAGCACGCGCGGGCCGGAGACCGGCTCGTACGTCTCCGGGATGCGGATCCGGTCCTCGTCGGCGAAGTTATCACGGATCTCTTCGAGCATCGTCCGCTCGCGGGCGTAGTCCATCTCCTCGCGGATCGTCTTGGCGAACTCGTCGGCGAGGTTCTCCAAGGAGAACGCCCGGCCGGCGCCGGTGAACCGCTTGATGAGCGGGATCGACCAGCGGATCGTCCGGAGGTCGGCCTCGACGAGCGACTCGATGCCCGGGCGACGGACCTTCACGGCGACCTCGTCGCCGTCGTAGGTGGCGGTGTACACCTGCCCGAGGCTGGCGCCGCTTATCGGGTCGCGGTCGAACTCGTCGAAGACGTCGTCGACCGGGCCGAACTCGTCTTCGAGGACGACCTTCGACTCCTCCCACGGCGCGGGCGGCACGTCGTCTTGGAGCCCCTCCAGCACCTCGATGTACGCCGGCGGGAGGATGTCCGGCCGCGTCGAGAGGATCTGGCCGAGCTTGATGAACGTCGGGCCGAGGGTGAGCAGGATGTCGAGCAGCACCGCGGCGCGCTCGCGCTGGGTCTCGGCGTCGACCTCGCGGCTCCCGCCGAACAGGAAGTACCGGCGGCGGTCACGCCAGTAGGCGATGATGAGCGGCGAGAACCGCCGCAGAACGACGACGAACCGCCAGTAGGCGCGAAGGTTGACCAGCGTGACCACCCGTCAGGCGTCGCCCTCGTCGTCGGCGTCGTCGACGGGGATGGTCCGGGAGACGTCCCGCTCCCGCTTGGGGACCGATATCTCGAGGACGCCGCGGTCGATCTCGGCGTCGGCGCCGGCGCCGTCGGCGTCGGTCGGGAGGGGGAGTTCCGCGTCGAGGAACAGCGGGCGGTCCTCGCGGACGTACTCGAACCCGTCGGGGACGGCCTTCTCGCGGCGGCCCTCGATCTCGATGCGCCCGTCCTCGACGAGCACCTCGGTCGTCTCGGCGGCCGCGCCCGGGAGGTCGACGACGAGGACGTACCCGTCGTCCGATTCGAGTAAGTCCGCAAACACCGCGTCCGGGAGGTCCCGGAGCGCGTCGCGTAGCGCTGACATGAACACGGGTAGGGTCGCCGCGGCGAAAAAGCTGTGGAAAGTCGGGATCCGCCCCCGGACCGGATTCGGTCAGACCGCGCGGCGACCGCCGACCGCTCCGCCGCGCGCGACCGCGACGGGTCACTCGGTGTCGCCGATGTCGAGGTCGAACTTCCCGAGGTCCTCGCCCTGGGACTCGCCGGGGAGGATGTCGCCGAGCCCCGCGCCGAACGCGGCGGCGGCCCAGACGACGGCGATCCGCCCGGCCCGTTCGAGCGCGGTCGGGTCGCCCTCGTGGAGCCGCCCCCAGAACAGCAGCATGCTCGCCGACGTGGCCAAGGAAACGAGGAGGACGCCCGCGTACCGGCGGGGGATGAGCCCGAAGATCGGGTGTCTGATCGCGATCTGCCGGAAGTCGGCGAAGTAGAGGAGCCCGGCGGTCGCGGCGAAGATGAACCCCACGTGGCCGATCAGGAGGACGGGGACGCCCGCGACGGTCGTCGCCGCGAACCAGGCCGCGATCTCGAAGACGCCGCCCTCGACGAGCAGGGGGAGCGCGAAGAGCACCGCGCCGACGAACGACTCGGCGAGGTCCCGGGAGGTGTACTTGGTGATCCGCTCGGCGAGCGCGCCGGTCCCGGGCATCCGCTCGACGAGCGAGATGGTCTGCCTGACCTTCTCGCGCTCGTGGCCCTCGTCGACGGTGTCGCTCAGGGCGTCGAGCTTCGCGAGCAGGTCCTCGATGTCGGGCTCGGCGGGGGTGCCCGCGGCGTCCGCTCGCTCCCCGGGTCCGTCCGCGCGACCCGTGTCCGGCTCCCGTTCGTCGCTGTCGACCATGTGGCTCCGCGACGCGCGGGCGGACTAAAAGGGTGCCTCCGAGTTGCG
The DNA here is from genome assembly GCF_013267195.1 of Halorubrum salinarum. Taxonomy (NCBI): domain Archaea; kingdom Methanobacteriati; phylum Methanobacteriota; class Halobacteria; order Halobacteriales; family Haloferacaceae; genus Halorubrum; species Halorubrum salinarum. Next base: position 1,687,424 of record NZ_CP053941.1, on the reverse strand, counting down.
GGCGTGCGCGCGGTGACCGGTGACCGCGGTCCGCGCGGCCGCGGCGACTACAGTCGGCCGAGGAACCCCGCGAGCGCGTCGTTGAACGCCGCCGGCCGTTCGAGCATCGCGAGGTGGGCGGCGTCGGGGACCTCGGTCCACTCCCCCTCGGGGATCTCCGCCGCGAGGTACTCGTGGTACGCCGGCGGCGTGAGCCCGTCGTGCGCCCCGACGACCGCGAGCGCCGGAACCGCGACCTCGTCGAGCCGGTCCCGAACGTCGAACCGGTGGCACGTCAGGAAGTCGCGTTCGGTGACGGCGCGCCCACAGGCGCGCATGGCCGCCTCGGAGAGCTCAACGTACTCCGCGGGCGCGTCGTGGAAGAGCCGGTCCGGCTCGTGGAGGAGCGAGACCGCCCGCGCGAAGTCGTCGGCGAGCGCGTCGCGGAGCGGTTCGGCCACCGCGAGCTTCGCGCCCGTGCCGGCGAGGACGAGGCCGTCGAGCGCGAGGTCCCGCTCTAAGGCGACCCACAGCGCGACCGCGCCGCCGAGCGAGTTCCCGCAGAGGACGGTCGCGTCCGTCGCCTCGGCGACCGCGACGACGTCGTCCGCGTACGCGTCGAGGGTCTCGCGGCCGACGGATGCCGTCGCGTCGTCGCTGTCGCCGTGCCCGGAGAGGTCGACCGCGACCGCGGGGAAGCGGTCCGCGAGCCGCGCCTGCGACTTCCAGACGTCCTTCGTGCCGCCGCTGCCGTGGACGAGACAGACCGTCGGTCCGTCGCCGCCGCGGTCGAAGCGGCGGTACGCCGTCTCGCGGCCGTCGTGGGTGACCCGTTCCATGTCCGGGCGGTTCGGCGGCGAACGGTATAAACGCCGGAGGGGCCGCCGCGCGGATCGGCGACCCGAACCGGCCGCGGATCCGATCGCTCGACGGCGGCCGATCGCCGGGGGGTTCGATCCGAACCGCTACACTACCGATACGCTCGGAAACACTCACGTCATGCGATTTTGAGCAACAAGTTTATATACTTGTGCGACTAACTCGTAGTTAGGATGAATCACATACAGACCCGATCGACCGGCGACGGCGCGCTGTTGCGCCGGTACGAGTACGACGACGAGTGGATCGTCGCCGCCGACCTTGGGGCCGACGACGACGCGGTCACCGTCGACACCGTCGGCGAGACGGCGATCGTCGTCGTGGAGGGACCGGACGGGCCGGTCGAATCGGAGTTCGAGCTGCCCGGAACGGCCGCCGACGCGGCCGTGAACAACGGCGTGCTCACCGTGGAGGGCGAGCGATGAAGCTGACCGTCAAGCCGCTGAAACAGAAGGACGCCGGTCGCCGCCTCGCGGCGATCGACCGCGTCGCGGCCGAGGAGCTCGGGCTCTCCGGCGGGGACATCGTCCGCGTCGAGGGCGGCGACGGGGCCGCGATCGCCCGCGTCTGGCCCGGCTACCCCGAGGACGACGGCACCGGCGTGATCCGCATCGACGGCCGCCTCCGGCAGGAGGCCGACGTGGGGATCGACGACCGCGTCACCGTCGAGGACGTCGACGTCTCGCGGGCGGACGCGGTGACGATCGCCTTCCCGAGCCAGCTGCGGGTGCGGGGACAGATCGCCCCGTTCATCCGCGACAAGCTCTCCGGACAGCCCGTCACCGAGGGGCAGACGATCCGGACCTCCCTCGGCTTCGGGCTGATGGGCGGTCAGTCGCAGGCGGTCCCGATGAAGATCGCCGAGACGAGCCCCGGCGGCACGGTCGTCATCACCGACGAGACCGACATCTCGATCTCGGAGATATCCGCCGAGGAGATCGCCGACCGCGGCGACACCGCCGGCGGCACCGGCGAGGGCCCCGACGTCACCTACGAGGACATCGGCGGGCTCGACGACGAGCTCGAACAGGTCCGCGAGATGATCGAGCTGCCCATGCGGCACCCCGAGCTGTTCAAGCGGCTCGGCATCGACCCGCCGAAGGGCGTCCTGCTCCACGGCCCGCCGGGCACGGGGAAGACGCTGATCGCGAAGGCGGTCGCCAACGAGATCGACGCGAACTTCCACACGATCTCCGGCCCGGAGATCATGTCGAAGTACTACGGCGAGAGCGAAGAGCAGCTCCGCGAGGTGTTCGAGGAGGCGTCCGAGGAGTCGCCGGCGATCATCTTCATGGACGAGCTGGACTCCATCGCGCCCAAGCGCGAGGAGGCCGGCGGCGACGTGGAGCGCCGCGTCGTGGCCCAGCTCCTCTCGCTGATGGACGGGCTCGAGGAGCGCGGCGAGGTCGTCGTCATCGGGGCGACGAACCGCGTCGACGCCATCGACCAGGCGCTCCGCCGGGGCGGCCGCTTCGACCGCGAGATCGAGGTCGGCGTCCCCGACCGCGACGGCCGCAAGGAGATCCTCCAGGTCCACACGCGGAACATGCCGCTGACCGAGGGGGTCGACTTAGACGAGTACGCCGAGAACACCCACGGCTTCGTCGGGGCCGACCTGGAGTCGCTCGCGAAGGAGTCCGCGATGCACGCGCTGCGGCGCATCCGCCCGGAGATCGACCTCGAGAGCGACGAGATCGACGCCGACGTGCTGAACAGCATCCAGGTGACCGAGGCGGACTTCAAGGAGGCGATGAAGGGCATCGAGCCCTCCGCGCTCCGCGAGGTGTTCGTCGAGGTCCCGGACGTCAGCTGGGACCAGGTCGGCGGGCTCGAAGACACTAAAGAGCGGCTCCGCGAGACGATCCAGTGGCCGCTGGAGTACCCCGAGGTGTTCGAGGAGCTTGACATGGAGGCCGCCAAGGGCGTCCTGATGTACGGCCCGCCGGGCACGGGGAAGACCCTGCTCGCGAAGGCGGTCGCCAACGAGAGCGAGTCGAACTTCATCTCGATCAAGGGGCCGGAGCTGCTGAACAAGTACGTGGGCGAGTCCGAGAAGGGCGTCCGCGAGGTGTTCAGCAAGGCCCGGGAGAACGCGCCGACGATCGTGTTCTTCGACGAGATCGACTCGATCGCCACCGAGCGCGGGAAGAACTCCGGCGACTCCGGCGTCGGCGAGCGCGTCGTCTCCCAGCTGCTGACGGAGCTCGACGGGCTCGAATCGCTGGAGGACGTGGTCGTCATCGCGACGACGAACCGCCCGGACCTCATCGACTCGGCGCTGCTGCGCCCGGGGCGGCTGGACCGGCACGTCCACGTGCCCGTCCCCGACGAGACGGCGCGCCGCCGGATCTTCGAGGTCCACACGCGGAACAAGCCGCTGGCGGACGACGTCGACCTCGACGCGCTGGCGCGCAGGACCGAGGGCTACGTGGGCGCCGATATCGAGGCGGTCGCCCGCGAGGCGTCGATGAACGCCTCCCGGGAGTTCATCGGCAGCGTCACCCCTGAGGAGGTCGGCGAGTCCGTCGGCAACGTCCGCGTGACGATGGCCCACTTCGAGGACGCGCTGCGCGAGGTGAACCCGAGCGTCACCCCCGAGACGCGCGAGCGCTACGAGGAGATAGAACAGCGGTTCAAGCGGTCGGAGGTCGACCGCGACGAGGCCGAGCCGGGCGCCGCGTTCCAGTAAGCCGGACGCCCGTCCGCCGTTCCGCGCCGTTCGCGGGACGGCGCCCCGTCGATTCCTTATACGACGCCCAGCGTCGACAGCAGGTAGAACGCGGCGACGACGACGATACCGATCGTGACGAGCCGCCACGCGAGCTTCAGCACGAACTTGCCGACGACGATGATCAGCGCGACGGCGACCAAGGCGACCAGCAGCTGGCCGACCTGACTGCCGAGCAGCGCGGCCTGTGCCGGCGCGACGAGTCCCGCGAGCGCGAGCGACGGTGCGGTCATGTCCGGGGTCACGGCGAGGCCGGGCATAAGCTTGTGGGACGAGGGCGGACCCAGTTGTCGATCGTTGATATATCGGCGGCAAGAACTGCGTCGAGTCCGACGCGCGCTCCGTCCGACGACGGACACAGAGGGACGAGCGGCCGTCGTTACCGCGAGAATCACCGCCTAGCAACCCCCCTTTTGTTCCGGTGGGAGGCCGCTTCTGTCGCTCGGTTTGGCCGTGCGGAGACCAGTTTCACTCCGGTCTGCCCATGCTTATGTGTACGGAGTCCGTTCCTTGCCGACGTACCGTAGTCAGCGTCAGACGCGCCGGACCGACGTTACATACCGAATCGGACATGTAGATGCCGGGCGGGTCCGAACATCCGAACCTACAAGGGCCCGCCTCGCCAGTACACCAACACTACAGATGACCCATATCCCACGCCAAGCCAGCGGGGTGGCCGCCGAATGAGCAGCGACGGCGTCACCGCGGACGGAGTCGAGCTACCGATCAAACGCACCACGGGCGACACCATGGAGGAGCGGCTCACGGGCAACGCCTACCACAACATCCTGCCCGCGCGCTACCTCCGGAAGAACGCGGACGGCGAGCCGGCGGAAGACCAGGAGGAGCTGTTCGACCGCGTCGCGCGCAACGTCGCGCTCGCGGAGGCCGTCTTCGAGGCGGAGAAGCAGGGCGTCGAGGTCACCGTCACGCCCGACCAGCTGAAGCCCGACCACCCGCGACGCGACGAGCTCGCCGAGGAGGTCTTCGGCGCGGGCACGACCGCGGCGGACGACGCAGAGACGACGCTCACCGCTCACAACGTCAACAAGTTCGCGTACGAGACGGTCGTCCCCGAGCTGCCCGAGGACGTGCGCGACCACGTCGAGGCGACGGCGGAGACGTTCCGGCAGGGGATGGAGTCGCTCTCGTTCATGCCGAACTCCCCCACCCTGATGAACGCGGGCGACGAGCTCCAGCAGCTCTCCGCCTGCTTCGTCGACTCGCCGGGCGACGACATCACCGACATCCACCAGACCGCCAAGGAGGCGGCCGAGGTGTTCCAGTCCGGCGGCGGCATGGGGTACGCGTTCTGGCAGCTCCGCCCGTACGGCGACTCCGTCGGCTCCACCGGCGGCATCGCGTCCGGGCCGATCACGTTCATGCGGACGTTCGACCAGATGTGCGAGACCATCGCGCAGGGCGGCGCGCGCCGCGGCGCCCAGATGGGCGTCATGCGCATCTCGCACCCCGACGTCATCCAGTTCATCCACGCGAAGAACAAGGACGTCTCCCTGGCCCACTCGCTGCGCCTGAACGACCCCGACGACTTCACCCACAACTCCTTCGCGGACGCCTTAGAGGAGGCCCGCGACCTCATCGACGAGGACGGGAAGGTGCCCGAGCACCTCCGGAACGCCGTCGAGGGCCACCTCTCGAACTTCAACATCAGCGTCGGCGTCACGGACGACTTCATGGAGGCGCTGGAGAACGACGAGGAGTTCACCTTCACCAACCCGCGCACCGAGAAGCCCCACGTCGCGACGCCGGAGACGAAGGAGCTGTACGACATGTTCGGCCTCGGCGAGCACGTCGAGGTCGGCGAGGAGCTCTCCGTCCCCGCGGCCGAGATCTGGGACCACATGATCGAGGGCGCCCACGAGAACGGGGAGCCGGGCGTCGTATACCTCGAACGGATCAACAAGGAGCACTCCTTCGACGTCGAGGAGCACCCGGACCACCGGATCCTCGCGACGAACCCCTGCGGCGAGCAGCCCCTCGAAGAGTACGAGGCGTGTAACCTCGGCCACATCAACCTCTCGACGCTCGCCGACCTCGACGCGCCGGACTGGCGCGTCTGGTCCGACGAGCACGCCGACGAGTACGACTCCGAGGCGGACGCCGTCGAGGCGTTCTTAGACGAGGCGATCGACTTCGAGGAGTTCGACGAGCGGATCGCGTACGGCACGCGCTTCCTCGAGAACGTCGTCACGATGTCCGACTTCCCAGTCCCGGAGATCGAACAGAAGGTCCGGGACATGCGGAAGATCGGGCTGGGGATCATGGGGCTCGCGCAGCTGTACGTCCAGCTCGGCGTCCGCTACGGCTCCGAGTCGGGCAACGAGATCGCCCGGCAGCTGATGACCCACATCAACCACGAGTCGAAGCTCGCCTCCCACGAGCTCGCCGAGGAGCGCGGGACGTTCAACGACTGGGCGGACTCGAAGTACGCGAACCCGACCGAACACCGCGACTGGTTCGAGCACTACACCGGGCTCGACGCCGACGAGTGGGAAGACGGCTTCCCGATCCGCAACCACAACACGACGACGATCGCCCCGACGGGCACGACGTCGATGATCGGCAACACGACCGGCGGCTGCGAGCCCATCTACAACGTCGCCTACTACAAGAACGTCTCCGACGACGTCCAGGGCGACGAGATGCTCGTCGAGTTCGACGACTACTTCCTGCGCACCCTGGAGGCCAACGACGTCGACGTCGACGCGGTCAAGCAGGAGGCCCAAGAGCAGATGGCCGAGAACGCGTTCGACGGCGTCGAGGGGTTAGAGACGGTGCCGGACGCGATCGGCGAGCTGTTCGTCGTCACCGGCGACCTCTCCGCGAAGGACCACGCCGGCGTCCAGGTCGCCTGTCAGAAGGGCGTCGACTCCGCCATCTCGAAGACGGTGAACGCGCCGAACGACTCCACGCTCGGCGACGCCAAGGAGGTCTTCGAGTACATCTACGAGAACGGCGGGAAGGGCGTCACCTACTACCGCGACGGCACCCGCTCGAAGCAGGTGCTCACGACCCGCGCGCAGAACACCGAGTTCGCCGACGAGACCGAGGCCGCCGAGACCATCGTCGAGCAGATCAACGACGTGTTCGGCGGCGTCGAGGCGTTCCTCGACAACGAGGACGTCCGCGCGGCGATCGACGCCGAGGTCGCGGACCTCCTCGAGGCGACGGAGCAGCCCCGGATCGACTACAGCGAGCGCAGCCCGCGTCCCGACTCCCTGAACGGCGTCACGCAGCGCGTCGAGACGGGCTACGGCAAGCTGTACGTCACCATCAACGAGGACGAGAACGGGCTGCCGTTCGAGCTGTTCGCGAACATCGGCCACTCCGGCGGCTACACCAACTCCTTCACGGAGGCGCTCGCGAAGGTCATCTCGACGGCGCTGCGCTCCGGCGTCGACCCCGAGGAGATCGTCGACGAGCTCCAGGGCACCCGGAGCCCGAAGGTCGCCTGGGACAAAGGCGAGCAGATCCAGTCGATCCCGGACGCCATCGGCACCGCGCTGCGGCGCTACCTCGACGACGACGTCGACAAGGGGATCCCGCAGCAACAGAGCCTCGACGACGTCGAGGAGGCCGCGTCGGGCGCCGGTCGTCCGAGTCAGACCGACGGGGGCGCGGTCGACGCCGGCACGGCGACCGACGCTCCGAGCGGGCCCGGGCCGGCGGCGCAGGACGACGCCGCGGGCGCGGACGACTCGACGCAGGAGCTCATCGCGGCGGGCGAGTCGCCCGAGTGCCCCGAGTGCGGCGGCATGAACCTCTACTACTCCGAGGGCTGTAAGACGTGCGAGTCGTGCGGCTGGTCGGAGTGTTAGACGGGCAACGGCGGTAACGAGCGGTCGGCGACGCGGATTTTTTGCGGCACGCGGATCTCCTCGGGCGCACCGCTACTGTCCAGAAGACCGACAGACGGGCCGCTGTTCGGGAGCCGAAAGCGGAGGAAGACGGCGCGGGAACTGTCGGCGGCTCAGTCGTCTTCGAGCGCCTGCGCGATGCGCTGGAGCTGGCGCGTCGCGTCGCGGACCTCGTCGCGGAGCTGGCGCACCTCGCGGACGAGTTCCTCGTTGCCGCCGTCGTCGCCGCGGGCGCCCTGCTCGCCCTGCGCGCCGGGGCCGCCGCCCATGCCGGGCGGGCCGCCCGCGCCGCCGGGACCGCCGCCGCCCATCATGCCGGACATCATCTGCGCGAATGGGTTACCGCCGCCGCCACCGCCCATCCCCGGCGGGCCGCCGCCGCCCATCATCTCCTCGGGGTCGGGGCGGTCGCCCTCCTCGCGCTCCTGCTCGCGTCGCTCGCGGATCTCTTCGACGCGCTCGCGGAAGGACTTCTCCTCGCCGTCGTCGCCGTCGGCGGCGTCGCCCTGTTCGCCGGCCTCGCCGTTCTCGGGGTCGGTGGCGTCGTCGTCTGCCATGCGCCACGGTTCGGCGGCGCCGCCGAAAAGGGTTGCCGTGGCGTCCGCGACGGTGTATTTATACGTCGTCGTCGAGCGGCCTCGCCGGTCGTCAGGTCCGGACCATGCGGTGGCAGTTCGGACACTCCGTGGCCTCCGTGTTCCGGCCGGCCGCGGGCACGCGGTCGCCGCAGTTCGGACACCGCCTCCGGGCGCGGGCGTACTCCGTGCTCGACCGGACCGCGGAGCGGTCGCCGTCGTCGCTCATAGGTGCGTGCTATTGTTTACCACACAAATAGCTTGCCGGCATATCCCTAAAACACCATTTAGGCCGCGGACGGCGGCCCTCCGTGCCCGTCGTTCCTACTCGTGGCCGGAGACGCGGACCGGCTCGTACGGCGCTTCGAGCCACTCGACGTCCGAGTCGGAGAGGTCGACGTCGAGCGCCTCGACCGCGTCTTCGAGGTGTTCGACGCTGGTCGTCCCGACGATGGGCGTGTCGACCCACTCCTTGTGGAACAGCCACGCCAGGGCAATCTGCGCCATCTTAACGCCCTTCTCGGCGGCAAGCTCCTCGACGCGCTCGTTGACCTCGCGCCCGCCGCCCTCGCGGTACGGGTGCGCGTAGAGGTGCTCTTCGGTCTCGCCGCGGAGGGTGGCGTCCACCTCCTCGTGGGGGCGCGTCAGGTAGCCGCGCGCGAGCGGGCTCCACGGCATCACGCCGACGTTCTCCTTCTCGCAGAGCGGGAGCATCTCGCGTTCCTCCTCCCGGTACGCGAGGTTGTAGTGGTTCTGCATCGTGGCGAACCGCTCGTACCCCTCGCGCTCGCTGACGCGGAGCGACTCCGCGAACTGGTGGGCCCACATCGAGGAGGCGCCGACGTATCGCACGTCGCCGCGCCGCACCGCGTCGTCGAGCGCGGCCAGCGTCTCCTCGATCGGGGTGTCGTCGTCCCAGCGGTGGATCTGGTAGAGGTCGATCGTGTCGGTGCCGAGCCGGTCGAGAGAGTTCGACAGCTCCTGTTCGATCGCCTTCCGCGAGAGCCCGCCCGAGTTCGGGTTCGACTCGTCCATCTGGAAGTACCCCTTCGTCGCCACGACGAACTCGTCGCGGTCGTAGCCGTCGAGCGCCTCGCCGAGGACGCGCTCGCTCTCGCCGTTCGAGTACATGTTGGCGGTGTCGAAGAAGTTCACGCCGAGCTCGATCGCGCGCTCGACCAGCTCTTTCCCTTCTTCCTCGTCGAGGACCCACTCGCGCCAGTCGGGGTCCCCGAAGCTCATACAGCCGAGGCAGATCTTCGAGACGGTCGTCCCCGTGTTCCCGAGCGTCGTGTACTCCATGCCTCGATCAGTGCGAGGCGCGGCAAAAAGCTACGCGCGGCGGCGGGGGACGCGGGGAATCGGTCAGACCGCCGGCGGGCGTCGGCGCGTCAGTTGCGGAACGACGCGGTGTACACGAGGAACGCGCCAGTGAGGATGACGAACGCGAGGAACGTCACGAGCGCGAGCACGTTCGCGACCGGCGCCAGCGGCGCGAGGAAAGACTGGCCGGTCGAGTCGAGCACCAGGACGGCGAGGAGGGCGGCGATCAGGCCGAGCAGCCAGTTCGTGAGGATCTCGTCCATGACCCGCCCGACACGCGGGGGCGACAAAAAGCCGCGGATGCCGCGGCGGTGCTGGACGCTCGGCGATCGGGGAGATCCGCGGCGCCGCCGGAGCTATGTCGGTGGCGCCCGTGGATCGGTACCGTGAGCGACCGGACGACCTGCTGGCTACTCGGCGACCAGCTCAACCCCGACCTCGACGTCCTCGACGCGGCCGACGACGTGCTGCTGATCGAGGCCCACGGGTTCGCCGACCGGAGGCCGTACCACGCCCACAAGCTGACGCTCGTGTTCGCGGCGATGCGGCATTTCCGCGACGAGCTCCGCGAGCGCGGCCACGACGTGACCTACGTGCGGGCCGAGTCGTTCGGCGAGGGGCTCGACGAGTTCTTCGCGGAGCGGGACCCGAGCGGAGGAGACGGCGGCGACGGCCCGCGACTGCGGCTCATGCGCCCCGCGAGCCACGGCGCCGGCGAGCGGCTCCGCGAGCTTGTCGCCGAGCGCGGCGGGACCCTCGACCTCGTCGACAACGAGCTGTTCTGGACGACGCCGGGCGACTGGCGCGAGTGGGCGGGGGAGTCGAGAGCGAGCGACGACGGACCGCTCGTCGGCGACGACGGCGCCGCCGAGCGGAGCTACCGACAGGAGAACTGGTACCGACACGTCCGCCGCGAGACCGGCGTGTTGATGGACGACGGCGACCCGGTCGGCGGGGAGTGGAACTACGACGACCTGAACCAGGAGACCCCGCCGGACGACTGGGAGCCGCCGGCGCGGCCGACGTTCGAGCCGGACGAGCTGACCCGCGAGACCCACGCGTGGGTGTGCGACCGGTTCGACACGTGGGGCAACGACTCGCTCGACGAGTTCGCGTGGCCGGTCACCCGCGGGGAGGCCCTGGAGGCGCTGAACGCGTTCGTCCGCGACGGGCTGCCCGCGTTCGGCCGCTACGAGGACGCGATGGTCGCCGGCGAGCCGTTCCTCTCGCACTCGGTGCTCTCGCCGGCGATCAACCTCGGGCTGCTCGACCCGCGCGAGCCGGTCCGGGCGGTCGAGCGCGCCTACGCGGAGCGCGGGGTCGAGCCGGGCGGGTACGACCCGGCGGAGCACGGCGCGTCGGGCGGGGCGACGGCGTCGCTCGACGACTTCGGCGACGGCGGGGACGGCGCGAACGACGCCGACGGCGGGGACGGCGCGGAGTCGACGGACCCGGCGCCCGTCCCGCTCAACGCCGCGGAGGGGTTCATCAGGCAGGTGATCGGCTGGCGGGAGTTCGTGCGCCACGTCTACCGCGAGGCGATGCCGGAGCTGGCCGACGCGAACCGGTTGGAGCAGGGCCGGGACCTGCCGCCCGCGTACTGGGACGGCGACACCGACATGCGGTGTCTCTCCGAGGCGGTCGACCATGTCCGCGAGTACGGCTACGCCCACCACATCGAGCGGCTGATGGTGCTGTCGAACTTCGCGCTGGTGTACGGCGCCGACCCGGCCGAACTGAACGAGTGGTTCCACCTCGGGTTCGTCGACGCGTACCACTGGGTGACGACGCCGAACGTCGTCGCGATGGGATCGTTCGGCACGGACGTGCTCTCCTCGAAGCCGTACGCCTCCTCGGGGAGCTACGTCAACCGCATGAGCGACCACTGCGCGGACTGCCCGTACGCCGTCTCGCGGACCACGGGCGAGGGCGCCTGCCCGTTCAACGCGCTCTACTGGGACTTCCTGAAGGAGAACGAGGAGACGCTGCGCGGCACCGGGCGGATGGGGCTGATGTACTCGCACGTCGACGACAAGGACGACGCGGAGTGGGAGTCGATCCGCGAGCGCGCGGCCCGGGTGCGCGAGCTGGCGGCCGACGGAGAGCTGTGAGCGCTCGGGGAGCGTGCGGGACCGAGGGGAGAAGTGGGTCCTACTCGCCGCTCGCGAGCCGACGCAGCCGCGGGAGCGCCTGCTCGTAGCCGAGCCCGACGAGTCCGACGTACAGCGCGAGCAGTCCCATGCCGACGGCCCAGGCGCCGAGCACGAGGTCGCCGCCCGAGACCGCGGAGAGCCCGAACCGTTCGAGCACGACGCCGACCGCGGCGGCCGCGCCGGCGCCGAGGGTGACGGCGAGGAGTTCGACGAGTTCGACCGCGACGGCGGGTACTTCGACCATACCGGAGGGGAACGGTCGGTGATTATGACTCTTTCGGGACGCCGGGATTCCGCGCTCGGGGCGACCGCGGCGGCGTCACTTCAGTCCGAACGACCGCATGGCGGTGTCGACGAGTCCTTTCGCGATCAGCGCGAGGCCGGCGATCAGCACCATCATCGCCCCGGCGATGACCGGGTCGCGGACGGCGATGATACCGACGGCGACGACGACGGCGAGGAGGCCGGCGATGCCTTCGAGTCCGAGCGTGTCACGCATGTCGTCGGGTGGTCGTCGGTCGTGCTTAAAAGGGGCGGATGCGCGCTCCGGCGGAGAGCGGCCCTTTTATTTCGACGAGCGCGTATCACCGCGTACGCATGAGCAACGGAGACGGCGGCGGTCGGAACGACCTCCGGATGCCCGACGACGACGAGGTGTTCGCGGAGGTCGTCGAGATGCTCGGCGCGAACCGGGTCAAGGTGCGCTGCGCGGACGGGAAACAGCGAACCGCCCGCATCCCCGGTCGCATGCAGAAGCGCGTGTGGATCCGCGAAGACGACATCGTCCTCGTCGAGCCGTGGGACTGGCAGGACGAGAAGGCCGACATCTCGTGGCGCTACGAGAAGAGCGAGGCGGAACAGCTCCGCGAGGAAGGCCACCTACAATAGATCGGTAGACGTAGACCGGTTGAGAACATCGTCAAGTACCTGGTCGGGTGTTTATAAATCACTGACACCGGGTAGACCGCGATCGCCTCCAAAGCCCCGGCCTCGCCGCTGGCACCCACCGCTTCGCTCCGGGAGCCAGCGACCCCAGCGAGAATCGAAGATTCTCTGGCAGCCGGCGGCTCCGCCGCCGGCGACCTCGCGCGTGCTGTCTCGCGACCGCATCCGGCGGCCGCTCGCAGGCACGCGCCACCGCGTACCGTAACCTGTCGGTGTGCTCGCCGCCGTCGTCGCACCGCTCACGCGGTTTTTAAGTCCGAACGGGCCCCAGCGAGCGTATGCTCCGGCTCGCGATGACCACCGACGCGGAGACGTTCGAGCGCGTGCGCGAGCCGCTCGCGGACCGCGGCATCGACGTGGGCCACGTTCAGGCGAAAGAGCGGACGCTGCGGGTCTCGGAGGACGAGACCGGCGAGGGAGTTCCGGCCGACTCCGACGAGTTTGCCGGCTTCGACGTGGGACTCGTCTACCCCACCCGCCTGATGGAAGGCGCGGTCGTCGACGAGCGCCTCGGCGTCCCGTGGGTGAACGGCCGGGACGCGGTCGTGACCTCGCGGAACAAGGCGGGCGTGCTCGCGACGCTGTCGGCCGCGGGCCTGCCCACGCCGAAGACGACGCTCGTGTCGAACCCCGTCGACGAGTCGGCCGTCGTCGACGCCGCCGCGGAGTTCTCCTATCCCGTCGTCGTGAAGCCGAACTCCGCGACCCGGGGCGTCGGCGTCGCGACCGCGACCGACCTCGACTCCCTGCTCGGCGTCGTCGACTACCTGAACCTGATCCACGACTACCGCGCCACCGGCGACAAGTCGTACCTGATCCAGGAGTACCTCCCCGACGCGCGCGACTACCGGGCGATGGTCGTCGACGGCGCGTACGCCGGGGCGGTCGAGCGCGTCCTCGACGACGACGCGCTCGCGGCCGGCCGGTGGAAGCACAACGTCCACCGCGGCGCGACCGCCCGCGGCGTCGACCTCGACCCCGAGGCGCGCGACCTCGCCGAGCGCGCGGCCGCGACGCTCGGGATCGACTACCTCGGCGTCGACCTGCTCGCGACGGGCGACCGGCTCGTCGTCAACGAGACGAACGCGCGGCCGACCGTCGACGCCGCGACGAAGTACGAGGACGGCTTCTACGACCGGTTCGCGGCGCTGATCCGACGGACGGCGAACGGGGAGTAACGGAGCGGCGGCGAGCGGCCGCGGACTCAGACCAGGTCGATCGACGCGCTGTCGTCGTCGCGGTCGAACGAGACCTCGAGGACGCCGTTGTTGAACGTCGCGTCCGCGGAGTGCTCGTCGACGGGGGCGGGGAGCTCGACCGTCTCGTCGTACTCGCGCCGGTCGGAGACCGCGGAGATGGTGAGCGCGTCGCCGTCGCAGCGCAGCGAGAGGTCGTCCTTCGAGACGGCGGGGAGGTCGGCGACGAGACGCACCGACTCCTCGGTGGTGTACGCGTCGACGTGGGTGTCGGAGCCGAACCCGGCGTCGTCGGCCGACGGGGCGTCCGCGTTGGCCATCTCGTTCATCATCCGCTCGATCTCCTCGAAGAAGTCTCCGAACGGATCGTCGCGGTCGTCTCTGTCCATACCTTCCGTGAAGTCGGTGACCCCGATAAGCCTTCTGTCGGTCGCCGTATCGGCCGCTATCCGCCCCGTGCCGGGGGACCGGCGGTCGGCGTCGGGCGACGGCGCTCGGCCGACCGCGCCGGCGATCGGCGACACCGAGCGTAACAAATTCCAACGATTATGACGGTCTCGGCGCGACTGGGCCGGATTTAAGTAGTTGCGTCTCGGCTTTTTCGAACATGAGTAAATCGTATCTGTCTGCCGGTGACGACGTGAGCGACGACGAGGTCGTGCGGGTGGGGCTCAACGGCTTCGGTCGCATCGGGCGCAACGTGTTCCGCGCGGTGGTAGAGCACCCGCGGATCGAGCTCGTCGGGATCAACGACGTGATGGACTTCGACGACATGGGGTACCTCGCGAAGTACGACACCGTCATGGGCCGGCTCGACGGCGTCGAGCGCGACGGCGACGAGCTGACGGTCGGCGGCACGTCGGTCCCGCTGTTCAACGTTCAGGACCCCGCGGACCTCCCCTGGGACGAGCTCGACGTCGACGTCGCCTTGGAGTGTACGGGGGTCTTCCGCACCCGCGACGACGCGAGCGCGCACCTCGACGGCGGCGCGGACACCGTGATCATCTCGGCGCCCCCGAAGGGCGAGAAGCCGGTCAAACAGCTCGTCTACGGCGTCAACCACGACGAGTACGACGGCGACGACGTGGTCTCGAACGCCTCCTGTACCACGAACTCCATCACGCCGGTCGCGAAGGTGCTCGACGCGGAGTTCGGCATCGACGCCGGCACCCTCACCACCGTCCACGCCTACACCGGCTCGCAGAGCCTCATCGACGGCCCGATGAGCAAGCGGCGCCGCGGGCGCGCCGCCGCGGAGAACATCGTCCCCACGTCGACGGGCGCCGCGGGCGCCGCACAGAAGGTCCTCCCGCAGCTCGAGGGCAAGATCGACGGGATGGCGATGCGCGTCCCGGTCCCCACCGGCTCGATCACCGAGTTCGTCGTCAGCCTCGACGAGACGGTCACCGAAGAGGAGGTCAACGCGGCCTTCCGCGACGCCGCGGACTCCGGCCCGCTCGCGGGCGTCCTCGGCTACACCGACGAGGAGGTCGTCTCCTCCGACATCGTCGGCCTCCCCTTCTCCAGCTACGTCGACCTCCAGTCGACGAACGTCGTCGCCGGCGGGAAGCTGCTGAAGATCCTCACCTGGTACGACAACGAGTACGGCTTCTCGAACCGGATGCTCGACATGGCCGCGTACGTCCACGACGAGGCGTAAGCGCGGCCTCCCGCCCGGCCCCGAACCGCTTCCCGACGGCACCGCGCCCCGGAGCGCCACCGCTTAAGTGACCCATCGACGACCGTTCACCCATGCCCACCTTCGACACCATCGACGACCTCCCGGCAGACAGTCGCGTCCTCGTCCGACTGGACCTCAACTCCCCCATCGAGGACGGTGAGCCGCAGGACAACCGCCGGTTCGAGCGCCACGCCGAAACCGTCCGCGAGCTGGCCGACGCCGACCACCGCGTCGTCCTCATGGCCCATCAGGGACGCCCGGGCCGCGACGACTTCACGTCGCTCGCCGGTCACGCAGACATCCTCGCCGACCACGTCGGCCGCGACGTGGCGTTCGTGGCCGACACGTACGGCGAGGCGGCGCTGGACGCCATCGACGCGCTCGGCCCGGGCGAGGTCCTCTTACTGGAGAACACCCGGATGTGCGAGGACGAGCTCCCGGAGGCGTCGCCGGAGGAGAAGGCTGAGACCGAGTTCGTCCGGACCCTGGCCCCGCGCTTCGACGCGTACGTCAACGACGCGTACTCGGCGGCCCACCGGAAGCACGCCTCGCTGGTCGGCTTCCCGCTGGCCCTCCCCGCGTACGCGGGCCGCGTGATGGAGACGGAGTACGAGGCCAACACCGCCATCGCGACCCGGGAGTTCGACGGGCCGGTCACGATGGTCGTCGGCGGGACGAAGGCGACGGACGTGATCGGCGTGATGGACGCCTTAGACGACCGCGTCGACCGCTTCCTCCTCGGCGGCGTCGCCGGCGAGCTCTTCTTGCGCGCCGCGGGGCACCCCGTCGGGCGCGACGTGGGGGAGATGGACCTGTTCGACGAGCAGTGGGAGGGGAACCGCGAGCTGATCGAGTCGGTCCTCGACGAGCGCGGCGACGCGGTCCGGCTCGCGAGCGACCTCGCGTACGAGGGGGCCGACGGCGACCGCGCCGAGGTCGCCGTCGACGACGTCGAGGAGAAGCGGGAGGCGTTCCTCGACGTGGGCGCCGCGACGGTCGCCGACTACGAGCCGGCGATCCGCGAGTCCGACGCCGTCTTCGTGAAGGGCGCGCTCGGCGTCTTCGAGGACGAGCGGTTCGCCGACGGCACCGTCGGCGTCCTCGAGGCCATCGCCGAGACGGACTGCTTCTCGGTCGTCGGCGGCGGCGACACCTCGCGCGCCATCGAGATGTACGGCCTGAGCGAGGACGACTTCTCGCACGTCTCCATCGCGGGCGGCGCGTACATCCGCGCGCTGACCGGCGAGCCGCTCCCGGCGGTTGAGGTCTTGGAGGCGGCGGCGGAGCGGCGAGAGCGGTAGGCGGGGAATCGGTCCGAATCCGGGGCGAATTACTCCTCGACGTCGAGGTCGAACTGCTCGTTTTCCGTGACCGCGTTGAGGACGACGCTCGTGTTCGACTCGCGGATGTCGGCGTCCGTGAGGATCGACTTGATCTGGTCGTTCATGCCGTCCGTGTCGGTGAACTTCCCGATGGCGATCACGTCGTAGTCGCCGGTGACCTCGTAGACGCTCACCATCTGCTTCTCCTGGCGCAGCTTCTCGGTGACGTCCGGCAGCGCGCTCCCCTCGACTTTGAGCTGGAGCACCGCGGTCACGTCGTAACCGAGCTTGTCGTAGTCGACGACGGGCGTGTACCCGCGGATCACGCCCTCCTCTTCGAGGTCGCGGAGGTGGTTCGAGACGGTCGTCACGGACACGTCGAGCTCGTCGCCCAGGCTCCGGAGGCTCGCGCGGCCGTTGCTGAGCAGCGAGTTAATGAGCTTCGCGTCGAGGTTTTCGTACGTCATCACACCCAACCACGCTTTCGGGGGTTTAGAATTTTACGAACGTCCAGCAGTTTTGCCTGTCCGGCGGTTCATGCGCCAAGCGATAAGGCCTTTATACTGGCAGATAACGAATCAAACGTCCAGAACATGACGGACGAACAAGCGAAACCGGACGGCGGCCTCACGGCCGAGGAACAGGCTGTACTCGACGAGATCGAAGAGAAGAACGTCGACTTCCTGCGGCTACAGTTCACCGACATCCTCGGCGTCGTGAAGAACGTCTCCGTGCCCGCCCACCAGGCGGAGAAGGCGTTCACCGAAGGCATCTACTTCGACGGCTCCTCCATCGAGGGGTTCGTGCGTATCCAGGAGTCGGACATGCGGCTCGTCCCCGACCCCGACACGTTCGCGGTGCTCCCGTGGCGCAGCGACGGCGACGGCGACAGCGGCGCCGCGCGGCTCATCTGTGACATCGTCGACACCGACGGCGAGCCGTTCGCCGGCGGTCCGCGGCAGGTGCTCAAGAGCGTCCTCGCGGAGGCCGAGGAGATGGGCTACTCCGTCTCGATCGGTCCGGAGCCGGAGTTCTTCCTGTTCGAGAAGGACGAGGACGGCAACGCGACCACGATCCCGCACGACAACGGCGGCTACTTCGACCTCGCCCCGAAGGACCTCGCGTCCGACGTGCGCAAGGAGATCATCTTCACGTTAGAGGAGATGGGCTTCGAGATCGAGGCCTCGCACCACGAGGTCGCCGAGGGCCAACACGAGATCAACTTCAAGTACGACGACGCGCTCTCGACCGCGGACAACATCGCGACGTTCCGCGCCGTCGTCCGTGCCGTCGCCGAGCAGCACGACCTCCACGCGACGTTCATGCCCAAGCCCATCGCCGACATCAACGGCTCGGGCATGCACAGCCACATCTCGCTGTTCGACGAGGACGGCAACGCCTTCGCCGACGACGACGACGAGTTCAACCTGAGCGAGACCGCCTACCAGTTCATGGGCGGCATCCTGAACCACGCGCCCGCGTTCACGGCCGTGACGAACCCGACAGTGAACTCCTACAAGCGGCTGGTGCCCGGCTACGAGGCGCCGATCTACGTCGCCTGGTCCGACACGAACCGCTCGGCGCTCGTCCGCGTCCCCGACGCCGCGGGCGTCTCCGCGCGCTTCGAGGTCCGCAGCCCCGACCCGTCCTGTAACCCCTACCTCGGGATGGCGTCGCTCATCGCCGCCGGCCTCGACGGGATCAAGACCGGCGCCGACCCCGGCGACCCGGTCCGCGAGGACATCTACGAGTTCGACGACGAGAAGCGCCAGGAGTACGGCATCGAGACGCTGCCGCCGAACCTCGGCGCCGCCGTCGAGGAGCTGGAGGCCGACGAGGTGCTCCAGGAGGCGCTCGGGCCCCACACCTCCGAGAAGTTCGCCGAGGCGAAGTCCCAGGAGTTCAGCGAGTACCTCACCCAGGTGTCGCAGTGGGAGGAGGACCGCTACCTGGAGACCTTCTGAGGCGACGGCCCGGCCCGTCGGCGCACAGCACTCGTTCGACTCGCCTTCGATTTTTTTCGCGGTTCGCCGTCACGCTCCCAGACAGACACCGGTACGTCCGGCTGGGCCGCTACGGCGCGTGGACGAACGTCGAGACCGCTCAGGCCGTCCGGCCCGCGTATCGGGGCAGCGCCGGCAACGCGACGACGGCGACCACGGCGGCGGTGGTCGCGACCAGCGTCACGGGGAGCGTCCCCGCGAGCGCGTAGGCGCCGACCCAGAGCCCGCCCGTGACCGCGAGCGCCGGGACCGCGACCCGGACCGGGACCGCGGGCTCGTCGCCCTCGACGAGCCGCCAGCCGACCGCGCCGCCGGCGCCGGTGGCGATCCCGATCCCCGCCTCGACGACCTCGCCGGTGTACCCGCCGGCGACGGCGACTGCCAGCGCGCCGGTCGAGACGACCGCCGCGAGGAGGAACGCCGGCGCGGGGTTCAGGTCGGCGGTGGGGCCGGCGGCCGTCTCCGCGCTCGCCGAGCGGCGGACCCGCGGGTCGCCGGCCAGCCACAGCGCGACGGCGACCGTCCCCGCGCCGACGGCGAGCCCTGCGAGCACGTCGACGAGGAAGTGGACCTCGATGACCACCCGCGAGGCCGCGACGGCGACCGCGACCGCCCCGGCGGCGAGGTAGCGGGCGCGGTCCGTCCAGAGCCGGTCGTACAGCAGCGCCAGCGCGAGGTACGCGGCCGCGCCGCCGGTGGCGTGGCCGCTCGGGAAGCCGAACCCGTCCGAGAGCACCTGCGCCTCGTACCACCCCGTCAGCAGCGCTGGGAGCCACGTCGGCACGTCGGCGGGCGGCATCGCGCCGGGCGGTCGGGGGACCGCGAACCACGCCTTCCCGAGCGCCGTCGCGGCGTACGCGCAGGTGACGGCCGCGATGGCCGTCGCGCCGGCGCGGCGCGGCGACCCCGCGACCCCCTCGCTCGCGAACCAGTAGCCGACCGCGAGCAGCGCGAAGAGGAACCACGGGTCCGCGAGGTGAGTGACGGCCGCGAAGAGGACGACGACGAACTCGGGGAGGGCGTCGACGACCGCGGTCTCGCCGAGCCCGCGCTCGGCGGCGACGATCCCGGTCACGGGTCGGTCACTCCGGAGGTCGTCGCGAGCGCGGCGGTCGTCGCGTCAGTCATCGCCGCGGCGGCGGGCGTAGTCGAGCGCCTTGCCGGGCGTCTCGATCAGGTTGAGGCCGATGCCGACGACGACGAATATCGTGTACAGCCCGAGCGTCGACAGCCCGAGGACGACGATGGCGCCGACCGCGTAGATCCCCTGTAGCGAGGTCAGCGCCGCGAGCGTCAGCACGGTGCCGTACAGCAGCACGAGGTACGGCCCCCAGCCGCGGGCGTGACCGCGCCGCATCCGCGAGCGGACGTACCGCTTCAGCTCCGACTCGACCTCCGGCTTGTCGACCGTGCGGCGTTCCACGTCGTCCTCGAACTCGTCGAGCTGCGACCGCAGCTCGCGGACCTCCGCTTCCAGGGCGGCGACGTCCGGCGCGCCGCGCGGCCGTTCGCCGTCGTCCCCGTCGGGGTCCGACTCGCCGTTCATACCCGTGGGTCGGTCGCGGTCCTGTTGTAACTGCCGGTCCGCGGCGTCGTTCGGGAGGCCGGCCGGGCCGGCGTCCCGGTCGGTCGGTCGGCCCTCGCCGTCGTCGCCGCGGTCGGCGAGCACGACGTTGACCACGCCGCCGAGGACGACGACGACCGCCGCGAGGTACAGCCAGGTGACGAGGAGGAGGATCCCGCCGATGACGCCGTACACCTGGTACTGCGCGGCGCCCGCGGCGTACACCTGGAACCCGGCCTGGAGCAGCGTCCAGCCGACGGCCGCGAACGCCGCGCCCGGCAGCGCCTCGCGGACGCCGACCGCCGGCTGCGGGAGCAGGTAGTACATCGGGAGGAACACGACCGCGAGGAGGGCGGGCAACGCGAGGACGCTCGCGGTCTCGACCAGCGGGAGCGCGTCAGCGGCCGCGACGAACGCGCCGACGGCGACCATCGCGCCGAGGCCGAGACCCACGCCGACGACGACCGAGGCGGCGTCCGCGACCTGCCTGAGGAACCCGGGCGTCTGGTCGCCGCCGTACAGCGAGACGAACGCCGTGTCGAGCCCGCGGAACACCTTCAGCGTCGACCAGAGCAGTACCCCGACGCCGAGCAGGCTCGCGCCGGTCCGGCCGCCGGCCGAGGAGACCGCGACGACGACCGCCTCCTCCCCGGCCGGCGTGAGGAAGTCGCCGGTCGCCGCGACCAGCTGCGCGGCGATGGTCTCGCCGAAGACCGCGGTGGCGACGACGACGAGCAGCAGGAGCGCGGGGACGAGCGAGACGAACGCGTAGTAGGCGATGGCCGCGGCGAGGAACGTCACCTGGCGGTCGATCGCGAGGTCGGCGACGCGCCGGACCGTGCCGAACGCGGTGCGCGAGTGTCGGGACACGCCCCCCCTTCGGCCGACCGCGACAAAAGCGAGAGGGTGGCGGCCGCGAGACGAGGCCCCCGCCGGGGGCGGCGCCGTCAGTCCGCGTCGTCGCCGAGGACCGCCTCGCGCATCTCGGGGATGGAGGCCGTGCTCTTGACCGCCGTGCCGCGGTAGTGCGCGCGGCTCGCCTCGTGGCCGGCCGCGCGCAGGCGCTCGACGAACTCGTCCATCCCGATGGCGGGCTCGCCCCACTGCTTGTACAGCCGGTGTTGGTCGTAGTGCGTGGGGGTGTCGAGCTCGCGCGCGACGGTGCCCAAGAGCTTGCGCGCGCGCTTCGCCTCGCCCATGTCGTCGGTCACCTCGCGGCGGACCGCGCGCGCGAAGTCGGGGTCGGCGACCGGCCCGAGCCAGATGGGGCCGGCCGTGAGGACGCGGTCGCCCCCGCACTCCGGGCAGGCGTCGACCGGGTCGGCGACGTGCCCCGGCGTCGCCGCGCGCCAGAGGCAGTCCTCGCAGTGGTCGACGTACCCGACGCCATCGAGGCAGTCGTCCGCCGCGCGGGCGCCCGACTCCAGTTCGAGGTAGGTCCGCGCGTAGTGCCGGGAGACGTGCGAGAGGATCGGCGTCGCCGCCTTGTCGTAGCGCGCGGCGGTCCGGACCAAGGCGGAGATCAGCGTCCGGAGCCCCATCTCCGGGTGGTAGTCGGTGTTCCGCGGGACGGCGCCGTACTTCCGGATGCCGCTGTTGAGGTGGGCGCCGCACAGCGGCGCGGTGTCGGTGGCGGTGACGCAGACCAGGTTGCGCCCGTTCGCGAACGCCGCGTCCGCGAAGGGGATCGGCGTGCCGTAGGGGTCGAGGTCGACGACGTCGAACGGCCCCTCGTCGTACAGCAGGGCGTTGACGTCGCGGTGGACCGCCTCGCCGTCGAGGTCGTTGGCGTCGAGGTTCGCGGCGGCGAGCTCGACCGCCTCATCGTCGACGTCGGCGCAGGTGACACGGTACCCCTCGGCGGCCGCGCGGACGCCCCGGATCCCCGAGGCGGCCATCGCGTCGAGGTACGAGGCCGCGCGCGGCTCGCGGTCGCGGTAGGCGCGCAGCGTCGCGACCGTCACGTCGCGGTTCAGCTCCTGGGTCGGGTTGAAGAAGACGCCGCCGCCGGTGCCCTCGCTGGCGCCGTCGCGGGCCTCCGGGACGGAGACGGTGAGTCCGCCCTCTTCGATGTCCATACCGTCGGTTCGGCCATCCGGGCTAAAAGCGCCCCGCTCCGGGAGCGGCGGACCGCCGAAGCGTCGAACGGCGCCCGGGGACGGAGACAATGAGTGGCTTTTACGCCGTCGGCGCGGAAGGTGACCGTATGAACGGAGACGCCACGCGGGGACGGCCCGCCGCAGTCGACGACGGAACGGAGGGGCGAGGATGGTGAGTCCGGCGCGGGTGGACGCGATAACCGACATCGCGTACGGCGCGCTGATCGTCCTGTCGATCGTGTTGATCGCGACGACGCAGATGAACAACGTGGCGATCGCGTTCGGGATCGGGGTGTTCGCCTCCTACGTGGTCCACGTCGTCTGGAAGATGGCGCGGTTCGACCCGGACTGGATGACCCGCGAGGTCGCGGACCAGGTCGGCAAGAAGGTCGAAGAGAGCGTCGGCGAGACCGTCGACAAGGAAGTCGAGAAGACCGTCGGCGAGACCGTCGAGAAGACCGTCGGCGAAACGGTCAACAAGGAGGTCGAAAAGACCGTGGGCGAAACGGTGAGCAAGGAAGTCGAGAAGACCGTCGAGGAGACCGTCGGCGAGAAGGTCGAGGAGACGGTGAGCAAAGAGGTCGAAAAGAGCGTCGGCGAGACCGTCAACAAGGAGGTCAGCGAGGTCGCCGACGACGTGAGCGACACCGTCAGCGAGGAGGTCACGGGGAAGGTCGAGGAGACCGTGGGGGAGACCGTCGAGAAGACCGTCGAGGAGAAGGTCGAGGAGACGGTCGGCGAGAAAGTCGAGGAAACCGTCGAAAAGACCGTCGAGGAAACGGTCGGCGAGAAAGTCGAAGAGACGGTCGGCGAGAAAGTCGAGGAAACCGTCGAAAAGACCGTCGAGGAGACTGTCGAGGAGACCGTCAGCGAGAAGATCGAAGCGGCGGACGAGGGGAGCGACGGCGAGGACGACGACGCGTCCGACCGGCGCGACGACGCGTAACGCCGCCCGGACGGCGACGCCCGTTCTCGGTACCGGGCGCCGTACTCACTCGGCGCTCCGCTGGCCTCAAACGATAGCGGCCGACCGCCCCCGCGCCGGACCGCGTCAGTAGTCGCGGTCGACGACGATGACCGGGTCGTCGGTCTCGTTGGCGATGCGGTCGGCGAGCGTGCCGAAGACGTGATCGCCGAGGGTTGACGCCGGCTCGTACATCACGACCGCGTCGTAGTCGGCCGCCACGCGGAGGATCTCCTCGTCGTGCTCGTCGCCCTCGACGACCAGCGTGTCGAGCGCGGCGGCGTCGAACCCGTCTTCGATCAGGCGGTCGCGCGTCTCGGAGACTATCTCCTCGCCGCGCTCGCGGGCCTCCTCGCCCTCGACGACGTGGAACAGGGTGATCCGCTGGGTCGAGTCCTCGCTCAACACGCGGATGAACCGCGGGAGCCGTTCGAACTCCGCCACGTCGGGGAGCGGCACGAGGATGCGCCGCACGCCGTCGGTCGGCGCGGGGTCGAGTTCGGCGGCGCACCCCTCGTCGGTCGCGACCTGCTGGATCGCGGCGGCCCGGTCCTTCCCGAACACCAGCCGCGTCCGGACGGACGCCCCCGCGTCGGCGAACGCGCCGGCGACCTCGTCGAGGGTCGCCCGCGCCGCCTCGCCGAACTGCTCGCGGGCGGAGCTGGCCGGCGTCTGCTCAGGGAGGGCGTAGTGCCCGAGCACCACGACGTCCAGCGACGAGAGGTCCTCGATGAGCACCGGCGACAGCGGCTCGGGGTCCGGGAGTTCGAGCGGCACGAGGATCGTGTCTGCCATGCCGCACGGTTGGTCGGCCGGGACAATAAACGCGGAGATCCCCGGTCGAACGGACGAACCGGCGGCTGGGAGGGGCGGTACTCGACGCGAAAAGGTGGATGTCGCGGGGCGCTACTCGTTACCGAACATCTGGCGCATCATCGGGTGCATCTCCATCAGCTGCTCTTCCGCGATCTCCTCGTACAGCTTGTACGTGATAGAGACCGCTAGCAGCAGCCCGGTTCCGGAGACCTGACCGATGGTGCCGAGCAGGTTCGCCATCACGGCGAGCAGCCCGACGAGGGCGCCGCCGATGACCGTCACCTGCGGGATGTACCGCTCCATGACCTTCTCGACGACCTGCGGGTTCCGGCGGAACCCGGGGATCTGCATCCCGGAGTTCTGGATCTGCTTCGCGGTCGCCTCCGGCCCCATGCCGGTGGTCTCGACCCAGAAGATCGCGAAGATGGCGCCGCCGACGATCATGAACGTCAGGTCGACGGCGAGCCGGACCGCGATCATCCACGGCTCCACGGAGGCCGGGATCTCGCCGAGGAACCACATCCACTGTCCGCGGCTCTGGATGGGGTTCAGGTAGTAGAACAGCCCGGAGATGGGCTGTCCGGCGTCGCTGTACTCGCCGAGGAACGCCGGCATCCCCGCCCACTGCGAGGAGAGGATCTGGCCGAGGAACTGGATGTTCGCCTGCAGCGCGCGAACGAGGATCATCGGCAGGACGGACGCGTAGATGAGCTTCACCGGGAAGCGTCCGCGGGCGCCCTTCACGCGGGCGTGCGACAGTGGGATCTCGACGCGGACCGACTCCGCGTACACGACGATCCCGAAGATGAACACCGTGGTGAAAAGCGCCAAGATGTTCCCGGGGTCGAAGAGGAGGTTCTGGAGCCCCTCGGCGGTGAACGGCGACATCGACACCGGTACGCTACCGAAGATGACGCCGTACCAGCTCGCGAAGAAGCCGGACGCGCCGAGCGCCGAGAAGCTGAAGAAGCCGCCGACGATCTGCTGGCTCACCGACGCGATGATGAACAGCCCGACGCCGGAGCCGACGCCCCACTTGCTCACGATCTCGTCCATGAACAGGATGAGGATGCCGCCGACGAAGATCTGCGCGAAGATCAGCAGCTGCACGCCGAACGTGCCGATGCCGAGCGCGCTCGCGACCGCGTCGTCGGCCGGGAGGAAGCTCCCGGTGAACACCATCGGCGCCGCCGTCAGCGCCGAGACGATGATCACGAGCAGCTTCTGGAGGCCCTGATAGAGGACCTGGTCACGCGGGTCGTTCTCCGTGTCGAGTCCGAGGAGGTTCGCACCGCCCAGCAGCTGGAGGACGATGGACGCCGTGACGATCGGTCCGATACCGACCTGCAACAGCGACCCGGACGATCCGGCCAGCACCGACCGGAACTGCCCGAAGAAGTCCGACCCCTGCCCGACCGCCAACCCGAACGGGTTGATGTTGGTCAGGAAGAAGTAGACGATCAGGATTCCGGCCGTCCACGTGAGCTTCCGCTTGAACGGGACGTGCCCCGCGGGCCGCTCCACGACGGGCATCCGCGAGAGCACCGGTTCGGCGGCCTCCTTCCAGCTCATGTTACGCCTCGTCGTTCTCGTCGTCGGAAGTGTTTTCCGGTTCGTCAGCGGGCTCTTCGGCGCGCTCGGAGAGCGTCGCCTCGCCGCCGGCCTCCTCGATGAGCTCGACCGCACCGGCCGTGAACGCGTCGGCCGTGACGCGGAGCTCGCGCCGGACCTGCCCGCCGCCGAGCACTTTCACGACGTCCGCCTCGTGGCCGTCCTCGACGACGTCGCGCGCGTCGAAGACGTACGCGTCGCCGTCCTCCTCGGCGAGGCCGTCCGCGGCGTACAGCGCCGCGTCCTCGTCGAGCTTCTGGACCTTCACTTCGAGGACCTCCGTCTGGGCGTCCTCGGGACGCTTGAACCCGTGCTTGCCGAGCGGGCCGTAGTTGTGGTACTCGTGTTTCGCGCGACCGGCCGCGCCGCGGCCGCCGCGGTGACCGGCGCCGCGCCGGTTCTTGTGCGTGCCGCCGCCGTGCGTGCGAGAGCCGCGCTGTCGTCGTTTCTTGCTCGTCATCGCATCGCCTCCAGGAGACTGTCGATCTCCTCGGTGGTGTGTTTCCCGAGCTCGCCGCCCTCGATCACGGGGTGTTTGATGCCCTCGTGACCGCCGCGGGGCGCGTGGAGCCGGAGCGTCGGCGAGAGGCCCTGCTCGCGCAGGGTCGTCTCCTCGTCGACGAGCGCTTCGGCCAGCGCCTCGAGGTCGGCGTAGTCGGTATTCGAATCGATCCACTCGTCGTCGACGTCGGCCGAGCCCTCGAGGGGCTCGCCGCGCCGCGCGATCGTTCGCGCGACGGCCTCGACGCTCGGTTCCCCGAACGCGACGACGTCGTTGACCTTCGTGATCATGCCGCGGTACGAGTCCGTCTCGGGGACGAACGTCGCGTGGTTGACGCGCCCGACGTTCAGCATGTCGAGCGTGTCCTCGACGCCGTAGTCCAGGTTGACGTCGCCGCGGAGCTGAACGATCGCCTGCATCACTCGCTCACCTCGTCGTAGTGGACTTCGCGCGCGTGCTGCGGGGTGCGGGACTGCGCCGCGTTCTCCAAGGCGTTGAACGTCGCCTTCGCGAGGTTCACCGTCGTTCGCGTGTTGCCGTCGGAGTTCGTCCAAGCGTCCTCGACGCCGGCGAGCTCCAAGATGTTGCGGACCGTCTCCGCGGCCGCGAGGCCCAGCCCCTGCGGGGCGGGCTTGATCTCGACGGTGACGGAGCCGGCCTTCCCCTTCGCCGTGCGGGTCAGGGAGTTGGTGCCGCCGGGCTGGTCCTCCCAGGACCCGGAGCCGCGGTCGACCGAGATGATGTTCAGCTTCGCGACGTCGATCGCCTTCTGGATCGCGCCGCCGACCTGGTCGTCGCGGGCCTGCGCGTAGCCGAGGTAGCCGTCGCGGTTGCCCACGGCGACGACGCAGCGGAACTTCACGCGGCGGCCGGAGTCGGTCATGCGCTGGACCATGTTGATGTCCAGCACCTCGTCTTCGAGCCCCGGGAGGAGCTGGTCGACGATCTCGGCCTCCTTCAGCGGAAGGCCGGACTCGAGCGCCTGTTCCATCGACGTGATGTCGCCGTCCTGTACCTTGCGGCCGAGTCGCGTCCGCGGTTCCCAGCCGTCGTTGTGTCTACTCATGGTCCTCCTGGATTGTCGCGAGCACGTCGTCGAAGTGCTCGGGTAGCTCGCTGGCGTCGAACTCGCCGCTGTACAGCGGCTCGTCGAGCTGCTCGGCGTAGTCGGCGATGTGTTCGCCGCGCGTGCGCGACCAGTCGGCCAGCACGTCGTCGTTGTGCGGGATATCGAGGCCCGCGTCGATCGCTCCTTCCTGTACCGCGAACGTCTTGTTGCCGGACGTCGCCGTGTTGAGCCCAATGTCGAGGACGGCCTCGTCGAGGCCGGCGTCGACGGCGCGGGCGCCCGCGAGGAAGCCGGTGAGGTACGCGCTGGGGAGGTTGCCCGTGGGGGCGTCCCAGCCGTACTCGCCGAGCTCCTCGCTGGAGGCGGCCGCGTGGGTCTCGTCGCCGTCGGGTCCGGGGGTCACCAGCTGCGCCCTGACGTGAGCGTTGCTCACCCGGGCGACCAGGCGAGGCTTGCCCGATTTCAGCAGGCGCAACCTCTGATGGTAATCCGTCCGGACCTCGCGGCGGCGCCGCATCGGCACCTTGTATCGTGGTCCTGTCGCCATTAGTCCGTCACCTCGTAACCGTACTGCGTCTCGATGAACGCCTCGAGACGGGCGACGTCCTCGAAGTCTCCCCCGCTCGCCTTGTTGTAGAGCGTGCGGTACTCGGAGGCGTCGAGCACGTCTTCCTCGTCGCGAAGCTCCTTGAGGCGGGCCCGCTGTGCGCGGATGCGCGCCTTCCAGTCGTCTTTCGTGTTCTGCCGCGCGCCGGAGCGCCCCTTGCGGGAGCCGGCGCCGGACTGATGTCCGTACGAGCGCTTGTCGGCGCGCTCGCGGGCGCGACCGCGCGAGTTCGTCTTCGCGTCCTTCGCGCGGATCGTTCCCTGGTCGATGAGCTCGCGGACGTCCTCGCGGGTGATAGCGTCCGCGATCTCCTCCTGTGCGTCGGGGTCGAGCCAGACGCGGCCCTTGCCGACGTCGAGCTCGTCCGCTGCGAGCCGTTTCTGCGCCTTCAGATCACTCATCGTTGACCTCCACTTCGACGTAGGTCGGGTTCAGCACGCGGATGCCGCGCTCCTCCGCCTCGTCTTCGATCAGTTCGCGCTTGCGACCGCCGACCTTCGAGGCGATCCGCACCGCCTGCGTGTCGCCGTCGACGCCCTCAAGATCGTCCGTGTTGTGAACGCGGACCTCCTCGAAGCCGCTCGGGTGCAGGTCGCGCGACGCCTTGGGCGAGCGGAAGCCGGCCTCGACGACCGGCCCCTTCGACTTCATGCGGCGGCGCTGCTTGGAGAGCCCGCCGCGCGGCTTGCGCCACGACGTCGGGATCCGCTTTTTCTTGTGGTAGTCCTGCCGGTTGAACTGCGGTTTCCCCTCGCGGTGCTTCTGCGCGAGCGCGCGAGCGGTCTCGTCGTCCAGTTCCGGCGTCTTGTCGGCGTGGCCGCGGGGGCGAAGCTCCGTCTCGACCGCCTCGGACTCCTCGGCCTCGTCGGCCGCCTCCTCCTCGTCGGTCTCGTCTTCGATCTCCGCGTCCGCCTCCTCGTCGACCTCCAGTCCGCCGACGTCGGCCTTGATACGCGCGGCGAGCGCGTTGCCGACGCCGTCGACCTCGGAGAGCTCCGACTGGGAGGCGGCCTTCACGTCCTCGACCGTCTCG
Source organism: Halorubrum salinarum (assembly GCF_013267195.1). Taxonomy (NCBI): domain Archaea; kingdom Methanobacteriati; phylum Methanobacteriota; class Halobacteria; order Halobacteriales; family Haloferacaceae; genus Halorubrum; species Halorubrum salinarum. The sequence continues at coordinate 1,658,497 of NZ_CP053941.1, read as the reverse complement.
TAGCCGGCCTCGCGAAGCGCGTCCGCCTTCGAGGGACCGACGCCGCTGATGTCTTCCAGTTCGTCTGCCATTGGTTAGGCACCTCCGGTGGGCTTCTCGACGATGTACACGCCGTCCTGGAAGACGCGCGTGTCCTTGTCGGTCACCTTCGTCAGCTGTTCGATGTCGGCGGCAGTCTGCCCGACGGCCTCCTTGTCGGAGCCCGTCAGCGTGACCGTCTCGCCGTCGACCTGTACGTCCGTGTCTCCGCGGATCGGGGTGCGCCGCGCGGCGCTCTCCCCGAGGAAGTTCTCGATGACGACCTCGTCGCCCTCCACGTTCACCTGCATCGGGAAGTGGGCGTAGTACACTTCCATCGCGTACTCCCAGCCCTCGGTGACGCCGTGGATCATGTTGGCGACGTGGCTCTCGAAGGTGCCGACCGTGGCGTTGGTCTTCGCGTCCTCGTTCTCGGTCGCGATGACCACCGCGCCGTCCTCGACGGACACGTCGACGTCGGGGTACCAGAGGCGTCGCGTGACGCTTCCGTTTGGCCCTTCGACGGTGAGTTCGAGGTGGTCGGTCTCGGCGGAGACGTCGTCCGGAATCTCGATTTCGACTCTGTTCATTGTTAGTAGACGTATGCGATCACTTGGCCGCCGATGCCCTCTTCGCGGGCCTCGTAGTGGCTCATGACGCCGTGGCTCGTCGTGACGATGAGCGTCCCGTAGTCACGGGCGGGGAGGTATCGCTTCTCCCACTTCTCGAACTCGTCTGCTCCCGCCGAGTAGCGGGGCTTGACGGCGCCACACTCGTTGATCGCGCCTTTCAGTTCGACCTCGAACTTCCCGGCCTTCCCGTCGTCGACGTACTCGAAGCCGTCGACGTACCCGCGGTCGTAGAGGACCTCGAGGACGGAGCCGATGATGTTCGAAGCGGGCTCTACCGTGTACGACAGGTGGCCAACGCTCTCGGCGTTGTCCATGCCGGCGAGCGCGTTGGTGAATGGATCGTTTCCCGTCATGATCAGCTGTACTTCTCGAATCCCATGTCTCGGGCGACCTCGCGGAAGCACTGGCGGCAGAGGTTGATGTCGTACTTGCCGACGAGTCCCTGCTCGCGGTCGCACCGCCGGCACGTGTGCCGGGAGTCGGTGCGCTTCGCGGCGTGCTCGCCCGTGTCGTTGTTCGCTTCGCTCATTCGCTTACCTCGACGTCGAAGTTCGTTTCGAGGAACGCGGCCGCGTCCTCGGCTGTCATCCGGTGGCGACCGGGGATGGTCCCCGTCGCCTTGTCGCGTTTCGAGACGCGGTAGCCGGGACGGACGATCGTCGTCGTCACGTCGAGGCCGTAGATCCCGGTGTTGGGATCGTACTCCTGGCTCGGGAAGTCGGTGTGGTCCTCGATCCCGAAGCTGAGGTTACCCGTGTCGTCGAACTGGCTCCGGCCGATCTCGACCAGGTCCAGCGCGGTCTCGAGGAACGCGTGCGCGTCCTCGCCCCGCAGCGTCACCTTCACGCCGATCGGGTCGCCCTTGCGGATCCCGAACTCGGCGATGGTGCGCTTCGAGGTGGTCCGGACCGACTGCTGGCCCGTGATCTCCTCGATGATCTGCTCGGCGTCGGCGAGGGGCTCACCGCCCTGCCCGACGCCCATGTGGACGACGACCTTCTCGAGGTACGGCTCGCGCATCTCGTGGTCGGCGCTCTCGGCTTCACTCATCCGAATCACCCGCCTCGTCGTCGTCCGTGAAGTTCTCGTCGATCACGACGACGTACTCCTCGATCGTCTCGTAGCCGCCGTCGTCGCTGGCGACCGTGACGGTGTTGTCGCCGGAGCCGAGCGTCACGTCGATGTCGTCGATCTCGCCGATCTGACCGGCGTGCTGGCCGGCGACGGCGGTGACGAGGGCGCCCTCCTCGTACTCGAAGTGGGCGACGATCTCCTTCGTCTCGTTGTCGACGACGATCGAGTCGTTCGTCTCGTAGTCCGCGTCGTCGTCGACGCGGACGTTCGTCCCGTCGTGGAGCGTCAGCTGGACGACCCCGCCGGGGACGACGGTCTTGTTCGTGATCTTCCCGAGCCGGCTGCCCGCGGCCTCCTCGTCGACGGGGGTCAGCGCGAGCCGACCGCCCTCGTCGGGGAAGACGCGGAAGAACTCCCCGCGCTCGGGGAACGCCAGGATGTCGAACATCCCGATCGGACGCTGCTCGTCCGAGATGGCGTCCCCGTTGACGAGGATCGAGTCGTTGTTCAGCGCGTAGCGCGCCTCCTTCGTCGAGTCGACGTAGCCGAGCACGTCCCGCAGCAGGACGACGAGGGGAACGCCCGCCTCGCCGTGCGGGCCCGCGCCCGCCTTCACCGTGAACGTGTCCGTCTTGCGCTCGACCGGCCAGGAGTTCGGTACTGACAGTCGCTTCTGGTGTCGCGTCATTCGTTGTCCTCCTGGAGCCGCGCCTCGCGGCGCTCGTCTTCGAGGTCCAGTTCGGTCACCCGGACGTTACTCGCCGGGATGGGGCGGGGAACCTCCTCCCCGTCCGCCTTCTCGACGGTGACGTCCTCGACCGTGATCCGCTCGGCGGACAGGTCGACGGAGACGACCTCCGCCTCCGTGCGGGCCGCGTCGCCGCGAAGCACCTCGACGGTGTCGCCGGCGTTGACGCGGACGTTCCGCTGTCCGTACTCGTCGCGGAGATCCTCGGTGAGGGTGGCCCGGACCTGGTTCTGCCGCTCGTGGAGCGGCGCGGTCTCCGACCGTTTTCGTTGTTTGCGTGGCTGGTTCGTCATAGTTAGACGATCATCGTCGCGGTCGAGGCGATGCTCCCGAATCGTTCGGCGACCTCGCGGGCGACGGGGCCTTTGATCTCCGTGCCCCGCGGCTCCTCGAGGTCGTCGATGATGACGGCCGCGTTGTCCTCGAACTTCACGCGCGTGCCGTCCGGACGGCGGATCGGCTTGCGCTGGCGGACGACGACCGCCTCCAGCACCTGCCGCCGCATCTCCGGCGTCCCTTTCGTGACCGAGACGGTCACCTTGTCGCCGATCCCCGCCTTCGGGTGGCGGTTCTTCGTGCCGGAGTAGCCCGACACGGAGATGACCTTGAGCTCACGGGCGCCGGTGTTGTCGGCGCACGTGATCAGCGAGCCCTTCGAGAGCCCCTGCGTGACGTCGGCCTTGAGCGCCTCCATCACTGATCACCCGACAGGATCTCGACGACGACGTGGGACTTCGTCTTCGAGAGCGGTCGCGTCTCCGCGATTTTCACTTCGTCACCGACTTCGAGCGAGTCGAGCACGCCCGGCACGTGGGCCGGGATGCGCGAGCGACGCTTCATGTACCGGTCGTATTTCGGTACGAACACGTCGTACTCTCGCTCGACGATGACGGTCTTTTCCATATCCGTCGACACGACCGTCCCCTCGCGGGTCTGGCCGCGGACGGAGAGCTGCCCGTAGAACGGGCACTTCTCGTAGTCGTAATCCTCCGGGTTGTCTGGCTCCGGAGGCGTGGGTACGTCGATTCCTATCGCCATTGTGTGGCACCTCGTTCGGTGCGTTCGGCGGGCCGATGTCGCAACCGATCGCCATCCACCGTCGCGTAGACCGCGTCTTTGCACTCGCCTCGTGGGCTCGCCGGGCCCGCGCCGTCACCGTCGACGGCGCTTTCGGACCCGGACGGGCCAGACTGACGGGGGCGGACCCCCGTAGTATCCGACCCGAGTTGGGACGCGGACCCCGGCGACCCTCCGTCGCCGGCGGCTTCATCTGTGCGAGCGGTCGGCGTCTCGACGACGCCGAACTCGAACGTCGCGCCCGACTTGGGCACGCGCTTGTCCCCCGACCCCGTCCGGACCACGAGGGTGCCGAACGTCTCGTCGAGCACGCGACCCGCGACGCCCGCATGGGCGTCGCTGTCGGCGTCGACCACCCGAACCGGGAGGCCGACGAGTTCGTGTCGAACGAGCGTGTCGGGGGAGATCATCTTACTGTTCCTCGTCGTCGAAGTCGCCTTCTTCCGCCTGGATCGTCTTGATCCGCGCGATGGTCTTCTTCAGCTCGTTGACGCGGCCCGGGCTCTCCGGCATGCCGCCGGCCGCCCGCTGCGCCTTCGAGTTGAGCAGCTCGGTCTCGAGCTCCTCGAGTTCGACCTGCCGCTCCGCCGCGGTCATGTCGCGGATCTCGTCGGTGTAGAGGATCGCCATCTATTCGTCCTCCTCGTCTTCTTCGTCGGCCGCCTCCATCTCCGCGACGAGGTCGGCCGCCTCGGACTCGATCTCTTCGTCGAGGTCGTCGAGCTCGTCGGCGTCGACGTCCTCGTCGACCGGTTCCTCCGCGGCGACGTCGGTCGCCTCGGCGGCCGTCTCCTGCGTCTCCTCGACGACCTCCTCGACGACCTCCTCGTCGATGACCTCCGCGGGGTCCTCGTCGGGGACGTCAACGTCGTCGTCGCCGCCCACGTCCGGAACCTCGTCGGGGTCCTCTTCGAGGAGCGACTCGACGCCCTCGTCGGCGTCGGCGTCGACCGCCGCCTGCTCGACCTCCGGGACCTCCGCGTCCTCGCGGACTTGGAAGTCGTCCGGGAGCGTCGCGCCCGGCGGGATGATCTTGACGTTGACGCCGATCGTCCCGAGCTTCATGACGGCGACGCCCTGGCCGTGGTCGACGACCTCCTCTGCGGGCTCGCCGTTGTGCTTGATGTAGCCGCGGTTGAACTTCTCGACGCGCGACCGCGCGCCGGTGACCTTCCCGGACAGGACGATCTCGGCGCCCAGCGCGCCCGCGTCCATGATGCGGTCGATCGTCGTGTGACCGGCCTTCCGGAAGTACCAGCCGCGTTCGAGGGCGTTCGCGAGACGGTCCGCGACGATCTGGGCGTTCAGGTCGGGCTCGTCGACCTCCTGAACGTCGATCTGCGGGTCGTCCATGTCGAAGCGCTCCTCGAGCTCGGTGGTGATCTTGCGGATGTTCTTCCCGCCCTTCCCGATCACCATGCCGGGCTTTTCGGCCTTCAGGACGATCTGCGTGCCCATCGGCGTCTGTGCGACGTCCATGCCGCCGTAGCCGGCGCGGCCGAGCTCGTCCGCGAAGAACTCGTTGATCTGGGAACGGCGAAGGCCGTCCTCGATGAATTGGTGTTCGTCAGCCATTAGTTGTCAGCCTCCGGCTCCTCGATGATCAGTTCGACGTCCGCGAGGGTGGTGTTCCACTCCGTCGCGCCCGCGGCGCGGGGGTTCCGGCCGGGTCGCTCGCCGACCTTGTGGGGGGCGACGTGTTTGATGACCATCGCCTCGCCGTCGAACCCCTGCTCGTCGGCGTTGTTCTTGACGTTCTCCAAGAGCTTGAGGAAGTCCTTGGCGGCCTTCTCGGGGTACCGTCCCGCGTCCCAGCCGTCGATGTCGGAGCGGTGTCCCGCGCCGGCGTTGTGCTGGCGCATCGGGACGGACGACTCCTCGTCGATGACCTCCTGGAGGAACTCCTCCGCGTCGGCGACCGTTTCGCCTTTGATCTCTCGGGAGATCTCCTTGCTGTCCTTCACGCTGATGGGCCGGTCGCGGAGCATCCCCTTGGCGGTGGTCTCCGGGTCGGCCTCGACGCTGTAGTTGATTCCCATGGGTTACTTGAGGGGCACGAACTTCGAGGACCGGGTCGCGCCGATGCCGGCCTGACCGTGTTCGACGGTGCTTCGGGTGAGGTGGAACTCACCGAGGTAGTGCCCGATCATCTCGGGTTCGACCTGAACGCGCTCGAAGCTGTGTCCGTTGTACACGGCGAAGGTGACGCCGACGAACTCCGGCAGCACCGGCATGTCGCGCAGGTGCGTCCGGATCGGGTCGTCCGCCGTCGTCTCCTTGTCGCGGCTCCGGACCGTCTCCAGCAGCTTCTGCTGTTCGGTGCTGAGACCGCGAACGATGCTTCGCCGCTGGCGTGCGGGGAGCAGTTCCGCGACCTCCTCTACGTTCATCTCCTGCAGCTCGTCGAGCGAGTGACCGCGGTAGGCGAACTCCTTGCCCTCGCGGCCGGTTCGGTAGTCTGAACTCATTTGTTGCCACCTCGTCCGGTGCGCTTGGATGCGATGTCACCGACCTTGCGTCCCGGCGGGGCGTCCCGCGAGACGGACTTCGGCTGGCCGGGGTGTTGGCGACCACCGCCACCGAAGGGGTGGTCGACGGCGTTCATCGCGACGCCGCGCACGCGCGGGTATTTGGTGCCGCGCGCTTTCATCTTGTGGTGCTTGTTGCCGGCCTTGACGAAGGGCTTCTCCGTCCGGCCGCCGCCCGCGACCACGCCGATCGTGGCGCGGCACTGGGGGTCGAGCCGCTTCACTTCGCCGCTGGGGAGCTGGACGACCGCGACGTCGCGGTCGTGGGTGAGAAGCGTCGCCGACACGCCGGAGGCGCGCGCGAACTTCCCGCCGTCCCCGCGGTTGCTCTCGACGTTACACACGGGCACGCCCTCGGGGATCTCCGCCAGCGGGAGCGTGTTGCCCGGCTTGATCTCCGCCGAGACGCCGACCTGGATCGTCTCGCCGACGCGCACGCCTTCCGGCGCGAGCACGAGGCGACGGTCGTCGTCCTCGAACTCGACCTCCGCGAGGGGGGCCGAGCGGGCCGGGTCGTGTTCGATCCCGACGATCTCGCCGGTGATCGTGTCCACGTCTTCGAGCTTCTTGTGCGACAGTTCCGCCTTGTAACGGTGCGAGGGGGCCCGGAACGTCGGGCCGCCGCGTCCGCGCCGTTGTCCTTGGATTCGTCGTCCCATCTCAGAACACCCCGATGCGCGAGGCGATTTCGGTCGCGTCGTCGTCCTCCGACAGGGTGACGATCGCCTTCTTCTCGCCCTGCGGCGTCACCTGCGTGTTGACGTTCGCGACGCCCACGTCGTAGCGCTCGGCGACCTCGGAGGTGATCTCCGGCTTGGTCGCGTCGACGTCGACGAGGAACAGCAGCTTGTTGTTGAAGTCCATCTCGTTCATCGCCTGCTCGGTGACGATCGGATGCTCGATGATCGAGTTCATCGGTCGGCCACCTCCGCGACGGCGCTTTCGGTCCACAGCGTGAGTCGGCCCGGGTGCGCGCCCGGCGCGAGGTCCTCGGCGTTGACCTCGCGGGCGGTCGCGACGTCGACGCCCGCGAGGTTGCGGGCGGCGCGGGACGGCTCCTCGCTGGTGACCACGAGGACGGACTTCGGCTGGCGGTACTTGCGGCCGCGGGCCTTCCCCTGTCCGGCGCGGACGGAGCGGCCCTCCTCGGCGCGCTCGATGTCGGCGTCGACGCCGACGGCCTCGAGGACGCCCAGGGCCTCCTGGGTCTTCTTCAGGTCCTCGAACTCGTCGCTCACGACGAGCGGGAGGTCGAGGTCCTCGTCGAACGCGTGACCGCGCTCGGCGACGAGCTCGGCGTCGGTCGTGGCCGCGATGGCCGACCGGATCGCGAGCTGTCGCTCCTTGTCGTTCAGTTGCTTCGACTGGTCCTTCTCGGCCTTCGGCGGGTGCGCGGCGCGGCCCGACACGGCGTGCGGGACGCGGCGGGCGACGTTCTCCTGTCGCGGCACGTGCGCGAGCCCGCGGCCGGAGCCGAACGACTCGGCGGGCGTCCGCAGCCCGGCGAACTCGTCTGCCCCGTAGGCCTGCTTCCGGTTTGCCTGGGCGGCGCCGACCGCGCGACCGATGAGATCCGGTCGGAACGCGGTCTCGAAGACGGCTGGCAGCTCGATGCTGCCCGCCTCGTCGCCGTCCAGGTTGTGTACTGTTGCGTTCATTGGTTATCCCTGGTTGGATTCGGTGGAAACGTACCGGACCTCGGGGTCGAGGCGCGGCTGGTCGTTCGGCCGGATGGCCGGGCGGAACCGCAGCAGACGCTGGTCCGGTCCGGGCAGCGAGCCCTTGATGAGCGCGTACTCGCCGTCGACCTCGCCGTAGTTGACGAAGCCGCCGTCGACGGAGGCGTCCGACCCCTCGCCGAAGTCGATGAGGCGCTTGTTGAGCTCGGTGCGCTGGTGGTAGCCGGTCTGGCCCTGCTGGGGCACGGTGGAGCGGACGCGGGAGGGGTTCCACGGACCGAGGTTGCCGATCCGGCGCCGCCATCCCTGGCGGGCGTGTTTGCCCTTCCGCTTTTGAACGCCCCAGCGCTTGACGGGACCCTGCGTCCCCTTCCCCTTCGTGATGCCGGAGACGTCGGTGTACTGGCCGGCACGGAAGACGTCGCCGAACTCGTGGGCGCCGCCCTCGGCGACCAGGTCCAGCGCGAAGTCGGCGCGCTCCTCGAGGGAGCCGCCGCCGACGCGCGTCTCCATGACGTCGGGCTTCTTCTTGGGGACGTTCGAGAGCTCCGAGGGCGCCGTGTGCGTGATGACGCGCACGTCGTCGACGACGCCGTCGTCGAGCAGCGCGCGCAGCTCGTCGGCGTCCTCCTCGAAGGTGTCTTCCGCCGGCAGGTCGAGCGCGCGGTCGAGCTCCTCGTGGAACTCGGTCGCCCAGACCTCTTCGACCGGCTTCTGTCCGTACGGCGTGTCCTCGTAGGCTCGGACTGCGACGGCGTACATCGGCGGCGTCTCGACGACGGTGACGGGGACTGCCTCCTCCATCCCCTCACGCGGCGAGTTCGCCTCGTCGTTGACCATCATGACGTGGGTCATCCCGGCCTTGTAGCCGGCGAATCCCTGCAGCGCAGGGGCCCCGTCGTCGTCTGGCCACGAACGGATGCGCGGCACCTCGCTGTCTGCGCGGGTGCGCGGGCCGTAGCCCAGCGAGCCTTTTCGTGGTCGGCTTGGTTGTGGCATGTGTTTACTCCGTGAGTGTGAGCGAGCCGAGGGTCGCGAACAGAGCCTCCTCCGTCCGGACGACCTCGCTCGCTTGTGCCGGGATCGTGTTCAGCCAGAGGTCGAACCCCGGATCGGGTTCGACCGAGCGGCCGTCGGCGACGGCCGCCCGAATGCGGTCGGGCGAAAGCCCGAGCATCTCCGGAAGCCCCCGCTCGGGCGCGCCGAAGGCGACGGTGTAACCGCCGGCCTTTCGCGCGTCCGAGACGAGGTCGCCGAGCCGCGAGACGGAGAGTTCCTCCCCGTGTCGCGACGTCGCGACGGCCAGTCCGTCGCCGGCGAGCGCTTCCGACAGGTCCGCGGCCACGACCTGGAAGCCGACCTCCGGCTTCTCGGTGATGCGGGCGCGGACCGGTTCTCTCGAAGAGACCCTGATGGTGACGCGCTCCCCCCGCTCGACCTCCATTCCGGAGGGCACGAGCAGGGAGATCGGGTGTTCCCGCAGCGGGGAATTGACCCGGACGCGGCCTTCAGGTCCGACCTCGGTCACGAGTCCCTGTGTTTTCGACTCTTCCCCGCTAGGGGTCGAGCCGGTCCGCCACGGCACGCGGAGCGGGGGTAACACGCCGACGTACCGGAGCTCGTCGCGTTGCCCCCAGAGGTCCTTCCGGAGCTCCGGCGGCGTCGCGGCGTACCCCAGCACGGTGCGGACGTACTCCCCGCCCCGTCGACCCTCCCCTTCCCTGTCGGGGAAGACGGCGAGCCGATCCGCCCGGAACACCGCCGCCGCACGGGCGACGTAGCCGAGTTTGCGAGTCGCCTCGCGGTCGTCCTCGGCCTCCCGGACGAGCGAAGACGGAACACATATCGTGAGCCCGTCTTCGGTACGCATCGTGGCGAGACTGTACCCCTCGATTTCAGACGGCACCGTAAAAGGATAGCGGTCCCGATTTCGGGCTGTGCCGCGTTCACACGGGGTTTGGCGCGGGATCTGGCCCTCGGATCGTGACAACCGTCACCGCGGTGACCGAGGCCGCTCCCGATCGGTCCGAGCGGTCGAGGTCACGCCGGGACGATCCGGGCGACCGGCGCGTCGCCGTCGTCGACCGCGACGTAGAGGTGCCCGGTCGCCGGCTCGACCGCGACCGCGCGCATGCGCCACTCCCGGTCGTCGAGCAGGGGCTCGCGCTCGGTCACGACCGCGTCCTGTCCGTCGCCGTCGACGGTGAACCGCCCGAGGTACTGCGCCGCGAGCGTGCCCGCGAACAGGTCCCCGCGCCACTCGGGGAACGCGTCGCCGTCGTAGAAGACGGCGCCGCTCGGCGGGAAGCCCCCGGAGCCGCACGGCCAGTAGTGGACCGGCGCGATCACGCCGTCGCGCTCGCCGTGCCCCGGCGCGACCGGGTCGTCGGTCCCGTACCGGCACGCCTCGCTGGCGACCGGCCACCCGTAGTTGCCGCCGGCCTCGATCACGTTGATCTCGTCGCCGTCGCGCTCGCCGTGCTCGCACTGCCAGACCGCGCCGGTCTCGGGCCGCACCGCCATCGCCTGCGGGTTCCGGTGCCCGTAGCTGTACAGCGCGTCCGCGGCGTCCGCGTCGCCGGCGAAGGGGTTCTCGGGGTGGGGGTCGCCGTCGGCCGTCAGCCGCAGCGTCGCGCCCAGCTCGTTCGACCGGTCCTGCGAGACGTGGTCCGGCCCGAAGTCGGTGTCGCGCCGGTCGCCGACCGTGACGAACAGCGCGCCGTCGGGGCCGAACGTCGCCCGCGACCCGAAGTGGAGCTCCGTGCCGCGGAACGGCTCGGCGACGAACAGCGCCTCGAACCCGTCGAGCGCGGGCGCGTCGCCGTCGAGCGAGAGCCGCCCGGCGCCGAGGTGGGTGGTCGCGCCCTCCGTGCCGTCGCCGGCCGGGCTGTCCGCGGCGCGCGCCGAGTATGTCAGGTACACGCGCGGGTCGTCGGGATAGTCGGGGTGGACCGCGACGTCGAGCAGGCCGCCCTGTCCCGCCGCGAACACCTCGGGCGCGCCCGCGACCGGCTCGGTCGTCCCGTCCGCGGGGTCGACGAGCGAGAGCCGCCCCGGGCGCTCGGTGACGAGCAGGCGACCGTCGTCGGGCAGGAACGCGAGCCCCCACGGGTTCTCGAACCCCTCCGCGACGGGTTCGACGTCGTAGTCCACGTCGCCGCCGTCGTCCGGCGGGGGGTCCTCGTCGGGGGCGTCGCTCCCGTCGCCGTCGGGGTCGCTTCCGGTTCCGTCGCCGAGGCAGCCCGAGAGCGTTGGCAGGGCGGCGGCGCCGGCCAGGCCGCCGGCCGCGCGGAGGGCTGTGCGTCTGTCGATGCGGTCGGAGGAGTCGGGCATCGTTCGGGTTCGGATCGACGTGTGAGCGCGACGCCGATGACCCTTCCGCCGGCGCTCGTTCGGAACCCTTATATCTCCGACCCGGGCTACGATCGGATGCGAAGCACGCACCGGTAGTGTAGTGGTATCACGCAACCTTGCCATGGTTGCAACCCGAGTTCAAATCTCGGCCGGTGCATTTTGCGAACGAAGTGAGCAAAATCACCGAGAGAGATTTGAACGCTATCAGTCGCGCGCAGTGAACGCAGTGAGCGAGCACGTCTGATTCTGAGTTCAAATCTCGGCCGGTGCATCTTCTCGCTGCGCTCGAAGATCCACCGGCCTGACTCCCGCTCGCTGCGTCGCCGGCGCGTTGCGCCGGCTGCCAGAGGGACCGAAGGTCCCTCGCCGCTCGCGGGAGTCTCGGCCGGTACATTTTGCGAACGAAGTGAGCAAAATCTCCGAGAGAGATTTGAACACTATCAGTAGCCAGTAACCGGACGACTGGGCGATGGCTAACACTTCCAAAGCCCCAGCCGCGAGGCGGGCTGACGCTCGCTGCGCTCCTCGCTCGTTCACTCCGTTCACTCGCTGTGGTGCTTACGTCGCCTCAGCCCGCCTCGCGGCTGCCCCTTTGAGTCCGCCCCGCACGGCAACCGCACCTCACGCCTCCCCAGCCTCGTCGGCCTCCCTACGGTCGGCCGACTCCCTCGCACGCGCCGCTCGCGCCCGGCGGGCGCTCACGGGCGCGCGCCACAGCATCTTTGATCGGAGAGCGTTCCCCGACCGGTAGTTTCAATCGGCGATCCGGCGAACCCCTGTCGCGTGACCGTTCCAACGAAGACGCTCCCGAGCGGCGCGGAGCTGCCGGCGCTCGGACTCGGCACGTACGACCTCACCGACGGCGAGACCGTAGACAGCGTCCGCGCGGCGCTCGACGCGGGCTACGGCCACATCGACACGGCCGAGGGGTACAAAAACGAGGAGGCGATCGGCGACGCCCTCGCGGCGAGCGGCGTCGACCGCGACGACGTGTTCCTCACCTCGAAGGTGCTCGCGAAGAACCTTAACTACGAGTCGGTGATCGCCTCGTGCGAGGCGTCGCTCGACAAGCTCGGCACCGACTACCTCGACCTCTACCTGATCCACTGGCCGAACCCCGCCATCTCGCTGCGCGAGACGCTCCGCGCGATGGCCGAGCTTCGCGACCGGGGGCTCGTCCGCGATATCGGCGTCTCGAACTTCAGCGCGTACCAGCTCAGCTGCGCGCACCACGTCTCGGACGTTCCCATCGCGGTGAACCAGATCGAGTTCCACCCGTGGTTCCAGCGTCCGGACCTGGTCGAGTACTGCCGCGAGACCGACACCGTGGTCGAGGCGGCGGCGCCGCTCGCGCGGACGGACGTGTTCGGCGACGAGGTCGTCGCGGAGCTGGCCGAGAAGTACGACAAGCACCCCGCGCAGGTCGTCGTGCGGTGGGCGATCGACCGCGGCGTCGTCCCGCTCCCGCGCTCGTCGACCCCGGAACACGTCCGGGCCAACGCCGAGATGGACTGGGAGCTGGACGACGCCGACCGGCGGCGCCTTGACGAGCGCGACCGCGACGAACCGGTGTACGACACCCCGGCGCGCGACTGGACGAGCGACGTGTACGGGATCGAGCAGTAGCGGGCCCGAGGTTACTCCGCGCCGCCGAGCGCGACCGGCTCGCCCGTCTCGGCCGACTCGTAGACGGCGGCGAGCGCGCGGCTGTCGGTGAGCGCGTGCTCGCCGTCGGCGTGGAACGGCTCGCCCGCGAGCAGCTGGTGGCCGAAGTACGCGAACTCCTCTTCGATCTGGTGGACCTGATCGAAGTCGAGGTCGACCCGGGTGCCGTCGCGGACGACGGCGAAGCCGCGGTCCTCGCGCTCGTAGAACGCCGGATCCATGATCAACCTGGCGTCCGTGCCGGTGACCTCCAGCCGGCTCGCGTGCTGGGCGTTCTGACTCACCGAGCACTGCGCGTCGACGCCGCCGGGGAACTCCAGCCTGAAGGTCGCGTGCTCGTCGACGTCGGCGAACGCCGCGTGCTCCGAGCGCGTGCGGCCCGACACGCGCACCGGGTCCTCGCGGAGCACGAACCGGGTCGTGTTGAGCGGGTACACCCCCAGGTCCATAACCGCGCAGCCGCCGGAGAGATCGGGGTCGAGCCGCCACTGGTCGTGGTCGCCGCCGAGCTCGCCGAGCATCGTCTGCGTCATCGTCGCGTGGACGCCGACCACCTCGCCCGCGACGCCCGCGTCGATGAGGTCGCGGAGCCGCCGGACGGCGGGGTCGGTCTGCATCCGGTAGCCGACCATCAGCGGCACGTCGGCGTCGCGACACGCGGCTACGAGCCGGCGCGCTCGCTCCGGGGACGCCTCCAGCGGCTTCTCGCAGAGGACCGCCTTCCCCTGCTCGGCGGCGGCCTCGACGTACTCCAGGTGGGTCGCGTTCGGCGTCGCGACGTACACCGCGTCGTACGCGTCCGCGGCGGCCCCCGACCGGAACTCCTCGGGCGTGACCCCGGTCGCGTCGCGCTCGGCGGCGACCGCCGCGACGGCGGCGGCGTCGACGTCGGTGACGACGGTCGCCTCGGTGTACGCCGACCGCGCGATGCCGGGCAGCGCCCACTCCCGGGCGAACCAGCCGAGGCCGACGACCGCGACGCGGACGGGGTCGGTGACGGCGGCCGGGTCGAGCGTCTCCCAGTCCCGGCGAGTGAACTCGTCGAGGTACTCCGCGAAGTCGGCTTCCATGCCGACCCCTCGGCGCGGGGGCGTCAAATAACCACGGCGACGCCGTCCGCCGGCGGGCGTCCTGACCCGCGCCGCTCGCCACTCCCCGCCGTTCACCACTCCGCGTCGTAATCCACCCGCGGCCGCGCGGCGTCGACCCCGAGGTCGCGGAGCGCCTCGGTCGCGCGCTCGACGGGCGCGGGGTCGACGCGGTCGAGCGCGTCCGCCGTCACCTCGGCGAACCGGACCGTCCAGTCGCTGTCGACGATGACCGCCGCGCGGCGCGGGATGTCGGAGTGGCCCTCCCACGAGTCGGCGAGCAGGTCGTACGACTCGGCCGCGCCGCCGTGGAAGTCGGCGACGACCGGGAACGGGAGGTCGAACCGGTCGGCGTACGCGAACGCCGCGTACAGCGAGTCGCCCGTGAGCGCGGCGACGGCGAGGTCGTCGCGGTCGGCCCCGCCGGCGTCCCGGACCGCGGCGAACGCGGCCGTACACGTCGGCACGAAGGTCGCGGGCGCGAACAGGAGCGCGACCGCGTCGTGCGCCTCGACGAGCCGGAACAGCGCCAGCTCGTCGGCGGCCTCCCCCGAGACCGCCGGGGCGATGAAGTCCGGCGCCGTGTCGCCGACGCGAATCATGCGGAACGGTGGGCGCGTGCGAGGTAAATAGCCACGCCCGAAGCGGAGAGTGGTCACGCCCGAAGCGGAGGGAATTCTCCCCCGAACCGGACGGCCGGAAGAGAGGCGCCGTGGTGGGCGGATCCGACGTGTTGACGAGTGCTACCGCCCCTCTCGGGGACGTTTTACGCGTCGCCCGCGGAGGTGAGCCGTGATCGCCCCTCACGCCGCGACGCTGCTCGCCCTCGTCGGTACCTACGGCGCCGCGGCGGTCTTCGTCGTCTTCGCCCTGGAGGGGGCCCTCGTGGGGAAGGTGCTGCCGGCGCGGACGCTGTTCGTCGCGGCGGCGGTCGCCGCCGGCGTCGAGTCGCTCGCGGTGCTCCCGGTGTTCGCCGCGGCGGTGGTCGGCGCGACCGCCGGACAGTCGGTCCTCTTCGTCGCGGTCCGCCGGTACGACGCCGACCCCACCGCGCTGGCCGTGGTGCCCGTGAGCGAGGGTGGCCTCGACGGCGCGACGCGCTGGTTCGACCGGTGGGGGCTCCCCGCGGTCGCCGCCTCGAACGCCCTCCCGGGGACCCGCGGGTGGCTCGCGCTCCCCAGCGCGAGCGCCTCGTCCGTGTCGGCTCCCCGGTTCGCCGCCGCGTCGCTCGTCGGGTCGGCGGCGTACGCGGGCGCACTTCTCGCCGTCGGGCTGGCGGTCGGGCTCGGGTTCGAGGGGGTCCTCGGGGCGTACGGCGGCAACCTGATCGCGGCGCTGTAACCCGGTTCGTCAGAGGACGGTCCCGTGTTTCTTGTCGGGCAGGTCCTTCTGAACGTCCTCGTAGAACGCGAACCGCGCGGCCAGCTCGGCGCGGAGGTCGGACGGGGGAACGATCTCGTCGATGACGACCTCGCTGGCCATCCGGTGGACGTCGATCCCCTCGCGGTACTCCTCGCGCAGGCGCTGTTCTGTCTCGGCGCGCTCCTCCGGGTCGTCGATCTCGGCGAGCTTCCGGGCGTAGACGGCGTTGATCGCGGCCTCGGGGCCCATGATCCCGATCTCGCCGGACGGGAGTCCGATAACGCTCTCCGGGTCGTAGGCTGGCCCGCCCATCGCGTAGATCCCCGCGCCGTACGCCTTCCGGACCACGACGGTCTGCTTCGGCACCGTCGCCGACGAGGTTGCGTAGATCATCTTCTTGCCCTTCTCTAAGATCGCGTCCTTCTCGACCTGCGAGCCGGCCATGAAGCCGGGCGTGTCACAGAGGTACAGCAGGGGGATCTCGTAGGCGTCGCAGGTCCAGATGAACTCGGCGGCCTTCTCCGCGGCGTCCGGGAAGATGGCGCCCGACCGCTCCGTCGGCTGGTTGGCGACGACGCCGACCGGCCGTCCGTCGATCCGGCAGAACGCCGTGACGATCTCCGGGCCGTACCCCTCCTTCAGCTCGAACACCGACTCGGCGTCGGCGATCCGGTCGAGCAGGTCGTGGGCGTCGTACGGCCGGTTCGGCGCCTCGGGGATCAGCTCGTCGATCCCGTCGGGCGAGTACTTCGGCGGCTTCGTCTCGCGTTTCGGGGGCTTCTCGCCGGCCCGGTCCGGGAGGTAGCCGATCAGCTCGGCGACCAGCTCGCGGGCGTGCTCCTCGTCGCGCGCGATCAGGTCCGCGGAGCCGGACTCCTCGGCGTGGACGCGCGGGCCGCCCAGGTCCTCTAAGTCGATCTCCTCGCCGGTGACCATCTCGACCATCCGCGGCGAGGCGATCGCCATCGCGGACATGCCCTCGACCATCACGGTGAAGTCGGCGAAGACGGGGGTGTAGGCGGCGCCGGCGATACACGGCCCGTAGAGGACGCAGATCTGCGGCACCGCGCCCGACAGCATCGAGTGGTTGTAGTAGTACTTCCCGATCCCCTCGCGGTTGGCGAAGAAGCCGGTCTGCTGGTCGATCCGGCCGCCCGAGGAGTCCATCAGGTAGAGGACCGGGTTCCCCGTCTTCAGCGCGCGCTGTTGCATCCGGAGGAACTTCTCGACCCCCTTCGACGCCATCGACCCCGCCTTCACGGTGAAGTCGTTGGCCATGAAGTGGACGTCGCGGCCCTCGAACTCGGCGGCGCCCGTGAGCAGACCGTCGCCGGGGAGGCGGTCGCGCCCTTCCTCGTTTGCCTCGCCGTCCTCGCCGGCGGGCGCGTCCGGGTGCCAGTCGTCGAACGCGGCGAATTTCCCGTCCTCGAACTTGACGCCCGCCGGGTCGCCGTCGGCCGCGTCCGCGTCGCCGGCGCCGCGGGTTCCGCCCTCGCCGCCGAACCAGAGGTCGAGGCGGTCGCGGACGAACAGCTTCCCCTGCTCCGAGAGCCGGTCGCGGTACTTCTCCGGGCCGCCCTCGCGGATGTCGGCTATCTCGGCGCGGAGGTCGCGCTCGCGGTCGGTCGGCCCGAGGTCGTCGTCGAGCGGGTAGCTCGGTTCGGACGGCTCGGCGCTCGCGACCGGCGTCTCCCCCTCGCCGACGTGGACGTCGACGTCGACGCCGAGGTGTTCGGCGAGCGACTTCGCTATCGCTTCGGCCTCCTCGGGGGTCGCCGCCGCGCCGACGTGGACTTTCATGGACGCAAGATTTGCGGTAGATCCTAAACAGTTTTCCATGCGAGACTCGGCCCGGACCGCCGGGACCGCCCGCGCGGAGCCGCCGCCTCGGTCGCCGCCCTAGTCGCCGACCGCCGCCTCCAGCCGGTCGATCAGTTCCTCGTTGCCGACGTACAGCGGCGTGCGCTGGTGGACCGCCTCGGGCTCGACGTCGAGGATCGAGCCGGTCCCGTCCGAGGAGGCCCCCCCGGCTCGCTCGATGATGTACGCGATCGGGTTCGCCTCGAACTGGAGGCGGAGCTTCCCCTCGGGCGCGCTCCGGAGCGCGGGGTACGCGAACACCCCGCCGTAGGTGAGCACCTGGTTCACGTCGCCGACCATCGCGCCGCCGTAGCGGAGCTTCAGGTCGTCCTCGACCGCCCGGGCGTACGCCCGGAAGTCGGCGGGCCAGTCGGGGACGCGCCCGCCGAACCCGTAGACGGTCGGCGTCGCCGGGAGCGTCAGGTCGCCCTCGACGACCGAGCGCTCGACCCCGTCGCCGTCGGGCGCGCGCTCGACGACCTCCTCGCGGACGCCCGCCTCGTCGGCGACGACCATCGTCGTGATCGGCCCGTAGAGGACGTAGCCGGCCGCGACGAGGTCGCGACCGCTCGCGGGCAGCGGGGCGTCGTACACCCCGACGACGGTGCCCATCGCGTTGTTCGACCGCAGGTTCGACGAGCCGTCGAGGGGGTCGATCGCCACGGCGTAGGCGTCGGACGGCCCGTTCCCGACCGCGCCGCCCGCGTCGACCGCCGCCTCGCGCTCCTCGCTGACAAACGAGCCGACGCCGTCGACCGCGGTGATGGCGTCGCCGAGCAGCTCGTCGGCGTACAGGTCCCCCGCCAGCACTGACTCGCCGGAGGCGTTCTCCGTCCCGCTCTCGACGCGCCGGCCGGGGAGCGCCGCGCGGATCTCGGGGGCGGTCGCCGCGACCGCGTCGAAGACGGCCGCGACGGTCGGGTCGGGAGACGCCATCAGTCGTCGCTCTCGGCGATCGCCAGCGCCTCGGCCGGGTCGACCTCGTCGAAGATCACGGCCTCTAAGGCGTCGAGGATGCGCTCGGGCTCGTCGCGCTGGAAGACGTTGCGGCCGACGGCGATGCCGGTGGCGCCCGCGTCGATGGCGTTCGAGACGTTCCGAAGGAACGCCTTGTCGTCGCGCATCGTCCCGCCGGACATCACCACGTCGGCCGGGCCGGCCATCTCGACGGCGTCGCCCATCGCCTCGGCGGAGCCGGGGTACTTCACCTTCACCACGTCGGCGCCGAGCTCTAAGCCGAGCCGCGCGCCGTACGAGATAACCTCCGGGCTCCCGTCGTTGCGGAGCCCCTGTCCGCGCGGGTACGACCACATGACGACGGCCATGTCGTGTGCGCGGGCGCCCTCCTGGGCCTCGCGGAACTCCTCGGCCATCTCGACCTCGTGGTTCGACCCGCCGTAGACGGTGAACCCGACCGCGTCGGCGCCCAACTCGGCCGCGTACTCCGCCGTACAGTTGACCGCGCTGTCCGGCTCGCCCATCCAGAGGTTCGAGGTCCCGTTGAGCTTCAACAGGAGGTTCACCTCGTCCTCGTAGTCGGGGTAGTACGCCTCCGCGAGCCCCTTCTGGACGGCCAGCGAGGTGACCGCCTCGTGGGTGGCGAGCTCGAAGATCCGCTCCGGGTCCGCCGTGTCCGGGTTCGGCTCGAAGTCGACCGGCCCGTGTTCGAGCCCGTGGTCGTACGCGAGGATGAGCGACTTACCGTCGCGCGAGATGTCGTCGGCGGCGTGAGGAAGCATCGGTTCGTAGTTCAGTTACATCGATAAAAAGGGCTGTGGTAAAACTGGCGGGCGTAAAGAAACGGAACCGCGTTTCGCGGGGGTTTCGAGTCATGTTGCGGGCGATTCGCTGCCGTATCCGTTACTACTCAAATTGTTAATTTCTCCTCCCGGCGGGCGGCGCGGGGGCCGGCTTCCGCAATACTTACCACCCGCGGCGCGGCAGCGGTCCGCATGCGAGAACTCTCCGATGTGGACGTGGTGGGCGTCGTCGGCGCCGGCACGATGGGCAACGGCATCGCGCAGGTCGCGGCGACCGCGGGCTACGACGTGGTGATGCGCGACGTGGAGGCGGAGTACGTCGAGCGGGGCCTCGACAGCGTCGAGGACAGCCTCGACCGGCTGGCCGCGAAGGACGCGCTCGACGAGGAGCCGGACGCGATCCGCGACCGGATCGCGGGCACGACCGACCTCGACGACCTCGCGGACGCCGACCTCGTTATCGAGGCCGTGATCGAGGACCTCGACGTGAAACGCGACGTGTTCGCCGACCTCGACCGCGTCACCGACGACGGCGCCGTCCTCGCGACGAACACCTCCACGCTGTCTATCACCACCATCGCGAGCGCCACCGACCGCGCGAGCGACGTGGTCGGCCTCCACTTCATGAACCCCGTCCCGATCATGGACGGCGTCGAGGTCGTGGTCGGCGAGCGCACCGATCCGGAGGTCGTCGACTTCGCGCACGCCTTCGCGGAGGACCTCGGCAAGGAGACGTGGGAGGCCGACGACAAGCCCGGCTTCGTCACCAACCGCATCCTGATGCCGTGGATCAACGAGGGGATCCGCGCGTACGACGAGGGCGTCGCCGACAAGGCCGACATCGACCGGGGGATGAAGCTCGGAACGAACGTCCCGATGGGCCCGCTCGAACTGGCCGACCACATCGGCCTCGACGTGGCGCTCGACGCCAGCGAGACGCTCCACGACGAGCTCGGCGACCGCTACAAGCCGGCGTACCTCCTCAAGCGCAAGGTGGAGGCGGGCGACCTCGGCAAGAAGACCGGCCGCGGCTTCTACGAGTACGAGTAACCGACAATCGGTTCCGGCAGGGCGTTACGCGCCCTTCGCGCCGCCGTCGCGGTCGTCGTCCGCCGTCCACCGGCGCGCGCCGGGCAACAGCCCGACCAGCTTCGTCACGTAGCCGAACCGGAACAGCCCCAGCTGCGAGAGCGTCCCGAGGACGAACACCGCGAGGAACGCGGGCGCGGAGAGGTCGAAGAGGAGCGGCTGGACGGTCGTCTCCGCGGCGGCCGTCTCGAAGCTCGCGGGCGTGAGCGAGCGGGAGGCGAACGCCGCGCCGATGAGCGCGGTCGAGACGACGAGCGTCGTGCGCGTGAGGACGAACCCGAACAGCGCGCCGACCGCGACGCCCGCCAAGGTCGCGCCGACGAGCAGCGCCGTCCCCTCGAGCCCGGCCGCGTCGGCCGCGTAGAACGGGCCGACCGCGAACCGCCCGGCGAACCCGCCGACCACGGCGCCGATCCCCAGCACCGCGAACGAGAGCCCGGCGTACGCGAGAAAGCCGCCGAGGAGGCCGCCGACCGCGACCGTGCCGGCGGTCAGGACCGCGCCGTCGACCGCGATCAGGCCGACCACGTTCGGCGCGAACAGGTAGCCGGCGCCGGCGCCGACGAGCAGTCCCGTCAGCGTCACCGCGTAGACGGAGACCGCCGCGCCGACGAACGCGAGCGCCAGCCCCGCGAGGACCAGGCCGCCGTTGAGTGGGGTGAGCATGTCCGTACCGTGGCGCGCGCTCGTACTTAAATTGTCGCGAGAGAGGCGACGGGAAACGCGGTCGCCTCACCGCGCCCGGCTCGCGGCCTGCCGGTCGAGGTAGCGCGTGTAGCCGCCGACCGCCAGCCCGAAGCCGACGACGAGCAGGACGAACCCGAAGAGGCGGCTGGTCCCGACGGTCATCACGGTCAGGACGACGCCGAACAGCAGCGCGAACACGCCGGCGACGACGACGCCAACGTCCAGCAGCGGGGAGGGCTGGATGGTCCGGCAGTGGGGGCAGATCCGCGCGTCGGCCGGGATCGGCTCGCGGCACTCGACGCAGCGGAGGCGGTCGCTCGACACGCGAGGCGGTTCGGCCGGGACCCTGAAAAACGGCGCGCAGTCGGTCCCGCTCAGTCCGCGCCCGGCGCCGCGCTCGGCTCGTCGCCGACGTCGAGCGTCTCCTCGACCTGCGTGAACACCGCGACGAGGCCGAGCGCGGCGGCCGCGGCCCCGACCGCAAAGGGGACGACGAAGCCGAAGCCGTAGAGCCAGCCGGAGGCGAGGGGGCCCAAGGCGACGCCGAAGCCGAATCCCATGGTGAGCACGGAGAGGGTGGTCCCCGACTCGCCCTCGCGCGCGAGGTCTCCGGCGAGAGCGAGCGACGGGGCGAACACGCACGCGACCGCGACCCCCTGCCCGAGCCGGACGAGCATCATCAGCGCCGGCTCCGTCACGATCCCCTGGAGGAGCGTGGTCGGGACGAGGAGGACGAACCCGGCGAGCAGGAACGGCCGGCGGCCGATCCGGTCGCTGGCGCGCCCCACCGGGACCTGGAAGATCACGTTGGCGATCGTCACCGCCGCGAACTGGGCGCCAAACCAGACCGGCGCCTGGTCCAAGCGGACGTTCACCTGGTTCTGGAGGGTCGCGAACAGCGCGATACAGGCGCCCATGGCGACGGTCGCGAGCCCCAGCGTGAACACGGGGTCGAGCAGGCGGTCCTCGCCGCGGACCCGGATCGACACGTCGTCGCCCGCCTCGCCCTCCACGTCGGCGTCGCGGACGAGCAGGAACACGAGCGTGAAGCTGAGGTACGCCCCGGCGCAGGCCGCGACGAACGCCGCGTCGAACCCGTCGAGGACCGGGAGCCCGACCGCCGAGAGGTCGTACGGCCCGGCCTCGACGACCGCGCCCGCGAGGACCGGCCCGAAGCCGAAGCCGATGAGACGGAAGGTGTTGTACACGCCGAAGTTCCCGCCGCGGTCGGTGTCGCTCGCGGCGTACTCGTTGACCAGCGCGACCGTCGCGGGGATGATGAGCGCCGCGCCGAGCCCCTGGACCGCGCGCAGCGCGACCAGCACCGGGTAGCTCGTCGCGACCGTGTACAGCCCGCTCGCGGTCCCGAGGAGGAGGATGCCGGCGAGGACGAAGGGCCGTCGCCTGCCGACCCGGTCGGACAGCCGCCCGGTGAACGGCTGCGAGAGGCTGTTGAGGAAGCCGAAAAGCGAGAGGACGATCCCGATGAGCAGCGGCTCGGTCAGCGTGACCGCGGCCGCGCCGACCCCGATCTCCGCGCCGAGGAGCCCCTCGATGTCGACCACGTCGCTCGTGATGTACAGCGGGAGGACGACGATGAGGAAGGAGTTCCCGGCCGCGCCGACCATCCGCGCGAGCGCCAGCACGATCACGCGCCGGTCGGTCTCGGCGATGTCGGTGAGCGACCCCATTCACTCCGAGTTCGGAACGGAGCATAAAGGCGCTTGTGAACGGCGGGAGTCGATCCGCTTTCGGGCGGGTCGGCGGCCGCCCGGGGCGGAGTGGCGGGGCAGAGGGCCGGGCGGCGCTCAGGCCGTCGCGGGCGTCCGCTTGTCGACCCCGCGGACCTCGAACCGCGCGCCGCCGTCCGCACCGGTCGTCGCGTCGACGGTCCAGCCGTGCGCGGTGGCGATCTCCTGGACGATCGCGAGCCCGAACCCGGTGTTGCCGGAGGCGCCGCTCTCGCCGGGCTCGAAGAGGGAGTCGGCGACGGCGGAGTCGATCCCCGGCCCGTCGTCCTCGACGTAGAAGCCGTCGGAGAGGTCGCCGACGCGGATCGAGACGTCCCCGCCGACGTGGTCGACCGCGTTGCGCATCAGGTTCTCGAAGAGGTTCCGGAGCCGGTCGGGGTCGGCGAGCACCTCGCGCTCCGTCTCGACGGAGAGCGTCGCGTCGGCGGTGTCGACGGTCGACCAGCTGTCGGCGACGACGTCCGCGAGGTCGACGTGTTCCGGGTCGCCGACCGTCTCGCCCTCCCGCGCGAGGGTGAGCGTGCGCTCGACGATCGACTCCATCCGTTCGAGCGCGTCGAGCGCGGCGTCGAGGTTCTCGGCGTCGTCCGACATCTCGCGGGCTAGTTGGACGCGGCCCTGCGCGACGTTGAGGGGGTTCCGCAGGTCGTGCGAGACGATGCTCGCGAAGGAGTCGAGCCGGTCGTTCTGCCGTTCGAGCGCCGCCTCGCGCTCCTTGAACTCCGTGATGTCCTCCTGGAAGCCCACCCAGTGCGTCACGGTGCCGTCCGCGTCGCTGATCGGGGCGATGCTCACGCGGTTCCAGAACTCCGTCCCGTCCTTCCGGTAGTTCAACAGCTCGACGCTCGTCGACTCCTCGGCGTCGATCGCCTCGCGGAGCTCCTGTACCGACGCCTCCTCGGTGTCCGGCCCCTGGAGGAACCGGCAGTTGACCCCGATCGACTCCTCGCGGTCGTACCCCGTCATCTCGACGAAGCGGTCGTTGACGTACACCATCGGGTTGTCCTCCTGTTCGGGGTCCGTGATGGTGATCCCGACGGGCGCCTCGTCGAGCGCGCGGGTCTTCGTCTCCAGCTCCTCGCGGCGCTCGCGCTCGTCGGACACGTCGCGGAGGATGCCGACGCTGCCGTCGAACGACTCGCCCTCGTACGGGAGCGCCGCCATGTGGTCCCGGCAGGGGATCGGCTCGCCCTCCTTGGGGACGATGTCGACGCCGAAGTGCTGGACGTCGGGCCCGTCGGACGAGAGGATCGTTCCGAGCCGGTCTTCCGCCTCCTGGACCGCGTCGTCGTCCTTGATGAACCCGGGCGTCTCGCCGATGATCTCCTCGCGGTCGTAGCCGGTCAGCTCGGCGAACGGCTCGTTGACGAACCGGAAGACGCCGGTGTCGTCGACGACGTAGACCGGGTAGCCGAGCGCCTCGATGACCGTCGAGTAGCGGTCGGCGATCTCCTTCGTCCGGTGCTCCTCGACCGCCTGGTCGACGCGGTTCGCGAGCCGGCGGAGCTGCTCGGGGCCGCCCTTCTGGAAGTAGCCGGTGACGCCGGCGTTGAGCGCCTGGCTCGCGATCTCTTCGCTCCCCTTCCCGGTGTACAGCACGAAGGGGATCTTCTGGTGGCGCTCGCGGAGCGCGTCGAAGAACTCCAGCCCGTCCATCGCGGGCATGTCGTAGTCGCTGACGACGCAGTCGAAGGCGCCCTCGTCGAGCCGGTCTAACGCGTCCTCCGGGTCGGTCACGCTCGTCACCGAGACCGCGTCGAGCTCGCGCTCGAAGTACGCCTCCGTGAGGTCGAGGACCGAGGGGTCGTCGTCGACGTGTAGCACGTCGATCGCTCCGGGCATACGTCCACGAAGGGACGCACCGAATAAACGACTACCGCCCCGGCTATCGGATCTGGATCCGGGGGCGCTCAGGCGGAGGCGGCGTCCACTTCCGGCGCGCGTGGCTGATTCTTAAGTCCGCGGAGCGCGGAGCCGAACGCGATGACCGGCGGGACGCCCGTCGCCGGGGAGACGCTCCCGGGCGCCGGCGACGACGGGGACGACGGCGCGGACCGCGTCGTCTGTCACGTCGACATGGACTGCTTTTACGCCTCCTGCGAGCGGCTGCGGCGCCCCGAACTCGCGGGCGAGCCCGTCGTGGTCGGAATGGGGTACGAGCCGGGCGAGTCGATCGGCGCGGTCGCGACCGCGAGCTACGAGGCCCGCGCGTTCGGCGTCGACAGCGCCATGCCGATCTCGGAGGCGCTAGAGCTACTCCCTCGTCGCGCCGACGCGGACCCCGACAACCCGGACGCGCCGGACCCGGCCGAGACCGGCCGGTACGTCCCCGTCGACCTCGACTTCTACGAGGAGGTCGCGAGCGAGGTGAAGGCGGTGCTCCGCGACTGCGCCGACACCCGCCGCGAGGTGAGCATCGACGAGGCGTACCTCGACGTCACCGACCGGACCTCGTGGGCGGTCGCGGGCGACGACCCCGACGACCCGCCGCCGAGCGGCGCCGCGGGGCCGAGCGAGGCGCGGACGCTCGCCGAGGGGTACGCCCGCCACGTGAAAGACCGGATCGAGCGCGAGGCGGGCGTGCCGGCGAGCGTCGGCGTCGCGCCGAACATGTCGGCCGCGAAGGTCGCCAGCGACGCCGACAAGCCCGACGGCCTCGTCGTCGTGCCGCCGGGCTCGGTCGCCGAGTTCCTCGCGCCGCTGCCGACGGCCGACGTCCACGGCGTCGGCCCCGTGACCGAGGAGACGCTGGCGGACCTCGGCATCGAGACCGCGGGCGACCTCGCGGCGGCCGACCGCGACCGCCTCGCCGAGGCGCTGGGCGAGCGCGGCCCGGAGCTCTCCCGGCGCGCCGCGGGCGACGACGACCGCGAGGTGACGCCGACCGGCCTCCCGAAGAGCCTCTCCCGCGAGTCGGCGCTGCCGACGACCGCCGACGAGGCGACGAAGCGCGAGACCGTGACGGCGCTCGCCGCGGACGTGGCCCGCCGCGCCCGCGAGCGCGGCTGCCTCTACCGCACCATCGGGATCAAGGCGGTCGAGCCCCCCTTCGACGTGAACACCCGCGCCCGGAGCCTCCCCGGCCCGGTCGACGACCCGGACCTCGTCGAGGAGGTGGCGCTCGACCTCCTCGGCGAGTTCGACGAGACCCGGGTCCGCAAGCTGGGCGTCCGCGTCTCCAAGCTCGACTTCGCGGAGACGGACCAGGCGACGCTCGGCGGGTTCGAGGCGGCGGGGGACGACGGCGATCGCGAGCGACGGAGCGGCCGCGAGCGCCGGGGCGACTCCGAGCGACAGCGCAGCGGCGAGCGCGGCGGGGCGGGCGACGGCGGCAAGCTCACCGACTGGGTCGACGGCCCGCCGGACCGGGGCGACGGGGAGGAGCCGGCCGCCGAGCGCGAGCGCCGAGACGCCGACGAGGGGCAGGCGTCGCTCGGCGACTGGGGCTGAGCGCCCCGAACGACCGCCGCCGGCGCCCCCGAGGTTTTTCGGCCGCGAGGCGGATCGGTCGCGCATGCCTTCCCCGCGCGCGCTCCTCCTCGGCCCCGACCGCGACCGCCCGCGACCCGACCCGCGGCTCGCCGCGCCGCCGCTGTGTTTCGCGCTCGTCCTCGCCGCCTACGCGATCGGCGTCTTCGAGGTCGCCGGCGGAGTGATCCTCCTCGCCGGGGACGCGACGGTCGTCGGCCTGCTCGCGGCCGCGGCGCTCGCGGTCCGGCGGAACGGACTGGTCGCCTCGTGGGCGGCCGCCGTCGCCGCGCTCCTCGGCCACCGCGTCGATCACTACCTGCTGGGGCTCTCCGGGCGCTCGCTCGGCGAGCGGATCGCCGCCCTCCTCGCGGTCGACGGCCTCGCCGTGATCGGGGCCGCCGCGCTCGCGGCGGGCACCCTCGGCTGGGCCGCCGGGACGGCGGGCCGCCTCGCAGTCGTGCGCGTCCGGGGCGCGTGACGGGCGGCGGCGACGCCGCGTCCGGGGCGCGCGACGGAGCCCAAGTGGGCGCGTCCGGGACCGCGCGACGGCCGGGTATTTACGCGCCGAGCGACGACCGCGACCATGGACGACCCCGACGACCTCGCGTGGGAGACGCTCGGCTCGGCCGTCGACTACACCTGCCCCGGCTTCGACGTGCGGCGCGACGAGGTGCGGTTCCCGGACGGCGAGGCCGACGGGTTCCACTACGTCGACGAGCCGCCGGCGGTCGTGGTGCTGCCGCTGACGCCCGACGGCGACGCCGTCGTCATCGACGAGTGGCGGCAGGCCGTCGGGCGCGTGAACCGCGGGATCCCCGCGGGGACGATGGAGCCCGAAGACGGAGACGGGGGCGCGAACGGCGGGGCGAGCGAGGCGACGGACCCGAGCGACGACGCGATCGAGCGCGCCGCGGCCCGCGAGCTCGCCGAGGAGACCGGGTACGAGGCCGACTCGTTCGAGCGGCTGACGACCGTCGAGCCGACGAACGGGATGGCGAACGCGGTTCACCACCACGTGCTGGCGACCGGCTGCGAGCCGACCGCCGACCGCGACTTAGACCACAACGAGTCTATATCGGTCGAGACGGTGCCGTACGACGACCTCCTCGCCGCGGTCGTCGACGACGGGCTGCGCGACGGGCGGGCCGTCACCGCGGTGCTGTGGTACGAGCTGCTCCGCCGGTGACCGGCGCGCGGACGCCGGCAAGGCGACCGTCCGCGACGCTTCCGACACGGACAACCATTTTGCCGAGCGCCGCCTACCCCGGGCGATGACAGATCCCTCCAGCCGCGACGCGTCCCCGGACGGCGGGGTTCACGACGAGTTCGACGACGTCGACCCCGACCCCGTCGCCGACGACGCGGGCGGCCCGGGGAACGCCGGCGGGTCGCCGGCCGTCGCGGTCGCGACCGCCCTGCTTCTCGGCGTCCTCGGCCCCGTGATCGCGCTCGCGAGCGGCGTCGCGGTCTTCGCGATCGACGCCGCGGCCGGCGGGCTCTCGCTGGTCGCGAGCGTCGTGCTCACCCTGATACTCGGCCAGTACGTTGCCTTCGGCGGGCTCGCGGTGGGGTACCTCGCGTGGCGCGGCCTCGACCGGCGCGGGATCGTCTCGTACCTCGGCGTCCGGGTGCCGAGCCTCAAGGAGATCGGGATCGTCCTCGGCAGCTGGGTCGTGATCCTGATCTTGGTCCTCGTGGTCTCGACTATCGTCCAGCTGCTCGGGACGGAGACCGCGGCGAACCAGAGCGCGGAGCTGGCGATGGGGAACCCGGCGATCATCCCGCTGTTCGTCGCCGCGTCGTTCCTCGTCATCGGCCCCTGCGAGGAGATCCTCTACCGCGGCGTCGTCCAGGGGCGGCTCCGCGAGTCGCTGCCGGCGGCGCCGTCGATCCTGCTCTCGGCCGCCATCTTCGCGACCATCCACGTGATGGCGCTGACCGGCGGCCTCTCCGCCCGGCTCACGACCGTCGCCATCCTGTTCGTGCCGAGCCTCGTGTTCGGCGCGGTGTACGAGTACACGGAGAACCTCGTGGTCCCGGCGCTGCTCCACGGCCTCCACAACGCCGTGATCTTCACCGTCCTCTACGTCACGGTCACGCAGATGGATCCGAGCGACCTGCCGGCGATCCTCGGCGTCGTGCCCCTCTGAGACGGGGAGCCGACGCAGGCGGCCCTCAGTACAGGTCTTCCAGCTCGGACTCGACGTGCGAGTGTTCCTCGGCCGGGAACTCGCCGCTCGTCACGGCCTCCCGGTACGCCTCGACGGCGTCGACCATCTCCCCGCGCACGTCGCCGAACTGCTTCGCGAACGGCGGCGACCACTCCCCGAGGCCGACCGCGTCGTTGATCACCAGCACCTGCCCGTCGCAGTCGGCGCCCGCGCCGATGCCGATCGTCGGGATGTCGAGCGCCTCGGTCACCGCGCCGGCGAGGTTCGCGGGGACGTGTTCGAGCACGAGCGCGAACGCCCCCGCGTCGGCGTGCTCGCCCGCCAGCTCGATTATCTCCTCGGCGGCGTCCTGCTCGGTGCCCTGCCGGGTGTACCCGCCGAGCCGGTTCACGTGCTGGGGGGTCAAGCCGAGGTGCGCCATCACCGGGATCCCGACCTCAGTCATCCGGCGCGTCGTTTCGACGGTGTGGGGACCGCTCTCGATCTTCACCGCGTCCGCGTTCGCCTCCTTCAGCAGGCGGCCGGCGTTGCGCACGGACTCTGCCTCGTCGACGCCGAAGGAGAGGAACGGCATGTCGGCGACGACGAGGGCGTCGTCGGTCGCGCGCGCCACCGCCGCGGTGCGGCTCGCGACCTCGTCGAACGTCACGGGGAGCGTGGAGTCGTAGCCCAGGGCGGCGTTGCCCATGCTGTCGCCGACGAGGACGACGTCGATCCCGGCCTCGTCGACGATCGCCGCCGTCGGGGCGTCGTAGGCGGTGAGCATCGTGATCGGATCCTCGGCGTCCCGGAGTCCCCGCGTCGTGGTCATGCCTCGGAGTCGACCGCGCGCCACCCTAAAATCGTCGGGAACCGGACGGCGAGTCGACCGCGCGGTCGCCGCCGGACGCGCCGGCGCCGCGGCCGACCGCCACCGATTTGCCGCTCCGCCGCCGAACCCGTGGCGTGCAACCAGTCGAGCGGGCCGAGTACGAGGGGGTCGACTACGCGTGGGTGATGCAGACGACGTTCGTCGTCACCATCCTCGTCGGCGCCCCCGTCGTGGCCCTGCTGTCGACGACCGTCGCGCTGGAGTCGTGGGGCGCGCGGGCCGCGTTCGCGGTCCGGGTCGGCGCCCCCATCTGGTTCGTCACCGCGGTCGCCGTCGCGGTGTACGCGAGGCGGAACGACGCCGGCGACGGCGGCGCAGCCGACGACGGCGCCGAGCGCGAGGAAGGCGGTGAGGACGGCGAGCCCGACGAAGGCAGTGAGGATGCAGATCCCGAAGAACGCGGAGAGGACGACGAGACGGGGTGAGTCGGGGCGACGCGCGCCGACCTCGCGGTGCGACGATCCGTGCCGCTACTCGGCGAGTAAGTCCGCGGCCCACGCGAAGTCGACGCCGCCCCGCTCGGCGGCGACCGCGTCCCGCCGCGAGTCGCCGACGAACAGCGAGTCCTCGGGGGCGGCGCCGAGCCGGTCGATCGCCGCGAGCAGCGACGCCGGGTCCGGCTTGTGGCTCCCGACGGTGTCGCGGCCGACGATGGCGTCCCCGGCGATCGCGTCGCCGAGGCCGTGCGTCTCGACCGCGATCCGACACGCCTCCTCGCAGTTGAGCGAGCAGACGCCGGCGCTGGGCGGCGAGCCGACCTCGCCCTCCGGGCCGTCGGCCGCGAGCCGGTCGCCGAGCGGGAGCCGGGTCGACTCGCGGGCGCCGGCGCGCTCGTGGAGCGCGATCGCCTCCTCGACGGCCGCCCGGATCCCGTAGTCGTCGGCCGCACCGAGTAACCCCCACAGCTCCTCGGTCGGGGGGATCAGCGCGCGCTCGGCGTACACGTCGAGGACCGACTCCGCGACCGCGTCCCAGTCGACCGCGAGCTCGACGAGCGTGCCGTCGAGGTCGTAGACGACCGCGTCGTAGCCGGCGAGCCGCGAGTCGACCGCGCTCACTCCCCGAACACCCCGCGGGCGATGATCGTCTTCTGGATCTCGGTCGTCCCCTCGTATATCTCCGTGATCTTCGCGTCGCGGTAGAGCCGCTCGACGTCGAACTCGGTCGTGTAGCCGTAGCCGCCGTGGATCTGGACCGCCTCGTTCGTCACCGACATCGCGGCCTCGCTGGCGCGGTACTTCGCCTTCGAGGCGGCGACGCGGTAGTCCTCCCCCGCCTCCGCCTGCCGGCACGCCTCGCGGACGAGGAGCCGCGCGGCCGACACGTCGGTCGACATCTCCGCGAGCTTGTGCCGGATCGCCTGGATGTCGCCGATCGGGCGGTCGAACTGCTCGCGCTCCTGCGCGTACGTCGTCGCCTCGTCGAGCGCGGCCTGCGCGACGCCGACCGCCTGCGCCGCGATGCCGATCCGCCCCTCGGTGAGCGTCCGGAAGGCCGCGGAGAGCCCCTTCCCCGGCTCGGTGAGCCGGTTCTCGGCGGGGATCCGGCAGTCGTCGAAGGTGATCCCGGTCGTGTCCGAGGCGCGGAGCCCCAGCTTCTCCTCCTTCTTTCCGACCTCGAACCCCTCGGCGTCCGCGGGGACGAGGAACTGCGTGACGGCGTCGTCG
The DNA here is from genome assembly GCF_013267195.1 of Halorubrum salinarum. Lineage (NCBI taxonomy): Archaea > Methanobacteriati > Methanobacteriota > Halobacteria > Halobacteriales > Haloferacaceae > Halorubrum > Halorubrum salinarum. Next base: position 1,627,945 of record NZ_CP053941.1, on the reverse strand, counting down.
TCGGGGTCGCGCTCCGCGTCGTCGACCTTCGCGAAGACGACCGCGACGCCGCCGCGCTTCCCGTTGGTGATCCACTGCTTCTCGCCGTTCAGGACGTACTCGTCGGCCTCGGGGTCGTGCGTCGCTGTCGTCGACATCTGCGCCGGGTTCGACCCCGCGTGCGGCTCCGAGAGGCAGAACATCCCGACCGGGCGGCCCGTCTCCGCCATCTCCGGGAGCCACGCCTCGCGCTGCGCCTCCGTGCCGAACTCGGCGATACAGGAGGTCGCGAGGCAGTGGACGGACAGCGCGGTGGCGACCGCGAGCGACCCGTGCGCCAGCGCCTCGTTGGCGACCGCGTAGGTCGTCTCGTCGGCGCCGAAGCCGCCGTACTCCTCCGGGACGGTGAGGCCGGTCAGGCCCAGCTCCGCGAGCCCGTCCCACACCTCCTCCGGGAACGTCTCCGTCTCGTCCGCCTCGGCCGCGGTCGGGCGGACCTCCTCGGCCGCGAACTCCGCGACGAGGTCGCGGACGGCCGCCTGCTCGTCGGTGAGCGCCGATCCGACGCGTGCTCCGGTCATGTCACCGACTTCGGTCCCTCACCGAAAAAGGTGCGCGATCGGCGGGGTGGGCCCGGCCGGGGCAGGGGGACGGCCGCCGCCGACCGCTACGCCCCCGCGTCGCGCGCCTCCCAGAGGGGGTACAGCTCGTCTCGCGGCGGTTCGGCGAGCGTCTCGTCGCCGATCCGGACGGTCCCCGCGGCCGACTCGTCGGCGGGCGACTCGACGCGACCGATCGCGGCCCCCTCGATCCCGGCCGCGTCGAGCGCGTCGAGCGCCTCGTCGACGCGCTCCGGCGGGACGGCCGCCAGCAGCGCGCCCGACCCAAACGACTTGAGCGGATCGACGCCGAGGGCGTCACAGCAGGCCCGGGTCTCCGGTCGGACCGGGACCGCGTCGCGGTCGACGGCGAAGACGGCCTCGCTCGCGGCCGCCGCCTCGACGAGCGCGGTCGCCACGCCGCCCTCGGTCGGGTCGTGGAGCGCGGTCGCGGCGTCGCGGACCGCCGCCGCGTCGGGCACGACGCTCACCTCCTCGAGGAACTCCGCGGCCGCGTCGAGCGTCGCCGCCGGGACGCCCGCCTCGCGGCACGCCCCGCGGAAGTCGGTCGCGAGGATCGCGGTCGCCTCGATCCCCGCGCCCTTCGTGAGCAGGAGCCGGTCGCCGGGCTCTGCGCCGCCGCTCGACACGAAGCGGTCAGTCGTGCCCATCGCCGTCATCGCACAGAGCGGGCGGTCGAGCGCGTCGAGCACCTCGGTGTGGCCGCCGACGACCGCGCATCCGAGGTCTCGCGCCGTCGCGTCGACCTGGTCGACGACCGCCCGAAGCCGGTCGGGGTCGTCGTCCGGGAGGAACAGCGTGTGGGTGAGCCACCGCGGGTCCGCGCCGCTGGCGGCCACGTCGTTACAGGCGACGTGGACGGCGAGGGTGCCGACCGACTCCGCGGCCAGCGAGAGGGGGTCGGCCGCGACGACAAGCGTCTCGCCGGCGCCGCCCAGGTCGATCGCGGCCGCGTCCTCGCCGTACGCCGGCCCCTGCCGAACCGCCGGGTCGGCCGCACCGGTCGCCGCGAACGCCGCCGCCAGCGCCTCGGGGCCCAGCTTGCCGGTCATCGCTCCCGGAGCCACGCCGCGACGGCCTCGGGGTCGGCGTCGAGCCCGCCGCCCTGCGCGAACGTCGGGCCGCCGCCGCCGCCCCCGCCGAACTCGTCGGTGACGGCGCCGACGGCGTCGCCCGCGTCGACCGCGTCGCCGCCGGCCGCGACCACGACGAAGGGGGCGTCGCCGGTCCCGACCGCGGCGAGGGCGTCGAGGTCGCCGTCGGCCGCGACCGCCGCCGTCGCCGGCTCGCGGAGCTCGTTCGGGTCGGCGTCGTCGACGGTCCCGATCGCCCAGCGCGCGCCGTCGACGGCGGCGGTCGGGAACTCGCGCAGGCGGGCCGCGAGCAGTTCCTCGCGGGCGTCCCGGAGCTCCGCCTCCAGCCGGTCCGCCTCGTCGCGGAGGCGGGAAACGGCGTCCGGGAGGTCGCCGACGCGCGCGTCGAGCGCCGTCGCGGCGTCGAGCGCGGCGGCGTGGACCGCACCGAGTTCGTCTATCGCCGTGGGCCCGACCGCGAACTCGACGCGGGTCACGCCCTCGCCGGGGTTCGACCGCTCCAGCACCGCGATCGGCCCGATCTCCGACGTGTTCGCCACGTGCGTACCGCCGCAGGCGGCGACGTCCCACGGGTCGTCGGCCTCGCCGACCGTCACGACCCGGACCGCGTCGCCGCCGCTCATCGCGCCCTCCTCGGTCTTGGTGTTGAACGCGATGCCGTCGACGTCGCGGGCCTCGTCGGCCGAGTGCGTCGTCCACGAGACGGGCAGCGAGTCCCAGACGGCGCGGTTGGCGAGCCGCTCTAACTCGATCAGGTCGTCGTCGCCCAGCGGCTCGGCGGTCGTCAGGTCGACGCGGACCTTCGTCTCCGAGATGTCGAACCCGGCGTAGCCGAGGTCGTCGGCGATCCGGCGCGCCGCCCCGTACAGCACGTGCGAGGCGGTGTGCGCCCGGGCGCAGTAGGTGCGGAAGGCGTCGTCGATCAGGCCCGTGACCTCGTCGCCGGGCGCGAGGGCGGCGTCCGCGTCGGGGTCGAGCGCGTGGACGACCGCTCCGTCCCGCTCGACCACGTCGTCGACGAGGTGGCCGTCGAGCGTTCCCCTGTCTGCCGGCTGGCCGCCCGACGCCGGGTAGAAGTACGTCTCGTCGAGGACGACCTCGCGGCCGTCGACGGACTCGACCGTCGCTTCGAACTCCCGGACCGTCGGCTCGACCGGCGCGCGTGATGCGGTCATTGCCGGGTCGTGGAGGCGGTCGGATAAATAGGTGGCCGCCGAGGAATCGCTTATAAATAAACGAGGCGGCGGCGTCGCCGACGACTCTGCCGCCGGCCCATCCATGCCCGTCATTCATACGGAGGCCCGGCTCCCGCTCACGACCAGTTATAAATCGTACGACCGCGTCTCCCCTCAGCCCTCCAGTTCGAACGCGACCTCGACCTCGGCCTGGTACTCGCGGTCGGCCGCGCCGTCCAACTCGACGCCGAACTCCTCGACCTCGGCCCAGTAGACGTTGTCGAGGGTGTCCTCGGCGCGGTCGATGGCGTCGTCGGCCGCGGCGTCGAAGCTCTCCTCGCTCGTCCCGATCAACGTGATCTTCTTGAACACCATGTCGCGTGCTGGTAGGGCACACGGGGAGATAAAAATACGCGTCGCCGCCGGCGGGACGGTGTCGGGCGCGATGCCGGTCCCGCCGGCTCGCCGGCTACCCGTCTACGGTCGCGCGGCCGATGACCGTCTCCATCTCCAGTTCGTAGAGGGTGAACGCGACGTCCTCGACCGCCTCGTCGAAGAGGCGGAAGGGTTGAAACCACTCGTTGAGCGTCGCCTCGTCGACCCGTCGCTCGAACCGCGAGACCGGCCCGCGGACGTGGACGCTCCACGACTCGTCCGTCGACGCCGCGTAGCAGACGAACGTGGCGGTGTCGGTCGCCGCGAGGAACCGCCCCTTCTCGTCGTCGCCGTCGTGGTCGCTCACGCGGAGGAGGAGGCGGTCGCCGTCGTAGTGGTAGCTCAGCGGCGTGGCGTACGCGTCGCCGTCGCTCGCCAGCGCGAAGACGCCGTGTTCGCCGGCCCGGAGGCGGGCCTCGACGTCGGACTCGGACATGCCGCTGGTGTAGACGTACTCGACGTGCTCCATGCGGCCCGTACGCGGCGGGGTCGCAAATAGACACCTCCGAGACGGGCCGGCCGAGGGCACGGTTGGCGGGCCGACCGGGATGCGGAGAGCGTCGTCGGTACCGCGGTCGCGCGCGGGGCTACGGGCTCCCGGGCGCGCCCTCCATCACCGCGAAGTCCTCGCCGTCGCGGTCGATGCCGATCACCGCCCAGTCGTAGGGGGGCTTGGCGGCGACGAGCCGTTCCTGGAGGTCGGCCGCGCGGTCACGCCACGTGACGAAACACCGGAGCCGCGGCGCGTCGCCCCCGTCTGCGAGATACGGGTCGAGGTCGTCGTCGTCGAGACAAAGCACCGTCACGAACACGCGCCGCCACTTGCGTTCCGCGACGAACTCGCGTCCGCCGTCGGAGACGGTGTATCCCAGTTCGCGGAAGACGTCTCTGGCCTCGGTCGTCGGGGGGATGCTCGCAGTGGCCATCTACGTCGGAGTTCGGCACCATCCGTGATAAACCTTCTCACGATTTCGATCCCAGAGAATCGGGCGCACCCCCCGCAGGGGTCCGGAGAGCCCCGAACGCGGTCCCGAGCCGGAGCCGACCGCCCCGCCGGAGACGGCCGTCGACCGGAGATTCCGTGGCCGCTGACGACGACCCGCCCCTGTCCGCTGACAGCGGCCTGCCCCTACCCCTGACGACGACTCGCCTGCCGCCTCACTCGTGGGCCGCGTCCCACTCGTCCGGCTTCCGGAGGTTGCCGCACTCGGTACACTGGATCCGGCCCATCGTGTCCATCGCGGTGTCGAACGACTCGCAGTTGCCGCAGCGGAACCCCCAGCGGGACTCGCCCGCCTCGTCCGCGAACACGAGGTAGAAGGGCCCGTCCGCGCCGCGCTCGGTCCGCGACCTGTCGGTGTACACCCGCTCGCCGCTCGGCGTCGTCGTCGCTTCCAGGGTCATGGCTCCCGCTACCCGGCGGAGCGACTTAAGCGGGGGACTCGCGAGACGGGGAGGAAAAAAGGAATCGAAGCGCGCGCTACGTCCGGAACGACTCGCCGCAGCCGCACTCGGAGACGACGTTCGGGTTCTCGACCTCGAAGCCGGCGGCCTGGAGGCCGTGCTCGTAGTCGAGCGTGCTCCCGCCGATGTAGTTCTTGCTCGCGGGGTCGACGAACACCCGGAGGCCGTGGTGCTCCACGACGAGGTCGTCTTCCTCCGGCTCCGTGTCGAAGCGCATCCCGTACGACAGCCCCGCGCAGCCGCCCTGCTGGACGAACAGCCGCAGCCCGGCGACGTCGGTGTCGAGCCCCTCGCCTTCGAGCAGCGAGAGGGCCTCCTCGGCGGCGTCCGAGGTCACCTCGATCGCCGGGTCGTTCCCCTCGGTCCCGGTGTCGGCCGGTTCGGTACTCATACCACCCGATTCCGTTCGCACGGGGAAAACCCTGCCGGCGGAATCCCGCGGCCCGTTGTCGCTGACGGTTACGTTCCGCGTCCCGGCCCGGCCGACCGTGCGCGGTACGTTTGTGTAGCTCGGACGCGTACTGACCCCGTGAACGCCCCGTCAGAGGCGGAGTTCGCCCGGCGATACCGGTCGCTCTCCGGCGCCGAGCGCCGCGAGTTCGTCGCCGCGCTGTGGACCGCTCGCGGCTGGGAGCGGGTCGACCGGGCGGACGAGTCGAACGTCGTCGTCGTCCGACGCGGCGGCCGGGAGCGGCGCGTCGCGGTCGGGACCCCCGTCCCGACCGACGCCGACGCCGTCGTCGGCGACGGGGCGCGACGGGTGCTCTCCGCCTCGCCGCGTCGGCGGGCCGAGGCGGTCGGCGCGGCGTACGTCTCGCCGTCCGACCTCCGCGAGCGGCTCCTCTACGGGCTCGACCGGGACGCGGCGGACCGCCTGTTCCGCGAGCGGTTCGGCGTCTCCCTCGCGACCGCCGCGGCGGCCGACGACGGCGGCCGCGAGGGCGTCCGCGGTCGCCTCGCGGGGGTCCGACGGGCGGCGGCCGACGACCGGAGCGCCCTCCTCGCCGTCGCGGCCGCCGCGCTGCTTGTGGCGGCCCTCGCGGTCCTCGCCGCCGGCGGAGCGCCGGCGCTCGCCGGCGTCCCCGGACTCGGGCCCGCGGCCGACGACGCGGAGCCGACCGCTCCCTCGCCGCCGGCCGACGGGGAGTACGCGGCCGCCGCGGCCGCGATCGGAACGCCGGAGTCGGCGGAGCGCGCCGTGTCGACGCTCGACGACGCGGCGTCGCTCGGGCTCGACGAGGACGGCCTCACGGGGACGGTCGGCTCGACCGCCAGGACGCCGCCCGGCGCCTTCCTGACCGGCGTGTACGACGCGGACGCGCTCGCCGACGCCCACGTCGCCGCCGCGGCGAACCTCTCGTCCGCGACCCTCCTCCTCGTCGCCTCGGGGCCCGCGAACGCGACCGGCCTCGACGGGGGGACGGGCGACCGCGTGGGAATCGCCGGCGACGGCGGCGTCGAACTCGCGGTCGCGTCCGAGCGCCGGTACCGGCTCACCGCCTCGGCGAACGCCTCGATCGGGGGCGCGACCCGCGAGGGCACCGTCGAGGTGTACGCCGACGGCGACGCCGTCTACGAGCGGGCGGCGGGACCGTCCGGCGTCGAGACCCGCCGCCTCGACCCCGCCGCGGCGCCGAACGCGACGGCGCTCGTCGGAGGGGCCGCCGCGGAGCCGATCCGCCGGTTCCTGAACGGGAGCGAGTCGACGGTCGGGGCGGCCGCCACCGCGGTCCCGCTGTACCGGATCGAGGTGCGCGGCGAGCCGCGCGCGCTCGGCGACGAGGCCGACGACTTCCGGGCGGTCGCGTTCGTCACCGCCGACGGGCTCGTCGTCGAGCTATCGGCGACCTACGTCCACGTGCCGACCGGCGAGCGCGTCCGGGTCGCGTTCCGGTACGGCCGGCTCGGCGACACCGTCCCGGTCCCGCCGTCGTGGTACTGGGAGGTCGCTTCCGACGGCGACGCCGGCGACGCGTCGGCGTGACCGTCGACGCGCCCTGACGCTCAGTCGCCGTCGCCGACCCGCCGCTCGGCCGGCTCCGCCTCGGGCGTCGGCGACGCGGGCACCCGCTCCGTCCCGGGGGCCGGCGGCTCCGCTCCGGCGGTCCCCGCGATCGTCACGTCCCGCTTCGGGTACGGGATCTCGATGTCTGCCTCCCCGAGCGCCACGTACAGGGCGCGGTTGAGTTCGTGCTGCGCGCGGCGGCGCCGCGTCGGACCGTTCACCCAGCAGAGGATCTCGTACTGGAGCGCCGAGTCCCCGAACGAGCGGAAGCGCGCCCGCGGCTTCGGGGAGTCGAGGACGAGCGGCTCCGCCTCCACGACCTCGATCGCCAGCGCCTCGAAGGCGTCCACGTCGGTCCCGTAAGCGACCCCGATCGGGACCCGCACGCGGCGGCGGCGCTGCGGCGCCGACTCGTTCGTCACCTTCGAGGCGTTGAGCGTCGCGTTCGGTACCGTCACCAGCACCTCGTCGCGGGTGAGCAGCGTCGTCGACCGCACGCCGACCTTGATCACGGTCCCGGCGGTGCCGTCGTCCAAGACGATGTAGTCGCCGATCTTGTACGTGTCGTCGAAGTACAGCGCGATCCCGCCGAAGAAGTTCGCCACCGTGTCCTTCGCCGCGAAGCCGACGGCGATGCCGGCGACCCCGGCCGCGCCGAGCAGCGGCGTGATCTCGATGCCCCACAGCCACAGCAGGGTGCCGACGCTGCCGAGCAGCACCGCGAGCGTCCAGACGTTCGAGAAGACGGGCGCGAAGTCGAACCGCCCGCCCTCCTCGTTGACCGCGGCGACGACCCGGTTCACGACCGCGTTGGCCGCGTACGCCCAGACGAGGACAATCACCGACAGCGACGGGCGCCCGAAGACGGCGTCGAGCAACTGCGGCTCCACGAGCACCGAGGCGCGCACCGCGGGGACCTGCGTGAGCACGAACACCCCCGCGAGCGCGGCGGTGACGACGAGCGGCGCCCGCAGCGAGGCGATGACGATGTCGTCGTAGCCGGTGTCCGTGCCGGAGACGAACCGGCGCGCGGCGCGGAGGACCACGAACTCCATCGCCACGGCGGCGACGACCGAGACGAGGAGGACGGCGACCGTCGCCTCCACCGCCGTGAACCCCTCGAACAGCGCCCCGAGCGACGGTATCATGCCTCCGAGACGCGGTGACGGGTGATAACCGTTGCTGGGGGGACGCGCCGGTCCGGGCGTGCGGAGACCGGGGGCGCCGCGACCCTATTCGGACGGGCGACCGCGGTCGGCGTCCGAGTTCGGCGAGTCGGCGGGGCGAGCCGACGGCGTCGCGGACGGGTCGGGGGACGAGCCGCCAGCGAGGGGGAGCAGCTCGCGGAGGCTCTCGATCTCCGCGGTCGGCTCGACGTCGAGGTCGCGGTCCGCGTTGTGGTCGCGCCGCATGAACGCGCTGTCGATCCCGGCCCGGTCAGCGGCGATCACGTCGGTCGCCCGGTCCCCGACGTATATCGCGTCGGTCGCGTCGAGGGCGTCGAGGGCCTCGTTGAGGTAGTGCGGGTCGGGCTTCCGACGCCCGTATCCATCGGGACCGGGGTCACGGCCGCGGACGAACGCGAACTCGTCGAGCCGGAAGTGGTCGACGACGAACTCGACGGTCGGGTGGTAGTTGTTGCTCACCAGTCCCAGCGTCGCGCGGTCGGCCAGCGCGTCGAAGACCGTCACGTCCCGGTGGAGCCGTCGCATCCCGGCCGCCAGCCGCTCGACGGCGCGCGTCGCGCTCCGCTCCTCGCGCTCTCGGAAGAGGCGCGCGGGGTCGAGGCCGAGCCCCTCGCAGGCCGCGCGGAACGCGTCATCGTAGGCGGGGCGCGCCAGCGACTCGCGGCGCGCCGGGGAAACGGTCACGTCCCGGTCGGCGAGCACGTCGTCGAGGGCGCGCGAGCGGACCACCGGGGCGGTCTCGCGACCCTCGAGAACGACGCCGTCCATGTCGAACAGGACCGTCTCGTAGCCGTCCGGTCGGGGCGGGCTCATCTGACCAGCCCCCGGGTGTACGCCGACAGGCTCTCGGTGACGACCACGACCCCGAGGATGACGATCAGCACCATCGCGACCGACTGCCACGCGAAGGCGTTGACCGCGCGGAACAGCTCGACGCCGATACCGCCCGCGCCGACGAAGCCGAGCACCGTCGAGTCGCGGATGTTGATGTCCCACCGGTAGATCGACAGCCCGACGAGCGCGGGCTTGACCTGCGGGAGGACGCCGTAGAGCAGCACCTGCGCCTGCGACGCGCCGGACGCCCGCACCGCCTCGACCTGCCCGAAGTCGATCTCTTCGATCTCCTCGCCGAGCAGCTTCCCGAGGAAGCCGACCGAGCGGAACACGATGGCGACGGCGCCGGCGAGCGGTCCCGACCCGAACAGCACGACGAAAAACAGCGCCCAGATGATGGTGTTGACCGACCGGCTCACCGTCACGATGAGCTTCCCGAGCCAGAAGGTCGCGCCGTTCGGCGTGGTGTTCTCGGCGGCGAGCAGCGCCACCGGAATCGCGAGCACCAGGGCGCCGAGCGTCCCCAGCGCGGCGATCTGGACCGTCTCGATCAGCGGCTGGACGATCCGCGTGGTGTACGCCACGTCCGGCGGGTACATCCGGGTCAGGAGGTCGCCGACCTCCCGCGGGATCGTCTCCGGCCTGACGACGCCGGTGTCCATGAACTGCCAGGAGGCGATCACGGAGACGGCGGCGGCGAGGAGGAGGACGAACCGGGTGATCCGCCGCCGCCGGTCGAACCGGTCCCAGCTCGGTTGCTCGACCGCCATCAGTTGTACCTCCGTCGCACGACCGCGCTGACGCCCTCGGCCACGAGGACGACCGTGATGATCGCGAGCAGGATGGCCGTGACGTACTGGTAGTCGTACCGGTTGAACGCGGTCAGCAGCACCGACCCGATCCCGCCGGCCCCGACGATGCCGATGATCGTCGAGGTCCGGATGTTGATGTCCCACCGGTACACGGAGAGCCCGGCGAACCGCGGGATGATCTGCGGGACGACCCCGTAGAGGAGCGTCTGGATCGGCGAGGCGCCGGACGCCCGGACCGCGTCGACCGACCCCATGTCGATGTCTTCGAGGTCCTCGGCGAGGAGCTTCGAGAAGAAGCCGACCGTCTTGAACGTGATCGTGAGGATGCCCGCGAGCGGTCCGAACCCGATGGCCTTGACCGCGATGATGCCGACGATGATCGCGTTGAACGCCCGGGAGACGGAGATGAACCCCCTGTTGATCGCGTACAGCGGCTTCGGCGAGAGGTTCTCCGCGGCCATGAACGCTATCGGGACGCTCAGCACGATGCCGGTGAGCGTCGACACCATCGCCATCGCGACGCTCTCGAGCATCTTGTCGAGGATCCGCTGGGCCTGTCGCGGGGTCGCCGAGGGCGGGAGGAAGTCCCCGACGAGCGAGCCGGCGCTCCCGAGCCCCTGCGCGATCCGCGCGGGGTCGGCGCCGACCCCGACGCCGGACCAGAGGAAGAACCCGACGATCCCGGCGTACACCGCCCACTTCATCCCTCGCCGCGGGAAGACGGTCGGCCGCTCCCAGGTCCGGTTGCCGGCTGCCATTCAGGTCTCCCCCGCGAGCGGTCGGTCCGCGTTCGACAGGGCGTCGCCGTCGGACCGCGACCGCGGCTTCTCGCCGTCGGTGTTCTCGGGCACCGCCGCGCCCCGGTACACCTGGTCGAGCCCGCGCTGGTCGAGCTCCGAGGGCGGGCCCTCGAACACGAGCTCGCCGTCGTGAAGTCCGACGATCCGGTCGGCGTGCTCCATCGCGAGGTCGACCTCGTGGATGTTGATCAACACCGGGACCTCGCGCTCTGCGGCGATGTCGGTCAGCAGTCGCATCACCGTGTCCGAGGTCTCAGGGTCCAAGCTCGACGTCGGCTCGTCGACCAGCAGGATCTTCGGCTGCTGGATCACCGCCCGCGCGATGCCGACCCGCTGGCGCTGGCCGCCAGAGAGCTCGTCGACGCGCTTGTTCTCCATGTCGGCCAGCCCGACGCGGTCGAGGATCTGGTACGCGCGTTCGATGTCCTCGGGAGGGAAAGACCGTCGGAACGCCTGCCACGCGGAGACGTACCCCAGCCGGCCCGTGAGCACGTTCTCCATCACGGTCAGCCGCTCGACGAGGTTGTACTCCTGGAAGATCATGCCGATGTCGCGACGGGCCGACCGCAGCGCGTCGTCACCGAGCCCGGTCAGCTCCGTCTCGTCGAGGTAGACCCGACCGCCGCTGGGCTCGGTCAGCCGGTTGACACACCGGATGAACGTCGACTTGCCGGCCCCGCTGGGACCGATCATCGCGACGGTCTCGCTTCCCTCGACGGACATCGTGACGCCCTGTAGCGCCTCGTCGCCGGTGGCGTACGTCTTCCGGAGGTCGGTGACTCGCAACATCTACGACCCGAGCGCGCTCCGCTCGTACTCGACGCCGTTGTACCGCTGGATGATCATGATGTCCTTCCAGACCGTCCTGTAGTCGATCGGGACGAACTTGTTGTACCCCGTCCGCTCCTGATAGGCCGTCCCCGAGAAGTCGGACTCGAGGTACGCGCGCTCGATCCCCTCCTGGATCTCCGGCTTGAGGTTGTAGCGGTACGCGACGGGGCCGCTCGGGAACGGCGCCGACGCCCACACCACTTTGAAATCGTCGAAGCTGAGGTCGCTCTGGGCCTCGACGGTGTCGACGAAACAGGTCGAGCAGATCGGGCCGGCGTCGTAGTCGCCGGCCGCGATGCCGCGCGTGGTGTTGCCGTGGCCGCCCGAGAAGTTGACCTCGTAGTCCTCTTCGGCGGTCACGTCGAAGTACTGGTCGAAGAGGGCCGAGGGGGCCTGGTGTCCGGAGTTCGAGGCGGGCTCGGAGTGGCCGACTTTCACGTCGTCGCGGGCGAAGTCCTCGACGCTCTGGATGTCGTCCGCGTCGGCGCGAGTGGTCGCGAACAACCGGTAGCCGAACTCCTCCTCGGGAGTGAGTCCGACCCCGAACGGGACTGCGCCGCCGAGGTTGACCGCGAACGCGGTCGTGCCGGTCGAGAAGTTCGCGATGTGGGCGCGCTCCGAGCGCATCGCCTCGACGGACGCCGCGTAGCTGTCGACCTTACTGAACTCGACCGGCTTCCCGGTCTCCTCCTCGATGCGGTCGAAGACCGCCTGGAAGTCCTCTTCGAACCGCCCCTGAACGTCCTCGCTCGGGCTCTCGGTGAACACCAGCGTGTCGGGGTCCAGCAGCTCGCTCTCGTCGCTCGGAGTCTCCCGGACCGGATCGCCGTGCGGGACCTCCTCGACCTCTCGGTTTCGCATGTTCTCGAGGTCGGTCGTCGACCCGCGCTGGTAGCCCGCGTCGGTCAGCGCCGCCGACAGGTAGTTGTTCTCGTCCCAGGCCGGTTCCGCGGGGTCGAACTCGCTCGCGTCGGCCAGCATCGGGTCGCCGGACTCGCCGTCGCCCCCGTCGCTTCCGCTGCCACTCGAACCGCCGCCGCTCCCGTCGGCACCGTCCGAGCCGTCGCCGCCCGAACTCGACGCGCCGGAGCAGCCCGCCAGACCGCTCAGCGCGGCCGCGCCGCCCGCGATGAGGAACTTCCGCCGCGAGTTCGATTCCCGTCGTCCGTCGGTGTCGTCCACCATTACGGCTCGAACAGGCGTCTTAGCGGGTAAGAAGGCTGCTATGAGCCGAATATGGTATTTCAGGCCGCTCCGATCCGGAGGGTACCGCCGTTTCTGTTATTGAGTCTATGTGTTCGACGCAGAGCGCTATATATGGCTATCGAAACCGCTCCGAGGGGTCGGGCTACTCGAACCGCTTCCGCACGCTTTCCGCGTGCGCCTCCAGCCCCTCGGCGTCGGCGAGCGTCGTGACCGTTTCGGAGAGGTCATCGAGGGCGTCGCGGTCGAGCCGCTGGACGGTCGAGGACCGCAGGAAGGTGTCGACCGAGAGTCCGCCGTACCGCTTCGCGCCGCCGTTCGTCGGCAGCACGTGGTTCGTCCCGGCCGCGTAGTCCCCGGCCGCGACGGGGGAGTACGGCCCGAGGAAGACCGAGCCGGCGTTGGTGATCCGGTCCAAGAGCGCCTCGTCGTCGTCGGCGACGATCGAGAGGTGCTCGGCCGCGTACTCCTCGGCGAAGAGGACCGCCTCGGGCATCGAGCGCGCGCGGAGGACCCCGGAGGCCTCGTTGTCGAGCGCGGCCCGGATCGTCTCCTCGCGCTCGCGCTCGGCGGCCTGCGCGTCGACCGCGTCGGCGACGGCCGCGGCGAGGTCGGCGTCGTCGGTGACCGCGACGACCGAGGCGTTCGGGTCGTGCTCGGCCTGCGCGACGAGGTCGGCCGCGACGAGGTCGGGGTCGGCCGTCCCGTCGGCGAGGACCAGCACCTCGCTCGGGCCGGCGAGGAAGTCGATCTCCACGTCCCCCTGGACGATCGACTTGGCGGCGGTGACCCACTTGTTCCCCGGCCCCACGACCTTCTGGACCCGGGTCACCGTCTCCGTCCCGTACGCGAGCGCGCCGATCGCCTGCGCGCCGCCGACCTGGTACACCGCGTCGGCGCCGGCCTCGTGGATCGCCGCGAGGGTGACGGGGTTGAGCTCGTCGGCCGGCGGCGTCGCGACCGCGACGTGGTCGACGCCCGCGACGACCGCCGGGATGATCCCCATCAGCGCGCTGGAGGGGTACGCGGCCGCGCCGCCGGGCACGTACACGCCGACGCGGTCGATCGGCCGGAAGCGGCGGCCGAGCTCGCGGCCGCCGAAGTCGTCGCGCCAGTCCTCCGGGCGCTGTCGCTCGTGGAACTCGCGGACGTTCGCGGCCGCCTCCTGGACCGCGTCGAGGACCGGGTCGCCCGCGTCGGCCAGCTCCTCGTGCGCCCGCGCCGCGTCGTCGGTGACGTCGACGTTGCCGACGGCGACGCCGTCGAACTCCTCCGCGAACTCGCGGACCGCGACGTCGCCCTCCTCGCGGACTCGCTCGACGATCTCCCGCACGTCTTCGCGGACCCCCTCGACGCCCGCGTCGCGCTCGAAGAAGGCGCGCCGCTCGGCCGGCGAGAGGTCCGCGACGGTTCGTACGTCCATACCTGTCGTCGGGGACGGCGGGGCAAGGGCGTTCCGACTCACCCCAGCCGCCGGATCCCGGTCACGTCGAGGACGGCGAGGACGAGGAGGACGGCCAGGAGCGCGGCCGCCGCGAAGAGGACCGAGGCCGACACCGCGACCGCGACCTCGTAGGGCGCGACCAGCCGCGTCGTCCCGCGGAGGAGGAAGGAGACGAACACGAGGCCGAACGCGGCGAACGCGAGCGAGACGAACCGGGAGCGGTCCATGCGGGCCGCTCAGTCCGTCTGCGGGACGCCCGTCCCGTGGGGACCGTGTCCGTGGGACTCGCGGGCGGGGTCGAAGTCGGTACACATGTCGTAGAACACCGCCTCCGGGTCGCGGTTCCACTGCCACTTCCAGCGCGTGCGGACGAGCAGCGACAGCTTCCGGGTGAGCGACAGCTCCGGAGTGGCCGAGACGGTGTCGTAGCCGCGGTTCCGGATGAGCCGGTGGTGGTCGACGTACAGCACCGCCGCGAGCAGCACCGCCAGCTGGCAGTCCTCGGGGAGGTACTTGATCCCCGCGACGCCCTCCTCGTAGAGCCGCTCGGTGCGGGCCATCTCCTCACGGATCGCGGCCGCGACGTCCTCGTCGAACTCCAGGTCGAGGATCTGGTCCTCGCTCACGCCGTGGCGGCGGAGGGTCTCTAAGGGGAGGTAGATGCGGTCGCGCTCGACCACGTCCTCGCGGACGTCGCGGAGGAAGTTCGTCATCTGGAACGCCTCCCCGAGCTTCGTCGCGTGCGGGAGCGCCTCGGCCTCCTCCTCCGGGTCGAGGTCCATGATCGCCGTCATCATCCGGCCGACGGCGGCGGCGGAGCCGTCCATGTACGCCTCCAGGTCGGCGTACGTCTCGTAGCGGTCGGTGTCGATGTCGCTCTCCATCGCGTCCACGAACGAGTGGACGTCCTCGTCGGGGATGTCGTTGCGCTCGACCACCTCGGCGAACGCCTCCAACACGGGGTCGTCGGTCGGCTCCTCGCCGAGCGCGGCCGCTCGGAGGCGGTCGAGTTCGGCCCGCTGTTCGGCTGGCGGTCCGGTGTCCTCGGCGTCGACGACCTCGTCGGCGATGCGGAAGAACCCGTACAGCACGTACGTCGGGTGGCGGATCCGCTGGGGCAGCAGCCGGGTGGCGACGTGGAACGTCTTCCCGGTGCGGCGCTGGATCCGCTTGCTCCGGGCAACCTGTGTTTGCTCTACCATGCTGACCCCGAGCGGTCGGCAAGGAGGGTCGCGTACGGGTCGCCCATCATAGCAGAAAAGTCGGCCTCCAAGAACATAACAGTTCGCACGACACAGTTTGGATCCCGAGCGTCCCCGTCGCGTCCGCCGACCGAGGCGGCGAGCGAATCGCACGTCGGGTCAGTAGAAGGTGTCACTACAGTCGTAGACGACGCCGTGAGCCGGACAGACGTACTTACAGTGTCGGTGGTACATCGGCGTCTCGCAGACCGGACACGGGCGGCCGCCGTCGTTCGCCGGGTCGTCGCTCACGGCGGGAACACGGGGGCGAGCGACAAAACGCTACCCCACCGGAACCGTCGGCGAGCGGCGGATCGCGGCGCGGTCGCGACCGCGCCGAACCTGACTGGTCAGTCGTCGGCCAGTCGGTCGTACACCGACCGGGCGACCGACTCCTGCCCGAACGGGAGCGTCAGCACGCCCCCCCACTCGGAGCCCGTGAGCGCGTCGACCGTCTCCCGGTCGAGTTCGACGCGGCGCACCTCGGTCCCGTCGAGCGTCATCGACACCACGAACGCGGCCGGGTCGTCGGTCGCGCCGGCCCCGTCGAGGCGGCTCCGGAACGAGTCGACGCCCGCTCCGGAGAGCACGACCTGGACGAGGAACTCGCCGTCCCTCGCGAAGACGCCCTTGACCACGTCGAGGTCGCTCGCGTCGAACAGCAGCGCGTCGGTGCCGTCGTCGCCGGTCAGCCGCGCCTCGAACGGCGCCTCGGGGTCGACGGCGGCCGACTGCGGCGCCGTCTCCTCGTCCGTCCCGTCGCCCGTCGCCGCCGGGCCGTCGCCGCCGATACCGCCGAGGCCGTCGACCGCCGCGCCGTCGGTCACCGTCGCCGCGCCCGCGAAGCCGACGGCGCCGACCGCGCAGACCGCGCCGAGGCCCCCGAGCACGCCCCGTCGAGAGATGTCCATACCTCCCGGTTCCGGCCGGCGGTGAAAAGCGTTACACGCCGATTTCCGCGCGCGATAATTACGGAAATCCGGAACGTTCGCCGTCGGTAGAGGTCGGGGACGCGCGGCTACCCCGACGCGAACGCGACCGCGTCGCGGGTCGTCGTCTCGCCGAACAGCCAGTCAGCGTGGTCGACGGCGTACTCGCGGTGCTCCTCGGTGATGTACCCGAGCGCGTCCTCGACCACGACCGGGCGGTAGTCCCGGAGCCCGGCGCTGCCGGCGGTGTGGAGGACGCAGACGTTCGCGAGCGTGCCGCAGATCAGTAGGTCGTCGACGCCGTGCGCGTCGAGGTACCCCTCCAGGTCGGTCCGGTAGAAGGCGTCGTAGGTGTGCTTCTCGACGACGTGGTCCCCGTCGCGCACGTCGAGGTCGTCGACGAGTTCGGCGTCCCACGACCCCTCGACGACGTGTTCGCCCCACCGGTCGAACTCGTCGTAGTAGTGGGTCTCGTCGAACTGTTCGGGCGGGTGGACGTCGCGGGTGTAGACGACGGACGCGCCGGCCTCGCGGGCGCGGTCCACGAGCGCCGTCACCGGCTCGATCGCGGCCTCGCTCGGCTCGGCGTAGAGGCTCCCGTCGGGGTGACAGAACCCGTTTTGCATGTCCACGACGACCACCGCGGTTGCTGTCGGATCGAACGCCATACCGCCGGTTACCGCGCGGCGGACAAAAACCGTCGTCCCGCTCGCGGCCCCCGGGTTGCCCGGACGACGACGGGAACGCCGCGCCGGGGCGTCCGCGGACCGCCAGATCGGACGGAAAAATCCGCCGGCCGCGGCGCCGAAGGAACCGACAAACTACTTACCGGGGCGGCCGATACGATTCGTATGCGACGGGTTCTCACCCTCTCGACCGCGGCCGCCGCCGTCGCCGCGGTCGCCGTCCTCTGTGTCGCGTTCACCGCCGGCGTCGCCGCCGCTCCCGACGCCGGCGCGGTCCCCGCCGCGTCCGGCACCGGGCCGACGGCGCCGGGCGCAGCGCCCTCCGCGTCCGCCGACGAGTGCGGCCCCGGCGACGGCCCCGACCTGGTGGGCTGCTGGAACGGGACCCACTACGAGGAGTCGGTCGACTTCGCGGAGACGGACGGGCTCAACGAGTCCCAGCTGTCGGCGCTGACCGACCTCACGATGGCCCGGGTCGAGCACGTCCGGCAGCGCCCGTTCAAGGAGGACGTGCCGGTCGAGACGGTCACTCGGAGCGAGTACGTCAACGACACCGCGAGCGGCAACGGGTCCGCGGCGTTCCGCCGCTGGAACGACCAGGTGTGGGAGGCGCTGTTCGTCGTCGGCGACGACACGAACGCCAACAGCGAGATCGACTCGGTGTTCGGCGGCGCGGTCTCCGGCTTCTACTCGCCCTCGCAGGACCGGATCGTCATCGTCGTCCCCGACGGCGAGTCGCCCGACATCGACCCCTCGACGCTCGCGCACGAGCTGCTCCACGCGATGCAAGACCAGTACCACGACCTCACCGACCCGCGCTACGTCGGCGCGACCCAGGACGGCGACCTCGCGGTCGACGGGATCGTCGAGGGGGAGGCGGTCCACGTCGAGGAGCGGTACGCCGCCCGCTGCGCCGACAACTGGACCTGCGCCGAGCCGCCCGAGAGCGACGGCGGCGGGGGCGGCGGCGCCGACTTCAACTTCGGCATCCTCCAGACCGTCCTCCAGCCGTACGGGGACGGCGCGCTGTACGTCCGCGAACTCCGCGACGATGGCGGGTGGGCGGCCGTCAACGAGACGATGAACGACCCGCCGGCGTCGACGGCGGAGGTCATCCACCGCAACCCCGGCTACGAGGAGGGGAACGTCACGTTCGAGGACGCCGCGACCGGCGGGTGGGAGACCTACCCGGACCAGGGCGTCGACGGCGCGGAGACCGCGGGCGAGGCGTCGATGTTCGTCATGTTCTGGTACCAGAGCTTGGAGTACCGGCACGCCGTGTTAGCGCCCGACGCGACCGTTCAACAGAACGTCCAGATCCACCTCGACACGGAGGCCCAGCTCGAGTCGCGGGCGGTGTACAACTACGCCCACCCCGTGACGGACGGCTGGGCCGACGACGAGCTGTACCCCTACCGGAACGGCGACCGCGACGGCTACGTCTGGGCGACCGAGTGGCAGACCGCCGACGACGCCGAGGCGTTCCGCGACGCCTACGTGCGGATGCTGACCGCGCACGGGGAAGCCGAGTACGCCGACGGGACCGTCTACGAGATCGGCCCGGAGAGCGACTTCCCCGGCGCCTACGGCGTCGAGCGCGACGGGACGAGCGTGACGATAACCCACGCGCCCTCGCCGGAGGGCGTCCTCGAACTCCGGCCGGACGCCGACCTGACGCTCCCGGACGCCGACGGCACCGACGGCGCGGACGGGAGCGACGGCGACGGCTCAGACGGCACCGACGGCGACGACGGCAACAGCAGCGACGGCGGCGACGGGAGCGGCGACGCGGACGGCAGCGACGGCGCGGACGGAGGGGGCGGCGACACGAGCGACAGCACCCCCGGCTTCGGCGTCGCGGCGGCGCTCGTCGCCCTCGCGGGCGCGCTCGGGCTGGCCGCGCGACGGTCGACGTAGCCCGGCGCGCGCAGCGCGCCGACGAGTGCGGCCCCGGCGACGGTCCCGACGACGGCGCGGTCCGCGCGGCCGCCGCGACACGGGTGGCTTTTCGTCCCGGCGGCCGAACCGAGGCGTATGAGCGAGTTCGACATCGTCGACGCGGCCACGATCCGCGAGGGGCGCGCGACCGACGCGTACTTCGAGCGGACCGAGGCGGCGCTGGAGGCGGCCGGCCGGAACCCCCGCGTGGTCGCCGAGGTGACCGCGGACCAGTTCCCGGACGGGGAGTTCGAGCTGTTCGCGGGCCTCGGCGACGCCGTCGAGCTGCTCGCCGGGCGCGACGTGGACGTGGACGCGATCCCCGAGGGGCGGCTGTTCGACGGCGGCCCGGTGATGCGGATCGAGGGGCCGTACCTGGCGTTCGCGCGGCTGGAGACGTCGCTCCTGGGCTTCCTCTCGCACGTCTCCGGGATGGCGACGGCGGCGCTGGACTGCCGGGTCGCCGCGCCCGACTCGCAGATCCTCTCGTTCGGCGCGCGCCACGTCCACCCCGCGATGACCGCGGCGGTCGAGCGCTCCGCGCTGGCGGCCGGGTTCGACGGCTTCTCGCACGTCGCCGCCGGCGACCTGCTCGGCCGGGAGGCCTCGGGGACGATGCCGCACGCGCTCGCCATCTGCTTCGGGCGCGGCGAGCAGGAGGCCGCCTGGCGCGCCTACGACGAGGGCGTCCCGGCGGACGCGCCCCGGATCGCGCTGTGTGACACCTACTCCGACGAGGTCGACGAGGTCCTCCGCGCCGTGGAAACGCTCGGCGACGACCTCGACGGCGTCCGCCTCGACACGACGGGCTCGCGCCGCGGCGACTTCCGACACATCGTCCGCGAGGTACAGTGGGAACTCGACGCGCGCGGCCACGGCGACGTGGACGTGTACGTCTCCGGCGGCCTCGGGCCGGCGGACCTCCGC
The DNA here is from genome assembly GCF_013267195.1 of Halorubrum salinarum. NCBI lineage: Archaea > Methanobacteriati > Methanobacteriota > Halobacteria > Halobacteriales > Haloferacaceae > Halorubrum > Halorubrum salinarum. The sequence goes on along the minus strand of NZ_CP053941.1, from coordinate 1,608,341 downwards.
GAGCTACGGGACGTCGTCGACGGGTTCGGCGTCGGCGGCTACGTCTCCAACGCGGACCCCGTCGACTTCGCGCTCGACCTCGTCGCCGTCGACGGCGAGCCGGCGGCCAAGCGCGGGAAGCTCTCGGGCGCGAAGGCCGTCTACCGCACCGACGACGGCGGCCACGCCGTCGGGCTGGCGGACCGCTCGGGACCGGCGGACGCCGAGGCGCTCATGGAGCCCGTGATCCGCGACGGCGAGGTGGTCGCGGGCGACGCGTTCGACCTCTCGGCGGCGGCGGAGCGGGCGCTCGCGGACGCGGAGGCCGTCGGCTACGGGGCGGACTGACGCGGGCGGCGAGACGGAGAAAACGCGGGCGGGTGGCGGGCTACAGCTCCTCGACGGCGCCGCCGTCGGCGCGCTCTCGGAAGACCTGGCCCTCGATGAGCGTCACCATGGTGTCCTCCTCCTGCCACGCGGTCGGCGAGAGCTTCGCCTTCCGGCAGGTGCGCGAGAGGAACTCCGCGGCCGACCAGCCGTTCTCGACGGGGACCGTCGGGTAGAGCCAGCCGTGGGCGTTGCCGCTGTCGACGGCGACGCCGTGCGTGCCGATCTCGAGGTCCTCGGCGGGGTCGTTCGTGAGGACGGTGTTCGAGACGACGAACACCGAGACGGTGATGTTGTCGAGCTCCTTCGGCTCCACCTCGGAGCCGCAGGAGTCGTCGGACGCCGCCTTGATGGCGGCCTCGACGATCGCGTGACCGAGCTGGTCTGAGGTGTCCCACGCGCCGGCGCAGCCGCGGAGGCGGCCGCGGCCCCGCGTCGACTGGAGCCGAACAAAAGCGCCCGTGCGGGCGTAGAACGCCTCTCGCATGCTGCCGGGCTGTTCGCGTTGCCCGTGTCGGACGAACGACTCGACCGCCTCCCGCGCGAGTTCGACCGCTCGTGCACCGTCGTCGTACGACAGCTGAACGGTCTGAGCCTCGGACATGAGAGTCCATTACAGTGCTGACGACTTGAACGCTTCCCTTGTGGCACCGCTCTCGCGGCGCTCGCGGCGTCTCGCCCGAGAGGCGCCCGACCGAACCGCTTATTCGCCGCCGGGAGAAACGGCGAACCGGACAGAGGGAGCCCGACTCCCGTGCCCCTGGCATGAGGAAAGTCCCCCCACCGGCCGGACAGGCGACCGGGCACACGCCCGGAGTCGGAGACGGCTGGCTCTGGAACAGCAACGACACCCCCCGCCCCGACCGATGAGTCGCGTGCGGTCGCCTCTGCGACCGACGGCGTTCGCGGGTGACCCCGCGAACGCGCGAACCGACCCGCAAGGGAAGGGAGTTAACCCGACGAGGGCCGACGGGCGGGAACGGATGGAACGGCGAATCCTCGCCGGTGCAAGTCCGCGCCACAAGGTAGTCCGGCCGCGGCGCGGACGCTCAGCCGAATGTCGGGACGAACCGAAGGGGGCTTACTCCCCTCAGTCCGCTCGCACCGACCAGCGGCGCGACTGTCGCGCGATTGGTTATAAATGAACTGCGGCGGCGCGTGCCTGCGAGCGGCCGCCGGGGGCGGCCGCGAGGAGCACGCGCGAGGGACGCGGTGAGCGACGGGCGACCGGAGGGAGCCCCGAGCGAACCGCGAGGGTGGGGAGGCGTGAGGTGCGGTGCTGTGCGGGGCGGGACTCAAAGGGGCAGCCGCGAGGACGAAGCCCGCTGACGTAAGCACTGGAAGGAGCGAGCATCGCGAGCGACTGAAGCGCGCAACGAGGCGCGCAAGTCCTCGCGGCTGGGGCTTTGGCGGTGTCCGCCGTCGGTTTACGGTCGACTATTTATAAGCGAGCGTCTGGGGCTTTGGCGGTGTTCGTCGCCGACCTGCCCGCAACGTCTTATAAATAAGCGGCTAAGACTTCGGCGGTGTTAGTCACCTACCCACTCTCAACAGCTTATAAATAACCAATCGAAAATTCCGATTCAGACCAGTATCAGGCCGTCTCCATCTCCTTTTCCAGCTCGCGGAGCTTCTCGATGCGGTTCTCCGTCGAGGGGTGCGTGGAGGCGATCTTCCCGACGAAGCCGGCCTTGATCGGGATGATGAAGAACGCGTTCATCTCCGCCTCCTCGCGGAGGTCCTCCTTGGGCACCTTGTCCATCCGGCCGTCGATGGTCATCAGCGCCGAGGCGAGCGCGCCGGGCTTCCCGGTGATGAGCGCCGCGCCGCGGTCGGCGGAGTACTCGCGGTAGCGCGAGAGCGCGCGGATGAGCAGGAACGAGACCACCCACACCAGAAGCGACACGAGGATCGCGACGATGACGGGCGCGCCCTGCCGGTTGTCGCCGCTGAACAGCCACCCCCACCGCACGATGAAGAAGGCGATGGTGGAGAGGAACGACGCGATGGTCATCACCATCACGTCGCGGTTCTTGACGTGGGCGAGCTCGTGGGCGAGCACGCCGTCGAGCTCGTCCTCGTCGAGGCTCTCCAGGAGCCCGGTCGTCACCGCGACGGTCGCGTTCTTCTTGTTCCGGCCGGTCGCGAAGGCGTTCGGGACGCGGGTGTTCGCGACCGCGACCTTGGGCTTCGGGAGGTCGGCCTGCTGGCTCAGCCGCTCGATCCGCCGGTGGAGGTCGGGGTACTCGTCGGGGTCGACCTCGCGGGCGCCCATGCTCCGCAGCGCGAGCTTGTCGCTGAAGAAGTACTGCGCGAGCGAGAACCCGCCGAGCATGATCAGCGGGAACAGGAAGTCGCCGAAGTACACCGTCAGGGCTCCGACGAACACGACGTAGAGGGCGAACAGGAGGAACATCGTGAACGCCATCCGTCCACGCAACCCCCAGTCTGTCTTCCAATCCATGCGCGTAAGTTACCGTTCTGCGCGTTAAAGGTTGCCGGAGCGGGAAGCCGTGGGTGCCGACCGGCGCTCCAGACCGGGACGCCGTCGCCGGGAAATCGTCGAGCAACGCGCTTTTGCCCTCGCTGCGCGAGGCGTTCGCATGGACACAGTCCTCGTCACCGGCGGCCGCGGCGCCTCCGGGCGCTGGGTCGCCGACCGGCTCGCGGGCGACTACGAGGTCGTCGTCGTCGACTACGACCACCCCGGGCTCGGCGTCGACCCGGCCCCGGACGTCTCGTTCCGCGCGGCCGACCTCGCCGAGCGCGACCAGGCGCTCGACGTGGTCGCCGCGGTCGACCCCGACGCCGTCGTCCACTGGGCGGCGATCCCCGTCGCGGGCACCCACCCGGAGGGGCGGGTGTTCGAGACGAACGCGCTCGCCGCGAAACACGTCTGCGACGCCGCGGGCCGCGCCGACGCGCCGGTCGTCCAGGCCTCCAGCGACGGCGCCTACGGCTTCTTCTTCGCCGACCCCACGCCGTTCCCGGACGAGCTGCCGGTCACCGAGGCCCACCCGCTCCGCCCGGAGGACCCCTACGGGCTCTCGAAGGTGACCGCGGAGGCGGCGGCGGGCGCGGCCGCGCGCCGTCACGACATTTCCGCCGTCTCCGTCCGTCCGTCGTGGATCCAGTACCCGGGCGACTACGCCTGCCGCGCGGACGAGTACGTGAGCGACCTCGACGCGGGCGCCGGCAACTTCTGGTCGTACGTCGACGTCCGCGACGTCGCCGACCTCGTCGCGGCCGCGCTCGCGGACCTCCTTGGATCCGACCCAGCGGTCGACCCCGGGACCCACGAGGCGGTCAACTGCGTGGCGGCCGACAACGCGCTCGGCCGCCCCCTCCTCGACCTGTTGCGCGAGTCCTACGGCGAGGTGCCGGACGACTGCGCGGTCGACGCAGATGCGCTCGACGAGGGCGACGACCGCGGCGTCTACGCGATCGGGAAGGCAGCGCGGCTGTTCGGGTGGGCGCCGTCGCGCTCGTGGCGCGACGCCGCCGACGCGGCGGTCGCCGAGCCGACGCTGTTCGAGGAGTGATCGGACCGAGGGAGAGCCCGTCCGCGGTCAGATCGACAGGATCGCGTTGACGAGCGTCCGCGTCGCGATGGCGGTGCCAGCGCCGAGCCACGTGAGGAGCACGAAGTGGATGTAGCCGTTCGCGGGGTTGCCGCCGTCGATCCGGCGGATCATCTGCGAGGAGAGCGCGGCGTTGAACAGCACGACCGTGAGCAGGAGGTACTCGATGAGCGGGATGTCGTAGGCGCCGGGGTAGACGATCTGGCCGATGTCCATCTGGTCGAGCCCGAAGTCGGCGGTGAGGTCGGCCAGGATGGCGACGATCTCCAGCCCGATGAAGAAGGCGAACGTCGCGGCCGCGGTGATCCCGTACAGCAGCCCGATGAACGTCATCGCCGCCTGCCGGCGCTGCTCGCGCAGCTGGTTGACGGCGTTCATGTTCTTCGAGATCAGCTCGCCGAGCAGCTTCGGGTCCCCGCCCATCCGCCGGCCGACGAGGTACATCTCGGAGAACTTCTGGATGAGGTACGAGCGCGTGTCTCGCGTGAACGCCCGCCAGGCGCCCTCGGTGCTGATCCGCATGTTGAGCCGGCGGTAGAGCCGCTCGATGGCCTCGGAGAGCTCGCCGAAGTTCTTGTCGCGCAGCGTCGTCAGCACGTCGGTGGTCGTGGACTGCTTCGCGCTCTCGGTCGCGCCCAGCGCGCGCACGAACGAGGGGAACTCGCCGTCGCGGGCGGTGATCGCCTGTTCCTCCTGCCGGAGGACGACCCCGGTGATGATCAGCGGCGAGATGGGGACCGCGAGGTACAGCGGGAGCCGGACGTCGTCGAGGAAGAAGAGCAGGCCGGGGAGCCCGGGGCCGAACCCGAACATCCCGGCGGCCGTGATCCCGATGAGCAGCAGCGAGAGCGCCCCGCCGCCGATCAGCGAGCCCCACAGCTTGAGGTCGCCGGGCGCCCGCTCGTCCGGGTGGTACCAGATCGGGTCGTACGGCGAGGTCGCGCGGATCATCGCGTAGAAGCCGAGCTGGACGAAGACGAAGAGGACGATGACGGCCGCCACCGTCGCGGTCGGGTTGTTGCCGGTGAGGATCGGGAGGACGACGGCGAACACCAGCGCGAACGTCATCGAGAGGATCATCGACATGTACAGGTCCTTCATCACCTCCAGGTTCGAGAGCGCGGACTCGTAGCGCGTCTCGTACTGCGCGAGCATGACGTCCTGCTCGGAGACGAGGAACTCCTCTAGCGACTGGCCCGCGCCCATCGTGTAGCCGAGGCGGTCGAAGAAGTCGGCCATCGCGTCGGAGGGGACCTCCTGCGCGCGGCGGCGACAGGCGTCGTCGAGGCTCTGGTTCCACGTGTCGACGAGGTGGACGACGCGGCCGATCTCCTCGGCGGCGACGCCGTACTCCTCCTCCTGTGCCAGCGTCCGGAACACCTCCATCCGGTCGATGTTCGTCGTCGACAGCACGGTCATGTGCGTCATCACGAGGTGCAGCTGGTTGTCGATCTTCGTCTCCAGGCTGGAGAGGTAGATCTTCGGGTAGATGACGGCCGCGAACAGGACGAGCCCGCCGAACATCGGGATCGGGACGCGGGCGGCGAAGGGGAGCGGGAGCGCGACCAGGCCGACGACGCTGCCGAGGAACACGAACAGGGCCGGCAGCAACACGAGGCCGACGTACTTCCCCTTGGAGATGTCGAGCTGCTCGTACGACTCCATCACCTCGGAGGTGAGCTGCGCGGCCGTCGCGAGCCCGTCGCCGAACTGTTTCACCGCCATCGGTTAGATCGCCTCCATCGTCGCTACCTCGTGTTCCGGTGCATGTCGAAGGGGAGCCCCTCGACGCCGTCGCGCTGGAACGAGTTGATCGCGTCGTTGACCTCGTGGTAGCCTAAGATCCCCTCCTGGATCATCCGCTCGATGAGCTCCGCGCGGAAGTCGAGGTCGTCGTAGATGTCGCGGGTGTCGGCGTAGCCCAGGAGCGTCGCGATCTGCTCTTCGAGCACGTAGGAGTTGTTCATCCCCTGGAAGACGATCTCGTCTTCGACGGGGTCCCAGCTGAACACCTCGCGGGTGACGACCCCCTCCATCTCCTTGGAGTACCCCTCGATCTCCTGGACGCTCGTCACGCGGCGCAGGACCTGGTCGCCCTGCTTCACGCGGTTCTGGAACAGCGCCACGTCGGCGTTGTCCATGAACGTCTCCGGGACGTTGATCGGCTCGGAGGTGAACCGCTGGATCATCGAGACGATGTCGGACGCGTGGAACGTCAGCATGACCGGGTGGCCGGTCTGGGCCGCCTGGAACGCCATGCGCCCCTCGGCGCCACGGACCTCGCCCACGATGATGTAGTCGGGGCGCGACCGCAGCGCGGCGGCGACCAGGTCGAACATGTCCACGTCGGAGGAGCCCTCGCCGCCGCCCTCGCGGGTCAGCAGCTGCTGCCAGGTGTTGTGCGGCGGGATAACCTCCGCGGTGTCCTCCGCGGTGTAGATCTTCGAGTCGTCGGGGATGTACGAGAGGATGGCGTTCAGCGTCGTCGTCTTCCCGGACGCCGTCTCCCCGACCACGAAGACGGTCTGCTCGTTCTCTAAGCAGAGCCAGAGGTACGCCGCCAGCTCCGGCGAGAGCGTCCCCCAGTTGGTGATCTGGTTGATCGACAGCGGCACCTCCTCGCCCTGGCGGATGGTGAGCGAGGAGCCCTTCAGCGACACGTCGTCGGAGTAGATGATGTTGATACGCGACCCGTCCGGCAGCGTGGAGTCGACGATGGGGTCGGAGTCGGAGAGCGGGTCGCCGATCCGCTCGCCCATGTTGCGCAGCCAGTTGTCGAACTCCTGGGGCGTCCCGAAGTCGACGGTCGTCTCCAGCATGCCGAAGGTGCCGTGGTCGACGTGGCACTCCTTGGGGCCGATGACGTGAATGTCCTCGTTGGCCGGGTCGCGCATCACCGGTTCCAGCGGCCCGAGCCCGACGATGTCGCGGTTGAGCCGGTACCGGATGTTCTCGTAGGTCTCCTCGGTGACCGACAGCTTCCCGAAGTTCTTCAGCTTCGAGAGGCCCTTGCGCCACCCCGACGCGGAGTCGTCGACGTGGGTGACCTCCTCTAACAGCTCCTCGATGAGGTCGTCGTACTCGGCCTCGTTCTCCGGCGCGCTGTGCTGGCCGCTCACGGTCAGCAGCCGGTTTTTCACCTCGTTGAGGATCTCCGCCTGCGGGCCCGACACCTCGGGCTCGATGGCGTAGTACTTCGTGTCCTGCCCGAGGTCGCCGTAGATGTGGCTGTAGATGGGGCCGCCGACCGGGTAGATGACGTTCGGCCGGGGGGACTCGTACTCGTCTTTCGGCTCCTCGATGAACTGCGGGAACTCCCCGGTGATCTGTTTGAACTCGCGGAGGTGCTCCCGGAGGTGAGGGCGGCGCATGGCCGCCTTTCGGAGCTCTTCGGACGGTTGCGCGGTGCCGTGTTCGGTCATGTCCTGTGCCGGGTCGCGGTGGTCGCGGTCCGCGCGCGCGGACCGACTGTGCGTCGACGGGTCATGGTGTTAGGCGACGCTGCGGCTCTCAATGACGATTCCGGTTCCGGAACGCACCGAGAACCCGATCGTGTCGCCGACCTGTTCGCCCATGCCCGCGAACCGCTTGACGTTGATCTGGCGGCGGATGTCGTTGCCGACCTCGATCATCTCCAGTTCGAGGAACACGTCGGCGATGGACCGGAACGGCCCGATCGCGTCGTCGTCGACCGCCGAGGGGTCGACGGTGAGCACGACGACCTTCCCCTGCGAGATGATCTCGCGGAAGAAGGAGATGATCTCCAGGGCGGCCTGCCGCTCCTCGTTCTTCCGGACCAGCGCCTCGAAGGTGGGGTCGTTCCGGAAGATGGCGTCGAACGTGTCGAGGAAGACGACGTCGGAGTTCCACATCGCCTCGGCGTTCATCAGGCGCTTGAGCAGCTCCTTGCGCTCGCCGTCGCCGTCGGAGAACGCGCCGCCCGAGTCGAAGTCGGCGTGGAGGAAGAGCAGCTCCTCCTGGAGGAGCGGCTTCACCATGTCGTACTCCAGCGAGTGCATCTGGTCGATGAACCCGCGGACGGTGAGCTCCGTCGACATCATCGTGACGGACGCGCCCTCCTGGACGAGGCCGTAGGCGAACCGCTGGGAGATGGCGCTTTTCCCGGCCCCGTAGTCGCCCTCCATGAGGACGATGCTCCCGCGGGGGATGCCGCCGCCGAGCTCCTTGTTGAGCCGGTCGCGGTCGCCGAGCCCCAGGGAGAGCAGGTTGTCGTGGGGCATCAGTTACCCCCCTCCACGCGGAACTGGAACAGCTCCTCGTCGCCGTTCACCGAGAGGAACACCCGGTGGTCGCCGTCGGCGAGCCCGTCGGAGCCGTCGATCTGGTTGGTGTCGATCGTGAGCCGGAGCACGTCGCCACGGCTCCACGCGTTCGCGCCGTCCGCGGAGACGAGCTCCCCGGAGATGGCATCCGGCCGGACGTACGCGCCGTCGAAGACGACGTCGAGGTCGGAGCCGTCGGGCGCCAACCGATACGTACCGGTGTTCTTTATCAACAGCGTGACGTTCTGGTCGCCGCTCGCGTTGTACACCCCCGCGCTGGGGTCCGAGATGATCGTCACGTCGGTCCGGAGCTGCTCGGTCGCGTCGAGGCCGGCGTCGTCGACGGCCGCGCTCACCCGGTCGACGCCGGTGGTGATCGTGCCGACGACGCCGGCGGCGATCACCAGGCTGGCGATGAACAGGATGAGGTGCGAGACGGGGACGCTGGCCATCTACGCGCTCACCTCCGTCACGGTCGCGGCGTCGCGGACGCCGGACTCGACGACGAGGACGACGCGCGTGCCCTCCCCGATCGTCGTGGTCGTGTCGCCCTGCGAAACCCGCACGGTGAGCGTCTCGTCGCCGAGCCAGAGCGCGGTGTCGCCGTCGCCGTCGACCGTCGTGGTGGCGTTCGGCCCGCCCACGTCGACGTACTCGTTGCCGACCACGAGCGTCGCGTCGCCGGCGACGAGGCCGACCGCCCCCTCGTTGGTGGCGTTGACGGTGAGGGTGTCGGTCGTCGTGTTGAACGTCGCGTTCGTCACCGCGAACTCGGTGTTCTGCCGTTCGAGCGCGCGCTCGTTGACGCCGTGCTGGGCGTCGGAGACGCGGTCGAGCCCGTTGGCCGCCACGGGGTAGAACGTCGTGAACGCGAAGAACAGCCCCGCGACGATGATGGCCGTGGACGCGGAGACGCTAACGCCCATCTCCCCACCCTCCGTCGGCCGGATCGGCGCGGTCGGAACGGGGATTCGGATCGTTCATCGGGCGGGTGGAACCGTTCCGCTCGCGCCGGTCGTCGCGGCGGCCGTCGTGCCGGTCGTCGCGGCGGCCGTCGTGCCGGTCGTCGCGGTGGCCGTCGTGCCGGTCGGCGTCCGCTTCTCGCGCCGCGTCGTCGCGGTCCGCACCGTTCGTCCGCCGCTCGCGGTCGTCGGGCGCGTCCCGGCGACCGCCGTCGTGGCCGTTCCGCTCGGGCGCGGGTCGGTCGCTTCGCGCGTCGCGGCCGTCGCGTCCGCCGCGACCCGAACGCGCCCGTCCGCCGCGACGGCCGCCGCGGGGCGCGTTGACGGGGCCGCCGCCGACCATCGAGCCGCCGGCGAGGTCGTCCCAGCGGTCCAGGAGGACCGTGTGGCTGCTCGTGCCGTTGAGCTGGGTCACGTACCGGAGGCTGCGGGTGTGGTGCTCGCGGACGAGCCGGTCCGTGCCCGGCCGGTCGACGAGGTTGCGGTCGATGGTGCCGAACCCGGAGAGGAAGTCGCGGAGCCGCGCCGCGGCGTCCGGGCCGATCCACTCGATCCGCTCGTAGTAGTTGATGGCGCGCACCGCGTCGGTGACGTCGCTCTCGGAGACGAGGAACTCCAGCCACTCCATCACGAGGAGGTCGCCGACGTAGTCGCCGGGGAGCTCCGTGAGGTACGGCTTGCCGCGGCCGCCGCTCCCCGAGAGGTCGTCCTCGCCGACGTACTCGAAGCCGCCGGTCGCCTCGGCCGGATCGCCGCCGGGCTGGCGGTCGGGCGCGGGCTCCGGGTCAGGCGCGGGCTCCGGATCGGCCGCGCCCGCCGGTTCGGGGTCGGGGTCGGCCGGCTCGTCGAAGTCGACGCCGTCGTCCTCGACGGCGCCGCCGAGGTCGTCGTCGAACCCGTCGTCGGCGTCGTCGAACGAGTCGGTTTCGTCGCCGGGGTCGGCGAACGAGTCGTCCCCGTCGTCGAACGGGTCGTCGTCCGCGCCGTCGTCGCCCTCTTCGGCCCAGTCGGCCTCCCCGGAGTCGTACTCTTCTTTCAGTTCGCTGAAACTCTTTCCGTCTTCGTTCATGTCGTCTCCGTCGTCCGCCGTTTCGGTCTCGGACGCGGCGTCGTCCGTGCTGTCGTCGTCCAGTTCGTCGAACTCCTCGTCGAAGTCGTCGAAGCCGTCGTCGCCGTCGAGGTCGTCGAACTCCTCGTCGTCGCCGTCGTCGTCGAGCTCCTCGTCGAACCCGTCGGCCTCCTCCTCCTCGTCGAGGAGGTCGTCGTCGAAGAACCCGTCCGCGTCGGCGTTCGCGACGTCCTCGTCGAGGTCCTCCTCCTCGCCGGCGTCCTCGTCGTCGAAGATGCCGAACGAGCCCTCGCCGCCGCCGGCGACGCTGTCGAAGCCGCCGGAGTCGTCAACGAACGGGTTGATGCCGCGGGTGACCATCTCGTAGATGTCGAGCAGGTTGCGGACGTCCTCCTCGATGTCGTCGACGGCGTTCGAGATCTCCTCGTTCTCCGAGCGGACCGTCGAGACGGTCGAGGAGAGCGACGCGACCTCGTTTTCGAGCTCGTCGAGCCGGTTCTCCAGCTCGTCGGTGGCCGCGCCGCCGCCGCCACCGCCACCGCCGCCGCCGTCATCGAACTCGTCGTCCCACTCGTCCATCCCGTCGAAGTCGTCGAAGCCGTCGCCGCCGCCACCGCCGTCGCCCATGCCGCCGCCCATCCCTCCGCCGCCCATGCCGCCACCCATGTCGCCGCCGAAGGGGTCGTCGTCGCCGTCCATACCACCGGAACCGTCGTCGTCGGACCCGTCGTCGTCGAGGAACCTGTCGAGGACGCTCGCACCGACGAGCCCCAGCGTGGCGACTGCCCAGGCGGCCGTTGGAGCTCCCCACACCGGTAGTTCGAGGCCCATTACCGTGTACGACCCGCAGAACCCACTTCAATTCACCCCTCAAAATATCAACAGTGAGAAGACACGTCGCACGGCGGCCGTCGACCGCTGATCGGGGTAAGCGCTGAGAAATCGCGACCGGTCGGAGGCGAGCCGGTCCGGTGACGGGGAGCGAGAGGCCCCGGAGGAGCGGTCAGATGGCTCGCTCGAAGCCGTCGGCGGCCCGGATGACGAGCCGCCCGTCCGGACCGAACCGGACCGTCCGCCCCACCGCGTCGCCGACATCGCTGGCGACGACCGGGACGTTCGCGGCGTCGAGCACCTCGCCGACCCGCTCGACGTTCCGGGGACCGACCGCGTCGGTGAGGTCGAGCATCTCGGCGCCGCCGGCGACGCGCGCCTTCAGGCGGCGCGGGTCGGCGCCGGCGTCGTCGAGCGCCCCGATCAGCGAGTCGATCCCGGTGTCGACGTACTTCGCCGGCCGCGAGGCCGCGGTGGACTGCCCCTCGCCCGCGGGCAGCATGGCGTGGAGGAGCCCGCGGACGCCGGCCCGCTCGTCGACGAGCGCGACCGCGACGCAGGAGCCGAGGCCGCTGGTCGTCAGGACGGCGTCGCCGTCCGTGACCGCAAGTTCGCCCACGCCGACCTTGATCCGGCCCGTGTCGTCGCTCGCCGCGCCGCCCGTGACGGCGGCGGGCTCCGCGTCGGCGACCGCGGTCCCGTCGCTCTCCGTTCGCTCCGCCGGGGCGTCCGGCCGATCGTCGGAGAGCGAGCGGGTCACGGGTCCGAGAGCCGGTCGAGCGCCCGGGCCAGTTCGCGCTCGTCGGGGAGCGCGTACACGTCGCAGCGCGCCTGGATCCCCTCGGTCTGGATCGCGGTGTCGATCACGAACCCGTAGTCCTGCCGCTCGCTCAGCTTGGCGACGAGCGGGCTGATCGTCGACGCGCCGATGTCGTGGACGAACTCCGGCGGCGAGTGGGTGATCGACGTGCCGAGCACGTTCGCCCAGCCGTCGATGAACCCGCTCGTCATCACGTTTCCGAGCTCGCACAGGGCGTTCTCGGCCATGTCGCCGAGGGGCTCGTCGGGCTCCATCGGCAGCATCGCGTCCGCGACCGCCGCCGCCGACGACTCCTCGAAGAGGATGGCGAGGTAGCCGCTCGGCTCGCCTTGAAGCTCGAACACCGTGCCCGCGTGCGGCTCGGTACCGACCTCCGCGGGCACGTCGGCGAGCGGGACGAACCGGAGCCGGCTCACGTCGACGCTCGTTTCTAACCCGGTCATCATCGCGATGTTGTCGGCGGCGTTCGCCGACCCCTTCTTCGCCAGCGAGGAGAATGTCGACAGCGACTCGTACGGGACGGCCGTACTCTCCGTCCCGCCGTTCGCCTCGCCGCCGGCGGTCGCCGCGGGCGCCGTCTTCCCGACGATGAGGTCGCGGAACGGCCCCGAGTCGGGCAGCATGTAGATCGAGAAGTCGAGGTCCGTCGTCGTCGCGTCCAGCCGGCTCTCGAAGAGGAAGACGCCGTCGCCCGCCAGCGCGCCGTCCGGCAGCACCGCCGCGCCGTCGGCCTCGAAGTACCGCGGGGGCGTCATGTCGATCGCCTTCCCGAGGTAGTTCGCCCACCCGTCGAGGAAGCCGCCGAGGGCGATGTTGCCGACCTCCGTCACCGCGCTCCGCTCCATCGACGCGCCGCCGGGGAGCAGCGAGAGCAGGGCGTCGGCGTTGACGGCGTCGAACGCGAGGACCGCCTCGCCGTCCAGCCCGCCGCGGAGTCCGACGCTCACGCCGATGGACTCCCGGCCCGCGAACGACTCCGCGAGGTCCTCGCCGCTGGCGACGCTCGCGCCCGTCACCTCCACCGCGAGGTCGGTCCCGGTCAGGTCCGAGAGCGCGCCGGCGGCCTGTTTCGCGCCCTGCTCCGCGAGGCGGTTACAGGCGCCGAGCGCGCGGACGTCGACGCGCATTATACCGCCGAGCCGATTGCGTCGAGCACGTTCGGCTTCTGGAACGGCTTCGTGATGTACCCCTCCGCGCCCGCCTTGATGGCCGCCTTCATCTTCTCCTCCTGGCCGACGCTGGTACACATGATCACCGTCGCGTCGGGGTTCTCTTCGAGGATCTCCGTCGTCGCCTCGATCCCGTCGCGGATCGGCATCACGATGTCCATCATCACGAGGTCCGGCCCGTGCTCCTCGTACATGTTCACCGCCTCCACGCCGTTCTCCGCCTCCCCGACGATCTCGAACTCGCCTTCGAGGATCTCCCGGAGGAGATTCCGCATGAACTCCGAGTCGTCGGCGATGAGTACCCGCGTAGCCATTGTTGTCTGAAGGGGGGGAAAGCGAACACTTAATCGCTCCCCCGCGGTTCTCAGCGATGAGAACGGACGTGGAACGGTCCCGGCGGCGGGCTCGTTCGGGCCAGTAGACGGAGGCCGCCGCGGGCCGGCGGCCCCGCAGAGCGTCTCAGACCCAGTGGCCGAGGATGTGGACCGCGCCGACGAGGACCGTGCCGCCGAGCGCCTCGCGGGTGCCGAACGGCAGCGGGAGCATGCCGACGGAGTCGGGCGCGTCCCCTGCCGGCGTGTCCCCGTCGCTCGTCTCGCCGGAGCCGCCGTCGGTCTCGGTGCCGTTCGAGCCGCCGTCCGAGTCCGACCCGTTCGGGGCGGTCGAACTCTGTTCCGAGTCGCCGTCGTCGCCGCTCGCTTCAGTCCCGTCGTCGGTCCCGTTAGCTGCGCCGCCGTCGTCGGCGTCGGTGCCGTTGGCCGCGCTCCCGTCGCCCTCGTCGTCGATCGTCGTCGTCGCCGGGTCCTGCTCGATGATTAGCGTCCCGCCGTGGGTGTCGCCGTCGAGTCGAAGCGTGAACGGGTACCTGCCGGGATCGAGGTCGGCGGGCACGGAGGCGAAGTCGTAGGTCCGGGACTCGCCCGGCGCGAGCCGGACGCCCCACGAGCCGCCGAGGCTGCCGTTGTCGACGGTGAGCGCGAGTTCGCCCTCTCCGGTGAGCCCGCCCGCGTTGCGCGTAACGACCCGGAGCGCGGAGAGGTTCCCGCCCTCGGTGACCGTGACGTTGTCGGGGGCGTCGTCGATCACCAGCTCGTCCGGGTTGTCGGCGTCGCCGACGACGATGAGCGTCCGGCTGTCGCGGAGCGTGGACCCCTCGTACAGCTCGTAGTTCAGCCGCGTCCCGGGGGAGACCCCGTCGAGGTCGACGTCGACGGTGAAGTTGCCGTCCGCGATCTCCAGCGGCGATTCGTCCCGGAACGGCGCGTCGCCGGCGTCGTTCACGAGCGTCGCGGTCATCTCCCGCCGCGGCAGCAGCGACGTGGTCCCCGTGAGCTGCCCTTCGTCCGCCTCGACGAGGAGGTCGCCGTCCTCGGTGACGTGGTCGTACCGGAGGTACCGCTCCCGGACAGTGAACGACGCCTCGGCGCGGACCGTGCTGTCGGCCGTCTCCCAGTAGGGGAACTGGGGGGCGTCGTCGGGCCCCGACGCGGACGCGAACGCGGCCGGCGGCTCCTGCCCGTCGGCGAACGCGTACCGCTCGCCCTCGGTCCCCTCCAGCGCGAACGCGACGGAGAACTCGTCGCCCGGCTCGGGGTCATCGGTGAAGTGGTCGCCGTCGCTCGTGTCGATCACGAGGTAGAAGCGACCCGGGGCGTCGGGCGACTCCAGTTCGGTCACGTCCGCGACGATGAGCGAGACGTCCTCCGGGTCGGCGCGCGAGAGGTCGAGCCTCGCGGGCCGTTCGTTCATGCCCGGATTCGTCTGTCTGACCATGAGCGACACGCCCGACTCCTTCTCCAACAGGTCGGCCAGGACGCGGTGGTCGACCGCCTCGCCGGCCTCGATCGGGCCCGCACCGCGCTCCGCGGCGAAGTGCGACAGCGCGCCCCAGATGCCGGTCGACTCGAAGCCGAGGACGATCCGGTTCCCCTTGGTCACCGCGGACCGCTCGGCCCCGTTCTCGCGGAGCACGCCGAGCGACTCCGCGTCGGCGTCCTCGCCGAGCGCGTCCCGGTCGGCGGTGGTGAACACCTCGACGTCCTCGCTGAACCGCGGCTTCTCCAACACGAGGTCCGCCTGATCGGCGGCCGCGGTCGGCGTCACCACGCCGTCGTCACTGACGACGAACGTCCCGTTGGTGATCGCGAGTCGGTAGCGCTGCGGGACGAGCGGCCGGGCGAGCCCGCCGGCGCCGGTCGCGCCCGAGAACGCGCTCAGGTCGTCGAGGCTCTCCGCGACCACGTCCCCGTTCTCGTCGCGGAACTCCAGGTCGCAGGTCGCGTTCGCGCAGCTGTTCGCGCTGGTCGCGTCGGTGCCGATCGTCCGCGTGTTGATCGTCGTCGTCTGCCCGGTGAGCTTAATCACGTCGACGAATCCCACGGGTTCCCCGGTGTCGCTGAGCCGGTTACCCCCGATCAGCAGGTACGCCGGACCGTCGGGGTTGTCGAAGGTGTGGCTGATCTCGATCGGATCCCCTGCGACGCCGGTGTAGGTCGGCCGGGAGAACCCGCCGCTGATCTCCGCCCGGTCGGCCGGGCCGACCGGACCCGGGGCCTCGACCGCGACGGGCGCCGTCGGTCCGGCGGCGACGGACGACGCGGACGAGCCGACCGCGAGGCCGGCCGCGACCGGGGCGGTCGCGAGGAGCCCGGCGAGCGCGACGAGGACGGCGAGACCGATCGCGCTCGCCTGGAGCCCCGACAGGTCGGTACCGAGCGAACGGAGTCGCCGTCGCGCTCCGGGGCCGCCCGTCCGATCGCCGTCGGTCGCGGTCGGGTCCGTCGAGCGCGTGTCGGTCGCGTCGTCTCGTTCCAGTGTCATGAGGGCGTGGCCAACGAGTGCGGGCCGGCCGACGGCCCGCGCCTGGTTGCCGACGACTCCGCGGGTCACCGACTAAAGCGTACCCACCCGATTATCAGGGCGTGTAACGAGATCGGGCGAATCGAGTGGAGGACGCGGAAATCGCCCGACGTGGGCGGAGTCCTCGGTCCGAAGAATTAAGCCGGGGCGGCGCCCGATCCACGCCAAGATGCCATCGTGTCCCCGCTGTGACGCCCCGGTCGACGACGACGCGCGGTACTGCGCCCAGTGCGGCGCCCCGCAGACGGAGGACGCGGCGGAGGAGCTCGACGAGTACGTCCAGCGGCAGGCGGAGCAGGTCGCGGGCGGCAGCGGCGGCGGGGGGTCGGAGGGCGGCGGGTCGGGCGGAAGCGACGCGTTCCCGTCCATGGAAGAGCTCTCGGACCGCGAGCAACTGTGGCGGCGGGGGTCGTACGTCCTCGGGTACGGGACGATCGTCGTCGCGCTCACGCGGGTCCCGGCCGCGGAGTCGTGGCCGCTGATCCTCGCCGGGATCGCGATCCTGCCGCCGATCCGGCGGCTCACCGCGGAACCGCTCGGCAGCCCGCTCAAACGCGAGGTGATGGCGGGGATATACGCGGTCTTCGCGCTGATCGGGATCGCGCTGTTCGTGCTGTTATGAGGTACGCGGAAGACGGGGCGGTCCCCGCGAAGCGGGGTCACCTCTCGATCCGAATTACTCGATCCTGAATCCGCCCGCGTCCTCGGCGGCGCGCACCAGGTCGCCGATGCTGTCGCTCGCCGAGAGGCCCTGACTCGCCGCGAACCGCTTTATCAGCACCGGCGGTAGGTCGACGGTGGTCTCGGAGGCCGCGAGCAGTAGCCCGATCGCCTCCGGCGTCGGCGAGCTCGGGCCGGCGTTCGACGCGAACCATGAGATGAGCGTGTCGAACGTCGCCGTCACGTCGTTTGACACCATCCGCTGCCGGGTGGTGTCGCCCTTCGCGTGGAGCGTCGCGTCGATCCCGTAGTCGAACCCGTCGCCGTCGAAGGAGTTCGCCAACCACCGACTCACCGACTGGCGGTCGACCGCGCCGGCCCCGCCCGCGGCCTGATTCCGGCGCTGCCCCTGCGCGTTCGGCGGCGGTTGGCCGCCGCCGGCCGGTTGCCCGCCCGATTGCTGTCCGCCGCCGGGGTGTCCACCGCCAGCCTGTCCGCCGGTGGATTGCCCGCGTTCGCCGACGCCCGGGCCGGCCGCGCTCGCCCGCGGGTCGTCGCCGGCGGGCCGCCGCTCGTCCGGGCTCGCGGGGTCGGCGGCGGTGAACCCGGAGTCGTCCTCCGGCGGCGCGCGGCGCTGCCCCCGTGAGCGGCCGACGTTGGGACGGCCGTTCGTCCCGACGACGTAGCGGCCCTCCCCGATCTCGACGACGTTCTCGTCGTCGGTGAAGTCGAGCTCGTCCGGATCGGCCGGTACCGCGTCGTCGTCACTCATGGGTCGTGGTAGCGCGCGCCGAAAAATAGGTGTTGCGGGCGGCCGAGCCGCCGCACGTCGTCGAACGTCGGTTCGAAGCTCGTTAGAGCCGGACTGCTTCGCCTTCAGTGCTGAATAGGTCCGGGGCTGTCAGCTCGACTGAAGTCGTCGCACCGGACGGCGAAACGATGTCGAGCGACGACGAATCACTCTCGCCGAATGCGTTGGTTCCGTCACCGAACGGCTCGTTGACGGGGTTGAACACGATGGTGAACGAGTTCGTCGAGTTGAGAACCGCCTCTGACGAATCGACGAAGTTTCCACTGGTATCCTGTACGGCAAAGTAACCGGGATCAATCCCGGAAGGACCCGTAATCCCGCTACCATCCTGATCGAACGTGAGCGTAGCCTGACCGTTGGGTCCGACCGCTTGGATCGTGGTCTTGTTCAGATCGATTTGATCAGCACCCGCGGCACCGGAGACACCGACACGGATGGCCGAAAGGTTCTCAGGGTTTCCATCAGGAGCGGGGTCTTCAACGATCCCAACGCTACTCGTCACGTCGATCCGTTCGGAAACGAGGTCAGTGCTTTCCTGACCGGTCGCTTCCGCTTGTGACTGAAGGAAACCGGCCGTGTTGATCAGGACACCGGCGGCGATCGCCGCCACCAGCACCATCGCGATGAACACGATGAGGGTCCCGATACCCACCTGACCGCGATCTTCGTTGTTAGTGATGAATTCGAACATTGTTACAGCCTCACCGAGTCCTGATCCTGCGTGAGCGTCGTCGGGACGCGGATCTCTTTGGTCGTCGACGCACCGGAGGCAGTCGTGAAGGTGACTGTCAGCCGTTCACCAGAGCTGAGCTGGTTGTAATTGCTGAAGTCACCGGGGGCGGAGAAGTTCAGATGGATTGCAGCACGGTCACTATTGTCCGTAAGAACGCCGTTGTCAACGTCAAGAACGCTTTCGATGTTAGCGTCCAAATCGTCGAGTGTAGTGCTGTTCTGACCCTGTTCACCGATAACCTGAACGGTTGTCTCTTTCAGGTCGACGAGCCCCGCGCCGGGGGCCTTCGCGACAACGAAGGTGACATTGTCAACGACGTAGGTACCCGCATTATTGGGATCCTCGGTCACGTTCCCAGAGGTACTCACGACCTGAAGCCGGTCAGAGACCTGACTTGTACTCTCTTCGCCCGTTGCTTCCGCCTGCGTCTGGAGGAATCCGGCCGTGTTGATCAGAACGCCGGCGGCGATCGCCGCCACCAGCACCATCGCGATGAACACGATGAGGGTCCCGATCCCCACTTGACCGCGTTGTTCCTCGTCCGTGATTGCTTCGAACATTGGTTGTGTTGCGTCGGCCCCCGGCCTGCCCGGCGGGCGTTATCGATAGCGATGGGGAATTCCTACTTAAGATCACGTCCCCGGTTATTCGTCTTGATAAACGACTTACGTCGTGCGGTTTTCGTATTTGTTTTGCCGTTTTAGTTACAGAACTAATTAACGAAGTCTCGAAGTGATTCTCAGGATTGGATCTGACGGTTCAGCGCGCGTCGCCGACGCTCAGCGACGGAACAGTCGGGCTGAAATACGGAACGGCCGACGGCGGCGAGAGGGAGTCGAACCGAAGAGCGACGGTGACGGCCGCAGAACACGCGGTCGTTTGCTGTGCGTTGGACTCGCTTTTCACCGATCGCGCAGGCGCGACAGCTCCGACTCGGGGATCACGAACTCCTGGGTCCCCGGCTCGTAGACCGCGAGGCTCCCGGCGACGAGCGCCATCGACGCCGCGAGCAGTCCGGTGTTGATCAACAGCAGCGCCTCGGCGTTCCCGAACTCCGTCCGGAAGGCGGCCGCTGGCGTCCCCACCGCCGCGACGACGACGAGTCCGAAGCCGACCGCCAGGTACGCCATCGCCGTGCGGCCCGACGACCGGTACGCCGCGACCGCGAACGCGACGAGCGTCGCGCTCGCGCCGGCCAGCACGGTGGTCGTCACCAGGTACAACCCCTCGATGAGCTCCATACACCTCCTGCTCGAACGGCGGTGATAAACCCACGGGAGCGGGTATCAGCGGCGATAACATCTCTGTCGAGGGGAGAGAGACGAGAGGCTCGAAGCCGGCTGAAACGGACGATATCGCGGGAAAAACGGACGACGAGAGATATGACGTGCGTCTGACGACCACCGGTACCCTTTTACCACCCGGAAATCAATCTCGATAACGTGAATGGTGGGGGACGATCTGATCACCGTACTCGGTAACAAATACAACACGGACATCCTGACGGCGACCGGCGACGCGAAGTCGGCGCAGGACCTCAGCGACCAGCTGGACGTCCCGATCGCGACGTGTTACCGACGGATCAACGAGTTAGAGGAGGCGGACCTCCTCGAGTTACACGACCGGCCGCTGTCGGACGAACACCGGCGCGTGAAGGTGTACCGCCGGAAGGTCGACGGGGTCGAGGTCGACTTCCGCGACGGGCTCACCGTCGAGGTCGAGGAGCGGTCGGCGGTGAAGAACCGCCTCGACGACGTCTGGCGCGACCTCTCGTCGCGAGAGTAACACCGTCCCTCGGCGGCTCTTGACCCGTCAGAACGACGGCTGGTCGTCAGAGCCGCCCATCATCGAGAAGCCGCCCGCGCGCTCGTGGACGGTGATGCCGCCCTGCCCGATCTCCATCGGGAAGATGTCGGTGTCGATGTCCTGTTTCCGCATCTTCGCCACCCAGACGTAGCGGTTGACGCCGGAGTCGGTCGGCGTCTGGATGAAGTAGATGTTCCCGTCCGTGAGGAAGTTCTCGAGGCCGACCTCCGTGTCGGGGAAGACGGCGCCCTGCTCGTTGATGAGCAGCGAGGTGAGCCCGTTCGCCTTGAGGATGTCCGAGAACTTCAGCAGGTACGTGCGCTTCTCCTGTTCGGCGTCGAAGAACAGCTGGAACATCGACAGCGAGTCGAGCACGAGGCGGTCGAAGTCGCCGTCCTCGACGGTGTCGAGCAGCCGGTCGACCGCGGTCGAGAAGTCGGTCTCCCGGAGCATCTCGCGTTTGTCGAGGATGACGATGTCGCCGTCGTCGACCATCTCGTCGAACCCCTCGAAGCCGACGGACTCGGCGGCGCCGCGGATGTCCGCCTCGTCCTCCTCGAAGGAGACGTAGACGCCGCGCTCGCCGTGTTCGGAGACGCCGTGGTGGAGGTACTGGATGCCGAAGATGCTCTTGCCGGTGCCCGGGTTCCCCGAGACGAGGACCGTGGACCGCTGGGTGATGCCGCCGGTGAGAATGGAGTCGAGCCCCTCGACCCCGGTGGAGACGAGTTCTGACATTCATCTCCCCTTACACGGCCGGACTATATAAAAGACGGTTCAGCACATCGGGCGAACGGACGGCGACAGTTTTATCTCTCGACACACCGCCCGTTCGTGTATGCCCGGTGAAGCGTGTCCGGTCGCTCCCGGCGGTGATCGACGGTGAGCGATCCGTCGATACTCGTCGTGGAGGACGAGCCAGACATCGCGGCGCTGTACGCCGGCTTCTTAGAGGAGCGGTACGACGTCGACGTCGCCGAGACCGCCGCCGAGGCGGTCGACCGCGTCGACGCCGCCGTCGACGTGGTGCTCCTCGACCGCCGCCTCCCCGACGGGAGCGGCGACGACGTCCTGGAACACATCCGCAAGGAGGGGTACGACTGCCGCGTGGCGATGGTGACCGCGGTCGAGCCCGACTTCGACATCATCGACATGGGGTTCGACCTCTATCTCACCAAGCCGGTGAGCCGCACGAAGCTGCTCGCGGCCATCGACACCCTCCTGACCCGCAGCGAGTACGACGACCTCGTCCAGGAGGCCGCCGCGCTCGCCAGCAAGCGCGCCGTGTTGAGCTCGCAGAAGCCGGCCGCGCAGCGCGAGGGGAACGAGGCGTACGCCGAGCTCGTCGACCGGCTGGAGGAGTTGGACGCCGACATCGACGACCTCGGCGAGTCGCTGTCGACAGACGACTACCGCGCGATGTTCCGCGACCTCGGCGAGGCCTGACGCGACGCCGCCCGACGTTCTCGCGGTGGGACCGACCCGCGATTCGCCGCTCGCTCGATTCTTCCGACGCGCCGCCGAACGCGACAGCGTTTCTTCGTCGCTCGCGCGCGCCGAACGTTACCGCGCTCCGACAGAACACGTCTATCGCCCACTGACCGAGAGCGTCTGCCCGAACCCGCCGACTGCGGCGGGATACCAAACGAAGTTTGAACGGATCCGAGCCGGACTCCGAACGGATGTTGTCCGCTCGTTGAAAAATCTATATCCCCGCCGTCGCCCTCGTCGGGGACATGACGCAACGAGACGCGCGAGATCCGGCCGCGGCGTCCGGTCGCGGCGCGGCACCGGCAGTATCCGCGGGCACACCGGCCGTTGAGGGCGTGGTTCAAGTGACCGCGACCCCGAGGTAGCGTATGATCGACGTTACCGAACAGCGAGACGCGCTGCTCGCGGCGGCGGCCGGCGCGGCCGCGGTCGCGGGCTCGTACCTCGCCACGGGGTGGACGCCGGCGTTCGTGGTCAGGCCGGTCGACCAGACCATCGTCAACCTGACCCCGGGGCCGATCGTGACCTTCTCGATCGAGACCTTCGGCGATGCGGGACACCTGATTCACATCGCCATGGCCGTCGCGGCCGTCGTCGGCCTGTTCGGCGCGGTCGCGTTCGCCGGCCTCAAACTCGCCGCGCGCACCGACAGCCGGGGGGTCGGCGCCGCGGTGGCGGGAGGCGGATCCTGGCTGCTCGCCGCCGCCCTGACAGGCATCTCGCTCGGCGCGCTCGGCGCCGCGATCCCCGCGGCGGCGGTCGTCGGGGTCGGCTGGCTGCCGGAGTCGGCCGCGCCGTCCGGGGGCGACGCCACGCCGTCCGACGGCGATGCCACCGGCGCGCGGGACGCGCCGGCGGTCGTCGACGCGGTCCGCCGCCGGACGCTCGGAGTCGTCACGGGGGCCCTCGGGTTCGCCGCCGCGAGCGCGGTGGGGCGGCGGTCGCTCGCGCCGGGCGACGGGCCGCTCCCCGACGCCCCGCGGTCGGAAGGCGCGGCCGCGCGGCTTCGGGAGGTCGAATCGGCGTCGCTGGCGGTCGAGAGCGACGCCCTCGGCGGGATGGTGAGTCGGATCGGCGAGTTCTACAACGTCGACATCGCGGAGTTCGACCCCGAGGTCACCGCCGACGAGTGGTCGCTGACGTTCACCGGCGAGACCGGGAGCGAGCGGACGGTCGACTTCGACGAGCTGACCGAGCGCCCCGTCGAGCACCGCGCGATAACGCTGCGGTGCGTCGGCGAGGACCTGAACGGGCGCAAGCTGGACAACGCCGTCTGGACGGGGACCCCGATCCGACCGCTGCTGGAGTCGGTCGACCCGCAGGGCGAGTGCAACTGCGCCATGCTGCGCGGCGAGGACGGGTACTACGTCCAGTTCCCGGTCGACGTCCTCGCGGAGGGGTTCCTCGCGTGGGGGATGAACGGCAAGGAGCTGCCGACCAGCCACGGGCACCCGGTGCGAGTGCTGATCCCGGGCCACTGGGGAGAGACGAACGTGAAGTGGCTCTCGGAGATCGAACTACTGAACGTCGAGGAGGACGGCTACTGGGAGGAGCGTGGCTGGGAGGGGACCGGCGAGGTGAAGACGGTCGCCAAGCTCTGGGACGAGGGGATAACGGAGCTCGGCGACGGCCGGATCGAGCTCGCCGGCCACGCCTACGCCGGAACGACCGGGATCGAGCGCGTCGAGGTCTCGACCGACGGCGGCGACACCTGGACCGACGCCGAGCTCTCCGAGCCGCTGCCGGACGCCGACGTGTGGCGCCAGTGGCGACACGTCTTCGAGGCGGACGGGGAGCATGAGGTCGTCGTCCGCGCGACCGACGGCGAAGGGACCCTCCAGACGCGAGAGGAGTCCGGCTCCGTCCCGAGCGGCGCCTCGGGGTGGGTCCGTCGGACCGTCGGCTGACGGTCCCCCGGTCCCGAGGCGATCGCGGCGCGGCCACCGGCCGAAACGAATTTCAGCACCTACTCGACACACCAGTACGCCAAATGGAGAAGGCCCTGTGGTACCTGTTCGTCGCGAGCCGCGGTGGCGCCAACAGGGTCCGGATCGTCCGGGAACTCCGCGACCGCCCCCGGAACGCGAACGAGCTGGCGGAGCGACTGGACGTCGACTACAACACCATCACCCACCACCTCGACATGCTCCGAGACCACGACGTCGTCGAACCGAGCGACCACGACTACGGCAAGCTCTACTTCCTGACCGACCGCTTCGAGCGTCACGCGGACGCGTTCGAGGAGATCACCGCGGAGGTGGACGCCGAATGAACCCGGTGACGCCGACCGGGCTCGCCGTCCTGATCGCGGGCGTCAACAGCGCGCTGCTGGCGGTGCTGGCCGCCGTGTGGCTCCGCAACTACCGGGAGTTCGGGTCGACGCTCCTCCTCGGGCTGTTGGGCTTTTGCGCCGTCCTGCTCGCCGAGAACCTGATCGCCATCGGGTTCTTCTTCAGCAGCATGCGGACGCTGTACGCGATGGACCCGCTGGTGGGGCGGGTCGTGCTCGGGATGAGCGTGCTCGAACTGCTCGCCGTCGCGCTCCTGACCTACGCCACGCTGAAGTGACGGCCGAGCGGGTCGCCGCGGGCGGCGCGGCGACCGGACAGACTCAGGAGAGCTGCTCGCCGACGATCCGGTCCGCCTCGGCGAGGAACGCGTCGCGCTCGTCGGTCGGGATCGTCGCGCCCGCGGCCACGTCGTGGCCCCCGCCGTCGCCGCCGACCGCCTGACTCGCCTCGCGCATCACCGCGGACAGGTCGAGCCCCCGTCGGACGAGCGCGTGCGAGCCGCGCGAGGACACCTTCAGCTCCGTCGCGCTCTCCTCGGCGAAGGCGATCACCGGCTTCGAGCGGTCGACCGCGGGGGAGCCGACCGCCATCCCGGCGACGATGCCGACGATGGTCTCGCGGATGCGGGAGCCGGCGTCGAACCACTGGAGGTGCTCCTCGTGGGTGACGCCCTCGTTTTTGACCCACTGGAGCCCCTCGGAGAGGTTCTGTCGGTGCGTGCGCAGCAGCCGGCGCGCCTCCGCGAGCGCGTCGCCGCGGTCGCCGAGACACACCGCCAGGCCCACGTCGCCGCGCTCGTAGCGCGCGGTGGCGTTGAGCAGGGTCGAGAACTCGCTGACGTCGCGCAGCTCGGTGCCGGGCTCCTCGTCGACCAGCGTGTAGGCGGTGCCGACGAGCGCCTCGATCCGGTCGGACGGGACGCCGGAGGCGACCGCGCGGCGCATCAGCGCCGACGCGAGGGTCCGCCGCTCCCCGCCGTCGAGGTCGACCCAGCGCCGCCACTCGCCGTCGCGTTTCACGTCGACGTCGAGGTCGGTGAGGAAGGATATCGCGCCCGCCTCGTCGTTCGAGACCCCCGGGATCTTCACGTCCGAGGCGTACTCAAGGAACTTGGGGAGCGGGCGGGTCTGTCTGCCGTACAGGTCGAGGTCGGTCTGGGCCTCCAGGACGCCGGCGTCGACGCCGTCGGCGACGATCGACTCGTTGGCGCCGACGAGTCCGCCGTCGGAGTCTTGCATGTCGCCGACCGCGCCGACGACCGCGAGCGCGGCGAGGTCGCGGTTGTCACCGTCCGGGCCCTCCAGCGCGCGGGCGAGGACGTAGCTCGCGCCGGCGCCGGAGAGCTCGCTCGCGCCGTCGATCCCCTCCAACAGGGGGTTGAGGTGGTAGCGCGTGTCGCGGTCGGCCGGCTGGTGGTGGTCGGCGATGACGGGGACGAAGTCGCCGCGCGCCTCGTGGTCGGCGATCACGTCGAGCTGGCCGGATCCGAAGTCGGTGAACAGCACCACGTCGAACTCGCGGGCGGCGATGCCGGCGATCGCGTCGGCGTCCAGCTGCTTCTCGAAGACGACCTCGTGGTCGATCCCGGCCCGGGCGAGCGCGGTCGAGGCGACCGCGGCGCTCGTGATCCCGTCGGCGTCGATGTGCGACGCGAGCAGCACCCGGCCGGCCTCGCGCAGTCGGTCGGCGCAGTCGGTCGCGCGGTCGGCGAGGTCGGGGACTGGGGCGGCGACTGCCATTACCACCGGTTGGCGCCCGACCGGTCATAAACGCACGCTTCGGCGGGGCGAGCGATGGCCGGCGCGAGCCCGGCGCGACGTGGCCACGGCCCCGGCGACGCCCGGCGTCACCGGCGAAGGGGCATCAATTGCCGTAACTGACGGTTATAGAAGTACGTAGACGTATGAGCAACAAACATGACACGTGGGTTTTCCACCCGGAGTCTCCACGCCGGCGCCGAGCCCGACCCGGCCACCGGCGCCCGCGCCACGCCGATCCACCAGACCACGTCGTACGTCTTCGACGACGCGGACACGGCGGCGGAGATGTACGCGCTCCGGGCGGAAGGTCACATCTACTCCCGGCTCTCGAACCCGACGGTGAACGCCTTGGAAGACCGGATCGCCGACCTCTCCGGCGGGTCGGACGCGGTCGCGACGGGCTCGGGGATGGCCGCGTTCGACGCGATCACGACCGTCCTCGCGAGCGCGGGCGACAACATCGTGGCCAGCTCCGAGATGTACGGCGGGACCGCGGCGTACCTCACCAGCATCGCGGACCGCCGCGGCATCGAGACGCGGCTCGTCGACACGCTCGACTACGAGGCGTACGCGGACGCGGTCGACGACGACACCGCGTTCGTCCACGTCGAGACGATCGCGAACCCCTCGCTCGTCACGCCCGACTTCGAGCGGCTGGCAGAGATCGCCCACGAGAACGCGGTGCCGCTCGTCGTCGACAACACGTTCGCGACGCCGTACTGCTGCCGCCCGTTCGAGCACGGCGCGGACATCGTCTGGGAGTCGACGACGAAGTGGATCACCGGCAACGGCACCACCGTCGGCGGCGTCGTCGTCGACGGCGGGCAGTTCCCGTGGGGCCACCCCGACGCCGACTACGACGAACTGGACGGGCAGTCGCCCGCGTACCCGATCGACTTCGTCGAGCAGTTCGGCGACGCCGCCTTCGCCAACGTCGCCCGCCAGCGCGGCGTCCGCCCGACCGGCGGCCAGCAGTCCCCCTTCGACGCGTGGCAGACGATCCAGGGGCTCAACACGCTCCCGCTGCGGATGGAGCGCCACTGCGAGAACGCGCGAGAGGTCGCCGAGTACCTCCGCGACGACGACCGGGTCGACTGGGTGAGCTACCCCGGCTTCGAGGACCACGAGAGCCACGGGAACGCCGCCGAGTACCTCGACGGCTTCGGCGGGATGGTCACCTTCGGCGTCGACGGCGGCTACGAGGCCGCCAAGACGTTCTGCGAGTCGGTCGAGCTGACGAGCTTCCTCGCGAACATCGGCGACGCGAAGACGCTCGTCATCCACCCTGCCTCCACGACGCACGCGCAGATGGACGAAGCGCAACAGCGGCTCGCCGGCGTCTACCCGGAGATGCTCCGGCTCTCGGTCGGTATCGAGGACCCCGAGGACGTGATCGCCGACCTCGACGCGGGGCTCGCGGCGGGCGAGCGCGCCGCGAGCGGGGGAGCCGGAGACGACGGGGCCGCAGTCCGCGAGGAGGGGAGCTGAGATGAGCGCCGTCCCGACCGACCACGGGGTCGCCGAGCTCGGCGAGTTCACCTTCGAGTGCGGCCAGTCGGTCCCCGACTTCGAGGTCGCCTACGAGACCCACGGCGAGTTCGACGGCGACAACGTCGTGCTGATCTGCCACGCGCTCACCGGGAGTCAGAACGTCGCGCGGTCGCCCGAGCCGGAGCGCGACGCCGGGACGGCCGGGGCCGGACAGGCCGGGCAGGCCCGCGCGTGGTGGGACGACGTGGTCGGGCCGGGGAAGGCCATCGACACGACCGAGTACTACGTCGTCTGCGCGAACGTCCCCGGCTCCTGTTACGGGACGACGGGGCCCG
This sequence comes from Halorubrum salinarum, assembly GCF_013267195.1. Classification (NCBI taxonomy): domain Archaea; kingdom Methanobacteriati; phylum Methanobacteriota; class Halobacteria; order Halobacteriales; family Haloferacaceae; genus Halorubrum; species Halorubrum salinarum. The sequence goes on along the minus strand of NZ_CP053941.1, from coordinate 1,581,023 downwards.
CCAGCGAGCGGCCCGCGGACCTCGACCTCCGCGAGGAGCCCGACCACGACCGGTGGGGGACCGCGTTCCCGCCGGTCCAGGTCGAGGACTGGGCGCGCGCGCAGCGCCGCCTCCTCGACCACCTCGGCGTGGGGCGGCTGCGCGCGGTCGTCGGCGGCAGCGTCGGCGGGATGAACGCCCTGGAGTGGGCGAAGCGGTACCCGGACGACGTCGACCGCGTGGTCGCCATCGCGACGGCGGGACGGCTCGACGCGCAGTGCCTCGCGCTCGACGCGGTCGCGCGCCGGGCGATCCGCGCCGACGACGACTGGAACGGGGGGAACTACTACGGCGACGACCGGCCGGACCCGACCGAGGGGCTCGCCATCGCCCGCCAGATCGGGCACATTATGTACCTCTCGAAGGCGTCGATGGAGCGGAAGTTCGGGCGCCGGTCGGCCGGCCGCGACTCGCTCACGCGCGAGGACGGCGACCTCGGGCTGCCGGCGGAGCCGACGGCCGGCTTCTTCCCGTACCGCGAGGTGGAGTCGTACCTCGACTACCAGGCGGAGGGGTTCGGCGACCGCTTCGACGCGAACAGCTACCTCTACCTCACGCGCGCGATGGACGAGTACGACCTCGCCGCCGGCCACGGCGCCGACGCCGACGCGCTCGCCGCGTTCGAGGGCGAGGCCCTGCTGATGAGCTTCACCGCCGACTGGCACTTCACCGTCGAGCAGTCCGGGTCGCTCGCCGACGCCTTCCGCGAGACGGGCGTGCCGGTCGCGCACCACGTCGTCGACTCCGACCACGGCCACGACGCCTTCCTCGTCGAGCCCGAACACGTCGGTCCGCCGGTCCGGGACTTCCTCGCGGACGGCGTCGACGGCCGCGCCGTCTCCGACGACGGCGGCGACGACGGCGACGACCCGCGGCCCGACTCCGACCACGCGCCAGTCCACGCGAGCCTGTTCCGAGGATAGTCTCTTTTTTCGTGGAACGTGTGCGGTGGCGCGTGCCGACGAGCGCCCGACAGGGCGCGAGTCGCACGCGCGAGGGAGTCGCGAGCGAAGCGAGCGACGAGGCTGGGGAGGCGTGAGGCGCGGTTGCCTGCGGGGCGGGACTCGAAGGGGCAGTCGCGAGGCGGGCGCAGGGGACGCGAGCACCGCAGGGAGCGAACGGAGTGAGCGACCGAGGAGCGCGGCGAGCGTGCGCCCGCCTCGCGACTGGGGCTTCGGCGAGTTCCTCCGTGGTGGCAGCTGCGTATTGTCGTGTAACTGAAACTTCGGCGGTGTTCTCCGTGGCGGCAGCTACGTCGCACCGATCGGCGTCGGGGTCGCCCACGTCCCACAATCACGATCAATCATGATAACGTTCATAGTTCCCGACCGCGTGGTGTGTGAGGTATGCCAGGCGGACACGCTCAGACCCTGCGACCGTTCATGTGGCGCGCGGAACGACTGTACCCCGACACGGAAATCGTCTCGCGCACCCACGAGGGGCGGACGCGGCACACCTACGCCGAGTACGCCGACCGGACCGCACAGCTGGCGAACGCCTTGGACGACCACGGGATCGAGCGCGGCGACCGCGTCGCGACGTTCTGCTGGAACCACACCCGGCACTTCGAGACGTACTTCGGCGTGCCGAACACGGGCGCGCAGCTCCACACGATCAACCCGCTGCTGCCGGACGAACACATCCGGTACATCGTCGACGACGCGGCCGACGAGATCATCTTCGTCGACCCGTCGCTGGCCGAGAAGATCGCGGGCGCCGCGGAGGGCGCCGAGGAGTTCGAGGGCGTCGACTTCGTCGCCATGGGCTCCGAGGGGATCGACGCGCTCGACGCGCCCGCCTACGAGGAGTTCATCGCGGACCACTCGACGGAGTACGACTGGCCCGACCTCGACGGCGACCAGCCCGCCGGGCTCTGTTACACCTCGGGCACGACGGGGAAGCCGAAGGGCGTCGAGTACACCCAGTCGATGCTGTGGAGCCACACGATGGCCTCCCAGACGCCGCAGGGGATCCCGATGGAGGACTCGGACGTGGTAATGCCGGTCGTCCCCATGTTCCACGTCAACGCGTGGGGGATGCCGTTTACCGCGGCCGCCGCGGGCGCGAAGCACGTCTACCCCGGGCCGTCGCCGGACCCGGCGGACCTCGCGGCGCTGATCGAGGAGGAGGGCGTCACCATCTCCGCGGGCGTGCCGACCGTGTGGCTCGGCCTGCGCGAGTACATCGAGGGGGGTAACGAGGTGGACCTCTCGACGCTCGACACCGTGATCGTCGGCGGCGCGGCCGCGCCGCAGGCGCTCATCGAGTGGTACGACGACCGCGGCGTGGAGGTGCTCCACGCGTGGGGCATGACGGAGCTGTCGCCCATCGGCACCGTCTCGCACCTCACCGACGACCTGCGCGACGCCGACTACGAGACGCAGGTGAACAAGCGCGCGAAGCAGGGGCTCGTCGTGCCCGGCTTAGAGTTCGAGGTCATCGACGAGAACGGCGAGGAGATCGCGTGGGACGGCGAGGAGTTCGGCGAGCTCCGCATCCGCGGCCCGTGGGTCACGAAGGAGTACTTCAAGCGCCCGGAGGCCAACGAGGAGGAGTTCGTCGACGGCTGGCTGAAGACCGGCGACGTGGTCACCGTCGACGAGGACGGCTACATGCAGCTCGTCGACCGGACGAAGGACGTGATCAAGTCCGGCGGCGAGTGGATATCGAGCGTCGAGTTGGAGAACGCGATCATGGCGTACGACGGCGTCAGCGAGGCGGCCGTCGTCGGCGTGCCCCACGAGCGCTGGCAGGAGCGGCCCGTGGCGTTCGTCGTCGTGGCCGAGGGCGTCGACCGCGAGGCCCTCGTCGACCGGATCGAGTCCGGCCTCCGCGACGACTACCCCAAGTGGTGGGTGCCCGACGCGGTGGAGTTCATCGACGAAGTACCGAAGACCGCCACCGGGAAGTTCTCGAAGAAGGACCTGCGCGAGCAGTACGGCGACCAGTCGCTCGTCGAGGGCGCCGTGCCGGAAGACGACGCCCCCGACGGGGAGTAACGCGCCGCCGCGCGCAGCGAGCGCACCGGGCGCTCGTCCAGATTTCAGTCGTCGCGGTCGCCGATCACCCACTTGTGCGAGTAGCTCTCGCCGCACGTACAGTGGGCGTACGCGTGGACCACGTCCCCCTCGGCGTAGAGGCCGCCGACCTCCTCGTTTTGCGCCTCCGCGAACGCGAAGACGAACCGGATCGCGTGGTCGTCGGCGTCACCGTCGTCCGCGAACGGGCACGCCCCGTCGTCGAGCGAGCGCGCGATCTCGCCGTCGGCGCCCATCGCCGTCTTCGCGAACTCCATCGCGCCCATGCCCGTGCCGGCCTGGAACGCGGACCGGCCGGTCTCGCCGTCGAGGATCAGCCGGACGCCGCCCGCCGTCTCGGTCCCGACCTCGCGCAGCCGGGAGTCGTCGTCGAGGTACTCGTCGCTCAGGTAGAAGACCACGTCGTCGAGCCGCTCGCCCGCGAGGAACTCGTCGAGGTTGCTCATGGCGGTCGGAGGCGCGTGAGCGGTAAAAGGCGTGCGAGTCGGTCCGAGCGGCGGGCGGGCTCCACCGACCGGTGGCGGCGCGCGTTGCGGCCGGCTAGCCGTCGTGACCCGTCCGGGCCCGTGCTAAATCATGCAAAATCGGGGTAACTGTTAAGACGTATCACGGAGATCCGTCGCGTGATGAGTGCGCAAACCCGATCCGGCGACCGGCTCGCGGAGTGGGCGCAGCTGGTCGACGAGGACGTGCCGGAAGAGCTCCGCGAGGAGCGCTCCGCCGACGGATAACTTTCACCCCGCTTCGCGAAGGCTTTAGGCCGACGGCGGCGAAGCACCGCCGATGGCGACCGAGGCCGCCGGGATCGACAGGGATCTGCTCGTCGACGGGTTCTTACAGCGACGCCGCTACCAGCTCCAGCTGGCGGACGCCGCCGCCGACGAACACACGCTGGTCTGTCTCCCGACCGGCCTCGGCAAGACGACGGTCAGCCTGCTCGTCACCGCCGAGCGGCTCAGCGAGGCGGGCGGGAAGGCGCTCTTCTTGGCCCCGACCAAGCCGCTCGTCCAGCAGCACGCCGACTTCTACCGCGAGGCGCTACGGGTACCGGACGACGAGATCGTCGTGTTCACCGGCGACGTGAAGCCCGACGACCGCGCCGCGCTGTGGGACGACGCGCGGATCGTGATCGCGACCCCGCAGGTCGTCGAGAACGACCTCGTCGGCAACCGGATCTCGCTCGCGGACGTGACGCACCTCACCTTCGACGAGTGCCACCGCGCGACCGGCGACTACGCGTACGTCTACATCGCGGAGCGGTACCACGCCGACGCGGCCGACCCGCTCGTCACCGGCATGTCCGCGTCCCCGGGCGGCGACACCGAGGAGATCGAGACGGTCTGTGAGAACCTCGGGCTCGTCAACGTCGAGGTGATGACCGAGGAGGACGCCGACGTCGACGAGTACACCCACGACACCGACGTCCAGTGGGAGCAGGTCACCCTCCCGGACGAGGTGCTCGCGATCCGCGACGCGCTCAACGAGGTGATCACGGACCGGTTAGAGAAGCTGAAGCAACTGGGCGTGACGAACACGACGAACCCCGACCTCTCGCAGAAGGACCTCAACAAGATGCGGGGGCAGCTCAAGCAGATGATGGACAACGACCGGTCGGACGGGTACAAGGGGATGAGTACCCACGCCGAGGTGATGAAGCTCCGGCGCGCGACCGAGCTGGTCGAGACGCAGTCGGTCGAGTCCGTCCGGCGCTACTTCGAGCGCCAGCGCGAGGCCGCGCGCTCCTCGGGCGCCTCGAAGGCGAGCCAGCGGATGGTCGCGGACCCGAAAGTGCGCGAGGCGATGCGGAAGGCGGAGTCGTTCGACGGGCTCCACCCGAAGTTCTCGAAGGCCCGGATCCTGCTCGCCGAGACGCTCGGGATCGACGGCGGCGAGCGCGCCATCCTGTTCACCGAGTCGCGCGACACCGCGGAGGCGCTCGTGGAGTTCCTCTCCGCGAGCTTCGACGTGCGGAAGTTCGTCGGACAGGGCGACAAGGACGGCTCCGACGGGATGACCCAGACGGAGCAGCAGGAGACGCTCGACGAGTTCAAGGCCGGCGAGTTCGAGGTGCTCGTCTCCACGAGCGTCGCGGAGGAGGGGCTCGACGTGCCCGAGGTCGACCTCGTCTGCTTCTACGAGCCCGTCCCGACCGCGATCCGGTCGATCCAGCGGAAGGGGCGGACCGGCCGGCAGGCCGAGGGGAAGGTCGTCGTCTTGATGGCCGAGGACACCCGCGACGAGGCGTTCTTCTGGATCTCGCGCCGCCGCGAGAAGGAGATGGCGAGCCAGCTCGCGGAGCTGAAAGCGGCGACCGACGACATCGAGGACTCCGTCGGCGACGACGGACAGGCCGGCCTCGACGCGTTCGCCGACGAGTCCGGCGGGGACGCGGAGGCGACCGGGGACGCCGGCGGCGCGAACGAGGAGACCGACGCGGACGACGGCGGCGACGCCGGCCTCACCGACTTCGCGGCCGACGCGCGAGGGGAAGGAGACGACGGAGAGGGCGGAGACGACGGAGAGGGCGAGGAGAGCGAAGAGAGCGGGGACGACGCGGCCGCGGCCGACGATGCGGACGACGACGGCGTCGTCGCGACCGCCGGGGTAGAGGACGGCGTCGAGGTCGTCGTCGACCAGCGGGAGCTCGACTCCTCCATCGCGAAGGACCTCTCGACGCGCGACGGGCTCGTCACCCGATTGGAGACGCTCGCGGTCGGCGACTACGTCCTCTCCGACCGGGTCGCCGTCGAGCGCAAGTCCGCGGCCGACTTCGTCGACTCCATGCTCGACGCCGACCGCTCGATGTTCGAGCAGGTGGGCGAGCTCTCGCGGGCGTACGCCCGGCCCGTGATGGTCGTCGAGGGGACGAACCTCTACGGGCAGCGCGACATCGACCCCAACGCGATCCGCGGCGCGCTCGCGTCGCTCGCGGTCGACTTCGACGTGAGCGTGCTCCGCACCGAAGACGAGGCGGACACCACCGAGCTGCTCGCCACCATCGCCAGACGCGAGCAGGAGACGCGCGACCGCGAGGTGAGCGTCCACGGCGAGAAGACGACGAAGACCCGCGCCGAACAGCAGGAGTACGTCGTCTCCTCCATCGCCGACATCGGCCCCGTCACCGCCCGGTCGCTCCTGGAGCACTTCGGCACCGTCGAAGCCGTGATGACCGCGCGCGAGGAAGACCTCCTGGAGGTCGACGGCGTCGGGCAGGTGACCGCGGAGCGCATCCGCGAGGTCGTCGGGAGCAAGTACGAGTAACCGGGCGCTCTGAGGTCGTGAACGCAGCCGGCAGTCAGTCGAACCCGCTCACCAGCGTCACGACCCACTGCCCGAGGTCGTACTCCGCGTGGACCTCGACGCGCGTCACCCACTTCACCCACTGGAACCCGCGTCGGTCGGGCGCGACCAGCCGCGCCGGCGCGCCGTGGCCGTGCGAGAGGCGCTCGCCGCCGACGTGCGTCGCGAGCAGGGCGTCCGCGGCCTCCTCGATCGGGAGGCTCCAGCGGTAGCCCGTCACGGACGTGAACCGGACGTACGCGGCGTCGTCGTCGATTTCTCCCGCCGCCTCCAGCAGGTCGCCGACGCGGACCCCGCCCCACTCCTGGACCGTGTACCAGCCGCTCGTACAGTCGAGCAGCGCCTCCGTCTCGTGACCCGCCGCCAGCTCGTCGGCCGTCAGCTCGACGGGGTCGCCGACGAGGCCCGCGACGGTCAGCCGGTAGTCGTCGCGGTCGATCGGGTCCGGGTCGTCGGCGACCCACGAGGTGATCGGGAAGGCGCCGTTGCCCGCGCCCTCGCGCGGCTGCGAGCCGGTGAACCGGCGGTCGGCGCCGGCGGTGTCGAGCGCGTCGTTGACCCCCTGCTGGATCCGGTAGGTCGCGCCGCCCGCGGCCAGCAGCGCGAAGTAGGTGACGGCGGTGCGCCGGCGCTCGAAGTCGACGCGGCGCGGGAGCCGGAACCGGGTGGCCGCATGGGCGGCCACGAGCGGGACCAGCGCGAGGCCGAACCCGACGTGGACCGAGAGGAGCGTCCAGTACGAGAGCCGCACGTCGAGCCCGAACACCCACGCGACCCCGGTCCCGACGGCGCCGACGGCGGCGACGAGCGTCAGGACGGACAGCGCGGTCGACCGCCGCCAGAGGGTCGGGTCGGTGAGCCGGCGGCGGACGCGCGCGAGCTTCCACGCGAGCAGCGCGACGATGCCGGCGCCGAGCGCGCGGTGGAGCCAGAACAGCGGCCACCCCTCGGGGACGCCGACGGTGAACGAGACCAGTCCGGTGAGGGCCTCGGCGACGACGAACGCGAACAGCGACCAGTCGACCGCGCGCGGCGGCGGCTCTGCGCGGTCGAGCGCGGTCCGGAGACGGTCCGTCGCTGCCATCTACGCGCGATAGGCGCTAGCGAGACAAAAGGGTACAGCCCGCCGCGCGCCGTGACTCACAGGTCGTACACTTCGCCGTCGACCGCCAGCGGCTCCGCGAACGCCTCGTCGGCCGGGTAGTAGTGCGCGAGGTGGACCAGGCGGGTGCGGTCGGCGTCGAGCTCGTCGGCGAGCGCGAGCGCCCCCTCCCTGGTCATGTGCTTCGTGCCGAAGGTCCGCGGGACGCCGTCGGGCCCCTCGTGGCGCCCGCCGATCGGGTGGTGTTCGCACAGCGACGCGGGGACGATGGCGTCGGCGAGCAGGAGGTCCGCGCCGGCGAGCGCGTCGCGGGAGCGCTCGGGCACGTCGTAGCTGGTGTCGCCGGTGAGCGAGAGCGTCGCGCCCGTCTCGGGGTCCTCGATCACGACCCCGTAACAGACGAGCGGCGGGTGGTCGACGGGGACGAACCGCACCTCGAAGCCGCAGGTCTCGAACGGCTCGAAGGGGTCGCGGGCGTGGACGCCGATCCGGTCTTCGAGGTAGTCGTACTTGTCGCGGATCGTCTCGGCGACGCTCCGGTCGGTCGCGGGGTCGGTCTCCGCGGGGGCGTGGACCGGGAGCCCGTCGACGAGCCGGTAGACGTTCCCCAGCCCGTCGAGGTGGTCGAAGTGGATGTGCGTCACGAGCCCGGCGTCCGGGAGGGGGACGTCGGCCGCGAGGAACTGCTGTCTGAAGTCGGGACTGAAGTCGACGAGCAGCGACTCGCCGGTGCGCTCGTTGGCGACGTGGACGGAGAAACGCGACCGCGACACCCCGCGCTCGCGGGCCGCCTCGCAGGTGTCGCAGTCGCAGCCGACGGTCGGCGTCCCCGTCGTGTCGCCCGTCCCGAGGAGGGTGACCCGCATGGGACGGGATGCGCGGGCCACGGCCTTAGCGTCCGCGGTCGAGACCGTCGCGACCGGCGGCCGGGGCGACCGCGTCGCGCTCGCACCCCGGATGTATAACTCCGCGCCGCCCCGATCCGGACCGTGCACACCAGTCGTACCCTCACCCTCGCGCGGCTCCCCTCTGGCGTACCGATCCGGACGACCGTCCACGCGTACGGCGACGGGCGGCTCGTGGACGGCGACGACGGCCCCGTCCTCGACGCGCCCGACGACGCGCCGGTCGTGTACGCGCAGGCGGCCCAGCACGGCCGCGAGGTGAACGGGACGGCGGTCCTCCGCCGCCTTCACGACCGGCTCGTTGGAGCCACCGACGGACCGAGCGCCGCCGACCTCGACGGGACGCTCGTGACGGTGCCCGTCGCCGACCCGCTCACCTTCGACCGCGTCTCGTACACGACGCCGGAGACGCTCGACTCGCGGCAGCCGAACATGAACCGCTGTTGGCCCGGCGACCCCGAGGGGTCGCTCCACGAGCGCATGGCGGCCCGGCTCTGGGCGTTCGCGAGCCAGGCGGACGCGATCGTCGACCTCCACACCGGGTCGCCGTCGATGGCGACGCACGCGGTGTACATGCGCGGCGACGACGACTGCCGCGGGCTCGCGGAGGCGTTCGGCACCGACCTCCTGCTCGCGGAGGCCGCGGGCGACGACGCGGACACCGAGTGGGACGAGCGCGGCTTCGCCGGGAAGCTCCGCGTCGCGGCCACGCGCGAGGGGATCCCGACGATCACGCCCGAGCTCGCCCACAGCAAGGAGATCGTTCCCGAGGCCGTCGAGACCGGCGTGAGCGGGATGCTCGGCGCCCTCCGACGCGAGGGGCTGCTCGACGGCGACCCGGAGCCGTGGGACGGCGTCGTGGCGCGCAACCACCTCGGCCGCGTGATCGCCGGCGACTCCGGACTGTTCGTCCCCGATCCCGACCTCGCCGTCGGCGACCGCGTCGCGGCGGGCGAGCGCGTCGGCGAGGTGTTCGACCCGACGACGTTCGAGACGCTCCAGGTCGCGCGCGTCGACCGCGACGGGATCGCGTACTCGGTCGCGCGGGAGGCGACCGTCACCGCGGGCGCGACGCTGGTCGGCGTCGCGGAGCGGATCGACGGGGAGTAACGGGGACGGCGGGCGAAATCCGCGGGGCTACGGCCGGCGAACGCGGATTCGTCCGTCGGCGGCGACGGTCACGAAGATCCGGTGGCGGACCTCGCGGCCGCGGACCGCGTCGCCCGCGCGGTCGCCGATCGCCTTCATCAGTTCGGGCGCGGTCTGGTTCACCTTCACGCCCGCCTCGTCGCAGGCGTCGTACACGCGCTTGGGCGCGTCGTAGAGGTCGGTCCCGGCGTCGATCTCGACCCGGACCGGCGCCGACAGCGCCTCCGCGAACGCGACCGTCTCGCGGGCGCGCTCGACGTTGTCGCGGGCGCTCGCCTCGACGCTGGAGACGTTCGCGCGCGAGGTCCCGAGCCGGTCCGCGATGTCCGACTGCCGGAGCCCGCGCTCGCGGAGCGCCAGCACCTCCGCCTGCCGACGCGTGAGCACGCTCTCGTCGGCGTCGAAGCCGGCTCGCTCCAGGATCGAGTCGGCGTCGACGTCGGCCGGGTCCGGCCGACCCTCGTCTGCCACCATGTGGTCACCGACGGGCCGGGCCGTCAAAAAACGGCGGATTCGCGGGCGGGCGGAGACGGGCGGGTGTCGCGCGGAAAATCGACGGCGTCCGGACTGTCCGTGGGGCGGGGCTCCCCCGGGACGCCGTCACTTGCCCCAGAAGTTCTCGCGGCTGCCGAGCCGTTCGCGGTCCGGGCGGTCGCGGCGGCTGCGCTCGTCGTCCGCGTCCTCGTCGTCCCCCTCGTCGCCGTCCGCGGCCTCGCCGTCGGACTCCTCGTCCGGGTCGTCCGGGAGGCGCTCGATCACTTCCTGGGCCGTCGCGTGGCTCGACTTCACGCGGTGGATCTTGACCTCGGCGCGCGCCGGGGGGAGCAGCCCGTCGACGAGGACGATGAACCCGTCGTCGGTGCGGCCGACGCCGGCGCCGCTCTCGTGGATGTCGTCGACCTCGACGACGACCGCCTCGCCGGGCTGGACCGGCTGCTGTTTCAGCTCGTAGATCGGCATGTCGTAGTGGTTACACCACTCCGCGCCGCCTTTGTTGCCGTAGTGTTGACACCCCATCCCCTGGATCCGTTCGTCGAAGCTGGGGCAGTCGTCGGCGAGTGGACAGTCCGCCATACCGTAGGGGAGACCGGCCGCCGTTGTAAACGTTTTCGACTCTCAGACCGAAATTCGCGAAAACGGCCGATTCACGCGGGCGAGCGGCGGCTGCTTCGAGACGGGGAGAGAGCGCGGAGCGCGGCGGGACGCGGATCCCGGCGGCCTCACAGGAACTCGCGGACCTCGGAGTACCACATGTCGTGGTGGTCGACGGCGTCGAGCGCGTCCGCGACGTCGACCGCGATGGCGTGCCAGCAGCGCTGGTCGGGGTCGTCGGCGTCGAGGTTGTACGTCGCGTCCGCGCAGTTGCACTCCCCGTCCTCGACGACGTACTCGTCCTCGTGGCCCACGACGACGGTGAAGTCGCGGTAGCGCTTCACGCGCCCCTCGCCGACCGCCTCGATGGCGCGCTGTCCCCGGTCGCCGTGGGCCTCGACGATCGCCGCCGCGATCGGGCCGGTCAGCTCCCCGGCCTCGTCGATCGCCGACCGCCAGTCGTCGACCGGCTCCATGGCCACCCGTTCTCGGGCGGTCGGTTAAACAGCGTCGGTCAGATCGGACCGGATCGAATCGGATCGGAACGGACCGGATCGGAACGAGTCGGAGCGGTCGCCCCGACGCGGGGTTTCAAGCCGCCTCCCCGCCTCCGTACGCCATGGACGAGACGTGCCAGCACCTGACATATCGCGAGGAGGGCGACGGGAAGTCGTTCGAGACCGCCCGCGCGTTCTGCGCCGTGACCGAGTCGTTCGTCCAGCCGATGCGCGCGGACGTCTGTAACGCGCGGTACGACCTCGACCCCGCGACGGACTGCGAGTTCTACTTCGACCCGGACGCGGAGACGACCGACGGCACAGACGCCGACGGCGACCGATGACCTACGACGACTACCTCGACGGGAAGCCGGCGGTCATCACCGCGGCGCTTACCGGCGGCGTCCACGGGAAGGAGGCGCACCCGGACCTCCCGGAGACCCCCGAGGAGATAGCGGCGGCCGCGGCGGCCTGCGAGGAGGCGGGCGCGAGCGTCCTCCACCTCCACGCGCGCCGCGACAACGGGGAGCGCGCCTTCTCGACGGAGCGGTTTCAGGAAGTCGCGGACGCGGTCCGCGAGGCCACCGACGACGCCGTCCTCCAGCACTCCACCGGCGGGACGGCGGCGCCGGACGCCCTCCGACACGAACCGCTCCGGACCGATCCGGCCCCCGAGATGGCGTCGCTCGACATGGGGCCGCTCAACCGCTACGAGCGGCTCACCTCGGAGAACACCCGCGGGCTGGTGGCGTCGCTCCACGCGGAGATGAGAGAACGGGGAATCAAACCCGAACTGGAGGTGTTCAACGACGGCCACCTCAACGAGTCGCTGGCGATCCTCGACGACCTCGACGACCCGCCGTACCTCAACTTCCTGTTCGGCGGCGGGACCACGTCGCCGCCGCACCCGCGGAACCTGATCAACCGGGTCGAGGCGCTCCCGGAGGGCGTCGAGTTCAACGTGATCGGGTTCGGCACGCACCAGCTCCCGATGACGACCCAGTCGCTGCTGCTCGGCGGGCACGTCCGCGTGGGGTTAGAGGACAACCGCTACTACGAGCGGGGCGAACTGGCGACGAACGAGCAGTTGGTGGCGCGCGCGGCGCGGATCGCCGAGGAGGTCGGGCGCCCCGTGGCGACGCCCGAGGAGACGCGAGAGCTACTGGGGCTCCGGGGTCGGTAGCCCGCTCACTCCAGCACGATCAGCACGTCGCCCATGTCGACGCTGTCGCCCTCACCGACGCGGACGCTCGCGACGGTGCCGCCGCGCTCGGCGACCACGTCGTTCTCCATCTTCATCGCTTCGAGGACGCAGACCACGTCGCCGGCCGCGACCTCGTCGCCCTCGTCGACGTCGACCGAGAGGATCGTCCCCTGCATCTCCGCCTCGATGGCCTCGCCGCCCTCGGCGACGTCGACCGAGTCGTCGGCGCCGTCGTCGTCGGTGGCCTGCGGCGGGCGCTGCCCCCCGCCTCCGCTGCCCCCGCTCTCGGGCACGGGGATCGCGGGCGCGCCGCGCTCCTCTAGCTCCACCTCGAAGCGCTTGCCGTTCACCTCGACGGTGAACTCGCGCTCGGTCACCTCCTCGTCGTCGCCCGCGGACGCCGACTCGGTGCCCCACTTCTCCTGGGCGTCGGCGACCAGGTCGCGGTCGAGCTCCTCGTCGAGGTACTTCGTCGTGTGCGTCCCGTCGACGAACCGCTCGTCGTCGAGCATCAGGCGGTGGAAGGGGACGATGGTGACGACGCCCTCCAGGTCGTACTCCGCGAGCGCGCGCTTCGAGCGCGCGAGACACTCCTCGCGGTCGCCGGCCCACACGATCAGCTTCGCGATCATCGAGTCGTAGTCGGTGACCAGCTCGTCGCCCTGGCGGAGCGCGTCGTCGACGCGGACGCCGATCCCGCCCGGCGGGTCGTACGTCTCCAGCGACCCCTCGTTGGCGGGCTGGAAGTCGTTGGCGGCGTTCTCGGCGTTGATCCGGAACTCGATCGCGTGGCCTTCGAGCTCCACGTCGTCCTGCGAGACGGAGAGGCCCTCGCCGCTGGCGACCCGGAGCTGTTCTTTCACGATGTCGATCCCCGTCAGCTCCTCCGTGACGGTGTGTTCGACCTGAATCCGGGTGTTGACTTCGAGGAAGTAGAACGGCGTGTCGGGGCCGAGCGGCTCCGACGGGTCGCGGTCGGGGTCCTCCTCGACGAGGAACTCGACCGTTCCGGCGTTGGTGTAGTCGGCGGCGGCGACGCCGCGGCGGGCGGCCTCGCCGATCTTCTCGCGCAGCTCGTCGGAGAGCGCGGGGGAGGGGCCCTCCTCGATCACCTTCTGGTGGCGGCGCTGGAGCGAGCAGTCGCGCTCGCCGAGGTGGACCACGTCGCTCTCGCTCACCGAGCCGTCCGGGTCGTCGGCGACGACCTGGACCTCGACGTGGCGGGGGGTCTGGAGGTAGCGTTCGAGGTACACCGAGTCGTTCGAGAAGTACGCCTCGCCCTCGCGCTTGGCGGACTCGAGCGCCTCCGCGGCCTCGTCGGCGCTCTCGACGACCTTCATCCCGCGGCCGCCGCCGCCGCCCTCGGCCTTGATCGCGACCGGGTAGCCGTGCTCGTCGCCGAACGCCGTGACGGCCTCGGCGTCGGTGACGGGCTCGGTCGTCCCGGGGACGATCGGCACGTCGGCGTCGTCCATCACGCGCCGCGCGTGCGTCTTCTCGCCCAGCCGCTCCATCGCGTCGCTCGACGGCCCGACCCAGGTGATCCCGTCGGCGGCCTCGACGCGGGCCGCGAAGTCGGCGTTCTCCGCGAGGAAGCCGTACCCGGGGTGGATCGCGTCCGCGCCGGCCGAGCGCGCCGCCTCGACGACGGCCTCGCCGTCGAGGTACGAGTCGGCCGCGCGGGCGGGCCCGACGTTGTACGCCTCGTCCGCATACCGGACGTGGCCGCCGTGCTTGTCGGCGTCGCTGTAGACGGCGACGGTGTCGACGCCCAGCTCCGCACAGGCGCGCATCACCCGGACCGCGATCTCGCCGCGGTTCGCCACGAGAACCTTATCGAACATTCCTGTCGGTTCTTCCACCAACTGCTACCAAACTCTGTCGGTCCGTGCCGAGACGGTTAAGGGGACCGCGGGCGCCACGGTGAGGTATGCTCGACGCGGGAAACCCGTACGTGCTGCCGTCGGTGCTGGTCGGCGCCGCCGTCTACCTCGGACTCACCGTGGCCACCGACGCCTCGCTGCCGGTCCGGATCGGCGCGCTCCTCGTCTTCGTGGCCGTCGTGCCGGTGGTCCTCAATCGACTCCTCGGCGGCCGAGGCGGGCCGACCGCCGACGACGACGGCGACGAGACGCCGGAGTAGCGGGGACGGGCGCAACCGACGCGGGTCACGCGAGCGCAGGTGAAGACGCCGTCGACGAGCAGTCGCGCTGGCCGCGTGAGCCGTTACCACAGGTATATATGTCAGCGCACGTATCTGCGAACGCGCCCTGAGTCAGGGCCGGGTCGACGGCGCGACGGACCGACGCCGCGCTGTCGGGGGAATGTACGCGGTCGGACGCCGCCGCGTCCGGCGGCGCCGTTCGACGTGTCGCGGACTCGACCAGCGACGGGTCGGGCGGACGAACGGGAAAAGCGGAGCGGCGCGTCGGCGCGTCAGAACCGGTCGCTGCGACCCGCCGCGGTCCACGGGTCCGCGGGCGCGTCGGCGGGGACGCGCACCCGGCGGCGGTGGAGCCGCTCGATCCGGCCGGCGAACGCCCAGCGGTCCTCGTCGCGGCCGTCCTCCGTCCCCTCGGCGGCGGCCGCGGCGGCGAGTTCGCCGTCGCGGAGGTGGGCGGCGACCGCGGCGGCGATGGCGGCCGCCTCGTCGTCGCGGGCGTCGTCGGGGATGGAGAGCCCGGCGAGCGCGGCCGCCGGATCGGCGGTCGCCGAGTCGGTCGCCCCCGCCTCGCCCGGGTCGTCGTCGGCCGCCATCAGATCGGGATGTTGCCGTGCTTCTTGGCGGGCTGGTCCGCGTTCTTCCCCTTCAGCATCTTGAGGTCCTCGACGAGGCGCGCGCGCGTCTCGGTCGGTTCGATCACGTCGTCGACGAAGCCGCGGTCGGCGGCGGTGTAGGGGTTCGCGAACTCCTCGCGGTACTCGTCGATGAGCTCCTGCCTGCGCGCGTCGGGGTCGTCGGCCTCGGCCAGCTCCTCGCGGTAGAGGACGTTGACCGCGCCCTTCGGCCCCATCACGGCGATCTCCGAGGTGGGCCACGCGTAGTTGACGTCGCCGCCGATGTGCTTCGACGACATCACGCAGTAGGCGCCGCCGTACGCCTTCCGGGTGATGACGGTGAGCAGGGGGACGGTCGCCTCCGAGAAGGCGTACAGCAGCTTCGCGCCGTGGCGGATGATCCCGTTGTGCTCCTGGTCGGTGCCGGGCATGAAGCCGGGCACGTCCTCGAAGGTGAGGATGGGGATGTTGAACGCGTCGCAGAAGCGGACGAACCGCGCGCCCTTCTGACTCGCCTCGATGTCGAGCGTGCCGGCGTTCACGCGGGGGTTGTTCGCGACGACGCCGACGGAGTGGCCGTCGAGGCGGGCGAAGCCGACGACGATGTTCTTCGCGAAGTTCTCGTGCACCTCGAAGAAGGAGCCCTCGTCGGTGACGCTCGCGATCACGTCCTTCATGTCGTACGGCTTCCGGGGCGCGTCGGGGACGATCTCGGCGAGCTCCTCGTCGGCGCGCTCGGGGTCGTCCCACGGCTCGACGCGCGGCGGGTCCTCCACGTTGTTCGCGGGGAGGTACGACAGCAGCCGCGCGATGTCGTCGAGCGCCTCCTCCTCGCTCTCCTCGGCGAAGTGCGCGACGCCGGAGGTCGACGAGTGGGTGACCGCGCCGCCGAGCTCCTCGAAGCTCACCTCCTCGCCGGTGACCGTCTCGATGACGTCCGGCCCGGTGATGAACATGTGGGAGGTGTCCTTCACCATGAAGGTGAAGTCCGTGATGGCGGGGGAGTACACCGCGCCGCCCGCGCACGGGCCCATGATCGCCGAGATCTGGGGGATCACGCCCGAGGCCTCCGTGTTGCGCCGGAATATCTCCGCGAAGCCGCCGAGCGAGGCGACCCCCTCCTGGATCCGGGCGCCCGCGGAGTCGTTGAGGCCGACAACCGGCGCGCCCACGTCCATCGCCTTGTCCATCACCTTACACACCTTCTCGGCGAACACCTCGCCGAGCGACCCGCCGAAGACGGTGAAGTCGTGCGCGAACACGAACGTCTTCCGGCCGTTCACCTCGCCGTAGCCGGTCACCACCCCGTCGCCCGGGATCTGCTGTTCCTCCATCCCGAACGTGTGGTTGCGGTGGGTGCGGAACCGGTCGAACTCGTGGAAGGTGCCGTCGTCGAGGAAGTAGTCGATCCGCTCGCGGGCGGTCATCTTCCCCTTGTCGTGTTGCGACTGGATCCGTTCTTCGCCCCCGCCCTTCGCCGCCCGCTCGCGGCGCTCCCGGAGGTCCTCGATACGGTCGTCCATCGTCACGGCGGACCACCCTGCGTCATTACCTCGTGGGTCGGCGACCGCCGTCAAAAGGGTTCCCCTATCCGACGTTTCGGCCTTCGACGCCCGTCGAATTCGGGCCGCGGCGGCCGACGACGGGCGCCGGGTCCGAACGCGAGCGCGCGAACGACCCGGAGCGGCCCTGTCGCCGGTTCACACGGCGACCGGCGGTTCGACGCTTTTAAACCTCCGATGAACCACTCTCCGATGAGACAGGCTTCGCCTGTTTCACTGACCCGTAGGAGCGACCTGCGTACTACGGAGGTGAAAATGGCAGACACAATACAAGAGGCCGTAACCCTCGCACTCGACGATGCGCCCGAGCGGAACTTCCGCGAGACCGTGGACATCGCGATCAACCTGCGAGACCTCGACCTCAACGATCCGTCGAACCGTATCGACGAGTCCGTCGTGCTGCCGGCTGGAACGGGGCAGGAGACACAGATCGTCGTCTTCGCGGAGGGCGAAACCGCCGTCCGCGCAGAGGAGGTCGCTGACGAAGTGCTCGACAGCGACGACCTCGAAGACCTCGGAGACGACGACGACCGCGCAAAGGACCTCGCCGACGACACCGACTTCTTCGTCGCCGAGGCCAACCTGATGCAGGACATCGGTCGGTACCTCGGTACCGTCCTCGGTCCGCGCGGGAAGATGCCTACCCCACTACAGCCGGACGACGACATCGTCGAGACCGTCAACCGGATGAAGAACACGGTGCAGCTCCGGTCGCGCGACCGGCGCACGTTCCACACCCGCGTCGGCGCCGAGGACATGGGCGCCGACGCGATCTCGGACAACATCGACGTCATCATCCGGCGACTCGAAGCGAACCTCGAGAAGGGCCCGCTCAACATCGACGGGATCTACGTGAAGACCACGATGGGTCCCGCGAAGGAGGTGCCCGTATGAGCTCGGTCCGCAAGACCGAGACGATCCCCGAGTGGAAGCGGGAGGAGGTCGACGAGCTCGTCGAGTTCATCGACTCCTACCAGTCCGTCGGGATCGTCGGCGTGTCCGGCATCCCGAGCCGGCAGCTCCAGGCCATGCGCCGGGAGCTCCACGGCTCGGCCGCCGTCCGCATGAGCCGCAACACGCTCACGAACCGGGCGCTCGAGGAGGTCGGCGACGGCGTCGAGGCGCTGACGGAGTACGTCAGCGGCCAGGTGGCGCTCGTCGGCACCAACGACAACCCGTTCGGCCTCTTCAAGCAGCTCGAAGCCTCGAAGACCCCCGCCCCGATCAACGCGGGCGAGGTGGCCCCCAACGACATCGTGATCCCCGAGGGCGACACCGGCGTCGACCCGGGGCCGTTCGTCGGCGAGCTCCAGACCGTGGGCGCGGCCGCCCGCATCATGGACGGCTCGATCAAGGTGACCGAGGACTCGACCGTGCTGGAGGAGGGCGAGGTCGTCGACGACGACCTCGCGAACGTCCTCGTCGAGCTCGGCATCGAGCCCAAGGAGGTCGGCCTCGACCTGAAGGCCGTCTACTCCGAGGGCGTGCTGTTCGAGCCCGACGAGCTCGAACTCGACGTCGACGAGTACGAGGCGGACATCCGGTCCGCCGCGGCCGCCGCGCGCAACCTCTCGATCAACGCCGCGTACCCGACGGCCGCCACCGCGGGCGCCCTCATCGCGAAGGCGTCCGGCGAGGCGAAGTCCGTCGGCCTGTTCGCGGAGATCGAGAGCCCGGACGTCGTGCCCGACCTGATCGGGAAGGCCGACGCCCAGCTCCGCGCGCTCGCGGCGCAGATCGACGACGAGGAGGCGCTCCCCGAGGAGCTCCAGGGCGTCGAGGCCGCGCCGGCCGCGGAGCCGGCGACGGACGACGCCGACGAGGAAGAGGAACAGGCGGACGACAACACGGAAGACGCCGAGGAGGCCGACGACGACGCCGACGACGACGACGGCGACGACGGCGGCGAAGGACTCGGCGCGATGTTCGGATAACACGAGGTACACACCAATGGAATACGTTTACGCTGCGCTCATCCTGAACGAGACTGGCGAAGAGATCAACGAAGACAACGTCACCGGCGTGCTGGAAGCCGCCGGCGTCGACGTCGAGGAGTCCCGCGTCAAGGCGCTCGTCGCCGCGCTGGAGGACGTCGACATCGAGGAGGCCATCGAGACGGCCGCCGCGGCCCCGGCCGCCGGCGCCGCCGCGGGCGGCTCCGCGGACGCCGAGGCCGCCGACGAGGCCGACGACGACGAGGACGAGGCCGACGAGGCCGAGGCCGCCGACGAGGCGGACGACGACGACGAGGACGAGGGCGACGGCGGCGAAGGGCTCGGCGAGCTCTTCGGCTGAGCCGGCGCGCGACTCCCTCGACGCCGACCGCGTCGACACGCACCGATTTTTTCGCGACGAGCCGCTATCCGGAGTGATAACGCCGGCCGCGATTTTATATATCGATCTCGGGAACGGGGAGGCGATGAAGATCGTCGACGGCGACAAGGCGGAGTGCGACCGGTGCGAGTCGGTGTTCCCGCTCGCTGACGTCTCCCTGCTGGAGAAGGAGACCAACCGCGACTACGAGCGGGTGTTGTGCGACGACTGTCTCGGGGCCGTCGGCGTTCCGCAGGGGTACACGCTGCGGCGGGACATCACGCACCTCGCGACGTGAGCGGCGGGCGGGGCGCCCATCGAAGTCCTTTTTTAGCGGCGACGGGAAGCCGCGAGCATGGAAATCGATGCGGAGTTCCGTCGGCAGATCGCGGTCTCGCTGGCGGCGGCCGCGGTGTTCATCGTCGGGCTGGTCGCCATCGGGGTCACCTTCGGCGGGTCGGCGGTCCTCCCGGAGACAGGGGCGATCGCGCTCGTCGCGCTCCTGACCGGGTTCGTCCTGTTGATGGCCGGCGTCGGGACGTTCCTGATGCGGGCGAACGACGGATCGTAGACCTCCTGAGCCGCCGCGGTCCGTTACTTCTGCCGTCGCGTTCGGTTCGTCGCGCTCACGCCGCTTCCGTCTCGTCCGTCTCGCGGTCCGCCCGCCAGTCGGTCACCTCGTCGGCCGCGGCCACCCGGGTCTCGTAGTACGAGAGCGGGTCGGCCGCGACCTGCATGTGGTCGTCCTCGTTGTGGCAGATCCCGTAGTTCGCGAGCGTCTCGCAGGTCGGCGGGGGGTACTGGGTCCCGCGGTCGTCGGTGAGGAACTCCGTCTGGTAGCGGATCCCCTCGGCGTCGAGGCTCGTGTCGGCGCAGAAGGCGACGACCTCGTCGGGCGTCATGCCGATGCCGACGAGGAACGCCATCAGCGCGAACGACTCGGCCGCGGAGAGCGCGGCGTCGCGCTCCGCCTTCTCGATCAGGTTCGTCATACACGGCGGGAACAGCGCGGGGGCGACGACGTCCGGCGGCTCGGCGTACGTCCGCTCGGAGAGCAGCCGCCGGAGGTCGGCGACGCGCGACTCCAGCGCCGCGGCGATCTCCTCGTCGGCGCCCAGTTCGAAAGGGAGCCCCTCGGCGACCCGCGCCTCGACGGCGGCCTCCAGCGCCGCGAGCAGCTCCTCTCGGGAGACCCGCACCGCGCCGTCGGCGAGCGCCCGGTTGACAAGCCGCCACGAGTCGCCCCACTCGGGGGAGGTGAGCCGGAGGTACGGGCCGACGTCGATCCGGTAGCTGTCGGGGTCGCGGCCGGCCCCGCCGCCCGTCGCGGCCCCCGCGCCGCGGGCGCCGGCGGGCGCGGTCGCGTCCGGTCGCACGGCGTCGACGAGGTCGAACTCGGCGAGCAGGTCGTCGAGCGCGACCGTCGCGGCCGACACGGAGCGCAGTTCGTCGTCGGTCTCTAAGTCGCGGCGGACCCGCTCCATAGCGGTCGCCGCCTCCGCGGCGGCGTACTTCTCGATGGCGGGGTCGGAGTCGAGCAGCGAGACGAGGATCCGCGCGATGGGGTACGAGAGCAGCTCCGCCTGGGTGTCGTACGCGGACTCGCCGGGGAACGCGCCGCTCTCGGAGGCGACGGTCCCCTCGAGGAGGGCGCGTTCGACGCGCTCGCGGGCGCGGTCGACCGCCGGGGCGTCGGTCGCGACGAGCTCCGGCAGCGACACCGCGGCCGACGCGACCGCCTCGCGGGCGCTCGCGAAGAACGGGTACTTGGCGTCGAGCGCGTCCATGTCGCTCAGAGGTAGTGAAGGCCGGCGAATAAGCGGTGCGGTCCGCGGTCGCGCCGCGGGCGGGGCGGCGGTCGGACCGCGGGCGCCTCGCCGCGGGACCGAGATCTACTCCGCCGGCTTCTCGACGGCCGCGCCCGGCGCGTTCGACTTGACGCTGTTGAGGCCCTGTTTCGCCTTCTGCTTGGAGGCGTACCCCTGGCCGCTGTCGGCGATGATGTTGCCGTTGTCGTGACGGAGCCGCCAGCGGTACTCGTCCGCCTTGTCGCGGAACAGCTCGAACGCGGCGTCGCTGCCGCCCTCCTCGGGGGCCTCCTCGTCGCGCGAGACGTCGATGACGTGCGCGCCCGCCGCGTTCCGCTGGACGCTCTCGATGCCGGAGCTGGCGTCGCGCTTGTCGGCGTATCCCTCGCCGCCGTCGGCGATGATGTTGCCGTTGTCGTGGCGGAGCCGCCAGCGGAACTTGTCGGCCTTGTCGGTATACAGCTCGAACGTCGCCTTGCTCGCGCTCGCGTCCTCGTCGACGGCGACCTCCTCCTCGGGCCACTCCACCTCTATCTCGAAGTGGACCGTGCCGTCCTCCCGTTCGAGTTCGACCTCGACGTCGCCGGTCCCGGCCGCGTCGACCGTCACCGTCCCGTCCTCGTCGACCGGCACGGGCTCGCCGCGACCGAGCGCGCGGGCGATCCGGCGGAGGTACGTGGCCAGCCCCTGTCGGGTCCGCGACCGGCTCGACTCGTGGATTGTCTCTTCCGTCATCGAAGACACGGTCTCGCGGACGAAACAAAAGCGTATGGCCCGATTCGAACGGCCGACGCGGCGACCGCGTCGCGACGCGGCGGCGCTACCCGTCGTCGCTCGGGCGCTCCGCGATGATCGTCTCGCCCGCGCGGACGCCGTCGCCCTCGGCGACGAGCAGGTCCTCGCGGCCCACGTCCGCGGGCAGGACCACGTCGGCGCGGGAGCCGAACGAGACGTGCCCGACGCGGTCGCCGCGCTCGACGCGGTCACCCGGCTCGACCGACGGGTGGATCCGCCGGGCGAACCAGCCCGCGATGACGAGCAGCTCGTACTCCCCGAAGTCGATCGCGACCTGCTCGTTGCGGTCCGACTCCTTGTCGAACGCCGGGCGGTTCGCGCCGGGCCGGTGGCGGACCTCGCGCACCTCGCCCGCGAGCGGCGCGCGGTTCACGTGCACGTCGGTGACGTTCATGAACACGCCGACGCGGAGTCGCGAGCCCTCCTCGCGGACCACCGAAACGGTGCCGTCGGCCGGGGAGACGACCGTCTCGTCGCCCTTCGGCGGGTCGCGCTCGGGGTCGCGGTGGAACCAGAGGACCCCGACGGCGAGCGCGACGAGCGCGACGCCGACGGGCGGGACGAACGGCAGCGCGACGGCGCCAGCGAGCGCCGGGACGAGCGCCAGGTCCCACGCGGCGTCGACGACCGGGAAGGGGAGCAGCCGCGAGAGCGGCGGGCGGCGGGTCACGACGCCGCCTCCGCGTCCCGGAGTTCGGGGGAGAGCTCGGTCCGTCCCGCCGCCCACGCCGCGAGCAGGTGGACGAGGTGGGTCGTGTCGTGGAGCCCGTCGGACAGGTCGAGGTCGGCCTCGCCCGCGAGCGCGTGGAGCCGCGCGAGGTCGTCGCCGCCGTACTCGGAGCCGGCGCGGGCGACGCGGAGCGTCTCGCGGAGCAGCTCCTGCCCGTCGTATCCCTCTTCGAGCAGGTCGTCGAGTGCCGAGCGGGCGTCCTTCAGGTCGCCGGCGCGGGCGTCGGCAAGCGCCCCGCGGATCGCGTCGTCGTCGCCCACGTCGCCGAGCGTCTCGTAGGCGGTCGACATGGTGACCTCGCCGCCCTCGACCGCGGTCGCCTGCGCCGAGAGGATCGCCTCCCGGAGGTCGCCGCCGGCCGCGCTGGCGACGAACTCCAGCCCGTCGCCGTCGTAGTCGACGCCCTCGCGCTCGCAGATCGCTTCGAGGACGTCGATCGTCTCGTCGGTGGTCGGCGAGCGGACCCGGACCGGGAAGCAGCGCGACCGGATCGGGGCGATGAGCTTCGAGGGCTGGCGCGTCGCGATCACGAACTGGGTGGTGCGGTGGTGCTTCTCCATCACGCGGCGCAGCGCCTGCTGGAAGTCCTCTCGGATCGCCTCCGCGTTGTCCAGCAGGACCGTCTTGTACTCGCCGGACATCGGCGCGTACGACGCCGACTCCTTCAGCACGCGGTTTATCATGTCGCGTTTCGCCATCGAGCTCCGCCCCGCGAGGAACCCCTCGAACCGCGGGTCGGTCCGGATCTCCTTTTTGGTCCGCCCGAAGAAGTCGGCGACGTTGATCTCGATCAGGTCGGCGTCCGGGTCGGCGTGTGACGCCTCGGCGAGCGCGCGCGCCGCCGCCGTCTTCCCGACCCCCGGCGGCCCCTGGACGACGAGGTTCATCGGCTCGTCGACGGCCCGACGCAGGCGGTCGCGGGCCTCGTCCTGCCGGATCTCGTCGAGGTCGGGCGCGTGCGTGTCCGTCCACAGCGGTCCGTCCATGCCGTGTGAGTCCGGGCCGGGCGGTCAAGAATCGGTCGGTCGCGGCGCCGCGCCGTCCCCCTACCGTCGCCGGGCGCGCTCGACGGCGCGCCCCCAGAGGTACGCGGCCACGAGGAGGCCGTACGCGAGGACGAACGTCCCGAACAGCGGGCCCGCGCGCGAGACGGTGAACAGCGCGCCGCCGACGCCGACGGCGACGACGAGCGCGGTGAAGCCGAGGGTCCACCCGAAGAAGTAGGCGGCGTGGCCGGCGACCGGCCGGAGGGCGCCCGGGGAGAACGCCCGGCGGAGCGACCCCTCCCGACCGTAGGTGATCAGCGAGACGGGCGCGAGGTACGTGCCGAAGACGCCGACGAAGAGCACGGCCGTCGATCCGGCGAGGATGCGGCCGACCGGCGCGTTCGCGCCGGGGTCGAGCGTGACGACGCCGTAGAGCGTCACCAGGAGGGCCGCGAACGGGATCCCGAGGAACACCAGACAGACGGCCGTCCCGCCGAGCGACCGGCGGAGGAGCGTCCGGCCGTCGGCGAGGAAGGGCGGCATCGAGTCGCCCCGCTCGCTGGCGGTCAGCACGCGGACGAGGTAGCCGACGACCGGCAGCGCCGGGAGGACCGGCACGACGACGGCCAGCGCGAACAGCAGCCAGACGGCGAGGAGGGGCCGCTCCCGGGCGTCGCCGGCGACGGGATACGTGACGGCGGCGGTCGAGGGGCGCATGCGTACGCCCATCCGCCGGACCGTAGTATGCCCGTCGGTCCGTCGCCGTCCGACCGGGCGTAAAGAACTCCGATTACGACGGGGGTGACGTGCGAATAGATACTTCAAAAATAGTTCTCAAAGAATGAGTAAGTATATATGGCAATCATCCATTGTACACCGTGAAGTACCATGACAGACCAAGACAAGCGGTTATCGCGGCGACATTTCGTCGGAGCGACGGGGGCGGCGACGCTCGCGGGGCTCGCCGGCTGTTCCGGCGGCGGCGACGGCGGCGACGGCGGCGACGGCGGAAGCGGCAACACGCTCGAAGTTCTTCACGCGTGGACCGGCGGCGACGGCGCCCGCGCGGCGGAGGCGCTCGTCACCGCCTTCGACGAGGCGCACCCGGACGTCGAACACGAGTTCAACCCGATCGGCGGCGGCGGGAACCAGAACCTCGACGCGGTCGTCGCGAACCGGCTCCAGAACGGCGACCCGCCGAGCTCGTTCGCCAACTGGCCCGGCCCGAACCTCCAGCGGTACGAGGGCGTGCTGGGCGAGGTCGACGACGTGTGGGAGTCGGAGGGCTTTGCGGACGTGATGGTGGACGAGGCGGTCGACCTCCACCAGTACAACGGCGCCTATCGCGGCGTCCCCCTCGGCTCGCACCGCCTGAACTGCCTGTTCTACAACACTTCGGTCGTCGAGGAGGCGGGGGTCGACCCCGACTCGCTGACGAGCGTCTCGGCGCTCATCGACGCGCTGGAGACGGTCCAGAACGAGACCGACGCGATCCCGATGACGCACGGCGCGAGCGGTACCTGGACGACGACCCAGCTGTTCGCCTCGACGATGCTCGGGCAGGAAGGGTACGACGCGTACATGAGCTTCATCGACGGGAGCCCGGACGAGGCGGCCGTCCGCGCGACCTTCGAGTCGCTCGCCGAGATCCTCGGCAACTACATCAACGAGGACGCCTCCTCGATCGGACTCACGGAGTCCAACCAGAACATCATCGAGGGGAACGCGGCGTTCATCCACCAGGGTAACTGGGCCGCCGGGGCCTACCGGAACGCCGAGGACTTCAACTACAACGAGGACTGGGGCTTCAAGACGTACCCCGGCTCGGAGAACATGTACATGCTCCACTTCGACTCGTTCCTCTACCCGTCGGACAACCCGAGTCCGGAGGCGACCAAGACGTTCCTCTCGTTCGTCGGGAGCGAAGCGGCGCAGGTCGCGTTCAACCAGTACAAGGGTTCGATCCCGACGCGGACCGACGTCGACATGAGCGAGTTCGGGCCGTACCTCCAGGAGACGCAGGAAGACTTCGCCAGCGCCGAGCAGCGGCCGCCGAACCTACAGCACGGGCTCGGCGTCCCCTCGGAGACGATGACGGCGCTGAACGAAGTGATCTCCAGCGAGTTCTCCGGACCGTACAACGTCGACGCCGCCACGCAGGGCTTCGTCGACGCGGTCTCTAACTGACACCGGTCCTCGATGCGACCGGATTTTAGCGGTTTCGGCACACGACGACCCACATGACACGGAACACAGACACCGGCGACGACAGTGGCGACGCGGTCACGGACGGCGGCGTCGCCGAGGAGCGCGGCGGGTCCGGGTTCAGTCCGATCGACGCGCTGAACGAGCGCTTCGGCAGCGACTTCGTCGAGTCCTCGCAGTTCTGGCTGCCGCCGTTCCTGCTGGTCGGCCTCTTCGTCTACGGGGCGATCATCTGGAACCTCCTGATCTCGCTGACCGACTTCAGCGGCTTCGGAACCCCGGACTACGGCGACTTGGACCTCGAGATGTACAGCCGCGCGCTGGCCGACAGCGGGTTCGTCGACGCCGCGATCAACACCTTCGTTCTGCTCGTCGGGTTCACCCTGGTGACGCTCGCGATCGGGCTCGGCCTGGCGATCCTGATAGACCGGAACATTCGGTTCGAGAACACGTTCCGGACGATCTACCTGCTGCCGATGAGCCTCTCGTTCGTGGTCACCGCCCAGTTCTGGGCGTGGATGTTCAACTTCAACAACGGGGTCATCAACATCGTCATCACGTCGCTCGGCTTCGGCCGAGTCAACTGGATCGGCAACCCCGACATCGTCCTCTGGGCGGTGATGTTCGCGCTGATGTGGCAGTTCGCGGGGTACGCGATGGTCGTGTTCCTCGCGGGCCTGCGGGCCATCCCGAACGAGCACTACGAGGCGGCGAAGGTGGACGGCGCCTCGACGGCGCGGATGTACTGGCGCGTGATCATCCCGCAGCTGAAGGGGTCGACCATCAGCGCCTCGGTCGTCCTGATGGTGTTCGCGCTGAAGGCGTTCGACTTCCTCTACTCGCTCGTCGGCGGCTACCGACCGCCCAACGGGTCCGACATCCTCGCGACGAAGATGGTCCGCGAGGCGTACGCGAACCTGAACTGGGCGTACGCGTCGGCGATCGCCATCACCCTGTTCGTGATGACGCTCGGGATCGTCGGCCCGTACCTCTACTACCAGTACAACCGGGGGAACCTATGAACGACGACGCACGAACGGACGGCGGCACGGCATCGGCGACGGACTCCGGCGCGTCCGCGGGGGCGCTCGCGGAGGTCGACGGGTACCGGGTCCTCCTGTACCTCGGGCTCCTCGGGATCCTGGCGTTCTTCATGATCCCGATCGAGTCCGGGCTCGTCACCTCGTTTAAGACGTCGACCGGCGTCACCGGGTCGCTCCCGTTCGCGCCGCCGACGGGGAGCACGTTCACGCTGGAGAAGTGGCGCACGGCGTTCGACGCGCTCGGACGCGGCCTCATAAACAGCGCGCTGTACGCGATCCCGGCGACCGTCATCTCGGCGCTGCTCGGGAGCTTCGCGGCGTACGGCCTCACGCAGTCCGACTGGAAACAGCGGTACAAGGCGCCGGTCCTCGCGCTGTTCGTCGCGGGGATCTTCATCCCGTACCAGGCGGTGCTGGTGCCGCTCTCGCAGTTCTGGTCGATGATCCCGCTCCAGGACGCCCTCGGCTTCCTGTGGGCGCTCGGGATCAACAACGACTACACCGGGATCTTCGAACTGATCGTCACGCACGTGGCCTACGGGCTCCCGATCTGTACGGTCCTGTTCAGGTCGTACTACAAGAACATGAGCGAGGAGATGATCGAGGCCGCGCGGCTGGACGGCGCGTCCATCCGCCGGATCTACCGCCGCATCGTGCTCCCGCTCTCTGGACCGATGTTCGCAGTGGTCCTGATCTACCAGTTCACGCAGATCTGGAACGACCTCCTGTTCACCCTCGTGTTGGTCCAGACCGAATCCAGCGCGGCGGCGCCGATCGTGTTGATCCTCGCCGGGCTGGGCACGTCGCTCGAAGGACAAGACTTCGCGCTCCGCATGGCGGGCGCGTTCATCGCCGCCCTCCCGACGCTCGCGGTCTACATCGCGTTCGGCGAGGAGTTCGCCGAGGGGGTGGCGACATGAACGGCGCCGTTCGCGGGCAGCAATCCATGACTCGACAGCAACCACGCAGCCGACCGAAGGTATCGCTCTCAAACCGCCGCGCCGTTCCGCGGGGGCGATAGCATGGGGACGCTCGAACTCGACGGCGTGAGCAAGGTGTTCCCCGACGGGGACGGCGAGGTCGTCGCCGTCGACGACGTCGACATCGAGATGCGCGACGGCGAGTTCCTCGTCGTGGTCGGCCCCTCCGGCTGCGGTAAGTCGACCACCCTCCGGATGGTCGCGGGACTGGAGACGGTCACCGACGGCGAGATCCGACTCGCCGGGAGCGTCATCAACGACGTGAAACCCCAGCACCGCGACATCGCGATGGTGTTCCAGTCGTACGCGCTGTACCCGCACATGACGGTGCAGGAGAACATGGCGTTCGGACTGGAGGAGTCGACGGACCTCTCCGACGACGAGATCGAGACGCGCGTCACCGACGCCGCGGGGACGATGGGGATCGGCGAGCTACTGGACCGGAAACCGTCCGACCTCTCCGGCGGCCAGCAGCAGCGGGTCGCGCTCGGGCGGGCGATCGTCCGCGACCCCGAGGTGTTCCTCATGGACGAGCCGCTCAGCAACCTCGACGCCAAGCTCCGCTCGGAGATGCGGACGGAGCTCCAGCGGCTCCAGGCCGAGCTGGACGTGACGACGATGTACGTCACGCACGACCAGACCGAGGCGATGACCATGGGCGACCGGATCGCGATCCTCAACGCCGGCGAACTCCAGCAGGTCGCGACGCCGCTGGAGTGTTACCACGAGCCGGCCAACCGGTTCGTCGCCGGGTTCATCGGGGAGCCGTCGATGAACTTCTTCGAGGTCGAGCGCGACGCCGACACCCTCCTCGGCGACGCCTTCGACTACCCGCTCTCCGAGTCCACCCTCGGCGACATCGGCGACATCACCGACCTCACGCTCGGGGTCCGGCCCGAGGACATCTCGCTGGCGGACGACCCGGCCGGCGAGCACACCTTCTCGACGGTGGTCGAGGTCGTCGAGCCGATGGGCGACGAGAACACCGTCTACCTGCGGTTCGAAGACGCGCCGGAGGGCGAGACGTTCATCGCCACCGTCGGCGGCCTCCAGCAGATCTCGGTCGGCGACGAGGTCCACGTGGAGATCCCCGAGGAAACGATCCACCTCTTCGACGGGACCACCGGCGACGCGGTCCACAACCGCGAGATCGACGAGTAGTCCCGGAGGTCTCCCTCCGCGTCGGCGGCGACGGCTGTCCCGGCGCCGTCACTCCCGGATTCGGTCCACTTCTCGCCGGACGCTCTCTCGCACTCGGTCGGCGACATCGCCGCTCGGATCGGTGACGGTCTCGGCGTCTTCGGTCTCCAAGAGGCGGTCCAGCTTGCGCTCGAACTCCTGTTCGTCGATGTCGCCGCGCGCGTAGCGCTCGCGGAGGGCGTCGAGCGCGGGGTCGCCGGTGGCGTCCGCGCGGTCGTCGGCGTCGTCCTCGGGGACCGGCTTCGTGAGGACGTGGAAGACGGGCAGGACGATGACGAGCCCGAAGAACCACACGAGCGGGAGCCACCACCAGACGCCGGTGAGGAGCGGGGCGGCGACGCCGGCGCCGACGACGCAGAGGGCGAACACCCGCCGCCAGCGGTGGCGGAGGTTCCACGCGATCCGGCCGGGGAGTCCGGTCATGGTCGAGGCGACGCCGGCGAGGCCCAAAGCGGTTTCGTCGACCGACCCGGCGGCCGCAGCGGGATCACTCCCGGTCGATCACGAGTCGGTCGCCGGGGCCGACGCCGTGGCGCTCGCTCCACCCGCGCGGCACTTCGAGGACGTACCGCCCCGTCCCCTCGTAGCGGGTGAGCGGCGGCGACTCCGGGGCCGCCTCGTGGACCGTCGTGACGGTCCCGTCGGCGTCGGCGAAGACGATGTCGAGCGCGAACGCCATGTCGCGCATCACGTAGGCGCGCTCGGCCGCCTCGCCGTGGACGAACAGCATCCCCTCGCCGGCGGGGAGATCGTCGGTCGCGGAGAGCCCGACGTAGCGTTTCACGAAGCCGTCGGCGACGCGGACCTCGACGGTCGCGAGCGTCTCGCCCGTCTCGCCGTCGACGGCCTCGACCGTGGCGGTGTCGTACCCGGTGATCAGGAGGGCCGGGTTCGCGGCGGCGGCGCCGACGGCGGCGAGGGCGATCAGCGCGAGCGCGGCCGCGACCCCGACGAGGCGGCGGTTCACGGTCGATCCTCGCGCCCGAGAAAGAAACCGTTTTCCGCTCCCGGCGGGTTCAGACGGGTGAGGGCTCGTGGTCTAGCTGGTTATGACGCGGCCTTTACAAGGCTGAGATCGGCGGTTCGAACCCGCCCGAGCCCATTTCTGGGACGAACGAAGTGAGTCACAGAAATGTATGCGAGGGCGGTCGAACCCTGAAAGACGCAGCGTCGAGCGAAGCGAGACGACCGTCTTTCTTCGGTTCGAACCCGCCCGAGCCCACTATCGGCGCCGCGAACAATTCGTGAGCGGCGCCGCTGTGACTGGTTGAGGGCGGGTTCGAACCAGGGAGCAGGAGGTGAGCGAGCGCAGCGAGCGAACGGGAGCGACTGAGGTTCGAACCCGCCCGAGCCCACTGTTGCTGTCGCGAGCAAAACCGCGAGCGACAGCGAGGTGCGTGTCTGAGGGCGGGTTCGAAGCAGGGAACGGAGCGAGCGAAGCGAGCGGAGTGAGTGAGGTTCGAACCCGCCCGAGCCCACTACCGGCGTCGCGGATGGCGGCCGATTCGGACCGTTACAGGTCGGCCGCGTCGAACTTCAGAAGGCCGGCGAGCGGCGGCGCGAGCGTCCAGAACACCAACATCGCGGCCGCCGACAGCTGCTGGTTCGCGGTCTCGCCGCTGAACAGCTGCTCCGCGAGGAAAGCGTTCGCGAGCGCCTCGACGGCGGTCGTCGGGTTCGAGGCCCGGAGGAACACGTCGACCTGCGTCGCGGACACGGGCAGGGCGTCGAGGGCGGGCCCGACGGCGCCGACGAGCTGGCCGGTGAGCGGGCCCCACAGCAGGACGAACAGGATGTAAATTCCGACGCCGCCGATGAGTGCCCGACGCTGGGTCGGGAACGCGGCCGAGCAGCCGACGGAGATGGCGACGAACACGACGCCGAGCGCGGCCGCGAACACGGTGTAACCGAGGAACGCGCCGGCGTTGAACACGACCGGCGCCGCGATCAACACCAGCGCGGGCAGCAGGAACCCGACGAACACCGCGAGCGCGATCGCCGCGCCGCGCCCGGCGACCTTGCCCAAGACCACGTCGGCCCGCGAGTGCGGCAGCGACAGGAGCAGCTTCAGCGAGCCGGACTCGCGCTCGCCGCTCACGGCGTTGTAGCCGACGACGACGCCGACGAGCGGGATCAGCGTCGTGACGAGGAAGCGACCGACGAAGGCGCTCAGCAGTAGCTCCGTGGCGAACTGCTCGCTCTCGCCGGTGGGCCGCACCGCGTACGCGAACGCCGCGACGAGCAGCGAGAACAGCACCACTAGCGCGATCATGCCGCGGGACCGAACGGTCTCGCGGAAGTCCTTCCGGGCGACGGCGGCGAGGCTCATCGGTCCACCTCCTCGGTCGCCGAATCGTCGTCGGGCGTCGAGTCGGCGTCGGGCGTCGAGTCGGCGTCGGCCGTCGATTCGGAGTCGGCGTCGGCCGTCGAGTCGGCGTCGGCCGTCGATTCGGAGTCGGCCGTCGGGTCGAGTTCGGCGGGTTCCGAGTCGGTTCCGTCGGGCGCCGAACCGGCCGCGTCGCCCTCGGTGTACGCCAAGAAGAGGTCCTCCAGCGAGGCCTCGCGGGTGTGGAAGTCGTCGACTGCGACCCCGGCGTCCTCCAGCGCCGCGATGACCTCCGTCTTCGCGTCGCTGGCGCAGTTCACCACCAGCTCGTCGCCGTCGCGGGAGACCCCGGAGACGCCGGGGACGGCGCGGACCGCCGCGACCGCGTCCTCGTCGGCGCCCGCGGCCGCGACTTCGAGCGTCTCCTCGCCGCCGACGGCCTCGCGGAGCCCCTCGACGGAGTCCTCGGCGACGAGTTCGCCGTCGCGGAGGATGCCGACGCGGTCGCAGACGGCGTCGACCTGTTCGAGGATGTGCGAGGAGAAGAAGACGGTGGCGCCGCGCTCGGCCTCGGCGCGGACGATCTCGCGCATCTCCTTCGCGCCGGCCGGGTCGAGGCCGGAGGAGGGCTCGTCGAGGATCAGCAGGTCGGGGTCGCCGACGAGCGCCATCGCGAGCGCGAGGCGCTGGCGCATCCCCTTCGAGTACTCGCCGGCGGCGCGGTCGGCGGCGTCGGCGAGGCCGACGCGGTCGAGCAGCGCGTCCGGGTCGTCGGCGGCGTCCTTCGACTCGACGGCGAACTCGACGTGTTTTCGACCGGAGAGCCGGTCGTACACCGAGAAGCCGTCGGGGAGCACGCCCGTCCGCCGCCGGATCTCGACGCCGTCGGTCGCGACCTCGGCGCCGAGCACGCGGACCGTCCCCGCGGTCGGGCGGACGAGGTCCAAGAGCATGTCGATCGTCGTGGACTTGCCCGCGCCGTTCGGCCCGAGGAACCCGTACACCTCGCCGTCTTCGACGGTGAGATCGAGGTCGCGAACGGCCGTGACCTCGTCGAACTCCTTGGTCACGCCCCGTAGCTCGATGGCGGTCATGCCTTCCGGTTCCGGCGTGAGTTGATAAAGGGTTGCGGGTCGGGGCGAGCGTCGCGCGGGCGTCGCGGCGCTCACGCGTCGCTTGCGGGCGGCCACGCCACGCCGCGCTCGGCGAGCAGGTCGGCGAACGCGTCCTCGTCGACGACGGGCACGCCCTCGGCCTCGGCGTCGTCGCGCTTGGACCGGCCCGGGCGCTCGCCCGCGACGAGGTAGTCGGTGTTCCCGGAGACGCTGGACGTGGCGTTCGCGCCGTGCGCCTCGACGTGCGCCTGCGCGTCGCCGCGGGGCACCGACAGCGACCCGGTGAACACGAAGGTGAGCCCGTCGAGCGCGTCGGCCGGGCCGGAGGCCGCGTCGGTCTCGAACGGCTCGGGGTCGACCCCGCGCTCGCGGAGCCCCGCGATCGCCGCGCGGTTCTCCTCGCGGTCGAGGAACGTCCGGATCGACGCGGCCACCTCGGGGCCGACGTCGTCCACCTCGCGGAGCGCGTCCTCGTCCGCGTCGAGGAGCGCGTCGAGCGTCCCGAAGTGCGCGGCGAGCGCCCGGGCCGTCGTCGCGCCCACGTCGGGGATCCCGAGGCCGGCGAGGAAGTCGTCGAGGGGCGGGTTCCGCGTCGCGTCCAGTTCGGCGATCAGGTTCTCGGCGCTCCTCGAACCCCACCCCTCCAGTTCGGCGAGGTCGTCGACCGTCAGGTCGTACAGGGCCGGCAGCGACTCGACGAGGCCGGCCTCGCGGAGCTGCTCGACGCGCTCCGGGCCGAGCCCCTCCACGTCGAGCGCGTCGCGGCGCGCCCAGTGCTCGACCGCCCGTTCGAGCTGCGCCGGACAGCCGAGCCCGCCGGTACAGAACGCGAGCGGGCCGTCGCGCTCGACCGCGGCCCCGCAGACCGGGCAGGCGTCGGGGAACTCGTAGGTCCCCTCGCTGCGCTTCTCGACGACCTCCGGGACGTAGGGGATCACGTCGCCGGCGCGGTAGATCCGGACGCGGTCCCCGACGTCCACGCCGAGGGCCTCGATCTCGGCGGGGTTGTGGAGCGTCGCGCGCGAGACGGTGACGCCGCCGACATCGACGGGGTCGAGCTCGGCGACCGGCGTGAGCCGCCCCGTGCGGCCCACCTGGACCGTGATCCCCTGGACGGTCGTCGTCGCGGTCCGCGGCGGGAACTTGTGCGCGAACGCCCACCGCGGCGCGCGCGACGTGCTCCCGAGCGCCTCGCGGTGCGCGAGGGCGTCGACCTTGATCACGACGCCGTCGACCGCGTAGTTCAGGTCGTCGCGGGCGTCGAGGACCGCGTCGCGGTACTCGATCGCGGCCTCGACGTCGTCGACGACCTCGACCCGGTCGTTCCGGCGGAGCCCGAGCGACTCGAACGCGTCGAGGGCGTCGCGGTGGCGCGCGGGGCGCTCCGGGCCGTCCTCGCCCGCCTCCCACGCGAGCACGTCGAAGAAAAAGACGTCGAGGGGGCGCTCGGCGACGACCGCGGGGTCGAGCTGGCGGAGCGTGCCGGCGGCGGCGTTGCGCGGGTTCGCGAACGGCTCCTCGCCGCGCTCGATCAGCTCCTCGTTGTACGCCTCGAAGGCGTCGCGGGGCATGTACACCTCTCCCCGGACGGCGAGCCTGGCGGGGTGGTCGTCGCCGCGCAGGCGGCCGGGGACGGAGGGGATCGTCCGGACCTGCTCGGTGACGTCGTCGCCCTCGCGGCCGTCGCCGCGCGTGGCCGCGCGGACGTACTCGCCGTCCTCGTAGATCACCTCGATCGAGAGGCCGTCGAACTTCGGCTCGCAGACGTACGCGAGGTCGGCGGGGTCGAAATCGGGGAGGTCTCCGGCCTCGGCGGCGTCCGCGAGCCCCCCGCGGACGCGCTCGTCGAACTCGCGGACTGCGTCGGCGTCGGTCGCGTTGTCGATGGATCGCATCGGCGCGACGTGTTCGACGGTCGCCAGCTCGTCGAGGGGCTCGCCGCCGACCCGCCGGGTCGGGGAGCCCTCGGTCGGGAGGTCGAAGGCGGCTTCGAGCGCCTCCAGCCGGGCGAACAGCGCGTCGTACGCCGCGTCGGATATCAGGGGGTCGGCCGCGACGTAGTACCGGTGGTCGTGCTCGCGGACCGCCGCGCGGAGCAGGTCGGCCTGCTCGGCCGCCTCGTCGGCGGAGAGGTCCTCGACCGGGTCGAACTCGGTCGGCGGGTCCTCGACGTACGGGTTCTCGGCCGGGTCCGCGTGCCGGGTCGACGGAGTCGTCATCGACGGGAGATGGGGCCGACTCGGGGTAAAAATGCCCGTTCCGGCGGCGGGAGGGGAGCGGGTGATCCGGGTTCGGTCTCGGTCAGGCGACGCGGTCGCCGCGCGCGAACACGGCCGCGGGGTCCTGCCACGCCGTCACGTCCTCGGTCGGGTCGGCGTCGAGGACGACCAGGTCCGCCGCGTACCCCTCTTCGACGCGGCCGACGTCGTCGAGGCCGAGCAGGTCGGCCGCGTTGACCGTGGCGGCTTCGAGCGCGCGCTCCGGCGAGAGCCCGTAGTCGACCATGTACGCCAGTTCCTGCGGGATGTCGGCAAAGAAGTTGAACGGCGTGCCCGCGTCCGTCCCCATCGCGATGGGGACGCCCGCGTCGAGCGCGTGGTCCCACGCGTCGTCGAAGCGGTCCGCGGCGTCTTCGGCCTTCGCGACCGCGTCCTCGGGGATACCCGCCTCCACGCCGTTGTCGACGATGCCGCGGAGCGCGCTCGCGGTCGGGACCCAGTAGGTGCCGCGCTCGGCCATCATCTCGGCGGCCTCCCGGTCCATGAACGTCCCGTGTTCGACGCTGGAGATGCCGGCCTCGACGGCGTTTTTGATCCCCTCCTCGCCGTGGGCGTGGGCCGCGGTCGGCGTGTCGGTCGGCGCCGCCGCGTCGGTGAACGCGGCCAGCTCCTCGGGGGTCAGCTCCGGCGCGCCCGTCACCGCGCCCTCGGTGAGGACGCCGCCGGTGGCCATGCACTTGAGCACGTCCGCGCCGGCCTTCAGCTGCTCGCGGGCCGCCTTCCGCACCTCGGCGGGGCCGTCCGCCTCGCGGCCGAACCAGTTGCCGTGGCCGCCGGTCATGATCACGTTGCGGCCGCACGCGAGGACTCGGGGGCCGTCGATCTCGCCCGCGGCGACCGCCTCGCCCGCGTCGAGCGCGAGCGTCCCGCGGCTGCCGAGGTCGCGGACGGTCGTGACGCCGGCCGAGAGGGCGGCGTCGAGGTTGCCCGCGGCCCGGTAGCTCGCGGTGTAGTCGCTCTCGGAGACCGCGGTCGAGACGTCCGGGCGCCCATCCATCATCACGTGGACGTGCGCGTCGATCAGCCCGGGCGCGACGACGCGGTCGCTCGCGTCGACGCGTTCGAGGTCCGCGTCCGGAACGTCGTCGACCGCGCGCTCGACCGCCTCGGGGTCGCCGACCGCCGCGATCTCGCCGTCGACGATCGCCACGTCGGCGGTCCGCGTTCCGTCGGCGTCGGCCACTCGACCGCCCGCGAACAGGTACGCCGCTGCGTTTGCCATGTCCGTGTGAGGGAGAGACGAACGGGTAAACGCTCGGGTCGCGGTAGTCCGGCGCGGCGGTCGCGCCGTCGTGTCACTCACCCACACTTATAAGCGGGCCGCCGGAGTTGTCTCGGATATGTCAAGTGATACCGAACCAAACCGAGACGGCGGACTGTACGAGCGACGGATCGGGACGCCGCGGACGACCGACGAGGTGAACGGCTACTGGCTGTTCGGCTTCGGGGTGCTGCTCGGGCTGGCCGGCGTCGCGGTCTTCCTCCTCACCGAGTCGGCGACGGCCGCGCGCGGCATCGGGTACGCGCTGGCGGCGCTTTCGCCCCGTTCGTCATGCTCGGAGCCGTGATCCGGTTCCCGCTCCGCAGGCCGGGGACCGCCCTCGGCTACCTCGGGACGGCCGTCAGCGTCCTCGGCGTCGTCTGGTTCGTGAACGTCTTCCCCGACGGGTGGTTCAGGGCCTCGGGCGACCCCGCCGTGATCACGGTGTACGGCGTCGGACTCCTGCTCATCGGGCTGGCGGGGACGGTCGTGCCGCTGCTCTCCGACCCCGTCTACGAGGACTACGAGCGGATGCGCGGCGAGGCGGCCGCGGCGACCGCGACCGCCGAGGAGACGACCGCGGAGCTGGACGCGGCGCGCGACGAACTCGCGGCCACCGAGTCGGAGCTGGAGGCGACCCGCGAAGAGCTCGGGGACACCGAGTCGGAACTGGAGTCGACCCGGGACGAACTCGCTGACACCGAGGCCGAACTGGAGACCTCCCGGGAGGAGCTCGCGGCCACCGAGTCGGAGCTCGACGCGGCGCGCGAGGACGCGACGGCCGCGGAGGCGGCGGCCGCGTCGCTCCGCGAGAGCAAGGCCCGGTTCGAGCTGTTCGAGGACGCGAGCGGGCGGCCGCGCTGGCGGCTCCGTCACCGCAACGGCAACGTCATCGCGACCTCCGGGCAGGCGTACAGCAGCCGCGGGAAGGCCCAGCAGGGGCTCCACAGCGTGCGGCGGAACGCGCTCGGCGCCGGCCTCCTCCGGATCGAGACGCCGAGCGCGGAGGCCGAGGCGGTCGCCGACGACGACGGGCCGGAGCCGGACGACGCCGCGGCGCCGGACGTGGCCATCCCCGACGAGGCGGCGGCCCCGGAGAGCCGGGCGACCTTCGAGCTGTTCGCGGACAGCGCCGACGAGTGGCGGTTCCGGCTCCGCCACGACAACGGCAACGTGCTGGGCGACTCCGGCGAGGGGTACGCCTCGAAGTCGAACGCGAAGCGCGCGCTCTCGCGGCTGCGCGACCACGCCGCCTCCGCGGACTACCTCCGGATCGATCCCGCGGCGTTCGAGGTGTACGAGGACGCGGGCGGCAAGTGGCGCTGGCGGCTCGTCCACGAGAACGGCAACGTCATCGCCGACTCCGGTCAGGGGTACGCCTCCCGACAGAAGGCTCGACAGGGCCTCGACAGCGTCAGGTCGAACGCCGGGGGGGCCGGGCTCGAATTCCCCGACGGCGACGACGAGGGGCGCGCGTCCGAGAGCAAAGCGACCTTCGAGGTGTACGAGGACGCGGGCGGCAAGTGGCGCTGGCGGCTCGTCCACGACAACGGGAACCTCATCGCCGACTCCGGCGAGGGGTACGCCTCGAAGTCCAACGCGACGGACGCGGTCGAGCGCGTGAGCGAGTACGCGCCCGACGCGGGGGCGCTGGCCGCCGGGAGCGCGGCGTTCGAGATATACGAGGACACCGCCGGGGAGTGGCGCTGGCGGCTCCGCCACCGCAACGGCAACGTCCTCGCCGACTCCGGCGAGGGGTACGACTCCCGGTCGAGCGCCGTCGAGGCCGTGACCCGCGTGAAGGCGAACGCGCCCGGCGCGGAGACGGTCGAACAGTAGGCGACGCGGGCCGAGCGGGTTTTTCCGAGTCAGGTCGCGGCCAAGAGCTTCAGCCGCAGGTCGCGCTCGTCGACCTCGTACTTGAACGCCGGGTTGCCGTCGACCAACACGTACGGGACGCGCTCGCCGTACTCGTCGGCGAGCTCCGGGTCGGTGTCCACGTCGACCACGTCGAGGGCGACCGTCACACCGTCGAGGTCGGCGGCGACCGACTCGATCGTCTCGCGGGCGACGACGCACAGCGAGCAGTCCTCGCGGGTGTAGAGGGTGACCGGGACGGTCGTCGCGTCCGCGGCGCCCTCGCGTCCGGTCGCGTCGCCGGCGTCGTCCCCGCTCACGGCTCGCCGTCGTCGGAGAGCAGCTCCTCGGCGACCGTCGCGGCGTCCAGCAGGCCGGGGTCGACCGCGAGGTCGGCGACCGTCGCGACGAACTCCGGTAGCGACCGGCTCGCGTAGGTGACGACGCGGACCTCGGGGTTCAGCTCCTTGGCCACCGGGATGCCGGTCGCCTCCTCGACGTCGGTGAGGACGAAGTAGGCGGCGTCGGCGACGCCCGCGTCTTCGAGCTTCGACGCTGTGACGAGCCCCTCGATCCGACGGACCTCGACGCCGAGCGCGGCGAGCTCCTCGCCGAGGCCGTGCTGGTCGGGACCGGCGACGACCGCGAGTTGGCCCTCTGCGCGGCCGCCGTCGGGTCGGGCTGACGGCTCCGCCATCACTCGTACTCGATCGTCGCGGGCGGCTTGTGTGTCACGTCGTACACCACGCGCGCCACGTTCTCGTTCTCGCCGGTGATCCGGCTCTGGATGCGCTGGAGCGTGCTCCAGTCGATCTCCTGTGCCCGGGCGGTCATGCCGTCGCGGCTCTCGACGGAGCGCACGGCGACGACCCAGCCGTGGACGCGGTTGTCGCCCTTGACGCCGGTCGCCTTGCCGAGGACCGCGGCGAACGCCTGCCACGGGTCGTACTCCGCCAGTTCCTCCTCGACGACGTGGGTCGCCTCGCGGGCGACCGCGGCCTTCTCGGGCGTGACCTCGCCGACGATCCGAACGGCGAGTCCGGGCCCGGGGAACGGCATCCGCTCGGAGATTATCTCTTCGAGGCCGAGCGCGCGGGCCACCTCGCGCACCTCGTCCTTGTAGAGGTCGCGCACGGGCTCGACGATCCCCTCGAAGTCGACGACCTCGGGGAGGCCGCCGACGTTGTGGTGCGACTTGATGTTCCCCTCCGACTCGATGCGGTCGGGGTAGATCGTCCCCTGGACGAGGTAGTCGGCGTCCACGTCGCGCGCGACCGTCTCGAACTCGTCGATGAACCCCTCGCCGATGACGTGGCGCTTCTCCTCGGGGTCGGTGACGCCCGCGAGGCGGTCGAAGAACCGGTCTTGGGCCTCGATCACCCGCAGCGACTCCATGAAGTCGAACGTGTCGCGGATCTCCGCGGTCTCGCCCTTCCGCATCAGCCCCGTGTCGACGTAGACGGGGGTGAGCTGGTCGCCGACCGCCTCGTACGCGAGCGTCGCCGCGACCGAGGAGTCGACCCCGCCGGAGAGGGCGATGACGGCGTTCGCGTCGCCGATCGCCTCCCGTATCTCCGCTTTCGCCTCCGCGATGAATTCCTCCGTCTCGACCATCTATAGCCTCACGTCCGCGTTCCGCTCTGTTGTGTCCGTCGATCCCAGCGCCGCCTCGACGAGGGAGACGAACGGCGGGCTCGCGCGGTCCGGGCGCGACCGGAACTCGGGGTGCGCCTGCGTCCCGAAGAAGAACGGGTGGTCCGGGCGTTCGAGGATCTCCATCCGGTTGTCCGCGCGGCCGGAGAAGACGAGCCCGTCGGCCTCCAGGTCGTCGATGTACTCGGGGTTCACCTCGTAGCGGTGGCGGTGGCGCTCCGTACAGGCGTCGGCGCCGTACACCTCGGCCGCGAGCGTGTCGGGCTCGATGTCGGTCTCGTGGGCGCCGAGCCGCATCGTCCCGCCCATGTCCTCCGTCTCGTACTGCTCGGGGAGGAGGTCGATGACGGGGTGGGGCGTGTCAGGGTCGATCTCCGCCGAGTGGGCGCCGTCGAGCCCGAGGACGTTCCGCGCGTGTTCGACGACGGCCATCTGGAAGCCTAAGCAGAGCCCGAGGAACGGCACGTCGTTCTCGCGGGCGTAGCGGACCGCCTCGATCTTCCCGTCCGTGCCGCGGGAGCCGAACCCGCCGGGGACGACGACCGCGTCGGCCGTCGCGAGCCGCTGCTCGTGTTCCTCCCGCGTCTCGTCGGCGTCGACCCACAGCACGTTCACCTCGGTGCCGGTCTGGATGCCCGCGTGCTTCAGCGCCTCGTGGATCGACATGTAGGCGTCTTCGAGGGCGTACTTGCCGACGAGCGCCACGTCGATCTCCCGGTCGCGGTCGCGGGTGACGAGGTCCCGCCACTCGGTCGAGCGCTCCGCCTTCGGGAGCGCCTCGTCGGCGAGGCCGAGCCGCTCCATCACGTACTCGTCTAACCCCTCGTCTTCGACCATCAGCGGGACGTGGTAGATGTCCTCCACGTCGGGGTTCGAGAAGACGGCGTCCGTGGGCACGTCACAGAACAGGGCGATCTTCTCTTTCGTCTCCGGGTCGAGCCGGTCCTCGGAGCGCCCGACGAGGACGTCCGGCTGGAGCCCGATCGAGCGCAGTTCCTTCACGGAGTGTTGGGTCGGCTTCGTCTTCTGCTCGCCGTTCTTCGAGTACGGGACCAGGGTGACGTGGGTGAAGAGGATGTCCTCGTCGTCCTCCTCGTGGGCGAACTGGCGGAGCGCCTCGAGGAACGGCATCGACTCGATGTCGCCGACGGTCCCGCCGATCTCGACGAGGCAGACGTCGGAGCCCTCGGCCGCCTCGCGGATCCGGCGCTTGATGTCGTCGGTGACGTGCGGGATGATCTGGACCGTCTTCCCGAGGTAGTCGCCGGCGCGCTCGCGCTCGATGACGTGCTCGTACGTCTTCCCCGTGGTGACGTTGTGGTCGAACGTCATGTCGGTGCCGAGGAAGCGCTCGTAGTTGCCCAGGTCGAGGTCGACCTCGCCGCCGTCCTTGAGCACGTACACCTCGCCGTGCTCGTACGGGTTCATCGTCCCGGCGTCGACGTTGAGGTACGGGTCCACCTTGACGGCGGTCACGTCGAAGCCCGCGTTGGCGAGAAGGCGCCCGGTGCTGGCGGCCGTGATGCCCTTGCCCAGCCCGGACATCACACCGCCCGTGACGAACACGAACTTCCGACCCAGCGAGGGGTCGTACCCCGTGTCGGGATCTGCTGGCATATCGACCGTCCGTCAGGCGCCGGCAAAACCGTTTCGGACCCTCCGTTTCGGGTGGACGTTCGTGACTGTCCGCTGCGGCACCGCCCGACCCCCGACGGGGGCCGGCTCACTCCGGCGCGGCGAGCCGGTAGCACATGCCGGGCTCGTCGGTGTCCTCCGGGGCGCGCTCGGTGTAGTAGACCCCGTCGTCGGTGACGAACGGCGCGCTGGTCACCTCGCCGTTGCCCTCGACCGCCCAGGTCACCGAGCCGTCCCCGCGGTCGAGCGCGTAGAGGTGGTGGTCGTACGAGCCGACGAGGACGTGCCCGTTCGTCACGGTGACGTTCCCGGTGATCCACCCGTCCGTCGGGGTCGACCACAGCTCCTCGCCGGTCGCCAGGTCGATCGCGTAGACGTTCGTGTCGTGGCTCCCGACGTACACCGTCTCGTCGTGGACCGCCGGCGCGCACATGACGCCGCCCGTGCGGATCGGGTCGGGCTCGTCCGACGGCGACACGGACTCGTCGGTCTCGAACGCCCAGAGCCCGGAGCCGTCGGCGACGTCGACGGCGGTGACGGTGCCCGCCCACGACGGCACCACCGCGATCCCGCGGCTGACGGCGATCGGCGCCTTGACGTCGCCGCCGGTGTCGAAGGTCCACGCGCGCTCGCGGTCGGAGACGGACCACGCGTAGACGCGGCCGTCGTTGGCGCCGAACAGGAAGCGGTCGCGGTCGAGGTCGACCGCGATCGTCGAGTGCGGGTGGTCGGTCGGCCGGCCGTCGCGCCACACCTCCTCGCCGCTCTCGGCGTCGAGCGCGACGGCGGCGCCGCTCGGCGGCGTGAACTCGACGGCGAGGTACAGCGTGCCGTCGTGGTACGTCGGGCTGGCGGCGGCCGCGTCGCCGACGTCGGTCTGCCACTCGATCTCGCCGGTCGCGACCGAGACCGCGGAGACGACGCCGTCGTAGGTGCCGACGTACGCCGACCCCTCGGCGACCGCGGGGGTGCCGTGGCTCCCCCACTTGGCGTCGGAGAGGTCAGTCGCCCAGTTCGTCGTCCCGTCGACCGCGATCGACTGGATCCGGCCCGTGTCGTCGGCGACGAGGACGTCGCCCGCCGGCGTCGGCATCGGGCTGCCCTTCGAGGCGGAGTGCTCGCCGCGGTTCGCCGGCACCGACCACCGCACCTCGACGCTCTCGGGTATCGTCGCGTCGATGTGGCCGTGGTTCCGGAGCCCCTGTCGGAACTGCGACGTGAGCCCGTCCGACGACTGCGGTCGGGCGGCGAGGTCCAGCGGCAGGTCGACCTCGTCGAATCCCGACCCGGCGCCGGCGGCGGGCGAGTCGCCGTCGCCCGGCGAGTCGCCGCCGAGCGAGCTACACCCGGCGAGGCCGGCGACGCCGACCCCGCCGGCGACGCGGAGCCAGTCGCGGCGCGTGCGATCTCTCATAGGGACCGATTCGGGGGTGAGGATAAAAATCCACCTCGCTCGGAGCGAGCGGAGTCGAAGGACGCGACGCGGCCGCGGCTGGTCGGGGCAGCGGTCCGAGTGAAGTTTTGCGAGGGAAGAGCGCTCCGAGAGCGCCTTCCGCATCACGGGGGAGGACCCCGGCGATGCGAGGGGAGGGATTTGAACCCACGGACCTCTACAGGAGCGGAGCTTGAATCCGCCGCCGTTTCCGGGCTTGGCTACCCTCGCACGCGGGCTGGCGTTGGATGGGCGCCTTCTTTACGCCGTCGGTTCCGCGCCGACCAGCGTCGCGCGGAACCCGCCCGCTGCCGACTCGTCGATTTCGAGCGTCCAGCCGTGCGCGGCCGCGACGCGCTCGACGATGGCGAGCCCGATCCCGGTGCCGCCGTCCGGCGAGACGCCGAAGTCGGTCAGCGCCGCGCGGTCGCCCTGGTCGTCCGGAAGGCCCGGTCCGTCGTCGGCCACGTAGATCCCCCGGTCGTCGACTCCGACTCGGACCGTCGGCGCGTCGCCGCCGTGGTCGAAGGCGTTGCCGATCAGGTTGCCGACGGCGCGCCGGAGCAGCGTCGGGTCGCCGGTGACGGGGCCGGCCTCGTCGACGACGAGGTCGGCGTCGGGGGGGCAGTCGCCGAAGTCGCCCGACTCCAGGCAGTCGGCCGCGAGCTCGGAGAGGTCGACCGCGGCGTCCTCGGTCTCGATCTCCTCGGGCTCGCGGGCCATCACGAGCGCCTCGTCGATCATCGTCTCGATCCGGTCGAGCGCGTCCTCGGCCGCCGCCAGCCCCTCCGTCTCGCCGGTCTCGCGCGCGAGGTCGACGTACCCCCGAGCGACAGACAGCGGGTTCCGGAGGTCGTGCGAGAGGAAGCCCGCGAGGCGTTCGAGCCGCTCGTTGAGTCGCTTTAGCTCGCGCTCGCGTTCGACCCGGTCCGTCACGTCGCGGATGACCCCGACCGCGCCGACGATCGACCCGTCGTCCTCGATGGGGGTCAGCCGCGTCTCGACCGTCATCTCGCAGCCGTCGCCGAGCGTCATCGTGAGCTGGACGCGCTCGTCGTCCGCCTCGCCGTCGAGGACCCGTTCGACCGCCGTCCGGTAGCGGTCCCCGGTCTCCGCGCTCCAGTACCCCTCCTCGACGAGCCGCTCCGGGTGTCTCCCGTGGAGGACGGCCTCGTCGAACCCGGTCACCTCGCGGAGGCGCTCGTTGACGAACACCCGGGTCCGGTCGGCGTCGAGGACGTAGGCCCCGTCGCCGAGGGCGTTCACGATCGACTCGGCGTGGTCGATCGGGCTCGACTCCGACGGGGGTTCCATGCGGTCGCTACGGGGCGAACGGTAAAGTCCTCTCGGGTGGCCGACGGCTCGCTCTGCGTGTCAACCAGCTATCATGGCGACGCCGACCACCGCGAGGACGGCCGCGACGAGCCGGAGCCGGAAGTGGCGCTCGCCGAGCAGCACGCCGCCGAGGACGACCGCGACGATCGCCTGCGTGTTGATCACCGGCGAGGCGACGCTCGCGGGCAGCGCCGCGAACGCGACCGTGGTCAGGTGCTCGCCGACGGCGACGAGCGCGCCGGCCGCGAGGAACTTCGGGATGTCTCGCCGGCTCGCGTCGATCGGGGTTCGCACGGCCGCCGGGAGCAGCACGACCGCGACGCCGGCGAGCAGCAGCGGCACCCAGAGCGTGCCGGGGATCGCGAGCTCCTGGAGCGCGACCCGCTTGCCCACGTCGCCGACGGCGTAGCAGGCCGCGCTCGCGAGCGCCAGTTGTGCGGGCCGCGAGCGGGCGGCCCGCGCGAGCGGCGCGAAGAAGCTGCCCGGCTCGTAGTTCGCGACGTACACCGCGAGCGTGGTGACGACGACCCCGGCGACCTGGACCGGCGCCAGCACCTGGCCGAGCAGCCCGACCTCCAGCGGGAGGACGAACATCGGGATCACCTTGTTGATCGGCGCGACGTACGACACCGCCCCGTCCTCGATGGCGCGCAGGAAGAGGACGAACGCCGCCGCCGTCGCGACGCTCGTCCCGGCGACGACGGCGAACCGCCGGGGGACGGCGAGCCCGGCAAGGCCGGCCGCGGCGTCGCCGAACCCGACCGTGAGCCCGGTGCCCGCGAGGAACCACCCGAGCGCCGCGGCGTTGACCGCCACCGTCAGCGCCGCCGGCGGGTACTCGGAGAAGGCGCGCTTCAGGACGAAGAGGTACGCGCCCCAGACGACCGCGGCGGCGACGGCGAAGAGGAGCCCGGTGGCCATTCGTTCGCCCCGAGCGCGACCGGCGGAAAGAGTGGTTCGATCCGGTGCCGCCGGGCGCCGGGCCTCGCGAAACGGTTAGGTCGCTGCCGCGAGAACGCCGCGCACATGGACGACCACACC
Source organism: Halorubrum salinarum (assembly GCF_013267195.1). Lineage (NCBI taxonomy): Archaea > Methanobacteriati > Methanobacteriota > Halobacteria > Halobacteriales > Haloferacaceae > Halorubrum > Halorubrum salinarum. The sequence continues at coordinate 1,536,363 of NZ_CP053941.1, read as the reverse complement.
CGCGACCCGGGCGTCGCCCCGCCGCTCGGGAACCCGACCGGGTGGCACGCGGGCGGCGAGCCGTCCGGCGACGGGGAGGCGTCGGCGGACGGCGCGGGCGACGCGGGGGCCGTCGGGGGGTACTGGGAGCACGCGACGCTCCGGCGCGCGACCGAACACGGGGTCCGGCTGTTCAACGACGGCGCCTACCACGAGAGCCACGACTGCTTCGAGGACGAGTGGTACAACTACGGCCGCGGCACCGCGGAGAGCGCCTTCCTCCACGGGATGGTCCAGGTCGCCGCCGGCGCGTACAAGCGCGTCGACTTCGGCAACGACGCGGGGATGCGGTCGCTGTTCGAGACGGCCCTCCAGTACCTCGACGGCGTCCCGAGCGACTTCTACGGCGTCGACGTCGCGGACGTCCGGGAGACCCTCCGCGCCGCGCTCGACGACCCGAGCGCGGTCGACGGCTGGCGGATCGCCCTCGACGACGCTCGCCCGCCGGCGTACCCCGCGGACTACGAGTACGCGGAGCGCGTCGACGAGGGGCACTGAGGGCGGGCCGGCGACGCCGGCGAGGGCTCGCGGCCGCGGCCGCCGCCGATCCGAACGCCACTTATCCGCCGCCCGCCTGGGAATCGTATGGAGATTCACGACCTGGGCGACGGGGAGCCCGAGGTCGCCGTGGTCGGCGCGATCCACGGCGACGAGCCCTGCGGCGCCCGCGCCGTCGAGCGCCTGCTCGACGCGGACCTCGCCCCCGAGCGTCCGGTGCGACTGATCGTCGCCAACGAGGCGGCGCTCGACGCCGGCGAGCGGTACCTCGACGCCGACCTCAACCGGTCGTTCCCGGGCAACCGCGACGCGGCGGCCCACGAGGTGCGCCTCGCGGCCGACCTCGTCGACGCGCTGGCGGGGTGTACCACCCTCGCGATCCACTCGACGCAGTCGTACGCCGAGCCGTTCGCCGTCATCGACTCGATGGACGAGGTGACCCGCGCGGTCGCGCCGCACCTCCCCGTCGACGCCGTGATCCAGACCGACGCGTTCACCGAGGGCCGGCTGATCGAGCACCCGCACACGCTCGAAGTGGAGGCCGGGCTCCAGGGCTCCGAGGGCGCCGCCGACAACGCCTACTGGCTCGCCCGCGCGTTCCTCGCGGCGACCGGCGCCATCTCCGCGCCCGGCGCCGACGACGTGCTCGACGCCGGCGGCCGCGAGGACGTGTCCGTGTTCCGGCTCCGCGAGCGGATCCCGAAGCCCGACGCGGAGGCGTACGAGGTGTTCGCGCGCAACTTCGAGCGCGTCGAGTCCGGCGAGCGGTTCGCGGCCGCCGACGGCGAGCCGCTGCTCGCCGACGAGCCCTTCTACCCCGTGCTGCTGTCGCCGAACGGCTACCGCGACCAGTTCGGCTACGTCGCCGACCGGGTCGGCACCCTGGAGTAGTCGACCCGCCGCGTCGAGCGCGGCCGGCCTCGCCTCCTTACTCGACGAGCTCGATGGTGTCGTCCCCGTTCGGCACCGCACAGATGAACGCGCCCGGCTCGTCGCCCGCGTTCCGGTACCAGTGTTCGACGCCCGCGGGGATGAGGAGGGCGTCGCCCGGCGACACCCGATGCTCCTCGTCGCCGATCCCGACGACGTACTCGCCGGAAAGGACGTACTGCTCGTGTTCGACCGCGTTGGTGTGGCGCGGGACCTCGGCGCCCGCCGCGAGTTCGAAGCGGCGCATCGCGAAGTTCGGGGCGCCGTCGGACTCGTCGAGGAGGACGGCCTTCGAGAGCCCCTCGGCGGCGTCGACCGGCTCGGACGCGACCGCGTCGGCGCGTTTCACGACCGCCTCGGGATCGCCTGTGTCGCTCATGGGCGTCCGTGACGGGCGGGGGGCACTTAACCGATCACCGCACGGACCCGGTGAGATAACCCATCACCGCACGGACCCGGTGACTTAACCGACCACCGACCGAACCCGAGGGTATGCGTGGAATCAAGATCGGGAGCGCGTTCGGGATTCCGATCCGCCTCAACTGGACGTTCTTGCTCGTTTTGCCGCTGTTCGCGTACCTCATCGGGGGAGAAGTGAGTACCATCGCGGAGGTGATGAACGAGGTCGCCGGGCTCGGCATCGACACGGCCGCGGTCGCGACCGGGACCACGCCGTGGATCCTCGGGCTGTCGGCCGCAGTGGGGCTGTTCGTGGGCGTGCTGCTCCACGAGTTCGGCCACTCGCTCGTCGCCATGCGGTACGGCTACGAGATCGAGTCGATCACCCTGTGGCTGCTCGGCGGCCTCGCCAGCTTCGCCGAGTTCCCCGAGGACTGGAAACACGAGTTCTGGATCGCGATCGCCGGCCCGCTCGTCAGCGTCGCGGTCGGGGTGGCCTGCTACGCCGTCGTCCTCGTCGCGCCGATGGGCTCGAACGCCGTCCTCTTCGTGTTCGGCTACCTCGCGCTGTTGAACGTCGTGCTCGCGGTGTTCAACATGCTCCCCGCGTTCCCGATGGACGGCGGCCGGGTCCTCCGGGCGCTGCTCGCGCGGAACCAGCCGCACGCGCAGGCGACCCAGCGGGCCGCCGCCGTGGGGAAGGTGTTCGCGTTCCTGATGGGGATCATCGGCCTGTTCACCTTCCAGCTGCTGCTCATCGTCCTCGCCTTCTTCGTCTACATCGCCGCCTCCGGCGAGGCCCAGCAGACGACCCTGAAGGCCGCCTTCGAGGGCGTCAGCGTCACCGACGTGATGACGCCCCGCGAGGACCTCCACACGGTGACGGAGGACACCTCCGTCGCCGACCTGATGAGCCGGATGTTCGAGGAGCGCCACACGGGGTACCCGGTCCTCGACGGCGACGACCTCGTCGGGATGGTGACCCTCGAAGACGCGCGGTCGGTCCGCGAGGTGGAGCGCGACGCCTACCGCGTCGACGACGTGATGGCGACCGACCTCGTCGCCGCCGACCCGAACGCCGACGCCCTGACCGCGCTCCAGACCATGCAAGAGCACGGCGTCGGGCGCCTCCCGGTCGTCGACGCCGACGGCGCGCTCGTCGGGCTCATCTCCCGGTCCGACCTGATGACCGCGTTCAACATCATCCAGACCGGCGGGACGCCCGGGGTCATCAGCGGCCGGCGGCGGGGGGCCGGCGACGAGCCGCGGATCCTCTGACCGATCGCTCCCCGGCAGCGGTCGGCCGCACCCCCTCGGCGTGGGGTATATACGCGGCAACGACCTACCTCGGTACGTGACAACCCGGACCATCCGCGCCCGCGACCGGCCGGTGTTCGGCGTCGACGTCCACAGCGGCGACGTCCGCGGCGACAGCCCCTCCTACGCGCTCGTCATCCTCGACCCCGTCGACGAGGACGACCCGGACGCCCCGGACGCGGACGGGCCGATGGCCCGGGTCACCCGCGACGTGGTCTCCTTCCGGAAGCTCTGCCGGCTGATCGACGACCGCGAGCCCCTCTACGTCGCCACCGACAACGCCTACGAGCTGGCGGCCGACAAGAACGAGCTGGTCGGCTTCCTCCGGTCGCTACCGGACGGGACGCGGCTGGTCCAGGTGACCGGCGCCGAGCGCCCGGAGCCGCTCTCGCGGGTCGCCTCCCGGCACGGGATCCCCTACGGGAAGGAGCCGATGAAGGAGGCGGAGGCGGCCGCGCGGCTCGCCGCGGCCAACGTCGGCCACGAGGTGACCGCCTTCACCGACGAGACGACGGTGAAGGTGTCCCGCGGCCGCTCGACGGGCAAGGGCGGGTGGAGTCAGGACCGCTACACCCGGCGAATTCACGGCAACGTCCGGAAGCGGACGCGGCAGGTCCAGTCGAAGCTGAACGAGGCGAACCTCGACTTCGAGCGCGACGTGACCGAGAAGTACGGCGGCTACGCGAACGCGACGTTCACCGTCGAGGCCCGCCCGGAGGACATCCCCGTCTCGGACTCGCGGGCCGGTGACGTGCGCGTCGAGGTCGAGCGCGAGCGCCGCGACGGCATCGAGTACGAGCCCCTCGTCAAGCGGCGCGACCGCGTCATCGTCGGCATCGACCCCGGCACCACCACCGCGGCCGCGGTCGTCGGCCTCGACGGCACCGTCCACGCGCTGTACTCCTCGCGCACCGGCGACACCGCCGAGGTGACCGAGTGGATCGTCGAGCAGGGGCGGCCGATCATCGTCGCCGCCGACGTGGAGCCGATGCCGGAGACCGTCGAGAAGTTCCGGCGCTCGTTCGACGCCGCCGGGTGGCGCCCCACGACGGACCTCCCGGTCGACGAGAAGCTCCACCGCACCCGCGAGGCGAGCTACGACAACGACCACGAGCGCGACGCGCTCGCCGCCGCGCTGTACGCCTACGACGACCACGAGGACCAGTTCGAGCGGATCGCGGCGAAGACGCCGCCGCGGCTCGACCGCGAGGCGGTGATCGCCGGCGTCGTCGCCGGCGGCTCGTCGGTTGAGGCCGTCATCGAGGACCTGAGCGAGGACGACGGCGACGGAGACGACGGGGGCGACGAGGCGGAGACGGACCCCACGGAGCCGGAGCGCACCGAGGAGGAGGAGACGATCCGCCGGCTCCGCGAGCGCGTCGACCGGCTGGAGTCTCACGCCGAGTCGCTGGAGGACGACCTCGACGAGCGCGACGACCAGATCGCTGAGCTGGAGTCGGAGTTGGAGGAGGCGAAACGCGAGGAGCGCATCGAGGCCCGCACGCGGCGGGCGGTCTCGCGGCTCGAACGCGAGACGGACCGGCTGGAGCGCGAGCGCGACGAGGCCCGCGAGCGCGTCGAGGACCTCGAACGGAAGGTGGAGACGCTGAAGGAGCTGTGGCGGCTCGACCACTCGAACTTCGGCGACGTCGCCGAGGGGCAGGGCCTCGTGAGCGTGAAGGTCGTCGAGCAGTTCACGCTCGACGCGCTCGACGCCGCCGACGAGGCGTACGGGCTCGTCGCCGGCGACGTGGTGTTCCTCCGGGACGCCTCCGGGGCGGGCCGCCGGACCGCGGAGCGGCTCGCCGAGGCGGAGCCCCGCGCCGTGATCCGCGGCGAGGGGAACCTCTCGGACGTGGCCGACGAGGTGCTGTTCGAGCGCGGGGTTCCGGTGGTGCCCGCGGACGCGGTGCCGGTCCGCGAGGTGGACGAGCTGGCGGTCGCGAGCGAGGAGGCCCTCGTCGAGGCCGTCGACGAGTGGGAGGAGCGGGCCGCCGAGCGCCGCCGCGACGAGAAGGCCGAGCGGATCGACCGGATCATCTCCGAGCACCGCGCGGGGCGGACGCTGCCCGAGACCGAGGAGTGACCCCGACCCGGTCGCCTCGAAACCGAGGATCCGGCGGTCGACGGCCGCGCTGGCGGCGCTCCGCGTGAGTCGTCGGCACGCATCCAGAAGTCATATGTCCGGGAACGCACACTCGGAGGTATGGACGCTCACGAGCTGATCACCCGGAACGCGGCCGAGGTGGTCACCGAGGCGGAGATCGAGGCGCTGGCCGACGACCCCGAGGGCAAGCGGGCGTACGTCGGCTACGAGCCCTCGGGCGTGCTCCACATCGGTCACATGCTCACCGCGAACAAGCTCATCGACCTCCAGGAGGCGGGCTTCGAGGTCACCGTGCTTCTGGCCGACGTACACGCCTACCTGAACGACAAGGGGTCGTTCGAGGAGATCCGCCACACCGCCGAGCGGATGCGCGACCAGTTCATCGCCTACGGACTTGACGAGTCGAACACGCAGTTCGTCCTCGGCTCCGACTTCCAGCTCGACGACGACTACACGCTCGACCTCCACGCCCTCGAACTGGAGACCACCCTCGCCCGCGCCGAGCGCGCGATGGCGGAGATCAGCTCGGGCGACTCGGTGAAGGTGTCGCAGGCCGTCTACCCGCTGATGCAGGCGCTCGACATCCCGTACCTCGGCGTCGACCTCGCGGTCGGCGGGATGGAGCAGCGCAAGGTCCACATGCTCGCTCGCGACGTGCTGCCGAGCATCGACCGCGAGCCGCCGACGAGCCTCCACACGCCGCTTATCGCCGACCTCGGCACCGGCCGCGGGAAGATGTCCTCCAGCGAGGGCGTCACCATCTCGATGGAGGACTCCCGCGAGGACATCGAGTCGAAGGTGAACGACGCCTACTGCCCGCCGACGGCCGACCCCGAGCCGACCGACGACGGCGCCGAGCGGGAGAACCCCGTCCTCCAGGTGTTCGAGTACCACGTGTTCCCGCGGTTCGACGCGGTGACCGTCGAGCGCCCGGAGGAGTACGGCGGGAACCTGGAGTACGACGCCTACGACGACCTGGAGGCCGACCTGGAGTCGGGCGAGCTCCACCCGGCGGACGCGAAGGGCGCGCTCGCGGAGTACCTCGACCGCCTCATCGCGCCGGGCCGCCAGCAGCTCGCGGAGTAGGCCGGTCGTTCCGCGGCGCCCTCACTCGGAGCCCGCCTCGTTCCTCACCGCGCGACCGTCGAGCGCGCAGGTCCCGTCCAGACAGCCGAGCCCCGCCGCAGTCTCGAAGACGGGGAGCCCGCAGTCGCACTCGTCGACGACGACGCCGGCCGGGAACGAGAAGGTCGTCTCGCAGTCCGTGTAGTTCCCGCAGCCGAGGTAGACGCGGCCGGGCGCGGAGCGGACCCGGAGGTCGCCGTCGCAGTCGGGGCAGTCCCAGACGCCGTCGAAGCGGTCGCTGACGGCCTCCGCCATGGGGTCACAGCCCGGGTCGAGACAGAGGTGGAAGGGCTCGCCGCGCTCGACGCGGATCTTCGGGAGCCCGCAGTCGTCGCAGGTCGCGTCGGTTACGCTGGCGCCCGCCGGCAGGCCGCGCCGCTCCTCGCAGTCCAGGCAGACCACGTCGCCGCGCGAGCGAACGAGCGGCCCGCCGTCGTCGGGGCAGGTCCCGACCGGGACGCCGGCCTCGGTGACGGGGAGCGCGCGGCTCGCGGTCGCCTCCGCCGCGACGACGCGGAGCCGCCGGGAGCCGTCGCGGGCGGTGACGGTGAACCCGTCGCCGTCGCCCTCGACGACGACGCTCTCGGGGCGGGTGAGCCACGCGACGGGCTGGTAGCCGTCGGCGTCGTGGACGAGCGTCGTGTCGTCGGGTTTGATCAGGACGACGACCCGTCCCCGGTGGGTGCGGGTGCGGTCGCCGCGGTCGGTTACCTCGCAGTCGCCGGCCAGCACGCGGAGTCGCTGCGGCATGGGGCGACTGGCCGCGGAATGGCTGAAAAGCGCTCGTGACGGGGTTTATCGGGGATGCGGAGCGCCGGCAGCGGGCGAGGGCGACGCCGTCACTCCACCCGGACCGTCCGCGTCGCGGTGACGGGGAGCAGCGGGAGGTCCGGGAAGGCGACCTCGACGACGAACTCCAGTTCGTCGGCGTCCGGCGGCCCGAACACGCCGACCGGGACCGTCGCGGTCCCGTCGAGGTACGTCGTCGTCGCGGTCATCTCCACGTCGTTGACCGTGACGCGGATCCCGGCGCGCGCGCCGCCGGAAACGGCCTCGACGGCGACCTCGCACATCTCGTTTTCCCCGACCGCGATGGCCTCGGGGAAGTCCCCCCAGTCGACGTCGACGCGGGGGCAGTCGCGCGCGGCGTCGACGATCCGCTCCGCGACGGAGTCGCTCATGCCGGCGCGTTCGAGGCCCGCCGCGCCGGCGTCGACCACGTCGACCGGGGAGGCGAGGCCGGCGTCGGCGAGGCGCTCGGCGCGACCGGAGCCGACCCCCTCGATCGCCGTGAGCGCGACCGCCTCGCGGGAGACGCCGTGCTCGACGCGCGCCTCGACGCGGCGGGCGAGGTTGGCGGCGCGCGGGCCGGCGAAGCGGTCGAGGAACTCCGCGAGCGCGGCGAGCAGACGGAGCGCGTTCTGTCGGATCACCCACGCGTCGGACCGGAGGTCCGAGGGGATCGAGTCCGCCATGCCGGCGAGCAGGATGGCGAACACCTTGCGGTGGCCGTCCTCCAAGTCGGTGTCGCGCCCGTCGAGGATGCGGTCGATCGCGTCCGACTCGGCCGACCGCGCCGAGACGGAGTCGAACTCCCCGGCGGCCGCGACCGTCTCCAGCACCGAATCGACCGTCAGCGTCTCGCGGTCGGCGAGGCGGCGGAAGCGGCGCGCGGTGTCGAGTCGGAGGTAGTACTTCGAGGCGAGCCGGCCGAGGGCGGTCGGCTCGATCGCGAGGTCGTCGTCGGCCGCGACGAACCCGTCGTCGACGAGCGATTCGAGCGTGTCGCGCACGCGGTCGCGGAGCGTCGGGAAGTCGTACGCGTCCGGCTCCGACCGCGCGCGGACGTAGTAGAAGGTGGTCTCCAACCACGCCATCACGTCCTCGAGCCCGCGGATCGTCCCCATCGCGATCTCGGCGTTGAGGTGCGACTCGAGGTCGGCGGCGAGCCGCGACTCGATCTCCTTGCCGTCGCGCAACAGCTCGCGGTACCTGTCGGCGTCCGCGCGGTCGCAGACCACCCAGCCGTACCCCACGTCGTCGTACTCCGGCCGGCCGGCGCGCCCGAGCATCTGGAGCACGTCCAGCGGCGAGATGTCGGTCTCCCCCTCCAGCGGGTCGTGGTACTTGGTGTCGCGGATCACGACGCAGCGCGCGGGGAGGTTCACCCCCCACGCCAGCGTCGACGTCGAGAAGAGGAACTTGATCTTCCCCTGCTTGAACCACTCCTCGACGCGGTCGCGGTCGTCCTTCCCGAGGCCGGCGTGGTGGAAGCCGACGCCGTCCGTGACCGACTGGCGGAGCGTGTCGTTGGTGAGCTCCTTGGCCTCGTTGTGGAAGTCGTAGTCGTCCCGCGAGTCGATCGGGATGTCGCGTTCGGTGATCTCGTCGCGCGCCTTCTTGGCCGCCTGGACCGTGTCCTGCCGCGAGGAGACGAACACCAGGGCCTGCCCGTCCTCGCGGACGTGCGGCTCGGCCAGGTCGAGCGCGCGGTAGAGCCGCCGGTACTTGTCGGCGAAGGCGTTCGAGCCGTGCGAGTACGTCTTCACGCCCGTCTCCAGGTCGACCGGGCGGTACTCGTCGTCGAAGGCGTAGGTCGTCTCCGCGGGCGCGTCCAGCCACTCCGCGACGTCGTCGATGTTCGGCATCGTCGCCGACAGCGCCACGACGCGGGGGTCCTGGAGTCGGCGGAGCCGCGAGACGGTGACTTCGAGCACCGCGCCGCGCTTCTCGGAGTCGAGCAGGTGGACCTCGTCGATGACGACGCAGTCCACGTCGGTGATAAAGGAGTAGCGCGCGGAGTCGTGCTTCCGGGTCGCGCTGTCGGCCTTCTCGGGGGTCGTCACCAGCACGTCGGCGCGCTCGGCGCGGCGCGGGTTGAGGTCGCGCTCGCCCGAGACGACGTAGACGGAGTAGCCGAGCTCCTCGAAGCGCTCCCATTCGCTCTCCTTCTCGTTGGTGAGCGCGCGCAGCGGCGCGACGAAGAGGGCCGTCCCGCCCGCGTCGAGCGTCTTACAGATGGCGAGCTCGGCGAGCGCCGTCTTCCCGGAGGCGGTCGGCGCCGAGGCGACCACGTTGTGGTCGGTCTCTAAGATGCCCGGCAGCGCCTCCCGCTGCATCCGGTTGAACTCGTCGAACCCGAAGGCGTCGGCGAACTCCGGCACCGCGTCCGCGACCTTCACGGCACACCACACCCGTGCGCGAGTCGTCGGGAACCGCGGCTGTGTCGCATCGGATCGAGAGGGGGGCTTCGAGGGCAAAGGCGTTTCTCATGCGGCCGCGGGGGAGCCGAGTCGGTCGGGGGAGACGCAGGCGGGGGGGTCGGCCCCGTCGCGCCGCCGCGTACCCACACCGTTTAGGTGGCCGCGGCCGACCGCACGGGTATGATTCCCACGTCGCCGCTCGTCGTCGGTATCGCCGTGGCGGTCGCGCTGCTCGCGCTGTTCGTGCTCGCCCGCCGGCTCCGCGCGCCGTCGAGCGAGGCGCGCGAGTCGAAACGCGCCCACGAGGCGGCACAGGAGCGCGAGCCGCCCGTCGAGATCGGCGAGACCTACGAGTTCGGCGTCACCGAGCTCACCGACCACCACTCCGGCGACGAGGTCGCCGTCGGGAAGGTCGAGGGGTTCGTCGTCTTCACCGAGGAGATCCCGAGCGGGCTCGAACCGGGCGACGTGATCCGCGCGAAGGTGCTCTCCTTCAACGAGGGGCGTACCTCCGCCGACGCGACGTTCGTCGAACGCGCGTAGCCGAGGGCGGATCGCCGGAGCGAGACGGCGGCCGCGACCACGTCCGCTCCGAACCGGAGGTTCATACGTGATGCCGACGAAGTGGTGTCGCAATGGCTCAGGCCGGCACCCAGGACCTCACGGAGCGGTTCATCCAGTTCTATCGCAACTACTACCGTGAGGAGATCGGACAGCTCGCCCAGCGGTACCCCAACGAGCAGCGCTCGCTGTACGTCTCCTACGACGACCTCTTTCAGTTCGACCGCGACCTCGCCGAGGACTTCCTGAACAAGCCGGAACAGATGCGCGAGTACGCCGAGGAGGCGCTGCGGCTCTACGACCTCCCCGCCGACGTGAGCCTCGGCCGCGCGCACGTCCGCATCGAGGACCTCCCCGAGAGCGTCGACATCCGAGGCATTCGGGTCCACGACGACCACATCGGCAAGCTCGTCTCGATCCAGGGCATCGTCCGCAAGGCGACGGACGTCCGTCCGAAGGTAACCGAGGCCGCCTTCGAGTGCCAGCGCTGCGGCACGATGACGTACATCCCCCAGTCGGACGGCGGCTTCCAGGAGCCCCACGAGTGCCAGGGCTGCGAGCGACAGGGCCCGTTCCGCGTCAACTTCGACCAGTCCGAGTTCGTCGACTCCCAGAAGCTCCGCATCCAGGAGTCGCCCGAGGGGCTGCGCGGCGGCGAGACCCCCCAGTCGCTCGACGTCGACATCGTCGACGACATCACCGGCGAGGTGAGCCCCGGCGACCACGTCACCTGCGTCGGCGTCCTCCACATCGAGCAGGTCGAGCAGGGCAACGAGAAGTCCGCCATCTTCGATCTCTACATGGACGGCGTCTCCATCGCCATCGAGGACGAGGAGTTCGAGGACATGGACATCACTGAGGCGGACAAACGCGACATCATCGAGCTCTCCGAGCGCGACGATATCTACGAGGCGATGGTCGGCTCCATCGCGCCCGCCATCTACGGCTACGAGGAGGAGAAGCTCGCGATGATCCTCCAGCTGTTCTCCGGCGTCACGAAGCACCTCCCCGACGGCTCGCGGATCCGCGGCGACCTCCATATGCTCCTTATTGGCGACCCTGGTACCGGGAAGAGTCAGATGATCAGTTATGTCGAGAATATCGCTCCAAGATCAGTTTATACGTCAGGAAAAGGATCATCTGCGGCGGGCCTCACCGCCGCGGCCGTGAGAGACGACTTCGGCGACGGGCAGCAGTGGTCGCTCGAAGCCGGTGCCCTTGTCCTCGCGGACAAAGGGATCGCGGCGGTCGACGAGTTGGACAAGATGGACTGCGTCACCGGCGACGCGCTGGTTTCTCTCGCCGACGGGCGCGTCGAGCGCATCGGAGAGCTGGCGCGGGAAGCGGCCGAGGACGGCGAGGTCGAGGAGCTCTCGAACGGGCGACGTATCCGCGACATCGACCTCGACGTCTGGTCGATGAACGAGGACGGAAACCTCGTCGAGCGGTCGGTTTCGGCGGTCCACGAGTACGACGTGCCGTCGGAACTGACCCGAGTGACGACGGAGGCGGGCGAGTCCCTGACCGCGACCGCCGACCACCCGTTCTTCGTCCTCGACGACGGCGAGCGCGTCGAGCGCGAGGCGGCCGCGCTGAACGACGGCGACTGGGTGTACGTCCCGCGCGAGATCCCGACGACGGCGGCGGACGGCGGAGCGGTGGCCGCGAGTGGGGGAGAGGGGCCGACGACCGAGCCCGGCGACGGTCCGACGGTCGACGCTGACGGGGTCGACCCCGCTACGGCGAGCGTCCTCGGGTACCTCTCGGGTGACGGCAACGTCTACTACGACCGCGACGAGGGCGTCTACGGCGTCCGGTTCACGAACACTGACGACGACCTCCTCAACGACTTCGAGCGCGCGGCGCGGGCGGCGTTCGACGCGGAGCCGGTGCGGCCGCCGAGCGAACGGCGCGGCGACGGCGTCGAGACGGTCCGGGTCACCGGGAAGGAGCACGCCGACGCCGTCCTCGACGCGGGGATGAACCTCGGTCGGTACGACGAGAAGTGCTTCCCGACCGCCGTGACGACGGGGAGCCGCGCGGCGAAGGCCGCGTTCGTCCGCGCGCTGGCCGACAGCGAGGGCCACGTCGACGAGTCCGCGGGGAACGTCCGGATAGCGTCGGCGAGCCGAGACCTCCTCCGCGGCACCAGGAACCTCCTCTTACAGTTCGGCGTGTCGAGCCAGCTCCAGCACCGTGAGCGAGACGGCGGGCGCGACGTGTACTACCTCACGGTGACCGACGCGGACTCGCTCGCGGCGTTCCGGCGGTACGTCGGTTTCACGGCCACGCGGAAGGCCGAATCTCTCGACCGCATCGTCAACGCCGCCGACGGCGACCGCACGATTCTCGACGTGGTCCCGGAGGTCGACGACGTGCTGGCGCGGTGTCGCGACTCGCTACGGCTCCACCAGAGCGAGTGCGGCATCGGCGCCGTCACGTACCACGACTTCGAGACCGGGAGCGCGAACGTCTCGCTCCACCGCGCCGAACGGATACTCACGGCGTTCGAGAGGCGGCGCGAGCGGGCGGACGAAGACCGCGGCGCGCTCGACGCGACGCCGACGTGGGAGACCCTCTCGGAGCTCCGGAGTCGATACCACGTCTCGCAGTCCGAGCTAGCCGAGGGGACGACGCTGTCCCAGCAGCAGGTCTCCCGCGAGTGGGGGGAGAGCGACGAGGTCCGTCAGACGGTGGCCGCGCGACTCCGGGAGGTACTCACCGACGTCGCGGAGACCGACCTCGACGACCTCCGGGAGTTCGTCCGCGGCGAGGTGAAGTGGCGTCGGGTCGAGTCGGTCGAGACGGTCCCGCCCGAGTCGGTCGAGCACCGCGGCGAGGTGCTCCGGCAGCGCCTCGTCGACGTCATCGGCGGGCCGGTCGACACGGCGGAAGCGCGCGCTCGCGAACTGCTCGACCGCGGTCCGGTCGGCGAGACGCGAGCGGCGCTGTCGGCGGCGCTCGACGCTCACGGCGTCAGTCAGGCGGACGTGGCGTCGGGGCTCGACGTGAGTCAGGCGACCGTGTCGCGCTGGCTGTCCGGCGCCGTCGAGACGGACCGGTTCGACGACTTGCGCGAAGCCGTCGTTGAGGAGGTCGGCGCCGTGAAGGCGGAACTGCGGTCGATCCTCTCCCGGATCGACGACGGCGAGCGACCGAGGGTGTACGACCTGACCGTCGAGGGGACGCACAACTTCGTCGCGAACGGGCTCGTCGTCCACAACTCCTCGGACCGCTCCGCCATGCACGAGGGGCTCGAACAGCAGAAGATCTCGGTCTCGAAGGCGGGGATCAACGCGACCCTCAAGGCGCGGTGCTCGCTGCTCGGGGCGGCGAACCCCAAGTACGGTCGGTTCGACCAGTACGAGCCGATCGGCGAGCAGATCGACTTAGAGCCCGCGCTCATCTCGCGGTTCGACCTCATCTTCACCGTGACGGACAGCCCGGACCCGGAGCATGACTCCCGGCTGGCCCAGCACATCATCAAGACGAACTACGCCGGCGAGCTCAACACCCAGCGCGAGCAGCTGTCGAGTTCGGAGTTCACCTCGGAGCAGGTCGCGGAGGTGACCGAGGAGGTCGCGCCCGAGATCGACGCGGAACTGCTCCGCAAGTACATCGCCCACGCGAAGCGGAACTGCTACCCGACGATGACCGAGGAGGCGAAGGAGGTGATAGAGGAGTTCTACGTCGACCTCCGGTCGAAGGGCGCCGACGAGGACGCGCCGGTGCCGGTCACCGCGCGGAAGCTGGAGGCGCTGGTGCGGCTCTCGGAGGCGAGCGCGCGGGTCCGCCTGTCGGACACGGTCGAGCGGGAGGACGCCGACCGCGCGACCGACATCGTCGAGTCGTGTCTCAAGGACATCGGCGTCGACCCGGAGACGGGGCAGTTCGACGCCGACGTGGTCGAGACGGGCACCTCGAAGAGCCAGCGCGACCGCATCAAGAACATCAAGGGGCTCATCGCGGACATCGAAGAGGAGTACGAGGAGGGCGCGCCGGTCGACGAGGTGCTCGACCGCGCCGGCGAGATCGGGATGGACCGGGGGAAGGCCGAGCAGGAGATCGAGAAGCTCCGGACGAAGGGCGAGGTGTACGAGCCCAAGCAGGGCCACCTCCGGACGACGTAGATGGACCGCATCTCAGCGATACGGAACGTCGAGGACGCGCTCCGCGAGTTCGAGGACGGCGAGGCCGACCTCGCGGCCACGGAGCGGCGCGTCGCGGCCGTGCTCCGCACGTACGCCACCGAGTTCGAGGGCGACGGCGACGTGTTCCGCGCGGTCGGCGACGACCCCGTAGACGGCACCGTGGTCGTCGCGCCCTCGGAGCCGGCGGCGCGGGAGCGCGTCCTCGCCGCCAGCGGCGTCGACGGCGAGCGCGACCCGGACGGCGGGGACGGGCCCGCGTTCGACGTCGAGCGCTTCTGAGGACCCAGCCTCGAAGGCGGGGGCGCCAGCCTGGACGGCGGTCGCTGAAGGCGACTGAAACGTTCCGGTCCGGAACGGCTAAATTGGAAAATCGACCACCCGCGGGCGTGCTGCTGGTCGTGACGTACTCGGCGGCCGCCCGGACCGGCCTCCGGAACCTGTGTCGCCGCCACGAGGGAGTCGTCGCTCGGCGGTTCGGTCGCGCCGCGCTGTTCGACGAGACGGTGTACGCCGCGTTCCTCGCGCTGCGGCTCCGCGAGTCCCACGGCGGGGACGTCCAGATCGAGCGCACCGAGCCGTTCAACGAGTTCGTCGCCGTCGACGAGCCGGTCCGAGAGGCCGCCGCGGCCTACGCGGACCGGAGTGCTGAGTCGACGCCGTACGCGGCCTTCGCGGCGGGGACGGACCACCCGGACCCGGACGCCATGCGCGGCAGAGAGCTGTGACCGAGACGAGACCGACACCGCGGGAGCCGGACCGTGGGGAGGAGGCCGACGGCAACGAGGACGAGTCGGCCGCGGTCGAGGGACCGCCGGAGCCGAGCGCGGTGCTCGGGCGGCTCCCCACCGACGCGGGGCTCCGTCGGCAGCTGGCGGCGGCCGCGCGCTCACGAGGACGGAGCGCCTCGGTCGCGGCTGAGATCGAGGAAGTCGAGGCGGAGCTCGCGGCGATCGAGATCGAGCCGGTGGACCTGACCGCGGCGCGGCGACGGGTCGCCGAGACGAGCGGCGAGATAGAGCGCCTGAAAGAGCGGGTCGCGGCGCTGCGCGGCGACGCCCGGGCGCGCCGCGCGGTCGACGCCGAAGCGGACGAGGCGCTCGACGACCTGGAGGCGGCGGCCGCGGAGCTGTCTGCGGCGCAGACGGAGGCGATCGCCGCCGAGCAGGCGCTCGAACGCGCGCGAGCGGAGGCGGCTCGAAACCGCGACGAGCGGCGACGGCGCCTGCGGCTCCGCGACCGGCTCCGGAACCGTCGCCGCGCCGCCCGCCGCGAACTCGCCGAGGGGATCTATCCGGTGTTTCGGCGCGCGCTCGCGGTCGTCCCGGGCGGCGATCCCGACGCCGCCGGCGCGGCCCCCGACGCGTACGACGGCGACCCGGTCGCGGCGTCGCTCGCGGCGGTCAGGGTCGCGGCGCTCGACAGCGCCGTCGAACTGCGAGGGGAGGCGGCCCGGAGGGTCGCGGCCGCCGACCGGAGCGCGAGGTCACTGCTCCGGACGTCCGAGGTCCGCACGGAAGGGGCAGCCGACGGGAGCTGAATCCGGCTGGTTGTCGCCCCCTGAATTTTAAATACGATTCCGCGGGAGGCGGCGCATGGAACTCGACTGGTCCGTCGACCGCGAGGGGGAGGCGTCGCTCGTCGGTGTCCGGGTTCGCAACGACGGGGCGGTCCCGCGGCGGGTCCGGATCGAGAGTCGGCTGGACGGCCCCGTCCTGCCGCCGCGTCGCGGCGGCGTCCCCGAACGCGGGTGGGACGCCGGCGGCGTCACCGCGGTGATCGACCCGGGCGAGCGCGCGGCGTTCGGGTTCGCGGCGGTGGCGGAGCCGGTCGACCCGCCGGTCGAAATCGCGGGCGTCGAGCCAGCGACCGCGGAGCCGAACGGGGATGACGCGGCGACCGGAGGCGACGCGGACCGCGTGCGGGCGGCGATGCGCGACCTCGACTCCCATCGTCCTCCGCGGCAGGTGGTCGACGGTGCGGCGGCGGTCAACGGTGACGGAAACGTGGTCGACGGCGACGGATCCGGGAGCGCGAGAGGGAGCGACTCGGACGAGGACGAGACCGAGCAGGCGCGAAGCGGGGACGACGCGGGATCCGACGACGACGCGGACTCGATCGAAAGGGCCGGCGAGGGCGACGCGGAGCGGTCGGCGACGGCCGAGTCACCGCCGAGTGCGGCGGGGGCAGACGGGATCGACGCGTGGTTCGCGGCCGTCGAGGACCGGGTCGAGCGGGCGGAGCGGCTGAGCGGCGCCGACCTCGAAACGGCGACGGCGGCCGTCCAGGAGGCCGGCGGGCTCGACGCGGTCGCGTCTCTCGACGAGCGCGTCGCGACCGACGCCGAGCGACTGCGGGCGGTTCGCGACCGCGCCGCGGCGCTGGCCGAGCGGGCGGAAGCGAGCGAGGTGCCGACCGCGGCGCTGGAGGATCTGGCGTGATCCTCGCGGTCGCTGGCGGGAAGGGCGGCGTGGGGAAGACGACGCTCGCGTACAACGTCGCCGCCGCGCTCGGCGGAGTCGTCGTCGACGCGGACCTCGGGATGGCCGACCTGCCGGACGGCCGCGGCCCCGACCTCCACGACGTGCTGGGCGGCGCGGCGGACCCTGTCGAGGCGGTGCGGCCGGGTCCGGTCGACATCGTCCCGTGCGGGCGGACGCTGGCCGGGGCGCGGGCGGCCGACCTGACGCGGTTGGAGGGGGCCGTCGCCGCGGTCGAACGGGAGTTCCGGACCGTCGTCCTCGACTGTCCCGCGGGGCGCCGCGCCGACGCCGGCGTGCCGCTCGCGGTCGCGGACGCCTGCCTGCTCGTCGTCTCGCCACGGGCGTTCGCGCTGGCCGACGCGATCCGCACCCGGGAACTCGCCCGCGAACTCGACGCCGGGCTGGTCGGCTGCGCGGTCAACCGCGTGACCGAGCAGCCGCCGGTCGAGGCGATCGGCGACGCGCTCGGCGCGCCGGTCGAGGTGGTCTCGGCCGATCCCCGTGTCGGCCGGTCCGTCGCCGCGGAGCGGCCGGTCGTCGACGCCGCGCCCGACAGCGAGGCCGCGGCGGCGGTCCGGGCGCTCGCGCGCCGCGTTCCGGAGT
This sequence comes from Halorubrum salinarum, assembly GCF_013267195.1. NCBI lineage: Archaea > Methanobacteriati > Methanobacteriota > Halobacteria > Halobacteriales > Haloferacaceae > Halorubrum > Halorubrum salinarum. The sequence continues at coordinate 1,518,950 of NZ_CP053941.1, read as the reverse complement.
GACCGGCTGGGGCGGCGACCCCGCGGCCCGTCGCGACACCGCGCCTTTTTACTCCGGGCGTCCCGTCGGCGAGAGCGATGATCAGGGTCGCGCTCGTCGCCGGCGTCGCCGTCGTCGCCGCGCTCGCCGTCGCCGTCGGACCGCTGTACGCGGCCGACCGCTTCCGGGACCTCCGAGAGCCGACGGACGCCGAGCGGGCGCAGATCGCGGCGCTTGCGGACCCCGGCGGGCTCGGCGTCGACCGGATCGCGATCGAGTCCGTCGACGAGGGGGACGCGGCGGGCGGCGACGGCGCCTCGGCGGCCGCCGGCCCCGCGGAGGTGTCGGTCCGGGGACCGCCCGGTCGACGGGTGCTGTTCCTCACGGAGGACGTGCTGACCGACCTCGACGAGGACGCGGCGATCGGTCTGTTCGCGGCGGAGGCGGGGCGCGTCGCGACGTACTACGCCGAGTTCCGCGCGGTCGCGGTCGGGGCGGTGCTGGCGGCGCTTTCGGCCGTCGTCACGGCGCTCGTACCGTTCGAGTCCGGCTTCGCCGCCCTCGTCGCCGTCGGGCTCGTCTCCTTCTGGGCCGGGCGGCGCGTTCAGTACGCGGCGGACGGCCGCGCCGCGGACGCCGTCGGCGCCGACCGCGTCGCGGACGCGTTCGAGCGGGTCGCGGCGCGCCGCGGCGCCGAGCCGGAGACCGGCGACTGGTCGACGTGGTTCGAGGTCCAGCCGCCGCTCGGGGACCGGATCGCGCGGCTCCGCGAACGGGCGGCCGAAGAGGAGTAACGACGGCGTTCGGTACCGGTTCCCGAGTTAGTTCCGGGCTCGACGAGCGACCGCGGAGTCGGGGCCGACGCGGACGTCGTAGCCCGCGACCGTGAGCGAGACGTCGACGTCGCCGTCGGAGCGACTGGCGACGAGCGCGTTCAGCGCGTCGGGGTCGACGTGGTCGTACAGTACGACGCCCTCCTCGGGGAGCTCGGTCGGGTCGACGTCGGCGAGTTCGGCGATCGCCTCGACGACGGCGAGGCTGGGTGCGGGGCCGTCGCCGCCGTGGCTGACGCGCGCCGTCTCCGGGACCGGCCCGGAATCGCTCGATCCGGTCGTTGCGCTGCTCATAGCCCCCTCTACTCCGATCTACTATATAACTCGGTCGTTCAACTTATCAGAAATGATTACCGAAGGGCGCGGTCCGGTCCCGGAACCGTTACCAACCAGCCGCCCGCGTGTAGGGATAACTCGAATGCGACTCCCGGAACGACAGCTCGCGGTCCTCGAGGCCGCGAGCGCGACGGACGAACGAACGGTGGCGGAGATAGCCGACGAGACGGGGCTGAAGCCGGAGACGGTCGCCGGCGCCGCCTTCGACCTGGCCGACGAGGGGCTCGTTGAGGTCGGCTCGGCGACCGACGAGACGCTCGATATCACCGACGAGGGGCGCCGCTACGTCGAGGCCGGGCTGCCGGAGACGCGGCTCTACCGGGCCGGGCTCGACGCGGGCGCCGACGCCGAGCCGGCCGCGATGGGGGCGGTCATCGGCGCGGCCGAGTTAGACGGCCCCGAGGTCGACATCGCCCTCGCGAACTTCGCGCGGAAGGGCCTCGGGAGCGTCGACGGCGGCGAGCTCTCGGTCGACCCGGACGCCGACCCGGACGCCGACCCCGAGGCGACGGCGCTCGCGGCGCTCGCTGACGCCGACAGCGAGGGGGTCGACACCGACGCCCTCGACGGCGAGGGGCTCGACGCGGAGGCCCTCGGCGTCGACGAGGCCGTGATCGAGCAGCTCGACTCGCGCGGGCTCGTGGCGGTCGGCGAGTCGGTCACCCGGACGGTGACGCTGACCGACGACGGCGTCGACGCGCTGATGACCGGCGTGGAGGCGACCGAAACGGTCGGCGCGCTCACGCCCGAGCTGCTCGCGAGCGGCGACTGGCGTGACGCCGAGTTCGCCGAGTACAACGTCGAGGCCGAGGCGGAGACGGCCCGCGGCGGCCGCAAGCACGTCCTCCGTCGGACCGCCGACCGCGTGAAGGACGTGCTGGTCGGCATGGGGTTCCAGGAGATGGAGGGCCCCCACGCCGACGCCGACTTCTGGATCAACGACTGCCTGTTCATGCCCCAGGACCACCCGGCGCGGACCCACTGGGACCGGTTCGCGCTCGACGTGGACCCGATGGACTCGATCCCGGACGAGCTGATGGCCCGGGTCGAGGCCGCCCACCGCGACGGGTGGGGGATCGACGGCGACGGCTACCACTCGCCGTGGTCGGCCGACTTCGCCCGCGAGGTGGCGCTCCGCGGCCACACCACGTCGCTGTCGATGCGCTACCTCTCCGGGGTCGCGGGCGCGGAGCTGGAGCCGCCCCAGCGCTACTTCTCCGTCGAGAAGGTGTACCGCAACGACACGCTCGACCCGACGCACCTCCTGGAGTTCTTCCAGATCGAGGGGTGGGTGATGGCCGAGGACCTCTCGGTGCGCGACCTGATGGGCACCTTCGAGGAGTTCTACCGCCAGTTCGGGATCACCGACATCCGGTTCAAGCCGCACTACAACCCCTACACCGAGCCCTCCTTCGAGCTGTTCGGCGAGCACCCGGAGACCGGCGAGGAGATCGAGATCGGGAACTCCGGCGTCTTCCGCGAGGAGGTCACCGGCCCGCTCGGCGTCGACTGCGACGTGATGGCGTGGGGGCTCGCCCTCGAACGCCTCGCGATGTTAACTACCGGCGCCGAGGACATCCGCGACCTCCACGGCACCCTCGCCGACATCGACTTCCTGCGGAACGCGGAGGTGAGCTACTGATGCCCGTCGTCGACGTCGACCCCGACGAGCTGCGCGAGCTCACCGGCCACGACGAGAAGGGCGACGCGGAGCTGAAAGACGACCTGTTCGGGCTCGGCTTAGAGTTCGAGGGCGAGACCGACGACGGCATGTTCCAGTTCGAGTTCGCGCCCGACCGCCTCGACCGGCTCTCCGTCGAGGGGGTCGCCCGCTCGCTGCGCTACCACTACGGCGACGCGCGCGGCGTCTACGTGCCGAACACGAACGACCCCGAGTGGAGCATCGAGGTCGACGAGTCGGTGCCCGACGAGCGGCCGTTCGTCACCGGCGCCGTGGTCCGCGGCGTCGACCTCGACGAGGCGGCGCTGGAGTCGCTGATCCAGCTCCAAGAGAAGCTCCACGCGACGATGGGCCGCGGCCGCGCGAAGGGCGCCATCGGGATCCACGACCTCGCGATGGTGAAGGGCGCGCCGCTCCAGGAGGGCGCGGAGCCGTCGATCACCTACCGCGGCGTCGACCCCGAGGGCGACACGTTCGTCCCGCTCGACGCGAACGACGAGCTGACGCCCGCCGAGGTCTTGGCGGAGCACGACACGGGGACGACCTACGCGGACCTCGTCGAGGACCTCGACCGCTTCCCGGCGATCTACGACGAGCTCGGCCTCTTCTCGTTCCCGCCCGTCATCAACGGGAAGCGGACCGAGGTGACGACCGGCTCGCGCGAGCTGTTCGTCGAGCTCACCGGCACCGATCAGTGGACGATCGACCGGATGTGTACGATTATCTGTTACGCACTGTCGGCCCGCGGCGCGACGATCGAGGAGGTCGAGGTGAACTACGCCGGCGGCGCGACGCACCCGAGCGAGTACGGGGCCGAGCTGGTCCGCCCGAACCTCGACACCGACGAGAAGAGCGTCTCGCACGACCGGATCGAGACGCTGCTCGGCGTCGACTTCGAGCCCGAGGAGGTCGTCGACTGCTTCGAGCGCGCCGGCCTCGACGCCTCCTACACGCTCGGCGAGGACGTCCGGTACGACGTGGAGATCCCGCCGTACCGCGTCGACGTGCTCCACCCGCTCGACCTCGTCGACGACGTGGGGCGCGCGTACGGCTTCGACAACTTGGAGCCGCGCTACCCCGACGTGGGCACCGTCGGCGGGCGCCACGAGCGCTCCCGGCTGGAGGACGCGGTCCGGACGAGCCTCGTGGGGCTCGGCTTCGAGGACCTGCTGAACTTCCACATGACGAGCGGGACAGAGAACTACGACCGGATGCGGATCGAGCCGGGCACCGGCGGCGCCGCGGTCGACGGGGACGGCGTCTTCGGCGGGGGCGACCCCGTCGAGATCACGGAGCCGTACAGCGAGGAGTACACCCAGCTCCGCACCTGGGCGCTCCCGTCGCTCGTGATGCTCTTGGAGCGGAACACCCACAACGCCTACCCGCAGGACGTGGCCGAGGTCGGCTTCGTCGCCGAGCGCGACGACGCCGCGGACACGAACGTCGCCGAGTCGCGCCGCGTCGCGGGCGCGGTCGCCCGCCGCGACGCCTCCTACGAGGCCGCGAAGGGACGGCTCCAGGCGCTCTGTGACGACTTCGACGCCGACCTGACAACCCCGCGGACCGAACACCCCTCGTTCATCGGGGGCCGCGCCGCCGCCGTCGCGATCGACGGCGAGCGCGTCGGCGTCATCGGCGAGCTCCACCCCGAGGTCCTCGTCGAGCACGACCTGGAGGTCCCGGTCGCGGCCTTCGAGTTCGACCTCGACGCGCTGCGCTGAGCGGCCGGGAGGCTCGATCGGAGGACGGCGGAACTTCCGTTTCGGCGGTTCCGTCACGAATTATCACGAATCCGACCCGGAGCAGAAGACATATATTCGTCTTGCCGTACCCGCCGAGCATGAACTGCGACAGATGCGGCGTCGACGCCTCGCTCGCGCACCGGGACGTCGACGGCTTCGCGTACTACCTGTGTGACGCCTGTATCAACGGGTGGGACGCGGTCCGCGGCTCGTCGCCTGAGGCCGGCGACGAGACGCGCTCGACCGCGCAGTAGCGCGCGTCGCTCGCGACGGCGACGCCGAAGTCGGAGCGTCGGCGCACGGAGCGGTCGCTCCCGACGCGCCGGAGCGCGGAGCGGTCACTCGCGGGCCGCCGCGACGGCCTCGACCACCGCGCGCGCGTTCGACCGGACCGCGTCGAAGTCGTCGGCGGCGATCGCCTCGTCGTCGACGATCGAACTGCCGACGCCGACCGCGACCGCGCCCGCGTCGACGTAGTCGCCGGCGTTGTCGGGACCCACGCCGCCGGTCGGGACCAGCGGGATCTGGCCGAGCGGGCCGCCGAGCGCCGCGACGTGGTCCGGGCCGCCGGTCGCCGCGGGGAACACCTTCACCAGGTCGGCGCCCGCCTCGAAGGCGTCGAGCGCCTCGGTCGGCGTGTACGCCCCGACCGCGATCGGCGTCCCGTACCGGTTCGCGGTGCGGATCGCGTCGCGGTTCACCGTCGGCGTCACGAGGAACTCGGCGCCGGCGAGCTGCGCCGCGCGCGCGGTCTCCGCGTCGAGGACGGTGCCGGCGCCGACGACGGCGTCGTCGACGCGGTCGGCGATCGCCGCGATCGACGCCGTCGCGTCCGGCGTGTCCGCCGTCACCTCCAGCGCCGTCACGCCGGCGTCGACGACGGCGTCCGCGACCCGCACCGCGTCGTCCCGTTCCACGCCGCGGAGGATCGCTATCACGCCGCCGTCCGTGATCCGGTCGAGTCGGTCGGTTCGCATGGTCGGTACCTGCTCGTCGCGGGGGCTTAAATCGAAGTGTGTCGCGGCCGCGTGGGCGAACCGCGGCCGCACCCGCCCGCTATTTAAGAGACGGACGGGCAAGTACGACCGAGGCGACGGACCGGTCCGCCTCGGGCGCCGGCGGCGACGGGCGAAGCCCGAGTCTCGCGACCGCCGGACCGGTTCGGAGACCCCAACACACCATGCACATCACCGACTACGAGCTGTTCGAAGTGCCGCCCCGCTGGCTGTTCTTGAAGCTCACGACGAGCGACGGGACCGTCGGCTGGGGGGAACCGATCGTGGAGGGCCGGTCCCACACGGTCGTCGCGGCCGTCGAGGAGCTGCTCGACGACTACCTGCTCGGCGAGGACCCGGCGCGGATCGAGGACCATTGGCAGACGATGTACCGCGGCGGGTTCTACCGCGGCGGGCCGGTCCTGATGAGCGCCATCGCCGGTATCGACCAAGCGCTGTGGGACATCAAGGGGAAGCGGTTCGGCGCGCCCGTCCACGAGCTGCTCGGCGGCCGCGCGCGCGACCGGATCCGCGTCTACCAGTGGATCGGCGGCGACCGGCCGGCGGACGTGGGCGAGGCCGCCCGCGAGAAGGTCGACGCCGGCTTCTCCGCGCTGAAGATGAACGCCACCCCGGAGCTGGAGTCGATCGACTCGCCGGCCGCGGTCGACGCCGCGGCCGACCGGATCGCGGCCGTCCGGGAGGTGGTGGGCGACGAGGTCGACATCGGCGTCGACTTCCACGGCCGGGTGGCGAAGCCGATGGCCCGCCGGCTCGCGGCGGCGCTGGAGCCGTACGACCCGATGTTCATCGAAGAGCCGGTGCTGCCCGAGAACAACGACGCGCTGCCGGCGATCCGGGCGTCGACTACGATCCCGATCGCGACCGGCGAGCGGATGTACTCGCGGTGGGACTTCAAGGAGGTGCTGGAGGCGGACGCGGTGGACCTGATCCAGCCGGACGTCTCCCACGCCGGCGGGATCACCGAGCTGAAGAAGATCGCCTCGATGGCCGAGGCGTACGACGTGTCGGTCGCGCCGCACTGCCCGCTCGGCCCGATCGCGCTCGCGTCCTGTATCCAGGTCGACGCCTGCACGCCGAACGCGCTCATTCAGGAGCAGTCGCTCGACATCCACTACAACGAGACGAGCGACGTGTTGGACTACCTCGCCGACCCCTCGGTGTTCGAGTACCGCGACGGGTTCGTCGACATCCCCGGCGGCGACGGGCTGGGGATCGAGATCGACGAGGATCACGTGCGCGAGCAGGCCGAAGAGGAGGTCGACTGGCACAACCCCGTCTGGCGCCACGACGACGGGTCGGTCGCGGAGTGGTGATCCCGATGGCGACCGACACGCGGCGACGGAGGGAGAGCCGATGACCCGGCGACGGGAGTCGCCGACCGAGGGCGCGGTCCCGGGCCGGTTCGCCGGCGAGACCGCGATCGTGACGGGGTCGACCAGGGGCATCGGCGCCGGCATCGCGGAGCGGCTGGCCGCCGAGGGGGCGAACGTCGTGGTCAGCGGGCGCTCGGAGGCGGCCGGCGAGGCCGTCGTCGAGCGGATCGCGGCGGGAGGCGAGCGAGGAGACGCGACGTTCGTCCGCGCCGACATGCGCGACCCGGACGACGTGGCCGCGCTGGCGGAGGCGGCCGCCGAGCGCTACGGCTCGGTCGACGTGCTCGTGAACAACGCCGGGGTCCAGACGGAGACGGCCGCCGACGAGGCGACGCTCGACGACTGGGCGTTCGTCGTCGAGACGGACTTCCGGGCGTACTGGCTGGCGGCGCGGGCCGCCCTCGAACACATGGACCGGGGCGCGATCGTGAACGTCTCGTCGAACCACGCGTACGCGACGATGCCGGCGCACTTCCCGTACAACGCCGTCAAGGCGGGCATCAACGGCATGACGCGGTCGCTCGCGGTCGACTTCGGCCCCCGCGTCCGGGTGAACACGGTCGTCCCCGGCTGGGTGGAGGTCGAGCGGACGCGCGACGAGCTGCCCGAGGGGCGGCTGGCGGAGGTCGAGGCGATCCACCCGACCGGCCGGATCGGGACGCCGGCCGACGTCGCCGGCGCCGTCTCCTTCCTCGCGAGCGGCGACGCCGCCTTCGTCACGGGGGCGGCGCTGCTCGTCGACGGCGGCCGCGGCGCGGTGATGCAAGACGACACGCTCCCGGACTACCGGGCGCGAGAGGACGCGGAGTAGGCGCGCGCCGCGGCGGCGGATCGGGCGGGCCGCGCGGTCGACGGCGATCACCCGTTCTTATAATCGGCCGAGAGTAGCACCCAATATGAACCCGTCCGAGACCTGCGCCGCGGGGTGGCGCCGATGACCGACCTCGTCACGTTCGGCGAGACGATGCTCCGGCTGTCGCCGCCGCGCGGCGAGCGGCTGGAGACGACGCGCGAGTTCACCGTCCAGGCCGGCGGGGCGGAGAGCAACGTCGCGGTCGGGGCCGCGCGGCTCGGCGCCGACGCCCGCTGGCTCTCGAAGCTCCCCGACTCGCCGCTCGGCCGGCGGATCGTGACCGAGCTGCGGAGCCACGGCGTCACCCCGAGCGTCGCGTGGGCCGACGGGGACGAGAGCCGCGTGGGGACCTACTACCTCGAGCACGGCGGCGAGCCGCGCGGGACGAACGTGATCTACGACCGCGCCGACGCGGCGATCACGACCGTCGAGCCCGACGAGCTCCCGACCGACGCGGTGGCGGCGGCGGACTGGTTCCACACGACGGGGATCACGCCCGCGCTCTCCGAGGCGACGGCCGAGACGACGGCCGCGCTGTTGCGGACCGCCGGCGAGGCGGGGACCACGCGCTCGTTCGACCTGAACTACCGGGCGAAGCTCTGGGACCCGGAGACCGCGCGGGCGGCCTACGAGGACCTGTTCGAGCACGTCGACACGCTGTTCGTCCCGCGGCGGGACGCCCGGGAGGTGCTCGACCGCGAGGGCGGCGCCGTCGAGATAGCCCACGGGCTCGCCACGGAGTTCGGCTTCGACACGGTGGTCGTCACCCGCGGGCTGGAGGGGGCGGTCGCGCTCCACGACGGCTCGGTGTACGAGCAGGACGTGTACGAGGCGGAGACGTTCGACGCGATCGGCACCGGCGACGCGTTCGTCGCCGGCTTCGTCGCCGAGCGGCTGCGCGGCGGCGACCTCCCCGCGGCGCTCCGGTGGGGGTCGGCGACCGCGGCGCTGAAACGTACCACCGACGGTGACCTCGCGGTGACGACCCGGGCGGAGGTCCGCGACGTCATCGACGGCGAGGGCGGGATCGACCGGTAGGCGCGGGAGCGACCGGTGAGCCGCGCGGCGCCGAGCGAGGACTGACGGACACCGGGGCGCTGCGCCGGCGACCGGGGCTCGGATCCGGTCCCCGACGTTAGAGGTCGACCGGGCCGCCGTCGGCGGCGCTCTCGGCGAGCGCGTCGATGACCGCCATGTTGGCGACCGCCTCCTCGCCGTCGGTCAGGGGCGCGCTCCCGTCGGCGACGCGCTCGGCGAAGTGCTCGACCTGGAGCCGGTACTGGTCGACGGCGGGGAACGTCTCGGCCCCGCGTCGGCCGTCGATCTCGTACGTCAGCTCCACCGGCTCGTCGGTCGGCGCGTCGAACGCGCGCTCGACCTCGACCCAGCCGTTCGTCGCGTCGACGCGGTACCGCTGGACGAGCTGGGTGTCGAACCCGGACGCGACCCGCGCCGAGCGGCCGTCGTCGTACGAGAGCACGCCCGCGAGCTCCGTGTCGACCCCGGCGCCCCGGGTGTCGCCGGCGTGGGCGTAGGCGCGGTCGGGCTCGCCGAGGACCGTCCGGGCGAGCGAGACGGGGTAACAGCCAACGTCCATCAGCGACCCGCCCGCGAGGTCGGGGTCGAGCCGCACGTCGTTCGGGCGGTCGTACAGCGGGAAGCGGAAGGTGGCCGTCACCGTGCGCACGTCGTCGAGTTCGTCCGCCGCGAGCGCGACGGCGCGCTCGGTGCGGGGGTGATAGCGGTACATGAACGCCTCCATCAGCGTGACGCCCCGCTCGTCGCAGTGGGCGACGGCGTCGCGCGCCTCGTCGGCGTCGGCGGCGAGCGGCTTCTCGCAGAGGACGTGGAGGCCGGCGTCGGCGGCGCGTTTCGTCCACTCGGCGTGGGCCCCGTTCGGGAGCGGGACGTACACGGCATCGAGCGCGTCGTCGTCGAGCAGGGCCTCGTAGGAGCCGTAGCTGCGGGGGATTCCGTTCTCGGCCGCGAACCGCTCCGCGCGGGCGGCGTCGCGGGACGCCACCGCGCCGACGGTGTGGTCGCTGGCGGCGATAGCCGGGATGACCGCTTTGCGGGCGATCCCAGCGGTGCCGAGGACGCCGAATTCGAGGCTCGTCGAGCCGGCCGGTGAATCGGACATGGCCGGGGCGACGCGCCCGCCGGGCAAGTCGGTTGGGGTCGGCGAGCGCGACGGCGGCCGGGACGGCGACCGCCGCCGACGCCCGTGTGGGAGTGTCGACGCTTCCGTGCGACGACACGGGTTTCCCCGCTGAGAACCTATCGGGAGCGATGGCACAACGGTCCCTGCTCGTTCGCGCGCTGTGGTTCGTCTTCGTCGGCTGGTGGGCGACGCCTATCGTCGTCAACGTCGCGTGGCTGCTCAACGTCACGGTCGTCCTCCTCCCGGTCGGTATCAAGCTGATCAACCTCGTGCCGACGGTGCTCACGCTCGCGGAGCCGCGGTCGCTCTCGGAGCCCGACTCGGCCCGCGGCCAGCGGTCGCTCGTCGTGCGGGCGGGCTACTTCGTCCTCGTCGGGTGGTGGCTGAGCCTGCTGTGGGCGAACGTCGCGTCGGCGCTCGCGGTCACGGTCGTGGGGGTGCCGGTCGCGGTGTGGATGCTCAACCGGCTGCCGTACGTCACGTCGCTGTACCGGTTCCACGGGTGAGGCCGGCGGCTCGCACCCGGCCCCGCTCGTCGAGGTGCCCCTTCCGCCGCGGACCGGTCACGCTTCGAACGTCGCCGGATCGAACGGCGTCGCGTCCGCCCAGTACTCGGAGAACGTCTCTCCGGCCCAGTCGCGGACGGCCGGGTCGTCGGTGTGGATCGCCGCGCGGAGGATCCCACCCTCGTCGCGGACGAGCAGGTAGACGGTGCCGTCGGCGACGGTGACCGAGAGCGGCACCTCCCCGTCGGCGACGCGGATCTCGGCGTCGTCGTGGTCGGCGAGCGCGCGCACCTGCGTCCACAGCCGGTCGTCGGCCGCGAGCGCCGCGAGCGCGCTCGGCGAGAGCACGGCCTCGAACGCCTGTCGGCCCGCGACGACGCGGTCGTGCGCCGTCGAGAGGCTCTGCTCGTTCAGGGTGTGCGAGACCGCGCGCAGCGTCGACGCGCCCTCCATGCCGTCGAGGACGCGCTGAAGCGGCGCGCTCGGTCGCGTCCGGCTCGGCACCGTCACCGTCGCGTCGGCGAGCCGACGGAGGTCGAAGCCGAACTCGGCCGTGGGCAGGTACGCGACCACGTCGCGGAGCTTGCCCTCCGTCTCCAGGACGGTGACGAGGTCGTCGATCCCGTCCGCCACCAGCTCGCCGGTGGCGGTCGCGACGTGTCTGCCGCCCTCCCGCGTGACCCACGAGCGCTCGGCGAAGTCCTCGAGGATGCGGCCGAGTGTCGCCTGTGACGCCCCGGTCGCGGCCGCGAGTTCGCCCCGCGTGTGCGGCCGGGTCGCCAGCAGCCGCAGGACCTCGACGCGGTTGGTCGAGCGCGCGAGGAACTCGATCGCTTCGAGCGGCGCCTCCATAAGGCGGTACAGTGCCCTCGCGGATAAACCGGCTTCGCTCCCCGCGCGGATTTCACGGGCTGAAACGCTGTCGAGGTGGGCGGGCGTTTCGCGAGTCCGAACATTTTCTGAATTTCGTTATATGCCTGGGCGACTTTCGTCGAAGTGTGACCGAGATTCCCGCTCCGATTGGCCGTTCGTCTGACGGCGAGACCGAGGTGTTACGGTAACGTGTTCACCCGACGGTCCGCCGCGCTGTTCGCCGTCTCGGCGCTGCTGTTCGGTGGGACGTTCGTCGCGGCCAAGACCGGCCTCGCGCACCTGCCGCCGCTGTTCTTCGTCGCCGTGCGGTTCGACATCGGCGCCGTCGTCCTCGCCGCGTTCGCGGCGACGCGCCTCTCGTGGGCGGACCTCCGCCCGCGGACCGCCGGCGACGTCGCCGGGATCCTCGCGACCGGCGTGCTGGTGATCGGACTGACGAACGCGCTGCTGTTCGTCGGGCAACAGTACGTGACGAGCGGGGTCGCGGCCGTCGTCTTCAGCCTGAACCCGATCCTCACCCCGGTGTTCGCCGGGATGCTGCTCGCGGACGCGCGGCTCACCCCCCGCGGCGTCGTCGGGATGGGGCTGGGACTGCTCGGGGTCGTTCTGGTGGCGAACCCCTCGCCGTCGGCGCTGCTCGGCGGCGGGATGGGCGTCCCGCTCCTCTTCGCGGCCGCGGTGACGAGCGCGTTCGGTGCGGTGGCGATCCGCCGCGCCGAGGCGACGCTGTCGAGCACCGCCCGCACCGTCTGGGGGGTCCCGCTGGCCGCCGTCCTCTCGCACGCCCTCAGCGTCGGCGCCGGCGAGTCCGTGGCCTCGCTCGCGGTGCCGCCCGTCGCGGTCGCCGCGCTCCTGTACGTCGGCGTCTGTTCGGGCGCCGTCGCGTACCTCGCCTACTTCGCGCTGATCGACGAGACCGACGCGACGCGGGCGAACCTGCTGTTCTACTTCGTCCCGGTCGTCTCGGCCGTGGGCGGGTGGGCGCTGCTCGGGGAGACCCTCTCGGCGCTGTCCGTCGCCGGGTTCGGCGTGATATTCGTCGGCTTCCTGCTCGTTAGCGGGCGCGCCGTGCGCCCGTCCCGGATCGTTCGCTCGGTCGCCCCGGAACGGTTCGTCGGCGACCGGTCGGCCTGAGCGGCCCGTTGGCGATCGCGTCGGCGGAGCGGTTCTGGGTCGGAGTGACACCTGCGCGACCTCGGCGGCGGCAGCGAGACGCTCGTTACTGGGGTTCGACAGATACACGCCTGACCGCCGTCGTGTCAATCCGTCTCGTCAGAAAACGTAACGGGCGCGACGGGATTTGAACCCGCGGCATCTTGGTCCGGAACCAAGTGCTCTGTCCGCTGAGCTACGCGCCCTCACGAGCCGGTACCCGCGGCGAGCGTTTAACGCTTCTGACTCGGATCCTCGGCGGGGGGCCGCGGATCGGTCTGCCACTCGAAGGCGCCGTCGTCCGTGCCGCCGTCGGTCCGGGCACGGTCGGTCGCGTCGCCCTCGGCGTCGGCGTCGATAGCGCCCGCAGCGTCGAGGAAGCGCCCGACGAACAGGAGTTCGGGGCGGCGCTCGACGACGGCGACCCAGACGACGAGCGCCGGGGGCAACACGATCAGCGACGCCAGGTACGCGAGCGTGATGCTGGCGGCCGTGAGCAGCCCGAACTGACCGAGGATCGGGGTGATAGCGAGGACGAGCACGCCCGTGCCGAGGGCGGTCGTCGCCCACGTGCCGGTGAGCGCGCCGCCCGTCCCGCGGAGCGTGGTGACCACCGCGGCGTCGACGTCGCCGCCCGCGGCGTACTCGTCGTGGAACCGGTGGGCGACGTGGACGGTGTAGTCCACCCCGAGCCCGATGGTGATCGCGAGGATCGTCGCGGTGATCGCGTTGAACGGGATGCCGCCGAGCCGCATCGTGGCGGTGAGCGTCGCGACCGCGACCGTCACCGGGACGAGCGTGACGAGCCCCAGCGTCGGGCTGCCGAGCAGCAGCCAGAACAGGATGACGAGGAACACCGCGGAGAGCCCGAGCGCGGCCGCCAGCGAGACGATCGCGGACTCGAAGATCGTGTCGGCGACCGCCTGGAACACGACGATCTGCCCGGTCGCGGTCGCGTCGCCGCGGTAGCGGTCGGCGACGCGGCGGGCGTCGGCGGTGATCTCGGCGTCGCTGGCGTCGGATTCGACGGCGTAGACGATCCGGGTCGACCGACTGTCGTCCGCGAGGTACTCGCCGGTGAAGTCGTCGTAGCCCGAGTTCCGCAGCTCGGCGTAGATCCGGTCGAGGTTCCGGTTCGGGCGGCCGTCGTCGAGCGCGGAGTTCTCGACCAGCCGCTCGAACTCGGGATTCTCGGCGGCGTACGCGTCGATCGCGCTCTGGACGCTCTCGGCGCTGGCGCGACCGTCGACCGTGACGAACGTGTCGGGCGGGTCGCGCTCTGCGCGCGCGAGGCTACGGAGGGCGCTGTCGCTGGTCATGCGCCGCTCCACGTAGATGGTGACGGTGTCGTCCTCGCTCGTGGCGAAGTTGTCGGAGAGGAAGTTGATCGTCTCCGTCGCGGTGTACTCGCCGGGCTGGAGCGGGCCGGGGAAGTAGTCGACGTACGCCGGCTCCTCGCTCGGCGGCAGGAAGTCGTCCTGCTCGAAGGTGGTGTCGACGCCCGCGCCGTAGCCCGCGGCGCCCGCGGTGACGAGCAGGACGACGACGAGGAAGACGGCGGGCGCGGGCCGCGAGATGGCGGACAGCTTGGGGAGGAAGCGCCCGAGCGCGGACTCCTCGGAGCCGAGCGGGCGCGAACCGAACTCGGGCAGCGAGCGCTCGGCGCGCCAGCGGTCGAGCATCAGCTTGGCGGCCGGGAGGAAGCCGACGAAGATGACGAGGGTGAAACAGATGCCGAGTCCGGCGACGACGCCGAACTCGCGGAGCGGGGGCAACGAGCTGGTGAGGTTCGCGAGGAAGCCGATGATCGTCGTGCCGGCGATGATCGAGTACGCCACCACGAGCTGGCCCAAGGCGCCGCGCATCGCCGTCTCGGGCGGCGCGCCCGCAGCACGGTCCTCGCGGTAGCGGTTCACCGTGTGGATCCCGAAGTCGATCCCGATCGCGAGGAGGAGGACCGGCACCGCGATCAGCACCTCGGAGAAGGCGATCCCCGCGTAGCCGGTGAAGCCGAACGTCCACACGACCGTCATCAGGAGCGCGATCCCGCCGAGCACGAAGTCGAAGGGGTCGCGGTAGGCGTACGCCAGGAGGCCGAGGATCACGGCCAGCGCCGCGGGCACGACGATCGACAGCGAGTCGAAGATGACGCGCTGGAACTCGTCGTCGACGATCCCGCCGCCGAACGCGGTGATGTCGCCGGGGGCCTCCTCGGCGACCGTGCGAGCCTCCTGCTGGATCGCCTGCGTGTCGGCCGAGGCCGGGAACGAGTGGGAGACGACGCCGAGCGACGCGGAGGCCGTCCCGGACTCGCGGTTGAAGTCGTCGGACAGCAGCGTCGCGAAGCCGGGGTCCTCCGCGGCGGCGTCGACCGCGTCGTCGATCTCGCCGTCGCTGGCCCGTTCGATCGCGTCGCGGGCCGCCGCGGGCGTGTCGGCGTCCTCGTCCAACTCGGCCGCCACGTCCATCGCGGGCGCGGAGAAGTCGGTTACCCGCAACCCGTCGCGCTCGTCGAGCCGCTCGGCGGTCGCCAGCATGTCGAGCAGGCCGCGGCGGTCGAGCACGTTCGCGTCGCGCTGGATCAGCTGCGTCGTCGGGTCGTCACCCCCGAACGCGGGCTCGAACCGCTCGTTCACGCGGTCGAGGGCGTCGGCCTCCTCGATCCCGTCGGTGAACTGGTCGCTGCCCGCGCTCGCCTCCAGCAGCGCCATGCCGGGCGCGAACAGGGCGGTGACGACGAGACAGGCGATCACGACCCGGCGCGGCCGCTCGACGACCCGGTCGGTGATCGCGCCGAACAGCCGACTGACGGGGTCCATCTATCGAGAGCGGAGCCGGCTGCGGAGCCGAGCGATCGCCGCGCTCACCCGACCGCGCTGCCAGACGACCGCGCCGCCGACCGCGACGGCGCCGAGCAGGGCGACGATCCCCAGCGGCGAGGAGAGCGCCCCGCTGTCGTCGGTGTCGGTCACCTCGACCGGGAGCCGGTAGGTGTCCGAGAGCTGCTCGTCGCCGTCGGCGTCGTCGTACCGGAAGTCGACCGCGGCCGCGTACGTCTTCGGCGTCGCGCCGCCGTCGACCGCCACCTCGAAGGTGATCGTGGTCTGCTCGCCCGGGTCGAGGTCGGTGACGAACGCCTCGTCGTCCGACGAGGAGAGCGGCGAGTCGACGAACAGCTTCGCCTGGACGTTGGAGATCGGCTCCGGGCCGGTGTTGCGGACGACCGCGCGGTACTGGACCGTCGACCCCGGCGTCACCGCCGCCGGCTCGGTCGCGTTCGCCGCGGGCGACACCGCGAAGACGTCCGCCTCGGGCGCGACGTCGACGACCACGTCGAGCGAGTCGGAGACGATGACGTCGCCCGCCGACCCCGTCGAGACGAGCGAGACGCTCCCGTCGTCGGTCCGGCTGGCGCTCACGCCCTCGTCGGTGGGGATCCCGCGGTAGCGGACCGCCACGTTGACCGTCCGCAGCCCGGGGTTGGCGTCGGTGCGGAGGCCGGCGTCGAACGTCGCGGTCGCGGTCTCGCCGACCGCGAGGTCGCCGATCGTGTCCCGCGTCGAGCGCGGGACGATGTTCTGGTCCGTCTGGACCGTGTCCTGGCCGACGCCGTCGGGCGCGGGCGCTTCGTTGCTGAACACGACGACCGCGTTCTCGACGTCCCGGGGCCCGCGGTTGCGCACCTCGACGGTGAAGGAGCCGTCCTCGCCGACGCGCAGCGTGCTGTTCAGACCGCGCGCGGTGAACGCCTGCCGCGAGAGCGGCGTCACGCCGGTCCGGACCGTCCGCGCGGCGGCGTTCGCGCGCTCGGCGTCGCGGTAGTCGACCTCGAACTCCAGCGTCGACGCGCGCGCGGTCGCCTGGCCGGCGGCGGCGAACCGGTAGGCGAACGTGCGGTTCTCGCCCGGCGCCCACGCGCCGACGTACGTCTCGGTCGTGCCCGCGTCGGTGGCGAAGGACAGGTCGGGGTCGATCGGGTTCGCGGCGACGCTCGCCTCGTAGGCCGTCTCGTTCCGGACGTTCCGCATCGTCACCTCGACGATGCCGTCGTCGCCGGCCTGGACGACGCCGTCGACGTCGACGACAGCGAACTGCGCGCGGTCGGTGATCTCCACGGACACGTACACCGTCTCGGTCACGATCTCCTCGTCGCGGACGGTGGAGCCGTCGTCCACCTCGGCGCTCTCGACGTTCCGGTACTCCAGCCGGATCGGGACCTGATAGACGCCCGGCTCGGCGTCCGCGTCGGGGACGACGGTGAACTCGATCGGTCCCGTGACGCCGCGCGCGACGTCGCCGACCGTCTGCTCGCCGGTCCGCACGTCGAAGGGGACCTCGCGGTTCGTCGCGTCGCCCGTGAGGATCCGGGCCGTGGTCTCGTGGGCGGTCACCACCTCGCTCTCGAGGTTGTCGGCGCCCTGCGCGTCGATGTCGCCGCGGTTGTTCAGGCTCACCTGGAGCGTCGACTCCTCGCCGGGGACGAAGGCCGTCTCCGGCGCGAACGCCTCGATGTCGGGGTCGCCGCGCACCGTGTCGTTCGCCTGCTGCGCGACCACCGTCCCCGTCGCGAGAAGCGACGCGACGAGCACGAGGACGGCCGCCGTCCGAATTCGACTCATGTTGGTTGCGAACTGGTACGGGGCTGCGACGTAATACCCTTCGGGAACCTGTGACAACAACGTATCTGTTTCCGTAGATAATTCGCCGTGACGGACGGCGGAACGAATCGTTCCGAAACCGCCGCGAAGCCGTTTACGGCTCCGTCAAAGCGATTCATCGAGCAACGACCGACCGAGTTCATCGGGCGGTCTTCGAAACAGTCGACCGTTGTGCGTCCGTTCTTTTATATATCGGCGCGAGAGGGAACGCCGACGCTTTGTAGCGGGACCGCCACGGTGAACGCATGGAGTCGCTCCGAGACCTCGGCCTGTCGAGCTACGAGGACCGGGCGTACCGCGCGCTGCTGACGCTCGGCACCGGCACCGCCGCGGCCGCCGCCGAGGAGAGCGGCGTGCCGAAGGGGCGCATCTACGACGCGCTCGGCGGGCTGGAGTCGCGGGGGCTCGTCCGCGTCCAGACCGACCGCGAGCCGAAGCGGTACGCGCCCGTCGAGCCCGCGGTCGCCGTCGACCGCCTCGTCGAGGCGAAGCGGCGGGAGCTGCGACAGCGGATCGAGACGTACGAGTCCGGCAAGTCGGAGCTGATCGACCGGCTGGCCGACGCCGAGGCGACCGACGACGAGTTCTGGACCGCGGCGGTCGGCGCCGACGACTCGCTCGACCTCCTCTTCGAGCGGATCGACGCCGCCGAGGAGTCGATCGTCGTCGTCGCCACCGACGTCTCGGCGCAGTTCGACGTCGACCGCGAGGGGCCGGAGCTGCTCGACCGGCTCCTCGCGTCGATCCGGAGCGGCGTCGACGTGTCCGTGCTGCTCTCGCCGAGCGTGTTCGACGACGCCCGCGCCGCCGTCGACGAGGACCGCGCGACGCTGACGATCGCGCAGGGGCCCTTCGAGCTGCGGATCACGCAGGACGCGTACGGGAACTTCTACCTCATCGACGGCGAGGAGGTGTGCCTGGAGGTCGCCGACCCGCTCGCGCCCGACCGGCTGTTCGGCATGCTCGACCTGCGCGACCGCGGGTTCGCCGCCCGCGTACGCGAGGGCTTCGAGGCCGCGTGGGCCGAGGGCACCGTCGTCGACGAGGTGTGAGGGCCGGGGCGACGGTATCCAATTATCAGTTCTGATTTCGAGGGCGCGCGGTTTTATCACCTCGTAGTCGTACCATTTGGTAGAACTGACTGTGACCCTCCGGCCATCCGACACGTCGACGCCGGGCCGCGGCGCCGACGAGGGCGACGCCCCCGACGCCAAGGACCGATCCGCCGTCGACGCCCCGCCCGCCGGCGGGGAGCGGGCGACCCCGTCGGACGACAGCGGCGACGGTGGCCGATCGACACCGCCCTCAGCCGACGCCGACGAGGCGTCGGCCGGCGTCGACGCGACGCCCGCCGAGCGCCGGTCTCGGCTCGCCGAGGCGGACCGCTTCCTGCTCGCCGTGGCCGTCGACGGCGAAGTGCTGTTCGCGGGGCCGTCGGCGCCGGACGTCGTCGGTGTGAGCCGGGGCGCGCTCGTGGGCAGCGACCTCCTCGACCGCGTCCACCCGAGCGACCGCGAGCCGGTCGCCGACGCGCTGTCCGCGGTCGCGACGAGCCGGACGGTCACCCACCGCATCCGCCGCGCGAGCGGCGGGTACGCGTGGGTCGAGTCCGTCGTCGACGAGGAGCTCGCCCCGCAGTTCGGCGGGCGGATCGTCACGGTCCGGCGCGTCGACGTCGACCGCACCTTCCCGGAGCGCTATCGCGCCTTCTTAGAGTACGGCAGCGACCTCGTCACCGTGGTCGACGAGGACGGCCTCGTCGTCTACGAGAGCCCCTCCGTCGCGGAGGTGCTCGGCTACGAGCAGGGGTCGACCGTCGGGCGCTCCCCCCTCGGCTACGTCCACCCGGACGACCGCGAACGCGTGACCGAGCGGTTCTACCGCGCGCTCAACGAGCCGGACACGTCCCCGACGCTGGAGTACCGCTACCGAACCGCCGACGGCGACTGGGTCTGGCTGGAGTCGCGGACCCGCTCGCTCCCGGCCGACAGCCCCGTCGGCGAGCTGCTCATCAACTCCCGGGACGTGAGCACGCGGAAGGCGCGCGAGCGGCGGCTCGCCGACCGCAACGAGCGGCTCGACCGCTTCGCGAGCATCGTCTCGCACGACCTGCGGAACCCGCTGTCGGTGATCCGGGGGTCGATCGAGATGGCGCGGCTGCGCGGCGAGGCGGAGCCCCTCGAGCGCGGCGAGCGCGCCGTCGACCGGATCGACCAGCTCGTCTCGGAGCTGCTCACCCTCGCGCGGCAGGGGACCGGGATGGACGAGCCGACCGAGTTCGCGCTCGCCAGCGTCGCCCGCGACGCCTGGGAGACCGCCGCCGAGGGCGAGGACGACGCGGACCTCGTCGTCGCCCGCGACGCGCGGGTGTACGGCGATCGCGGCCGGGTGCGCCAGGCGCTGGAGAACCTGTTCCGAAACGCGACGGAACACGGGAAGCCGGACGCCTCGGAGGCGGGAGCGTCCGAGTCGAGCGACGACGCGACCGACTCCGGCGGCGACGCGCCCGACTCCCGGGACGACGCGACCGCGTCTGCCGACAACGACGCGGACGGCGATCTCACCGTCCTCGTCACCGCCACCGACGAGGGGTTCCTCGTCGCCGACGACGGGACCGGGATCGACCCCGACGACCGGGACTCCGTGTTCGACTCCGGGTACACGACGCGAGCGGACGGGACGGGCTACGGGCTCGACATCGTCCGCGAGGTGGTCGAGTCGCACGGGTGGCGCGTCGAGCTGCGGACGACCGCGGACGGCCCCGTGGACCTCGCCGACGGTCGCCGGCTCCGGCCGCCGGACGGCGCCTGCTTCGAGGTGCGTGCGCCCGGTCCCGCCGACGCCGACCCGGACGAACCCTGGATCGACGCGTGAGCGGGGCGGCGCGCCGCCGCCCCGGTCGACCCGGCGCGTTTATTCCCCGCGGGCCGCAAGCTGACCCGTGAGCGCCGCCGACGTCACGATCCGAGGGGCCGAGTCCGCCGACCTCCTCGCGGTGGTCCGGATCGAGCGGGCCTGCTTCTCGGACCCGTGGCCGCACGACGCCTTCGAGCGACTGCTGGACGAGCCGGCGTTCCTCGTGGCGGAGCGGGCGGGCGCGGTCGTCGGGTTCGTCGTCGCCGACCGGACGCCGAACCACGGCCGCGACATCGGCCATGTCAAGGACCTGGCCGTCGACCCCGACGCCCGCGGCGAGGGGATCGGCCGGACCCTTCTCCGGTCGGCGCTGGTCAGGCTCCGCGCGACCGGCGTGGCGGTGGTCCGGCTGGAGGTGCGCGAGGGGAACGACCCCGCGCGGTCGCTGTACGCCGACGAGGGGTTCGAGCCGGTCCGACGGGTCGGCGGCTACTACCGCGACGGCGAGGACGCGCTCGTCCTGGTCGTCGACCTCGCGGCGTGGGCCGGGAGCGAGGACGGCGGCGGGCGGAACGAGTCGCGTTGACACGCCACGGGTGGCGCCGGTTCACACGCATATCGGTCCGCCACGCGGGGTTTGACAAGGCTTAGTGTGCGGGAGGCCGACCCGAACGGTATGAGTTCGGTTCCCGAGCGGTCCGAGATCGACACCGAGTACAAGTGGGACCTCGACGGCATCTACGCCGACGACGAGGCGTGGGAGTCGGCCTACGAGACGGTCGCCGACCGGATCGACGAGCTGGCCGCCTACGAGGGGCGGGCGGTCGAGGACGCCGCCACCCTCCTCGAACTGCTCGAACTGCGCGAGGAGATATTCCGCGAGCTCCAGCAGGTGATGACCTACGCCCGCCTGCGCAGCGCCGAGGACACGCGGAACCAGGAGTACCAGGCGATGTCCGCGCGGGCGTCGTCGCTCGGCTCCGAGGCGTCGAGCGCGGTCTCGTACCTCGAACCGGAGATCCAGTCGCTCACGGAGGCCGACGTCGAGGCCTTCGTCGACGACGAGCCCGCCCTCGCCGAGTACGAGCACTACCTCGACGACGTGCTGCGAAAGAAGCCGCACACGCGGTCGAGCGAGGTCGAGGAGGTGCTGGCGGACCTCTCGGAGGTCACCGACGCGCCGAGCGAGATCTACTCGATGCTGACGAACGCCGACATGACCTACGGCGTCGTCGAGGACCCCGACGGCGAGGAGGTGGAGATCACGCAGGCGAACTTCACGAAGCTCCAGACGAACCCGGACCGCGAGTTCCGCGAGCGCGTCCACGAGACGTTCTACGACGAGTGGGCCGACGTGCGCAACACGGTCGGCACCTCCTTAGAGAAGGCCGTCCGCGAGCACGTCACGAGCGCCGAGATCCGCGACTACGACTCCGCGCGGGCCGCCGCGCTCGACGACTCGAACGTCCCGGTCGAGGTGTACGACACCCTCGTCGACACCGTCGACGACAACCTCGACGTGCTCCACCGCCACGCGGCGCTGAAGGAGGCGGCGCTCGGCGTCGACCAGCTCCAGAGCCACGACCTCTACATGTCGCTGACGGGCGACCAGGGGCCGGACGTGGAGTACGAGCAGGCCCGCGAGTGGGTGATCGAGGCGGTCGCGCCGCTCGGCGACGCCTACCAGGAGCGGCTGGCCGAAGGGCTCGACTCGCGGTGGGTGGACGTGTACGAGAACCGCGGGAAGCGCTCGGGCGCGTTCTCCTCGGGCACGTACGACACCCAGCCGTACATCATGATGAACTACCAGGACGACATCGCGTCGATGTACACCCTGGCCCACGAGCTCGGCCACTCGATACACTCGGAGCTGGCGGGCGACGCCCAGCCGTGGCACGACGCGAGCTACGAGATCTTCGTCGCGGAGATCGCCTCCACGGTCAACGAGACGCTGCTCACCCACCACCTGCTCGACACCGTCGAGGACGACGAGCTCCGCACCCACGTCCTCGACGAGTACCTCGAACGCTTCCGCTCCACCCTCTTCCGGCAGACGATGTTCGCGACGTTCGAACAGCAGATCCACGAGCGCGTCGAGGCCGGCGACGCGCTCACCCCCGACGCCTTCGACGAGATGTACGGCGACCTGAAGGCCGACTACTACACGCCCGCCGAGCTCACGGGCGGCATCGAGCGCGAGTGGCAGCGCATCCCCCACTTCTACTACGACTTCTACGTCTACCAGTACGCGACCGGCATCTCCGCCGCGGCCGCCATCGTCGAGCGCGTCCTCGACGAGGGCGAGTCCGCGGCCGCCGACTACCGCGAGATGCTGAAGGCCGGTGGCTCGAAGTACCCGCTGGAGGTCGTCGAGCTCGCCGGCATCGACATGGCCTCTCCCGACCCGATCGAGTCCGCGGTCGGCGTCTACGACGACTACCTCGACGAGATCGCGGCGCTACTCGACCTGGAGTAATCCGGTCGGCGCGGTCCCGCCCGAGTCGCGGCCCCTCGGGGTGACGACGCGCGACGGCGCGGACAGGGCGGTTCCGGGCGGAGGGCTGTCGCAGACAGCTATTTCTCGTTGTCACGCGTACACGTAGCATGTCTACGAAGACCGTGCTTCAGGCGTTCACCGCGGGGATGCTCATGCTGGGGTGCCTCGGAATCGCCGCGTCGTACGCGCCCGCAGTCCCGTTCTTCTGGGCAGGCGAAGAGGCGCTGTTCGTCGGCGCCGGCCTCCTGTCGATCGGGGTGGTGATGTTCGCCGACCTGCGACGCCGGAACTGGGGCGAGGACCCGGCGACGGAGAGCATCTGAGCGGCCGAACCCGGAGCGTCTGGCGAGTCCGTAACGTCGCCGCACGGCGGTCGACGGTCCAGCCACGTCGCCGGGCGCACCGCATAAAGCATATGCCGCGCTCGCCCGAATCCGTCCGGCGCGATGGACCGCCGACTCCTCGCCGTCCCGGGCGCCCTCCTCCTGCTCGCCGCCGCCGCGGACGTGAGCGTCGTCGGCTGGGAGGCGACGTTTCGGGCGGGCGCGGGGCTCGACCAGCACGCGACCGTGAACGCCGCCGCCCTTCCCGCGCGCTGCGCCGACGCCGCGGTCGCCCTCGCCGACGGGCGCAACGTCTCGATCCGGGGGTATCGGGTCGCGCCCGGATCGGTCGACCTCCTCGTCGAACGCACCTCGACCGCCGGGGAGTGGGCGCTCGGTGACGCCAACTGCGCCGACCGGCTCGCCGGGACCGACGACCTGCGCGTCGACGGGGAGTCGTACAGGGTCCTCGGAAGCTACTCGCGGGAGCGGCTGGACCGGACCCCGCTCTTCGGACTGGCGAGGCTCGGCGGCGGGCTCGGCGGCGTCGCGCTGCTCGCGGTCGGGCTCTTTGAGGCCATTCACGGGGAGCGCGAGTGACGGCCTCGCCGTCTCCTCCACGAGCCATTTAAATAGCGCGGTGGCGCGTGCCGGCGAGCGGCCGCCGAAGGCGGTCGCGAGTCGCACGCGCGAGGGAGTCGCTGGCGCCGTCGGCGCCAGCGACGAGGCTGGGGAGGCACGAGGTGCTGTGCGGGGCGGGGTGGGACTCAAAGGGGCAGTCGTGAGGGGGTCGCAGGCGACGTAAGGACCGCAGGGAGTGAGCGGAGCGAACGACTGAGGACCGCAGCGAGCGTGCGCCGCCCTCGCGGCTGGGGCTTTGGCGGTGTTTTTCGCAGGTCCGACAGAACAAGTGGTCGACGCGTCGGCGAGGGATGTCGCGCCCTCGATTACGTGTGATTGATCACCGTCCCGGCACCGATTTACCGCTCCTCCACGACACACCGCGTAATGGACGAACGCGTACGCGAGCACGCCGAGGTGCTCGTCGACTGGAGCGCGCGGGTCGAGGCCGGCGACGACGTCGTCGTGAGCGTGGCGGAGGACGCCCACGAACTGGGCGTCGCGGTCGCCGCGGCGCTCGGCGAGCGCGGGGCGAACGTCACGACGCTGTACGGGTCGAGCGAGGTCTCCCGGGCCTACCTCAAGGGCGTCGAGGCCGGGACCGACGGCGACGTCGAGGCCGACGACTTCGATTCGGACCCCGCCGTCGACCGCGCGATCTTCGAGGCCGCCGACGCCTACCTCCGGATCGGGGGCGGGCGAAACACCACCGCGTCGGCGGACGTCGCTCGACAGACCCGGCAGTCGTACGCGACGGCGCGCAAGGGCGTCCGCGAGGCGCGGATGGACACCGACTGGGTGTCGACGGTCCACCCCACCCGCTCCCTCGCCCAGCAGGCGGGGATGGCCTACGAGGAGTACCGCGACTTCGTCTACGACGCCGTCCTCCGCGACTGGGAGTCGCTCGCCGAGGAGATGGCGCAGATGAAAGACGTGCTCGACGCGGGCGAGGAGGTCCGGATCGTCACCGAGCGCGACGACGCGCCCGACACCGACGTGCGGATGTCGATCGCGGGCCGCACCGCGGTCAACTCCGCGGCCTCCGTCGCGTACGACTCGCACAACCTCCCGAGTGGCGAGGTGTTCACGGCGCCGTACGACACGGAAGGCGAGGTCTTCTTCGACGTGCCGATGACCATCGACGCGACGCGCGTCCGGAACGTCCGCCTCGCGTTCGAGGGCGGGGAGGTCGTCGACTTCTCGGCCGAGTCGGGCGAAGAGGCGCTCGCGGACATCCTCGACACCGACGCGGGCGCCCGGCGGCTGGGCGAGCTGGGCATCGGGATGAACCGCGGCATCGACCGGTTCACCGACTCGATCCTCTTCGACGAGAAGATGGGCGACACCGTCCACCTCGCGGTCGGCCGCGCCTACGACGCCTGCCTCCCCGAGGGGGAGTCCGGCAACGACAGCGCGGTCCACGTCGACATGATCACGGACGTGAGCGCCGACTCGCGAATGGAGGTCGACGGCGAGGTCGTCCAGCGGAACGGGACGTTCCGGTGGGAAGAGGGATTCGAGGAGTAAGTCGGGAGGACGCGCCGCGAGACTGCCCCTACGCCGTCGCCGCCTCGATGGCGTCCTCCAAGTCGGCGACGATGTCCGCGGGGTCCTCGATGCCGACCGAGAGGCGAACCATGTCGTCGGTGACGCCCGCGGCCTCCTTCTCTTCGTCCGTCAGCTGCTGGTGAGTCGTCGACGCCGGGTGGATGACGAGCGTCTTCGCGTCGCCGACGTTCGCGACCAGCGAGGCGAGGTCCGCCTCCTCGACGGTCGCGCGCGCCGCCTCGTAGCCGGCCTCCAGCCCGAAGGTGAGCATGCCGCCGTACCCCCCGTCGAGGTACTCCGTCGCCTCCTCGTGGGTCTCGTGGTCCTCGAGGCCGGGGTAGTTCACCCACGCGACCTCGTCGTGGTCCGCGAGGTACTCGGCGACGATCCCGGCGTTCTCGCAGTGACGGTCCATCCGCAGCGGGAGCGACTCCGTCTGCTGGAGCGTGTTCCAGGCGTCGAACGGCGACTGCTGGTCGCCCAGGTCGCGGAGCCCGCGGGTGATCGCGGCGAAGGTGAACGCGGCGTCGCCGAACCGCTCGGCGAAGTTGATCCCGTGGTAGGCGGGGTTGTCCTGCGCGATCTCCGGGTACTTCTCGGCGTGGTCGGCCCACGGGAACGAGCCGCCGTCGACGACGACGCCGCCGACCGTCGTGCCGTTGCCGGTGAGCCACTTCGTCGTCGACTCCCAGACGAGGTCGGCGCCGTGTTCGAGCGGCCGGCAGAGGTACGGCGTCGCGAACGTGTTGTCGACGAACAGCGGGGCGCCGTGCTCGTGCGCGATGTCCGCGATCCGCTGGATGTCCGGCGTGACGAGGGCGGGGTTGCCGATCGTTTCGAGGTGGACGTAGGCGGTGTCCTCGTCGATGGCCTCGGCGTACCCCTCGTAGTCGAGCGGGTCGACGAATCGCGTCGAGACGCCGCGGCGCTCGACCGAGTGGGTGAGGTAGGTGTACGTGCCGCCGTACAGCGCCGACGAGGAGACGATGTTGTCGCCCGCCGAGGCGAGCAGGAACGTCGTCACGTCAAGCGCCGCCATGCCCGAGGCGGTCGCGACCGCGCCGACGCCGCCCTCCAGCGAGGCGATCCGCTCTTCGAGGGCGGCGTTGGTCGGGTTCATCAGCCGGGAGTAGACGTTGCCGGCCTCTTCGAGCGCGAAGAGGTCCGCCGCGTGGTCGGCGTCGTCGAACTGGTAGGCGGTCGTCTGGTAGATGGGCGTCGAACGGGCCCCGGTCGTCGGGTCCGGGTCCTCGCCGGCGTGGACGCTTCGCGTGCTGAATTTGGGCTCGTCTGTCGCCTCGTCGGATGGCATACCACCCGGTTCGGCCGCCGCCCAATTAAAGCCGGCCGGCCCGTGCCGGCCTTTCCGGTATCTCGGAGTCCGGCGCCGCGGGGGAGAATCGACGGGCGCGACGCGGATCGGGCGCGAGCTCGTGCGAACCGTTAACAGCGTCCGGCCGTAACTCCGGGTATGGGAACACAAGGTCCGCGCGGCGAGTCCCCCGAGCTGGAGGATCTGCTGGCGGGGGTCCCGGACGGGGTCTGGCAGTACCTCGCGCTCGGCGTCGCCCTCCTCGTCGGGGTCGCCCTCCTCGGGCAGAGCCTCGTCTTCGGCGTCGCGGCGCTCGCGGTGCTTTTAGCGGCCGTCACGGTCGTCAGCGCCGTCGAGATCGTCGACGCCTACGACAAGGAGGCGCTCACCGTCTTCGGCGAGTACCGCAAGCTGCTCGACCCGGGCGTTCACATCATTCCGCCGTTCGTCTCCCGGACGTACGCGTTCGACATGCGGACGCAGACGATCGACGTGCCGAGCCAGTCGGCGATCACGCGGGACAACTCCCCGGTGACCGCCGACGCGGTCGTCTACATCAAGGTGATGGACGCCAAGAAGGCGTTCCTCGAAGTGGACGACTACAAGAACGCCGTCTCGAACCTCGCGCAGACCACCCTGCGCGCGGTCATCGGCGACATGGAGCTCGACGACACGCTCTCGCAGCGGGAGCTCATCAACGACCGGATCAACGAGGAGCTCGACGAGCCCACGGACGAGTGGGGGATCCGCGTCGAGGCCGTCGAGGTCCGCGAGGTGAGCCCGTCGCAAGAGGTCCAGCGCGCGATGGAGCAACAGACCGGCGCGGAGCGCCGCCGGCGCGCGATGATCCTCGAAGCGCAGGGGGAACGCCGCTCCGCCGTCGAGCAGGCGGAGGGTGACAAGCAGTCGAACATCATCCGCGCGCAAGGTGAAAAGCAGTCCCAGATCCTCGAAGCGCAGGGGGACGCCATCTCGACCGTGCTGCGGGCGCGGTCCGCCGAGTCGATGGGCGAGCGCGCCATCATCGAGCGCGGCATGGAGACGCTCGAAGAGATCGGCAAGGGCGAGTCCACCACCTTCGTCCTCCCGCAGGAGCTGACGAGTCTGGTCGGCCGCTACGGCAAGGCCCTCTCCGGCTCCGACGTCCAGGAGATGGAGGGGCTCGAAAGCAAGGAGTTCGACGCGGAGACGGAGCAGATGCTCGGCTTGGAGGACATCGAGTCCGCGTTGGAGGAGCTCGACAGCTACTCCGACGAGAACCTCTCGGCGAGCCGCGACGGCGAGGAGATCCCGGACGCGGAGGTGGAGGAGTTCGAGGTCGACGAGGCCGACATCGACCTCGAAACGGAGAGCGAGCGGCCGAGCGATTAGGCCGGGAGCGGGGTCGCGGCCGCGCGACGGGGCGCGTTCTCAGGCCGCCGGCGTTCTCGGGGTCGACAGCCCGGAGCAGGCCGACGGCGACCTGGATTCGAAGACGGAGGGACCGGGGTGACGGGCGGGCCGACTACGAGCAGCGATCAGCTCTCACAGGCCCGACACTCGAGAATGTCTCGACTGAACTTCTGTGCGGCGTTCACGCTGTGCTGATAGTAGAGGCTCTTGACGCCCTTCTTCCACGCTTCGATGTAGAGCTGATTGATCTCTTTCACGCTCACTTCGCTCGGGTCGATCGAGACGTTCACGCTCTGTGCTTGGTCGATGTGTTTCTGCCGCTGTGCCGCCTGATTGATGATCGCCATCTGCGGAATCTCGGCGAAGGTCTTGAACACCTCTTTCTCTCGGTCGGTCAGGCAGTCGAGGTGCTGGACGCTCCCGTCCTTGTTCGCGATGCTGTCCCAGACCTCGCGGGTGTCTTTGCCTCGCTCCGCCAGTATCGCCTGAAGGAACCTGTTCTTTTGCGTCGACTTCAGCTTCGCACCGTCCCGCACGAAGTAGTTCGACTTCAGCGGCTCGATGCTCGGACTGACCTGCCCCAGAATGACGCTGCTCGACTTCGTCGGAGCCACGCTCATCGTCGTCGTGTTCCGCCTGCCGTACCCTTCGAGCACCTCCGGCTCCCCGAACTCGTCGGCGAGCGCTTCGCTCGCCTCGTAGCTCCGCTCGCTGATGGTCCGGAATATCTCCTCATTCTTCTCCATCGCCTCCATGCTGTCGAAGGGGATCATGTTGCGCTGGAGGTAGCTGTGCCACCCGAGGACGCCGATCCCTATCGCTCTGTGTCGCTTCGCGAACCGCACGGCCCGCTCCATGAACCGGACGCCCTCTGTGCGCTGGATGAACTCCTCCATCACCGCGTCCAGGAACCGGGTCAGCGTCTCCACCGCATCGGTGTCCTTCCATTCGTCGTAGTGGAGCGCGTTCATGCTCGAGAGACAGCAGACGAAGCTCTCGTCCGCGGTGGCCGGCAGCGCTATCTCGGTACAGAGGTTGGACGCGTTTATCTGGTAGTCCTTGTCCTTGTAGACCTGCGGCTTCCCCTCGTTCATGTTCCCCCGGAAGATGATGTACGGAACGCCGACGTTGATCCGGGTCTCGATGATGTCCGCCCAGGTCTCTCGCTTCTCCTCGTCGCCGTCGATCATCGCCTGGAACCAGTCGTCACCGACGATGACGCCGTAGTAGATGTCCTGTACCGGGTCCCCCTCGGTTTTGATGTTGAGCCATTCCTCCAGGTCGTCGTGTTCGACGTCGATGTAGCCGGCGAACTGCCCGCGCCGGGTTTCCCCTTGGCTGATGACGTTGATGATCGTGTCGAACAGCTCCGTGAAGCTGTAACTCCCGTTGCTCTTGCCGTTGTTCGTTATCGGACTGCCCCGTGGCCGCAGCTCGCCGAAGTACCCGCTCGTGCCGCCGCCCTGCTTGGTCATCTCACCCACCTCGGCCTGGGTGTAGAGGATGCTCTCGATGTTGTCTTCCATGTAGCTGCCGAAGCAGCTGATGGGAAGCCCCCTGTCCAGTCCGAAGTTGGCCCATATCGGGCTGGCGAGGCTGTAGAAGCCGCGGCTCATGTACTCGTAGAACCGGTCCGCGAACCCATCCTCACCGAGGATCTCTTCGGCGCGCTCGGCGATCTGTCTGACCCGCTCTTCCGCTTCGACGCCCTCGATCAGGTACCCCTCTCTGAGGAACTCCCTGCTGTCCTCGTTCAACCAGTAGAACGGTTCCGTGTACTGTTCCGAAACGCCGTCGAGTGCTGTTTGTGCCATTTTAGAACATGTCCTCCGCGGTAACGCTCTGCGTGTGCTTGTTGTACGTGGTCGACCGCTTGCTGAAGAAGTCGTTATCCTTCGTCATCATGATGTCCTCGTCGAACCAGCGCGTCTCTTCGAGCAGGTCGTCGTCCGGCTCGAATATCGGGTCCACGCCGACGTTGTCCAGGCTCCGATTGAACCGGTCTCGCAGGAACGCGTCGACGTGGGGGCGGGGGAGGAACTCCAGTTCGCCGTCCTCGAATATCCAGTCCAGGATCTCCGTCTCCGCCTCGTAGGCCTGCCGACAGGCCGCCTGGACCTCGTCCTCGAAATCGTCGTCGAAGAGGTCCGGGTTCTCCGCTCTGATCGTCTCTACCAGTTCGACCCCGAACAGCCCGTGAATCTGCTCCTCCTTGCTGGTCGCTTCGACGGCGTTCGCTATCCCCGTGAACTTCTTTTCGTGCTTGTCGAAGCTCGTCATGATGAGGAACTGGCTGAACAGCGATACGTGCTCGACGAACGCGCTGAACAGCAGGATGCTCATCACGTACTCCCGTTCGTCGTCGCTCTCGCTTCTGTCCAGGTACTCGTCGAGGTACTCGATCCGCTTTTTCATCGCCGGCTCCTCCGTCACCTGCTCGAAGTCGTCCGTGATCCCCAAGACGTCGAGGAGGTGACTGTAGGCGTCCATGTGGCGCACCTCGCTTTCCGCGAAGGTCATGCCCACGTTCCCGACCTCGGCTTTGGGCATCTCCGCGTAGATGTCCGACCAGAAGGTCTTCACCTGTACCTCGATCTGTGCGATGGCCAACATCGTCCGCTTGATAACGGTCTGCTCGGCGGGAGTCGTGTTGACCTTGAAGTCTTGGACGTCGCCGTCGAAGTTGAACTCCGTGTGGACCCAGTAGCTGTTCCGGATCGCCTCGACGTAGTCGAGAAAGTCGCCGTACTCGTAGGGCTTCAGCTGCGTTCTCTCCGAGAAGATGTCCCTCTCCGTATCTGCGCCTGTGCTCGCGTTCGTGTTCGCGTTGTCGCTTTCACTCATCTTGGTCATCTCGAACGTGACCGATTTCGTTGGGTTGCCTCTGCCACTCCAGCGTCGGTCCGGTGAGTCCGACCGCAGTCGTGTCGCTCGGGGGACGGTCTCACAGCGTGACGTGAGCGTAGCCGCGTGAACCGTGTCAGACCACACAGACTCCACTGGTATAAGTATTACCAACAAAGTTGTAATACTACAAATTCACTTTCACACTGCGAGATCGGAGTCGTTCGTCCGATTGACGAACGAGCGGTGCCGTGACGGTGACTCAGCGGTGAGGTCCGGTCACGGGAGGTCGCGACAGCACCCAACTGGCGGCGTCGACGCTGGTCCAATCGCGAGGGCTCCGCCGGACAGTTCGGCGAGAGGGACGAACTCGAATCTGGGCGCGAACGAGGGAGCGTCGAGACGTGAGCGGTTGATCCCCGGACTCAGGGCCGCCAGCGTTCGGGGTCGACCGCCCAGAGCAGGCCGACGGCGACCGCACCGCCGAGGCCGCCGGCGAGAAGCGAGAGGGGGAGAGACGCTCCCGCCGCGATCGCCGCCAGTAACAGGACTGCGCCGGCGAGGAGCGCGGCGGTGTCCTCCGTGAGCGACGCCTGAACCACCGGCGCCAGGGCCGCACCGACGACGGCGCCGGCGGCGATTCCGCTGCCACGGCCGATGAGGACCGCGTGCGCCGCCGGGTTCGTCGCCGTTTCGGGGACCGACGCGGGCGCGAGTACGAGACCGACGCCGAACGCGGCGGCGGCGCCGAACGCGGGCGCGACCAGCGCGGCGCGCGCGGAGCGGTCGGTGCCACCCGCGGCTGCCGCGCCGCCGACGAGCAAGACCGACCCGGCTGCGAGGAGCGCGGGGGCGGCGAGGAGCGAGACGTGTGAAGGGTTGACGAACGAGATTCCATTGGGCGACGACGGCGAAGGGACGAAGCCGGGCGCGACCGTTCCGGCCAGCCCAAGCGCGGCGACGCCGACGGCGAGGAGGGCCGAGCCGAGGAGCCGACTGCGGAGTGACATGGTCGGGGAGAGACGTTCCGGCCACAAAACGATCGCGGGACGGAGGCGCGGTCGGTGGGGAAGGCGAGGCGACCCCGACCGTCAGATCGTGATCCCGGCGCGGCCGTCCCCGATGACGACAACCGCTCGCTTCGGCGGGCCGCGCTCGTCGGAGAGCCGCAACAGGAGCGTCTTGACCACCGGGTCGTCGGTCTCGATCTCGCCGCGGACGCCGCTCTGGTCGACCGCGATCCGGAGCGAGTGGTCGCCCGTCCGGCTGATCCCGCCGAGCCGGAGCTTGACCTCGGGCGCCGTGAGCCGCTGGGCGATCACCAGCACCGCGTCGCCGCCGTCGTCGACGAAGTCGGTGCGCTCGACGAACTCGCGCGACTCGGTCGCGTCGGGCTTGAGCGCGCCGCGGGCCGAGGAGGCGGAGCGGAAGGAGGCCGCGTGCGTCAACAGCTCCTCGGGCCGGGCGAGGACGCTGCGCGAGTCGACCATCGGGTTGCCGTCGATATAGCGGCTCCGCACGCCGAGATCGCCCGGCGCCGAGGCGGCGACGTCGTGGAGGCGGTCGACGCACCCGCCGGTGGCTGCGGCGAGCGCTCCGGCGACGACGGCACGACGGTACACGGCCGAGAGTGTGCGGTTCCGAGGTAAAAATCCCGCCGTCACGGTGACGCGGACTGAGAATCGGGCGTCGCCCGCGTCTGTCCCGGCGCGGAGGGTCGCTACTCGTCGATCGCCGGCGCCGGGACGCCCTCGTCGCCCGCGTCGATCTCGAAGGCCCGGCGCAGCTCCGCGATCCGGTCGCGGATGTCGGCCGCCAGCTCGAACTCCAGGTTGCTCGCGGCCTCGTCCATGCGGTCTTCGAGCGCCTCGATCTGCGCTTTCGCCTCGTCTTCGCTCTCCACGTCGCCGACGCTGACGTTGGAGGTGTCCGTCTTCGACCCGGGGAGGTTCGTCTCGCTGACCGGCTTGTCGATGGTGGTCGCCTCGTAGCCGTGTTCCTCGTTGTACTCCAGTTGGATCTCGCGGCGGCGCTGGGTCTCCTCGATGGCCGCCTCCATCGAGTCGGTCACCTCGTCGGCGTAGAGGACGACCTCGCCGTTGACGTTGCGCGCGGCCCGGCCCATCGTCTGGACGAGGGTCGTGGTGGAGCGGAGGAACCCCTCCTGGTCGGCGTCGAGGATTGCGACGAGGCTCACCTCCGGGATGTCGAGCCCCTCGCGAAGCAGGTTGATGCCGACGAGCACGTCGATGTTTCCCAGGCGGAGGTCGCGGATGATCTCGTGGCGTTCGAGGGTGTCCGTCTCGTCGTGCATGTACGCCACGTCGACGCCGGCCTCCTCGAGGTACTCCGTGAGGTCCTCGGCCATCCGCTTGGTGAGCGTGGTGACGAGGACGCGCTCGTCGCGCTCGATCCGGTCGTCGACGCGGTCGAGGAGGTCGTCGACCTGCCCCGTCGCGTCGGTCACCTCCACCTTCGGGTCGACGAGGTGGGTCGGGCGGACGATCTGCTCGACGATCTGATCCGAGGTCTCGCGCTCGTAGTCGCCGGGCGTCGCCGAGACGTAGAGGGTTCGGTCCGTCTTCTCCTCGAACTCCTCGAACGTCAGGGGGCGGTTGTCGTACGCGGTCGGGAGCCGGAACCCGTTCTCGACCAGCGAGTCCTTCCGCGACTTGTCGCCCTCGTACTGCCCTTTGATCTGGGGGATCGTCTGGTGGGACTCGTCGACGACGGTGAGGAAGTCGTCGGGGAAGTAATCGAGCAGGGTGTACGGGGCGTCGCCCGACTCGCGGTCGTCCATGTGGACCGAGTAGTTCTCGATCCCGGAGCAGTAGCCCGCCTCCCGCAGCATCTCGATATCGAAGGTGGTACGCTCCTCGATGCGCTGGGCCGCCACGAGGTCGCCCTGCCGCTCGAAGTAGCTGACCCGCTTCTCCATCAGGTCCTCGATCTCGGCGATCGCCTGCTCCAGCTTGTCGTCCGGGATCGAGTAGTGCTCCGCCGGGTGGAGCATCACCGCCGGCTCCTCGCTCACGACCTCGCCGTGCATCGGGTCGACCTTGATCATCCGGTCGATCTCGTCGCCCCACAGCTCGACCCGGACCGCGTACCGGCCGTACATCGGGTAGATCTCGACGGTGTCGCCGCGAACGCGGAACGTGCCCTGCGTGAAGTCCACGTCGTTGCGCTCGTAGTTCAGGTCGACGAGCCGGGTGAGCAGCTCCTCGCGGCCGATCCGCTCGCCGACCTCCAACCGCAGCGCCATGTCGCGGTAGTTCTGCGGGTCCCCGAGCCCGTAGATGGCCGAGACGCTCGCGACGACGATCACGTCGTCCCTGGTGAGCAGCGAGCGCGTCGCGGAGTGGCGGAGGCGGTCGATCTCCTCGTTGATCGACATCTCCTTGTCGATGAACGTGTCCGTCTGCTCGACGTACGCCTCCGGCTGGTAGTAGTCGTAGTAGGAGACGAAGTACTCGACGGCGTTGTCCGGGAACAGCTCGCGGAATTCCTCGTACAGCTGGGCCGCGAGCGTCTTGTTGTGGGCGAGGACGAGCGTCGGCTGATCGAGCTCCTCGGCGACCCACGAGACGGTGTTCGTCTTCCCGGACCCCGTCACGCCGAGCAGCGTCTGCTTGTCGGCGCCCGACTCGAACCCCTCGACCAGCCCCTCGATGGCCTCGGGCTGGTCGCCCGCGGGCTCGAACGGGGCGTCGACGCGGAGCGGGCGGTCGACGGTCGGGCGGTCCTCCGAGAGGGGGGAGTCGGCGTCGCTCACGATACGCGTCGTTGGGCGGCGATACACTTGAGCGGCGCGGCCACGGGGACGACGGCGACGACGCGACCGCGACGGAGCGTCTCGGATTCGGCGAAAAGACCTACCTGTCGCCCGGACGCACACGGAGGCGTGTCCCTCCAACTCACGCCCGCCGTCGCCGTCGGCGTCCTCTGCTTCCTGCTCGTCTGGGTCGCGATCGGCGCGTGGGTCAACTTCGACTCGCACGCCCGCGGAAGCGACCACCCGGGGTTCTGGGGCGTCCTCGCCCCGGTCTCGGGGATCGTACTGTTGTACTACATGCTGTGGTGGCGCCGCGGGCGCTCCCGACGGTACCCGGCGTCGCGGTGGGAGGAGGCCACCGCGATCGTCGCCGTCGCCGGTCCCGCGGGGCTGGTCGTCGGGAGCCTCGTCTCGCCGCCCGACCCGATCTCGCAGCTGACCGTCTGGCCGGTCGCGTTCGCCGGCTGTCTCCCCGTCGCGTACTTGATGGTCAGAAGGAGGTTCGACACGACCGGCGGTTCGCCTGTGAATAATCGATTGTAGATCGACGGCAAACACCCCAAAGGGCCGGTCGCTCGCTCACAAACGGCCACTCACGGACCGGCCGCGAACACCTCCAAAGCCCCAGCCGCGGGGGCCGCGTACACTCGCTATGCTCCTCACTCGGTCGCTCACTCCGTTCGCTCCCTCGTTGCGGTGCTTACTTCGTCTACGCGGCCCCCGCGGCTGCCCCTTTGAGTCCCGCCCCACACAGCACCGCACCTCACGCCTCCCCAGCCTCGTCGCTGGCGCCGTCGGCGCCAGCGACTCCCTCGCGCGTGCTCCTCACGCCCTGCGGGCGCTCGGAGGCACGCGCCACGGCGTTTGTTTATAAACAGTCCCGCGTCGACACCCGCCTCGCGCTCCGGACGAAAACGTTTCCCCCTGTCCCCGCGAGTCGTCGCGTATGCGCATCGCCGTCCCCAACAAGGGCCGCCTACACGAGCCGACGCTCTCGCTGTTGGAGCGCGCGGGGCTCCACGTCGAGGAGACCGCCGACCGCCAGCTGTACGCCGACACCGTCGACGAGGACGTGACGGTGCTGTTCGCGCGGGCGGCCGACATCCCGGAGTACGTCCGCGACGGCGCCGCCGACCTCGGCGTCACCGGCCTCGACCAGGCGGCCGAGTCGGGCGGCGTCGTCGATTCCGCGGACGAGGCGGCCGACGGCGACCTCGTCGACCTGCTCGACTTGGGGTACGGCTCCTGTAAGCTCGTCCTCGCGGCGCCGGAGGACGGCGACGTGGCGGCCGTCGAGGACCTCGCCGGGCGGACGGTCGCCACCGAGTTCCCGAGCGTCACGGAGGCGTACCTCGACCGCGTGGGCGTCGACGCCGACGTGGTCACCGTGACGGGCGCGACCGAACTCACGCCGCACGTCGACATGGCCGACGCCATCGTCGACATCACCTCGACGGGGACGACGCTGAAGGTGAACCGCTTGGCCGTGATCGACGACGTGCTCGACTCCTCGGTGCGCCTGTTCGCCCGGCCGGACGTGGTCGACGACCCGAAGGTCGAGCAGGTACTGACTGCCTTCGAGTCGGTCCTCGCGGCGGACGGCCGCCGCTACCTGATGATGAACGCGCCCAAGGCGCGGCTCGACGCGGTGAAGGACGTGATCCCCGGGCTCGGGGGCCCGACCGTGATGGACGTGGAAGCCGACGAGAACGGCAACGGGATGGTCGCGGTCCACGCCGTCGTCGACGAGCGCGACGTGTTCGAGACCATCTCGGAGCTGCGCTCGGTGGGCGCGACCGGTATCCTCGTCACCGAGATCGAACGCCTCGTGGAGTAGCTCCGAGACGGGGCCTACCCGTCGTCGATCAGCCGCTCCTTCTCGGCGCGCGACAGCGACTTGACGGCGTGCTCCCGCGACATCGCCGCCGACCGCGAGTCGAACGACTCGACGTGACGCAGCGTTACGGGGGTCCGCCCGCGGGTGTACTTCGCGCCCTCCCCGGCGTCGTGCTCGGCGACGCGGCGCTCGACGTCGGTCGTGTACCCGGTGTAGAGGGTGCCGTCGGCGCACTCGATCACGTACACGTAGTGGTCGGCCACGGCCGACTGTGCGAGCGCGAGCGCAAAGTGGGTACGGATGTGCCCGGAAGGGGGACTGGACGGAGCCGCCGCTCTCCGTGCGCTCGGTCTCACATCGGCGGTTCGGCGGTCAGTCCCCGGTTCGCGTCCGCTCGCGAGACACCTCGGCGATGCCCGCGTTCGCGGAGCACTTCGGGCACGCGTTCAGGTCGCCGTGCTCGTCCGCGAAGACGCGCGCGAAGCGGTCCGAGACGTGCGACCCGCAGTGGTCACAGCGTGGCATGTGATGCCGACGTGCGTCGGCACGATCGGTAGGGACTGGACGAACAAATACCCTTTCTCGGGCCCGTCGACTTCCGGTATTCGCGCGTTTAATCCCCCCGCGATCCGCGGCGATCGAGGGGGACATCGACGGGGCGATCCGCGCCGTCGACCGGGGCTCCGCTCGGGGGCCGACCGCGGCAGACGGGCGCCCTCACTCGGCCCGGGCCGCGTCGACCGCGCGGGCGATCAGGCCGGCCTGCGCGCCGGCGACGAACCCGGCGTCGACGTTGACGGTCGTGAGCACGGAGCACGACTGGAGCGCCCCCTCCAGCGCCGCGACTCCCTCGCCGCCGACCCCGTAGCCGGTCGAGACGGGGGCGGCGATCACGGGGGCGTCGACGAGGCCGGCGACGACGGTCGGGAGGGCCCCCTCGCGGCCGGCCGCGACCACGACCGCGTCGGCCTCGCGGACCCGGTCGACCTGGTCGAGGATCCGGTCGAGGTTGGCGACCCCCACGTCGTCGACCCGGTCGACCGCGGCCCCGACCTCGCGGGCGACGACCGCCGCCTCGCCGGCGACCGCCGCGTCCGCGGTGCCGGCGGCCACGACCGCGACCGCGGCGTCGAGCGACGGGGGCTCGAAGTCGGCGGCGTGGACGACGACGGTGCCGGCGCGGTCGTCGCGGTCGACCGTCGCGTCCGCGTCGGCGTCGCCGACAGCCGCGGCGACCGCGGACGCGGCGGCCTCGTCCGCGCGGGTCACGAGCGCCCGGCCGGTGGTGTCGAGCGCCGTGGTCGCCAGCGCGGCGACCTCCGCGGGCGTCTTCCCCTCCGCGAGGATCGCCTCGGGGATCCCGCGCCGCCGCTCGCGGGCGGCGTCGAACCGCCCCGCGTCCGTGGTCGCGTAGCCCGCGAGCCGCGACTCCGCCTCCTCGATCCCGATGTCGCCCGCTTCGAGCGCCGCCAGCGTCTCTCGCATGGACGGTGGTGCGCGGCGGCCCCGGTCGAACCTGTCGGTTCGCGGCCCGGCCCGCCGCGCGCCGACATCGGCCGGAGGCGGAGCGAGCCCGCGGGCGTCACGCGACGGGGGTGCGACTCGATCGAGGCCGGACCGACTCGGGATCCGAGGCGGTTCCGAGCGCCGTCGCGGCGGAGCGCGGACGAGAATCCCACAAGGCTTATAAGCGACTATCCTCGCAGCCCCCCGCGAACCGGCGTCACGGCGTCCCTCGCGGGCGAATTCAGGAACTCTTATTAACCATCACCGGGTAGGCCCGATCGCATGGCAGACCTCATTGTCAAAGCGGCCGTCAAGGAAGCCCTGGACGACAAGAACGTCGCTTCGGACTTCTACGACGCGCTGGACGACGAAGTGGACGAGCTGCTCGAAGACGCCGCGCGCCGCGCCGAGGCCAACGACCGGAAGACGGTCCAGCCGCGCGACCTGTAAGGCGGACCCGTTTCCGTTCCATTTTATTTGAACGCCGACCGGCCAGCGACCGCGCCGTCGCCCGCGTCGCCGCTCGACGACGGTTCAGACCTCGTCGACCCGGACGCCGGACTCCGTCCCGACGTGAACCTCGTCCGCGAGCCCGACGAAGAGCCCGTGCTCGACCACGCCCGGGACCGCCGACAGCGTCGCCGACAGGGCGGCCGGGTCGGCGATCTCGCCGAACGCGCAGTCCAGCACGAGGTTCCCGTTGTCCGTCACGATGGGGCCGTCCTTCCGCTCCGCGCGGCGCAGCGTCGGCTCGCCGCCCGCGTCCCGGATCGCCGCCGCGACCGCGGTCCGCCCCGCGGGCAGCACCTCGACCGGCACGGACCGGTCCAGCCGCGGCGACTCCTTCGAGGGGTCCGCGACGACGAGGAAGCGGTCCGCGGCGGCGTCGACGAGCTTCTCGCGGGCGTGGGCCGCGCCGCCCCCCTTGATCAGCGCGCCGCCGGAATCTGGGGAATCAGACTCCTCCGCGCCCGTCGCCACCTGATCGGCGCCGTCGATCGCGACGTCGATCCCCGGTCCGTCGGGGCCGACCGCGTCCGGGAGGTCGAGGAGCGGAATTCCCGCCTCGGCCGCGAGTTCGCGGCTCGCGAAGGAGGTGGGGACCCCCCGAATATCGAGGCCGGCGTCGACCCGGTCGCCGAGGCGCCGGATGGCGTGCGCCGCGGTCGACCCGGTCCCTAGGCCGACCACGTCTCCGTCAGTCACCGCCTCGGCCGCCGACTCGCCGGCGCGCCGCTTCATCGCGTCGCTCCCGCCGCTCGTCTTCATGTGGTCGACTGCGTGCGGCGGCGTTGAAAAGGCGTCGGGGTGGCGAGGCGCGGGCGCGGGAGAGCTATTCCAAGCGGTCCAGCACCGCCTCCGCGTCATAGGCGAGGGAGAGCTCGCGGGAGCGGCCGCGGCCATCGACGTCGGCGTACTCGGCGTCGATCACGCCGAGCTGGTCGAGCTTGTTGATGATCTCGGAGTAGCGGGTGTAGCCGAGGTCGGTCGCGTCGTTGAAGGCGTCGTACACCGCGCCGGCGCGCTCGCCGTCGTGTTCGGCGAGGACCCGGACGAGGTCGCGCTCGGAGTCGGAGAGGCCGCGGAGCGACCGCGAGAGGTGGACGTGCTTCGACTTGTCGTAGGCGTCCTCGACGTCCTCCTCGGAGACCGTCTTCGAGGCGCGCATCTCGGCGTTGAGCCCGGCCCGGCGCAGGAGGTCGATGCCGACGCGGAGGTCGCCGCTCTCGGCGGTGAGGTCCGCGACGCGGTCCAGCTCGGCGTCGCCGATGACGCCCTCGTGGAAGCCGCGCTTGGCGCGCTCCGCGAGGATGTCGTAGATCTCGGTCGCGTCGTAGACGGGGAAGTACACCTCCTCGGGGCGGAAGACGGACTGGACCCGGGTGTCGAGGTCGTCGATCACGTCGAGGCCGAGGTCCGAGGAGACGACGATGACGCCGATCTTCGCGCCGGAGTGGGCCTCGTGGGCCCGCAGGAGCGAGTAGAGGGTGTCGGAGGCCTCGTTCTCGTAGAAGAGGTAGTTCACGTCGTCTAAGGCGACGACGAGGACCTCGTCCTCCTCGACGAGCCGGTCGGTGATCTGGCCGAACAGCTTCTTGAAGGAGATGCCGGAGGAGGGCGGCTCGTACTCGAAGATACCCTCGAACAGACGGGAGAACACCGCGTAGCGTGTCGAGTCGACCTGGCAGTTGACGCGCACCGTCCGGACCTCGGTCCGGGCGCCCAGCTCGCCGAACAGCTTCTGGACCGCGGTGGTCTTCCCGGTGCCGGGCGGGCCGCGGACCATCGTGTTGAGGGGGCGGGAGCCGCGGACCGCGGGGCGGAGCGCGTACTTCAGGTTCTCCAGCTGGCTCTCCCGGTGGCGGAACGTCTCGGGGACGTGGTCGATCTCGAACACCGACTCATCGCGGAACACGGACTCGTCCCACGAGAGCATGTCCCCGGCGTCCCCGGTCATGCGAGTACCACGAGAGGCCGCGCACTTAACCGTTGCCCGGCGCCGGGGCGAAACTGAAACTTGTCGCACGAGCCTCCGAAAGAAGCGATTCCGCCGATCGGTCGTTCACTCTCGGTCCGGCGGAATCCCCGCCGCGCTCGCTGCCGATCACCCCGCGTCGCCGCGGCGCAACACCAGCACGTGGCGCGTCAGCGAGCGGTGGACGCGGCGCTCGAAGGCGGCGTCGACGGTCCAGCCGGCGGCGCGGGCGGGGGCGCGCCAGTCGCGGTCCGCAACCAGCACCGCGCGCGGCGCGACCCGAGCGGCCTCGTCGAGCGCGCCACCGACGAGGTCCGCGAGCTCGTGGCGAGCGATCTTCGACTGCCGGCCGTACGGGGCGTCGAACGCGACCCCGTCGACGGCGTCGTCGGGGAGGGGGAGCGCGGTCGCGTCGCCGCGCGCGACGTGCCAGTCGGGGGCCCCGTCGCCGCCGGCCTCGCCCAGGTACTCGCGGAGGTTCTCCCGCGCGCCGCGGACCATCTTCGCCTGCGCGTCGCAGGCGACGGCGTCGGCGCCGACGAGGCCGGCCTCCAGCGGGAGGCCGCCGGTACCGCACATCGTGTCGAGGAGGGTCCGGCCCGGGGCGGCGCCCGCGAGGTTGGCGTAGGCGCGGGCGTCGGCCGGGGCCATGCTCCCCGGCTGGAAGAAGGGGCGGTCGGTGGGGTCCGGCGCGAAGTCGCGGGCCGCCTCGACCGCGACCCAGCCGAGGGCGCACAGGTCCGCGTCGCCGCCGTCCGCGCCGGCCACCGCGTCGTGCTCGGCGCGCGGGCCGGCCGCGAACAGCGCGCGGAGGACGTGATCAGGGTCGTCGAGGTCGACCTCGAACCCGCGGTCGACGAGGACGCTGCCGAGCGCGCGCTCGGCCGCCCCCGTCGAGACGCCGGCCGTGGCCCGGACGTCGCGGGCGCGGACCGCCACGGTCCCGGAGCGGTCGAGCGACGCGGCCCGGAGCGCGGCGGCCGCGGCGTCGACGTCGGCGTCCGTCCGCGCGATCGCCTCGTGCGCGGCGCGGGTGTACGCGAGCCGACCGGCGTGATCGCGGTCGATCCCGCCGGTGCGCGCGACGCCCGGCGCGAGGAGGTCGACGCCGGTCGCGGCGGTGGCGGCCTCGCGGGCCGCGAAGGCGTCCGTCTCGCCGGCGAGTTCGAGCCAGTACACGCCGACGGCTCCGCGCGGCGGCGGCAATAGCGTGGCGGTTCCGGCCGGCCACCATTTAAGTGATCTCGGGCGAGAATCGAAGTGATGACGGCCGACCCGAAGGAGACGATCACCGTAGAGAACGTCGTCGCCTCAACGGGGATCGGACAGGAGCTCGATCTCCAGAGCGTCGCGATGGACCTCGAGGGCGCCGACTACGACCCCGAGCAGTTCCCCGGGCTCGTCTACCGGACCACGGACCCGAAATCGGCCGCGCTGATCTTCCGGTCGGGGAAGATCGTCTGTACGGGGGCGAACTCGATCGAGGCGGTCCACGAGAGCCTCGACACCGTGTTCGGGGAGCTCCGCGCGCTCCAGATCCCCATCGAGGACCCGGAGATAACGGTCCAGAACATCGTCACCTCGGCCGACCTCGGCGAGAGCCTGAACCTGAACGCGATCGCGATCGGCCTCGGCTTAGAGCACATCGAGTACGAGCCGGAGCAGTTCCCCGGGCTCGTCTACCGCCTCGACGAGCCGGAGGTCGTCGCGCTGCTGTTCGGCAGCGGCAAGGTCGTCGTCACCGGCGGCACCAGCGCCGACGACGCGGCCGCCGCCGTCGACGTGATCGTCGAGGAGCTGAACGGGCTCGGGCTGCTGGGGTGACGCCGCGACCCCGCGACGGGAGCGGGACCGACGCGGCCGCGTTCCGCGACCACTTTTAGTCGTCGCCCCGTAGGCCGACCATGCTCTTACAGACGGTGACGCCGGTCTCCGTGCTCGGGACGACCGTCCTGTTGGCGCTGTTCCTCTCCGTGACAGCGCACATCGCGGCCCGGAACGTCCTCGGCGACGTCGACCCCCGGCGCGCCCTCTACGTCGGGCCGCTGCCCGCCGTGATCAGCGTCGTCGGGAACGCGTTCGAGCTCTCCGGGGCGCTCATCCTCCTCGCGGCGCTCCTCGTCGACGGGACGATGTTCTGGTGGAGCTACGAGCAGCCGCGGCGGACGGTGCTCGCGATGACGCTGATCCACGGCGTGGTCACGACGCTGCTCAGCGGGCTCCTGCTCGTGGCCTCGATCCTGATTGCGTCGATGCCGGGGTAGGGTCGGCGGCGGTCCTCGCGAAGGACCGCGGTACGGCGGCGGACCCCGCCCGCGACCGACTCACGGCGACGGCGGCTGGCCGTCGTAGGCGTCGTGGTCCTGGTAGAAGTTCAGCATCGCGAACTTCAGCTTCGTCGGGTCGACGTCGAGCAGCTCCTCGCGCTCCTCGGGCGGGAACGCGGACCGGACCGAGTACTTCCCCATGTCGGCGGTCGTGTAGCGGCGGTCCGCGAGGATCCGCACCCCGAAGTCGTCGGGGCCGCGGATCACTCGCCCGAGCGCCTGTCGGGTCTTGCGGATCGTCGGGATCTCGACCGCGTAGGTCCACCCCGGGTCGCGGGCGCGGTCGCGGTCCGCGAACGCCCGGTCGTAGGCGTCCTGAACGGCCTGGGTGCGGTCCGAGAGGTGCGGGTACGGGACGCCCACGACGACGACCGTGCGGGCGTCGTCGCCGTCGAAGCTCACCCCCTCGCCGAGCGTCCCCCACAGCGACGTGAACAGCGCGGCGCCGTCGCTCTCGACGAACTCGCTGCGGAGCCGCTCCTCGTCCTCGCCCGGGCCGTCGAGGTAGACGGGGCCGAGGTCGGCCGCGCCCGCCCCGCCGGAGCCCCGGGCGGCGGCGCCGGACGCCGCGCCGCCCGGGCCGGTGAGCCGCTCGTGGTAGCGCTCGGCCTCCGCGTACGAGGGGAAGAAGGCGAGCGTGTTGCCCGGGGTGAACCGGATCGCGTCGCGGAGCAGCGACGACACCGCCGCCTGGGTCTCCGGGTCGTTGCGGTCCGAGGCGAAAAGCGGCGGCACGTCGGCGGCGAACGTCCGGCGGTTCGCCTCGGGGTAGCCCATCTCGTAGGCCATCGACGCGGCGTCCTCCAGCCCCAGCACGTCCTCGGTCACGTCGAACGGGCGCAGCGTCGCGCTCATCAGGACCGAGGCGGCCACCTCGTCGAACAGCTCGCCGGTGACGTTCCGCGGGATACAGGTGTAC
The DNA here is from genome assembly GCF_013267195.1 of Halorubrum salinarum. NCBI lineage: Archaea > Methanobacteriati > Methanobacteriota > Halobacteria > Halobacteriales > Haloferacaceae > Halorubrum > Halorubrum salinarum. The sequence continues at coordinate 1,475,551 of NZ_CP053941.1, read as the reverse complement.
AGCTCCGCGCGCCCGTACACCTCGTCGGTGCCCGCGTCGCGCCGGACGGAGACCACCGGGTACTGGCCGAACTCCGCGCCCTCGTCCATCCACGTCGCGACGAACCGGGCGGCCGCGAGCGTCTGCGACTCCGAGCGGGTCGTCGCCTCCCCGTCGCGGTAGCGGCGCTCGTACTCCTCGTCTATCGCCTGGCCGAGCTGGACGGCGAGCTCGGCCTCGGTGTCTATCCCCCGCCCCTCGTAGTTGCGGAGGAACGCCAGCGTGAGGTCGTCGCGGCGGTCGTCGTTGGCGATCGAGACGTCCTCCCAGTTCTCGTCGACCCCGCCGAACCCGAGCCCGTCCTCGTAGGTCTCGACGAGGGCGTCGCGGAAGGCGCGGAGGACGTTCTCCGCGGGCTCCGCGCGGGAGTCGTCGCTGTCGGCCAGCTCGTCGAGCGCGGCGTCGAGGGTGTTCTCGGTCAGCGTCCGGGTGGCGTGGTCGCGCGCGGCGTCCTCGATGTTGTGCGCCTCGTCGAAGACGGTGATTATCTCGCTCGGGTCGCGGTCGATCCACCGGAAGAACTGCTCGCGGATGTTCGGGTCGAGGAGGTGGTGGTAGTTACAGACGACGAGGTCGACGCCCTCCATCCCCTCCTTCAGCAGCTCGTAGCCGCACAGCTCGCGCTCGTCGGCGTACGCGTACACGTCCTCGGGCGTTCGGACGTCCTCGAACAGCCACCCGAAGAACTCGTCGGTGTCGCGGGTGAGGTTGTTCCGGTAGTGTTCGCAGACGTTCGCGGCCTCGTACTCGTCGAGCTCGGCCTCAAGCTCGTCGAGCTCGTCCATGATCGCCTCGCGGGCCTCCGCGGCGCCCGCGTCGCCCTCGCGGCTCTCGGCTAACAGCTCGCGCTGTCGCGACTCCAGTTCGCGGACGTCCGACTCCGTCTCGACCATCTCGCGGGTGGTGTCCCGGAGGGTCTGACACTCTTGGTAGTCGACGTCGATGTGGCACATCGACGACTTCCCCTTGAAGACGACCGCGCGGATGGGTTCCTCGCGGGTGATGGCGCGGGCGTCCTCGACGAACTGCCGCATCTGCTGGTGGACGTTGGTCGTGATGACGACCGTGCGGTCGTGCTCGCGGGCGTGTTCCAGGGCGGGCACGAGCGCGGAGAGCGTCTTGCCCGTCCCGGGCGCGCCCTCGAACAGCACGTCCTGCCCCCGGTCCAGCGCGTTGGCGACCCTGTCCATCGCCTCGCGCTGGTTCGGGTAGGGCTCCTCGTACGGGAAGAACCGCAGGTGCGGCGACTCTGACACGGGGTGGGGTTCGGCGCCATCGGGCAAAAGGGGTGGGGTGGCGGGGCGGAAGTGGTCCGGCGGGGACGAACCGGATTTAGTCCATACCAGAGGCTTCAATAAGTATATATATCTTTGGGGCCGGTGCGAGCGAATCGCATTATTCCGGCAGCTATTACCGGTTTTCTGCCCACCTCAGGAGTGACATGGCGACAGAAACTGCGACGGCGACCGACGTACCGACCGAGACCGGACACTGGCAAGCGGGCGTAACGGGCGGCATCGTCGGAGCGCTCGTCTTCGGCGCGATGATGTCGATACTGACGCCCGGCGTCCTCGAGATGGGGATCCCGGCGATGTACGGCATCGCGGGGCCCGCCGGCGCCCTCGGCTGGGTGATCCACGTGTCTCACGGCGCGATCATCGGTCTCGGATTCGTCGCGATCACGAGTCTGAGACCCGCTCTCGGCGACTCGATCGGGACAGGTGTCGGCGCCGGCGCGGGCTACGGCCTCGTCGTGTGGGTCGCGCTCGCCGTTGTCGTGATGCCGATCTGGCTGGGCGCCGTTGGCTTCGCGGGCGCGCCTCCGCTGCCGAACATCGGCGTCGAGAGCCTCGTCGGCCACGTCGTCTACGGCGCGGTCCTCGGCGGCGTCTACTCGGCGATGGCGAACTGACCGCCGCGACGGAACCCCGTTTTTTAACCCCTCGTCCCGCGGATCCGTAGCAACGAATGTTCGACGAGATCCTCGAGAAGTTCGAGGGGTCACCCAGCCAGCAGGCGGTGATCCGGCTCTTCCTGGAGCGCGGCTTCTCCGTCAACGAGGAGGGCCGGGTCGTCTCCGGCGGGATCGAGATCCCGTACACCGGCATCGCGCGCGAGCTCGACGTCGACCGCCGCGTCGTCGACTCGACGACGGACGCGATCCTGGCCGACCCCGAGCTGAAGCGCATCTTCACCAACATCTCGTCGGTGCCGAGCCTGATGGATCTCGCTCCCGTCTTGGACCTCACGGTGCTCACCATCGAGGTCGCGGCCGCCGACGAGGCCGGGATCGTCGCCGAGGTGACCGGAATCCTGGCCGACCGCGGCGTCTCGATCCGACAGGTGCTGAGCGAGGACCCCGAGTTCACCGACGACCCGAAGCTGTACGTGATCACCGACGCCGACCTGTCCGGCGACCTGCTCGTGGAGATCCGCGACCTCGACTACGTCCGCCGCGTCGGCTTCTGAGACCGCGTCGGCCGGCATAGCGTCCTTTTCGCGGCGGCGACGGCGGAGGCGCGCACCCGCCGCGGCGGCGCCCCGCCGACCAGTTTCACCGGCCGGTCGGCGCGTCCGCTCCGGCGAGTCCGTGCGAGAGCGAGCGGACCGCGAGCGAGCGGACTCGCCGCGTCCGTTTCACTTTCACTCGGGTGTAAACCAGTCTTTATACCCGATGGCGAACAAGGACCGGGTACATGCCTGAAGACGAACTCGAGGACCTCCCCGGCGTCGGCCCGGCGACCGCGGACAAGCTCGTGGACAACGGATTCGAGAGCTACCAGTCGATCGCGGTCGCGAGCCCCGGCGAGATGTCGAACACCGCCGACATCGGCGAGTCGTCCGCCGCGGACATCATCAACGCCGCCCGCGAGGCCGCCGACGTGGGCGGGTTCGAGACGGGCGCGAGCGTGCTGGAGCGCCGCCAGGAGATCGGCAAGCTCTCCTGGCAGATCGACGAGGTCGACGACCTCCTCGGCGGCGGCATCGAGACCCAGTCGATCACCGAGGTGTACGGCGAGTTCGGGTCCGGGAAGTCGCAGGTCACCCACCAGATGGCGGTCAACGTCCAGCTGGAGCCGGAGAACGGCGGTCTCGACGGCGGCTGTATCTTCGTCGACTCCGAGGACACGTTCCGCCCGGAGCGGATCGACGACATGGTCCGCGGGCTCGACGACGAGATCCTCGCCGACGAGATGGAGCGCCGCGAGATCGAGGGCACCCCCTCTGACGAGGAGGCGTTAGAGGAGCTCGTCGAGGCTTTCCTCGACCAGATCCACGTCGCGAAGGCGTTCAACTCCAACCACCAGATCCTCCTCGCCGAGAAGGCGAAGGAGCTGGCCGGCGAACACGAGGAGACGGAGTGGCCGATCCGGATCGTCTGCGTCGACTCGCTCACCGCGCACTTCCGCGCGGAGTACGTCGGCCGCGGCGAGCTCGCCGAGCGACAGCAGAAGCTCAACAAGCACCTCCACGACCTGATGCGCCTCGGCGACCTGTACAACACCGCCATCCTCGTCACCAACCAGGTCGCGTCGAACCCGGACTCCTACTTCGGCGACCCGACCCAGGCGATCGGCGGCAACATCCTCGGGCACGCCTCCACCTTCCGGATCTACCTCCGGAAGTCGAAGGGCGACAAGCGGATCGTCCGCCTCGTCGACGCGCCGAACCTCGCCGACGGCGAGGCCGTGATGCGCGTCCAGAACGAGGGGCTGAAGCCCGAGTAAGCGACCGGCGGTCGGCGCGGATCGATCGGGGGTCACGCTCGATCGCGACCGATCGATCGAATCGACCGGCGGACCGGGAGTCGGGTTGACGAACGTCAGATTTTATCGAGAAGGCCTCAGAACCGCGAATTCGCGAAGAACGGCTCGTACGACGGCGAATCGCGAGACGGCGGGGCGGCAATACTCGCCGGGGCGGCCCGCGCACGGCCCCAGAGCGCCCGGTAACGACCGATTTCGGTCGAATAGATAACATTTTGACACAACGATCGTTGGCTTCCGGCGCAACGATTGCCGCGAAATGCCCGAGAAAACGTCCTTATATTCCATAGCCACGTCCTTATATCGGACGACTGCCGTATTATCAACCACACTTCTTGTGAAACTCAACTCTAACGTTTATGTATAGCCGTTCCCCGGAGTCGAAACGTGATTCAGCACATGAACACGAGCGAAGCACGGTTTGAATCGGACGAGCGTTCAGTAGGGGTGGTCGAATCGTGACGACCGGCGTACTCGCCTCGATCGATCCGAGCGTCCTCGCCGAGGGCGTGAACCTGATGTGGGTCGCGGTGGTGTGTTTCCTCATCTTCTTCATGCACGCCGGCTTCGCGATGCTCGAAGCGGGGCAGGTGCGCGCGAAGAACGTCGCCAACCAGCTCACCAAGAACCTGCTGACGTGGAGCGTCGGCGTCCTGTTCTACTTCCTGATCGGGTTCGGCGTCGAGGGAATCGCCGGCGGCGCCGGCTTCTCCGCGGCGGCCGCGCTCGGTGACGGCGGCTGGGTCAACAGCTGGCTGTTCGGCGCCGTCTTCGCCATGACGGCGGCGACCATCGTCTCCGGCGCGGTCGCCGGCCGCGCGAAGCTCCGCGCGTACGTGGCGTACACGATTGCCATCTCGGCGGTCATCTACCCGGTGGTCGCGGGGATCACCTGGGGCGGCGGCTTCCTCGGCGGGGCCGGCCTCGGCTTCACCGACTTCGCGGGCGGGATGATCGTCCACGGCATGGGCGGTATCGCCGGCCTCACTGCGGCGTACGTGCTGGGTCCGCGGATGGACCGCTACGCCGAGGACGGCTCCACGAACGTCATCCCCGGGCACTCGATGACGTTCGCGGTGCTCGGCACGCTCATCCTTGCGTTCGGCTGGTACGGGTTCAACGTCGGCACGACCGCGACGGTGTTCGCGGTCGACGGCGGCGAGCTCGTCCTCGACGGCTACGCGTCGGTCGGCCGCGTCTCGCTGGGCACGACGCTCGGCATGGCCGCGGGCGGCGTCGGCGCCGCCGTCGCGTCGGTGGCGCTCTCGAAGAAGGTCGACACGCTGTACGTCGCGAACGGGCTGCTCGCGGGGCTGGTCGGCGTGACCGGCATCGCGAACCTCGCCACCTGGTGGGGCGCCATCGCGGTCGGGCTCCTCTGCGGCCTCCAGCTCCCGCTGGTCTTCGAGTTCGTCGCCGACCGGATGAAGATCGACGACGTCTGCGCGGTGTTCCCCGTCCACGGCTCGGCCGGGGTGCTGGGCGTCCTCGCGCTGCCGTTCGTCAGCATCAACGGCTTCTCCGTCGACCTGCTCGTCTCGCAGGTCATCGGCGTGGTCGTCATCGCGGCGTGGACCGTGGTCGCGACGGGGCTCGTCTTCGGCGCGTTCAAGGCCGTCGGACAGGCCCGCGTCACCCCCGAACACGAGCGCGACGGCCTCGACGTCAGCGAGCACGGCGTCGAGACGTACCCCGAGTTCGGCAAGCCCTCGGTCGCGACCGACGGCGGCTCGTCGGTCGTCGACGCCACGGAGGGCTCGCCCCGCGCGGACGGCGGCGAGGAGGAGGGCGCGGAGATCAAGATGGTCACCGCGGTCGTCCGCCCCGACAAGCTCGGGGCCATCAAGCAGGCGCTCGCGGAGATCAACGCGCCCTCGCTGACGGTGACGAACGTCTCCGGCCGCGGCAGCCAGCCCGCGAAGAAGGGCCAGTGGCGCGGCGAGGAGTTCACCGTCGACCTCCACCAGAAGGTGAAAGTCGACGTGGTCGTCGCCGACATCCCGGCCGACGAGGTGGCCGAGGCGATCGCCGACGCCGCCGAGACCGGCGAGCCCGGCGACGGCAAGGTGTTCGTCCTGCCCGTCGAGGACGCGCTCCAGGTCCGCACGGGCGCGACCGGGCCGGAGGCGGTGTAGGCGCGGCGCGCGATCCGATCGGCTCCTTTTGAATCCGCGAACCGGTTCGCCCGGTTCGGCAACTACTTTCAGCCCGACGCACCAACCGTTCGGTATGAACCACGAGCGCTCGCGCGGGCTGTACGACCGCGCGCTGTCGGTCATGCCGGGCGGCGTCAACTCCTCCGTCCGGGCGACGATGCCGCATCCGTTCTTCGTCGAGCGCGGCGACGGCGGCCACGTGATCGACGCCGACGGCAACCGCTACGTCGACTGGGTGATGGGGTACGGCCCTCTGCTGTACGGCCACGACCTCCCGGACCCGGTCGAGGCGGCGGTCCAGTCGCACGTCGCGGAGGGGCCCATGTACGGCGCGCCCACGGAGGTCGAGGTCGAACACGCGGAGTTCGTCGCCCGCCACGTTCCGAGCGTGGAGTCGATCCGCTTCGTCAACTCCGGCACGGAGGCGACGGTGTCGGCGGTGCGGCTCGCCCGCGGCCACACCGACCGCGACAAGATCGTCGTGATGCAGGGCGGCTACCACGGCGCGCAGGAGTCGACGCTCGTCGAGGGGTCGCCGGGGGACGCGCACCCGTCGACGGCGGGGATCCCCGAGTCGTTCGCCGAGCACACCCTGCCGATCCCGTTCAACGACCCGGCGGCGGCCAAGGAGGTGTTCGCGGAGCACGGCGACGACATCGCCGCCGTCCTCGTGGAGCCGATCCTCGCTAACATGGGCATCGTCATGCCGATCGACGGCTACCACGAGACGCTGCGGGACCTCTGTGACGACCACGGCTCGCTTTTGATCTTCGACGAGGTGATCACCGGGTTCCGGGTGGGCGGCCTCGGCTGCGCGCAGTCGAAGTTCGGCGTCACCCCCGACGTGACGACGTTCGGCAAGATCATCGGCGGCG